>CAZDVM010000005.1:0-194968 GCA_964508925.1 uncultured Pirellulales bacterium | reverse complement strand
GCAGGATTGATTAAGGAACAAGTTATTGTTACAACTTTTAATCAGGACTTGACATGATGACAATCGACTTTTTAGCGGATTCCTCACGTTTGTTCGGAACGACTGGCGTCAGGAAACGAAACTGAAGGTGACGGCGGTAAAGATTTCTCCATTCCGTTCGCTATCGCTCACTTCAGTCGAAATGACAGCAAATATGATAATGGAAGAGATTTAACGAACGACACGTTGTAATAAACAGCATTGGCTTGGTTCAGATATTTCACCTTTCTAAAAAGCAGTTAGAAAGGTGCCACGCAGATATTAATTATCCGCATAGGCACAGTGTCACTTTGCTATTTAGTTAAAAAATCGTGTTTTGTTTTAGTTCATATTAATTTTACGGGGTCTGTTTAATTAACTTGTTGTATTCATTGAGCATGATTTCATAGCTTTGCGGGGGCATGCCTTCGAAGATGCAGTTGGAAGTTGAGAAGATGAATTTTTTTCCGATGCCGCCGTTTGTCATTGCGTACCGGACGGATTCTCTAATCTGATCTTCGATGCAGTCCTGGAGCATTGCGCAGTTCACGTTGCCCATGAGTATCCATTCGGGGTATTTTTCGCGGACTTGTTTTATGTCCATGTGGCCTTGCGGGTCGACTGACTGGTAGCCGTCGATGTCGGTAGATTTTATCTGGTCGAGGATGGCGTTCAGGTTGCCGTCTGAGTGTAGGATTACTGGGAGGCCGAGGTCGTGGATGTAGGCTACAAGTTCGGTCATGTACGGGGTGACGAATTCGGCGAAGTGGTTCGGTGAGATGAATGGGCCGGAGTTGAAGCCGAAGTCTGTATTGTGGATGATGAAGTCTGCGCCGGCGTCGTGGATCTGCTTTGCGAGTTCCTTGCCGTCTTTCAGTTTCTGCTTTGCCAGTTGGTGCATTTCGTCTGGTTTTTCGAACAGGGTTACGACGAAGTCCATTAGTTCGGAGCCGGTGGGCATCCAGAATACGCCGATGGAGTCGAAGTCGTAGATGAGGGCCTTTTGGCCAAGTTTGTCTTTTAGTTTTGTGATCTGAGCGATGTTGTCTACATGGTTGAAAAGGGACGTGCCGTAGATAGCGGCCCAGTCGAATTCTTCTGCGAGTCGGGTTTTGACCTCGAGATCGGTTTTTGACATTTTGTCAGGATCGGTGCAGGTTTCGTTGAGCCGGTTGCGGTCGATATTCATGAATTCTTTTTCGAGGTAGAATAAAAGCTCGAAGTGCGGGGGGTATTCGGGGACCTTTCCGTCTAAGATCATTTGCATCTGTTTTTTAGGTGTCTGCATTTTTACCTCTATTTTTTTTGGGATTATAACATTATGAGGGCAAATTTTAAAATAAAAAAAGCGTGACGAGGTTATCGCCACGCTTTTGTATGCTTTATCTCAGAAAGGATAATTATTTATTTTTCCTTCTGAAGATAGCCCAGCCGCCTAATGTCAATATAGATGGCAGGAGCGGTAGAGCTGCATTTGCCGCGGATTGTGCAGCAGATACATTTGCCACAACGCCGTTACGGTACATAGGAGCGGCACCGCAGCTAGAATCAGTGGTAGCGGATTCGGAAGTCGACCATGTAGTTTCGTTGTTGTTTGCACTTTGGTCTCTTGCCTTTGCACGGTAAGTGTATGAGGTGTTTTCAGAGAGCCCGGTGTCTTCATAGTAAGTACTGCTTTGCCAGCCGGAATCGTGGCCTCCGCTTGTAGTGCATTCGAAGTAGTACTGAACGCCGCTGTCATCTGAGGCTGTTGTTGCAGTCATATCAATGGAACTTGTACCTGTGGAAGCGGGTTTGCTAGACCAGGTCATGGGATCGGGTGTCGGAGCGGTAGAGTCCTGTGGAGTTGCGCTGGCTTCGCTTGAATAGGTCGACTCGTTATTTGAATTGTCAACTGCGGTTACGACATAGTAGTATGTGGTACCATTAGAAGCTGAAGAATCAGTGTAGTCACTTGTTGCAACATCGGTAGCGATGGAACTGTAGCCAGATCCTGAGGTTGTACTTCTGTAAACTGAATAGCTATCGAAGTCCTGTTCTGTGTTATCGTCCCAATCCAGAGATACCTGTCCGTCTCCTGCCGTTGCCCCGAGTCCTGTAGGTGCAGATGGAGGAGTGGTGTCGGGTTCATCCATTGTAGTAGCCGAAGCGGTAGAGGAATAGGAAGTTTCGTTGTTATTTGAGCTGGTATCTCTTGCTTTAACCTTGTAGGTGTATTGTGTGCTTGCAGTTAAGCCGGTGTCATTGTAGTTTGTGCTAGACTGCCAGCCGGAATCGTTTCCTCCGCCAGCGGTACATTCGAAGTAGTACTGAACACTGCCTGAATCATCTGTTGCGGTAGAAGCTGTCATCGATATTTCGGTGTCACTTACAGCATAGGGTTGTGTTGACCATGTCATTGGGTCAGGTGTCGGAGCAGTATTATCTACAGGTGTTGTCACTGACTTATTTATGGAATATTCAGTTTCCTGAGAATATGTACCGGTATCTCGTGCTTTCACTTTATATCGATAAAGGGTATCTTCTGAAAGGCCGGTGTCAGTATAGCTTGTGCTGGACTGCCAGCCTGAGTCTGTACCACCAGGGTTACCGGTGATCTCATCGAAGTAATACTGAACACTGTCATTATCATCCGTAGCAGTGGTTGCTGTCATTGATATGGAATAGCTATCATCAGCAGAGGGGTTTGAAGACCAAGTCATGGGGTCGGGAGTTGGAGGCATATCTCTCGTTACAACAAGACAGGGATCGTTTGCAGAGTCTTTACTGCTCCAGTCCATGCCAAGGGTGCTGACACTAGTTCTTAAGCAGAGAGAATACGTGCCATTTGCGGTGATGTAGCTGCTTAAGTCGAATTCCGCCCATTCGTCGACATACGTTGTTGTAGTTTTAGAATCGATTGAAGAGCCGTAACTTGGTTTGTTGTTCCATGTCATTGTAGTCTGGCTCCAGTTGCTATCTGAAACTTCATATACGGTAGTGTCTGGAATGTCTTTATTTTTACAGTGTAATTTCATTTTGACATCGGTAATGGTACCTTTATCATAATCGATAACCCATTTCATATATGAGTAAATGTCATTTCCGTCAGCTTTAGTTCGTATTTTTAATCGCTTATCAGTAGGGTTACTTTCAGTTGGAGCAGTTTCTCTTACGAAAGTGTCATCGGTAAGCTGAACATCATAATGAGGTGATTTGTCGATAATGTTTGGTTCATTCTCTATAGCCAGTTCGATCCATTCATCCGGTGGCATAATAATGATGTTGGGATCATCGGCGATATCATCCATAACAGGTTCGATCTCCTGAGCGTCTACGGCGTGATCCAGAAATACCCAGAAGAATGTACGTTTTTCAGCTGAGGTTTGTATTGCATTTACAGTTTGATTCACAAGTACATCGTTACCGTCGTTGTCGGCATTAAATACGGGATCAGCAAAAACCGGGACACCTTCGATCCAAGTCACTTCATCATCTTCACTGTCATCAAGGTCGAGTTGGTGTTTGTAAATGATAGAACGGGGCTGAACTTCCTGGGCGATCTTTGTTACGATATTATATGTGGGATCGCCTTCAGCTTCTGTATCGTTAAGCATGAAGTCATTTATATCCATAGTATTCATAGCCTGACGAGCTTTTGCCAGATGACCCTCGAAATGTCCGTAATCGTCGAGAGCAGTGCAATTCGCATATCCATATCCCTTGCCAGACCACATCTGGTTGTCATCAACCATTTCATACAAAGCTTCTGGAATATTAGGCTGCCATTGGGCCTGTATGGTGGAATGCATCATGCCGAATGGATATCTTTCCGAAACCAAGTAATTAGGATCGGTGATGCTAACTGCATTAATCTGGCTTAAGTTTTCGTCTCTGCAGTTATCCATTGCATCACCCTGTGTAAATGAGAACATGACATAAGCCTTGTTGGGGTCGAATGATCTAAGGCTTGTACATCTGGCCTGATCACCAATATTGGGATCCAGATGTGAAAAAACCGAGAGATTTACGCCCTGTCCGGCATAAGTATGGCCGTATTCACTTATGCGTTCAATGTCATAACCTTCCTTTGACCACCAGCCGGTGCCGATAGAATTGGGTTCATACGAATCTAGAATATCTCTTTGTGTAGTTTCTGCATCCGATATATGTACTCCATGGGTATCCAGGCAGAATGTAAAGAGACTGTCTGAGACACAAAAATCGACGGCTTTGTTTCTGCCTTCGAAGGTACCTTCGCTTGTACAGTAGATAGTGCTGTTACAATCGTTTAACTGGTTATTATACTGCCAAGACTGACAATCTTCATTGTTATTCCAGTATCCACAAAGGTTTGCATCGGAATCCGTGTGTTGGCTGAAGCCGTAACTATTGACAAAAGTATCAACATCATCTTTTTCCACAACCATGCAGCCGAGTATACCCGCCTGAGTAACAGCAGCATTAACGGCGAGATTACAGTCAGTCCTGTCATAAACTACAAATTCATCGCAGTACTGGTTTAGATTCGGATCGGTGTAAGCATCGTAGGGGTTGCTATAGGTACTGGAAGTATATCCATGGTAATCTTCAAGGTCGTCAAGCCAGTCCTGATCGGTAGGCTTATAAACAATACAATACATTATCGGTGAGCCTGCATTAGCATTTACGGCACCCTGATAACTCATCATTTCTATGGATTTCGGTTTTTTTACAAGCCATGATTCGATATCGGCAACGTAAAGGTGATCACCAAAAACCTGTGTACTTAGAATTAAGGCTAATATAAGAATCAGCCCTAAAGAAATTTTCAAATTTTTCATTTTTTTGCACCTTTGAAATTTAGTTATATTCCTTTCCTCATCCCGAAATTATTTCGAGATACATAAATTTTATATTAATTAAGGGGGTGGACGAATTCTGACAATCGAAATGAACCAGTGAATAGGAATGAACAAAAAAATCGATATTCTGTTTTCCAACTTTCCTCTCCAAAAAATAAAAAGGGCCCTCTTTTTGAGGGCCCTGTCGTCACCTTATTTTCTCTTACGAGAAATTGCCCATCCTGCTAATGCCAGAATAGATGGCAGGAGCGGTAGAGCTGCATTTGCTGCAGAGTGTGCAGCAGATACGTTGGCAACTACGCCGTCCCGGTACATCGGTGCGGCACCGCAGCTAGAATCAGTGGTAGCGGATTCGGATGTTGACCAGGATGTTTCGTTGTTGTTTGCACTCTGGTCTCTTGCCTTTACACGGTAAGTGTATGAGGTGTTTTCAGAAAGGCCAGTGTCTTCGTAAGAAGCGCTACTTTGCCATCCTGAGTCATTTCCGCCTCCAGCAGTGCATTCGAAGTAGTACTGAACACCGCTGACATCTGAAGCTGTTGTTGCAGTCATTGAGATCGAGCTTGTACCCGTAGAAGCTGGTTTGCTAGACCATGTCATGGGGTCCGGTGTCGGAGCGGTAGAGTCAGTCCAGGTGGTAGCAGATGATGTAGTGGAATAAGCGGTTTCGTTCTGATTGGAGCTTTTGTCTCTGGCTTTTACTCTGTAGGTGTACTGGGTGTTGTAGCTCAAGCCGGTGTCTTCGTAAGTGGTACTGTCCTGCCAACCTGAATCATTTCCGCCGCCTGCGGTACATTCGAAGTAGTATTCTACACCACTGTCATCAGAGGCTGTGGTTGCGGTCATGGAAATAGAGGTATCGCCCGTTGCGTTAGGTTCAGAAGCCCATGTCATGGGGTCAGGTGTAGGTGCAGCAGTATCGGGCTGTGTTGTGGTTGCTGAGGCAGAGGTAGAATAGGCAGTTTCATTCTGGGCATCACTGGTATCGCGAGCTTTAACCCTGTAGGTGTATTGTGTGCCGGAACTTAAGCCGGTATCTTCGTAAGTGGCGCTTGACTGCCAGCCGGAATCATTTCCGCCGCCTGCGGTACATTCGAAGTAGTATTCTACATCGAAGTAATCATCAGAAGCTGTGGTTGCGGTCATGGATATGGAACTATCACCTGTTTCATTAGGCTCAGAAGCCCATGTCATAGGATCTGGAGCAGGAGCGTTATTATCTGTGAGAGTAGTGAATTCCCAGATATCGCCCTTTTGCGGTCCATAGCTATTACACGGATCGATCCTCCAGTAATATGTAGTACCTTCTTCGAGAGTCGAAGGACTGTAAGAATTGGAGGCTTGATTACTAACGTAAGCAGGTGAACTCTTTCCCGCAACTTCGATACGGTCATAGATGGTGTCAAGGTAGACATCGAAATCAGAGGCACCTGAAGTCCATGAAAGTGTCGGTTCAACAGATACGTCTGTATCTTCATCGGATGGAGATGGACTGGTTGCCTTGGAAGGATGGAAGTTCAGATAAATCTGCTCTACCATTTCTTCGGGAGTTACGATCCTTACATCCGAATCGACATTGTCAACGACATATGCGACGTCGTCTAAGTCTCTGCTCCATGCGTGAACTATAACTGCTGAGTAGCCATTTTCACTGGTGGGGTCAGTAGATCTTGAGTTTATGGCGCTTGTCAGGCTGGAAGCAGATTCGTAACCATCCCATAGAGAGTCTCTGACGCCGATGAACGGTTTGCCGTTGTACCAGCGGATATCTCCGTTCCATTCGTGATAAGGCCCGCCGCTCATGAAAGCCCCGCGGAATGTGTCGATCTTGGTATAATGCTGTGCGACGTCACTGTAGGCACTATCGAAATTATCACCGTCAGAATTTATCCAGACTACTGTCTGATCGGACTTGAGCATGTATCTTTCTAGCTGATCAGTCATCTGGTCAAGTTCCGGGAATTCATGTGGATGGATGTAACCCATTCCTGAGAACGGAACGATGAAATTATCGTTTTCCGTAGCGTCCTGATACCACCATTTTGCAACTGTAGGTGCAAGCTTCATGAGAGTTGGAGCCATTTCCCATCCCATGGCGAAATCGCCTCTTCGCGGGTGGCCGTATCTATCCGGCCCCATTGCCCATGCAGTTCCGTTCAGCTGAGTGGTAATATTATCCATATCAGTGTGGATAAATGTCACATAATGAACATTGCTCTCTGTTGAATAAGTCTTGTCTCTTACGGTCTGCTTGTAGTCAATTTCGGGTTCGAAATTGGACATACCGGTAAGATATGAGAGGTTCCTGGCAGAATCGGACGGAATCTGATACATGTTGTAGTTTGCATGGTAATCCACCGAATCCCCTTCCCCTGATGCAGCGGGGTCATCCCAGCCGAAACATGGAGAGTTATCGGTTACTGCAGAATACATAGTATCAGTTTCGGAAGAACTGCTGTTCCAAACGGTCAGGCCTTTGACTGCTGTAGAGAGGTCTCTGTTTACCCCCGCCATCCAGCTGTTTACGAGATCATCGGTCTGAACCCATAAGGCTTCATGGAACATCTGATTCCAGTAATTATCATAAACCCACTTGTCGTCTCTGCTGGTGCAATCCATTTGTTCAGTCAGTCCTGCATCAGTGGCATAGCTTTCGATATCCACATCAACAGCGATAGAATCGAGGACACCTGCCATTGAAACGGCAGCAGAGAGCGAATCGTTATTCGTATCGACGTCGTAGGTAACGTAACCATCTATGAAGCTGCTGTAATGGTCTATACACCATTCGACGACGCTTTTTGAACCTCTTACTTCATTGACGTAAGTTACATCTACCCCGTATTTCTGTTTTAGGTCACCGACCCATAATTTGTCACTGTTGCTTACAACGAACAACTCGGGTTTATCTCTTGCAATAAGTCCTTGTAAAGTTCCGATTAGGACTTCTTCACGACCATTGACATCGCCTACCTCTACCAGGTAAACCGTATCGGGACAGTTGACGTCATAATCAAGAGTATAGGGAGAGCAAGTGAAGCTCCAAACATTCCCTTTGTAGTTATTGGAAGCATCTTTTTCATCGACTCTCCAGTAGTAGGTCTGATGATTTGTCAGAGAACCTGTGCTGTAGGTAGTACCGCCCTGGTTGCCCTGGAATTCATCAGAGGAGGTATCAGCTTCTCTGACCTCGTAGTAATCAGTGCCGAAATAGACATCGTGACTTGTTGCAGTGTCGCCAGCAGTCCAGCTTAAGGTTGTACCTGAAGTTGAGATACCTTCTGCCAGATTAACGGGGTCAGGGTCGCTTGCAGCATTGGGATCAAGTTTTGTGGTGAATTTCCAGATCTTACCTTTGGTAGTAGAACCTGCAACTTCGTCCACTCTCCAATAGTATTCATCTCCATAGGCGAGATTTGAAACGCCTGCTGAAGCAGAACCATAGGAGCCGAGGTATTCATCTGATGAGGTATCTGCATTGTTCACATCGACTCTGTCGCGGCCAATATAGATCTGGTGACTAGTAGCTCCTGATCCAGCGGTCCAGGACAGAGTGGTAGAGACATTTACGTCTCTTGCATATTCTGCAGGAAAAGGATCAGTAGCCTGTGCATTGTCTACAGTAGCAGTGACAGTGGTTTTGCCGGCATTTGTATCATCGTAATCATACACCAGTTCGCCATCGCCGCCGTATGCAGTAAGAAAACCCATTTCTTCAAATGCTCGAATTTCGCCCAGTGCATCACCTTCGAGAATTAGGGTACCGGTAGTGATATCCATTTCAGAGCCGTTTCTCATATCGAAGTTCGTACCCTGCACATTTAAGGTCCCCCCATCTAAAAAGATGTGAGCATTTGCATCTACCGTGTAAGGCAGTACGCATGAAGCAGAAACATTCAATGTACCACCATTAAGGTAGATGACACCATTTGAATCTGTTTTTGGTCCAACCTGTAACTGGCCACCACAATCAATCGTTCCACCGTTCATGGTAAGGGTTCCGTTATAATTCTCAAAACCAATCATGCATCTTGCATTTGTAGACAGTGAAGTTCCTGAATTAACGGTAAGTTCAGCATCACAACCTGTAGCGATTTTCAGAATGTGTATGGTTGAGACCGATGAACTAAGAACCGGCCAATTGCCAGAACCTACGTCGGTTGCTCCTACATTTGCAATATCATTGGAATTAGGTTCATTATCAAAAACCCAGTTAGCACCTGTTGACCAGGCGTGGTCTCCGCCTCCATCATCCCAATAATTATTTGTAGCAGCAAGTGCTAATTGGGAAGTGAAAGCTAAGCAAAGAATTGCACAAGTTAACAAAATTAACTTTCTCGACATAATATTTCTCCTTTAAGTTTAGATTAAAAATTAAAATGAGGTTTGATTTCAGGGTATCATAAGGGACCTCCTTTCTGTGTACACTAGTACAATCTTGTTTAAAGAAATATATTTTTCAGAATAGAGACCAGCTATTCACTAACAAATGCCTTTTACCTGTGAGACCTTCTCCGCATAAAAAGAAGATAAAACTTATTTTAGTTGTGCTTTATCTGCTTATTTAATTAATATTACCGATTATATCAATATTTCCACTTTATTTACTTATTACTATTGTGCAAGAATTAATTTTCGTTTTTCACAGAACAGCAGAATATTTTTATTTTGCCGCAGGAATAGATTAACTATTTTATCTTCGCTCCCATACAAGCATTTATTTAGAAGTGAAATAAGAGCGGGTTAAGGAGCGTTTAAAATAAAAATTGTTTTTACGGCTTAATCTGTTAAGATAAAAGTAAAAGGTATTTTGAAGCAATTCTGTTCAGAAAAGGATTTAAAAATGAAAGAGCAAATCACAAGACGGGAATTTATCAATTCAGGTTTATCAATATCAGCAGGAGCAGCGTTTTCGGGCAGTATATTGAAGAATATGCAGGGAATGGCGAATCTGAACCTTTCGGGAAGCGGTGATGAGATGTTCAAGGGATTTATCGTTTCTGATGCGCACCTGGGGTGGAGAGGAGATGCTCAGCCTACTTTAGCTGAACAGAACGAGATGATGAGTCGGATCATGAAGCGTTTTCCAGAACTTGATCTTTTCATCGATACCGGTGATGCCCATCACAATTATGCGAAAGATCCCGATAAAGGTGAGTGGACTAATATAATAGCAGGAGGGTGCGGTAGACTGCCCTTTTATTATGTTACGGGTAATCATGAGATATGCTCCTTCAGTCATGATTGGGATCCGGAGTGGAAGGCTAATGTACTAGGGAGCCTGGAGTGCCGGCCTTATTACAGCTGGGACTATAAGGGGCTGCATTTTATATCCCTGCCGCAGATGTACAACATGTCGTATCTTTCCGAAGAGGCGATGGACTGGGTAAAGATGGATATGGCACTGAATAAGGATAAGACCACGATCGTTTTGAGTCATAATTCGATTAAAGGAACAACCGAGTATTTCAGTGATATCGGTTACAGACAGACTTGTAACAGTGATGTAATAATCGAACTTTTCAAGAGATACCCGAATGTAGTTGCATGGATGCACGGACACAATCATACTTTCGAGGTTGTGCCGAAGGCGGGAACTATCTATGTATCCAATGGTAGGATAGGCGGATTTATGCCGAAGATACCGAAATACGGCGAGGGACATCTTGGGGGGATATATTTCGAAGCGGGTAAGGGACACTTTACGGTAAGGTGTTTCAGTGCTACCGAGAATAAATTTTTCGATGAGCTGGGGGGATTCGATCATTTGAGCCATACACTTAAAAAGAAAACTTCGCTGGATTGCAAGGCTGAACCCAACGTTTATTACGGCTACGGAGGAGCAAGGGACGGCCAGAAGATACCGGTTTACCATCATCATTCAGCAGGTAAGAAAAGGGAAATTTACATAGGAGGAGCAAAAAACCAGGTTATTAATGAAAACTGCGATCTGAGCGTGTTCACACAAAGGACGAATCCCGGCTGGAAGACTAAGCACCTTGCGGGTTTCAATGTTCATCCGCCTCAGGAAGATGAGAATAAGGAGGCACAGTCATGGGAATTTCTTGATCCGGGAATCAAACTGAGGGCGTGGGATGATCCGGAAAAAGCCAAGACGATGTTCTGTCCCGGAGCAGCCTGGGGCCAGAGGAGTTATTACAGGTGCAGGCCGGGAATGAAATACAAGGTTAAGATCGGTATCGATGCGGGTAAAGGCGGTCAGAAACTTCAGTTTATCTGCAGGGTAAATGACAAGGAACTTGAAAGGATAGAAACACTTGTTTCAAAATATGAGGATGTCAAGGCGGGTGAGCAGGTCTTCGAACATATTTTCGAAGTACCGGATGTGAAAAAGAAGAGGACCATTTATTCCGATGAGGAGTCAGATAACGAGGTTCAGATATGTATAGGTGCAAAGTTTAAGGGGCTGCTGGAGCCTGTGATTGTCAAGAGATACGAGGTGAGTTTTGCAGAGCATGACGGAGTGACCTTGAATCCTGCTGTTAAAGCCGGTGACGTAGAAAAAGGCAGGAAAGGCGAAGTTAATTACGGCGAGGGTTTCAAGGCTGAACTTCCGTCAAAACACAAGGCAGCCAGAGATGTGTATAAGGTGAAGGCTGACGGCAACAGGCGGCTTACATTTATTGTTAAAGAAACTGCTCCTAGGTGGCAGGTAAGGAATGCTCCGGTTGCCGATGATGAAGGAAAATTGACGGTCGGGCCAATGCGAAACAGTTATTCTGAAAAGAATGAAATCGTGATTGTTCCGATGACAAAAGATGAAGATCTTTTTGTACACAGATTGAGAAATATCAAGAAAGCCGTCATCGAGCCATTGGAAGATGGAATGCTGAGAATAAAAATAAAAGAGAAGATGGGTGAGCCGGAGATCGAAATTGCAACTGAGGATAAGCCTGAAAGAATAGAAGGTGCCGAGATTAAATCATTTGAGAATGGTATCCTGCACCTGAACAATATTTCAGATAAGGAAGTTAAAGTTTTTGTTTAAACTGGGGTTTAATAGAATGGGACATATTTTTATAAACAGAAGGGAATTTTTGAAGAGAAGTGCAGCGGCAGGTGTGTGGAGCCTTGCTATTGCAAACGGTAGATTGTTTGCTGAGAATAGCGGAGATGTACCCGGAAAATGGAGTTTTTCTCCCGAAGTTTTAGTTTCCGGTGAAAATACCAACCTTGAATTGAGATATATGCATGGTGACGAGACTATGCCTCCAAATTCTTATCATCGAATATCGATCGAACCTTACAGTGTAAAATCGCTTTTCCACTGTCACCCAAGTGAAGAATATAAGATAGTTCCTTATAAAGGAAAGTTACCTAACATCAAATTAGAAAAAGGCAGAGTAACAGGACTTGGTACAATTTTAAAATTCAGTTTCCCTGACGGACTGAAACCCGGAGAAAATTTTGCATTAAGACTCGGTAATAAAGAGGAAAACGGAAAAATCAAAGCAATTGTAAATCCTATACCGATGAAAGATATTCCGGTAATGGTATTTTCAAATTTGAGAGAAAAATACATTGATACTCCACTTGATGATCGCAGAAAAATGTGGGATGGCCTTCCTGGTGAAATAAATTGGTTCGATGCTAAATGGGAAATACCAAAAGCCACAGTTGTAGCAGATAAGGCAGAGAAAGTGCGTGTTTTCGGTCCGACACTTATAGAAGCTGGGGATAAATTCGATTTAAAATTGAGTGTGGTAGATCGATTCGACAGTAAATGTAATCCTGTTTACAAAGGCGAAGTGACGATTTCTGAAAACTCAAATATTAAAGGTTTACCTGAAGAAGCAGTATTTGAAGATTCAGATCAGAGTTCAAAAATTATTAAAGATATTTCAATCTCCAAGCCTGGGACATTCAGAATAAAAGTAAAACTTGAATCCACAGGCAAAGAGTTCGAAAGCAATCCGATAGTTGTTAAGGATAAAGTAGAAGAACCAATTTACTGGGGAAATATACATAACCACAACTGCTATTCAGAGTGCTGGGGCAGAAGTATGGATGAGTTTTACAGCTTTGCCAGGGACATATCTGGACTTGATTTCGTCTCAATTTCCGATCATAGAGGGACAGCGCCAACAAAAAGCGGCAGCGCCGGAAGATTACTTAAGTGGAAACTTGGTTACGAAGTTTCAAGGTGGGACTCTTGGAAGGATACTATCGATACAGCGGCTAAATACAATGAACCTGGACGATTCGGGGCTTTAGTAGGATATGAGACAGGAGGAACTACTCCCGAAGGCAGAAATTTCCATATGAACGTTTACTATGCAGATATGGAAATGGATAATATAAATACTTACTTCCCCTCAAAACGCGTTAACGTAGATTTAAGGTATGAACAACTTAGAAAACTGGATCATGTCATATTTATACCACATAAGCACGGTAATTATTTTCCTTATAAAATGCTTCAAACAACTAAAGCTAAAGACGGTTATCCTCTGACACCGGGGATTGAGATTTATTCTGATCTAGGTGACGCTTTCAGTCCTTATGGAACCTGGGAGATAGATTCTCTTTATGGTGGGAAGCGTGGTAAAATAGGAATATCATACCAGGAAGCCGTTGAAAAAGGATATAAACTTTCAGTTATAGCAGATTCAGATTCTCATACTGGATTGCCCGGTAGACGATCTGCCGGTGGATTAACACCTAGTCACGACCACCCTCAGGGAATAACTGCAGTAAGAAGCAGCAATTTGACTCGTAAAGATATAATCCGAAGTTATCAAAAAAGAAAAACTTATGGAACTACGGGTAAACGGATATATCTGAATATTTCGGTAAATGGATCAAAAATGGGTGAAAGTATTCATGTTGAAGGCCCCTTTGAATTCAAAGTTGAGGCAGCCGGTACTGATACGATCGAAAGCATCAGTCTTTTTAACGGCATGAATCTAATCGAAAAGAAAAAACCTGGTAAAAGAGATTGTGAACTTACTTTCAAGTGTTCCCCTGTCGGAAAGGATGAAAGGCCTTATTACATTCTTCTTGTACAGAAAGATGAAAATCGTGCCTGGTCAACGCCTATCTGGATAAGAAAGAAAAGTGATTCCGAACTTACATAGAAAAAAATAACAAGGGTTTAGGTTTACCTCATGAATAATTCTTAAAATTAAATTAAATGGCAGAAAAACTAATGGCACGCTGGTATTTTCGACGATAAAGGGATAAGGAGCGGGTGAGGAATTGAGAACCTCTAAAAAGAGTTTTCCGGATTGTTTATACCCGCTATATTATCCTTAGAGTAAATGAGGGTAAGAATTTATCGAATATTAGAAATACCAGTTACAGGAGGAGTTGAACTTGTACGACAGCTACAAGATTAACAGACGCTGTTTTCTCGAACTCGCAAGTGCAGCAAGTGCAAGATTTTTATTCTGGGGAGGGCCTAAGAAAGCCATTGCAGAGGCCTGGGAAGAAAGGCACGGTGATCAGCAAGTGGAGTCTCTGAGAGGATTTATAGTATCTGATGCCCATTTCGGGTGGGTTAATGAACAGCAGCCCAGTGTGAAAGAACAAGCTGAGATGATGGAAAGGATCGTAAAAAAGTTCCCCTCTCTTGACTGTTTCATAGATACAGGTGACGGATTCCATAACGATGCGTCGAAAGATGATATCAGAGACTGGTCCGATACAATTGCAGGAGGATGCGGTACATTTCCATTTTATTATGTGACGGGCAATCATGAGATAGCATCAGGTGAGTATGAGTATCCCTCGGATTTAAAGGGTGATCCGGAGTGGCGTGTGAACAATCTGGGGAGTTTTCATTGCCGGCCTTATTACAGTTTTAACATAAAGGGAATACATTTCGTTTCGCTGCCGGAACTTATAATGATGTCTTACATCAGCGAAGAGACGCTTGAGTGGCTTAAGCTAGACCTTAAAGTGAACAAGGATATGACCACGGTTATTTTGAGTCATAATTCGCTGGAAGGTACGACTGATAAGTTCGAGGATACGGGATACCGCAGGATTGCAAACAGCGGAGAAGTGTTCGAAATTTTCGAGAAGAATCCGCAGATCGTGGCATGGATGCACGGGCACAATCATAATTATGATCTTATAACCCGAAAAAATATGATGTACGTATCGAATGGGAGGATAGGCGGATTTAATCCAGAAAAGGATGATCCGGCGGTGGATGATAATCTCGGCGGGATATTTTTCGAGATAAAAAAGGATAAGTTCGAAGTCAGGGCGTTTAATGCATCAGAGGATAAATTCTTCGATGAGACCGAAGGACATGAAGAGCTAAGTAAGAGTTTGAATATAACCACTTCGTTCGACAAAGAGAGTCCTTTTGAGGTCTGCTATGGAAAAGGCGGTGCTTATGACGGGGAGATGATTCCGGTCTGGCACCATCATGCTGGCAAATCGCTTGAAAGAAAGCTGTACATGGCCGGCAGTAAAAAGGTTGTCATTAATGAGAATTCGGATCTTTCTGTATTTACGCAACGGGTCAATGAGAACTGGCAGACCAAGCATCTGCCCGGATTTTCATTTGAGCCGGGTGAGGAAAATGAAAAGAAGATAGATGAAAGCTGGAAATGGCTTAATCCGGGAGTGAAGATAAAGGCTGACGGTGACGAATCTTATGAAAAGACGATGTATGCTCCGGGTAAAAGAGTTTCTCACAGGAGCTATTACAGCTGTGTTGCAGGCAAAAAGTACAAGGTCAGGGTAACGGGGGAGTTTCCCGAAGGTGCGAATTTGCGTTTTCTTTGCGAGGTAAGGGACAGGACAAATACCAGGCTCGTGAATCTTGAGAGCTCTGTGATGGAATTGAATAAAGATAAGCCGGTTACAGAGCATGTATTCAGCATCCCGGAACTTGAGTTGAGTGAGATCATTTACAACGACTGCAGAACTGACAATATTCTGAATATGGCAGTTGGAGCGAAATTCAGCAACTTCAAAGAAGATGTCATTATTAAGAAGTTCGAAATATTTTTAGCTGAATCTGAAGATAAGACGGTTAATCCGGGTGTTTACTTCGATAAGGAGCTTTACGGTTATTCCGGTGCCCTTTCGGATAAAGAAACAGTCAGTTTTAAATTGCCCTCATCCAATGACAAGCGAAGTGTTCTGCGGATTAAGGCGGAAGGTAGCGGGACATTGAACTGGCTGGTGAAGGAAACGAAGGTACAATGGCAGGTAAGGAACGCCCCGGCTGTTTTGCTGGGTGACTATCTTGAAGTCGGGAAATTAAGAAATGATCTGACGGAAAAAGAAGAAGTAATTATTGCTCCGACCATGCCGGTAGAACATCCTTATGTACACCGGCTGAGACATATTCAAGGAGCGATAATTTCGCTTGCCAGGGGTAATAAAGAAAAGATCTCCGTGGGGGTGAAAAATATAACAGGTAACGGAGTTGCAGAAATCGAAGTATTTACAAAAAGAAAACCTGAAAAAGTGATTAATTCCTCGAAATGGTGGTACAAAAACGGCATACTTGTTATAAGGGTAGTGAGAAGAGGCGGAATAAAGATAATATTCTAGTTTATCTTGAGCGTATCAAGAAGTTTTTCTCGTATTTCATTTCTGGCAAGTGTTCTTCTATATCGGCCAGGAATCTTTTTCCGTCCTTCCAGTATCCGGCGGTCGGTTCGATATTATTATTAAAACTCAAAAAGTAACTGTTCAGCTCTGCCATCATAAGTTCCCGGATATATTTACTAATCATTGATGACAATGCTACGGGCAGGTGTCTGTCGTCTGCTTTTATCATGAAGTGCAGTTTCATTTTTTTATCCTCTTGTGTTATCCGGTAACTTGAGAGGGACTGTGTTTCTTTTAATACTTTCAAATCTGCTTTGGGGAACATTTTCAGGAGATGTTTTGCATAGCGGGTGCGTCCGCCCTGGCGGTCTATTAGTATCTGGAGATTTTCACGGCCGAATTTGTCGAAGGCCTGCTTGATGTGGCGGCAGGTTATTCCGAAAACGGCAGATGACTTATTTTGAATCTTATCTATGAGTTCATTGTAGCAGGCAACATCTATACATGAGGAGTTGACGGAGGCAAGGGACATGTTATTTTTTTCGAGGTCTTTTGCAAATACGGCGGATGCGAGCTGAATGTCCTTTGAGGAGGGGTTTAACCTGCTGTCTTTAATTTCAGCGTACCATTTATACCTAGACAGCCTTTTTACTGAGCCGTCTGAAATCCGCGTTAAAAATTCGGAAAGGTTTTGGGGTTTAATATCCAGGCAGGAAAGTGCAGCAAGCGTTGTTCTGTCAAGGTGTTTTAAGCCTAGAGATTTTGTGTAAGCCTTTTTACTGTCCGCAATTAAAAGACGGCCTGCCAAATGTTTTCGCTTGTTGGCTGTGCTTTTTTTCAGCACCTGCCAGAGGTCTTTTTTCAGATATTGGTCAGGTAGCCTGAAAGCGGTCGAACTAATCACCAACGGGCCTAATATCGGGCCCAATCCTGCTTCATCTATTCCTACAATAACGGCCATTTGCTCTCCTTTGCAAATTTTCCCCAAGAATAGCAAAAAATTGAAAAAAATTACAAACTTATCTGCCAAATTGGCATAATATTAAAAGGTGATATTCTTAAGTCCTGTAATAACAATGACTTACATTCAAAAAGAAATAAAGGCACAGATTTTGCACAAATCAAACAAATAGAACGAATAAAAGGAGATGTTACATGAAATTCGATAAATTTACATTGAAGGCACAGGAGTCGCTTGCAACTGCTCAGCAGGTTGCAATGGCCAAGAAAAATACAGTCCTTTCGCCACTGCATTTGCTCAAGGCCCTTATAGAAGAGGACAGCGGACTGGTGGTGGATGTACTCAAGAAGCTGGGAGCGAATTTAAAACAGATCAGGAGTATGACAGAAAGCGAAATAAATCGTCTGCCGAAAGGTTCTGAATCTGCACAGATAATGCCCGACCCGGTATTTAACCAGGTGGTTCTGGATGCACAGAACCGGGCAGATTCCATGGGAGATGAATATTTGAGTGTAGAGCATCTGTTTATGTCACTTGCTTCTATACAGAGTGATGCAAAAGAGGTTTTGAGGCTTAATTCGGTTGAGACCAAGGAAATCCAGAAAGTCATCGAAGATATCCGGGGAGGCGAGAAGGTAACGGATCAGAGTCCGGAGAGCAAGTACCAGGCACTTGAGAGATTCAGTATCGATCTTATAGATATGGCCAAAAAAGGTAAACTGGACCCTGTCATCGGCAGAGATGAAGAGATAAGAAGGTGCATGCAGGTACTTAATCGAAGGACCAAGAACAATCCTGTTCTGACTGGTGAGCCGGGAGTAGGTAAGACTGCTATAGTGGAGGGACTTGCTCAGAGGATAGTTGAAGGTGACGTTCCTGCAGGGTTGAAGAACAAGCGGGTGATCGCTCTGGATATGGGTGCCTTGATCGCGGGTACGAAATTCCGCGGTGAGTTCGAGGAAAGGTTCAAGGCGGTATTAAAAGAGGTTATAGAAGCAGAGGGAGAGATTATCCTGTTTATCGATGAACTTCATACTATCGTTGGAGCAGGAAAGGCAGAAGGTGCCGTCGATGCAGGTAATCTGCTGAAGCCTTCGCTTGCCAGGGGTGAGTTGAGATGCATAGGTGCAACTACAATAGACGAGTACAGAAAGCATATAGAGAAGGATGCAGCGCTTGAAAGGCGTTTTCAGCCTATGATGATAGATGAGCCTACAGTTGAGCAGACTATTGCGATATTGCGGGGACTGAAGGACAGGTACGATGCACATCACGGCGTGAGGATAACGGATTCTGCGCTGGTGGCTGCTGCTACCCTTTCAAACAGGTATATTACCGACCGGTTCCTGCCGGATAAGGCCATCGACCTGATAGATGAGGCGGCATCGAAGTTGAGGATCGAAAATGACTCCCTGCCTGCAGAGTTAGACAGCATTCGAAGAAAGATAGTACAGCTTCAGATCGAAAGAGAAGCTCTGAAAAAGGAAAGTGACAAAGCCAGCCAGGAGAGATTAAAAAAGGCAGAAAAGCAACTGGCAGAGCTTGAAAAGAAGGATAAGGAACTGACCGAACAATGGGAGAAGGATAAGGGGGAGATCGATAAGATCAAGGAGCTTAAGCAGAAGATCGAAGAGGCACAGCATGAGTTCGAAGAAGCCCAGAGGTCAGGTGACCTTGAAAAGGCGGCACGGCTGAGATACGCAACCATCGAACAGCTAAAAAAGGAACTGAATGAAAATGAAGAACAACTGGCTGAGAGTCAAAAAGATACTATGATCAGCAATGAAGTGACAGATGAGCAAATAGCACAGGTCGTTGCGAAATGGACAGGGATCCCGGTTGCCAAGCTGCTGACCGGTGAACACGAGCGATTGATGAATATGGAGAACCTGCTCAAAAAACGCGTAGTCGGTCAGGATGAAGCAGTTGCGGCAGTATCCAATGCGGTAAGAAGAAACCGTGCGGGACTCGGTGACCCCAACCGCCCTATCGGAACGTTTTTATTTTTGGGTCCTACCGGTGTCGGTAAGACCGAGACTGCAAAGGCACTTGCGGAATTCCTTTTCAATGATCCTAATGCGATGGTAAGGTTGGATATGAGCGAATTCATGGAGCAGCATTCGGTTTCAAGACTGATCGGATCGCCGCCGGGGTATGTGGGATATGAAGAAGGCGGAAAGCTTACCGAGAGTATCCGAAGGAAGCCTTATTCAGTGATTCTGCTGGATGAGATCGAAAAAGCCCATCCCGATGTGTTCAATATTCTGCTGCAGGTATTCGATGACGGCAGATTGACGGACGGCAAGGGCAGGACAGTCGATTTCAAGAATACGGTTATTATTATGACCAGCAATATCGCCAGTGAACAGATACTGAAGCTCAGCGAGGAAGAAGGTGCCGACTGGGAGATCGAGGCGCACGTTAAGGATGTACTGAAGAAGGTTTTCAAGCCGGAATTCCTTAACCGTATCGATGAAGTGACGGTCTTTCATATGCTTGATAAGGAAACGCTGAAAAAGATCGTCGAAATTCAGCTGAGTTACCTTGCAGACAGGCTTAAGGACCAGAAGATCAACGTGGAATTTACGGAAAATGCCAAGGAACAGATCATGGCTGAAGGTTACGATCCTTCATACGGTGCCAGACCCGTCAAAAGAACGATCCAGCAGAGGCTTGAGAACAAGCTGGCGACGCAGATAATTGACGGCAAATTCTCTGAAGGTGACACTGTGAAGATAGATTCCGATCACAATCGTTTCATTTTCGAAAAGGCTTAACGACAGCTAAAAATCATATTTTCAGAGTTGTCGGGAAAATTTGTTGATAAAAATACAGGCCGGGATATAATAAATCTCTCGGCCTTTTTTTTGCGGGTGTAGTTCAACGGTAGAATGCCAGCTTCCCAAGCTGGAGGTCGGGGTTCGATTCCCCGTACCCGCATTTCCCTTTTTAAATACTATATTCATAAAATTATTGACATTGGGTTTATGTAAGACTATTGTTGTCTTATATTTACGTCGTTGGAATTAATTTTAGAAAAGAGTTATGGACTATGAATAATAAAAAGAATATCAAGATTAAGGCAACAGTGGTTAAGGCCGGGGATTGTCGGTATTATAAAGAGGGAAATAATTTCGAGATCGGAGGTTTTACTCCGGCCGGGATCTGTAACAGTGCGTTTCTTGCTATAATAAGAGATGCCCAGGCGATGAGGTACGGGGCGAAACTGCCCTGGGAGAAGGACGGCAAGGTTTTGACGCATTGTCCGGATCCTGAGGGAGCGGTATGGGAACTGGAAAGGATAGAAAAATAGATCGAATATAATGGGGATTAAAAAAGGACAGCTTTGAAACTGCCCTTTTATTTTTGAAGATATTATCCCGTTTTATTTGTCGCAGGATTTTGCCTTATCGCATTTCTTGTCTTTATCGCAGGATTCGCTTTTCTCACAGCATTTTGTTTCTTTGTCACATTCTTTTTTTGCACCGCAGCACTTTGTTTCCTTTTCGCATGCTTCGGCCTTATCGCACTCTTTGTCTTTTTTTGTACATTTGTCATCTTCGCTGCAGGATTTCTTTTCCTTGTCGCAGGCTTTCATTTCTTTTGAACATGATGC
The DNA here is from genome assembly GCA_964508925.1 of uncultured Pirellulales bacterium. GTDB lineage: Bacteria > Planctomycetota > Phycisphaerae > Sedimentisphaerales > Anaerobacaceae > CAZDVM01. The sequence continues at coordinate 174,012 of CAZDVM010000005.1, read as the reverse complement.
TTTCTGTTTATCCATGGTACATTTTTTATCCATAGAACGATCCTGCGTTGCTTTAACTTCGGATTTATTTACCGAAGCGTCTGCTTTTTTCTCCTTGCAGCCGGCGGTAAAAATAAGGGCAAGTGAAATAACAGAAATGATCAATACGAGGGTAATTCTTGACAATCTTTTAGACTTCATTTTTGTTCCTCCATTCATAGTAAAAATATAGGTTTAATTTTAATTATAGGAATACCTCCCTTGTATTTCAAATGTTCATTTTAAATTTAAAAATTTTTATTTTAGCTATGTTTAAGTCCAAGAAATAATTGGAGAGTTTAAGATTTTGTTTATTTAATCATTTTTACGCCCATGGATTTCTCTGCTCCAACCGGCATAGCCGGTCTCCGGTCGAAATGACTAAGGATAGGATCCTTAGGGCAGGATAAAATACGAAGGTGGAAGTTCGATTAATTCAATCGCAATATCTTTTTATAAGGTTAACAGTTTTTCGAAATCTTCTATTTTGAGTTCGGAAAGTGAATCGACGATGATGCCGGCTTCTTTGAGCTGTTCTCTTTTTCTAGTGGTGGTAACTGCTATAACCTTCATATTGGCATTTTTTGCCGCCTTTACGCCAGGGATAGCATCCTCTATGACGATACATTTTTCAGTATTCACGTTGAGTTTTTCTGCAGCTTTTAAGAATGTATCGGGTGCGGGTTTGCCGTTTTGGACATCTTCGCCTGTAACGAAGGCATCGAAATATTCCCTTATATCGACATTGTCCAGGAGGAAGTCAAGATTGATCTTCGGCGTGGAGGTGCCGATGGCGAGAATAAAGCCGCTATTTTTTAAATTAACTATTGTTTCATAAACCCCATTTAAGAGTTCCAGCTTCCCTGCTATAAGTTTGCGGTATCTTGCTTCCTTCCAGTCTGACATCTGCTTTATCTTTTCTGCGGATATATCCTTTCCTGCCAGTTCGGGGATGATCTGTTCGTTCTGCATGCCGAAGGTTTCATCGAAGAATTCATCTGTCATTTCAAAACCTTCCTCTTCTGCAAGGTCGAACCAAGACTGTTTGTGGAATTTCCCGGTGTCAACCAGAACGCCGTCCAGATCGAAGATGACCGCTTTTTTGTTTTCCTTCATAAAATACTCCAAAGATTAATAATTGTCATAAACCGATTATTATGATAAATTTTGCAGTAACATTAAAAAGTAAAAGTTTTGCTATTTTTAACAAAGCGGGAAGGCATAATCAACATTTAAAAGGAGTTTAGATGGAAAGCGGGAATTTTTGGTTTGCGTTCGGGGTGACTTTATTTGCCGGTCTGAGTACGGGGATCGGAAGCGGGCTTGCCTTTTTTGCCAGAAGAACTAACACCAGGATGCTTGCAAGTGCCCTGGGTTTTTCTGCAGGAGTAATGATCTATGTTTCATTTATGGAGATACTTCCAAAGGCAGAGGAATGCATACTAACTGCAGCAAGTGCCAGGCAGGCAAATATGATAGCAGTAGGAGCATTTTTTGCCGGGATACTGGTACTTGCCTTGATAGACAATCTTATCCCTTCATTTGAGAACCCGCATGAGATGCATAAAGTTGAAGAACTTGATGATAAGAAAAGAGAGGCGATATTTTCGCAGAAAATGATGAGGACCGGGGTTTTTGCCGCCCTTGCCATCGGGATCCATAATTTTCCGGAAGGCTTTGCGACATTTGCAAGTGCCTTAACCGATGTCAAGCTGGGGATCGCTATTGCCATAGCTATTGCCATACATAATATTCCTGAAGGGATAGCAGTTTCGATACCGATATTTTATGCGACAGGAAGTAAGAAAAAGGCGTTTTCGCTATCTTTTCTTTCGGGAGTTTCTGAGCCTGTAGGTGCCTTGATAGGGTATCTGTTTTTGAGGAGTTTCATGAGCAATATGGTATTCGGGGTGGTTTTTGCAGGGGTTGCGGGGTTGATGGTTTATATCTCATTCGATGAGCTTTTGCCCTCGGCAGAAGAATACGGTGAACATCATTTGACCATTATAGGAACGATCGCCGGAATGGCGGTCATGGCCGGAAGTCTGCTGCTTTTAGGATAAATATTTTACCTCTCTTTTTTGTTGCCTGAAACTCACTTTTATATTATTTTTGTGCCTCGATACTCATACTTTATTGAATTTTTAATTGGAAGTATGTCATGGAAGGCAAATTTTTCAGAGGCGATAGAAGAAAGATAATTTTTCTGACGGCTTTCAGCCTGGCAATAGGGCTTTATCTTATTGCTACAGCGGTAATGATATCAAAGGACGGGGTTTATTATTTAAAACTTGCTGAAAAATTCGGATCAAAGCCGCTAGAAGTTATCCGAGGACAGCATCCTTTCGGTGTGCCTTTTTTTACTTACTGCATGCATAAATTGCTATCTATATTTATTAACTCTGAATCCATGTCAGGTTGGATAGTTTCTGGACAGACGGCTACCTTGATATTAAAGACTCTTTCGATCATCCCGCTTTATTTTATAGGAAAGAGAATAGTCGGCAGGAAGGATGTTTTCCGGGCGATTCTGATACTTTTGTTTCTGCCGTACCCTGCCGAAATGGGATCTGATGTATTGAGGGACTGGCCTCATCTTTTATTTTTATCAAGCGGGATACTTGTTCTATGGAAGGGATTCGAAAAAAAGAAATGGTGGTTGTTCATTGTCGCAGGTGTGATAGCGGGACTTGGCCATATGATCCGGGTGGAATGCGCCCAGTTAGTTATATACGGCCTTGTGTGGGCAGCAATTTTATTCTTTTTAAAATGGCAGAAAATAGAAAAAAAGAAACTCATCCTTTGGAGTGCCTTGCTTTTTATAAGTTTTGCAGCAGTTATTTTTCCCTATCTTTATACAAGAGGAGAGATACTTCCAAGAAAGGCAAAAGAATTTCTTGAAATAACTGGAAATTATGACCAGCCTGCGGTTTTACAAGCCGGCCCGGCAGAATATGTAAACGGCTTTGGAAGATTACTGCAGGCACTTTCAGAAGAGATGATGTATTATTTCTTTCCTTTCGCCCTTCTCGGATTGTATGTATATCTGAAAGAAAAAAGAGCAAAGGATTTCAGAACGTTCATTATTTCCGCCCTTTTAATCTTTTATTTGATAATTCTTTTACTTCTGCATGCAGATTACGGCTATATCAGCGGAAGACACGTACTGCCGGTTTTAACTCTGCTTGTCTTTTTCGTACCGGAAGGATTCAGGGCAATAGGCAGCTGGCTGAACAGAAAAAAAGAAGAAAGTGAAAAACAGAAGGAAACGAAAAAGTTCGTTATTATCTGCATATCGGTAGGGCTGGCGATCTGTGTGCCGAAACTTGTCAGGCCGATAAATTACGATAAGGAACATTATCTAAATGCAGCCAAATGGCTCAATAAGTCTGCACCTTCCGGTGCAAAGATAGCCGTTTTTGACAGAAGGATAGGTTTTTACAGCAAAAGACAATATCATCAATACGAAGACAAAATTAAAAATCTAAAAAGATTTGACTATTTAGTCGCTTTTGAAAAAGACGGTGAAGTGAATATTGAAATGGATACCGAGCCGGTAGAGAAATTTGCAGACAAGGATAATAAAAAGACGGTGCTTATTTATAAGTTGAGATAGATCACTGGCCCTTTTTGTTTATGACTACGGGGATAGTCTTTAAAAGGATGTAAAGATTCAGCATGAATGATCTTCTCTGTATGTATAGATAGTCGTATTTGATCTTATGCTTGGGGTGAAGGTCGTAATAACTTCTTATCTGTGCCAGGCCTGTAAGACCCGGTTTAACTGCAAGCCGAATTCCCTGTAGAGCTTTGTGCCTGTTAACCCTGTAAATGTTCTCCGGCCTTGGGCCGACAAGGCTCATATCACCTTTAAGTACATTTAAAAGCTGTGGTAATTCATCTAAACGGGTTATCCTGAGAATTTTACCGATTCTTGTTATCCTTTTATCGCCATCCGAAGCAGGCTCCAAACCGTTTATTTTTTCAGCATCTTTTACCATCGTCCGAAACTTATAGATGACAAATTCTCTGCTGTCCTTACCGACCCTTTTCTGTTTGTATATGACAGGACCTTCGCTTGTAATTTTGATAACTAAGGAGATAAGCAGCAATAAAGGACTCAATATAACAAGCATTATAAAACTCAAAGTAACATCCACAATCCTTATAAGGAATTCCTCAAAATCAGACCTGTTGCCTATGAACGTAGATAAGAATTTTACTGCATGCTCATTTTGAAATTTACCATAAATAAGATCAGCATATAGATCAGGGCTGAAAGATACAGGCACCTTCATTGAATTGAGAAGATAGATCAGGAGATTCAGCTTGCTGTCATCTTCAATATTGCGGCAAAGTACCACTTCGTCAATATCCCTGCATTTCATCAACTCATCGATGTCATTTATATGTTTAATTTGTACAAGGGAAGCTTTCTTGCAGAATGGGTCGAAAACGCTGTCCTCGCCAAGAACAACGAGTCTTTTTTTTACCTTACCCCTGATTTTATAAATGATAGCATTAAAAGAAAAAATTAAACCAGTCAAAAGAAAGTAATTAATCACAAAGACGCTTGAAGGAAAAGAAGACCATCTTATCCTTAACAGGTAAAGAAAAACAATACTGAAAACAGTCCCGATCGTAATCCCTGTAACAACCCTGCCGAAAAGAAGCCAGTAAGACCTGAACCTTCTTCTATATACTTTTGCATAGGCAAGTGCCAGTATAAAGATAAGGGTCAGGAAAATATAACTTTGTTTGAAAGGTGTAAAACTTCTAGGCGGAATATCACCAAAATATCTCAGCTGATATGAGATCAGAAAAGAGATATTTATTAAAATGATATTTATGAAAAAAATCAGTAATCGCATTAGCGTTATTTAAATCCAGGTCTTAAAAACAATTGTGGTATTTTCAGCAGAGGTTTCATTATAGAAGCTCTCAGGCTGATGGGATAGCCGTTCTTTCTGAAAGCCCTCATAACCTCATAATTTGCCTTTATAATTCCCGTTATTCTATTTGAGGTTCCACCGTTATTCATTTTAACTAAGACTTCCGGTACATAATAAATATTTATGTTATTCTTTTCAATAAGACGAAACATCAGTTCGTAATCTGCTGCAATTTTAAATTCAGTATCGAATACTCCATACTTCTGGAAAATTTCTTTTCGGCAAATGAAAGTAGGATGGGGAGGCAACCAGCCTTTTAAAAAAGCACCTGGTTTGTAATTTCCCGCTTTCCAATAACGGATTATTTTATCTTCATCTTTTGGCGAAACATATACAAGATCCCCGTAAACTGCATCGATATCTTTGTTCTGAAATCTCTCAGCGACTTTTGATATTACAGTTTCATCTTTATAAAAATCATCGGAATTAAGAAATGCTATCACATCCCCTGTTGAATTTTCAATCCCTTTATTCATCGCATAATAAATTCCTTCATCAGGTTCTGAGATGACCTTCTCAATCCGAGATCTATGTTTTTCAATAATGTCAAGCGTTGCATCCGTTGAACTTCCGTCAATTATAATGTGTTCAATATCAGGATAGCACTGCTCTGCCACAGATCTTAAAGTTTTTTCGATAGTGTCGCTGGAATTATAACTGACTGTGATTATGGAAATTTTCAATTTTCTATTGAAATAAGTTTTGCTAAAAGGCCTATAAATAACATTACAGGAACAACACTTCTGGAAACAAGAAAAAACTCCGTTATAAGACAAGCAAGGGAATAATTAAGAAAAACTAACAATAGAACAACAAACACATTTAGTCGCTTATTTTCCTTCGCCTGTTTGTATAAACTTACCAGAAATAACATTATCGATGTCATAAAAGCAATCAATCCCATAATGCCTGAACTAACAAGCAAAGCTGAAATACCTCCGTCAAAAAACCTTTTTGAAGAACTTTGCATGCCTATACCTAAAATAAGGCCGTTATTTTTTACCAGTTTCCAAACATCAAATAAATTGGTGATTCTTTGCATTGAACTTTGTTCATTTTTAAAATTAAAATAAAAGGTTCTCGTTATGTTTGATTGTCTTGGCATATCCATAGAACTTATATGGTACACCACAAAAATTCCTAAAACAATAAAGAGAAAAGAAATCGAAACTATTGCAATCCCCTTTTTGTTTTTAAGCCAGTTTTTATTATCCGTAGAAAAGAATTTATATATTAACCAACAGGATAATATCACCAAAATTGTAAATACACCATTACGGCTATTGGTCATTATTAGGGCTAAAGAGACTATCATAATTAAACCAATATAGGTTGTCTTTTTCAAATCATGTATAAAAATTTTATAGTAACGACATAGAAAAATGGCCAAAAAGGCATTTGAAAAAAAAGAAGATAAAACATGGGCATCGCCCTTATAACCTTTTCCATTAATAAAAGGTTTGGTGAAAGGAAATGTCGGCCTGTATTTTAAAGTTAAATTTTCTATTACAAAGTCTGTTTTATAATAAGCTAAAAACACAAACTCATAAATAGCTAAAACTAGAACACTGAGAAGCAACAAATATAATAATTTACGAATTTGTGTATATTTTATTTCAGATCTTGAAATCAAAATTAATAAAAGAAAGGGAAGAATATATTTATAAACAAAAATAAAATGTTTATAATTAACAATCCCTTTTCTTATAATTCCATTGAATATGCTTAAACCAAAACAGCACCAGAAAATTAAATAAACTAAATACCTTTTTTTAAAAGAAAAAAAATTTTTGAATCCCACTGCAGCAAAGAGAATTACAGCCACATCTACCGGCCTGATCGCAAATAATGAGACATTAATTGGATATGTTAATATTAATACTGAAATAAAAATAAAGCTTATGTTTTTTTTGTCTATTTCAGTTATGATTTTTTGTCGATCAACCATTTAAATTTTATAATCAAAGGGGCTAAAAAATTAAATTTTCGATAAATCAAACATTTTGCTTTCAAAAAAAGTGGGATTTTAGACCTGACAATCTCAATGACTTTCAACTTATCTTTTGACAATAACTCGTTAAAAGTCTTAATATCACTGAATAAACTATCTATATCGTCTATTTCACTTACAAGTTGTTTATTGGGTTCATTTTTAATAACTTCTAATAGTTTGAGAATACGTCTTGCCCGGAACTGGACTACTTCTTTCCCGGAGTTTAAAATACCACCATATACCTGGTTAGAATGTTGTCGATAATAATAAAGAGGTTTATTAATGTGTTTAATTTGTTTTGAATATTTTTTAATGACCAAAGAAAACCAGACATCTTCAAAAGGTAATTCATCTGGCATCGGAAAAATTTTTTCAGCGACATGTCTTTTAAATGTCCATGTCCACCTGGGGGGGCTTTTTAAAAATTTTAAACAATAAACATAGTTCTGATTTAAGATGTCTTTATCTATATTGTATTTACCTATAATTTTTCCATTTTCATTAGTAATAAATGCATCGTGGCATAAAGCGTCAAAGTCCTTAATTTTTTTGAAAGAATTAAAAAAATCACTCTTTAAAATATCATCTGCATCGATACACTTAATATATTCACCTGAAGTTTTTGAAAAGCCATAGTTTAAACCATCGACTTTTCCTATTCCTTTATTTTTGAAAATTTTGATGCGAGAATCTTTTTCGGAATATTCTTGCAAAATTTCAAAGGTATTATCTTCAGAATGATCTTCTATAACTATCAATTCCCAATTGCTATATTCAGAATTTAAAATGGCATCAATTGCTTCATTTATATAATCAGAAGCATTTTTTGCGGGCATTACTAGCGAAATCATAGCACTATCCTAAATAAAATCATATTTAGTAAAAATATTATTTTTCCTAATTTTTAAATTAGTTTCGTTTAATATATGACACAATTCTTTTTTTTGCCGCATAAAATGACTTATTTTTTCAATAAATTTGTCAGGCGAATCTAAAATATCAGGTCCAAAACAATAGTTTTTCAAATTATAATAATCCATTAATTCTTGATATTTATTTGCCCATCCTATTGAAATGCAGGGAACATCATTTTTAAGCCCAAGCACCAGTCCATGAAATCTAGAACTTAAGGTTATTTCAGATTTAAAAATAATTTCTTCAAGTTCTAAAGAAGATAATAATTCTTCAACAAAAAAAACATTTCCATTTGATATATCTGATTTTAATTCTTTAATTAATGGTAAATCATCTTTAGCATGTGGTAAAAATAGAATATTTTTTGCATGTTTCATAAAATAAGGGATTATGGTTTTGTAAAAACTATATATTTTTTGTTTTGTAGTAAAGCTTAAAATTCTTACATTTGGTATTATGCAAATATAATTATTAATTCCAGTTTCATAAAAATCATCTAAATCGTTTAAAATATTTTTAATATTTAATTTTCCTGACTGTAAAACAATATCCAGTTCCTTATACAAATTATAGTTGCGAAATTTCGATACTAACTTAAGTGACTCACTTTCTCTTGCAAATATAAACTTAGGAAGTTGTATATAGTTTTCAAAATCATTTTTAAAAAACCTTTTCTTGTAACTTGAAAATTGAAAAGGACCTAATGTTTGAGGTAATATGATATATGGTATTTTATAGTTTTTAGCTATTTTAGCAGGCGCCATTAGAGAAAATGATTGGAAAATATTTTGATTATGACTACTTAATCCATAACCCGAAATATCAAAAATTGCATCACATCTATCAAGCAAAGAATGAATTTCTTTAAATGTAGCTTCATTATCAGGTACAATACCAATTGTTTTTTTAATTAAATTCTTTGCAAAATATTTAGCGCTAAAAAATATTCCTTTTGAATGAGCAAACAAGAGAAGTTTAGGAAGACTAAAATTAAATATCTGAAAATTATATTTCTTTTTTTCATCATTATTTATTAAAGGGAAAAAATCAATTAGAGCAAATTTATGAGAAGGATATTGTTTTTTCAATTGATCGATAACGGCGAAAGTCATCGCCTCTGCACCTTTGTTGAAAAAGTTACCGCCTACTATACAAATATGTCTTTCCATTTATTTTTCTTTTATTTAATTAATTAACTTTTTGATTTGTTTTAAAGGCCATTTAATAGTATTCATTCTTCTTCTTTTTTTCAGCCATCTTTTTGCTACTGAAATAACTTTACATCTATTTGATAGATTATCTAAATTAAATTTTTGAATTAATTCTTTTTTGCAGCTAATTGAAGGCCCTGTTTTTGTGGAAGTTCTGCTCACAGTTTGATAATAATTCGGTAATTCATTTTTAAGCTTTAGCCAGGCATTAGAATAATTATGCCACTGTCTGCGTTTTTGATCTATCCCCTGTCCTTGGATTGCTTTTTCAGTATCAGTTTTTCTGATTTCAATTACATTTTCTTTGACAGCAGATGAAATTAATTCTTGTCCCTCATTGTTTCGTACAAAGATCAATGACTCACCATTTATCTTATCGAATTTTAAGCCGTGGGGATCTGCCACAGTAATATCAGAAAAGATATTCAGTTTATCAAAACACAGCCTGCATCTAGGAGGAGTAAAGAAATCCTTTATAGCCATTCTTAAAGAAGAATTCAGTATGATTTCATTTTGATCTATAGTTTTAACTACCGGATTACCCGGATAGGCAGGCTTGTTTTTATCGCGAAAAACAAAGCCGTCAGCCTTTGAATCCGATGCCTTTTTACACATGAAATCCACTGCCGCATTTGAGAGCACCCTGTCGCAAACCAACCCTATCTTATATTTTATTCTTTCTTTAAGAGACGGAATTTTATCAAAGAGATTTATCAATCCATGTATCTGACAAGACAATCCCACAATAGCTACATGTTTATCAGAATCCTTAACTTGATCAATTATTTTCAATAAAGGAACTGGACAGTATTTTGATTTCTGGGAAAGGTAAAGCTCTTGTTTACTTGTTGCCAAAAATGCTTTTGCCCTTGGAGGCTCACCGGAACAGCCTGAAACAACAATAGCTCCATCTATATCTTTTGAATCAAATAAATTTGACAATAAAGCAGTTACAACCCCGCCACTTTGTGAATTTTCGTATATTTTTTTGTCTACGGCCTTTCCGATATATGACTCGATTATACTGCCTGTAAAGGGGTCATCGGGGATTTTATTTAAAAGATTCCTATTAAAAGTTATGCCCGGACAAACTTCGACACAAAGTCCGCAATTTGAACATTTATTTTTATCTATTTCCGCAAATAAATACCCGGCAATGGTTTCCTTAAATTCGATTGCCTTTGAAGGGCAAATCGTAAAACATGCCCCACAGCTATTGCATAACTTTTCTTCGGTTACCTTTGATATATCTTTAAATGAATTCATCCCCTTAATTCCAAACCCTCTTTCTGTGGTAAACTAATCTTAAAGGGAAAATAAAGGACTTTGTCATCATCTTTGCCACCTCAAGGGTTCTTTTATTTAAGAAAAGGACAAAATACGAAGCAGTCGCATATGAAATAAGTGTAACGACTGCCGCTCCCTTACCTGCATACATCGGGATAAAGATGTAATTTAAGGCAATATTTATGACCGCTCCAGCCAAGTGAGATAATAGTGAAAATATCAGCATGTCTTCAATTAGAATCCACTTACTAAATAAGGCCCTCATGAAAATAAAAATCCCCGCCCAGAGATGTATCATCAAGATAGGAGCGGAATTTGTATAAGTTTTTCCGTAAATGAAATTGACCAGGGGTGTGGAAATGCAAACCATAATAACGGCTATAATAACAGAAACCGAAAAAAGCATATCAAATATCTTTTGAAGGTTTTTCTTATATCTCAGCGGGTCGGCTTTTTTCTGTTCAATAAGCTTTGGATAAACTGACAAAGTAATCGCGTATGGTATAAAATACCAGGCTTCAGACAGACTTACCGCAACAGAGTAAATCCCCACTTCATCTGCACCGATCAACCAGCGCAGCATCAGCTGATCTATTTTCAGATAGACCATTGCCAAAAAACCGGAGATCACAAGGATCCATGACTGCCCGATGAGTTCTTTGCTCTTGGAAAAACTGGCATTCCAAGAAAATATCGATTGTTTTTGATAAAAATAAAATATTACCAGTAAAACGGCCGCCAGGAAATAATTTAAAAATGTAGCAGCTGCAAATGCAATTAAAGATGCCCCTATTACCACAAGCAAAATTTGAACCGTCGAACTGATAAAAAAAGAAAGGGACTTGGCCAAGGCACTGTATTTTGATTCAGTTCTGGAATGAAACCAGAAGTCAATGGTCTCGAAAGGTCTGAAAAAAAGAGATAAACCGATGACAGTCAAAACCCAAAATTCCACATTCTGTTTAGAAGTCGAATAATTGATGACCATCAATACAGTAAAGGCAAAAACTCCCCCGATCATTTTTATCAGAAAGGTAGAACCTAATGTATTGTGCTGCTCACCCGGTCTGCTTACTATATCCCGGATCACTATACCGCTCAAACCCAAATAAACAAAAGTACCCATAAAAGCAATCAGAGAAAGCGAATATTTCAAAATTCCGTATTTTTCCGGCCCCAGATAACGGGCAACAAAAATACTTACAACCAGTCCTAATCCCATCCGGAAGACCTTCTCAAAAGTCAACCATCCGCTATTGGCAATTATCTTCTGGAAATAAGAATTTTTAAAAATATTTAACATGGAATGATTAAAGCCGGACTTCGTCCCTGTCGGTTGCGCAGGGCCGATGGTGAAAAGTTAATTTTCAGTTAACAGTTTACAGTTTTTAGTTATCTGAATTCATCACGGCTACATTATATAGATCAAAGAAATTCAATTGGAAATTGTTTGCTTAAAAAAATAACAATACAAATCTAAAGTCTAACAACTCATATCTAAAGGCTGATCTTTTCAGCAATCCTTTTTCTTCTGAAAAAGGAAATGATACCTTTAAACAGGGACAGTTTCAAGATGTAATGAAATGAATTCAATTAAAAATTCACAGATAAGCAGAAGATAAATAATAGAGATTAGACCATATATGGTTTTAGCTCACCTAAAAAAGAAGTTAGGAGATTAGAGATCAGATGACAGCTAATTTCAGCTCACCTCAGCGGTGGTGTAAATGTAGATTGCTGCGCAATCGGTCTAATTAGCGGATGCCTCAATTCTTCGGCATGACCCCTCGGGCAACTGGTCTGGCAGGTGTCTTTTTTGCATTATGCAAAGGTCTGAAAAATACAGTACAAGTGTCAGCAGCTCGGGGCAGACTAAGGAGAGATTGAATCGCTTCGCGATGCTGAACAGGCCGGAATGAAGAGGCAGGGAGTTTGTTCCCGGCAGATAAAAAACTATCGGCTCTCCGGTATTTCAGAAAGCCGATAGCCGATGTGTAAATGTTTATGCGGGGATGGTTGCACTTACGGTTTCAGACCAGGGGCCTTTTTCGCCGTTTGTCTTTACCCATCTCAGCATGTAGTGGGCGGTCTTGCCGCCGTCGGCACCGTCGAATTCGGCTGTATAGGGAGTTGCGGTATCTAAGGTAACAAAGCTAAGCTCATCTGCACTTGCCGGCGGATGTTCTTCGGGTGCGGTTACCTTGACCCAGATCTCACAGCCCATTACTCCGTCAGGTTTTGCCCTCGAAGTCGGGGTAGATTCATCGGTGAACTTGATCTCGTGCCTTAATCTCTGGCTGGTATCCACCACGCCGATCGGCCTTGTGGTAACCTCGCCTGCGTTTGCGGTGCGTACCTTGTCGCGGACGGTGATGCCCATTGCCTGTCTTTCGGTATCATCGACATCGGGAGATGCCTGAAGCTGTCGCACCAGCTGTCTTATCTTGGATTCCAGGCTTTCTCTTGCATCATCTTTGGTCTGGCGGGCGGACTTTGCCTCCTGCCGTGCGGCGGTGTGGTCTGTCATTGCAGAATTAAATGTGCTCAGATCCGTTGAGATCGGCATCAAGTCATCCGGCTCAAGGCCGATACCTGCTGCATTGTTCTCTGCGTAATTAACGAAATTTTCCGCCCAAGTCTGGAACTCTTCATCTGCTCCAGGGATGTAATCAGACATATCTGACTCCTTTCAAATAAATGTAAAAATAATTATCCCGCCCTTTGCAGGATATTTTCATCTAACGTCCGAAAAAATACTTTCAGCCTGAATTCCTTGTTTTCAGGCCAAAAACGCAGATTTTCCGAGGAGCGAAAAGTTCTCTCCCTTCAGCGAAACTTTCACCGGCTCCAGTGAATCATTCACTCCGCCCGGCGGATCTTTCGCTGAGGCCAGCGGGAAACTCCCTCCTTTCAGCGGAAAGTCCGCTTCGAAGCGGGAATATTTCGCTGCTTTCAGAGAATCTCTGACTGAAAAGAGCGAACAATTCACTGATCTCAGGAAAACTTCTGCTCCTTTAGATATGCCTTTTACTCAAATGCCTTTACAGGCTATGCCCGTTATTTATTAACCCACACTTTATTTCTGGAGATATTTAATATAAACGGACTTTCTTATCAAGTATAAAATGATAAATTTATCAATATTTTTTGATATTTTTAAATTTACAATCCTGTTTTTTTAAATTTATTTTGACTGGAAATATTGTTGGTTTGTGATAAGGTGTTTTGTTATTAAAAAAGATTTGAATGGAATTAACGTTTATAAAAATTATTAATGCAAGTAAGCGCTTATACAAACTATAATATTATATATCAGGTTTTTTCATGCCAACGTTAGATTTCTAAAATCGAAAGACAAACAGATGTTGTTTTCAAGACAAGAAAAAAAGAAAAATAAAAAATTTGAGAAAAATATTCGTAATTGTTTTTATCAGTTGCGAAACAAAATTTTCCCAGTGCATAATCCAGACGCCATAATTATTGCCGGCTGGCCTGCAAGCGGTTCAACTCCTTTATTTCAAATAGCTCAAAATCTTGGTTTAAATCCTTACAAAAAACATGGCAAAAGAAAGAAAACAATAAATTTTACTTTATTTACAATTCGTGACCCCAGAGATATAATTTGTTCTCAAGCTAAAAGAAAATTTTCAAGTATCTGGGAAGAACATGGAAGTGAAAATGCTCTTTTAAAAGCTGCAGAATTATTTACAAGCCGAAAATATAAAGAAGCCTATTACGAAAGCCTAAAAATGCCTAATGTTTTTATGATTAGATATGAAAGATATTTTCCCGAAAAACAACATTTGCTATTAGACTTTATTGCAGATAATTTTAACATAAAACTTTCGACTAAAAAAAGAGAAGATATATTAAAATCAACTTCCATTAAAAGAAATGTCAATATTGCCCAAAAATATCATACTTTCAAAAACTTTGACGAGGTAACACATATCCATGGGAATCATATATCAAATAAAGGAAAATCCGGAGCATGGAAAAAAGATTTTACTCCCAAAGTAAAAGAAAAAGTAAAAAAAGAGATAGGTAATTTAATAATAGATCTTGGGTATTCAGAAAACTTTGATTTTTAGATGTTCTAATATGAAAAAAGTCAAAAGAATATTTATAATTGGAAATTTTAAAACCGATTCTCCTCAGGGAGTAAGGATAGAGCGAAGGCGCTGGCCTAAGGGTTTTATCAGACTGGGCCATGATGCTTTGACATTCAGTTATCGGGAGGTTCAAAACTCTTATTTGCCCGGAAGATTGTTCTCAAAAAAAACAGCTAAAAGAAAAACTGATAAAAAGATGGCGGAGAAAATCAGAAGTTATCATCCCCATCTTATATATATAGTAAGTCTAAAATATCTTGACCCTGAGAGCATAGAAATAATTCACAAGTCTGCACCTGGTGTTCCGATAGTTGGGAGAGATGTTGATCCCTTCCCGGAATACAATGTTAAAAGAACGGAACTTGCCAAATCACTGGATGTATTAGTGACTTCATTCTATGGTCGCTTCTTTGACCATTATAAAAAAATGGGTGTAAAATGCTGTGCTTTTTTACCCAACCCCTGTGATCCTGATATCCAAAGACCTTATGAAGTAAGCGAAAACTGGAAGACAAATATTGTCTATACAGGAAAACTTTCTCATGAAAGAATTCCGTGTGACAAGGACAGAGAAGATTTAATCATAAAGCTTAATAACAGGGAAGACTCGAAAATATACGGTTGCTTAGGAAATAAGCAGGTTGACGGTATTGAAACTTATTATGCAATCACAGGTGCAAAAATAGCCTTGAGTGTTAATGTTGTAAATGATGTCAGTATGTACCATTCAGACAGGCTGACAAATTATCTTTCCTGCGGCACTTTTACTCTGGCTAAACGTGTTCCTGATACAGAAGTCTTATTTAAAGACAAGGAACATTTGAGGTATTTTGATACAAACGAAGAATTTTTTGAACTGGCGGAACGTTACTTAAAAAATGATTCTGAAAGACAGCAAATTGCAAAAAAGGGAATGAATTTTACCCATTCGAACTATAATTGTAAGCGAATGGCTGAATACTTACTTGAATTAGTCAACACAGGTGATATTAAAGCTCCCTGGGCGAAAATTTCTTAAAATAATTTAACGAGAGTAAATTAAATATATGCATAAGAAATTATTTTCTAAGTTCAAAAAACCTGAAAAAGGAACCGTTAAAGTAATATTTACTAACGGTGTCGGTAACAATATCTTTCAATATGTTTACGCAAGATTACTTGCTGACCATTATGGGTTGAACTTAAGTTGTAAGGGACTGGAAGTAGTTAAGGTTCCGAAGGCCACCTTCAGGTTAAAAAAAGACATTAAAACAATCAAAATAGGACCAAAGGAAAAAAAATTTCATAAATATTTTGAAATATCTGAACCATGTAATTTCATCGTTCACACTCATCCGGAAGATTATACTATTTATAAACCCCATTTAAAAAAAATTCGTTCCTGGTTCAATGATATTCCTAAAACAAACACCAGTGACTTAGTTCTTCATTTAAGATTAGGAGACAGACTCTTAGAAAAATTTAGTTACCATCCGTTAATGAAGGTGCAGGCAGAAGAATTTATCTCAGCCTTCCAATATTTTGATTTTAAACGACTTCACATAGTAACTGATATGAAGGTTTGGAAAAAAATTACACCAAAAGAAGTTAAAAAAATGGATTTCCATACAAAAGTTAAAAAGAGAAAAAGAATTGATCCAGTAATTGCTGCTGATTATTTTAACTCACTACATTCGGCATTTGAAAAATTCAATCCTGTTGTAAGAGCAGGCAAAAATATTAAAGATGATTTTAATTATATAAGATCTTTTGATAAAATATTATTTCAACATGGTACTCTAGCTTGGTGGGCAGCAACTCTTAGCCATGCAAGCAAGGTTGGAGTTTTTGAGCCATGGAGACCAATTAAAAAAGAAAATAATCGAAACCTGGGCCAAACTAATTTTGATGGTTGGTTTGGTTGGGGCAAAAATAGAGACACGATTAAATTCAACCAGTAGAATTCAGATTTTAATTCTTAATAAAACTTTTTCGTATTTTCTAAAAACTTTTTCTAAATCAAAATTTTGTTTAACATATTTTCTTGCATTTTGGCCGAGGTTATCTGCCAAATCATTTTCATTCAAAATTCTTTTCACTGCTTTTTTAATATTGTCATGTTCTGGTTTTACTAAAACACCGGTTTTTCCATTCTGCAGTAAATTCTTTATACCCGGAGAATCCGCCCCTATGCAGGGAAGGCCGCATGACATTGCTTCTATCATTGCCTTGGGGTGCCCTTCCCATTTTGAAACATTTACATATATCTTTGACCTGTTTAAGAGTTCAGGTAAGCGGTCGTTATCTACTCTCTTTTTGATTTCAAGGTTTAGGCCGGTTTTTTTGGTTTTTTCGAGAAGATTTTTATGTTCCCTGCCGTCACCTATTATCAAAATTTTAAGGTCAGTGCCGGCCAGTGCATCAATAAGCAAATCATGACGTTTTTTGCTCACCAGCCTTCCAACGCTAATAATGTCATATATTTTTTCTTCTTCAGGATTTGGAAAAAATTTATCAGTCTGTACATAGTTAGGGATAACTTCGATCTTTTCTGCGGGGATCTCGTAATTATTTATCAGCCAGTCTTTCAATTCCTTAGTAGGAACTACACAGATATCAGCGTTTTGAAAGGTATATCTTTCTTTTTCGATGCGTTTTCGTACTTTTTTTCCTGACTTACTCAGTGTTTCTGCAGATTCTCCGTAAACATAGCCGCAGCGGGCAATAAGTTTTGTCTTCCATTTTCTTGCAGCTTTAACCGCAGGGCCTGCACTGTGAGCCTGGTTCGTTATAAGCACATTGAGTTTTCTTCCTGCTTTTTTATATCGCCATGGTAAAATATTCTGATAAAATTTTCGAAATTTTTTTGGAAGGATCACCGGCCACTGAGGATAGATATTAACCGGGAAGTCTAAATCCGGCAAATCAGTGGTTTTATCATAGGTGAAAAAGTTTATATTCCAGCCGTTTTGTGAAAAGAGTTTATATAACGCAGTTTCTCTGCTTAAAGAGCCTGTTCTGCCCCATTGATGGAGACCTCCATTATCAGAAAATAATAGTCCTATCTCTGGCACTTTAAATCCTTTACAATTTCTTTGTAAAAATTATAATTCCTTTTTTGATTTGGGGATTTTATTAAAGGATTATACAAATTGCAAGCTAATTACAATAAACCTGAAACTTACGGCAGGTCATGGCCTGTTTCAAGAGAAAATGCTTACAAAAATTATCCTCGTCATTACGCCCGCTACATGTTCGCCAAAAAATTCATAGCAGGTGACGTTGTTTGTGATGCAGCCTGCGGTGTAGGATACGGTTCGCATATAGTTGCCGAAAATGCTGAGCTGGTGGCCGGAATGGATATCGGCGAGGATGCGATACAATGGGCAAATAAAAATTTCCCCAAAGATAATATAGAGTTTATAAAAGCAGACCTTAACGGCGTGTGGCCTATTGACAAAAGTTTTGATCTGGTGATATCCTTCGAGACATTGGAACACCTGCAAAACC
Source organism: uncultured Pirellulales bacterium (assembly GCA_964508925.1). GTDB lineage: Bacteria > Planctomycetota > Phycisphaerae > Sedimentisphaerales > Anaerobacaceae > CAZDVM01. The sequence goes on along the minus strand of CAZDVM010000005.1, from coordinate 156,035 downwards.
CGGATAATTTCATAAAGGAAGCGGTGAACCATCTCAAGGATTCAGGGAAACTTATAATTTCAGTTCCCAACGGGCCAAAGGATTTCGAAGCACATGGCAAAAAAGGTAAACATATTCAGTTTTTTTCTGAGAAGGATTTAAAAAACTTACTTGAACCTCACTTTAAAGAAGTAAAATACTTCAGTCAGGTCTACAGGAAAAATCTCAAACATCATTTAAAAAAAATAATAAGAAATAAAAGCGTCAGGGTACCTGAAAATTTTGATTTTGTCGAAGGATTAAATAAAGATGTCAAAACATGGCTAGCAGTAGCAAAAATTTGAGACAGCTAATAAAATAGTTTCTTGTGAAATGATTATTTAAATTATAAATCAATATTTTGAAAGTAATAGTTAATGCCTGAAATAAGTGTTTGTATACCGACGTATAACCGTAAAGATTATTTAAAAGAGGCTCTTAAGAGCGTTTTTGAGCAGTCATATAAAGACTTCGAAGTGATCGTCATGGATGACGGCTCCAATGACGGGACGAAGGAATTCGTTGGGTCACTGGATTATCCTGTTAATTACCACTGGCAGGAAAATGCAGGAGATGCAGCGGCAAGAAATAAGATGATCGAACTTGCTGAGGGAAAATATATTACCTTTCTGGATTCCGATGATATGCTGCTGCCGGATGCACTTGAAAAACTGGTCGAGAGATTAAAAGACAAGCAAGAGGATGCAATCTCTTACGGTTCCTATTACAGGATAGATAAAAACGGGGAAATTTACGGCAAGTGTAAAAGGAAAGCATATAACGGAGATATTTTTGCAGAGCTTTTTCAAAGTATGTTCGTGCATTCCTGCGGGACTTTGTTTCCCAAAAAGGTATTGATAAAAGAAGGCGGTTTCGATACAAAAATGAAAAGATGTGCAGTTTATCTTTTCCTGTTAAATCTTGCCAAAAAATACAAGTTCTACAGCGTCGAAGAACCGGTGTTTAAACGCAGGAGACATTCAGGTAACGAACTCGGCGGTCTGGTGGAAAGCAGGATCATTCAATTGAATGTGCTGGAAAAGATTTACTTCGAAAATGACGGAAAAGAAAGGATACCTGAAAAAACTGCCGAAAAGAGATTGTCAAAAGAAAGTTACAGGGTAGCCAAAGCAGCGATGACTGAAGGGGATAAAGATACAGCCAGAAAATATTTCGATAAATCACTTGATTATAAGTTTAATATGAAATCTTTCCTGAAACGTTTAAAAACCTGAATTATTCAGGCGATTCTGGAAGACCTTTCTTTGTCGAGGGAATCATCTTTCATGATCTGCTTAACTTCCGGTGAATTCATTATCTTTTTAATCAACCGGTTTATTTTACGATTAGTTTTATTCCTAAGATTAAACTCCTCTTTATTCATTACCTGTGTGGCGTGGGCAAGGTGCCAGAGGTATTTTGTCATGATCCTGTCGGGCAGTTCGACGGTTTTGAAGCCCCGGTCAATGAGTTCGAAGTAGAGTTTCTTGCCTACGGTGAAGCCTTTTTCGCGTTCCATAAGGAAGGTCAGGTTTTCTTTTTTTAAGATATCTGTTCTGTATATCGAGCAGACGGTTCGGTTGTAATATTTGTATTTTCCAAGAGGGTCGGGGGTTTTGAATAATTTTCTTTTCAATTTTTTATAATCGGTGATCCTCTTTATGAATTGCCGCCAGGGAACGGTGATCTCGACTTTGCCACCGCCTACGCATGCCACCTGATCATCTTTTTTAAAGTACTCCATCAGTTCTGTCAGCCAGCCTGTCTTATGGACAAAGGTATCCGAATGCATCGACATGAAGTATTTTGTATTGCAGTTTTCAAGGCCTAAGTCAAGGGCTGCTCCGTGGGCATACCCGCCGCTTGCGTCGGTGGTTTTATCTTTTCGTTCAATCAGGTTGATCCAGTTTAAGGATCTCAGGTATTCTGTCGATTCATCCTGGGAGTCGTTATCGACGACCATAAGCTCATAAGGATAATGGGTGTATTTTCTGATGCTGCGAAGGCAGAGTTTTGTGAGCTTCGGTGTTTTGTAGTTCACCACACAGATCGTTACTTTGTCTTTATCCATTTATAATTTCCTCTTTCTCGTCCCATCAGCTGGGTTTTGTGGATATTTTTATTCTCCGCAAGTTTGAATGAGTTCATCATTGCTTCCCCGGGCATTGATTTTGCCGGCGTCGAGTACGGTGACGGTAATTTAAACTATTTGGGTTTTATCTAACTCGCAAGAAAACTGATTTAAGATCCTTAAAGAAAACCCGCTTAATTTAACAACAGATTAATGTTTAAAATGCCTCTTGCTGGTAAATACCATGGCGATGCCGAGTTCGTTCGCTTTTGCAATGACTTCCTCGTCTTTCTTCGACCCGCCGGGCTGAACAATGCATGAAACACCGGCTTTGGCAGCATTTTCCACATTATCCGGGAAAGGAAAGAAAGCATCTGAACCAAGTGCTGAACCTTTCGATTCGCCGCCAGCATGCTTGAAAGCGATAAGGCCGGATTCAACCCTGTTCATCTGCCCTGCACCTACACCGATGAGTCTTCTGTCTTTGGCCAGGGTGATAGTATTGCTTTTAACGTGTTTTGCGGTCAGCCAGGCAATCCTCAAATCCTCCATCTGCTGTTCTGTAGGTTTGGTTTCCGTTGGATAGGTGAGTTTATCCGGTTCCCAGCCCACCAGGTCCCTTTTCTGAAGCAGCATACCGCCCACAAGGCACCTGACATCATATTCATCGTCATCTCTTTTGTCAGCCTCTATGGGGCCTGTCTGAACGAGACGTACCCTCTGGCCCCAGTTTTTCAGGGTTCTTATTTTGTTCAAGGCCTCTGCGGTGAATTCAGGGGCGATAATGACTTCCGCAAAAAATCCGCTTGCTCCCTGTTCTTTTCCGAATCTTGCATAGGATTCCATGATCAAAGTCGCAAGCTGCTCGTCAACGTCTCTGTTTAGAGCGATGATACTTCCGAAAGCGCTTACGACATCACCCAGGTAGGCCTTTCTGTATGCCTCTTTAATATCGGGGTCAACTGCACAGCCGCAGGGGTTTAAGTGTTTAACAACTACGGCTGCAGGTTCCTGAAACTCTTTAACCAGTTCGAAAGCGGCATTAACATCTAAAAGATTGTTAAAGCTGATATCTTTTCCGCCTTCCAAAAGTTCGCCGGTGCTGATGGAAGTTTCCTTTGCCTGGGGTTTGGTGTAGAAAGCTGCAGTCTGATGAGGATTTTCACCATATCTCAGGTCACGCTCCTTCTGCAGAGCGATTGAAACTTTTTCCGGATATTCAATGCCGTTTTGCCTGTTGAGATATTTTGAGATGGCTGAGTCGTAGTTTGCAGTCAGGCCGAAAGCCTGTCTTGCGAGATCGCTTCGCAGTTCAATACCTACTGCTCCGTCTTTTGCCTTCATTTCAGCCAGTACTTTTCCATAATGATCCGGGTCGGTAACCACTGTTACGTATTTATGATTTTTGGCGGCTGATCTGAGCATGCTCGGTCCGCCGATATCTATGTTTTCAATTGCCTCATCGAGGGTACAGCCTTGTTTTTCGATGGTTTGTTCAAAGGGGTAAAGATTAACGCAGACCAGATCGATAGGCTCTATGGATTGTTCCTGCATATCCTTTTTATGCTCAGGATCGGCCCTGAGACCCAAAAGGCCGCCGTGAATTTTAGGATGAAGAGTTTTAACTCTTCCGTTCATCATTTCGGGAAAACCGGTTACCGATTCGATGCCTGTAACCTCTATCCCTGCTTCTTTTATTTTTCTTGCAGTTCCTCCGGTGCTGATTATTTTTACTCCCATTGCCGCCAGTTCTTTTGCAAAATCAACCACACCTTCCTTGTTTGAAACACTGATTAAAGCCGTTTTGATCTTCACATCCATTTGAGTCACTTTCCCTTAAAAAATTTAACTTATCAATTATCTTTCTAACGGTTTTAAAGAGGCAATTCTGCCTTCTCTGTCTGTAATGTAAATAGTATTTCCCTCGGTATTGGTATGATAAACCGAGATCCCCTCCAGGATCAATTCATCGACTTGCTCTTTTTTTTCATTATCCATCACAACAATATTTCTGTATCTGTTTATTATATAGGCTTTGCCTTCTATTTCCGCAAGCAGGTCCCTTCCTTCCTGCATTTTCCATATCTTTTGCCCTGTTTTTCTATCTAAAGCCAGTAATCCCGTATTATCTACAAACTGATACACGACTTTGTCAGTAACGGCAGGAGCATATTCCAGAATATCCGGAGTCTGATATTTCCACACCAGATCCCCGTTGTCTTTTCTGATATGATAAACATTCGTATCTTCACTGGCAAAAATAACGCTGTTTTCATCTACGGCTACAGGATCAATGATCTTATCCGAGGCCTTGAATTCCCATATTCTTTTCGGTTCATCAGTTTGAATTCTTACTAAATAGCCCGATGCAGTTCCGAATATAACGCCTTCATTGTCTGCATATACGGTAGTCAAGTGTGAAGTATCATCAGCTGCTACTTCCAGCAATAAAACTTTTTTGTCAGCTGTATAGCCCTTCAATCTTTTATCCGAGGCACAAAAATAATAAAACCTGTCATTCCTTTTGACGGGGGCCTCTACACCGAAAGGTATTCTCATCCTGCCTTTGTCCGCTCCGAAATCTGTTCCCATCTCCAGAAGCTCATTTCCGACAACAGAAAAAAGGATATCATCGTGTAAGCCGAGGCCGAGAACCGGCAGGCTGTTCCTGGACAAATATCTGCTGAAAATAATATTCCCGTTCTTCCGGCTCATAGCGACCATGTAGCCTTTGTTGGATATTACATAGATCCTTCTGCCAAGCACATAAACGTCCTTTATGTCTTCGGATTTGCTTAAAGGGAATTTTGTTTCCCAATTAATCTGAAGGCCTATCTTTCTTGCCTCCTGAGGTTCTACAAGTCTTTCAAGTCCGAAGCAAACACTGCAGGAAATAACTATTAAAAGAGCTAAAATTAAAAATGATCTTAATCTGTATAACGACATCACTATAAATCCTTAAAAATTAATACTTTTCATCAACCGTTATCTTAGGGCCCTTCCACAAAATCCCCTAAATCTACTCCATATTCCTTTTCAAACTGCCTCATTTCTTCTATCCGTTCAATGTCATCCTGTATCCTGTTTGCCAGTTTGAAAATATAAGGCTTTCCCTCAAGCCTGTTCTTCAAATCGTCCAGCATAGGCTCCCAGCTGCCTCCATAAAGCTGCTTTTTCAAGACGACCAGCATCTTATGCTCTTCAGACAAGCCTTTAACAAAATCCTTTACAGCTTCATCAGCTGCCTTGTTATTCGAATTTCTTTTTTCAGGCTCTGCCATGATCAATCCTTTATTAAAAGGGATTTAACTATATTTCGGCTTAAAATGCAACTAATTTTCCTGAGGCATTTTTATACAAAGCCTATTACAATCATCATATCAGCGATTTGCTCACATGCCTTAAACCAAATCCATGTAACTTGAACAATATTCGCGTCGCCGGCAATCCCTGCAATAAACTCCCATCCATATTTTGTCGAATTGATCCATCACTTTATCGATAAAAGCAGGTTCATCAGTTATGAAACCACTTTCAAAATTTCTTTTATTTTCATTTTTTGCTCCCATGCCTGCACCTGTGATGTTCGCGCTGCCTGAATATGCGAATTTTCCATCTACGATTACAGTCTTCATGTGGACTCTTGGACACAAGATCATCTCCATTCCTTTTATGAGATTTCTGTTTTTATCGAAATCCCTTCTGAAAGCCTTTCCGGGTTCTTTTGCGTGCAACAACCTTATCTCGACTTTTCTGGATACCAATTCGGACAGAACATCCAGAAATGAGATCATTTTACCGTTATGGTCGACATGCATATCCTTTATATCCGCTGTGGCCAACCAAAGAAACTGACTGGCTTTGAGCATGTACTGAAGTACTACTTCATTATAAATTTCTCTGTCTTGAACGTATTTGACCATAATTAAAAATGATAAGGATTTTGTTTAAAACATCAAACGCGGGTTTTTGTTTTCAAGGTAATTTTTTATGATTTATTAATATTCCGATCAATTTTCTTTCGGTCTGGTTCGAAACAGTTCATTAATGTCAAATTTATAATATTTCTGCTTCCATGCAGGGTTTTCATCTTTATCAGCCTCCGCTACATATAAGAGTCCTTCAGAAGGGATCATGAGAGTGTTCTGTAAGTTATTTTTCATCGCTACCGGCGCATCCATCAGTCTTATTGCTTTTTGAACTGTAAAATTGCCATAATTATTTTTTATTTTTCTGCTTAGATGTTTATATCTTTTTCCGGCAGACATTATAACAGTATTTTTAACAGGGAGGGGTAAAAGTTCATGCTTTTGGCCGGATTTTATAACTTCAACCTCTTCAGGAACCGCTCTCATGCCGACGGCGTCATTTTTCTCAGCATCTGCAATGACGTAGTAATATTCACATGTTCTCGGATTATCGGTAAATACAGAAACAGCTTTTTCCAGAGAATCAGCTTCTTCAAGAACCATTCTCATCAGAAAAGCCATCGGAATGCCGTTCCATTTACCTAAACCCCCTCCCCCCATTTCTCCAATGCTGATCTGTTCTGTATTCATGCCGGTTACAGAACCTATGAAACCAGCATAACCCACGTTTACAAATGGTATCTTTCCTTTCGGTTCTGCCAGAATTATGACTTTTCTTTGCTGAAGTTTCCAGTCCACTGCATAATCAAGGACTCGGCCGTGATAAAGTCTGTTATCAACAGTGGCCTGTTTAAGAAGTGCAAAGCCGGAACAGTGAAACAATTCGGGGATTAAGTTAAGGGCTTTTATCTTCGATTCAGGAATACCCGCTGCTTTTGCCATTGCATTCATTTCAATCAGGTAATGCTCAGGGATCTTTTCAGTAAAAACATTTACCAGTACACTGCCGATCAAATTCCTGGGGATATTTAATTTTCCTATTTCGATCTTTTTTTCAAAACCCTTACCCAGCAAATAATCAACATTGGCAGTAATCTTTTCTTTCATTAATGTTCCATACTGGGTTCCCATTTCTTCAGGTGTTCCCTTAAGATGCAAAACAGGATAGCCGTCAACCGATTCGAGATAACCCTTACCGCAAGTATCGATAATTACACGTTCTGCACTTACGGCTAAAGGGCAAAGGGTGAAAACCAGAAAAATGATTATAGTTAATTTACCATTTTTAAGATGCATCCGGAATCTCCGCTTTAATTATTTGAATAATCTTTGTTGAAAGTTAAAGATAAAACAAAAGACCTGCTAAAAAACAGGCCTTTTATTTAAATCAGGTTTCCTCCGCCTGTGCCGTATGAAAGTATTTGAATAAACCCATTATTTTCAGGTGGGCAGCTGTTTGCTTGAGTCCGAAAGTCCAGTCAAAGCAGGCATTTTCGATCCTGCAAGTTCCAGCTTCCCTGGGTTATGTGCATCGGTTTTTCAAATCTTTTCTTTCATTACGAACACCGCAGGGGCTTACCTGCATCTAATTTATATCATACAAAATTTCTTACAAAAAATCAAACAAACTTGTTTGATCTTTTGTTTAAAAAGTCACTTGGCTATTAGATGAGTATCGTCTAAATCCCTTCAGATACTTTAATTAAGGAGTATAATAGAAATTTAAAAAAAATCAAATTAAGCGGTTCTTATTTCCGCATCAGTCTGTTCTTTTATATTTTCGACGATCGGAGATTCAAGTTCGCTCACCTGTTGATGGGTAAGCGTTCCATCAACATCGCGGAATCTCAGGGTGAGTGTAAGGCTTTTTTTACCGTTCGGGATGCCCTTACCCCTGTAAATGTCTTTAAAGTCCAGACTTTCCAGTTCTTTCTCAGCTTTTGCATAGACGGCCTTTTCTATTTCTTGCCAAGCAATTGATTCATCAATAATCAGGGAGAAGTCTCTTTCAATTGCAGGGAATTTAGGGACAGGTTCGACCTGCACTACAGTTCCCTGTAATTCAACCAGTTTTTCGATATCTATCTCGGCACAGCATGGATCGACATCCTTCAGATCGAAATGTTTTTTAACATTTTCAGTTATCAAACCTGCTATACCTATCGGACTATCATTTAAAAGTACCTTAACAGCTGCTTTAGCCCATGGAGAATCACAGGGTTCGAATTCCACCACTGCTGATCTGTCAACGGATTTTACCAGTCCCTCAATCAGGCCTTTCAACTCCCTGAAATTCTGATCGGATACAATACTGAGTTTAGTTTTTTCCAATGGAAGGCCTTCTCCAGAGGGAACGAAAGTATCTGCAATTTCATAAATTCTGCATGGAGTATTCTTAGCGTTAAGATTTGTTTTTAGAACCTTCAGCAAGGAAGGCAACAAACTTTGCCTTAGAAGATTAGCTTCCTTACGGGTGACGTCGGTCACTTTCAGGTGAATTTGTTCATTTGAACCCAAGAACAGATTGGAAGTTTTCTCATCCAGGAAAGTCACGTTTATTGTCTCAAAATATCCGCTGCCGTTTAAGTATTTATGAGCATTATTCAAAAACGCTTCTCTTTTACCAACCGGCTGAACTTCAATACTTATCTTATTTTCTGTGGGAACTTTGTTATAGCCGTGAACCCTGGCTACTTCTTCAATAAGGTCAGCTTCCCGGTAACAATCACTTCGCCAGGAAGGAACTTTACAAATAATATTCTGCTGCTGTTTTTCTGGTAAAAATTCCAGTCTTTCCAGAATCTTCATAGCCTGGTCAGCCGGTATTTCCAAACCAAGCAGTTTGTTCAAACGCTGTAATCTAAGTGTCACTTTTCTGGATTTATGTTTAACCGGGTACTTGTCTTCAAAACTTCCGACCAGTTTACCTCCTGCCACCTGAATGATCAGCTGTGCAGTTCTTTTAGAAGCCCAGTCAATATTTTCGGTGTCAACGATTCTTTCGAATCTGTAAGCAGCTTCACTGGGGAGTACCAATTTACGTGAAGTAGTTCTTACTGAAACCGGATTAAAGTGAGCATCCTCCAGAAGTATCTTTGTAGTGTCATCAGAAACTTCGGTATGTAAACCGCCCATCACTCCTGCAATTGCCACCGGACCTTTAGGATCGGCGATGACCAGCATCTCGGGATCAAGGTCACATTTAGTTCCGTCAATGCTTGTTATTCTTTCGCCCTGCTTTGCTTTTCGAACAATGATTTTTCCTTCGGTGATCTTATCATAATCGAAAGCGTGAGGAGGCTGGCCAGTTTCAAGCATTGCGTAGTTGGTTGCATCAACCACATTATTTACACTTCTAATTCCCACCGCTTCGAGTCTTTTTTTCATCCAATCCGGAGAAGGCCCAACTTTTATTCCTTCTATTAATCTTGCGGTGTACCGGCTGCATAGTTCAGGTTCCCGGATTTCTACGCTTAATTCATCAGAATTTCCTTTTTCTTCAGGGCATGATGTATCCGGCAGTTTCAGTTCAAAGCCGGTAAAGGCGCTAAGTTCCCTAGCTACCCCGATATGTCCCAGACAATCCCCCCTGTTGCTTGTGACCTCTATATCTATAACTTCATCGTCTTCTAACTTTTCTATACCTTCACAGGGAAAACCAAGGTCACTTAACATTTCCGAAGTTTCTTCTACAGAAGCAGAAATATCTATATAATCTTTGAGCCAGTTTAATGAAATTTTCATAAAAAATACCAAATAAATTTTCACATAGTTTAAACGAAGTTATTAAATTACACATTTATGCATTTATTGTCAATTCTTTTGCATATTCGGAAAAATATATATTTCAAAATTTTTAATTTTTAACTTGCTATTATCCGACTAGACAAGGTAACATGTTAAATGTATATGATTATATGAATTATAAGAATTATTGATTAAGCGGAAAAAGTCTTTTGTTTGAGGAGAATAAAATTGAGACAGGACAGTTTCAATAGAAGTAAGAAATGGACTGCAAAGGAAATAAATTATCTCAAGAAAAAATTTCCTACACAGCCTACATGGCAAATTGCTAATGAACTTAACAGACCTCTCAGCATGCTTAAGAAAAAAGCTTTTGAACTAGACCTCAAAAAGAAGAAGAGAAAAAGATAAACAATTTATAGTTCTTTCAGCGATTTTAAAATATAAGTTAAAATCTTTAAGTTATAATTGTTACGAGACTTATAGATTTTAGGCTAATAGAGGAATTTTGTAAGTAATAATTGCTCATTTCCTAAATTTATTATATAATTCCCTCGTTTTTAAATTTAGGAATAAAAATCATGAAGAAAACATTATTTATATTTCTGTGCCTTCTCTTTTGCTCAGGCTGTGTTGAAAGAAGACTAACAATAAGCAGCCAGCCAGAAGGAGCTTTGCTAACTTTAAATGATGAGCAAATAGGAGAAACTCCTGTTACGGTAAAATTTAACTGGTATGGAGATTATAAAGTCAAATTAGAAAAACAGGGATATGAAACTTTAGACACTCATAGAAAACTCAAAGCACCTCTTCACGATAAATTCCCATTTGACTTTTTTGCCCAGATATTAAACCCCGAAAAGATCGTAGACAGTTATAGCTGGGAATTCGGTCTTGAAAAAAGGTCAGACCCTAATACTGCAAAATTGCTTAAAGATGCAGAGAACTTCAAAAAACAGCTTACTGATCTCAAATAATTTTTCCTGCGATACAAATCCTAATCTAAAATGGCTCAGAAATCCTCTTGTTTTATGTTGCTCTTGCAAGCTGGGATTTTTGATACTCGTTGTAACGCTTGTAATGTTCCTGGAAGTATCCACCTCTCATAGATTTAACAGAGTATAATACACAGCCAGTAACATTAGTGTTGACTTCCTTAAGTTCTCTGACAGTTCTCTGGGCCATACCTTTGCGTGTATTGTTTGCATTGAATACCAGAATAGCATCATCAACAAGCTTTGCCAATACCTTTGATTCACTTACGAGAAGAACAGGCGGACCATCGATCAAGACATAATCATAACTCTTCTTCTGTTGTTTTATGAGCTGTTCCATTCTTGAGCCACTCAGCAGTTCTGCAGGATTTGACGGCATAATGCCGGCATCTATTACATCAAGTCCTTCAATACCGCTTGATCTTATAACCTCTTCATAGCCGCAAAGACCAACCAGCAAGGTGCTCAAGCCAAATTCATCCTTATCATCTTCTTCATCGGATTCATTAAACTCATAACATAAATTCTTATGCAATGTAGGTTTCCAGAAATTTGCATCCAGAAGCAATACCTTCTTATTTTCAGCGACAAGTGTCATTGCAAGATTAACAGCAACTGAAGTCTTACCATCGCCGGGCATCGGACTGGTTATTAACAGACTCCTGGAGGTCAGCTGACCATTGAGCATCTTCAGGTTCGTTCTCAACCGCCTGTAAGACTCACTTATTATGGAATAAGGTGATTTCTGGACAATCTCACAGGAATCAAGTTTCTTTGTTTGTCTGTCTTCGTTCTTATCCGGAATAACTCCAAGCAGCTGAGCATTTATCTGCCTGCTTACATCTCTCGGAGTTTTCAACAGGTCGTTTGCAAACTCAAATAGGAATGCCAAGCCTACGCCGAGCATCAAACCCAGCATAGTGCCGCCCGGTCCATATATCAGAAGTTTAGGAGAACTTATTCTAAGGGGAGGTAATGCTTCGCCTACTTTTGCAACTTTTGGAGTTTCGGGGTCACTGAGCATTATCTTCATCTTTTCAATCTGCTGTTTGACCTGATCTCTCATTTCTCTTCTTTCGTCTCTTATGGCTTTCCGTTCTTCATATTGAGTACGGGCACTATCCTGCTGCTGTTTCTTTTGGGCCACTTCTTCTCTCAAACTCGCTAGCTCTTCATACCTGCTTTGAAGAACAGTCAACTGATCCTGAGCATTCTTAAGATTCGATTGACGGGTTTGTTCAGCGATCTCAGCTTTTCTTAAAGCACGCTTATCTCTTATCCCCTGTATAAGTTCCGTTGTTTCTCTGACTACTCTGTGGTTTTCGCCGAATTTTGTCATATACCCCTGTAATTCTGCTTGTCTCATAGCCAGTTGCTGTCCCAGCATAATCATTGTCGGGTCGTTTTCTATCTGATTTTCTATCTGCTCATTTACGGGGCCGGTGGCCTGGCGTTCCAAGTTTTTGATATTAGCAGAAATCTGTTTAATTTGCAGGATCAATTGGTTCTGTTGGATTTCCAGATCGTTAAGTTTCTCTGTCAGGGTATCATTTTCATTGTTTTCCTGATCAAGATTAGTAAAACCTGTAGTTTCTCGAACCTCTGCAAGGGATTGTTCTGCAGCTTCAAGTTCTCTTTCAAGCCTTGATCTTTCTTTATTCAGCTCGGAAAGCTTTGCCTGTATGTCACCTCTTTTTGTATGGCCCTGTTTTGAAACAAACATATCCACCATTTCATTGACAATCAAGGCTGCTTCGGATGGGTCACCGCAGGTCATAGATACCGTTACATAGTCAGCTTCCCTGTGAGCATGTACGCCCATACTGCCCTTAAGATCATCCAAACCCTCCGCAAACCTTTCGCTTCTATTTTTACCTTGTTTTTTAAACCACTTTGTAGCCTGAATGCTATCTTTATTGAGAAGTTCATCCAAATTATTTCTTTGCGTGATCTTCATTGCTATATTCTTCCGGGCAGCATATTTTTCATCTTTATTAGTAGCCCGGTCGCTTATCTCCATAGGATCTTTTTCCCCAGGAGGCAGTACTTCGATATAGGTATTGGAGGTATATTTCGGGTTGTATTTTCTCATAAAATACCAGCCGGTTCCGCCGGCGATACCACCAAGTATCGTAAATATAATTATCAAATAGACATGTCTGTGAACGATGCCCAGAATTTCTTTGGGAGTTAAATTCTGCATACCGTCAGAACTGTTTATAGGACCCTGGCCCGGTCCTCTATTTATTAATATTTTTTTCTGTTTATTTTCAGGCATTTTAAACTTTACTCACTAAAGTTTCATAATACTTCCGTGTAATTTAAACCCAGTAAATCCTTACTTGGTTTCCAATTTATCTTTGATCATTTTCTGATGTTCATATACTTCTTCAGGAGCTTCTAAGTTATTTCGTTCATACTGCTGAACAGAGGATGTTATATATTTAGAAGCCTCATTCAACATATTATTTTTGAAAAGGGCAAAAGCATAAGTATCCAGAAAACTTGGATTATTAGGACTGAGCTTATGCGCTTTTTCTGCATATTGTAAAGCCAAGTCCAGTCTTTCATCCTTTTTTGCCAACATATAAGACAGATTATTAAGCACTGCTGCATTATTCGGCATTTTATCCAAGAGACTTTCGTATTGTTTTATTGCTTTCTGCATATAGATCGGGTCTTTAGTCTTATCATAAGCTGCCTGTAATGCTATCGCTTTCTTAGTCATAAAATCTATCATCTTCGGTGAATCTTCTTCAGTAAGATTCAAACAATTAGAAACATATTCAACCGCCTGATTAAATTGCTGTTTATCATAAGAAAGTTTGTAAGCGGCCAAATTAGCGATTATCGAATCAGGATTGTTACTGATCATCTGCTGACAATAATCCCATGTCTTTTCATAACCAAGTGTATTCTGCATCGATGTTACAATGTTCAGGAACAACTGCTGATTTTCATTTGCATTTAAAAGGGCTTTCTTGAAATAACCAACAGCCTCTTGCTGATCACCGAGATTAGCTTTGATCTTACCCATTTTTTCAAATGCAACCGGTGCCATTGGCCCATCACTGTATTCTGAACATACTTCAAGGGCCTCATCAAGATTTTCCTTTCTTATAAGGCATTCAATATATCCCTCAACCGAAACCGGGCTCATACCGCCCAAATCTTCTGCTGCCTTTATTGCTCTTTCATAATAAGATTGAGCCTGTTCCATATCTTCTATAGACATCGAAAAAGCTCCGGCTCTATTTAACCAAAAGATATTTTCTCCAACGACATCTAAAATATCAGCATAAAAATCCTTAACTTCTTCAATCTTTTCCTCGTTTTTCAAAGCCTCTTCAAGCATCAACCTGGCATCCAAGGGTACATCAGGTTCAAATGCGATACTTTTCAACTCGATAATTGCATCGCCGATTCTATCTGCCTTAAAGTATGCTTTTGCAAGACTGACTTTGTTATTATACGAGTTTGAAATAAACTTTGCCTGTTTCAAATCAGCGATTGCCTGATTGAAGTTGCCTTCGTACATATTAACTTCACCCCTCAGCCTCCATGCCTGAGCATAATCCTGTGATTCCTTCAGAGCTTTTTCTGCAGATTTTCTTGCACCTTCCAGGTCACCATTTCTCAACGCAATCCAGCCTTCCAAGAGCATTAGTTTTATATTTTCCGAATATTGCGATTTTGTGTTACCCAGTTTATCCTCAGCTTCATCGATAAGTCCTGCATTAAGATAACTTTGAATCTGCAGTAACCTGTTATCAAGATTGTCTTCGAGTTTTATCAGTTCTTCGGAATACTTCTTAATACCTTCAACATTACCCTGCTTATTTGCTATGGAAAATAATCCTCTTATAATTTCCAGGTTTTCAGGATTCTTTTCATAACTTTTTTGCATTAATTCTTTGGCTTTGTTATACTTCCCTGATGTAAAATAATGTTTCCATAGCAAGGATTTATCTTCTGAATCTTCCAGCAGTTCCTTTGCTCTTTGCTCCTGCCCGATCTTATTGTAAAAATCTGCACATCTGGCAATTACCATATTATTTTCCGGAGCCATATTCAGGGCGTTTTTAAAAGCGTCTTTGGCTATATTCAGAAAACTGGCTTTCCTGTCTTTTTCGGTTTCTTCCTGCCATAGATTGAATGCCATATTTCCGAGCATAATGGCATTTTGAACAGTGGGATCAGCGTTCAATAAATTCTGTCTAATGGCCAAAGCCTGCATAGGTCTGTTTTCTTTTATCGTTTCAGAATAAATACTCACAAGCTGAGCATCCTGAGGATTGAGAGACATAGCCCTCAGAAGAGCATTTTGCATCTCAGCTTCCTGCCCTGCTGTGACGGTATCTCCGATTTGCAGATTTCTTTTATGTAAGCTTATAGCTAATTCTCTTGCAATGTTCGAATTAAGCGGATTTAACTGCTGAGCTCTCTGCAAATCTGAGACACCTGAATCAATATTGCCCAAAGCAAGATTGATCCTGCCCCTCAACAAAAATGCCTGAGAAAATACCGGCCTGTCATCAATACATTCATCTATAGCCGTTAAGGCATCTTCATATTGTTTTTTCTGTGTCAGCAATCGTGCCTTAAAGAAATTTCCATTACATTTATCTATATCCGCCAAAACAGCTTTATCAGTAATTTTTTCTGCTAATTCAAAATCTTCCTGTGTAAGTGCTAACTCAAATATAAATTCAATTGCGTTTCTTTTTACACCTTTTAATTCTGTATCTGCCTCTATATTATCAAATTCAATAACTTTTCTGAACTCAGCCATGGCTTTATTAGGGTCGTTGTTTCTGTTATGATAAAGTCCCATTGCATAGCTGCTTTTTTCTTTATCCTCAATATTTTTTATCGCCTGTTTTTCAAGCTCATTTCTTTTTTCCTCGGATACATTTAACGGATCGGATTCTTTCAGTATTAAATCATATGCAAGAAGGAGCGTATTCTCAGGTCTTTGTTCTAAAAGTTTGTCAACCAACTCACGTGCAGTTTCAAGTTTTGAATTTCTTGCCAGTGTTCTAATTGCGGTAACGATCTGTCTATTTGCAATATTAATATTTTCTTTTTCGGCTGCTTTTATGATCTGTTCAGTTAACGCTTCTTTATATCCATTAAGCTCTTGGGTAAGATACTTTTCATCTTCTGTTATTTCAGAACTCTCTTTAAGGTCTTTCATGAAAGTTTCACTGCGTTTTCGGGATATATTAGTATTAAGGTTATCTATACGAGTTGTGAGCAATTTAAGATTAGCTTCTATTGCAGTTTCACTTGCAGGTTCCAATTTGCTGATTTCCTCTTCTGCCTGCTCAAATTGTCTTGCCCCGATAAGTGCTTCCGCTTTCAGTTTGATACTTTTTTCATTAGAACCGAAGGCTTCTTCATATGCATTTATATTTGATAAGGCGTTGTTCCATGCTCTTAAATTAATTAATTCTCTTACGTAATCCAGGATCACTTCAGGCCTATTGATCGCTATACCTGATTTCAAAGCATTGCCGAGAAGTTCCACTTTTATTCCGGTTTCGGAGCTGTTTTTATATATTTCCGCCAGTGTGTGTGCAACTAAAGGATCGATCTGTTCTGATGCTTTTTGCTTTTCATAAACAGAATAGAGCCTTTCGGCAGCACTGTCCTCATCACCTTTAACATAATCGAGTATTCCCCTCCACTTAATGACCTGCAAATTTTGGCCACTGCCTAATAACTGTTCGATTTGATGAACTGCTTCTTCTGCATTGGCTATATATTCTTCTTTTGTTTCATTCCTTAATAAATCTTCTTTGTCTTTGATGGCATCAGTGTATGCCCTGGCTAAAAATACAAAAAGATTGATCCTATTTCGTTTATTCTCCCATTGTTTGGGACCACCTGCCAGTTTAGAACCCGGGGCTTTTAAAGCTTTTTTTGCTATCTGAACGGCTTTGGTGAAATCCTCTCCGTTTCCTTTTATATTATATCTCTTTAAATATAGATTTGCCGCTCTGTTAGCGACCTGTACATTTTCATCAGATTTTTCATAAGCGGTTTCTATTGCTTCAACTGCTTTATCAATATTCTCATCCAGAGTTTTTACATTCAAACTATAAAAACCGGCAAGGGCGGAATATACTTCAGGATCATCTTTAAATTTATCAGCAAGTTTTTTATATTCTTCTTCCAGTTTTTCTAACTCCAACTCTTCATTATTTGCTGCCCTTTGCTCTTTCATGTTCAAAAGATTGATATGAGCACCCGGGTCTTCTTTGGCATTTTCCACGGCTTTTTCCATTATCGCCACTGCTTCATCATAGGCCCTTTTTTCTTCATCCAACTGTCCGGATGAGGCTGCGATTTTTGCTTTCAAAATTTTGGCTTCAGCTTTGTAAAAATATGCCTGCGTATTTTGAGGATTGGAATTAATTAATTTATCAAAATATTCGAGCGATTTTTCCAGTGTTTTTATCTGATCCGATACCGCACCCCGCCTTACCCGTTCAAAATCTGCTCTTGCTTTGATAAAATACAAATAGTCTTCTATTGTTTTAGAACTTACTTCATCATCAATGCTTAACAAGTCAAATTCTTTTCTAGGTTTATTGAGGATTGATTCATCGAAGTCCGAGAGCATTTCTGAAGCCTGAGTTCCGACTTCCTGCCAATTAAAAGCACCTGTATCTGCAAGAATGTAATAATATTTCAACCTGCTAAGCCTTGCTTCCTTATTCTGAGGATCAATCTTAGCAATCTTTTCCCATGTTCCTAAAACCCTGTGCCAATCATCTTGACGGGTATAAACGTCAGCTATTTTAAAAAGAATGTCGACTTTTAATTCATCGGAATCGGAATGAGCATATGCCTTGCCATAAAACTCTCTTGCCTTTTTCAAATCATTTGCTTTAAAAGCGGCATCACCATCACTGATAAATTTTTTCGGATCCTGACCCAGTTTTAACATAACGCCTATTGCTGCGACAACTAATAACACAAAAACTAAAGAGCCGATCAATGCTACTTTTTTATTAAGTCTTTTAGCCATATTTAACCTTCCTTATTTATCAGGATCCTTTCTTTTTCTTTAAATTTTCCCAATCCGGTAAATGATCTTTTTCTAATAAAGGAACTATTGTTTTCAATAATTTTCTAGAGGCAATTAAAACCTCCTCCTTTTCAGGATATACCAAATTGGGGAACTTATTGTAAAATTTCCATTCTATTTTGCAAAAATACGAATATTTACCAAATATGTTCTTACCTAATTCTTTCCTGGTTTGAAGCCGATTTTGAGAGTATTTGCCGTTTACATGGAAAAAATAACAAACATAAAAATCTTTAGTAAAGCCAAATTTGCCTTTCCTTTCGAAGTGAACCATTCTTCCCGGTACTTTAAATTTTCCGTCCTGATAGACAAGATCATCCACTTCCTTCCGCTGAAATCCACTACCCATATAACATTCATCAGGGATGTGCGGAACTTTGTCTGGTACGCCATAATAGGTTACAAACAGGGAACAAAATCTGGTTGGACTTCCTTTATCTGCCTCTTTATCTTCAAGTATCCATTGTAAATATTCATCAGTACCTAAGGCTTCGATCACCTCATCGTATTCGATTTCAGCCTTACTTATCACTTCATAATTACCCAGTTTACTTTCATTTAACTGATCGAGAGGCTTTTTCAGGGGTAAATATTCCTTCGTAAAGTATATATCAAATTTTTTAATTGCAAAAGACATCCCCCCTGCTGCCATAGCAAGGACTATCACACAAATTAAAAAAGCCGGCTGAAAATATATTTTCACCAGACTTTTCCCTTTTTTAGTTGATCTTTTATTTTTTAATCCATTCATTATACCTATTCCCGCTCAGAATTTTTACGTTTAACTATAATGTCTTCATCGGCTTGATGTTCATCTTCTTCAATAAAAAGACTGGACATAAAATACGCCAGTCCGCCGTAAAGAATGAAAGCAAGAGGCAACATCATTAAACCCAACATGTCGTGATAAATACCCTGAGCATATTTGGGATTTCCAAATATATAAATAAAGCCGGTCGTGGTTACCCTGACCATATTACAGAATATTGCTATAGGAATTATACTTGCTAAAAGTACCAGTCTCTGCCACAAAGGCCTGTAATGAAGATAAGCCATTGCCACCCCAAGTGCCAGAAAAGCCATCAGCAGTCTCATCCCGCTGCAGGCTTCTGCAACATTCAAAGGAGGTTCAAGCCTGGTTCCATTTACCATTACATCAATTACAACACCATTTGCTGTTGCAGTAACCCCTTTTGCCAGGGCTAATAAAGTAGAAGCTACATTTGCAGCCAAAATCCTCATCGGCATTGTTACTCGAACATATATTCTTTGAGGTAGAGGAATCGCAAAAATTAAGAAAAGAACTGGCAACCAACTGTATTTAACCAGTTTCCAGCCACCCAAGAATAATACAATTGAGGCAATCACGCCGATAACTACAAGACTATTAAGATATCCGAATTGAAAATGTACTATATTCAACGGATAGAAAACCAAACATGCAATGAGTAAAACAAAGCCAAGGTAATTAGGTTTTGGATTTAAGGTAAGTATCTCTTCCTTGTTCTGGTTCAATAGGTATAGGCTGAATAAAGGTATTAAAATCCCATGAGACCAGCTCGGATCAGCCCAGCGTGTAACGATCGACATTATATTGTTTTTAAAAACCAGAAAGACAAGAACAGCTATTATGAAAATCTTAATGTAGGAATGTGCGCTTAATTCACCCCAGCTTTTAAGAGATTCATTTGGCTCGTTTTTTATGTCAGTTTGAACAACTTTATTTTCTTGCATATTATTATTCAGTTAGAAAATACTGGAGAAAGGCCTACGTGTACCAAAATCTACATCAGCAAAATTACGGTCATAAATAAATCCAAATCCATATGTAGCTCTGAATGCATTTCGCAATACCGCCCGCCACCTTGACGTCGGATGTGTTCCTACGTTAATCAGGTCATTAGGTTTGATAAAAAAGTCAGGTTGTTCTCCGCTTGCTATTTTATCGAGATCAACCATAACTATTTCTTCCTTATCTTCGCCTATTCTTCTTATTACTTCGCATCGTTTCGGCCAGGCGAGAGGCCCAAGCCCTCCTGCTGCTGCGATAGCCATTTTTAAGGTCATGGGTCTTCCAGTTAAAGTTATTACTCCCTGGTTGTTCACATTGCCGCCTATGAAGAATTCACCGACAATATCTCTTCGAACCTCGATGGTATCGCCGGGTCTTACAATAATATCATATTTCGGATCTCCGCCTAAGAGTTTGTCTACCGGAATTTTTATAACCCTTGTTTTAATTTCTTCACCCTCAGGTGCTGTCCAGTCCAGTTCCTGCCCTTTTTCCTCCATTGTAAGTTCTTCTATTTTTTCGGATTTTAATTCTTCTGTAACTTTCTGTTCTTCCTCTTCTATTTCTTTTCCCTTTTTAACCGGAACCCATTTACCATCCTTAAATACCCACTCAATTTGCTCATCTTCTTTTAAAGGCTTTTCGATAAACTCTCTTGTTTTATCTTCTTCGCCAGATTCCATTTCTTCTAAAACCTGGTTTACTCTTTCTTCCCTGCTTTCTACTTTGTCTTTCTTCTGTTTTTCTTCTTTTACTTTTTTAGTATCAGATGATTCATCATACATAGGGGCGAAACTTTCCGGCAAAGCTGCTTCTTCAAGCTCTCTATCTGATATCATTTCAGATGAAACTATATAAATCCCTTTTTTCTTATTATCAGTTTCTTTAGATTCAGCTCTGGGGGAAATAACATCTAGCATTTCACGTTCGGGAGTGATTAACTGTTCGTATTTTTCTTCTTTTTCTTTGGTTTCTTCCTCAAAGGTTCGATCCTTGTCAACTATTCTGGAAACATAAATATTCGACACGTTAAATTCAGCAACGCCGCCTGCAGTAGCTAAAGCATCGGTTAACCTGAAATCAGTTCTTGGAATATTGTATCTCCCCGGACCCGGTGTTCCTTCACCTAATATAGAAAAAGTACGCTGCTGAGAACTCATTAACACCACCGTTACTGAAGGATCCTTCAATATACCCGGTGAAAGAATCTGCTTTATTTCATTTTCCAGCTGCGATTCGGTTAGACCTTCTGCTTCTATAACGCCCACTTCAGGTATTGATACTTTACCGGTTTCTGTAACGACATATTCGTTTGTGAAAGTAATACCCTGCTGCAATAATTCATAAATAGATACTCTGACAACATCGCCGGGAGCAAACCTGTGGTCTCTATCGAAAACCATCAAGTCAATGGGCTTAGGCTCTTCTGCATCTTCGTATTCCGAAGGTTCCTCCTCTGCAACTCCTAATGAGTCCAATATTACATTAACAGCAGGAGTAGGTCTGAAACGACCAATCTGAGTCGGATCATAAAACTTATTACTACAGCCTGTTAAAAAGCAAAAAACAACCGCTATAAATAAAAAAAGAACTAATTTAGCCTTTTTCATAAACCTGCCCTTAATTCTACACTGGCTATGAATTTCTGCAATATTCACAATTTATTTACACTACTTGGTAATTTTATCGGCTCTTTGAATATTATGCTTAAGCTTTAACGTAAACTTAATTTTAAAAAGTACTTAAATATAGCAAAAAAACTCTAATTTAAAAGTTAAAGTCCTATAAAATTTCAAATTAAGTACCCCATACGGCTTAATTGCCCTTTTCCTATTTTACCATTAAAAGATTTAAGACATTATATCGGGCAAATCACATCCTTATGTAAATATTTATTCTGTAATAGTTAAAAGGACTTGATGTTCTTTAATTTCTGCAAAAAAGCAGAAACAGGCAGGATTTTTCTAAATGAATAATTATTTTAAATAAAGCCGGCCATTTTTAAAAAGACCGGCTTTATTTCTTTATATTTTATTTACAATCGCGATATTGCTTGTACAAATCTCCAAGCTCTTCAGGACGGACAATAACGTAGTCATCCGGGAAAGACTCAGCGATCTCTTTTATATCTTCGAATTGAACTGCCCAGTTATGGAGGAATACATTTGAAAACGCCGGCCTTCTATCGCCGATCTCGGCAATTACTTCATCAACTAGTTCGCGAGGATTCCTTTTCTCATTTATGCAATGGAAAACCGCTACATCATTAAGAATGTAATTTGCGGTTTCATAATCATGTCCACCTGCGTAATCGTCTAGCAAAACCTCAAGACCATCAATTTTTCGGGCCATATCTTTTAAGTTATCGCCCCGATTTACGCCTGTTTTCCAGCTCCATAGCCATTTCATATCAAGTTTTTTCATATACTCTTCAGTCATCTCAAGAAACTGGTTCCATATTTTTTCTCTTTTTGAACCATAGGCATCGCCGTAATGCTTGGGATACATATATCCGATACCTACAACAGCGGCACCGAAGGAATCCCTGTTTGACATTGTAGAATAATAATAATCAAGCAAGGGTGCCTGCATATCTATTAGACTTGGCCCCATAGTCCATCCAACGGGATATTCCCCTCTTAAATCACTTTTCCAGTAATTTATGAAATAATCGAACCAGGTATTAAGGTTATCACCATCTGACACACAAAAAGTTACATAGACTTTGTCTTTTTTCAATTTAATTTTCTTTGGTTCTTTCTGTTTAAATTCCTTTGTTTTTGCTTCCAGTCCAGTCCAAAATGAAAGATTTGCCTTCCAGTCAACAGGTACAAGAAACTTGCCGTATTCGGAGATCAGCCGTACACCTTTGCGTTCGCCGATCCCGTATCCTTCTCCGAACCATGGAAAACCCATAACCGGAATATTTACCGGCATTTTTCCTAGAAGTCTACCTATATGTTCTTTTTCCCGCTTCCAATTTGGACTGTCTTTAGTGCCGCCCATCCAGAAGGTAAATATCTTTTTACCGACCAGATAGTCTCTTAAATGAGACAGTTCAGGATATGGGCCCAGGCATGCAACTGCATTATGATTCATTTGAGGCCAGAGATTTTCAAATGCCCATTTATATGCTTTCCAATTAACTTCAAATTTGCCTCTTAGGTCCTCGACTACCTCAAGGTCATATTTTTCTATATGCTCAGGATAGGCAACACAGGCATTATTTACTGAAGCGACCATTGCAGCAATATTAAGAGAGTTTTGAAAATCAGGGTCGACTATAACTGCCCGTTTCATATTAAACTTATTAAGATATTCTTCTACGGAATTAATTTCCACTACATTTTTGACATAATCGTTTTCCCTAAGCCAGTTAAACCACATGAGATCATATTTTTTGCCGGTTTCTTCTTTCTCTGCAGCTGTTTTACTGGGTTTCTTCAATACCAGGTAAACTTTAGGCTGTCCCCGGTTTATTATACCCTGGGCAGTATTTATCAATGTCTTTGTTTTTTGATCTACATCAAAAGCATCGAACAAGTAAACCGTATCTGCAGGCTTTGCCGACCTTGGATAAATACTGTCTCTTTGTTCAGGCCAAACAACTTTGAATTCTTCATCATTACATGTTTTACCCATGCCGAACAAGCCAGTTGAGAAAACTAATATTACAAAAAGTAATATTGAAATCCGCTTAAAGTAATTCATAGCATCCACCCTTAATTAAACTTAATAAAAAACCCGGCTGATCTATCAGCCGGGCCTTAATATAATGAATCTAATTATACTTTACAATCAGTAAAATCCTTACTCTTAGTCCTTACAAGGCTTAATATTTGCAAGTTCTTCCATTAGATACCATTTTTGCTTTACATCAGATTCTGCAAGTTCCAATAGTTTTTCTGCTCTTTCAGGATCAGATTTTTTAAGTGTTCTCCATCTGTTCTGATGATAAGCATATTCTCCGAAATCAAACTTAGGCTTCTTAGAATCCAACTGTAAAGGATTCTTACCTTGCTCTTTAAGCCTGGGGTCGAACCTGTATAAAGGCCAGTAGCCGCTATCCACAGCTTCATTCTGTATTTCATAACCCTTGGTCATATTAATGCCGTGAGCTATGCAGTGAGTGTAAGCTATAACCAGCGATGGGCCGGGATAAGATTCAGCTTCCATCATTGCTTTTACGATCTGATTTGGATTAGCTCCCATCGCAACTTTAGCAACATAAATATTGCCGTAGGTCATCGCAAGCAATCCGAGGTCTTTTTTGCCTTCTGGTTTACCTGCTGCTGCGAATTTGGCAACAGCGCCTCGAGGTGTGGATTTAGACATCTGCCCGCCTGTATTGGAATAAACTTCTGTATCCAGTACAAGGACGTTAATATCTTTACCGCTAGCCAGTACATGATCGAGTCCACCATAACCGATATCGTATGCCCAGCCGTCACCTCCAACTGCCCATACACTCTTGCGTACCAGATAATCTGCAACGCTTAAAAGCTGTCTACAGTCTTCACAGTCGCTTTTTCTACATTGGTCTTTAAACTGTTCAATCTTTTGTCTTTGCTCTTCGATGGCATCCTGTGAAGGATCGTTCTTTATGCGGCCTTCTTTTATTTCATCAGCGAGAGATGCATCGGCACATCCGGCTTCTTTGATTTTATCCAGTAGTTCAAGTGCCATTTCCGTAAATTTATCTACCGAAAGCCTCATGCCGAACGCAAATTCGGCGTTATCTTCGAATAAGCTGTTACTCCAGGTAGGCCCTCTGCCGTCACCTCTTGTTGTATATGGTGTTGTCGGAAGATTACCGCCGTAAATCGAAGAACAACCTGTAGCATTTCCTATGTAAAGCCTGTCTCCGAATAATTGCGTAAGAAGTTTTACGCATGCCGTTTCACCGCAACCTGCACAAGCACCTGAATACTCAAATAGTGTCGGCAGGAACTGGCTACCCTTTACTGTATTAAGTTTGAACTTACTTCTGTCTGTATCAGGCAGTGAAAGGAAGAATTCATAATTTTCTCTTTCCTGATCACGAAGTGGTTCCTGGGGAACCATGTTGATAGCTTTCTTTCCGGTAGGCTTTTTATTTTCATCTCTTTCCTGTGCAGGACATACTTCCACGCACGCTCCGCAGCCGGTACAATCCTCAGGTGCAACCTGTACAGTAAATTTCATTCCCTTCAGGTCTTTGCCTTTAGCATCTGCACTCTTGAAGGTTTCGGGAGCATTTTCAAGTTTTTCAGGGTCATAAGCCTTTATTCTTATTGTACCGTGCGGGCAAACGAGAGAACATCTGCCGCATTGTATGCATATTTCCGGTTCCCATTCAGGAATATTCACCGCAATGTTCCGTTTTTCATATTTAGTTGTACCCAGCGGGAACTTTCCATCTGCAGGCATCTTACTGACAGGAAGTTTGTCCCCTTTACGTGCCATCAGCTCACCTGTCACTGTCTGAACGAATTCAGGAGCATCATCCGGCACCATAGGGGGCATTTCTGTCTTGCTGGTAACCTTGCCGGGGATCTCAACTTCGTGAATACTTTCAAGGGCCCTATCAACTGCCTTATTATTCATTTCTACGACCTTTTCACCCTTCTTGCCGTAGGATTTCTGAATAGCTTTCTTTATAGCTTCCACAGCTGTATCAATAGGAATGACGTTACTAATTTTAAAGAAAGCGGTCTGCATTATAACATTTATCCGCGGACCAAGACCGATGTCCTGTGCGATTGAAATCGCATCGATAACATAAAACTTAAGTTTCTTATCTATTATCTGCTGCTGCACTTCCTTCGGAAGTGAATCCCAAGCATCCTCTTTAGTGTGCTGTGTGGTCAACAGGAAGGTAGCCCCTTCTTTGGCTGCAGATAACATGTCATATTTCTCAAGGAAACTTGGGTTATGACAAGCAACAAAATCGGCCTTGCTAATCAGGTAGGGTCTTCTCAACGGTTTTTTTCCGAATCTCAAGTGAGATATCGTTATCGCACCGGCTTTCTTGGAATCATATACAAAATAGCCTTGTGCGTTATTGTCTGTTTCTTCACCTATGATCTTAATAGAGTTCTTATTAGCACCGACGGTACCGTCAGAACCGAGACCATAGAACATTGCGGAAAATATACCTTCACTGCCAACAGCAAAAGACTCATCAACGTCGAGACTGTTATTAGTTACGTCATCAATGATGCCTACAGTAAAGCCGTTTTTGGGTTCCTCGGCGTCAAGGTTATCAAAGACTGCTTTGACCATTGCCGGTGTAAATTCTTTGGAACCAAGACCATATCTTCCGCCGAGGCATGCAGGATATTCATCAAATAAGGAACTGTCTTCTTCCATCATTTCGCCTAGTGCAGTTCTTACGTCAAGATAAAGCGGTTCTCCTATAGCACCGGGTTCTTTTGTCCTGTCTAATACAGCGATCTTTTTAACGGTCTTAGGAAGTGCCTCAACGAAATGTCTTGTACTGAAAGGCCTGTATAATCTTACCTTCAAAAGACCTACTTTTGCGCCCTGGCTGTTTAAGTATTCCACAGTTTCATGTACCGTATCGGCACCTGAGCCCATTATCACGATGACTTTTTCAGCATCTTCGGCACCGACATAATCGAAGAGTTTATATTCTCTGCCGACTACTTCGGCAAACTTATCCATCGTTTCCTGTACTATCTGGGGAACAGCGTCATAGTATTTATTTACTGTTTCTCTTCCCTGGAAAAACACATCAGGGTTCTGGGCGGTTCCGCTTATAGAAGGATGATCCGGACTGAGTGCCCTTGCCTTTGCCTCCTGTACCAGTTTAGTATCTATCATTGCTGCCATATCTTCCTTGGTAAGCTCTTCGACTTTCTGTATCTCGTGACTTGTTCTGAAACCGTCAAAGAAATGCAGGAAAGGAATCCTTGATGCAAGTGTCGCCTGTTGGGCTATCAATGCGAAGTCCATAGCTTCCTGAATATTGCAGCTTGGCATCATTGCAAATCCGGTCTGTCTGCAGGACATGACATCTGTATGATCGCCGAAAATCGACAATGCCTGACATGCAACGGATCTTGCAGAGACATGAAAAACAGTCGGCAACAATTCGCCTGCGATCTTGTACATGTTGGGCAGCATAAGCAAAAGGCCCTGTGACGCTGTAAAAGTCGTTGTCAGGGCACCGCTTGCCAGTGCACCGTGTACTGCACCGGAAGCTCCACCTTCTGACTGCATTTCAGTTACTGATGGGGTCGAGCCCCATATATTCTTTTCGCCTTTTGCAGATTTAGCATCTGCGATCTCACCCATCGGAGAACTCGGGGTGATCGGATAGATAGCGACAACTTCATTAGTAGCGTGTGCTACATGAGCCGTCGCGGTATTACCGTCAATTGTAACTTTTCTTCGAGCCATATTTTTCCACTTTCTTTTTGTTTAAAAGAATTAAAAATCTATTACACCAATCTATCTTTGGGTTACAAAGATAACCGGCCCCCTAATATTTTCAACAATTTTAATTTTGGTCGATTTAGATTAATTTTTAATTCGAGGAATAAGAAAAACTTTTATACAATTTTTTATCATGCAAGGCAATGGTAAATTTTTAATAAAACTTACATGAATTACTTAATTTTTTAAAGAGAGTTTTTGATTTTTGTGTTAAAAATCACAAATTTTAAAAACTACCAGATTTGTTTGTAAAAAGGCTGATTCGATGAAATAAACAAAAAGTCTATTATACTAAACTTATTTAACGTTCACCTCTGATTTACTTTTTTTTGCAGTATTTTTCATTTCCTTTATAGAAGGCTTAGTTTTTTTTAAACTTTCGTGTATATTTACTGAGTTTGCACCAATGGAACGCAGTTTTCGGTATCTTTTTTCAAGAAGCGTCTCGGTCTTCATGTTTTTCAGCTGCCTGAGATTTTTAGTAATGTACCTTTCAACATTATAAACAGTGTCATGTATATTGCGGTGAGCCCCTCCAAGCGGTTCTTTTACAGATTCATCGACAAGACCTAGTGAGGTAAGATCTTTACTTGTAAGCTTAAGAGCTTCTGCAGCCTCGGAGGCCTTGGAGCCGTCACGCCACAGGATAGCTGCACAACCTTCAGGTGATATCACAGAGTAATAGGCATATTCAAGCATAGCAAGTTTATCGCCTACCCCTATGCCGAGTGCTCCTCCTGAACCGCCTTCACCTATTACAATACATATTATTGGTACTCTTATACGTGCCATTTGCATAAGATTTTTTGCGATCGCCTGTGCCTGGCCTCTTTCTTCTGCTCCTATACCGGGGTATGCACCCGGGGTATCGATCAAAGTAACGACGGGAATATTAAATTTTTCCGCCAGTTTCATTTTTGCAATTGCCTTTCGGTAACCTTCCGGATTAGGACAGCCGAAGTTGCATTCTATCTTATCATTTATATCTCTTCCTTTTTCCTGGCCTACTATCATTACCTTTTCATGGCCTATCTGTCCCAAGCCGGTTCTTATTGCCCTGTCATCACCGAAACATCTATCGCCATGCAATTCATGAAAATCCCTGACCATAAGATTAAGATAGTCATTTAATAATGGTCTCTTGGGGTGTCTTGCGACCTGAACGGTCTGCCAGGCAGAAAGATTAGAGTAAATTTCATTGAATTCCTTTACCCTTGCCATTTGGAGATTGCGTATCTCTACGGAATAGTCAATACCTTTTTTAGAGCTCAAAGACTGGAGTTCTTTTATCTGCTCATCAAAATCGGCTATTTTACTCTCGAACTCGAGGTACTGCACATCCTTCTGCTCTTTATTGTTTTCTGGCTTTTTAGCCATATACTTTGTTTCCTTTGCCAAATAAAATCATTATAACATAAAAAAACTGACCAAAACTCGTTTGGCCAATATCTCTTAACATTTTTATTCGGTTATATTAGTAGCTTAATGTTAACATTTTGTAAGTATAAATGAAAGAAAAAAATTGACATCAAAGCCTCGTTTATTTAGTTTTATGCGGTGTTTAGCACATTTTTAATTACCCTAAGGTCTTAATTTTGAGAGATTTAAAGCAAATAACAGTTATTGGTATGGGTTTGCTGGGCGGTTCTATAACTTTAACTGTCCAGAGGTCTTTTAACGGCGTAAAAACCGTGGGATATGCACATAGAAAATCAACCTGCCAGAAGGCAAGAGAACTTGGTGTTGCCCATGAAATTACGAATAACTTAGCCGATAGCGTAAAAAATGCAGACTTGGTAATACTTGCTACCCCGATCTTTACCTTCGAAGATATTTTCAAGAAAATCTCTGATCATCTTCCGGAAGGATGCATTGTTACCGATGTAGGTTCTACTAAAACATTTCCGGTAAAATGGGCTGAAAAAACACTGGCGAAAAATGTACATTTCATAGGTTCCCACCCAATCGCCGGTTCAGAACAAAGAGGAGTGGAGTATGCAAGAGACGATCTTTTTTTCCGGGCAAATTGTATTTTAACCCCGGGTAAAAACAGCGAACAGGATACTATATCGACGCTGGAAAATTTCTGGGGAAAATTGGGCTGTTATATCAAAAAAATGACCCCGGAAGAGCATGATGAAATATTCGGAGCTATAAGCCATGTTCCTCACATAGTAGCTGCTTCTCTTACGAATGCAAGTGACAAGGATGCTATGAAATTTTCAGGGAAGGGGTTTATCGATACCTCCAGAATCGCTTCAGGCCCTGCAAATGTCTGGGCAGATATTCTTTTGACGAATACAATAAATTGTACTAAGGGAATAGACAAGGTCGTAAAGGAACTAAACAAACTTAAGGAAGCGATAAATAAAAGTGACAGAAAAAAGGTTGAAGAGTTGCTTAACAATGCAAGGAAGAAGAGAAAAGAACTTATTGATTATAAAATTAAACAAAAGGAATTAATGTAGTGACTCAATGGCGATTCGAAATATTTAACAGGATAGACTTGCCGGATGTTAAAGGGCAGGAAGTTTTAGAAAGCATAAAAGAACTCGGCATCCGATCGGTAGACAGAGTTAAATCCGAAAGAGTTTTTCTGATCGATGGAGACTTCAATAAGGAATTTGCGATAAAAATAGCCGAAGAACTCTTAACCGATCCCGTTTCGGAACAATTTTATATCGGCAGACAGAAGGTAAGCGATATAAAAGGTAAGACAACACTGATAGAAGTACATCTCAAAAGCGGCGTGACAGACCCTGTGGCTGACTCCGTTACAATGGCAATCGAAGACATGGGGAAGAAGGCAGACCATGTGAGGACAGCAAAGAAATATGTTCTTTTTGGAGATGTCGATCAGCAGCAAACTGACACTATTATAAAAAAGATACTGGCAAATGACTGTATCGAAGATGTTATAGTCGGCGATAATGCCGAACCTCCGAGCCCGCACCTCGAACCTTATAAAATGGATGTCATAATCTGGCCCATTTGCGAGCTTAATGATGATGAACTCATTCAACTTTCTAAAGACAAGGACTTATTCCTTGATCTAAAGGAAATGAAGACTATCCAGAATTATTTTCGAAAGCTCAGAAGAGAACCTATTGATATCGAACTGGAGACATTGGCTCAAACCTGGAGTGAACATTGTGTACATAAAACCCTCAAAAGTGAAGTTGATATGGATCTTGAAGGCGAAAATATTCATTTTGACAATCTGCTAAAAGATACCGTATTCGGTGCCACAAAAAAGTTAGATAAGGACTGGTGCATTTCGGTATTTTCAGATAACGCAGGAGTTGTAGAATTTGATGAAGACACGGCTGTTTGCTTTAAGGTCGAAACCCACAATCATCCTTCTGCCCTGGATCCTTACGGAGGAGCAGCAACCGGTATAGGCGGTGTCATTAGAGATCCCATGGGGACAGGGCTGGGTTCAAAGCCGATTGCAAATACGGATATATTCTGTTTTGGTGAGCCTGATAAAAATCTCGATGAGGTTCCTAAAGGTGTTTTACATCCCAGACGCATTATGAAGGGTGTAGTTTCAGGGGTAAGGGACTATGGGAACAGGATGGGGATACCTACTGTTAACGGTGCAATATATTTCGATGACAGATACATTGCCAACCCCCTGGTATTTTGCGGCAACCTCGGTGTTATGGACAAGGATAAATGCTTCAAAGATCCTAAGCCCGGTAATTACGTAGTTGTAGTCGGCGGCAAAACCGGGCGTGACGGTATTCACGGTGCCACTTTTTCCAGCGGAGAAATGACACATGAACATGAGACCATCTTTTCACATGCCGTCCAGATAGGTAACCCGATCACCGAAAAGAAAATGCTGGATGTGCTGCTCCAGGCAAACGAAAAGGACCTTTACGAAGCGATAACTGACTGCGGAGCAGGCGGCTTGAGCAGTGCGGTAGGTGAAATGGGAGAAAAACTCGGGGTGGAAGTCGATCTTGATAAGGTACCATTGAAATATGCCGGATTAAGTTATACTGAAATATGGATCAGCGAAGCTCAGGAAAGGATGGTACTTTCAGTAAAGCCCGAAAATATCGATGAACTTTTAAAATTGTTCGATAGCGAAAATGTTCAGGCTACGGTCATAGGCAAATTCAAAGATGACAAAAAACTGACCTTGAGATATGAAGGTGAACAGGTATGCGACATGGATATGGAATTCCTTCATGATGGAGTGCCGAAATATTCCAGAAAAGCAGCATGGAAAATGCCGAATGTCACTGAGCCGGGACTTGCTGAAAGAGAAAGTTATAATGCTGATCTTTTGAAAATAATGAGCAGCTATAATGTTGCAAGCAAGGAATGGGTTATAAGACAATACGATCACGAAGTGCAGGGTTGTTCTGTAATAAAACCTCTGGCAGGAATACAAAATGACGGGCCGAGCGATGCTGCTGTTGTAAAAGTAAAGTATAATTCCGGTAAAGGCATAGCACTTGCCTGCGGAATGAACCCTCTTTACGGTGACATTGACCCTTATCAGATGGCACTTTCCGGTATCGATGAAGCTATAAGAAACCTGATCTGTGTGGGAGCAAGAGTCGACCGCATCGCCCTTCTCGATAATTTCTGCTGGGGCAACTGCACCAGACCTGAAACCCTTGGGTCACTGGTCAGGGCTGCCCAAGCATGTCACGATGGAGCAATGGCTTACGAGGCGCCGTTTATCTCCGGCAAGGATTCACTTAATAATGAATTCGTTTGTGATGACGGCACACAGATAATAATCCCTTCAACACTTCTGATAAGTGCCATGAGCTTAGTGGATAATGTAAACCACTGCATCACCATGGATATTAAAAAAGAAGGCTCTTTGGTATTTGTAATAGGAGAAACTAAAAATGAACTCGGCGGTTCCCATTATTATAAGGTAAACGGCCAGATGGGGGCAAACGTTCCAGAACTTGACCTTGAACTTGCTCCCAGGACATCTGCAAAAGTATCTGAAGTTATCAAAAAAGGATTAGTAAAAAGCTGTCACGACTGTTCGGAGGGCGGTTTGGCTGCAGCACTTGCGGAAATGGCATTTTCAGGAGGATTTGGTATCGAAGCAGATTTGAGTAAGCTTGCTGTCAGCAAAGACTGCAGCAAATCCTTTATGAAACTTTTCAGTGAGTCCAACTCAAGATATATAGTCGAAGTAACGCCGGAAGACAAAGAGCAGTTTATAAATGAAATGGCGTACATCCCGCATGCAGAAATAGGTAAAGTGACAAAAGAAACTAAACTCAAAATAAAAGATAACGATTCAGTAATAGTAGATATCGAAAACGAAGAACTGAAAGAGGCATGGAAGAAACCTCTTGACTGGTAATTTAAAAGGAAAGCATTAATGGAAAAAGTAAAAGGATTAGTTCTCAGAGCAGCAGGTATTAACTGTGATCTTGAAACGGAAAATGCCCTCGAACTTGCCGGCGCTGAAGCTGACAGGATACATATAAATAAATTGATCAAAGAAAAAAACCTTCTGGACAAATACCAGATATTGGTTTTTCCCGGCGGATTCAGTTACGGTGATGATGTGGCTGCCGGAAAAATACTTGCCAACCAAATCATACATCATCTTTCGGATATTATAAGAAAATTTATCGATGAGGGAAAACTGGTATTGGGCATCTGCAACGGTTTTCAGGTCCTGGCAAAAACGGGTATTCTTCCCGGATTCGATAACGATTTTGATAATACTAAAGTTACTATTACCTATAACGACAGTGGAAAATTCGAAGACAGATGGGTTTATCTTGAGCCGGTAACTGACAGATGCGTTTTTCTTGATAAGGGTAAAAGGATCTATCTTCCGGTTGCTCACGGCGAGGGAAAAGTAGTCACCAAAAGCGGCGAAGACCTGAAAAAACTCAAAAATGAAAGGCATATTGCTTTCAAATATGTCGATGAAAACGGAAACAAGGGAGGTTTCCCTGTAAATCCTAACGGCTCGATGGAATCCATTGCCGGTTTAACGGACAAGTCCGGCAGGGTTCTCGGCCTGATGCCTCACCCGGAAAGATATGTTTATCCTACTCAACATCCGAACTGGACGAGAATGGATAATAAAAATAATTGTGACGGAATGACAATTTTTAAAAACGCCGTCAAATATATTAAAGAAAATCTTTGATTTTATGAACTTTAATTAGTTTGTAAAGTTACAATTATTTGGGTTGAATTTACTTGCAATCTTCGAATTTGCATTGTAAATTATCCTCCTCTTATTTGATGGGCCTGTAGCTCAGTCGGTCAGAGCGGTGAACTCATAATTCATTGGTCGTTGGTTCGAGTCCAACCAGGCCCATTTTTTTGCAAATCTTAGTAAATTCTGGGCTTTTGCCCAGTCCTGAATTTCAGATTCTGTCAAGATGTCAGGCTTTTTATGAACACAAACAACTTAAGCGTTTTGATCCAGAGTGTGCATTACTTTGTATGTCATCTGTTTTGGAGGGAATTTTTTATAATATCTCAAGCGCTCCAGCAAGCCGGGTTTTCTCAAGATCGGAGTACTTGTCGGAATTTGAACAAGTTTTCCGCCTCTGGTAACAATCGTGACCTTTCCAGAGCCTACTGACACTACCCTTCTGCACTTATCAACCACATAGTCGATATAATCGCCATGTCGCTCGGGGTTAAGGGATTTTGCACCCGGCTCGGGAACTCTGCTGTGCTTTTGAACTGTCTGCACTACCATTTCCATCGGTCTGAAGTTCCTTCCTTTCAGGAAGCCGTAAACAAAAGGCGGCATTACACCTATAAGCAGCAGCAACTGATTAACTTTTTTAATAACTGTAATTCCTGTCATTAATATAAATACGCTTGTAGCTATGCCGAATCCCATACCAATCTCCCAGCTTATTCCGCCCGGTTTGAATTGTGGGAAGTGGTAGTAGAAAACTGACAAGATAACGGATAACAAGCAAGCAAGCTGTAAAACACATAGACCCGTGACAAAAGGATTATCGTCGAATTCAGGTAGATTATCTTTTCTGCCTGAAATGTAAACGCATATTCCCCTGTGTAGACCTATTGCAAGCGAAATTAACAAAGAAACCGATAGGATCAGGATGGGATAGAATGTGAAATTACCCTGCAATTGGGAAGGCAGTAATAATTTAATATTTTCTATACTGAACATAGTAAAAACTCCTTCATTAAAGATTACCCGTTTTCTATGCTTATCGGAAAAACCTACCTTTTCACTAAAGATATTCTAACCCAATTCTAACATAATTCAAATATTTTTCTAATATTATTATTTCCCAAAAAATTGCACTATTTTTCATCTCATTTGACTTACATTACTCTTTCCTGCTAAGTAATTTATTAGAAAATGCTCAAAGAAATTCCTCTAAATTTCCAACAGTTTAATTAACTTTACGATCATTTTTGTTTTTAATAGTATATTTTTCCCTTGTTTGAAATCTTTGAAAGATATAGCATTTTATTCACTTAAATTTTTTAATCAGGGTTCAAATATGAAAGGCAAAAAACCGAGTGAAAGTGCAGTTGAAAGCAGGTATATTTTGATGCCGAACCAGGCCAATCATTACGGTACTGCATTCGGAGGAGCCATAATTGCCTGGATCGATATGATCGGCTCGATGGCAGCACAAAAGCACTGCGGCAAAGAAGTCGTAACCGCAAGCATCGATTCGCTTTCATTTAAGGAATCTATTCAGATTGGTGACCATGTGCTATTGAAAGCATGTGTTAATTACGCAGGGCAAACTTCAATGGAAGTGGGTGTAAAAGTTCTTAAGGAAAATCCTTATAATAATGAGCAGGTTAAAACAACATCAGCGCATTTAACTTTCGTGGCGCTTGATAAAAATAAGAAGCCCTGTAAAATTCCGCCTATAAAACCTGAAACGGCAGATGAAAAAAGGCGTTATGAAAATGCCAAAATACGAGTTCAGGCCAGAAAAGAGCTGCTTAAGAAAATAAATAAGTGAAGAAAATATATTTACTTTTTCGAGGCCAAGTCAATCATAGTTTCCGCTACCTTGCCAAGTTCGATAACTTGTTCTGCAGCTCCGAGTTTTATGGCCTCCTTGGGCATGCCGAAAACTACGCAACTTTCTTCGTTTTGTGCTACTGTATGAGCACCGGCTTTTTTCATATTCAACAAACCTTTGGCACCGTCTGCACCCATCCCGGTAAGTATCGCCCCGATCGCATTTGCACCTGCATATTTGGCGACTGAATTGAACATAACCTCTACGCTTGGCCTTTGGTGGCATACATGGGGGCCGGATTTAACCTGTACCTTGTAGTTCGCTCCTGATCGCCTAAGCAGCATGTGGTAATTACCAGGTGCGATAAGAACTTTGCCTGGTATTATTCTGTCACCATCTTCAGCCTCCTTGACTTTCACCGCAGAATCGCAGTTCAACCTTTCCGCAAAAGAAGAAGTAAAAGCTGCCGGCATGTGCTGGACAACCAGAATGCCCGGAGCATTAGAGGGAAAAGATTTTATAACAGTAGTCACCGCTTTTACGCCGCCGGTTGACGCCCCTATTGCAAAAATCTTGTTTGTAGTTTCAGCCATATTCAGATGTGGATTCTGAACTCTCGGCTTTTTCTGTTTTGCTTTTGAAATATTAGCGGTGGATGCAACTTTTATTTTCTTTACGAGTTCTTCACAGGTATCCTGAACAGTAAAAGAACCTCCCGGTTTAGCTATGATATCTACTGCGCCTGCAGAAAGTGCCTCCATTGCGGTTTTACTTCCCTTTTGTGTTAAAGAACTCAGGACGATAACCGGCATGGGACGGGCCTTCATCAATTTTTTTAAAAAGGTAATACCATCCATGCGTGGCATTTCCACATCCAGTGTCAAAACATCGGGTTCTAATGAAATTATTTTATTTTTTGCAATATAAGGGTCAGGTGCTGTACCCACTACCTCAATACTTTTTACCTTATCAAGCTCCCGACTTAAAATCTGCCTTACTACTGCAGAATCATCAACAACCAGAACTTTGATAATTTTATTTAATGTGATTCCCATCGAATCCCTCTTTTAAATTTTCTTTTCAATTCCGTTTGTTTTCACAATACAGGTACCGTCGTCTAAATCGAGATACATATTTCTTGGAGCAGTACCGCCTACTTCCTGAGCATCGATAAACATTCCGTTTTTCCATAATATTTTTCTAAGTGCGGTATGATTTCTTTTGCCGATATCAAAGCCAAGCGGGCCGTTGGCCATTTTAGCTCCACCTGCTAACTTAACCTGCATTCTTTTCTTATTTGCCCCCAATGACAACATTTTTTTAACAAGCCTCTGCATTCCCGTATCCGCATACATGAAAGGATTCTGCTGAGCACGTTGTGGATTATCTCTGGATTCGGGCAACTGAAAATGCAGCATGCCGCCGAGCTTAATTGATGGATCATATAAGCAAACTGCTATACAGGAACCCAATGAATATGTCACCAGCATATCCTTTGGATTTTTTGATATTTTAGCATCAGAAACGTCAACTGTTTTTTTTGTTTTTATCATAAGTCACCCCTACGGCCTTTTATAAATAGTCGGTTGAATGTAAGCAAAATTATGTCGGATTCCTGTCAAAGATTCAGAGTGACCTGTAAACAAAATACCGTCTTTATCTAGAAGTTCATAAAAGCGGTTTACAAGTTTTCCCTGTGTCGGTTTATCGAAATATATCATTACATTTCTGCAAAATATAAAATCCAGAGGGCCTTTGATAGGCCATGGCTCCATAAGATTCAAGTACCTGAATAGTATCATATTTTTTATATTGTCCATCACCTGAAACTTTTTAATACCATCAGATTTGACAGAAAAAAAATATCTTCTTTTTAAGGATGCAGAAACGGGTTGAACTCTTTTTTCATCGTAAATACCTTTCCTCGCTCTATCCAGAACTGTTGTTGAAATATCCGTAGCGAGTATCTTAACGTCCCAACTTTCAAAGTCAGGAATAGCTTCGCGTAATGCAATACCTATAGAATAAGGTTCCTCCCCGGATGAACATCCGGCACTCCATACCCTTATCCTTTTTCTGCCTGTTTTTTTCTTTTTTGCGAGCATATCAGGTAGAAATACAGAGCTTATGAAATTAAAATGCTTGGGTTCCCTGAAGAAGCTGGTTAAATTTGTACTTATTGAATCGATCAATTTTGAAAATTCAAATCCGCTTTCATCATTCTTAATGAAATCAAGATATTCCTCAAAGGAGGTGAATTTATTCTGTCTGATCAACTTGGCCAGCCTTGCTTTTACCAGCTGTTTTTTTCCGTCATGCAGATTTATGCCACAATGATCATAAACGGTTTTACTGATCTTTCTGAAGTTCTCTTCAGAGAGCTCAATATTACTCACAATAGATTTTAGCATTTTAAGTCTCCTACCGTTGTGAAAGCTTTATAAGCCCTGGGACATCCAGGATAAGCCTCACTTTGCCGTCACCCATTATGGCACCCCCTGAGATGCCTTCAATTTTTCCAAGTGTTTCTCCAAGATTTTTGATAACAACCTGCTGCTGACCTAATAATTCATCTACAAGCAAACAGCATTTCCTTTTATCATTTTCTACAATCACAACAGAAGATTTAGCAGGATCTTCATTGTCCGGCTTAACCCCGAATATGTCATACAAACGAACAAGAGGTATTAGCTCTCCCCTTTCATTTATAATTTCTCCTTTATTCTGAACACTTGATAATTGCTGTTTTTCAGGCCGGATACTTTTATCGATTGTATTGATAGGAATAATGTATTTTTCCTGTCCTATTCTTACTATCTGACCATCGATCACTGCCAATGTTAAAGGAAGGCTTATACTGAAAACGCTTCCCTCGCCCGGCGTGGAGGCTATATGAACTTTTCCCCTTAATGCTTCAATGTTCTTTTTTACCACATCCATGCCAACACCACGGCCGGATATTTCAGTAACTTTTTTAGCAGTTGACAATCCAGGATGAAAGATCAGATTATAAACCTCTTCGTCACTTAAATCCTGGTTTTTACTGACCAAACCGTTATCTACGGCTTTTGCCAATATTTTATCTCTGTCAAGCCCCCTGCCGTCATCTCTTATTTCAATGATAATATTTCCAGCCTTATGAAAAGCCTTCAATTCTATAGTTCCTTTTTCAGACTTACCGGCTTTTTTTCTTTCCTCAGGAGTTTCAAGGCCGTGATCTATAGAATTTCTTACCATATGAACAAGAGGATCAGCGATCTTGTCTACGAGGCTTCTGTCCAGTTCTGTTTCCTCACCTTCTGTATTAAAATCAATTTCTTTATTTGCTTTTCTGGAAAGATCCCTTGACAGGCGTGCCATTTTCTGGAATACACCCTGAATAGGCACCATCCTCATAGACATTGATATTTCCTGCAATTCTCTCACTATCTTACCCTGATGCGCGATCTTTCTGGCAAGGTCATGGGACTGATTTACATCGTTCTTTATCTCCTCGGAGACCATGAGCTGGGCGATGACCAATTCACCTGCCATATTCACTAAATTATCGAGCTTGGAAGTATTGACTTTTATCTTTTCTTCTGCTGACGCCCGCCTGTCTTTGCCGCTTCTTCGTTCAATACCGTTTGGCGGCCCTTTATCTTCCTTTCTTCTGTCTTCTCCCGAACGCCGATCAACTTCGGGATTATCGCTTTTAGCTTCTTTTTTTTCAGTATCTTTCTTTTCGCTGCTTTCTTCTGCTTCATCAGATTTATCAGAATTTTTTGATCCATTTTCAACTGCAGACTTAACTTTTGTCAAAAGAGGTGCAAAACTTTCCGGTGTTTTTGCTGCTTTTCCTGAATCGATTGCTTCAGTCAGGTCGGTCATCATTTCTTTCATTAGATCGATAGATTCAAAAACGATATCAGAGTTATTACCTGTAATCGTAACTTCTTTTTTCCTGCCGAGATCAAGGAGGTTTTCTGATGAATGGGCAAGTTCATTTATATCATTTAAATTCATGAACCCGGCCATTCCTTTTATGGTATGAAAAGCCCTGAATATCTGGTTCAATAATTCATCATCGCCCGGGGAATTCTCCAGTTCCAGAAGTGATGATTCAGCAGTTTCCAAATGTTCCTCAGATTCTGTAATAAAATCCTGGATCAAGGGAATATCTTCTTCTGCAATAACAGTTCCTTCATCCTCGGGTTTTTCCTCAACAGTATCAGAAACTTTTTGTTCTGATTTGCCGGGTTGTATGTTTTTGGTCATTTCCTGTATCAGTTCTATTGAAGCGGAAATAACTTGTATTGATTTATCGGAATCTTTTACTTGTTTTTGGAGTATATTTTCGATCTCATCCATTGCTTGTTTATTTGCCGATTCAGCAGATTTAAGAAGTTCCTCCGGCAGATCTTTAAAACTGTCGAAAGATTCATTTATTTGCTTGATGATGTTCTGAAGTTCTTTGAGGTCCTCCGTGTTTTCCGGCTCTAACAAAGCAATATTTTGTGCGGCTTTTTCAACAAGTTCAGTTATTTTTTCCATAAAATTATGACCCCCTTGGCCATTAGCCTTTAACTTATATATCACAATAGTTTTTATCTCGGCAAATTCAGGGGAGACATTAACCAAATGAAATTGAATAGATGATTTTTACTGAAATTTTGAGGCTTAAACCATCATTTGAGACTGGTTAGGCTGGCCGGCAATTTCTTCATTTTCACTGGCAGTTATTGCTTTGAAAATATCGAAAGCTGTTACTATACCGACAATTTTTCCCTTTTCATCAGCAACAGGAAAACATTTACATGAATTTGTAAGCATTTTTTGAACTACAACGGGAACCGGGGTTTGTACTGGTATGATCTTCACGGGCCTTGTCATAATCCATTTTAACTTTATCTGCAAAGTTGCGTCATCCAACGGTCTGCGCCATTTTGCAAAGACAGGCTTTAAATACGGACTGATGCCGGAAGCCAGGTTCGAACGAGAAATTATACCCTCAATATTATCCGCACTTCCGATAAGCAGATATGAGGTGTTTTTAGACTGCATTTCATTGGAGGCTTTTTCTACAGTATCATCCTGCTTACACCAAACGATATTTGTTTGCATGATATCTTTAGCTTGTAATTCAGTGTCAACTTTAAAAGAAGTTTCAGAAGATGAAATATCAGACTCCGACCCAGTCATTTTTTTAATCGCATCAGATACGGGCCGTTCTTCAACATCCGGCTTATGTTCTTCATCAATTTTTTCATCAATTTCATTTTTCTCAGTTTCATTTTTCGGATGCGCCTCTTCGGGTTGCGGATCTTGAGTTTCGGTTTTTTCTTCCTGAGTTTGTGATTCCTGTTTTTCTTCAGGTGGAGGTTCTTTTTTATCTTCCTTTTTGGAAGTATTTTCTTCCTGAATATTTTCACTTATTTGTTCTTCAGATTCAGGTGTTTCATGGTTTTTATTTTGTTCTGCTTCATTTTCTTTCTGTTTATCCGACGGCTTTAATTCAGTTTCTGATTCTTTGGATTGCTCAACTTCTGCTTCTTTTTCAATTTTTTCCTGTTTCTCGGAATCAGACTTTTCTTGTTCTTGTTCCGCTCCGGGTAAGATTTTGCTGGGAAATATAACTCCACATTTAAACGGCTCAAAATCGCCGATAGTCATTTCATAAATGCAAAATTCAATTTGTTGTTCTTTTGCAATATTTATTTTTTTATCTGGTTCTTTCCAGGGATTACCCAAAAAAGTATTAGTTTGTACAAAATGTTCGTGCCCATCGAGATTTTCCCGGTATATTCTGTCCCAGGATCCAACCAGCAGATTACCACACTCACCTACAGCGTCTCTTATCTCTTCTGCTGTTTCGAGTTTACCCATTTGGGCATTTTGAATGATCTTTTCTTTGGGCTGCATAACGATGGTTCCGGGAAGAGTGAATACACCCTGCTTATCAAGCAACAATTTGAAATCCCCTTCCAGAGTACCCTTTGCATTTACCGAATAAACTGCTGCCAGATTTCTGAATTTTTTCTTAACCTCTTTTATAGTACCGCTGCCGCTTTTTTCCTCCCTGCAGGTCATATCAATGCCAAACATACCGGAAATGTCTTCACAGAAGGCTTCGTAAGCCTCTAGAGATAATTCAGTTATTTCTTCTTTTAATTCAGCGACAGGTAAAGACATTTTGTTAACCACTTTCTTTCATTATTAATATTATTTCGGCAACATAATGCCCTTCAATTGAAATATTTGTATGTTCTTTAATATAACCTTCACCCGGCACTTTTTTGAGATGCTGTCCGCTTACTACATTTGGGATAGAAACTTCGAGATCTTTGATGTATTCAAGCATCCTTTTCTTAAAGCTGCCCATTACCATGTTTATGACTTCACCGAAGGCATCAGTGATATCCTCATCGCTCATATCATCATGAGGGTCCATTCCCAGCATGTTTGCTGATATCTCTGTGGCACATTGCTTTGAACAGCATATAGATAATGACCCTTCGATATCACCTTTAAAGCTTATGGAACCCAACACATGGTCCTCGAAGCTGGTAACGTTGGCTTCGGCCGGCATAATTTCCATAAATATCATAGTTTCAAAGACTTCTTTTGCTCCATCCACGAGCATCTGTTCATACGAAATATCCGTGATCATTTTAAAA
This sequence comes from uncultured Pirellulales bacterium, assembly GCA_964508925.1. Classification (GTDB taxonomy): domain Bacteria; phylum Planctomycetota; class Phycisphaerae; order Sedimentisphaerales; family Anaerobacaceae; genus CAZDVM01. The sequence continues at coordinate 114,375 of CAZDVM010000005.1, read as the reverse complement.
TCCTTTGATTAATTCATTAATGGTGACAGTTTTTCCTGAAATTTTTCCGGCGTGAACGGCTTAGTGATATAACCATTTGCACCGTTTGACATGAGATCATCAATCAAATCCTCTGAGCTTTCGGTTGATACCATTACGATCTTAGTATCTTCATGCTCAGGCATTTCACTTCTGATCTTTTTGACCATTTCGCTTCCAGACATTTCCGGCATATTGATATCACAAAGGATTATATCCACCGGAGAATCGTTTAATTTTTCGATCGCCTCCAGTCCATTGCCGGCTTCTTCGGTATTATCAAATTCCAAGCCTGACATTCTGACGGTCCGCATAATTATCTTTCTCATAGTTGCGGAATCGTCAACTATCATGAGTGATTTAGCCATTTTGAGCACCCCACAAAATTCAAATTAACATTTTTTCCAAAAAAATTACTAAGAATAAATGTCGATTATTTTGTGAGGGTACTTTAGCTGATATTAATTTAAAATACTGTTTAATGCTTCTTTTATAAGCCCATCTGCAATCTTAAAGCAATTAATGTGGCATCAGCTGCATCACCGGTACCTCCGGGATTCTGTATGTATTGTAAACTTGGAGTTAAATGAATTGATTCTTTAACTTTATAATTATAATATACTTCGGTCACACTTTCGTAATCTTCTGCAAATGCAGTATTTTTATCCGAAAAAACACCTTGAGCATATCCCAGTCCTATAACATCTTCATTACGGTTTTCCAACAGACCTTTATAGCTTAAACCAAATGACCAGAAAGTTGAAAGTTCCGATACATCCCTGTCAGCATAACCTGCCCTGGCGAAAATTCCCAATCCCTGGTTGTCACCCTTGTTCGCGTTTTCTTTATACACCATTTTATCACAGGCAGTATAGAAACCGAGATCATCCCTTTTTATTGACCCCGAAGTAAACCTTTCTTTAGGCTGGGGATCATACCACATGCCGAACCTGAATGCACCGGGCACCGGACCGTTGTCAGTATAGCTTTCAGAAAGAAAACCCGTCTCCATGATATAAAAGAAGTAATCTTTGTCATGTAAAGCTGTATTAAAACCCGTTTCCCTGGCATCTGCCTGGGCATCCTGAACTGCGGCACTAACATACCAGTTTTTATAAGGCTCCATAAAAATACCTGCACCAAGGCCGTTATCAGGGAAAGGAATCAAGGGATTATTCACTAAAGCTGAATTTAAAAACTGTGAAGTTTCATCATTTGAATATACTGTTGTATCGAAAGCCACTGGATAGTTATGAAAGTCAAATCCAGCCGTTAAATCCAGCTTACCTGCTCTGAACCTTAAAGTATTATCCGCATTACTTTTTTCAAACCATAATTCAGTTACATCAATTGAACGGTTACCTGCTGCATCATCATTTACGCCAAAAAATGATCCCACTGAATTTTCGTTAATGCCTTCCTCGTCAGGCCAAGAACCTTCAATTAGCATATACATTCGGAAACTTTCAATACCTAAAAGCTGATATAGATCGGCGTTAACTTCCAGGTCATAACTCCCTGTATATCTTCCATTTTCGTCATGGGTGCTTAGGCCGTTTTTAACATTGGATTGATAAATATTGGTAAAGCCGAGATCTACCTCGACCCCCTTCTCGTTCAATTCTGGATAATCGACTGCAAAACAAACCTTCGAAATTAATAATGCTAACACCATTAACTTAAACAATTTCATTATTTATCCTCTATTCCTTTAACGATAAATTCCTAAAAAACAATCAAAATTAATACAATAATAATTTTCCAACCTGATATACTATAAGCGTTAATATGTAAGCAATGACTGTCAATCCAAACGATTGCAGAAGTGCCCATTTCCAGGATGCAGTTTCCTGCCTGGTTATCGCAATCGTTGGAAAACACGGAGAATATATCAGGCAAAAAAGCATTATGCAAAATGCAGTCAGACGAGAATAATTTTCCTGTAATTTTTCTCGCAAAGTCCTGTTACTTTCGTCACTTCCTTCAACAGCGTAAACAACTCCCATTTGTGAAACAAAAACTTCCTTTGCAGCTGTTGCACCGACCAGAGCGGTTCCTATTTTCCAGTCAAATCCCAAGGGTTCTATCGCCGGCTCTATCGCTTTACCCAGTCTGCCTAAAACAGAATGAGTTAAAGCAACTTTCCTGCCTTCCTGCTCGCTGACCTGCTGTAATTGCTCTTTGTCTGGTTTAGGGAAATTGGCGGCAAACCATAAAACAATCGAGATAGCAAGTATTATGGTTCCTGCCTTTTTAAGGTACATTTTACCACGGTGCCATGTATGCAATAATATTGATTTAGCGGTTGGCATTCTGTAGGGAGGCAACTCCATCACGAATGGCTCTGACTCACCTTTCAATAATGTTTTCCTCAATATCTTACAACATACAATTGCCAGGAGTATTCCGATTATATAAATAGCGAAAAGCATTAATCCCCGGTACTTTTCAAAAAAAGCAGGGATCAACAAAGCATAAATTGTCAACCTGGCTCCACAACTCATCAGTGGAATGACCATTATAGTCGCGATCCTGTTCCTGCGATTTTCAAGAATCCTTGTTGACATAATAGCAGGTACTGAACATCCGAAGCCTATTATCATCGGTATAAAACTTTTGCCGTGAAGACCAATTTTGTGCATGATACGATCCATGATAAACGCAGCTCTTGCCATGTAACCAGTTCCTTCCAGTAAAGCTATCGCAGCGAAAAGAATCAGTATATTAGGTAAAAAAACAAGCACCCCGCCTACACCGCCGATTATCCCGTCGGTTATCAGAGATCGAATCCCCTGCATGTTTTCAAAAGGCCAATTAGTGTTAATAGTAAAGGAAAGCCAGTTGAAAAATGTCTCAAGCCAGTCCATCGGGTACTGACCAAGTGAAAAGGTAATCTGAAAAACCAGATACATCAAAAAAAGAAATATCGGCAGACCTAGAATTTTATTTGTAACCACAGCATCTATAATGTCACTGTAATTATGACGAGCCTCGACCGTCAATTGCACTGTCTCCTGGCATGCTCCGGATATAAATCCAAATCTGCTGTCGGCGATCAGGTTTTCAGGGTCATCTTTGTAAATCTTTTTTAAGTAATTTCTGGATTCCTCAGCAATTTTTTTAATTTCTGCGGATTCTATTTTTGCAAGTATTTCAGAATCATTTTCAAGTAACTTTATTGCCAGCCACCTTAAATTATACATTCCTGAAAGATCCTGCTGGTGTTCAAGCAATGCCTGTTCTATGGAATTTATCTGGTCCTCTATCTCTGATCCGTAATGTACCTTGTGGGTTCTTGAACCAGGTTTATTGGAAACTTCAATTATCTTATCAAGTAGTTCTTCTGCACCCTGCTCTTTTCTGCCCACTGTAGGAACAATCGGGGCCTGAAGAAGTTTAGAAAGTTGATCAAGATCAAAATCCAGTCCTTTCTGCCTGGCTATGTCACTCATGTTAAAGTCCAGGATAAGATTAAGATCGAGTTCCATCAACTGAGTGGTGAGGAACAAATTCCTTTCGATATTCGAGCAATCAACGACATTTATCACAACATCAGGCTCCTGTTCGATAAGATAATTTCTTGCCACTATTTCATCGAGTGAATAGGTAGCAAGGCTATATGTCCCGGGCAGATCGATAAAATTCAACTCGTAACCTTTATAGGAAAGTTGTCCTTCCTTTTTTTCAACTGTCACGCCTGGATAATTTCCTACCTTCTGGCGGGAACCTGTCAACATATTAAATATTGTACTTTTACCGCTGTTGGGATTTCCTGCTATGGCTACTGATATCTGTTTTTTCATTTAAAAAACCGAGTAAATAAAAACAAAAGAATTGTTCATTTGACGAAAATCTTTTCCGCCATTCCTCTTCCGAGCATCACGCGGGTACCTCGGATATTAACGACGAAGGGTCCCGGGTGACGATTATGGATCACTTCAAATTCTATATTTTTGGTAAGCCCCATAGATGAAAGCCTGGACTTTAAACCATAGCCTGCATGAACTTCAACGAGTTTTACTTTTTTACCGGCAGGTACAGTTGATAACGGTTTACATTCATTTTTACTCATATTATTAACTCAAAAAACTACTCACTTTTTCTATGACAATATTCTTTAAAATTCTCAGGTATTAACTGTCCTTCTTCTTTCAAGGATTCTATAAAATCCTTGAAGTCAATTATTCTTGACACTATATCAGCCCCCAGAATATGCTCTGCTTTGCAGGCAGCTTCATGGGCAGAAGAGTTCTCGATACCTAAAACATCTATGAAAAATGATTTAATCACATCATGTTTTTCTGCGATTCTTTCTGCCCTTTTACATCCTTTTTCAGTAAGAGAAATCTTACCGTAAGGTTTGTAATTTATCAGTTTTTTTTCAGATAAGCCCTGCAAAGCTGCAGTTACCGAAGGCCGGGCGACATTAAGTGCATCTGCAATATCCTTGGATCTTGCTGCTCCTTTGTCTTTCTCTAAATTGTAAATAGCTTCCAGATAATCCTCTAAAGAAGCCGAAAGTTTTTCTTTCATTTCAGGCAAAATTAAACTCCTAAATAAATTAGCCATAGCTAACTTATAGTTAGTTTAACCTAACTTGTCAAATATTTTTCAAAAATTTTAATGAAAAATTTCAGCGATCAGGTTAATAATACAAAATTAATAAGAAAAAAAATGACAGGTAAAAGTCATAGGTTGGGATTTTTAATTCAGGAAAGATTTCTGATTTTACTCTATCCATTTAATTAATTCGGGATGAGTGTCCTGTATTATAGGATTAGCGGGCAATACTCTTACATTCAAGCTTTGGGTGCCATAACCCTGTATCTCAAGATCAAGCTTATAAGTTATATTCTCTGCTTTGGTTTCGGCTTTTTCCATAGGCAAAACCTCATACTCATTTTCATCATCAAGCATATAAAAAAGTTCGACCATGAAAAGATCAGAAGGAGCCTGACCGAATCTAACTTCGCAATTAACCTCGATAGTTTCGCCTTCGATTACATCGCCTTTTTTTTCAATATTAGTTTTAAATGAAGACAATTCGATCTGATCCCAGTATTTTTCAACCTTTGCCTCTTCATCCAGTGAATCTTTAAGTTTCGAACAATCATCTTTTGTAATATCATTCATATAATTAATCGAAGGCTGATATGCTTTTTTACTGTAGTCGCATATCATTCGATTCATATTGTAGTCCCTGCATGCAGTATAAATTGCATTTTTCATCATCTCCACCCACTCTATCGGGACGTCCGATTCATCCCTGAAATAAAACCATTTAGCTATCTCGCTCTCTATCAGGTCGTAAATCTGGTTAGCGTCTGCAATGTCCTGCATTTCCTGGTTTTTGTATTTTGCACCCGCATTTATGGCCCAGCCGTTATTACCGTGATATCCTTCCAGCCACCAGCCTTCCAGTGTACTTAAATGCAGAACTCCATTCATGGAAGCTTTCATGCCGCTTGTGCCGCTTGCTTCCATACTGGTGATCGGATTATTAAGCCAAACATCAGCCCCCCAATATAAATGCCTGGCAATATTTATGTCATAATTTTCCAGAAAGAAAACCCTGTCTTCCAGGTTGTATTCACTTGCAAAATCAATTACCTCTTTTATCATTTGCTTACTGCCTTCGTCAGCGGGATGTGCTTTACCTGCAAATATAAGCTGCACAGGTCTTTGAGAATTAGTCAATATATTTTTAAGCCGTTCCTTGTTTCTCAATATCAAGGTCGGCCTTTTATAGCTTGCAAATCTTCTGGCAAATACAATGGTCAAATATTCATCATTTAATATCCGGTTCAAACCCAGCAATTCCATACGAGGTGAAAATCCACCGGAGGCTTTGCCACTGAATTCTCTTTTTATAAAATTCACCAGGTTACGCTTATTTCTTTTGTGTTCCTGCCAAAGTTCCTCAGACGGAATATTGTAAATCTTTTCCCAGATGTCCTCATCTTTTTTACAGTGAATATAATCAGGACCGAGATAACGGTTGAACATCTCCGTAAAAGGCTGGCTTAACCATGAAAAATGAACTCCGTTTGTCACCGGAAAAATCGGTATTTCCATAAGATGTTTTTCAGGGAATAAACTTTTCCACATCTGTTTGGACATATCTGCATGCTGAACTGAAACACCGTTGATAAACCTGGAAAACTGTATACCGAATCCAGGCAGCCAGAATGTATTAGTGTCATCATTAATAAAACCGTACTTTGCAAACTGATCAAAAGCAATTTCTATGTCTTTCAAATAAGGCTGGGTGTATTTTTTTACCATATCTGTCGGGAAATTTTCATTGCCTGCTATTACCGGGGTATGAGTAGTGAAAACCGTAGAACCCCTGATCAGAGCCTTGCTTTCTTGAAAACTTCGTTTCTGTTTATTCATCAACTGATCCATTCTGCCGATTATCGCGAAGGCAGAATGCCCTTCATTAAAATGATAGATGGAAGGCTCTATCTCTAAAAGCTCCAATGCCTTAACGCCGCCGATCCCCAAGACAATTTCCTGTTGAATCCTTTTTTCCCGGTCGGCGACATATAATTCATCGGTGATCGTTCGTAAATCCGGAGGATTAGCTTCAACATTAGTATCCAGAAGGATGAGCTTTATCTTTCCAACTTCTATCTTCCAGAGTCTTACGAGTATTTCTTCATTTAAAATTTTAACTTTGATCGTTGCCCAGTTTCCCTGAGAATCGTGAACTTCGGTTATGGGTATCTGGTGATTTTCGAATCCTGTAAATATTTCTCTTTGATATCCGTTCAGATCTATGTTCTGGGTAAAATAACCATACCTGTACAATAAACCTATCCCCACAACCGGCAGATCAAGGTCAGATGCCCCCTTGAGGTAATCTCCCGCAAGAATTCCAAGCCCCCCAGCATATGTATGAATACATTCATGCAAGCCGAATTCCATCGAAAAATAGGCAATTTTATCAGAGTCGCTTATATTGCAACAATCATCACATTGCTCTTTAAAGTCTCTGCTGTATTTCAAATAATTCTGGAACTTCTCCCAGACATTGTTCAGCTCATAAAGAAATCCCTCATCTTCGGCAAGATCACTAAGTGTCTTTTTGCTTAAGCTGTGGAGAAATTTCAAAGGATTATGGCCCACCGACCTGAAAAGCCTTGAGTCTATACGATAAAATAAAGTTATCGCATCATAATCCCACAAAGTCCATATATTGCAGGCCAGTTCATAAAGAGGTTTTAATTTGTCCGGGTATCTTGGGTGAACAAATATTTTTTTGAATTTCATACTGCAACCTCTTCTCCTATCCTCATTTCCATGTCAGCGAGTATATTCAGAAAGTAAGTATAAGCATCTTCAGGTGAAGAATAGGGAGAGAAATATTTGTGAACGTCACCATCCTGGAAATATTTAGTACACATATAGTAATACATATCAGAAGTTGACAACCTCCTTGCCTTATCGAGCAGTTTTCGATCACCGGTTTCTTTGATCTTTCTCAAAAGATCGTAATATGTATTAGCAGCATTCCACTGCAGTGCATTTGAAAGCCATGCCGAAAGATCACGTTCAGTATCAGCCCAGGATATCGTCTCAGGAACCGACAATACCGGTGGCTTATAATTTATTAAATCGGCAGCATCCTTAGGATGGCAAAATTTAATATAGTCATTCTTAAGTACTCTTCCCGGTAAATGCTCCATAAATTCAAAAATACCGGTATCTTCCCACTGATGCTCTCCGAAAGTTTCATAATCCATAAACAGGTTCAAAAACAATTGCCTGTCACTGGGTTCTATCAGAGGAAGTCTTTCGACCCATTGATAAAAACGGTCCACTGTAAGAGGATAGCCTATCCAGTTCTTATTTGAAAATCTAAATGCAATATCATCAGAAAGAGGGTAATATTTTAACAACAAATTATGTTTGGAATTCGGCGTTGAATAAGTATAAAGAGGAGAACGCCAACCTAATATTTTATCAGCCCCTTCCGTCAATATAGTTTTGAACCTAGGGATCTTCTTTACTATCTCCGATACTCTGTCACTATATATCAATTCGGTATTTCTGAAGGTCACCGGATTTACTGAAAACTCCTGTTTCATCAACTGGGTATGCATTTCAACCTGTTCTATGAATTCTTTCTCATCGAAAAGAGCTGCCAGGGAGTGATAATAAGTCTCTCCCATAAATTCCACTTGTCCCGTATCAGCCAGTGCCTTGAAAGTATCAAGAACGTCAGGCCGATAGGCTTTCAGCTGTTCTATAAATGTCCCTGTTATACTAAAAGAAACTTTAAAACTGTTCGGGTATTTTTTAATCAATCTCAGCAGCAGTTTATTCGAAGGCAGATAACATTTTTCCGATACTTTATTTATTACACGCTCATTTAAGTCATCATCGAAATAATCTTCATTGCCTATGTTTAGAACATTATATTTACTTAATCTGTGAGGCTGATGAACCTGAAAATAAAAAACTATATTTAACACTTTTTCAACTCCTCTACTTCATAAAATACATTGGTGAGTTTTTTCACTGCTTCCGTCCACTTCATATTCATAACTTCCTGCCTGCTTTTTATGGAAGCTTCTCTGAATTTTGCAGGATCATTTACAAAGTCCAGAACTACATTGACCATTTTGTCAATATCCCAAAAATCAATTTTGTAAGCGTTCTGGATTATCTCAGCGACTCCTGCATTTTTTGATATCACCGCGAGCGCCCCATAACTCATTGCTTCAAGCGGAGCTATTCCGAAAGGCTCGGATACCGAAGGCAGCATAAAAATATCAGCAGACGACAGTACTTTTTCCACTTCATTCCTCTTCAGGAAGCCGGAAAACAAAAACCTCGTTCCCATACCCATGGAAGCAGCCTTGTGCAGGATATGCCTTTCCATGTCACCGGAGCCCGCCATTACAAAGCGTACATTTCTGTTTTGCTGTAATACTCTTCTTGCAACTTCCAGAAAATAATCAGGTCCCTTCTGGATGGTAATCCTGCCCATAAAAAGCACCATCGGCTCTTTAAATATCTTCTTTTTCTCTTCCGGTGCTTCCGTTATGGTAAATGCATTGTGCACGATCCTTATCCTATCTGCGGGTATATGATATTTTTCTTTAATGAGATCAGCGGTCAGATTTGAAACCGCAACTACCTTATCCGCAGCCATCATGCCCTGATATTCAATATTATGAATTCGATGGCTTCCGGGACCTCCTGACCTGTCAAACTCTGTGGCATGAATGTGTGCAACCATCGGCTTTTGCGTAATTTCCTTCAGAAGGATACCTGCAGGATAGGCAAGCCAGTCATGGGCATGGATAATATCATAATCCAGGCGCTGCCCAACATCAATAGCCATCCGCGTATACCCCCGAACCTGCTGGAAAAGAGAAGACTCATCGTTCAGCGTATCCATTAACTCTGCAATATCTGCACTTTTCTGTATCTTCTGTATTTTAAGTTTTTTAGATTTTGCCGGTGATGCATAAGGGCCAAAAGACGGCTTTATCAGTTCCATCAATTCACTGGAACTTTTAGGGTGTTTTTCAGGATGAACCAGGTTTTTATAACAGCTTGCAAGATTATCAACATCTTCGGGTTTTTTTAAACTGAAATAAGATGCCTCCTTAGTAGGCAATACGAGATCGATTTCCGTTCCCTGACTCAAAAGTTCCTTTACCATTCCGTAACAAGCCATACCGAGACCACCTGTGATCAATGGCGGAAATTCCCAAGTAAGATATAATAATTTCATTATCCGTCTCCGTTGCAGTGAGTTTTCATTTTCAATTAAAAATCCTAAGCTTCCCCATTTGGGCTACTGATTTTTCTCCTCCTCTTGTATATAATTATGTATCTTTGGTATGGCGTAAATCAGGGCTCGGCCCTAATATTACATCGTGTTTACTCCTATAGTGACACTAAAGCTTAAAATCATTAAAATAACAGTAAAAATGAAGGTTTGATTTTTAAGAGAATCAAAAACAAAAAGGACTTATGAATTAAAATTATAATTTTTTGAAAAACAATCTTGAGGAATCAATGTCAGACTTTAGCTTTTTCTTCAGGCAATATCTGGTCCCAAATCTCGTTCGCATATTTCATAAATTTTTCACGTTCCAATATAGGAGTCAAAACATCATCTGTAGTTTCCCTGCTGAGAACTCCAGTTGTTAGAAATTCACTGCCCGCGGCTTTTATTTTTTCCTTGAAACGTTCTATCGAAGATTTTATCCGAAGATCTTCATTCAGCATCAATAACCCGGCATCGGCGGCAAATAACTCTCCTGCAACTTGAGTATTCAGGGAATCCGCAAATTTTCTGAAAAATAAAGAAACAACTTCAAAACTTTCTTTTTCAGGCAGAGATGCTGTTGACATTATTAGAAACCTGGGAATATTTTTATACCTGACCCCTCTCTTGATGTGGGAATTTTCTTTATGATAATGAGGTTCGAACACCGGCATTAATCTGTCAATGAAATTTTTCATTACCCCTGTTATGTTATCCATATAAACCGGAGTAGCAAAAATAACATAATCGGAATGAAGGAACCTTTTTATCAGTCCGGTCATATCATCATCAAAGACACACCGGCCGGGAGTCTTATAAAAACAATTGCCGCAACCTATACAATTGTGAATATTCTTTTGAGCGAGTTCGACATGGTGAAACTTAACATTAAATTTATGCGCACCTAACAGAAAATGCTGCACTACCAAATGAGTTACACCTTCCTTACCCCAGGGACTGCCGTTAAATACTGTTATCTTCATTGTTTTTATCCCCCCGCTTGCTCCAATTGATCTTTAATTTTATCTTTCTATAGGCAGATGATACTTCCGCCACTGATCAAAACCTCCCTCAAGTTCCATAACCGGATACCCGTCACCTGCAAATTCTCTGGCAGCCGAAGCTGCCAGATGGCAGACCTTTGAATAACAATAAATAATATTAAGCCTGTCTTTGCTCAGACCCTGATGGGTATTCCATTGCCCCTTCGTAAGATTGACCGAACCCGGAATATGCCCGGCTGAAAAATCCTCTTTATGACGTACATCGATTATATTTATATTTTTTCCATTTTTCATCTTCTCATGAAGTTCAGCAGGACCAGTCGTAAAATTCATCTTGGCATCGAAGAATTTTTTTGCCTTTTTGGGACTTGTAATATTAACCATTTTTCTCCCTCTATACTTTCATCTTTACTGGCTCACTTCTATTTCAGCAGTGCCTTCCCATGTACCATGCATATTGCAATGCTCGAATGCTCTTAAATTTCCATGTCCATGGTCAAGGGTCACCTGAACTTTCATAACCGGTGTAATTTTTTCCGTCATATCTATTCTTGCCAGATACGTATGCCCTGCGTACAATTCAATAAATTCGATATGGTGTGCAGGCTTGGCAGGATGTTCCATATATTTGCCTACCTCAACGGTCACCTCAAAAGGTTCACCGGATTTAACATTTTTGGGAGCAGAGATAACCGGGAAATGTTTCTTTTCCAGGTCACTCATATTATCCATATCTTCAACTGTATTCACTCCGCAAAAAAGATCTTCTTTACATTCTGCTGTAACAGTCATAGATTCTTCCTTTCTTTAAAAAACAAAAACTATCTTTTAATACATGCCGGTTCTGATATTTTCTCGAGTATTTCCCAGGCCAGTCTTTCATCTTTACTCTTGCAAGCAAAATCTGCCAGGGAAACAAACCCCACCGGCTGTTCATCATCGTTCAGCACCAGCAACCTGTGAATCTGTTTCTCTTCCATCATCGATGCTGCATTATGAAGATCATCGTTTTTATAGCAATAAAATATCTGGGGAGTCATTGCATCGCCTACTTTACAGCCGGAAATATCCTTCGATTCGGCAATACATCTTAAAACGATATCCCTATCAGTTATAATCCCTGAAACTTTTCCTTCCTTCATTACCGGAAGTGAACCTACATCGAACTGTTTCATCTTTTGAGCTGCTTCGGTAATGCTTGAATTAAAATCAATGGATTCAGGATTAATTGTCATTATCTCTTTAACTTGCATAATAGCCTCCCGTTGAATTTTCTTGTTATCATCTTTTTATTTTCTTTAAAAGCTGCCCTTGGCACTGGTCATCGGGGCATTTGAACCATATATAAGTTATTCCTCTCTCTAAAGTTCTTTGATCCTCTTCCATTATTCTACCGCATTCCATACATCTTCTTTCCTTTTCAGCCTGTCTGAACTTTGCCGACAGAATATTATTCTTTCCCGATTTCATTATAACCATCTGTACTAAAGCTTATTATGATAAATACTTCTTTTCTTTTAATCTTATAGTTGACTCAAAGCCGCGTATTCCGCTTCCTATGAATTCGTTTATATCCAGTAAATTTTTTTGAAGTTCTTTAATTGATGATTTGTTTTCGAAATAAAATCTTCTCTTTTGTCCTGTGCCGGATAGATTTATTATGCTTACTGCCGGAATTTTATATTTAAATTCACGGATCAATTCAGATTTTGATATGTCCCCTGTCATATCACCAAAAATAACAGCATCACAATCACTTGCGTAAGCATAACTTAAAATCTTTTTCGGGTCATCTGTTGCAAGCTTAACATCGAAGCCAAGCTCGGTTTCCAGCATATCAAGTAAGCCCAGACGGTTCTGCCGATTATTATCCAGAACTAACACCTTAAGTTTTTTACTTCTTCTCTCTATCATGTTTATCACTTCCCTTTGAATTAATTATGAGTTTATAATGCAGCCGGGCTTTTTTCTCTTACATTTCCTTTTTTTATCTCCTCATATATTTCATTTCTGTGAACGGGTATTTCTCTCGGAGCTGTAATACCCAGCCTGACTTTGTTTCCTCTTATATGGACGACCGTGATCTCGATATTGTCTCCGATCATTATCGATTCGTCCTTGCCTCTGCTTAAAACCAACATTTTATCGGACTCCTCTTAAAAAACAGGTTTTAGGATTTTTAATACAATTTCAATTATGCATTAAATAAAAAACCTGTAAATCAGGTTTGGAAAGGTTAAACCTATAAGGGTTTTCCCTGAATGAATAATACTTTTGTAAATAGGAAACTCAGGCGAGTTAAACTGCGTAAATTTTACAGAAAATTCTTATAAATTCAGATTAGTAAAATTTTTTGCAGATTTCTTGAAAAACTGAAATCGTTATGCATAGAGATAGATTCATTTAAACTTCTAAGGCTTTGCCTGTCAGGTTATTCTATTCTAGCACTTATCCCATTGAATTGCATACTGGAGTAACTCTGCTGCATTACTTAAATTAAGCTTTTCTTTGATGTGCGACCTGTAAGTTTCTATGGTTTTAACGCTAAGGTGCAGTTGATCTGCAATCTGCCTTGTCCCGTAGCCATGTCCTATCAATAAAAATACCTCAAGTTCTCTGTCGCTCAAACGGTCTATAGCCGAAGTACCAACTTTGGGTTTTCCGCCTACCAGCTTACCGAGCATTTTCGATGACATCTCTTCACTGATATATATCTGACCATCCAGTATTTTTCTTATTGCCGTTATTACATTATCCGTCGCCTGCTGCTTCATAATATATCCTTTAGCACCTGCCCTCAGTGCCCTTTCAGCGAATAAGGCCTCGTCGTGCATGGAAAGCACTAAAACAGAAAGATCAGGAAATTGAACCTTAATATCTTTCAGAAGTTCAATTCCGCTAGTCTGCTTCAGAGAGATATCCACAATCGCCAGATCGGGTTTGAGTTCTCTAATCACTTTTATTGCCTCATAAGAATCTTCAGCATCTCCACAAACTTCCAGGTCATCTTCATGATTGATCAACTCTGCAAGACCCTGCCTTACTATAGGGTGGTCATCTACGATTATAATTCTTACAGTTTTATTTCTTGACTTTGAAAAAGTTCTTCCCTTTGCCATAATATCCCTCACTCATTTTTTTCTGAATACGGAAACGAACAGACCACCTGCGTACCTTTTTTGAAATCAGATCTTATCTTTAAATTACCCTTTAGCATTTCTGCTCTATAATTTAATAATTTCAATATTAATCCATCTTTCTTATTGCTGCTTGTATAATCAATTTTACCATCATTTTTAATTGAAAGTATATACTTTCTGGGTTGTTTAATCAACTTAATTGAAATATTTTTCGAATCGCTGAGTTTTATGGAAAAGCTAATCGCATCCTGTATCAAATTATACAAATTTACCGCTCTTAAATCGTCAATAACAAAATCCTCTACTATTTCCAGATTAATTTTGACATCATACATATTTTTCCAACTGTCGATCAGCATTTGTAAATTTTCGACCAGACATTCTCCTCTGACATCCACAGGTGACAATCCCTTTGCTATGAACTTTGCCTTTTCCAAGGACTTATTTGCAAGCCTGGCTATTTTGGCGGCATTTTTCGATTCATCCGGATTTGTTTCAGAAAGTTTTTGAGAAAGGACTTTCGATAAAAATGCCACGCCCGAAAATTGCTGACTTATCTGCTCATGAAGTTCTTTTCCTATCAAATCCTGTTCTTTTTCTTTGATCTGAAATAATTCCTTTTCCAGTTTTTCTTTTTCCTGCATCTCTTTAAGCAGTCTTTTGTTCATATCAGAAAGTTTTCTGGTCCTGGATTGGATAATGCCTTCAAGCTGGTTTCGATATTTTTCGAGTTTGTCTCTCAATCTTTGTGTCGATGTGATATCAACTGCGTAAAGATTGACAATTCCTTCCGCTGCTTCCGGAACTAATTTTATGGAATATGATCTATCATCCGTTACTACTTCAAAATCCTTTTGAGTATCTTCTTTTATTGATCTGTATATGTGCCTTTTCCAGGATTCAGGTATATGGTCTTTAGTTTCGAAATTCAATTCTTCCAGCAAATAACGACTTGCTGGATTTTTATAAACTATCTTACCGTCATCAGAAACTTTTATAGATGGAATCGGATTTTGATATAAGAACCTTTCTAACTCGTCTTTAATCCGCAATGATTCCGAATTCAATATTGTAGCATTAAGGTTAACCGCCAGGTTTTCCAAAAACTCTAATACATTGGAATCCAGCGAATATCTGTTTTTATAACTAGCTATTAATAATCCATTGACTTTTTTACCGAATTTCAAGGGGATAACAGCCACGGAGCCGTACTTATTAATTCTACATATTTTTCTGAACATCATTTTTTCGGCATTTTCAGTACGGAATTTCTCACAGTCCTTTACCCATATATAACCATGGGAATTAAACAAGTCTTCTATCAGATCTTCTTTTTGCATCAAAATCGAAGAGCAGATACAGGCATAATCTTCATCCGGGAGATAAAGATTTTCGAAATTAAAAACTTCTCTTTTTATCTTGGGAGAATCTTCATCAAGGGTATATGTATGAATAGCCTCATCCTTTTTTAGTTTTACCGCAAGGTCATCAAAGTTAAAATTTCTCCTTAAAAGATAAAGTAGTGTTTCTATTATCTCTGAGGTATTATTTGTCTGTTTCAATTTTCTTGAAAACTCTGTCGCCGTAAAATGAAATTTGTCACTGCTGTGTTTATCAGTACCTTCAGTTAAGAGAAACAGATATCCAGTTATATTTCCATTGGAATCTTTTTTAATTTCTTTTTGAATATCTAACCCAATCAGATGAAAGATGTCACTGGATTGGGACTTAAATGCTTTTCCCCGGTTAAATTCTCTTTCCGATTTCTTTTCCCTCCAGAATCTTAAAAAATCGCTGAAAGAATTTCTCCCAAAATTAAATTTCTTTAACAAACGATCGGCTTTGCCGTTGATATGAACCGTATTTCCTTCTTTATCAATTTCCACTATCCCGATAAGACCATTTGATTTTTCAGATGAATCAGTAAAAACCTGAAGTTCCGAAATCGGGTTGAAAAAAGAATTAACTCCGTACTTTTTATTCACCATTGACGGCTTATTAAATTCCTGCATAACATCTGCCTTGGTACATCGTTTATTTTTCCTGTTAGCTGCATTGCTATTTTTATCTTCTCCTGAAAGACCAATTTTATAGTATTGGATTTGTATTAAAATACAAGGCCATTTATTTAAATCAATCTACATAAATCTAATATACTATTATTAAGGGATTTATATTATAGTTTTAAAAAAGTTGGATTATGCCTTCAAAACTGCCTTTAAATCCATTTAAACAGGAATTAATTGAACACCATAAGAATCTTTTAATACTGTTTTTCCGCTTTATGGGGGAAATCCCCTATAGTTTTAATCAAACTTGCCTTAAGTTAAAAATTGAATTGAAACCTATGCTAATCAAATGTCAAAAAATATTAATCCGTTTCACTTTTCGGGAATTTTCAGTTTTACCCATGTTCCTCCCTCAGGATTCTTTTTGACCTCAAGTTCTCCTCCCATCATCTCTGCTCTTCTGGACATGGTTTTTAATCCAATACCTTTACCATTCGGCAATTTTTCAGGAAAATCTTTACCATCTGAAATAACATTAACCAGCTTGCAGCTGCTTTCTTCTTCCACTTTTATATTTATCTTTGTCGCTGCCCCGTGCTTTAGAGAATTGGTAATCGCCTCCTGGACTATCCTGTAAACGTGGATATAGTTATCTGCATCACAAATATAATCGATCTTGCAGTCAAATTTACAATCCACCCCGAAAAGATCTTTGACATTAAATGCCATTCGATGCAAGGCGTCCAAAAGCCCTAGTTCCGTGACATTCACAGGGTTTAACCCCCTGGCGATAGCACGGGTCTGATTCATTATGGTTGAAATATAATTTTTTATTCTGGAAACCTCTTCGGCATGTTCAGGTGAAATCTGTTGTATTTTGCGCTCAAGATTTTTAAGCATGAACGAAGCTGCTATAAATTGCTGGCCCACACTGTCATGAAGTTCCTGTCCTATTAATCTTTTTTCACGCTCACTTACCTCTAATATATCCTGTTCAAGGTTCTTTCTCTCTTCAATTTCTCTAAGCAGATGATTCCTGGCCTCAACCAGCTTTTTCGTTCTCTGAATAACTCTGTCCTCCAGTCGGTGATTCAGTTTTTTAATTTTTTCCTCTGCCTTCATCTGGTCAGTTATATCCCAGAAAATGCCCAGCACTCCCGTGACATTTCCTTGGTCATCTTTGATCGGTGTTTTTACGATATTAATTTGGCACTCATTGCCTTTATCCAAAATCTTATCTATTCTTGACTGCCCCTCTCCTGATTCAATAACTTTCTTGTCATCCTCGCGATATCCTTTAGCCATTTTTTTCGGAAAAAGGTCAAAATCCGTCTTGCCTGCGACCTGTTCACTTCTTAGATCGAACATGTCCGCAAAACTCTGGTTGCAGGAAATGTAAACGGAATCCGTGTTCTTAAAGAAAATCTTCTGCTGAAGACTGTTAAAAAGTGTCCGGAATTTTTCTTCACTATCTCTTAACTTTTCCTCGAATAATTTACGCTGGGTGATATCAGATACGATCATCGATAATCCTGTTATCCGGTTATCATTATCCCTTAAATAATTCCAGTTTACTTGAACATTTAATTTTAAACCGTCTTTAGTCTGCAAGACCATTTGAAAAGGGATGGGAAGTACCTGGCCGCTTAACATATCATCTAAAACATGGCTGCTTTTCTTTGCACCATCTTCTTCTGCATTAAGATCAAAAAAATTCATCCCATAGAGTTCATTTCTGCCATATTTTAAAAGTTTCAGGAATGAGTCATTCGCAAAATCAATTTTGCCTTTTTTATCCAGTTCTATTATGCCGAAGGGAACATTATTTATTAAATTTTCATATTTTTTCTGACTATCTTTAAGCTGTTTTTCAATAGTTATCTGGTAATCCACATCGTGAAAAGAAGTTTTTATGCCGAGTATGTTGCCACCCGAATCACGAGCTAATTCAAAAGATACAGATACCCAGATTATCTCGTCGTCCTTCCGCCTTATCCTTAACCTGCGATTATCCAATGAAACATCATTTTCCAATAATCTGGCTATGTCTTTTTCATATAAATCCCTGTCTTCTTCGAAGATGATTTTCTGCGGATATTTCTCGAATTCAGCACATTCTTTGCTCGTATAACCTGTAACCCCTTCTACTCTCGGACTGATCCAGATTAGTTTTCCATCCACTGTTTGCCAGCTTTCCCAGGAATGATATTTTTTTTCTTCAGGGCCGGGTTTCTGTAAAATATTCAGGGGTTCGAATTTTTTGCCTAATATCTTACTTAGAGAATTCTGCTGTTTTTTTATGATGCTTTGGATATGATCAAGAGTTTGGGAAAGTGAATTTAAACCTAACTCTCTTCTCTGTTTATTTTTATTGGATACCTCTGCCAATTTTCGGGCCTCCCTGCTCACCGCCTTGTAAAAATCAGCAGCAAAGCATGAGATAAGTAAATTAATTTATTATTACACTACTTCAATATTTACTTGCCATCCCCTTCCCTCGATCAGCAGACTTTAACTTCTTATATAAATTATGCTAATATAGCTTGAAATAATTTCAAGAATTTTTTTAGAGATTTCTAAGCTACATTAATTTGATTTGATCTTTTCGAATAATCTTTTATTAGATAAAATCAGAAATATACTGGACTTAAGAATATATTGCTATCTTATTTGCTCCGTCAAAAAAATTTATTTTTTCTTCAGGAAATTTTCCTATCCACTCATCTACGACCTTCTGTGGGTCGAAAGTTGCAAATAAATGGGCAGCTTTGATCTCAGTTTCCGATATTTCAGAATATATCCATATCTTATCAAGACGTTCTATCAACTGAGCAAACCGGTAAGGCTTATGTGCATACAAAAAGTAATTTTGCTCAACGAACTCATATATTTCAGGAATCGTCTTCTTGAGAATATTATAAAAATTCTCTACGGCTTTATCTGACCCGATTCCATTCTGACATTCGCTTATAAAGAGTATCTGGCCGTTGTTTTTAACCGCATTTTTCGTAAGCTCTAATGCCCGCTGGGCGATATAAAGGTCAATATCATTTGGAAAACCACCGGGCGAAACAACAAGAAACCTGGCTTTCTCAACCTTATGGGTATTCATCTTATCGACAAGATCGAAAGCCTCACTGCAACAGTCCCCTGCCATACCGAATCTCAGCCATTGTATCTGGCCGGAGCTGCTAATTGTGGTTACGGCATAGACCGGCCTGCCTTTTACTACCATTTTCATACCCTCTAATTGATCAACAGCCAAAGGATTATCACGCCTTGCAGGATTTCTGTGCCATGGATGCTTTCCAAATATAGAATTTTCATTGAGTGCAAGACTGTGGTTTTTCTCTGCTGTTTCATAAGAACATATGCCGGGTATGAAATTTTTTACCGGGTTGGAATAACCGCCGAAGTAATGGGACTTTATATCGGATATCACAAGAAAGACATCAGCATCTTCGACCAGCTGGTTATACTCGATTTCTGTTCCTCGAGAAGTTTTGCCCGCAGATATAAGACAGTCTTTTTCACAGTCGTGAATATGTATTTTTATTCTCAAAATTTTATTTTGCCGGGATTTATAACGGATCAGATCGCTTATTTTTTTATTGTCCGGAGTATTAGGAGTATGAGTTCCTGTTGACAGAATAAAAGTTATACTTTCCGCTTCAATCAAATCCTGCAGCAAAACATCAAAGACTTTTTCCAAAGGAGTGTCCCTGGTGCCGTCATTTAGAAGAATGCACAATTTCCTGCCGTTGATTTCTTTTTTGAACTCCGAGAATATTTTATTTTTCAAAATGTTTCTTCGGATTGTTTCTTGTAGAAGTGACTCTTCTTTTATCCAGGGCTTAATAACTTTTCCGACGTTTTTTTCAGGTACTTCCAGATTTATTAAACCATCACCATAATGCAGATCTATCTTCATCAATTAAAAAAACTTTCAAAATTAATTTCAAAACCTGCTTCCGTACATTTCATCATAATAGTTCTTATATTCACCGGAGACAATATTTTCCAGCCACTTCCAGTTATCCAGATACCACTTTATCGTTTTTTCTATGCCCTCTTCAAAACTTACAGATGGACTCCAAGAAAGGTCATTCTGTATCTTGGATGAATCGATAGCATAACGCCTGTCATGTCCCGGCCTGTCTTTAACATAACGGATAAGGGATTCAGGTTTATTAAGTATTTTCAGTAAGGTTTTAACCACGTCAATATTTGCTTTTTCATTATTGCCGCCTATATTATAAATTTTGCCGTACTCTGCCTTTTTCAACACTTCCCATATAGCTTTGCAGTGATCTTCAACGTATAACCAGTCACGAACATGCAATCCGTCACCATATACAGGCAAAGGCTTATCGTTCAAAGCATTATTTATCATCAAAGGTATCATTTTTTCGGGAAACTGATATGGGCCGTAATTATTAGAACACCTTGTTATATTGTAAGGTACTCCCCAGGTTTTTTCGGAAGCTATAACCATATGATCTGCGGCTGCTTTACTTGCTGAATATGGAGAATTGGGTTTAATCGGATTATCCTCTGTAAACATCCCCTTTTCTCCAAGCGAACCATAAACTTCATCAGTAGAGACCTGCAAAAATCTTTTGATATTGTTGTCACGTGCTGCTTCGAGTAATTTTAATGTTCCTGTAATATTTGTCTCGACGAAAATACTGGGACCTGTGATAGATCTGTCAACGTGACTTTCTGCAGCAAAATTTACAATAAATTCTACATCATATTTTTTTACAACCTCGCTTACCAACTCACCGTCACAGATATTCCCCTTGACAAATACATGATTTTCATTTTCGAGATATTCTCCCAGATTCTCGAGGTTACCGGCATATGTCAGCTTATCAAGATTGACGACTAAAACGTCGCTTATGTCTCTGAGTACCATTCTCACAAAATTACTGCCAATAAAACCGGCTCCTCCAGTCACTAATATTTTCTTCATAACGTCTCCAGGAATTTTTTCAATGTATCTTTCCATGAAGGTATTTCCACCTCCAGTTTTCTTCTTATCTTTGTGCAATCGAACCTGCTGTTTAAAGGCCTTTTGACAGGCGAAGGAAAATCAGATGTTTTACACCTTTCTATTTTAGAATTTGTATTTGTCTTATCCAAGATATATTTTGCAACGTCATATCTGCTGGCATAGTCACTGCAAGCCAGATGATAGAGCCCAAGTGCCTCACTTTCCATTAATTTGTACAACATTTCTGAAACTGTTTTAGTATATGTTGGTGAGCCAATCTGATCATCGACAACTTTTAAATGATTCCCACTTTTGGCTTTGTTTATAATTTTTTTTACAAAATTATAACCGTTTTTTCCGTATGTCCATTCAACTCTTACAATGCAATATAAACAACCGCTGTGAGATAACAACTGCTCTCCGGCATGTTTTGTTACCCCGTAAGAGTTTATCGGATTCGGTATATCGTTTTCCTTATATGGTTGCTCTGATCTGCCGTCAAAAACAAAGTCGGTACTGATATGAAAAACCTTCGAATCGCTGGACTTTGCAAGCTTAGCTATCTTACCCACTGCAGCGGCATTCACTTTATAAGCCTTATCGAATTCCTTCTCCGCACCATTTACATCTGTATAAGCTGCACAATTAAAGATAATTCCATGATCATCAATTATATTCTTTAAATTGCCGTAATCTAAAATATCAAAATCCGGGAGGTCATAAACATCAGTTGAAATTCCTTTTTCAGATAAACACTCTACCAAGTCCGTTCCCAGCATACCTCTTCCACCAAGAACCGCTATATCAGCCATCTTTTCGTCTCCACTCATAAGGAATTTCATTTTCATGAGGGTCAGTACGAAATTCATCGGGGTCGGAATAATTATACATCTCGGATACTACATTTATTATATACGCCTCCTCCTGGCTTACACACATCCATCCATGCATAACCCCCGGCGGTATTTTTACAATCCCGGGGCAACTCTCACCAAGATATAGCTGATTTACAGTCCCTTTTGTATCAGAATCGTTTCTCTGATCATAAAGAGCTATTTTGCACAACCCCTTTACCACATAAAAATGGTCCGTCTGTTTTTCATGATAATGCCAGGCCTTTACGACCCCGGGATAAGTAGTTGTGAAATAAACCTGGCCGAACTTCTCGAACCAGGGGTCATCGGCACGCATAATTTCTCCCAGCCTTCCCCTTTCATCCGGCAGTACCTTTGCTTTTCTAGCCTCTACGCCGTCTATTAGAAGTCCGGTACTTCTTACAATTAAGTTTTCATCTCTGAATACGGTTTTCATATCTTTTTTGCTCATTTGGGCGGATCCTTTGCTACTAATTCATTTACCTTCGTAAGAGATTCAAATGTACCGGCATCACTCCACCAGCCGTCCATTATATCGAACTGCAACTCTCCTTTATTTATGTAGGCATTGTTCACATCTGTAATTTCAAGCTCCCCCCTGTCAGAATAATCTAGAGTTTTGATTATATCGAAAACCTGTGAATCATAAAAATATATTCCAGTCACCGCCAGATCAGTCTGTGGTTTACTGGGTTTTTCATTTATCTTTAAAACTCTGTGGTCATCAATTTCCGCAACACCGAACCTCTGAGGATCAGGAACTTTTTTCAGGACTATTCTGGCACCCTTATCCTGATTCATGAATCGATGCGCATAAGGTTTTAAGGAATTTTTAAAAACATTATCGCCGAGAACTACCGCCAGTCTGTCATCGCCGCAAAATCCCTCTGCAAGATCCAGGGCTTGGGCAATTCCCCCGGCTTCATCCTGTACACGATAGGTAAAACGACAGCCATAATCCCTGCCGGAGCCAAGAAGGTTTACAACATCCCCCATGTGTTCGACACCGGTTACAACCATTATATCTTCGATTCCTGCAGATTTTAATTTCTCGAGGGGATAAAAGATCATCGGCTTTGAACCCACTGCAAGCAAATGCTTATTTGTCACCTTTGTCAAAGGCCTTAACCTGGATCCCGTACCGCCGGCAAGTATCACACCTTTTAAATTCATAACAAACTATTCTCCTTTCTAACTTCCATAAAAAAGATGTTAAATCAGGGTAGTATGTTTGTCAATTTATAAAAAAATAACACCCCCTGAAACATCTTAAAAAATTAACAGTCATATTGAAGATATCTCAATAACTATATTAATCTACACCCTGAAATAACAGTTACTTATATCAAAATTTCTTATACTAGATATCCTGAAAAGCCGCCGAATAAGGAAATTATTATATTATTTACATAGATATCCCCTTATAGTAAAAGAAGGAATTTCCCTGATACCAAAAGAAACATTTTTGCTTTATTATTCATAATAGTTTAGTTCATAAAAAGGTAAGCGAAAAAAGGATGGGGGATAATTTTTTAGGGAAGGGAATTGAAAATGCAAAAATCATTCAAGTCTATCAGTTTGATCCTTTTGTTGATCTCAGTTTTATTGTTCACTGGCTGTTTTTCTTCTAATCCTAAAGATATACAGGCTTTCAAAAGAGCCTACACCGGAGAATTGACCGCTGAAAACTTTATCCTGCAACCACCCGATGAAGTGGAAATACATTGCACAAGAATACCTGAGATCGACCAGCAACATCAAATAATAAGGCCTGACGGGAAAATTAACCTCCAATCTGTAGGAGATATACAGGCAGCGGGCAAAACACCTAAAGAACTTTCTGAACATATCGAAGAGCGCGTAAAAGCACTGTATTCACTACCCAGCGATCATCCTATCAGCGTAAAAGTATTTGCAAACAAAAGTAAAGTAATTTACGTCCTGGGACAAGTTTACATTCCCGGACCTAAATTATACACCGGCAGAAATACCGTATTCAGGGCTGTATCCAAAGCACAACTTAATCCAATGGCATGGAAACAAAGAATCCAGGTTATTAGGCCTGCAAACAAACCTGGCGAGGACCCGTCTATATTCGAAGTAAATTTCGATAAAATGAGTGCGCATGGTGACCTGACAAAAAATGTATTACTGAAAGAAGGCGATGTAGTTTATGTACCGCCGACAGTACTTGGCGGAATAGCCTTGAAAGTTGAAGAGTTCGTAAGACCTATCGGAAGAGCTTTTTCTACGGTTAATGTAGTACAGGGGAACAATTACGGCGACTGATATCTCTTAAAAAGATGAAAAATGAAAAAGTCTTAAAATATGTACATTTTCTAAGTATGTGTTTTTTCTTATTAAGCGCCGGATACATGCTTAGTTATATTTTAATGCAAAAAACCAGAAACTCTTTTTTTGTATCTTTGTCCGGTTTATCTACATTAATATTCGGGGCAATTGTATTCTTTTATCTATTGGCTTTCATAAAAAGCCTTACCCTAAACAATTATTACAAAGCCGAACACCCTTTTACCAGCTCAATATATTATATGATATTTTATGACTTAAGCCCGTTTATAGGGGCTTCAGGAGCAATAATCGCAATGTCAATGCTGAAAGAAATCGATTCAAAAATGCTTTTTATATCCATCGGCACACTTATATCTTCATTTCTTGTATGGATCTTACTCGATCCGTTAATCCAAGTTTCAGAAATGCTTCTTCCTTCATCTTTAAAATATAAGAAAAAAAGAAAGAAACATCTCAAAGCGATAAAAAAAGCACACAAAAATGCACAGTTAAATGTCTTAAAAGAAATAAAAGAATCTGAAAAAGAATTGAAATCACAAAGAGTATTTCAAGAAATGTCTTTGAAACTATTTGAAGCATTAAATGATAATGAACCTGAGGAGAATGAAATAATTGATCTGGGATTAAAGGCCTGGCAAATCGGAAAGATACAAGGAATGCAACAACTTTTTGAAATGACATTTAAAAATGAAAAAGATAAACAAATAAAGGGGAAGAGACTTTCCTATATATGGGATGGAATAGGTTCCTGGAAATTTCACTAATCCTTTTCTAGAAATAATCAGGTAAGAAAAAAAGGGGGCTCTTAAAAGCCCCCTCCCATTTTAAATGTTACGCCGTCTTCTAAGCCAGCCGACAATTCCTATACCTATGCTGCCCAGAATTAATGATCCGGGAGCAGGTGCAGCTACAGGAGCTGAATCACCGCCATTTCCATTAAGTTTAAGGTTGTCTATAGCAATGGTACTATTACCCGAATTTCTAAACCCTAATGAAGATACACCGGAATCGTAGAAAAGCTGTGCATTACCGCCATAACCTACACCAAAGTCATTCCTGTTAAAAGTCGTTATCATTTTGTTAGCCCTGGTGTCGGCAAAACCGGAAATATCAATACCTGAATCCCATTCACCTTCAGGTGAGTACCAGTCAAAAGATACTGTATTTACCTTTTGATCAAAAAAACATATTTCAAAGCTTTCCGATTCAGGGGTCAAATAAACCGTTTCATTTCCACTCCAGCTTCCTGCAGCGGCTTTTGCTCCCGTAGATATTACTGGAGCACCATATTCAGAACTCAAGTAAGTTCCTATGGAATCATCCCCTGCACCGGGTGTCAAAGTGTTGAAATTAAACGCCGGCTTAGCTTGTGAAGCAGCACCAATTAGTAGAACCAAAAGTAAAATCGCTGCTATTCTTTTCATTATTTCCCTCATTTCAAAAAAAAGTTCCGAATACGTTAATACGAACCGATATTTACCACTCCAGGCGGGGCACGTGACATATTATATTCCGAAATTTTATATATCATATAGTTCATTATCATTTTTACGCCCTTCTTTTTTTACTGAGCTTGGAGGAGGATGATTGAGCATAAATATTTTCTTTTCAAACTATTCTGCAAATATGTTAAACTTTATAATGTGGGTGTAAATCAGGCAAAAGAAGTTTATAAGCATAATAATTGCTTGACTAAAGACCACAGGGTTTATCCTACTACTATAGGGTTAGGCCTCTGTTTCACTTTCCCTGGGTTCGACTGCTCTCTCACCTCTTTTTGGTATGTCCTTGATGGGAATTTCAGGCTCACGTCCCTTGGAAGGCTCATAATACCTCTTAACATCTTCCACTAATTTTAAAAGAAGATTGATCTTGCTTTTTACCCTGACTCTTCGGTAGATATTTCTAAGATGGGTCTTGATGGTGCCATGCTTAATATTGAGTGCATTTGCAATCTCTTCGTTACTGAAACCACGGCATACTAAAATCGCTACCTGAAGTTCCCTTGGTGTCATGTGATACCTGTCCTTTAAAAAAGCCCATTGCTTCTCATCAAGTAAAATTCCGCTGGGTCTTTTAAACAGTGAATCTTCCTTAGATTCATCATTATCTTGTTTCGGGGTCATGATTAGTCTCCCTGGTTAAATTAATAATTAATTTTTTTGTTTCTGATATTTCCTTCAGAGACAATCCCCCCATTCTTAGATTTTCATCAACTGCCTTTTCTAAAAATTTCATAGCCTCCGGTTCCTTTCCCATAGCTGCCAATACCCTTCCATAATGAAAATAAGAAATCACACGATCTGCTGAATTAACAGGATACTCATTTATACATTTTTCAAGATCACTTTTTGCTTCCAGATAATTTCCCATTCTGTAATGAATTACTCCTCTTGTGTCCAACAAGTCAAGATAGTCAGGGGCCTTATCGAGACCCTCTTGAGCCAGTTTAAAGGCCTTTTGGTAATCTTTCTTATCTTCAGCCAATATCCATGCCAGGTTATTCACTGCAGCAAGATTATTCGGGTCAAGCTCAATTACTTTCTCATAAAGCCTCTCAGCTTCATCACATCTGCCTTCGAACTGCAAAATCATTGCAAGAAGATTATAGGCAGAGGGACAATTTGGGTCATGCTCTATAATCGCATTCAAAAGATTCTCAGCTGCTTTGCGAGAATCCTTATCCCCCTTCTGAGCAAGCCTTCGTGCGACCTCTATAAATGCATGTTTGCACATAGGTCCCCGAGAAAGACAGTCTTCAAGAGTGGTCTTGACTAAATGTGAATAATCCTGCCTTAAATAGCTTTCAAGTTCCAATTTAAACAGTTCCGGATGCCTGACATTCCTTTCACGCACCATTTTTATCACTTCTTCCGCCTGCTCATAATCTCTTATCTTGTAAAGTGCATTTACGGTTGGAACGATAACGCTTATATCTTCGGGAGCTATTTGCAGGGCCTGCTTAAATGTGGCAACAGCAAGCTGAAGCTCACCTTTTTTGTAATAGGCCTTTCCAAGAAGAAGCAGACTGTCTATATCTTCCGGATCTGTTTTTAAATTCTGTTCCAGAAGGCTTAATATTTCAGGGTAGCTAGATTCGAAGTTCTCACTTTCCAGCCATATCTTTGCCTGCTCATATCGCCATTGCCATCCATCCTCCCCTTCAAGTTCTTTTATTTCATCAACCATTTTCTGCTTTTCCGCTATCGAAGTGATCTTTTCATCCAGGTCCAGTAATTCTCTCTTGACTATGATATCATCAGGTCTTTTCTCAGACAGTTTTTTAAAAAGAGTGTAAGCTTCCTTCTTTTTCCCTTCTTGCTTGTACAGCATCCCCAAAAACAAAGTTAGATTTCTCTTTGCATGTTCATTATTTATCCTTTCGATCGCTTCTTGCAGAACTTTTTCCGCTTCTTCGTTTTTGCCCTGATCAAAAAGAATCGATGCAAGGTACTTTACAGGGAGCATTTTCTGAGGATATTTGGCACAAACGAGCTTCAGTTTTGAAATAGCCGCCTCTGTATTATTTTGAGCCATTAAAAGATCAGTCTCTGACAGTTCCATTTCAACACTGTCTGTTTCTTCTTTTTTATATTCAGATAAAAGAGCGATCGCCTGTGCCTTTCCATGATATTTTTTAATAAAATCAACCTTTATCAGTTTAATTCTGGATGATTCGGGAAATCTCATTTCAGCATCACGGATACGTAAAGCAAGAAGTTTAACTTCTCTCGAATCTTTGGAAACATTTACTTTCTTGAGCAATTCCATTCGGCACTTTAATTCAAGTATTGTTGTATCGAGAGTTGATTCACCGTTCAACTGTTTAGAGTATTCGATTTGTTCGAGGCAATGTTGATAATCTTTTTGCTCAAACAATATCTTCGACATAACCATTCTCGCTCTGTAATCACCGGGATTTTTTGACACGTGAGACTGGATCACCCGTATTGCAGTTTTATTGTCTCCGGTTTTATATAGCGTTTTAGCAAGAAGGATATTTAATTTTCCCGAATCATATCCGAGCTTTTGGGCTTTTTTCCAGAATGCAATTGCAGTAAAATAATCTTCATCCTTTTGTGCCTTCAATCCGTGAAGGTAAGCGACAAAATCAGGCCTTATACCTTTTAGTTTCATCTCATTAATATATTCAGCCAGTTTATCCTGCTGATCAGTCATAATATATAACTCAACTGCCAAAGGCATAATGTCCCACGGATTTTTATTCATATACTTCAGACTATGATCTGCAACGTAATTCATTAATTCTTTGTTCTCAAGTTCAAGCGCCATATTTCCCCAGTATGTCCACAAAAGTTCTTGCTCAGGTTTTTCTTTTTCGGCAATTCCGAAGTGTTTATTTGCCTTTTCAAAATCACCGGAAAGAGCAAAACCTTTGGCCAGTTCAACTCTGGTTTCAGGATTTATTTTTTTTATTTTTTCAGCAACTTCCAAGTCTTTTAAAGCTTCAATTTTACTATCTTTTCGTAAATAAAACAGTGCCCGATTGACATATGCTTTGGCAGATTCAGGATTTTTATTTACTGCTTCATCATACCAGTACTTAACCTCTCCCGGATATTTATCAGGATACAATTCTGTAAGTAATCCCATCGAATGATACGCAGAAACATATCCGGGATTTTTCTGTATCAGCATTTGAAGCTGCAATGCCGCCTTACTGAATTTTCTCTGCCTTACCATTGCAATTGCAAGGTTCTCCTGTATTTCGGGGTTTTCATTTTCCTTTAAATACCGACTTGCTATCAATTCAGCCTCACCGGGCTGTTCCATTTGCAGGTAAATATTCACAAGGCGTTTTGAAGCGAGAAGGTGGTTTTTATCTGACCTCAATATTCTTCTGTAAGATGCTATAGCCTGCTGTAAATTTACTGGCTCTCTTGGCCTGATATTCAGCTGGGACTGTGCGTACTTTACAAGAATCTCTTTATTTTTCGGATCAATATTAAGATACTTGCCGAAATAACGTGCAGCTTTTTCCCAGTCATAATTTTCATAGGCCTGAAGCCCTATATCATAAGCCTTGAGAGATGATTGTTTTGTCTGCCATTGTCGAAGCCAGAATACGGTGACTCCAATGATAATAAAAGTCAATAGCAAAACTATTAATAGTTTCCAATTTATCTTTCTTTTAGTCATTGCTCCCTCGCTATTTAAATTGGTTGAAAAATTCTGACATGAACTTTTTTATTGTTTTAAATAGTATTTTTATATCTAGAAAAAACGACAGGTCTCTTACATATTTTGTGTCATAATAAATCCATTCCTGAAAATCACCGCTGTTTCTTCTAGTTCTGCTAATCTGCCAAAGCCCTGTAATACCGGGCTTCACAGAAAGCCTTGCATATCGCCATTTGGGACATAATGTATTTTCACGTTCCGGTGAGGGTCTCGGGCCTATTAAACTCATTTCTCCTTTTAGAACATTAAAAAACTGCGGAATTTCATCCAGAAAAGTATCTCTCATAAATCTACCTAAAAACGTAATTCTAGGATCCCAAGCCATTTTAAATTGAGGCCCGTCAACCTCATTTTTTATCCTCAGTTTTTCCTGAAGTTCTTCGGCACCTGTAATCATGGTTCTGAACTTGATGCAATTGAACTCTTTGCCGAATTGTCCCTCCCGCTTATGCTTAAAAAATACAGGCCCTTTTGACGTTATTTTTATCAATACAGAAAGAATTATAAAGACCGGACTCAAAAGCAATAATGCTATAGATGAAATAATTATGTCCATAATTCTTTTTAAAGTATTCTGATAACAGAATGTGGGCCAGTTCTTAAACCCAAGTTCCGCTTTATCATCCAAACCACTTTTTAATCTAATATTGCTCAGATTGGTATCGGAATTTACAGATTCCGGAAATATGAGGGTATTTCTTATTTCTGTATTGTAAGTTAAATCAGTATCAGGGCTTATAACTGAATTTTCAATAAAAGTTCCTTCTCTTATAACACAATTGTCGCCAATTATTGCAGGTCCCAGGATCGTTGTTTTGTCTTTAATTCTGACATTTTTGCCAAGGTAAACATTACCGTAAATTCTCGCATTCGAAGAAATTTCACTAAAAGGGTTTCTTGTCCAATGGAAGCTTTTATAAACATCAGAATCAAATGGATTAATCGAATCTGCTGAATTTATAAGAAATCCGTATAAACCGAAATTAGTATCAAGATCATATCTTTTGCCTGAAGTATAAAAGGATTCCAGTCCCTCAATATTAGTTTCTGAAAAAATCTTACTTCCTAGATACTTTCTTGCAAAAGCATTTAAATCAGTTAGTCTTACAAAAAAGATATCAGGAAGCCCTCTTTGCCTTTCACAAGGGATTAACCTTGTTTTATAACTCCTTGAAAAACCTCCCACTGATGAAAATGTCGTCATCTTCATCATTTCCTTATAACCTGAAAACGAATCATTAATATTTAAAGCAATTACTGATAAGCTTGAATCGAAAGGCAACATTTCAAAAACCCGGCCGTCAAATTCTGCAAAATGATCACCTCTTTCTATCATCACCCATTGAGTTCCTGAATTTTTAATATCGCAGAATCGCAAATTTATATTTTCGCTATAGTGATATATATTTTTCCGGGCGATAGTATTTTTTCTTAATTCCCTGTCGATCAGAAATATTTGATCACCGAAGTCTAACTTTTTCCTTATAAGTTTATATCCCTCAAAGATTAACCCCCCGAACAGGCCATTATCCATGTAAGCCGATAAAACCCCGTTTTTTTCTAAATTCGAAAATATAATTATTTCTGAAAACATTATTTTTTAGATTTGGTGTTTCTTCGTTTTACAGAAAGAACCAAGTTGTTATTTCGGTTCCTGGAATGTTTTTTCCTGCTTGATGAAATATCTGCCATATAACCGTAACCATACCGATAATAACTGCTTTCCTGTTTTACATTGTTAAGAACGGTACCCAGTACTTTGACATTGATATCTTTTAGCCGAGACATGGCTTCTTTTAGATCAGGCACTTCTGTATAACCGGCAAAACTTGTCAAAACCACTGCATCTGTCATTTTTGCCCAAAGCAGTCCATCAGGAACAGCAAGGATCGGGGGTGAATCTATGATCACATGGTCATATTTATTAACAAAATAATCGATAAGTTTTCTTGTTCCCGCCTGAGTAAGTAAACTGCAAATATTAGCTCTGCTGCAATGAAGTGACGGTAACACATCCAGCCCGGAAATTGAAGTTGCACAGATTACGTCCTCCGGCTTTCTGCCTCTTATTACTTCCTTTAACGAATTCACAGAATATTGAAGTTTAAGCAGGTGTGCTATATCTGGTTTTCTCAAATCACCGTCAATAAGAAGGACTTTTCTGCCTGTCCGTGCAATTTTAGTTGAAAGATTAATTGCAAGCGTCGTCTTCCCTTCCTTTGCCCCGGGACTTGTTATAACAAAAGACTTAGGAATACCTTCACCGTTCATCAATCCGAGATTTGCAAATATCGTTTGATAATCATCATCTATCTGCTGAGAAATAAGTGACTTCTTTATGTTCGAGGTGCTGGTAGTTGTTCCTATTATCTTGCTTCCCACAAACTTAGAAACATCATCCGGTGTATTCAGGCTCATATCCATTCTGTCTTTCAATAATCCTGCCAAAACTCCGAGCCCTCCTGCACCAAAAACGATAGCAGCAAGAAATTTATAACGCTGGTCTGTACCAGGAAATGTATTTGCATAGTATGCGACAGAAATCCTCGCCGGCCTTTTTCTTTCCATTTCCAGTTCCTGTATTCGTCTCCTCACTGTGTCATAAAGATCCTTTGTCAGTTCAAGTTTCTCCTGCATATCCTGAATTGCAAGCTGTTTTCTACCCAGACTGATGGTATCCTTGTCCTCTTTTGCAAGTAAAGTCTTAAGATGTGCCTCATGAGCAGCTATCTGATCAAGTTCTGTCTTAACTGAATTAAGCTTACTTTTTTCCGTCTGCTCCATCTGCTTTGCAACCATTTCATCAAAATTCTTCCCCACCTCCTCCCTTTTTTCATCAAGCCTTGTTTCCATTTCCGCAATCAACTTTTCTTTTCGCTTTAAATCCGGATTGGTCGGAGCCAGGTTTTGCTTTGCGGTTATTAACTGCTGTTCCATCTCTGCAATATTTTCTGTAAGGGTCTGGACCATTAGATCGGAATTAATAAAGTCATGGCGCATTCTCATCATATCCTTGGGATCCAGTTTATTTTCCCTGGAATTTTCCAGGAGCTTTTCCTCTACCTGCAGCCCGATCTTTCTCATTTCAAACTCGGTCAATTTCTCCTGCAGTGAACCTACACGTTTAAGCATCATCTGGTGTCGACCTGTAAGAGATTCGGTTCCAAATTCTTCTGCCATTTCGCGGATGGAATTACTTTGCCTTTCTATTTTAGAGGCCAGAGTTCGTTTTTCATTCTGCAGAACCGCAAGTTTCTGATCGCCACCCTTT
Source organism: uncultured Pirellulales bacterium (assembly GCA_964508925.1). GTDB lineage: Bacteria > Planctomycetota > Phycisphaerae > Sedimentisphaerales > Anaerobacaceae > CAZDVM01. Next base: position 81,757 of record CAZDVM010000005.1, on the reverse strand, counting down.
GCCTCTTCTGATACTACAACCGCCATATAAGCACGCACAAAAGAATTAACCGTCTCCGATATGGTATCCGGATTTGTCCCATTCATTGTGATCTTTATCAATTCAGAATTATCTTCAGGTACGATAGTTATGGTTTCATTCTTGACAGCAGACCTTAACACTGCAATAGGAGTTTTCGGAGGTGAATTACTTAACTTGCTTTTAAAACTTGCATAAAAGCCGTTAGGCTCTTCGTTAAATAAAATCTGTTTTTCGATAAGATCATCTGCCACTCTCTGAAGAACTATGTCACTGCTCATAAGTTCTGCCTGTGTAAACATGAAATTCTTATACATAGGAATCGCATCTTCACCGCCGTAAAGAAGATTCGGTATTACAGGTGCAACTCTTATCGCCGCGGTCGCCTGATAGCTTGGCGCGATCGATAACCATGCTATCGGAATCCCTATGCAGCAGATAATCAGAAATACCAGCATCACAAGTTTCCATCTGCGTAAGACAGACTTTATAATATTACCCTCATTGATCTGATTATCTCCATTATTGCCTGAAACCGGCACCTCAGAAACTATAGTCTGATTTTGATATCTTTCTATCTCATTCATTTTCCAACTCCATAAATTTTCTAAACAGAATTAACGATTATTTTTCCTGATATTCCCTTATTCTCATCAATTATTATTTTATCGAATACCTTTAGCTCCGCTATCACCAGCAAAAAGGCAACCGGCATCATCAGGTAGCCTCCAAAATCATGAAATAATGCTTCCCAGTCCGGCCCTTCAAGATAAACCAGAGCTGCAGAGGTAAAACTCAGTCTAAGGGTGTTGCATAAAAGTGCGATCGGAATGCTCGAAAGAATCAGTAACATTTTCTCAAATTTGCTTTTATTAACTATCAAAACCACCAGCCCGGTTATTACAAAAAATGACATTACCATCCTTAGACCGTTGCAAGCCTCGACAACTGCAACCGTCCTGCCCGAGATGTTGATAATATTCCCCTCAGACCATGCCTCTAAACTGCAAAGCTGAAGTAAAAATACAGAGGAATCTGTAGCGATATTCTGCAAAGGTATTAAAATTGAATTGTGCAATGATCTGGGCAGTGGAAACATCAAAAACATGAATGCAAAAAGGGGCAGCAATTTCTTGAAAAACTCCCAGCCGAAGATACACAAAACCAACCCCATAAAGGAAAGCAGTATGGAGTATCTTTCAAGCGAGCCATACATAAAATAAGTCCCGAAATACCTTACAGCCTGCGAAAATATTAACAGCAAAAGTCCTGAGATCGCAGGCCTAATCTTCGTATTTAAAAGGTATTTCCTCTTGTTCCATATTACATAAAGCGCAACTATCGGAACAAGCATGCCGATGGAATACTCGTCACTTTTATTCCAGAATTCCCACAAGTTTTTGATCTGAGGCCAAAATGAATAAAAGATTCCTCCTGCCATCAAACCAGCCAGGCCCATCAAAGGCTTTCGGTTTTTAAGCCTGCCTTCCACAGTAACCGGTACGCATTCTTTAGGCCTAACCTTGACGTTCCTGTTTGAACCTGACTTTAATTTTCTTAAAAAACCACTTCTTTTGTTTGATATTGCAGTATCAGCAACCACACTTCTATTGAACAAATTAACATTAGTGTCTATCAGTGCATCTGTTAATTCACTTTCAGCACCAATTCTACTCTTGTCCCAAATCTGGGAATTTTTTAATAATACGCCATGTTCTATAATGCAGTCATTACCGATCACAGCAGGTCCAGAGATAACTGAATCTTCTCCAATTTCAACTTTTTCACCGATAAATAAAGGCCCGAGTAATTTACAGGAAGAGCTGATTTTACAATCCTTAGCTGCATAAACATCATCCCCTAACTTTTGAAATCCTGCTTTTTGCGGAAATCTTGAGAAATATTTAACATACGAATCAAGGTAACTTTTTCTGTCCTTAAAACTGGGCATCCCTTCTATGCTGAAAAAAAGATCTATATTTTTACCCTCACCCGTAATTTCCCTTATAACCTCCTCCTTAATATCATAGTATCCATCAGTTTTTATAAAATCCATTACCGATGGTTTGCACAAGTAAATATAATCTTCAGAAACCTCGCTTTTGAATACACCGATAGACATAGGATTCGAAGAATTCAAAGCTTTTTCAATGAGGTAGCTTAAGTCAGGCAGGTAAAAGATCTTGACATCCATAACTATCAACAAGTCACATTTCCGTTTTTTTAAACAATGTTTTAGACATCCTCCGCTTCCCAAAGCGAAAGTGTCATAATTTACATTTACACCATTTAATTCAAAATCAGAAAGTAGAGGCTGAATAATTTTTTCTTCGTCATTGAAGTAAATCTCCACTTCGTTGATACCCTGTTTTTTTATTTGCCCTACAAGATTTTCAAGAATTGTTTTATCTGCTACCGGCCAGAAAGCATAAGGCATTTCGGTCGCAACCGGGCATCTGCCGAAATCCCTGCCTCCTGCCAATATTAATACTTTTATTTTTCTTTCCATATCATTCATTTCAAATTTTGTGACTTATTGAATTAATAAAATAATTTATGCGAAGCTTGATCCCTTCGGCATCTGACACCCGTATTCTGGGTTTAAAGGATTTAAGTTTAGCAACCTGTTTATAAAATTGGTCACTGTCTTTTGCCGCAAGTAAATAACCTTTTTTTTCGAATTCCTCTGCTATCGAAACCTGGTGGTCATTTACCACTTCTCCGAATTTTCTGCGCCTGGGCATCACAAGAAGGGGCTTTTCGTTTTCAAGTGCTGCTGTTATATTGCCCATACCAGCGTGACTTATTACCGCATCACAATTTTCCATCACTTCATCGAACTTTTCCTTTGAAATACTGACCGCTGCAGGAAAACTCACCGGCTGATAACTGTGCTTGCCTGCCTGGGCAATGACATCATCGGTAATAAGTCCCCTTTCTACTGCTTCATCAACTGCCCTTAAAAGCCTGTCAAATGGAAACTGGGTTCCTACCGTTAAAAAAATCATACCAAACAACCCGCATATTCCGTTCTTTTATATTTTTCAGACAATTCAGGCCACTGTACCAGAAAAAGATCAGCAAAATTCCTCACAATCCTCCCGGAAAGTGAAAGTCTCTTTACATTCGTTATACTGTCGATCCAGATAACCTTGGCACCGCAAACCTTACCTAATAAACACATCATACAACCGCCCGCTGCTCCGGTACTTATAATTATCCCCGGCCTTTCTTTGATTAATATCTTCAGGCAATGGATCATAACTTTCAGGCACTTAATGGGATGATCATGGTTGCTTTCACCTATACAATACACATCACCGATCTCAAGCAACTTATCTTTTACCACCTCCGATGTGGTGACTAATATTTTTTCATAATTCTCAAAACAATCCGTCACTTTCAGAATCTGCGTCAGATGTCCACCCGAAGAAGCCGCCATACAAACTTTATTTTTATTCACCATGTCCCGGTCCTCCTCTGAATAAATCTGAAAAAAAACTGAGGCCAGAATACCGGCGACATAAAGAACATATTCCCTGCCATCTTCAAATAAAGCTTTTTTCTCATTGCAGATATTTTATTAGTATATTCCTTTTGATAAGCACTTTTTTCCTGGCTTATTTTCAGTAATTCAGACCGCCGATTAATTTCAGCAAGTAACTTTTTCTTCAAAGATCCTGTGGCAAGAAGGGGGCGATAATCCTTTGAAGACACAACAGGATAAAGTTCATACACCAGTGAAAGATCTTCATTAACTTCGACGCTTAAAATACATGACCACTTAGTATCCTTGACAAAGCCGTTGAATATAAAATTACCCAGGCTGTAAGCAATAATTCTATCTTTTGAAGCATCCAAACCCTGCAACACATGAGGGTGATGTCCTATGATCATTTTAGCACCTGCATTTATTAATTCTTCAGCCATATCTATCTGCCTGGCTGTCGGTCTATCCATCAATTCATGCCCCCAATGAAGCGATACAATATTCAATTTATTTGTGTTAGAATTTAATATGCTTTTTGTTTTTTCCAGATTCATACCACCTGAATAAGAATACTTTTCATCCAGCAGACACAAACCCACCAAACAGATATTTGTTCCACGGATATGCATTTCAAGCGGTTCTGCTTCTCCGGTAAATGTATTTCGAATGCCCGCTCCTATGATATCTATGTGCTGTTCTTTTAAGTTCTCTACCGTATCGAATGCCGCATCAGTTCCCTGCTCAAAAATATGATTATTCGCAAGGTTGACTACATTAAAGCCCCATTTTTTAAGGTATTTAACCGCAGATCTTTCTGCCCTCATGTGCATTCTGCGCAAACTCGTCTTTTTCTTTCCGACCTCCGATGCGGGACTTTCCAGATTGCAAAAAACAACATCGTGTTCTTTCAACAAATTTACAATGCCGGCTCCGAGAAAATCCTCCCCGAATTTCTTTAAACTGGAAGAAACTCCACGACCCAATGTATAAAAAGAGTCACCCAGCATCACATCACCGACAAATGCTAATTTACATTTCAACATAATGTTTCTCTTTCTGTTTCTCGATCTTCTCTTTAAGCAGACCTGAAAGTTTATCTATATGCCTTGACCATGAGTTTCTATTTGCTATTTCAATCCGTTTTTGCCTCCTGTTTTCAGTGTCATATTCCAGTTCAAACAGTATGCACCTGAGAAAATCTTCCTTATTATCTGCAACACTTACTATATCTGAATAAAATGTCGCCACCTCCCGGATCGGCACAGAAACGATTGGCTTCCCAGATGCCATATACTCAAAGAGCTTCAAAGGATTGCAATGCTTTATCCATTCCGTCATCTTCCACGGCAGAATACATACATCGAAAAGAGAACATAGCTGCGGAATTTTCCTGTAAGGAAGCCTCCCGGTGAAAAAGGTATTTTTCATGCGTTTCAATCTGCTGTAATCCCCGGTTGTTACCTGACCTGCAAATACAAAATTAACATGAGGCAGATTTCCGGCACAATATTCCAGCAATTCGATATCATTGTTATGAGTCAGTGTCCCGAAATATCCCACAACAGGATGATCCAGAGATGCAATTTTTCTCAGTGACTTATCAACATCGGCAACATAGAAAAATTTCTCAAAATCCACTCCGTGAGGAAGATAATAAACCTCTTTGCAGCTTTTCTTTTTCCATTGATACAACTCATTCGAAACACATATTATCACATCACTACAGGCTGTCACTTTTCTGTCTCTTGTTGTAAGACCTTCGGTATTTTTACAGTAAGAGCTGTGATCGAACTTATCTGACACATGATAAACCACCAGTTCCCATTTCTTCATATCTATGAAATCCGATGCTCTCACATTCTCTAACCATAGAACAGGTTTTTCAAAACCCGCCAATTTCATCACTAATTTCAACTGAAACCTCACAAAAACATCATTCAAATGATCGAAAAACTTTCTGCCCTGGACAGGTATAAATATCGGACTCAAAACTCTTAAATTTCTTGAAGGTTTCCCGTAAAACTTGAGCAGACTTTTTATCTTGCGAAGTATCCTTTTTCCCAAACCCTTTTTATTCTTCATTCCAAAAATATCAGAGCTGAAAGGATTTACATAAATCACTTGGTTATATCTGGATAAATATCTCATTATATGCATTGCACAACTAGGATTCATCGACCACCAGTCTGAAGGGCCGAAACACAGGATGCATTCATTTTTTAATTTCATTTTAAACCTGCGATACAATAAATTTTAACTTTCCTGATTCAGTTCGATCGATCTTCTCAACTCTCTGAATATCGACCTTAAGATCAGAAGGCATATTCCTGACTACATAATTTCTGAAATTTATATAATCATGCTGGCTGAAATTTTCCGATGCCACAAACGGTATTATCACATGATCCTCTGAATTCTGTATGACCTGAGATTCAAGAATATTTTCAGCATGCTTAATGACACGGGCAAGTAAAGTAGGACCCAGGACTTTACCACTGGGAGTTTTAATCATATCGCCGGTCCTGCCTATCACTCTCTCAATTTTCTGAAACTCTCTTCCGCAAGAGCATTTATTATCTGAAAGTTTCACAAGATCACCGGTATCGTAACGTATCAATGGTGTAGCATGATTCCAGAAACCTGTTGCAACTATTTTACGCAATTTTCTATCCTGGCCGTCAACTGTAATGAATTCTGTTAAACCGTATTCCGGTATCAAATGATAAGAACCTCTTTCACAGGTAAAAATATAACAGACTCTCTCTGCCGCACCGTAAAAATCGAACACCCTGCAATTAAATCCCTTAGTTATATTCTCTTCCATTTCTTCGCTTAAAACTTCCGAAGTAGTTAAAGCAGCCTTAAGTTGAATATTAAAACCCATCTCCCTGCAGCATTTCGCCAGAAAACTTATCGAAGATGTATAACCCACTATTGCCTTTACATCATATTTATCCATGGCTTTAAGATATTTTTTTGCATTCTCTTTTGACAGATGATAAGTGGAAAGGATCAATTCTTTCATAAAAGGATCATAAGCATAAAGTTGCGAATCATCGCTGGAACCGTCACTTACTACACGCCCCGATAAATAAGCAGTTCTGTCTTTAAGTTTTAAACCTGCCCAGTCCCACTGCCTTCTGACAAAGGCATGTTCATTTCCGACCGCAAACAAGTCTCTTTTTATCTTAAGCGGTGAGCCGGTAGTCCCGCCGGTAAGCCCTTCTGTCATCAAAAATTCCGGGATCTTTTTTGAAACTATATTCGAACCGGCAGCAAGTACCTTAGATTTCGTGAGCAAAGGAAAAAGTTTAATATCGCATAATTGCTGTATATCATCAGGATAGATATTATATTTATCCATCAGCATCCGGTAGTAAGGCACATTCTGATAACAATACCTGACAAGTCTCTTCAAGTACTTCAACTGTATCTGTTCCAGTTTTTTTTGACTCATCCACTCTGTCTTTCGTAAAAAACTTCTTCGATACCAGAAGGGACCTGTAAAACGTTTGGCGATTAAATGCTTGAAACCATTTTTTGCAATTCTGTAATTCATTTCTGAATCATCCTAATTTAAATTTGCCCGGAAATAATAAATAAAGACACGCCGTTAAATATGCCTTCTTTCGCTGCCTGCAGAAAATTGCATCGGATGACATCAACCCTTTTAAACTCCAGTAAGGCACTCTCAATACAAAGAACATGAAAACAAGAAAACAGGCTGCTCTATACTCCAGACCGGAATGATGTTTCTTCATAAAATCAAGGAGGCTCAATCGCAATTGGATGATCATCTTTTCCCTGACTTTTTTGCTGCTTTGGCCGCCCAAGTGGATTATCTCGGCATCAGGTGTATAATAAACCTCCCACCCGGACTTTTTAAATCGGTAACACCAGTCGGTCTCCTCGGCGTACATAAAAAATCTCTCATCGAGACTTCCTACTTCTCTTACAGCAGCATTTCTCACAAGTATAAAACAGCCCGTCACCACATCTACCCTCTTTTTATTTTCCATATCCCACCATGTCATCTGTTCCCTGCCGAAAAATCTGTTTTCCGGGAATAATTTATATAAATAAGTAGTCGACAAAAACATATTCAAAACAGAAGGGAACATAAAGCAGTTCCTTTGAAGTGTTCTGTTTTTATTCAAAACCCGACACCCTGTCGCTGCTGCACCCTCCTGCTCACAAGCAAAATCAAATACCTTCTTTACGGCATTATTCAGTATGATCGTATCGCTGTTAAGCAGAAGCAGAAATTCACCCTTTGAAGCTTGGATCCCCTGGTTATTGGCTGCGGCAAATCCCCGGTTCTCTGGATTTTTTATCAACCTCACATCCGGAAATTCTTTTCTTATCATTCTTACTGTGCCATCACTTGAATGATTATCTACAACAATAACTTCATACCGCAATCCTTCTGTCTCTTTATATAAAGATTCTAGGCACTGCTTTAAAATATCTCTTGTATTCCAGCTTACAATAATTACCGATACATCAACCATTCAACGCTCCCTGTAAAGTATTCTCCACTCTTCTTACTCGATTATTTTTGCTTTCCCTCTCCAGACCTTCCTGAAGATAATTCTTATGCTGCGTGATAAATCCTGTCACAGCCAGCATCAGGTACCAAAGCAATGTCGTCTGCCCGAAATAAGAGACTCCCAGAAATCCAACACAATGCCCCAGCATCGCTACAAAAATACACCAGCTGAATATTCGGATGTCTTTGCTGGTACTGTTTAAAGAAACGTAAAGGATATTTGAAAAACCCATCAACAACAGAGCCACAAAAAGTATCAAAGTGATAAACCCTCCTCTTACACCAACAAGAATATACTGGTTAGTAATATCATAAAGTCCTGTTCCCCAGTGTTCAGTCGTTTTAGTGCCGAGTAATGCCCATTCCCTGAAATTCTCTACTGCAAGATTGATCAGCTTATACCGATGCCAACCCGTCGAACCGCCTATAACATTTATTCTCGCAAGAAGGTGCCAGACCGGAGCCCTCATTACCACATGAAGAGCAGCCAGTATGAAAACGAAACACAGAAAAGCCAACCTGGTCAGATTTCTAAGTTTATAAACCACCAATGCACATAAAACCCCTGCCGTCACTAAAATAGGAGTGCTTGATGCAGAACTCGTTACGATAAAAAGACACGCAAATGCAGATAAAGCGTAAAATAATTTCTGCTTTTCAATTATTGCCAGCCCAACGAAAAGCGGCACAAGATTGCCCCAGAACAACCCCATCATTATAGAATGCGGAAATGATGCCTGGCAGCGAAAGTTACCTTCTCTGACTATTGTGGCCACACTTCCCAGTTTCTCAAATGGATTCTGACCGGTTGACCATTCTATCCCTACAAGCACCGTCATAAAAAATGCACATACTCCGAATATCTTCAGATTCAGACAGATATCATTCCAACTTTGAATACTGGCACGGAAAATAAAATAAAGTCCGAGTACATCGAACAAAAAACCGCTCCTGTTGATCACTGCCCCCATCTGTTTCCATTGAACTATATAGACCATTGCACCGACCAGAGCCCATACGATCAGAAGCTTATCGAACCGATTGAATTCTATCTTGAAACCTGACTCCAGAAACATCTTTGAGAATCCTACTAACACCAGGATCCTCAGCGGAGTAAAATCAAGCTGCATTATTAGCACTCGCTGATCTGCAGGAACAAAGCATGCTGCAACTATAAAAGGCATCAGAAAATATTTTCTGGGGATCATAAAAAGCAACCCGCAGAGAAATATAGTGATCGCTATAGTCGGCCCGTAAATTGTCGGTTCTTCAACCATTTATACTCTCTTAGATACAGTTTCTAAATGATTCCATGCAGGAACCTTCTCGAAAGGCCCTGTAAAATCTTCCATCTCCAGTTCTTCAAAATCCTTTTCCCACCACCGCTCCTTTTTTAACTTTTCTATACCTGATCTTGAGAAACGGTACTTGATAATTCTTGCAGGATTCCCCGCAACCACTGCATAATCCGGAACGTCTTTTGTCACTACCGCACCTGCACCGATAACGACACCATCACCTATCCTTCTTACCTGGGGCAATATGAGTGCATTCTGTCCTATCCAAACATCATTTCCGACTACTAACCTTTTTTCCGGAGCGAATTTTTTTCCGACCTTTCCGTAGATCGGATTATAAAAATACGGATGTGTCGATTTAAAGGTAAGCGGATGATTCTGCGGCAGAAAACAAACTCCGGGACCAATGGAACAATAACTGCCAATTACAGTATTTGGTGATATTCTCTCAGGCCTGAACCAGCCATAACTGTACTTGCCGATCTTAACTTTATGATAATCTCTGAAAATCGCTCTCAAAGTTCCAGATAAAAGTTCCCCATTTTCGAGTTTCGGCAACAGGTAAAGCACAAACTGCCTTACCCTTTTCTTTTTAATCGAATATAATTTATACAGCAATTTTGTAATTACCCTCTTCATTTCCCCTGCCTCTGCAAGACCTTAGAATAAAGCCTCTTTGCTTTTGCTTTCATACCTGCATATTCTCCAGGATCATAACTAGCCTTCTGAATATATTTTGCATCTTTTTTTAGAAATTCCATCCACTGATCTACACTTGACACTCCGAAATTTTTTGCCGTCACGGGAAGATACTTTTCAATATTACTGTCATCTTTTAAAAGTGTGTATTCTGACCTGGGATCATCCATGTGCTCCTGGTGTAGAAGCGGGTAATAAAAACCATTTATGTAACCTTTGGATGCCATCTTAATCCAATACTTAGTTAAAGAATTTCTACGAATAGGCCCAACTCTTTCAAAACTGTCCCTTTTTATAAGAAACCCCGTACCTCCAACCCATGCATTACGCAAAATGCTGTGATCTCCATATTTGAATATTTTGTTTTTTGCTAGATCATAGTCGAAATCTTCCAGATGATAGTGCCAGCAGGCAACGGCTCCCAAATTCTCTATATCCTCATGTGCTTTTGAAAAGACACTTAACCAACCATCAGGCATAAGACAGTCATTGTCCACTTTGCCCATCAGGTCTGACTTTGAAAAACTCCATATCTTATTCAAAGGAATCGTTTGTCCCTCATTTTCTTCTCTGAAAACTTTCGATCTTATCCTCGGATCCTCGATTTCCGAAAGATATTCAACCGTCCCGTCATCCGAACCGTTATCCCATATATGCAGATGAAAATCTTCATCATTCTTTAATAGTGCCGCCAAAGATTTCTTTGTATACTCAATGCGATTATGAGTTATGAAAATAATTGAAACTGATAACATCATTCCCCTTCTTATTTTGCCTTAGTTCCAGAGTAAATTATTTCTACAGGTTCCTTAACTTCAGGAATTGATTCTTTCTTATCGACCGGTTTATTTACAAAATTCTGGATTAACTCGTAAACCTTATCATTTAATATATCCCTGCTTTCTTTATCCATACCGAAAACATAAATGCCGGCGAGATAAAAAACACCAAGCAGAATTGAGTACCCAAAAAAACTCATCCAACTTGTCATCCAGTCGGAAACTCCCAGATAAAATCCGGTGATTACAAACATCAGTAATACCAGCCAAGGCCTAAGTATTGATTTCCGATAGACCGAATGAAGTTTGAGATCATATTTTCTGCAAATAAAATAGGGACAGGCAAATCCTCTTATAAAACCAACCGCAAGCAAGGTTCCTACTGCTATACCTGTCAAACCGAATTTGATCCCTAAAATGATATAAAGGGCCAGTCCTACAATACCTTCTATCACACTGAAAATCGCATGAATATTCTGGTAACCGGTCACCGCCATAAAAGATCCTGTCACTACAAAAGTATTTTCTACGAGTGATGCAACCCCAAGTATCAAAAAAGCAGTATAAACAGACTCAAAACCTTCCCCGACCCACAGCTTGATAAAAGGGATCCCAGCCAGCATGATGAACATACACACCATTGAGGAAAAGACAGCATTAACGTGGATTCCTCTGCCGAAAAGCTCCACCAGTTTATCTCTTTTGTTTCCACCGTGAAGAAAAGAAAACCTGGGCCAGAAAACACGGTTGGGAGCTACAACAAGGGCTTTTAGGTTCTTTAATAAAAGTACCGCTACTGCATAAATTCCCACCGCTTCAAGAGATATAACTTTACCGATTATTAATTTATGCCCATGAAATCTCATGGTAGTAACAAGAGTAATTACTGTCGTCAAAAACCCGAACGAAAGAAGACTTTTTAAATGGGCTGGCTTAATTAAATTAAAACTGAATATAACATCCTTGCAATACATCTTAACAAACAAAAGCATCAAAAAGACCGATAGAAGCGTCACCCCTAAAACTACAAAACTCATAGAAGTAAGCCCTGTACTCAGGACAACACAAAGCATTAATCCACCTGTTCGGGATATAGCTGTTGAAACTGTCACCAAATTTGCCTTTACCCATTTTTCATGAGCTCTCAGGCATGCATCCAATATCCTCATCGGACACTCAAAAGCTGCTGCAAGTCCCAGAACTCTGACTAGAATTACGAACTCTCGTCCTCCTCCGTAAAAGTCAGCTATGGATTTCGCTCCCAGAAAAGATATAAAAACTATGATCAGTCCTACTAATGTAAAAACTGCTAGTGAAGTATTTATTATTTCATTGGCTTGTTTTTTCTGCTCTCTTCCTGAATAATAAGGCACATACCTCATTACACCGGAGCTTATCCCGAAACGCAAAAGGCCGTAATAACCTATAAAAGAAACAACCAGCATCCATACTCCGTATCTGTCCTTACCCAGATGATTTATCAGCATAGGCGTTACTACAAAACCCAAGACCATGTTTATCATCAAGGGAACCCAGTTGCTCACCGCATTTTTCAACAATCTGCCTTTATTTTTATCTGACATCACCAATTTACCTGACAATCATCTTTTAAAATATTCTTCCTGAAGACATCTTTTATCGCCAGTTTTAGCTCCCCCCCCATATGTCGCCAATACCTCTTCTGCCAGTAAAATAATGCAACTTCCAGACATCTGCCTTTTTGTTTTAAAGAAATGTCACTATTTAAAATAGATCTGATCATTTCAACCTGGAGCTGACACAGAGGCATGAAAACCTTTCCGCGGTTTTTAGGATCGAACCATACTGCAACTTCTTCATAACTGCGGTTGGCTTTTCTGGAGTTACCGGGGTGGATCCTCCTGCAAAACAGCTTTTCATCGATTCGTCTGATCTTTCCCTGAAGAGCAAGTTCTATCAGTAAAATGACATCGGAAGCAAAAAAACTTCCTATCAGCCTGGTTTTCTCCAGGGCACTTTTCCGAATAAGTCCGTGAACCATATTACATTCTTTCAGGTTAAGAATGAGATATTTCAGTCTTTGGCCAGAACTTTTTTGATTTATATCCAGATCGGTGAATTTAACCTTTCTTACCATACCGTCAGCAGCTATTATCTCTGCAGAAGGATAACAAACCACTGTATCATCATCAGATCCTTCGAATAATTCAATACAGCTTTTCAGAAAACCTTGCCTGCAGATATCATCATGGGCCGCCCATTTAAAATAAGGTGACGTTGATAGCTCAAAAACAAGATTGTAATTGAATGACGCCCCCTTATTCTCTGAATTTCTGAAATATTTCACCCTCCTGTCAGCCTTTTCATATTCGCGGCATATTTTTTCCGTATTGTCAGTTGAAGCATTATCAGATATCAGCAATTCGAAGTCTTCGTAATTCTGGAACAATATTGATTCAATCGCTTCCCTGATAAATTCCTCACCGTTATATACCGGCATTCCTACAGTGATTTTTGTCATAATCCACTAACTCCTGATAGACTTCGTCCCCGTCGGTTACAATAAAATTTCTTTTCCACCTTAATAATTTTTTACTGATTAATATTTTGATTTTCTGATAATTTATTTCTGGAAACACCATCCCTGTCTTCCTGATTCCTTAAAAACTCTATTAACTCCTCGGAAAGATCCTTCGCCGCTATGATCACTGAATTTTCGTAATCCGATCTTAACTGAACCTGGCATACATATTGAGCAGCGTCACCTTCAATATTGGGTGTTCTCCAACCCAGACCTGAAAAACCCTCTTCACTGCTGCATACCTTTCCATTTATTATGTAAAAGTTAAGTACAAATATTTTTCTCCCTCCAGGTTTGTGAAAGCGGTGCAGAAGGCACGGGATAACTTTTCCATAGCGATTTTCGAATTCTATTTTTTTCACCCCTCCATTTTCCCAGCCGTGAGCCGGGTAACAGACTCCAGGTCGATGTCCCAGCATACTTCTGGGTCTTCCAGAAAAAGCTGCGTAAAAATTAACCCACATTTTTTTGGATTTATTACAATAAAAACGGTTAAGGTGATCGTCTGTACCTGTAATTTTTATTATTTCAGAGGGAAGGGGTATTTCATATCCTCTCCAGCCGTAAATCTTAAGTGGAAATAAATTCAAAGAATATTTCAGATTAACCGGCTTCGCTACTGCACGCTGCAATTTACTATTGAATACCCTGTAAAAGAAACCTGAAGCAAATAATATTAGAAGTGATCCCAGTAAATTGAACCAGAAAAACCTGGTGTCTTTGCGGAAAAAAGACATCCTCGTAACCTCCCTATTATTAAATTTAGTCTTTTTAAATTAATATTTTTTAATTACTCATTAAGGTTATTCATATCATAGATGCAGAATTTTTTTTAATTTTACTTAGGCTCTCCAAACATCTGCTCATATTTTAACGTAACAAGGAATCAAGTAAATCAGGGGTAAAGACTATAAAGATATAAGCATAAGCTCTTACAAGAACTTAGGGTTTTTGTTAAAAAGCATAGGGTGCAAAAGGACTACTACTTTTGTATTATCTTAAAAGTTTAAAGAGTATTTATATAAACCGAAATATTTTAAAAAATAAAAATTTTAATTTTGTTTTACCTTTGCAATATTATATAACCCTGCTATCAATCCTGTTAGAGCGGTTTTTAAGAGCTGCTGTAAAAGTTTTTTAAATTTATGTTTATAAAAGAGACTCTAAAATTCGGAGGAGGCTTTTTTTCGAACATTTAAAAACTACACAATCTTTTCTAAACTTGACGAAAAGATGGACGGGCTCAAACCTGTCACAAGCAATTCAAAAAAGTACAAAGGATTATATTGTTCTATAAGAACTTTTTTATTATTCTATTAGGAGCATAAAAAATGATAAAAATGGAGTGTAAGAACTATTCTAAAAATAGTGGAAAAGGGAATTTCGCAAAATGTTTTATAAAAATGAAAAGATCTTTACTTATAATTTTAATTCTGTCAATAACATCGCTTTCCTACAGCGGTACTTATTACGTAGACCCTTCATCAGGAAGCGACAGCAATCCGGGAACCCAGCAATCTCCCTGGAGATCCATATCATATGCCGAAGCTAATGCAGCCAACGGCTCAACTGTCTATCTCCAGCCTGGAAACTATGGAAACGTCTCAATCAATCGATCCTCAAATAACGGAAGGCAAAGCTGGGATGATGGCATTTTCTTCACAAAATTACCGGGAAAAGAACGACCGGTATTAAATAACTTATCTTTCTCTGGAACGGTAAACAGATATGTTACTTTAGACAATGTCCACATTGATTCCAGCGACGTCGGCATGAGTTATAATTGTGTATACATCTATTCCGGCGGCTACATCAAGATATCAAACTCCGAGATCAACGGTCCCCCTCTAACCGACTGGGAGGGAAGTTCTAACGCATATTCTATTCTCATGGGTGATTACGGCGGACCGGGATTGAATAACATTATTATAGAAAACAACCACTGTCACGACACTGCCCGCGGCATCATGATAAAAGGCCCCACTTACGGTGGAATGGTCATAAGAGGAAACCATCTTCATGACTTCGGAGCAAGTTGTATAAAACTCGAAGGTGACACCCACGGAAATACTCTCTATATAGATAATAACTATATCCACACTCAACGAGCCGTTGACGTTTACGACCGCAGCGAATCTCTGCACGGTTCGGGTTTGAGTTTAAGAAGTGAAAACATCACCGCAAGAAACAACATCATAAGAGCCTATGCCGGTTCAACCATGATCACAACTTATAGATACATCTTTCCAGACCACGGCTACAGGAACATGAGATTTGAAAATAACCTCATGTATGATGCAAGAAGCAGATATTATGTCTGCCGATTTGACGATGTAGGTAGCAACTTTGCATTCAACAACAATACAGTCACCGGAAGTCATATGGATTCTTCATCAGGAGCCTACTACTACCAGAATGCCTTGCACCTGGATAAATACGCTACTCAATGCGACACAAGCACCATTGAAATATGCAATAACATCTTCGTCGGATATGTCGACTGGCCTATCCACACAGGCGGTATCAGCGCCAAAGGAAACCTTATTTACGCTTATCTCTCAGGCGGTGCATGGCGAGGACAAGCATGGATAGATACCTATATGCCGGGCAATAAGGTCTATTGCACCAACGACAGCGAACCGGCGGAATTCAGAACTTCTGGCGTCATATTTAAAGGCGGCGATCTTTTTAATCAATACGCCTACTACAGACCCAATAACTGGTATCACAACGTTGATCTTGGTGACTCTTTCTCACTTGCAGAAGGTTCAGAAGCAATAGGCTTTGCCTATCCCGAATACGCTCCTGAAAATGACATCATGGGAGCTCTCAGGGACAGCATGCCCGATGCGGGAGCATACGAATTCGGCGGTGAGATAAATAATAAACCCGTTGCAGATGCAGGCGACGATCAAGTACTTGTTCTACAGGACGGCGCAACAACAACTCAAGTCACGCTCGACGCTTCAAGTTCAAGTGATTCCGACGGTTCTATCATAAGCTATACCTGGCTGGAAAACTCCAGTCAGATCGCAACAGGTCAAACCCCCACCGTAGAACTTGCAAAAGGCGAACATTCTATAACTCTTGAAGTCACTGATGATCTAGGAGCAACTGCTACAGACACGGTACTCGTCACTGTAGAAGAACCTGACCTGGAACCACCTGTTGTTGTCTCTGCAACAGCAGGTTTAAATAATGTCGATATTACATTTAACGAAGAATTGGATCAGAATTCGGCCGAAGATGTTAACAACTATTCAATCGACAATGGAATTACTGTTTCAAGTGCTGTTCTTTCATCAGACATGAAGAAAGTTAAACTTACAACCTCAGACCACACTTCCGAATTTGCATATATTCTTTCGATTCAAAATGTAAAGGACCTTTCAGGCAACGCCATAGAATACGCACCCGTTGATTACACTTATGATAATAAACTTCTGGCTTGCTGGCTTTTCGACGACCCAAACGATACCGTCGCCGAAGACTCAACAGAAAATAATAATGATGGTACCCTGATTGGCGGGACAGAGTGGACAGCAGGTAAATACGGCTCTGCATTGAGCTTTGACGGCACCGATGATTGCGTAGATGCAGGCTCAAAACTCACACTCGCAGAACCTAACAGCGTAACCTTTACAGCATGGATAAAACCGGATACATACGGAGGAAACGGCTGGGGAAGGATCATGGATAACGGTGACGGCACTAACGGATGCTCATTCTATCTTGCAGAAACCGTCAACGGCCTTTCATATGTTGTTTACGGCGCAGCTTCAATCCGATCGAACTCAAATGTTATCACAACCGGCCAGTGGCAGCATGTGGCAGTTGTACATGATAAGGAAAACAGCAAAGTAAACTTCTATGTCAACGGTCAGACTGCAGGTTCTACGAATTACACTAACACAGGCACTGAAGCTTCTTTGGCAAACTTCCTCATTGGAATGAGAGGCTATGATTTAAGCAGAGCATTCGACGGTGACATTGATGATGTCAGAGTTTACGGAAAAGCATTAACGCAGGCAGAGGTACAGAAAGTTTACGAAGGCGTGATCCCTTTTGCCTTCACACCTATTGGAGATAAATCTGTTAATGAAGGCCAATACCTGCAGTTTAATGTTGAAACTTCTTCACCTGACATCGACGTTTACATCCAGGACCATAATCTGCCGTCAGAACCAAACTTCGTAGATAACGTCTTTAACTGGTTCGCAACATTTAACGATGCAGGAAAATACACCGCTACCTTCGTAGCACCGAACGGCCAGGTTGAAGACTTCGAAACCATAAATATAACCGTAAACAATATAAACAGGTCACCGGTAATATCTTCGGTATCTGATATCTCATGTTATGAAAAAGAGTCTGTAAGCTTCACCGTAGATGCTGTCGATCCTGATGGTGACACAGTATCTATTGACTGTTCTCCTATGCCCGCTGGGGCAACTTTTGCCGACCAGACTTTCAACTGGACACCTACTAACGAACAGGCAGGAACTTATACTTTGACCTTAACAGCAACCGACGGACAACTTGAAGATACAGATGATGTAACCATAGACGTACTCAATACCAATAATCCGCCACAGATATCCTCAGTTTCAGATCAACAAGTTGCAGAAGGTTCACAATTAAGTTTCTCTGTATCTGCAACAGACCCCGACGGTGACTCAACAGCGATTACCGCTGCAAATCTGCCTGCAGGGTCTTCTTTCAGCAACAATACCTTTACATGGACACCCGATTATAATCAGGCAGGAAACTATAATGTCACCTTTACCGCAAGTGACGGAGAATTAACCTCAAGTACAACTGTTTCCATAAGCGTTAGTAATGTTAACAGAGATCCGGTTTTTGATCCGGTCAGTGATCAGACCGTCGATGCAGAAAAAACACTGAATTTCAATATTTATGCAACTGATCCAGATGGAGACAGTATTTCAATAACTTGCCCTGATCTGCCCGCAGGTGCTGCTTTCGATGGTACAACTTTCTCATGGACACCTTCAAGTGATCAGACAGGACAATATGCCGTTACTTTTTACGCAAATGACGGTGAATCTACTGTTTCTTCAACTGTAAATATAACCGTTAATGAATCTTCCACCACTCCCGCACCTTCTGACCTTTTAGGTTATTGGAAATTCGACGAAAACTCCGGCATCACCGCTTATGATTCTTCTAACTACGGAAATAACGGTTCATTAATAAATGGCACAGCATGGGATACCGGCTCTAATGGTTCCTCTGTCAAATTTGACGGTTCAAATGATTATGTAAACTGCGGAAACGATACCAGTCTGAATCCTTCAGAAAGTATAACAATTTCTGCATGGATTAAGGTCGATTCTGAAACACCTGCTGCCTACCCGAGAATAGTCGATAAGGGTAACGGTTCTTCCGGATTCTCTTTCTACATTGATGATAAACTTAACGCACTTAAATATGTTGTTTACGGCCAGAAAGCATTGCGGTCTAAGAACAATGTTATCAATTCAGGTTCCTGGCAGCATGTAGCATTAGTGTATAACAGTTCTGCACAGCAGGTTGACTTCTATGTAGATGGAATTAATGCAGGAACTACTTACAATTACAGCCCTACACCATATGATAGCTCAAACAGTGATTTCATAATCGGTATGAGAGGCTTCGATAACGCCAGAAACTTCCGTGGACACATTGATGAAGTAAGTATTTACAACAGACCTCTTACTTCTACCGAGATAAACAATCTTTTTGAAGAATCGGATAATGCGGCCCCGACCTTCGATCCTATAGAAGATCAGGAAGTTTATGCAGGACAAGAGTTGAACTTTAATGTAAACGCCACAGATGCTGACGGCGATGCATTGACATACTCCGCATCGAATCTGCCGGCAGGTGCAACATTTGAAAATAACACTTTCACCTGGACTCCGACATCAGATCAAACCGGTACACACAGCACCACCTTCACTGTATCTGATGGACAAACTACCACAGAAACCACTGTTTCCATTACGGTACTGCAACAAAGTCAGACCACTTCATTAATGGGTTATTGGGACTTCGATTCGAGCCTCTCTGATATGTCCGGCAATAATAATGACGGCACCATTTACGGTACTGATCTTTCATCGGCACTGAATAACGGCAATCTATCTCTTGACGGAACAGATGATTATGTAAATTGCGGCAATAATGTAACTTCAACTGACATGAACAAGATCACCATAAGCGCATGGATCAGACCGGATTCTTTCGGCTCCACGGGCTGGCCCAGAATAGTCGATCAGGGCAACGGATCTACTGGATTTTCATTCTATCTCGATCAGAATAAAGAATCTTTGAAATTTGTAGTCTATGGAGAAAAAACGGTTGAATCCCAAAGAAATGTTGTAAATCTCGGTACATGGCAGCATGTAGCAGTAACTTACGACAGTTCATCCCAGGCTATTAATTTCTACCTGAACGGAAACAACATCGGCTCATCAACTTATTCAGCTATACCCGCTGATACCTCACAAAGTCCTTTCCTGATCGGTATGAGAGGTTACGATACAAAACGTAATTTCGACGGCATGCTTGATGAAGTTAGAATTTACAACGAAGCTCTTTCAGCCTCAGATATTACCTCTCTTGCTCAAAACTAATTAAAACATCTTTTGATTTTAATTTCAAAGGCACCTGAATAAGGTGCCTTTTTTATTTAAATAAACAGTGGAAACATTTATCCGTATCATTTATTATAGAAGTAATGGCTCGGGAGGCTAAAAATGAAGAGGTTAATTAAATTTCAGTTATTAATATTTATATTAATTTGCATCCCTCTTCTAGCTGCTTCATGGAAAGAGCTAAATTCGCAGGCCATAGAAGAATATAAAAATGGTGATTTTCATCAGGCCCTACTGTTAGCTGAAAAATCAAGACAGAGTGCAGAGAAAAATTTCGGGAAACAGCACACAAACACCGCAACCGCCTGCAATAATCTCGGTCTGTTAAACAAAGAAGTGGGGAATTTTACAGAAGCTGAAAACTATTATTTAAAAGCTCTGAAAATCCGTCACTCGATCAATGCCGAATATAACCCTGAAGCTTTCACCATTTTGAACAATCTTGCACAATTGTATAAAATTACGGGCAAATATGATAAAGCCGAAGAAACATTGAATAATATTATCAAACATTATAAAAAACTTGAAAAAGAACATCCCCGGATCCTGGCTAAAACCCTGCACAATTTTGCGGGGCTGTATCATAAAAAAAATGATCTAACTAAAGCTGAAAAACTTTATCAGCTCTCTCTCCATACTTATCACAAAACCGGCTCAGCTCCTGTAAATGAGATAAGTATGGCCATAAATAACCTCGCTTCTGTATATATTAAACAGGAAAAATTCACAGAAGCTGAAAAGATGCTCAATCTTTCAAAATCTATATGGGAAAAAAATATCCCCCTGAACCATCCTGACTTTGCCGTGATTCTAAATAACCTGGCAACCCTTTATCAGGCAAAGGCAAAATATATAAAGGCAGAAAAATTCTTAAAAGAAAGTCTGAAAATCACTGAGAAAAAATACACCTCTGATCATCCTAAAATTGCCGAAATTCTAAACAATCTCGGCTCAGTCTCTGAGGATAAAGGAAACCTGAAAGAAGCAGGAAAATATTATTCCCAATCTTTAAAAATATACAACAATCTATACAAAGATCATCATCCCTCGGAAATTATCCCTCTAACCAATCTTACGCTTCTGAGTATAAAGACGGGGAAAAACAAAGATGCAGAAAAATATTTCGACAAAACCCTTGAACTCATGGATAAATTCTATCCCGTAAATCATACCGAAAAAGAAAAACTCATAAAAAAAATGATACATTTCTATTCAGAAGCAAATAAAGCTGATAAAGTGAAAAAGCTAACCGCTAAGCTTAACAATTGATAATCATATTTTACCTTACGTTGAATTAGTAAATCATACTATAAAAATAGTAGATACTTTCCTGATTTTCATTTTCCTTTTTTTAAGTTAATTTTCTTTCAGCTTAAAGACGGCAAGTTTTAAAGCAATCAGATTAATACTTAAAGTGAAGTGGAGGAGTTTAATTTCACTTTTCAGGAAATCCTTTTATTAAGAGGGCTTAACATGTACCAAAAAACAACCTCCTATTTAAAACCATTAATTTTTATCACATCACTCATTCTTTTTCAAACCGCCCTTTTCGCCAAACCCGTTATAGATGTCTGGTACGGATATGAACAAGACTTCGGACAGCCGGGAACATCTCAAAGGTGGATTAACATACTTGGCGATGTCCATAGTCCCAACAGCACCGTAGAGACTCTTGAATTTTCATTAAACGGTGGTTCTTTTCAGACTGTTAATATCGGGCCGGATACCAGGAGGCTCTATCATGAGGGGGATTTTAATGTAGAAATTGACCATAATGATTTGCTTGATGGAACAAACATGCTCATCATAAAAGCAATAGACGATTATAACAGCACCACCACAGAAAAAACTGTCACGCTGAATTATAATGCGGAAAACAAATGGCCTGAATATTACTTCACCGATTTTCAGAATGCCTTGAATGTTCAGCGAAGAGTACAAATAACTGACGGTAAATGGAGTATAAATGAAAGTGGAATTACAAATGTCGATATAGGCTATGACAGGATGTTTACTCTCGGTCAAATGGACTGGCAAGATTACGAAGTCATTGTACCTGTCACCGTACATTCTGTAGACCCTAATGGCTTCGATTATCCAAGTAATTACCCGGGCTTTGGAATTTTCATGAGATGGCAAGGGCATACTGACAATCCAATTGATTGCGAACAGCCTCATTGCGGGTGGATTCCACACGGAAGCTCAGTATGGTATGACTGGGATGAAACCGGAGGCTATGGAGCCGACATAGGAGAGAGTTTAAGATATACCGGACTTGATCCACTCGCATTTGATACTGAATACACAATGAAAGTCCGCGTGGAAACAATACCCGAACAGGGAAATTACTACAAATTCAGAATATGGCGATCTGATCAAAATGAACCTCAGGTTTGGCATAAGGAAGGCTTCAGAAGCCCTGATGTAAACGAAGGTTCCGTAGCTGTACTTGCACATCATATCAAGGCTACAATAGGTGATATCAGTGTATATAGAATTGACGACAATCAGCCGGCCATACAAAATATAAACATCCAATCTGCAAATAACTGGGCACTTATCCAATGGACTACCGATGAACCTTCCACAAGCAAAATTAATTACGGCAAGACTGAATCTTACGAACTCGGCTTCATCGAAGATACTACATTAAAAACAGAACATTCGATGGCACTAACCGATTTAGAAGAAGATGTCTTCTACCATATTATGATCGAATCTACTGATTACAATGAAAATACTGCCCAATCAGGTGATCTTTATTTTCTGACCGATTTCTCCTACCTTAGGGAGTATTTCGAAACTTATGATCCAAACCAGGATCCAAACGGCTGGATTGATACATCGGCAGGCAACAGCATGCAGGAAGACCCGAATCTTTTCAAAACGGCACTTTTTGATGGCAGAAAAGTTTTTAAAACATCATCAGATAATGTAAACATCCATTCCCATTACTATCAATCTGACTCTCATGACTGGAAGAACTATGTATTTTCCGGAAAATTATACAAAGATACGGCTGTATCGGGTATTGGTATCACTTTTTTATCCGATTATCCGAATTCTGACAAATACTATCGACTCAGGACAGAAGATTCATATGATTTCTATATCTCTCCGCATGGAACTTCGATAACTTCAGGAACTTCTTCAACCTCGATTAATGCCCAAGCGAATAACTGGTATAATTTTAAAATTTATGTACAGGATAATAACAGCTATACGAAAATAAAAGCCAAAGTCTGGAAAGAAGACATTAATGAACCGAACTCATGGCAGATCGATTGCAATGATGCCAGTACAACCAGGCTTACCGAAGGCACCGTTGGACTTTGGGCTATGGAAACTGGAAATAAATATTGGGACAACTTACTTGTCCAGCCGCTGCCGAGAGAACCCAATATAACTTCTACCCCAAGAAGCGAAGCCACAGTTTACCAGACTTATACTTATACTGTCACCAGTACCGCATACCCGACTTCAACTTATTCTCTTATTGAACCGCCTGAAAATATGACAGTAAATCAATTTACAGGCCTGCTCGAATGGACACCCGATCCGAACCAGCTGGGTAACAATACCGTTACTGTAGTTGCAGAAAATGAAAACGGCTCAGACCAGCAGACTTTTAATATATTTGTAAATGGAATACCCCCTACTGTCACTTCACAACCTCCGGCAGAAGCCTACATCGGCCATCTCTTTGAATATCAGATAGAAGTCTCTGCCGTTCCCGAGCCCAATTTCGTTTTTCTACAGGGACCGAATGATATGACACTTGGTCCCGATACAGGTCTGATAGAGTGGATTCCTTATGAGATCGGAGATTCTAACATTGTAGTTAACATAGAAAACGGCCAGCCGCCTGACGTTAATCACTCTTTTACAATAACTTCGGTACTTCTGCCCGATATAAATAATTTAACTTTTTACTCAGAACCTGATCCGAGCTTTTTAAACTCCGACAATATCATCTGTGATTTTAACCTTATAGATTATGCAGTATATGCCTCTGTCAGCTGGTTTAAAAACGATAAATCATTGACCTCTTTATTTATGCCCATAGAAGGAGGCACAGAAAATTTCCTGAAAAACTATTGCGATCCAAATGACCCCAATACGGTCACAGCTTATAACGATCCTGTATGGGACCCGAATTCTTTTAACTCCAGAGGTTCAATGCAGTTTAAACTGAATTCTGAAAATTATTTAGACGTCACCGAGTATATGCCTCACAATTCCTACACCAAAGCCGCCTGGATAAAGCTCGACAATGATCCAAACACCTATGCTACAAACGATATAATTTCTGCAGAAGATCATGCTTTCTGGATACCTGTCTACCGTGAATACGACCTGAGACTTACCGCCGGCCACAAAGACAACACAGACCCGAACAATCCATTCTGGCACATCATTAAAGACCCCAATCAGCTGCAGCTGGATAAATGGTATTTCGCTGCAGTCACTTATGATGCTAACGATTCTATTTTGACGCTTTATAAAAATGGAAAGAAAGTTAGTGAAGCGAATAATGCTCCGCAATTTGAACCTAATTCCATAACCCTTGCTGGATCATATCCCGTTGAAGGCGCTCCGCTTGACTATTCTGATATGTCGCTCGGAGAGATTCGCCTGTATGATTACGCTCTGAGCCCAACGGAGGTCAATGATCTTTACACAAATAAAAACATTATCCGCTCTCATCGCACTGCACCTGAAGACACCTTGCGATGCTCAGTTACTCCTTTCTCACTGGACAGACAAGGCTTTATCATCGACACGGACACCGTAATGATAAACCATCTTCCCCCGACTATAACTTCTATCCCCCCAAACGATATAAACGTTTTGGAATTATACACTTATCAATTGACCGCACAAAGCACAATAACTATGTCTTTCGCCACCACACAAGGGCCTAACGACATGACCATTGACCCTAACACGGGATTTGTCAGTTGGCAGACTGACGCTAACGACATCGGCTCCCACCAGGTAGAACTTGATGTCTACAACAGCACAGGTTCTGATTCCCAGGCTTACATACTGAACGTTTTGCCCTTGTCACCGAATATAACTTCAACACCAGTTACTGACACAAATGCGGGAGAGATATATGAATATCAAGTCACAAGTACCGGCATACCGGAACCTGTTTTATCTTTAATTGAATCACCGAACAACATGACACTCGACCCCAATACTTCGACCATACAATGGACTCCGCAGGCAGAACATATAGGAACAAACCATGTAATAATAGAAGCTTTGAATTCAGGAGGTTCGGTGACACAGGAATTCGACATAACGGTAAACGCCACCTTGCCTCAAATAACCTCATCACCTGCAGACCAGGTAATAGTAACTGAAATGTATTTATACCAGGTGCAAACAGCCGGCATACCGACACCTGACGTAAACCTGGTATCTGCACCTAATGACATGACCATAGACGCAAATAATCTTATTACCTGGCAAACTGCTTCCACTGATCTCGGCACTGAAAATATCACCATTGAAGCTCAAAATTCAGCTGGCACTGACCAGCAGCAGTTCACAATTGAAATCCTTCCATTGCCGCCTACAATTACCTCATTACCGACAACTTCTATTGAAGTTGGCCAGCTTTATTCTTACCAGATAAGTTCCACGGCGATCCCAGCTCCGACGTACTTATTACAGGACTCTCCCAATGATATGACTATCGACCCTAATACAGGGCTGATTTCATGGCAGACTTCAGAAAACCACCTTGGAACTCATAAAATCGAAATAATTGCTCAAAACCCGGGCGGCACTGACACTCAGGCATACCAGCTCGAAGTACAACCGATACCTCCGCAGATAACTTCCGAGCCGCCCTTAAATGCATATGTAAACGATACTTACAGCTATCAATTAACTGCAACAGGAATACCCGACCCCAATTTTTCTCTGATTAATTCACCGAATTCAATGACGATCGATCCGCTTTCGGGGCTTGTACAATGGACACCAGACCTTTCAGATTTTGGCACACATAATATCTCCATCAAAGCTGAAAATATCGCAGGTGATTATACGCAAACTTATGAACTGCAGGTTGAATCACTTTCCCCTCAAATCACCTCAATACCTGTAAATTGGGCACCTGTAAATGAACCTTATTACTACGATGTAAATGCAGTCGGACATCCCTCTCCGACATACAGCCTTGTGATGTCACCCAACAATATGATAATCGATTCCAATAACGGGCTTATACAATGGACTCCTGACACTAACGGTATTTATACGGTGACAGTTAAAGCTCAAAACGGCTTCCCTCCCGATGCGAACCAGACTTTCGAACTCACCGTCGATGTAGTACCCTCGATCGTACAAGTAGATATTAACACCACACCCTTTGGCCTTGATATGGACTCAGAAAACATCTTCTGTGATTTCCAGGCAAACGGCTCGACAAAAACTACCGCTGTCAGCTGGCTGAAAAACAACATTCCATGGATGACGGTTTACATGCCGTTTGAAGGCGGAACCAAAAATGCATTTTCAGAAATTTCCGATCCTTGTGCAATAAGGCAGGCAGACAACATTAATCAAACTTCATGGCATTTTGATGATACTTTCAATACCGGCTATTTAAAATTCAGCTATACCAAACAAAACCTCCTTGATATCTCTCACTTGATACCTATTGACATTAATTCGTATACCAAGATCGCCTGGATAAAAATAACTTCAGATTCAAATACCGTAACCAACGACATCATCAGTGGACAGGAAAATATATTCTGGGCTCCGGCAGATACCAACGATCCAAATAATTCTCTGATCCTTTCAGCAGGTCATTCAGAACCCTGGAACGATGTAAACGATTCAAACAGTCTCGAATTGAACAGATGGTACTTTGCTGCTGTTACCTATGATGCAAACGACATGTCCATGAAACTCTATAAAGATGCGAACCTCATAGATCAAACAATATTAACCGAAAACTACATTCCCGGGCCGAACACCTTCATCGGCGGATTTATAGACGACCAGAATAATTCCGATTATTCTGACATGCTGATCTCCGAGGTAATAGTACTCGAGCATGCCCTTTCAGCTGAGCAGGTAAACTCGATCTATCAAAAAACTAATATGATCTCAGCAGAAGAAACTGAACCGAACGATATATGGCATGCAGAGGTAACGCCATTCAATAATTTCGTAAAAGGCGATACAGTTGCCTCTAATTCTATTCAGATATATTCTGAAGATCAATTCGACTCAGATAATGATGGAATAATCGATAGCCTGGATAATTGTCCTTTAGCATATAATCCTGACCAGAACGATATAGATCAGGATGGAGTAGGTGATGTTTGCGACAATTGTCCTCAAACTTCCAATTTCGATCAACTTGATGAAGACGGCGACGGCGTAGGCAGCGCCTGCGACAATTGCCCGAACTTTACCACCGACCCAAACCAGACAGACCTGGACCTCGACGGCATCGGCGACATCTGTGAATGCTCTAGAACCGATATTTCCTCTGATAGCAAAATAAACCTCCAAGATTTCGAGATAATTGCAAACTCATGGCTTACTACCGGGATTGGACTTCAGGCTGATATCAATAAAGACGAAATAATCGACAATCAGGATATGGCACAGATAACAGAACACTGGCTTGAAATATGCAATTAACTAAGATGAAAAATGAAAGAGTAAAACAGATTATTTTTTCTAATCTTAAAAGCTGAAACTAAACGCACAATAAATGAGTTGACAGTCCCATATTTTCCAGATCTTTTTTGATCTCCTGGTAATATACGGGATTCATAATAATCACTTTATCAGGCTTGTATTTCTTTAAAAAACGAGGCTTAACTATCTTCTGTCCTGTACCAGGTACATACATCCCCTGCTTATAAGGATTTATATCGACACATATTTCGATCTCATCTTTAATCCCCAGAGCACTCAAAAAACCTACGGTCTTTGAACTTGCTCCCCAAATAACAGTTTTATCACCCCGTACTTCGAAATTCTCAATTATCCCCCGCCACCTGTCAATATTCTCCTCAACTTTACTTTCATAATCTTCTGCCTTCTGCTCTATAAACTGCCTGGCTTTTATTTTACTCCCAGCGTTTTCTTCGGAAGGCTTAAAAATAGAAATAATGTATTGACCGTCATAAGCCTTATAAATCTCAACAGGCCGAAAACCTATCCTTACAAATAATCCCTCAAGCGAATCCACAGTAAAATAATTACAGTGCTCATAATACACATCCCAAAAAGCTCCCTCTTCTAATATTCTCTCAACATCCGGAACTTCGAAGAAAACCACTGTATTATTACTGCCGTTTAAATTATGCCTAATCAGCTTTACAAATTCACCGCAATTCTGAATGTGTTCAAGAGTATGCCTGCAGCAGATAAGGTCACTTTCAAGCTCCATGTGTGTAGGAGAATAATATTCCTTCAGATAAGTGACGTTTCCCTTTTCATTTTGTTTTCCATCACTAAGCGGGTCGATACCGACACCGGTATTTTGTCCTTTATCACAGATAAGTTCAAGAAATTCACCCCTGCCGCAACCAATCTCGATAATATTTTTTCTTTCTACAGAGTACTTTTCTATTAATTCACCCGCTAAAGAATTTGCAAAAGTATTAAAACTTCCTGAAAAACTTTGAGATGATTCATATTCTCTATCCACTTTTTGAGTGTCAGGTTCGAAAAGGCTATTAAATATTAAACCGCAATTGTGACAGATCTTGAGCTCCAGGTCACCCTTTCTGCAGTTGAGAGCTTGTTCTTTGCTTTTGAATAGAACACAACTGTTAGTTGGTATTTCTTGCTGAAAATAAAAATTTTCTGTATTTCCCGAAAAACAAGCGGGACATTCCTTGTTCATTTCAACCATTAAACCTCACTCACAGAATACCGTTTCTGAAATCTTAAATTCTCATCAAGTACTCCCTCTTTTAATAACTTTCTAATCTGAGATATTCTCTTATACCGAGGACCTTCGAACTCCTCTAGTGTAATTCCATACTTCCGATATGATTCAAAAAGCTGTTGCGCACCCTTTCGAATATTCCAGATAGGCTTGAAGCCTTCAACTATTTTACAAATCCTGTCACAATTCACCCGGTAATTTCTTTTATCCGCCGATGCCTGCTTTGAAAAAGCAACCCTGCAGTCAGGAACAACTTCGCTTACCACTCTTGCAAGTTCCTTTATCTGAACATTATCTCCTGTAACTCCAACGTTAAATACCTGATCATGCACCACTTTTCTTGGTGCTTCCAGTATTGCAATGAATGCATTGCATATATCCTCCACATGAACAACAGGTCTCCAGGGCGTACCGTCACTTTTCATAAATATTTTTCCCGTCGTAAATGCCCAGGCAACTAAATTATTCAATACAAGATCGAATCTCAATCGCGGTGAAACTCCGTAGGCCGTGGCATTTCTTAAAAAGGTCGGCGAAAAATCCTCATCACTTAGTGCCGAAACCTCTTTTTCTACCATAACCTTACTTTCTCCGTATGGCGTGACAGGATTGAGCATGGAATCTTCATTTAAAAAATCCTTACCTCCAGCGCCGTAATTACTGCAAGAAGAAGAAAATATAAATCTTTTCACCCCCGCGATTTTAGCTAATCTTGCAAATCTCAGAGAGGAACGATAATTAATATCATAGGTCAACTCAGGATTAATATTTCCCAGAGGATCATTGGATAAAGCTGCAAGATGTATTATTGCATCATAGCCTTTCACATCTTTAAGTTCAACATCTCTTACATCTTTGTTAAGTGTCTCAATGTGATTAATTTTATAATTACCGAATGTACAGTTCTTGTAAAAATCACAGTCGTAACCCTTTACTTCATGGCCTCGTGATACCAACTTTGGGGTCAAAACTGTTCCTATATACCCGAGATTTCCCGTCACCAAAACTTTCATTTTATCCCCTTCCTAAATTATTATCTTATTACAATAAAATGCTTCAGCATATCCTGAATCGGAGTTGCATTCTACACCCCTTACACACATAAGGGACTTTAAAGCATCCCTGCTGAACCATTGCTTCGATTTCTGTGTTTTAAAAATTTCCAGCAATATATTCATCTTCTGTTCAAATAATTCATTTGAAACGGGGACGAAAAAATTAGGCGAACCCAATCCTCCGTCGTATTTCAATATCTCATATTCCAGTATCAAATGATCCCGAAAGGTATTCCAAGTAAGCTCTGATATTAACCTGTGATCCTGGTGCAGGTCTCTCCTGTAATGTGTGAAAACAATATCAGGTTCATATTCCTTCCTTAAAATTTCAAAATAATCTTTTACTTCCTCGCCCTGGTAAGGCAGAAAACCATCACGAAAATCCTTAACTATAATTTCTTTTTCTAATGCTTTATCCAGAAAATATTCAGCACTTCTCTTAACTTCCTGTTCCCTTCGAAGATTGGAATCATTGGCCAGAACAACCCACTTAACAGACACGTCCGCTTTCTCCTGCAAAGACCTTAACAATGTCCCTCCGCACCCGATCTCGATATCATCACTATGTGCTCCGAGACATAAAATGGATATCTCATTCTCATACCCGTCGAATAATTCAAGCTTATGCATTGATCAGTTCCTCTTTCCCTGACCCTTTTACAGTTTTTATCGGTAACTTTCTTTTTTTCGGCTTATTTTGCCAGACCTTCCATACCGCACCGCCGTTCATCGAAAGATCTTCAAGACATTTTTTTTCTTTAAATGTATCCATACAGGCCCAGAAGCCTCTATACTTATAAGCCATCAGTTTGTTGGCCTTAATAAGCCTCTGGAAAGCCTCTATTACCAGTTCTTCACCATAATTCATATAATCGAATATTTCCTTTCTCAAAACAAAATACCCGCCGTTGAGCATCATATTTGTACTCTGAACATCCTTGATTCCTGTTACTTTGCTGGTGGACTCTTCAGTCTCCACTACATGAAAAGTATGGGAAGGTTTTACACAAAGAAAACCTGCTACATTGTCAGTTTTTTTGAATTTATTAACCAGATTCGGCAAATGAAAATCCGTCAGGTTGTCACTGTAATTTGCAAGGAACATCTCTTCACCATCAACGTAATCTTTTACCTGCAAGAGTCTCTCTCCAATACTGGAGGTCATACCGGTATCAACAAAACTGATCGTCCAGTCATTGATGTCCCTGCTGGCAAGTTCGATATTTTTACCTCCTTTCCTGATGGTAAAATTATTCGATACGCACTCATCATAATTCAGAAAATAATCCTTGATCGACTTCCCTTTATACCCAAGACATAAAATAAATTCCTTGTGCCCATAATAGGCATAATATTTCATTATATGCCAGAGAATAGGCCGATGACCGATATTCACCATAGGCTTCGGAATGTCACCGGAATAATCCCTCAGCCTCAATCCAAGACCACCGCAAAATAATACAACCTTCATATTACCCCTCCTGATAAAATCTTTAAAATATCAATATATTGTCACTTCAGGGATGGGTACTGCAAATTTCCCCCCCCAATCTCGTATAAATGACATCTGATTCATTATTTCATCTTTCAAATTCCACGGCAGAATAAAAACGTAATCAGGCTTTGCCTCTTGGATCATATCAACATCGAATATCGGAATATGAGAACCCGGAAGAAACTTTCCGTGCTTATAAGGATTTCGATCCACAGTAAAATCAATAAAGTCGGTTCTTATTCCGCAATAATTCAAAAGCGTATTACCCTTGCCGGGAGCACCGTAACCTGCAACCTTCTTACCCTTCTTTTTAGCCTTTATTAAAAACTCAAGCAGTTGTCTCTTCGTCTTCTTGGCATGCTCACCGAATTCTTTATAAAATTCAATATCCTTAAAGCCGGCTTCTGTCTCCTCCTGCCTTAAATCCTTTACACGTTCACTTATTTTTTTGCTTTTATCCTCAGTGTGTTTTACAAATAACCTTAACGAACCGCCATGACTTCTTAACCGCTCCACATCGAAAACCTCCATCCCATGAGATGAAAATATTGCTTCGGCCGATAACAGTGAAAAATAAGAAAAATGCTCATGATAAATGGTATCGAGCTGATTTCCCTCGATAAGACATTTTAAATGCGGAAATTCAATGGTCACCACTCCATCTTCTGCCAGCAGTATTTTTATACCTCCTACAAAATCATTTACATCCGGAACCTGAGCAAGGACGTTATTACCGATTATCAGATCAGCTTTCCTTCCGTTCTCGACCATATCATATGCACATTCCACACCGAAAAACTCGACCAGTGTCGGCACGCCTTTATCTATCGCAGTTTCCGCAACATTCTTTGCAGGCTCAATGCCGAGTACAGGAATTCCTTTATCTACAAAATACTGCAAAAGATAGCCGTCATTGCTGGCAAGTTCCACAACAAAACTATCGTTGCCGTATCGAAATCTCTTTACCATCATATCAGTGTATTTTTCTGAGTGCCTTAACCAACTGTCAGAATAAGAACTGAAATAAGCATATTCAGAAAATATTTCTTCCCTTCCTACATATTCTTCCAACTGAACCAGAAAACACTTATCGCAAACATAAACCTTCAATGGATAAAACGGCTCCATCTTATTTATTTGATCAATAGTAAGATAGTTCTCACATAAAGGTGACATTCCAAGGTCGACGAATTCGTGCTTTAATTGATTTCCGCAAAATCTGCAAACTGCCTCTGTGCTTTTGAACTGACCTGTCTTTTCTTCTTTTATTTTGGAAATAACTGTCATATTTATCTCCCGCTGCCGCGTATTGACATTAAATTACTTTGAATCCCCCGAGCCTTAAGTTCAGCAACTATCTCCTCTTGATATATAGGATTGGAAAGCAGAACAATGTCAGGACGGTAATCCCTCAAAAAATCCACACTAACAATCT
Source organism: uncultured Pirellulales bacterium (assembly GCA_964508925.1). Lineage (GTDB taxonomy): Bacteria > Planctomycetota > Phycisphaerae > Sedimentisphaerales > Anaerobacaceae > CAZDVM01. The sequence goes on along the minus strand of CAZDVM010000005.1, from coordinate 48,782 downwards.
TTTGACCTGTCCCTGGTGCATATTTCCCCTGCTTGTTCGGATTAATATCAACCAGGTATCTTATTTCATCTTTTATACCCGTCATATTAAGAAAATTGATTCCTTTGGCACCTGCACCCCACAAAACTACTTTAGCAGAATCCATATTGATTAGTTCCTTCCACCTTTCCCATTCTCTAAACGTCTTTTCATTCTGCAGAAAAAAATTCATTACATCGTTTCTCAGATTTATCACCTCTGCTTTGTTTTTAATCCCAGAATCAGATCTTTGCTCACTTAATTTTGCTTCAATTCCCAAAAATTGACTTCCGAAACCATCATATATATCCAGCACTTCGAATCCACATTTACGGAATATATTCTCCAAAGAAGCCTTACTGAAATATGAATAATGCTCATATATAATATCCCACATGGAGTCATCCTTGAGGATCGTATATATATTCGGAACTTCAAAATAAATGATCGAATCGCTCCCGTTAATCGAACTGTGTATATTTTCCAGGAAATTAACCGGTTCAGCCACATGTTCAAAGACATACCTGCTGCAGACAATATCCGCATGATGATTGGCATACTTTTCTGAATACATGTCTTTTACCACCGTGACGGTATCAGGCATTTTTGTCCGGCCATCTTCGAAACTAGTGTCAAAACCAATCCCTCTATTAGCACCTGCCTCACAAAAAAATTTAAGAAAATCTCCCTTTCCGCAGCCGATATCCATCACTGTTTTTCCTTGAATGTGAAATTTTTGCATAAGATGGTTTATAAGATCATTTGTATATTCCCTGTAAACTGGAGAATAAAATAGTGAATTTTCATAAGAGGATGAATAATCTGACCTTTCAGGATCGAAAGCTTCGTTCCATACATAACCGCAATCTTCGCAGAATCGAAGTTTTATATTCCCCTTCGGACAATTCAATGCCTCTTCTCGAGTATCCCATTGAACACAAACATTAACCGGTATGTTTCTTATGCTGAAAACTTTTTCATTTTTAGCAGATGAACAAACAGGGCATACCGTCAACATTAAAAACCTCCAAACTTTGATTTTGAACTAAAATTTATCTCGCACGGCAATCTGAAAAAACTCGCATTGTCAAATCATCAATATGTCATATGGTAACTGAAATGCAAAACCTTCGGATGAACAAGTTCCTTATAATCATGCATTGAAATAGTTATGGCTTCTTTATGGGTTCCACCCTGAAAGGTGATATGGTCGTCTCCTTCTAAGGAAGTGTCCATAACCGTTTCCATCTCATAAAGATTTCCAAAAGGAGGCTCTGCACCTACTTCACAATCTGAAAATAATTTTGAAAATTCCTCTTCCTCTACAAGTTCTACATTCTCAGCACCAAGATTTTCTTTAAGCATACCAAGATTGATCTTATGATTGGCAGATAAAACGCACATTATAAACCCATCATCTGCCTTAATTATTACGGGCTTGGCAACATATTGACCAGGCTCATGATCCTCCGCCGCCATATGTTGAGCTGTAAAAGCCGGGTGATGTTCCTTCACTTTATAAGATATACCATGCTCATCGAGATACTCCCTGATTTTCATTTTTACCTCCCTTTTCAAGATCAGGCCGAAACCTTAATGTCCAAAAAATATCTAACTTTAGTCATAAAATAACTGAATTTCTTAACTTTGAAAATCAGGGATTAATCTATAATTTCCATAAGAGAAATTGCTCACTATCTATAGGTATATTTTAATTGAATCTGAATGATCCTGTTTTTGCATATAAACTTACAAAATATAAAAAACTTAACTGGCAGTTTAATGCATATTTTTTATTCGCATTAAAAATGATTTTTCGTATAATTTGCAATTCCTTATGTTCTCGAATCGAACTTTAAAAACTTTTTAAAAAGGTAGAAATTTTATGGTTGATCTTAAAGGTACCAGTTGGCAGCAAAGATATGCGTGCTCAGAAATTTACACAGTTAAATGCAAAATAAAAGACGAACCAGCTTACTTTGCAAAACTCACCGAAATTATTGCAAACTCCGGAGCGAACATCAATGACATCAAAATGATAAAAGCAGAAAAACAAAGCCTTATATGGGCTGTCAAGCTCTTTATGAAAAGTACCGATCAGCTGAAAAACTTCATTGATTCGATTAAAAAAGCGGATGGCCTTGAAATGATAGAAATGATCGATGAAGTTTTGGAAATGCATAAAAGAGGAGCCATTGACGTAAAGAGCCGTCTGCCCATAGAAACCTTGACTGACCTGAGAATAGTCTACACACCCGGAGTTGCAAAAGCATGCAAAGAAATAGAAGAAAAACCGGCAACCATCTGGGATGTCACGGGAGTTTGTGACAGAGTTGCCATAGCAACAAACGGCACCGCAGTTCTGGGATTGGGAGATATCGGCGTTAAGGCCTCTTTGCCGGTAATGGAAGGAAAAGCAGCCATATTCGCTGAATTTGTAAACGTCAGCGCTTTTCCCCTGCTCATAGAAACCAAAGACCCAGACACTTTTGTCGAAACTGTGGTAAGAACCTCAGACGGATTCGGTGCCATTCAGCTGGAAGATGTAGCTGCTCCGGCCTGTTTTGAAATTGAAGATAAACTCCGGAAAAAACTTGACACGCCTGTATTTCACGATGATCAACACGGGACAGCCACAGTGGTTCAGGCAGCATTGATAAATGCATTGAAATACACCGGCAAAAAACCGGAAGAATGCTCGGTTATTATGATCGGTGCTGGGGCTGCAGGATACGCCATCAGCAAAATCCTTCTTGAATTCGGCATCGGAGATATCGTAGTCTACGACTCTGCAGGAGCGTTATACAAAGGCAGAACCGAAAAAATGAATCCCTATAAGAAACATCTTGCTGAAATAACCAACAAAAATAATGAAAAGAACGATTATAAAGAGGGATTCAAAAACAAAGATATTTTCATCGGCGTTGCCAGGCCCGATATGGTCTCAAAGGATATGATAAAATCCATGAACGAAAACCCCATTGCTCTGCCTTTAAGTAACCCCGTAGGAGAAATAAGTGTTGAAGAGGCTCTCCAGGCCGGAGCAGCGGTAGCAGCTGACGGCAGAGGAATTAACAATGCCCTCGCTTATCCCGCTATTTTCAGGGGCGCTCTCGATGCCCATGCAAAAGAAATTAATTTGAAAATGCAGCTGGCATGCGCAGAAAAACTCGCTGAATTGGCACCGGAGGGCGACCTGCTGCCCGATATACTCGATAGAAATGTACACAGACAGGCTGCAGATGCAGTAAGAGATTCGTACTTAAAACAGGCTGATGTTTCCTAGATTAACTTTTTTATGTAAAAATGGTTTAAAATAAAAATTGGTTAGGCTTAGTCACCAAGGGTAGATTAAAATTACTGTGAAAAAAAATACAATAATTTTCAGACTAGGCATTGAACTTGAAAAGAACTTTGTATAATATAGCTGAAATTATCCATCACTCTAAAATTTAATTCTAGGGGCTCAAATGGAACTCATAAAAAAGATAAAAGAAACAGAACTGCAGGCAAAAGGGATCGTCGAACAGGCAAAGGAAAATGCACACAAGATAGAAGAGGAAGCAAGAAAGGAAAGGATTCAGGCTTTTGAGCAGGCTGAACAGGAAAGGAAAAAAGCTATTCGAGAGGCTGAACAGAAAGCCGAAGAAGAAGGCAGCAAAGAAGTTAAAAAACTGAAAGAAGAAGCGGAAGAAAAGAAAAATCAACTCAGAAAAAGCGTTGAACCGAAAATAGATCAAGCAGTAAACAAAGTTATCGATTACCTGAGGGGTTAAAACATGGCCATTACAAAAATGGCAAAATTTCTCATAACAAGCCATAGGTCAGAGTCTGATCAGCTGCTGGAAAGATTACAGGAAAGCGGTATCTGCCAGATTTATAACGCCGAAGAAGCTTTCGTCAGCAAAGAATGGCCGGAACTCACTGCCGGTGGAATAAAACCAAGAGAAATAGAAGAGCTCGCAAACAGATACCAGAAAGCGATTGATTTTTTAAAGAACTTTGAAAAACCCCAAAAAGGTATCGCAAACGCTTTAGCTCCAAGAACTGTCATTACTGAAAAGGAATACAAAGATACCATTACAAATGATAAATTTGTTCAGAAATTAAATGAAACAGAACAAATCGCTTCTGATATTGAAAAAGCAAACAATAATATCGAAAATCTTCAGGGTAAAATCCAAGAACTTAAACCCTGGGTGAAACTTGATATCCCGATCGAAGAATTGCATCAACTCCGACAGGCTAAAGCTCAGCCTGGACTCTTACCGGTTAATCAGAAAGAAGAAGTTCTTGAGAACCTGGATGAGATGGGCGTTGCTTATGAAATAATTGGTAAATCTGAAAACTTCGTTTCCATCATTGTAGTCTGTTTTGAAAATAATTATGCAGAAGTTCATAAATTTCTAAGAGCACACGACTTTGAAAATGTAAATTTCGAGGGTTTAAAAGGCACTCCAGCTGAGAATATTGAAACAGCACGCAGTAAATTAACAGAAGCACGGGAAAAATTAAAAGAATTGAAAAAATCAGCTGCCCTTTTAAGCGACAACCTGCTTCAGTTCCAGATACTTCAGGATTACTATTCAAACCTGCTTGAAAAAGAAGAAACTAACCAGAATTCTCCTGCCTCTGAACAGACAATCTTTATTGAAGGCTGGATCCGGAAAAAACACTGGCATAAATTGCAAAATATAATTAAGGAATTTTCATCTTCTGACCTTAACAGTATTCAGCCGGGTGAGGATGAAAGCCCACCTATAGATATAGAAAATAACAAGGGAATACGCCCGTTTGAAGTAATCACAAGACTTTACGGCATGCCCAAAAAATGGGAAGTAGACCCGACTGGGTTCCTTGCTCCTTTTTTCGCAATATTCTTTGCCCTTTGCTTAACAGATGCAGGATATGGAATAATACTGCTTGTCTTATCTATCCTCATGGTCAGAAAGATGCAGGGAGATAAGAAACTGATCAGACTTTTTGCTATCTGTTCTTTCTTTACAATTATAGCGGGAGCCTTGACCGGCGGGTGGTTTGGTGACTTATTCCAGAATTTCATACCGGCCCTGGAACCGATAAGAAAAAAAATGATGTGGTTCGATCCGATGGAATCCCCGCTGATCTTCCTGATTCTTTCAGTTATCCTGGGATATGTACAGATACAATTCGGATTTCTGATCGCACTCGGACATAACCTCAAGAGAAAAGAATATAAAGCAGCTGTTTTTGACCAACTTACCTGGCTGGTGCTGCTGAATTCATTACTATTGCTTCTTCTCGGTGCATCAGGGGTTGTTCCTGCCGAACTGGGAAGGATTTTCGGATATATTGCCATAATACCGGCTGTTCTGATACTCTTTTTCAGTGAAAGAGAATCAGGATGGGGAGGAAGGATCGGAATGGGAGTCTTTAATCTTTTCAGTACCATCTTCTTTGTCGGTGATGTACTTAGTTATCTGAGATTGATGGCACTCGGTATGGTAACTGCAGGATTGGCAATGGCGATAAATGTTATAGCGGACCTGACAAGAGATATACCGATCGCAGGTTATATAATAATGCTCGCAGTACTCATCGGAGGACATGTATTTAACCTTGCAATTTCAACTTTGAGTGCCTTCGTCCACACACTCAGGTTGCAGTATGTAGAATTTTTCCCGAAATTTTTCTTTGGCGGCGGAAGGGAATTTAAACCCTTCAGTAAAAAATACAAAAATATATATATTGAAAAAGAACAAGAATAAAGTTTTAGAAAGAGAGGTATACAATGGAATATGGCCTGGCGTTGGCTCTAATTGGTGCAAGTGTAGCTGCTTTGTTTGCAGGTAGTGGTTCTGCTATCGGTATCGGCTCAGCCGGTCGAAGTGCTACAGGCGTTTTAAGTGAAAAACCCGAAAGATACGGAATTATGTTCTTACTTGTCGTGCTTCCCGGAACACAGGGATTTTACGGCTTTCTGGGTGCATTCATGGTTATGATCCAGCTGCAGTTTTTTGGTGCAGAAGGTGTTATCGCTGTTTCAACAGGGGTCGGACTGCAGATACTCGGTGCCTGTCTTCCAGTTGCATTTACCGGTCTTATTAGCGGTATTCACCAGGGAAGAGTATGTTCAAGTGGTATCCTGATGGCAGCTAAGAGACCCGAAATGGCATTTAAAGCAGGTGTTGTTTACGCTGTAATGGTTGAAATGTATGCTGTACTCGGTCTGCTGGTAACTATCTTTCTCTTACTTTTCGGTGTACAATGGCCGACAGTCGGTTAAGCAACTCCAAAGTAAAGAGATTAATTAATGGATATTAATTATGGAAGCTAAACAAGTAATAGATAAGATCCTGACAGATGCTCAGAATGAAGCTGACAGCATTATGAAAAAAGCTGAAAAGAATGCTGAAAGACAAAAGAAGCAACTTCAGGATCAACTAAATGAATTTAACGAAGAAACTGAAAAAGAAGCTTCGGAAGCTGCTGATGATAAAAAGCAGAATATGCTCGCCGCTGCTAGAATGAAGAACGCAAAAGAACTTCTAGCCGAAAAGAGAGCTATCCTTAACGAGGTCTTCGATAAAGCCTCAGAGAAATTAAAACAGATGAGTGAAGATGAATACAAGAATATGATGAAAAATCTTATGCTTAAAGCTGTAGAAACTGGTGATGAAGAGGTGATCCTTGATAAAAAGGAAAAGATTATTGATCAGTCCTTTATTAAATCTGTAAACAGGGAACTTGGGCCTGGATATCAGGGAAATCTCAAATTGTCGGACGACAAAATGGACCTCGGCGGCGGTGGTTTTATTCTCAAAAGAGGGCTGATCCAAAACAACGTTTCATACAATGTTCTGATTCAGCAGGCAAAAGATGATCTTGAAATGGATTTAGCAAAGGATCTGTTTAAAAGTTAAAGGTTGTAATGACTACATTCACGGAAAAACCTGTTTTAGACTTTTATCTTTATCCCCCTGTCGGGGAAAATGATTGGGAGTACGCCTTCGGAGCTGCAGCTGCGAGATCCCTGGAAACGGAATTACTGTCAAGTTCTTTCCTGGTCGACTTGGCATCTGTTGATAATTATGAGTCTGCAGTTGATATGCTGAGTTCCACTGAATATGAACTTCCTAAAGAAAGCAGTAATATTAAGGACCTTGAAAAGAAACTACTGCGGATAAGAACAGAAACCAGAGATTTCTTCAGAAGTGCAGTTCCTGATGAAAATGTTGCCGGTATCCTGGAAGTCCGGGCAGACTACAAAAATCTTCGGCTGGCCTTAAGAAGAAAGCTCACAGAAAAACCTCTAGGAACTGACTATAACAACAACGGGACAGTTGAAGCTGAAGATTTTAAAACCATATTCGAGGAAGAAGATTATACACCCCTTCCCTATTATATGAGAGAAAGTATCGAACAGGCTGTACTTGCTTATTACCAGAATAAAGATGTAAGGCAGATCGATATCACACTTGACAGGATGGAAAACGAGTACGTACTAAAGAAAGCAGAACAGCAGGGTAACCGTTTTCTGATAGAACTCGCAAAAATGCATATAGATCTCACAAATATTAAAACAATGTTCCGCTTAAGATTAACTGAACCTTTCGGCAGAGATGTATTTCTTCAAGGCGGACATGTACCTGTTTCAAAATTCAAACATTCACTTGATATAGGTGAAGAAGGTATACCCCCCATGTTCTTTGCTACTCCTTATTATGAGGTAGTTGAAAAAGGTATAACTTATTATCAGGAAAATAAATCTTTTCTTAAGCTTGAAGCAGCCTGTGAACATCACTTGATGAATTACATGAAAACTGCAAGTCAGATAATAACTGCCGGACCTCAACCTGTAGTTGCTTACCTGCTGAGAAAAGAAAATGAAATCAGAAAAATAAGACTTATCATGACGGGCAAAAAAAACCACCTTGACACAAGATTATTACTCGACCGTTTGGGTGAATAAGCTATTAAATATATTTACAAAGAAAGAAAGTTATGAAAGGCAAAGTTGCAGTATTAGGCCATAAAGAATTCGTATTGCCCTTCTCGGCACTGGGTGTGGATACTTTTCCTGTATCCGGTGACGACGAAATAAAAGAAAATGCAAGAGAAATTATTAACCAAAGGTACGCTTTGGTTGTAGTGGCAGAGAACATCGCCAGAGTAGCAGATGAAATTTTTTCTACAAGGATCAAAGAAGCCACACCAGGCGTTCTGGTAGTGCCCTTTACCACAGAGTCAACCGGATATGCTACCGAATCTCTAGGCAGGGTACTGAAATTAGCTACAGGTATTGATATTTTACAAAACAGTTAAAAGGTTTTGATGATGAGCGAAAAGAGACAAGGAAGAATAGTTAAAGTTGCCGGCCCCGTTGTCGTTGCTGAAGGTATGGCCGGTGCAAGAATGTACGATGTGGTGCGTGTCGGTGAAATGAACCTCATAGGCGAAATAGTAGAACTTGAAGGTGATACCGCATCTATTCAGGTCTATGAAGAAACCGGCGGGATCGGCCCCGGCGAACCGGTGGTTGATACTGAACAGCCTTTAAGTGTCGAACTGGGACCAGGTCTGATCGAAAGTATTTATGACGGTATCCAGAGACCCCTTGACGGCCTCTATGAAAAAGAAGGTGCTTTCATGAGTAGAGGTACCGCCCTTCCGGGACTCAACAGAGATAAAAAATGGCATTTTAAACCCGCTGTTGAAAACGACAGCAAGGTAAACTTCGGGGACATAATCGGCGAAGTTGAAGAAACTCCCCTGGTAAACCATAAGGTCATGATTCCTCCAGGGGTCAAAGGCACAATAAAAAACATCTCGGAAGGTGATTACACCGTCACTGATGATGTTGCCGTTGTAGTTGATGATGATGGTAACGAAAACAAAATTCAGATGATGCAGAGATGGCCGGTCAGAACACCAAGGGAAAATGCAGAAAGAAGAAACCCCAACCAGATACTCATCACGGGCCAAAGGGTGATCGATACTTTCTTTCCGATTGGAAAAGGCGGAACAGCATGTGTTCCGGGCCCGTTCGGTACAGGAAAAACCGTCGTACAGCACCAATTGGCTAAATGGATCGATGCTGACATCGTTGTCTACGTTGGATGCGGAGAACGAGGAAACGAAATGACAGACGTGCTGACAGAATTCCCCGAACTGAAAGATCCACGCTCAGGCGAACCGCTTATGAAACGTTCAGTGCTGATTGCAAATACTTCTAATATGCCTGTTGCAGCGCGTGAAGCTTCGGTTTATACAGGAATCACAATTGCAGAATATTTCCGTGACATGGGCTACACAGTTGCAATAATGGCAGACAGTACCAGCCGTTGGGCAGAGGCAATGCGTGAAATTTCAACAAGACTTGAAGAAATGCCTGCAGAAGAAGGTTACCCCGCCTACCTAGGCGCAAGGATCGCTGCATTTTATGAAAGAGCAGGAAGAGTAAAATGTCTCGGCGGACCGGACAGAGAAGGTGCCGTGTCCATTATCGGAGCAGTAAGCCCTCCCGGCGGTGATTTATCAGACTCCGTTGTACAGGCAACCCTCCATGTTGTAAAAGTGTTCTGGTCTCTTAAATCGCAGCTGGCTCAACAGCGGCACTTCCCCGCTATCGACTGGCTTACCAGCTATTCCTTCTATAAGCAGTACTTAAAGGAGTCATTCGAAGATAAAGAAAAAGGCGAAGAAATGAACCAGATGACCATCGACGCCATGAACCTATTGGAACAGGAATCTAATCTCCAAGAGATCGTAAGGCTTGTCGGTGCAGAGTCCCTGTCGCCTAAAGATAAACTTTCCCTGGAAATCTCTAAATCCATCAGAGAAGACTTCCTTCATCAGAATGCTTTCCATGAAGTGGATACTTATACCTCGCTTGACAAACAGTACGAGATACTTAAGACCGTCCTCTATTTCAAAGACAAAGCAGAGGAAGCCATCAACAGAAATGTTGACACAAAAGACATTTTCAAACTCGATGTACGTGAAGAGATCGGAAGAGCGAAATATACCCCGAAAGATGAAATCGAAGAAAAATTCCCGAAGATAAGGGAAAAAATTGATAAACAAGTAAGTGAATTACAGGCAACTACTGTCTAAAATTTAATATCGGAGTAAAAGATGCTTAAAGAATATCAGACAGTTTCCAGTATTTCAGGCCCGCTTATGCTGGTCGAAAAAGTGGATGAAGCTAAATTTGGTCAAATTGTAGATGTCGAACTCGGTGACGGTTCGGTAAGAAGGGGCAGGATTCTTCAGGTAGAAAACGACCAGGTCCTGGTACAGGTATTCGAAGGTACCGAAGGTATCGACGTAAAGGAAAGTACAATAAGATTTCTCGGCAAACCTTTGCAATTCCCCGTATCACCGGATATTCTGGGTAGAGTCTTCAGCGGCCTTGGAAATCCTATCGACGACGGCCCGCAGATCATACCCGATGCCATGCACGACATCAACGGCCAGCCGATCAACCCTTTCGGCAGGGATTATCCGAACGAATTTATTCAGACCGGCATATCCACTATCGACGGACTGAACCCTCTGGTACGAGGGCAGAAACTGCCTATCTTTTCCGGTTCAGGCCTTCCTCACAACGATATGACAGCCCAGCTGGCAAGACAGGCGACCGTCCTCGGCGAAGGTGAAGATTTCGCAGTGGTATTCGCTGCAATGGGTATCACTTTCGAAGAGGCACAGTTTTTCATCAACGACCTGGAAAAAACCGGTGCCATCGAAAGATCCGTTATGTTCGTAAATCTCGCAAACGACCCTGCTATCGAAAGGATCGCAACCCCTAGATTCGCCCTTACTGCAGCGGAATACCTCGCTTTCCATCAGGATATGCAGGTGCTGGTGATTCTATCAGATATGACCAACTACTGCGAAGCTCTGCGTGAGATCAGTGCCGCTCGAAAAGAGGTACCCGGAAGAAGAGGCTATCCAGGCTATCTGTACACTGACCTTGCAACCGTTTACGAACGTGCGGGCAGGATAAAGGGCAAAAAAGGCTCTATAACCATGGTTCCCGTACTCACAATGCCCGAAGATGATAAAACTCACCCTGTACCCGACCTCACCGGATACATCACAGAGGGCCAGATAATTCTTTCCCGTTCACTGCACAGAAAAGCAGTCTCTCCGCCGATAGATTCACTGCCCAGCCTGTCAAGGCTCAAAGACAAGGGTATCGGTGAAGGTAAAACAAGAGAGGACCACGCAGACCTTTACAACCAGCTTTACTCCGCCTATGCAAAAGGGAAGGAAGCCCAGGAACTGGCGACCATCATGGGAGAGGCCGCCCTTTCCGATGAAGACAGAAAATACATGACATTCGCCAACAAATTCGAGGCCGAATACGTCTCTCAGGGCTATTACGAAAACAGAACCATATTCGAAACCCTCGACCTCGGCTGGGAACTTTTAAGCATGTTCGAAGATACTGAACTCAAGCGTATAGACGTTGAACTCATCAAAAAATACATGCCGAAATTCAGGGAAAAACAGCAGACTGAAACGGAAGAAACTTCCGAAAAATCTGAATCCGAAGAAGAATCTAACGAAGAAAAAGTTGAAAAACAGGAATCTGAGGAAGAATCAGGCGAAAATAAAGAAGAAGGTACTGAATAATGCAGCAGGAAAATGTCAATGCAACCAGGATGCAGCTGCTTCAGCTGCGGAAAAAAGTCGCCCTCGCTACAAGAGGTCATCACCTCTTAAGCGAAAAACGTGATGAAATTTCAAGGCAGCTGATGAAGATCGCAAGGCAGATACCCGAACTGCGCAAAAAGGTGGAAAAGGAACTGCTGGAAACCTGCAGACGCTTCGTAGTCGCAAACGCATCCATGGAACCCGAAGACGTAAAAGCAGCACTTGAAGTGCCTACAACCAAATTCAACCTGGCAATCGACTTTGCCAGCATCATGAGCGTAAAGATCCCGGAATTTTCAAAAGAGATTTCAGGCAACATAATATGCTACGGCTATGCGAACACCTCACCGGAACTCGACGTCGCCCTTCTTTCACTGGAAAACGTATTTGACAGCCTGCTTGAACTGGCGGAAAAGGAAAAACAGGCACAGCTTCTGGCAACCGAACTGGAAAAAACAAGAAGAAGGGTAAACGTCCTCGAACACATCGTTATCCCCGAAACAAAGGAAACAATACGCTATATCGGCAGCAAACTTGCAGAATCAGAAAGAGATGAGATTACCCGCCTCATGAAAATTGCCGACATGATAAGAGCATAATAAGGAAGGCGGCCTTGCCGCCGCTGTTTTGGCGGACTCCTCGACAAGCTCGGAGAGACGACTTCTGGATTATGAATCGCTACGCGATGGGTTAAAAGCAGACTCCTCACATTCGTTCGGAGTGACAGCAAAAAAGGTATGGTGCTTCGAAACAGACGACAGTTTTTCCGAACGAACGTGAGGAATCCACAGGAATAAAACGATTGCGGAGCAATCCTCCTCTATGCTGTCATGCCGAAGAATTGAGGCATCCACCAAAATAAGCGATTGTGAAGCAATCTTCCTCATCCCTTACTTTGAACTTAAAACTTATAACTAAAACTATTCAGCAGCAATTTCTAATAAAGTCCTGCTTCTATTAAGCCGAAAAAAGAAATGATATATTGTATGTGCTTTTACAGAAAAAGTTAATATCGGCATTTTAAAAGCGGAAACTCTGTCATTTTGAGTGTACCGTTTCCCTGACTCTCCGTCATATCGAGCGGAGCAAAGCGGAGTCGAGAAATCTTTTCGTTAAAGGGCAATTATAACGCCCAAAGACAAAAGAAACCGGACGGTTATACCAAAGAAAGATTTCTCCGCTCGGCCTCCGGCCTCGGTCGAAATGACGTTGGTACGGTTAATCTTCGGTTTACGGTGGAAATGACGTTGGTATGATTGATCTTCGCTTTAAGGTTGAAATGACGTGTGGGGCTTATCATTTTGAGTGTGCCGTTTCCCTGACTCTCCGTCGTTTCGAGCGGAGCGCAGCGGAGTCGAGAAATCTTTTCGTTTAAAGACGTTAGAATGAAGTTAAAACATTAGGAAACTGGATAATTAAGCCGAAAAAGCAAATGGAAATTTTATATCCATGAAAATAAAGGAAAATACCATGAAAAAGGCCTTTTCACTGGTGGAATTAATGATAGTCGTGGCTATACTGGGGATATTGTCTGCAGTTGCTATTCCCCAGTTCAACAACCATATTCAGGAAGCAAAAGAAGCCGCCGCAAAAGACAACCTCCGCATACTGCGAGAAGCCATAGAACGCTACGCAGCAGACCACGACGGAATCCCCCCAAGCTATTCAAATAATGATACAACTACTAGTCCAGCTTATCTTTTTGTTGCTTATCAACTTTTATATACTTCAAATAAAAATGGGCAAGTTGCCGAAAGTGGATACAAATATGGCCCATATTTAAAAGATTTACCTGAAAATCCTTTTAATAATGGCACATATATAAAAATTATAAAAAAAGGGGAAACCTTCCCTGATTCTGAAATTATTAACCAATCAAATCCTGTCGGATGGATATATAAACCGTCTACAAAAGAAGTCCGGATAAATAAATTCGGAGTTGATTCGAAGGGAATGAATTTCTCCGATTATTGATAATGAAATTTATTTGTATGGTCTATCAATTAAATAATTTCTTTTCACTTCTGAAAGTATAGAGTCGTTTTAATGTTGTTGGTTGTAAGGTATCCTTCCTGAATTTCTCCGTTTAAGATTTTTAAATTTCTCCGCTCGGCCTCCGGCCTCGGTCAAAATGACGTGTAGGGCTTGTCATTTCCAGCGAAGCGTAAGCGTAGTCGAGAAATCTCTCCGTTTATTTCAACGCTTTGTTCGGTAAATTTCGTCTTTTAACGGAAAGTTCTGTCCGACATATCTCTAATAACAGTCTTTACTTACTCTTTTTTACTTTTTAAAAGTAATTGATCTTACAGTTTCCTCTGAGTCTTTGCTTAGTTTTACCCGTCCATGTTCTTCAGTCGTAGCTGTGTAATTCGGCATAGATACCCATTCTGCTTTCCAGATACCGTCTTTTGCCGGCTTTCCTGTAAATATATCAACTCTGCTTCCTTCAACCGTTCCCGGGCCTATCTGGGCATAAAAGAAGTCAAGCGCTATCTTTACCCGCAATTCCCCGGTTTGGGCATTATAGTCTAACGTCCATTCTCCCGGTTCATAAACACTAATTCCTTCCATTTTCATGGGAACCTTTGTTACTTCACCCGGCTTCATTTCCACCCTCCCCGTAGTATGGACGATCTTTTCAATATTTCCTTCTTTTGTAAAGGTTAACTGCCAGCCTGTTTTTCTACCCGATTTCCAGGTGCCGGCTATATAATCGGGGAATTTATTGTTTTTAGTTAAGGCCGGTTTTTCGGCCTCGGGGCATGCACTTTCCTGCTTTGCACAGCCTGTAATAAACAATAATGATATTATTACTGAAAGAAATATTCGCTTCATTATGATTCACCTTAATTTAAATAATTCGTTTTTTTGTTTCTGTTTATTTTGAGATTTCTCCGCTCGGCCTCCGGCCTCGGTCGAAATGACAACGAAGGTAAATCTTCGCTCATACCAACTGAAATGACAATGGGAGTAACCTTCATCATACCAACCGCAATAATATTGAAAGTTTGACATTTCGATCTTTGCGTCACAATAATCTTTGTAATTTCTAACTTTGCGCCATACTTACCTCTGTTATTTCGAACGGAGTATTATCAACACTTTCTGTCATTTCCAGCGGAACGTAATTCCCATTTCCTGTCATTTCGAGCGAAGCGCAGCGGAGTCGAGAAATCTTTTCGCTAAATACTCTAGATATCGTTCCTTAAATCTCGCCGGTTAAGACTTAATCTCGTAGTCCTCAGCACCGTAACTATATTGAAAAAACTAATTATTATATTTTCAAAAGAGCATAAATCATTTTTATACTAAATCCGGAAACGGTTTACAAGCACTGAATAAAAAAAGAGACGCTCAAAAGAGCGTCTCTTTTATAAAACATCTGTCAGTTTGTCTGAGCGTCTTATTTACGACGACGCAGGAACAAACCGCCAAGACCGAGAAGTGCTACTGTCATTGGTTCCGGTACATAAGTTATGTCCATAGTTCCAAGAGAATTAAGACCTGAATCTTTAACAGCAACTGTGCTTACAACGTCACCAGCAGAATAAGTTCCATCTACAGTTACTGAAAGTTGATACCAAAGACCTTCTTCAACAACGTCACCAGTTTGTCCACTTGTACCAGCAGAAAAGGTTAAAACATTTCCTATGGGTGAACCTATAGACATTACATCAACAGCGGCCAAGTCACCTGCCATATTACCACCACTTCCATCAGCAACGATAATAGGATAACCTGAATCCTGAGGTACATCTATGCTTAGGGCACCTTCCCCATCTTCAATGTTATAACCCTGTATAGAAGCACCTGCTTCACCAATAATAGAAAGCGTGGTTCCGTCAGTCTCTAAAGTGAAATCGGTCAAAGCTGCACTCGCCATACCAGTAACACTTAAAACTACCATCAACACTAATAACTTCTTCATCATATTACTCCTTCACTTAAACAATTAAAATTTAAATCAAAACACAACAATTTAATACACCTTACTTAGTAATCCAAACAATCATCAGCAGGATTACTCTGCCAGTTATTAAGCAGAATATCCAAGTCATCATAAGCTACACGATATGTGAAATATCCAACCTGTTCTGCAGAATGACTGAAGTCTGCGCCAAGACCAGGATCGCTTGTCGGATTTGACTGCCAGTTATTTAGTAATATATTCAAATCATCATAAGCTACATAATAACTGAAGTATCCAACCTGTTCTTGCTGACCATCTGCATCACCGTGACACTGACGTGGATAGCACCAGCTGTCAGGTTTTCCAACTGCTTCCCATTCATCATAGTCAGGATGGCCACTCGGGAAGCATTCAGCCGCACCAAGATCAAAAGTACCTGTTGTTAAGGACAGAGGATTAGTTCCATCTTCTGTGCTCTTTCCGCCTTCGAGGATAACTCCGCCGCGAAGTGAATTCGCAGAGATAGTTACCTGGGTAGCATCTGTGTATGCAAATGTGAAAAGTTCGCCGATATCGCCGGGAGCATTTGCATCTTCATACAAAGAACCCATCTCGATAACTATGCTCTGACCAGGAACCTGTCCCGGACCATCCGGATCGTCCGCTTTTGCTACCGGTGTACCTGGGTTGTCAATGTAATTATCATCATAATTTACATCAACAGTACCCGGGAAAATACCGTAGCCAATGTTGCCGTTACCGAAGTTCGGATCGACTGCACCACTCATACCTTCACAGTATGGTGTTACTGAATCGATGGTACCTGCATCAACTGAAACATTCAGAGCGAATGCTCTTGGAACATTCATTTCAGCGGTAGCATCATATGATACTGTCGCTGTGCCGTCGCCATTGTCTTCTACAATGATCTCAACTGCACCCATTGCGGGCAGAGCCAACATCATCACAGACAATAAAAATACTAACTTCTTCATCATAATTTCCTTTCTACTTAATGTCTTTACCTTCTTCTTTTCGGGGATTTCCACCCCACACACGTTTTGGTTTTATAATTTCCTGCTTGAAATAAACCTTTTACAGATTTGCGCCCTTTTCATCATCGAGCTTTTCGGCAAGCAGGAGAAACCGAAAACACCTTTTCGTTCCTCCATCTCCTCCTTTCTCGCCTTTACGGCGAAAAATGCGTGCGATCACTGAACCGCACATTGGTTCACTAATTGGTGAAGGTCTATAGTAAAATAACAAATTGGCCTAAGTAAATCAAGGGCATTTTGAAAAAATAGTCAAAATTTTCATCAAATTCTTCATAATTTTTTTTGGGTTTTTTGCCGCTTTTTTTGATAATTTCAAAAATTTTGCAAAAAAACCGCTTTTCCCCTTATTTTACCCCCACTCAGAACTGCCGAATACAACTCTCCGGCAGGAGCAAATATTCTTACAAATTCCATTTAAATTATAAATATTAATTGCCGAAAGTGAAAAGATTTTTGCAAAATTTGTTTTAACATATTCAATTTTCCCGTGTTTTTGTTATCTTATTGAAATGCTGGACATTTTCAAAGGAAGATTACTGATAACAAGGATGTTGCTGATACTGGCATCTGCCGCCCTGATATTTATAGGAATCTCCACCATTTACGCCATAGGCCATCCTGAAGAGGATTCCCCGTACTACGATTACGACGATCTGGAGGGCGTCTGGAAAAAGCAGGCGGTATTTGCGGGCATCGGCGTTATAGGGTTCATAATTATAAACCTGATAAGTTATCGGACACTGGGAGAGTACAGTTATCTTGCCTACGGCCTTATATTGATACTGCTTGCCGTGCTGCTGATGGATAAAGTCATAAATATTCCCGGCATTCCCGTTATAAACGGCACAAGGCGGTGGATTCGCATTTCGCTTGCGGGCAGGTCTCTGAGCTTTCAGCCGTCGGAACTATGCAAACTCATATATATTGTCGCCCTTTCATGGTATTTAAGATACAGAAGCAATTACCGGAATTTTTCCGCCCTGATCGGTCCTTTCGTGCTCACATTCATACCCATGATACTAATTTTACTTGAACCGGATCTGGGAACCGTCATGCTGATGATGCCTATTCTATTCATTATGCTCTTTATTGCAGGCGCTAAGGTAAAGCACCTCCTGCTGATAATATTTTTGGGGCTTCTTGTCAGCCCTGTTCTTTGGATGAACATGCGGCCTTATCAGAGAATGAGGGTGAGCAGTGTACTTCTGCAGAATGAATGGATAAGGGAGAAAATAAACGAAAACCCGAAATTCAGTGAAATTCTTCTGGGCAGAAAACAGAAATTCAACGAAAAACAATGGCGGAATGATGAGGGCTTTCACCTGGTAAGGTCGAAATACGCTATCGCCTCCGGCGGTATGGACGGGTTCGGCTACGGGAAAGGGCCTTTTTTGAAATACAATTTTCTCCCCGAGAGGCAAAACGACTTCATATTCTCTATCATCGCCCATCAGTGGGGTTTTAAGGGTTGCCTGGCAGTTCTGGCCCTTTACGGCGTTATAGTCGCCTGCGGAGTAGAGATCGCCACCCACAACACCGATCCTTTTGCGAGGCTCACGGCCATTGGAATCGTCGTAATGTTCACCGTCGAAGTACTTGTAAATGTAAGCATGACGCTGGGGCTGATGCCCATCACCGGCCTGACATTGCCGCTGGTGAGTTACGGCGGTTCAAGTCTTCTGGTAAGCATTACATCCATAGGCCTTTTAAATAATATCGGAAGAACAAGACCCTTCAGCATCGCAAGGAAAAAATATTAAGTGGTTTTCATGGTTGAAATCTTAGGTTTTAAAGATATAAATAACTGACTATGATAAAAGGATTCAGACAGATCGCCTCTCTCACGGTCATTTCCCGGATATTCGGAATGATCAGGGAGATCTGCTTTGCCCACTTTTTCGGTTCGGGATGGCTCATGACCGCCTGGACGATGGGTTTTAAGCTGCCTAACCTTTCCAGAAGACTCTTCGGCGAAGGGGCAGCATCCGCATCATTTATTCCAGTTTACAGTGAACAACTGCATGTAGACCCGGAATCAGCGAAAAAACTGGTAAACACCGTGATAACCGTGCTCTTTGTGCTCTTATCCTCGATCGTGATAATAGGCGAAATGACCATCTGGGCATTTTATTATTTTACAGACACCGCAGGGCTTGAACTGGGCCTGTCTCTTGCGGGGATAATGCTTCCTTATATGACCCTGGTATGCATAGTTGCGATGCTGGCGGGAATATTGAACGTCCACAAACATTTCGCAGCTCCGGCAGCAGCTCCGATAGTATTGAACATCTTCATAATTACTTTTATCCTCTTTACCGGCTGGAAACTTAGATTATCCCCTGCTCAACAAACCATTTCGGTGGCCTTTGCGGTACTTCTGGCGGGCTTAACCCAGATAGCTATTCAGATACCGCCTTTGAAGAAAAGCGGCGTCACCTTCAAACCCGCATGGCATATACACGCCCCTGCATTTAAAAAAGTACTCCTTTTGATGGGGCCGATGATCCTCGGCCTGACCGTTACGCAACTAAACACCCTTGCAGACGATCTAATTGCACTTGTGTTTTCCAACAAACAGGCAAATCCCCTTCCCTTGGGCGCAGTCGGTCATTTATACTTCGCTCAGAGGCTCTACCAGTTTCCTCTCGGAGTCCTGGGAATTTCGCTTGCAACCGCAATATTTCCCGTAATGAGCCATGCAGCTGCAAAAAAAGATATCCCAGAGCTCTGCAGAACTATCGCAAAAGGAATCAAGGCCTCGGTTTTCATTGCCATCCCAGCTGCCGTTGGGCTGCTAATAGTTTCTGATATACTGGTTGATGTCCTTTTCGGGCACGGGGAATTTCAGCAAACGGATATTCCGGTAGTTGGAGCGATATTAAGTGCATATGCAGTCGGGCTTTGCGGATATTTCGCCCAGCAGGTTCTTTCGAGAGCATTCTATTCACTGCAGAATTCCAAACTGCCCGCTATAACCGCCTCTATTGCGGTCTTTTGCAACGTTATTTTAAACCTGATACTTATCTGGCCTATGGGAGCGGCAGGTCTTGCACTTTCAACAGCAATATGCTCATATATACAGGTATTTATACTTCTTTACGTTTTAAAAAGAAAATTCGATATCACGATATTTGAGGGCTTCGGGAAAAATCTCATAAAAACCATTATTTCAACTGTTTTAATGTGGATTATCGGAACTCTGGTCATAATATTCCTGAAAAAATACCCTCCTAATTTCTGGTGGAACATAATCAGATTAGCAGCTGTAGTACCAGCGTGTTCTGCAGTTTACATAATAACCTCTCTGATTCTGAAAAACGAAATGGTGAAACTAGTAACAGGTCTCAAAAAAAAATCTCGAAACTCTGATGAAATACAGCAAAGGCCTTGATTAAACTTACAAATTAGAATATTTTATATTCCGTTTTTTATAAAGCCTGAGACCTTTTTATTCGATTTATATCAATAATAAGGTTTTCATTGGAGACTTTTAATGCCAAGGTATTTTATAGTTACATTCATAATAATTGCAGCAGTTTTTGCACCTGCGGTTAATGCCGCTCTATCTACTGATATGGATAAATATTTCTCTCCGACTACAGCAGAAGTATTCTACAACATTGCACACGAATACACTCGGCAGAAACCAATACCCCAGGACATCGCTCATAGAGGCATTCTATTCGGCAGAGCTGCAGCAGAACTGGACAGTTCAATAAATTATCTTATTCCCGATATGGTTACATTAATGTCCAATGACCTTGCAAATGATTATTTCAAATTCATGGACGACCTGCTCGGTGTCTACATAAATGAAAATGCAGACATGGTAGTGCTGAAAAAAGCCCTTAAATATCAGCTGGACAGACTAAATTCAAGACCTCAGAGGGAGGCTTATATTAAAAACCTGTTAACCGAATTCAGTGGAAAAAATGCATTTTTCGAATCTGAGCTTTTTACATCTCTGGGATTGCTTTTAATTGAAAAAACAGATTACCAAGGTGCTTTGCAGGCTTTTAACAGTGCTTATTACAAGAATCCTTATAATCAAATGGCCTTTCAAAAAATCGATGAACTCGCTGCTGAACCATTGAAAAAGGATGCTTACCTTATAAATCAAAGATATCAGATAGAAAACGATCCTTACGACCTGAATAAATGCGTCGAATATGCAAATTCTCTGCAATCTGTACGCCTTTACAGCCAGGCAGCAGAGGCCTATAAATATTGTATAGACCTCTTTTCTTTTCTCAACCCGGAAGAAAACATTAATATCAACTTATATCGAAACTGGGCATTATCAAATTATAACTCGGAAAACAAAATAAAAGCGGTACAGATAGCAAGTACGGCAAGAGAAAAAGGCAAATACGACATAATACTTGAATCCATCGCCGCCAAAGCATCCGCTAAAACCGGCGACAGCAGCTATGCAAGAAAAACTCTGAATACAATAGAAGAAAAAATAGAAGAATCGCCTGAAAATTTCGACCTCAGAAACATGGCCTGGTTCTATTCCTTCGCTATAAGAGACCCTCAGAAAGCGATAGACTGGGCAAACAGGGCTTATTCCAAAAATCCGGATTCCGATTCTGCCGCTTCCATGCTCGCCTATACACTGGCAATAAACGGTCAATTCGAAGTTGCAGAAACACTTATCGAAGACTATCGCGAAGACCAGATACAGTCGCTGGCGAAAGCAATAATTGAATCAAAAACAGGTGACGTGGAAAAGGCCAAACAACTGCTTAAAGATGTTATTTCCTCTAATCCTGCTACATTTATGGCTGAAAAAGCCACCGAAATCCTGGAAGAAATGGGCGGTGAATACATCCCTTCCTATGACGAGGGCATGATAATTACATCCTTAAGAGAAACTTTTTCTAAAAAAATCATTCCAGAATTTACAACGCCAAAAAATGCCTATGATTTTAAAATAAACCTTTCAGGAAATGAATTTTCCTATGCCTCGGAATTCGACGCATCCATTTCTGTCACTAATAATTCTCAGAACAACCTGGTTATCAATGACCAAAGCATAATAAATGGTAATTTTCTCATTTCAGCAGAAGTAACCGGCGATCTGGAAAAGAAAATACAGGAACTTATAAGTATAAAAAATCAGCCCTCAAGAGCAATAAAACCACAGGAAACCGTCATGATCCCTGTTAAAATAAGAACCGGTGAGCTGAAAAAAATTCTCCAAAACCATCCTCAGGCAAACCTCAAGATTAACCTTCAGCTTTTCATTGATCCGGTGGAAGTCACAAAAGCGGAATTTACATTTAATTACACAAATAAAATAAGAAGTATCGAACCTGTTGAAGCCGAAATAATGAGAAATTCGGTGGAATTAACAGGGAAATACCTTCAAAACAGACTTCAGACATTATCCACTGGAACGCTCGGGCAAAAGATACAGTCTCTTAAATTGTTCGCCGGTCTAAAAAAAGAAATCGACATTATGTCAGGAGAAGAACCTGAATATTCTCTTAAATACGCCGACTGGATGCCCGACTTACTGATATCTGCTCTAACCGACGGGCTGGCTTCTGACGACTGGATCGTCATTATTTACGCAATGGCAAATGTAGCAGACCTCCATCAGAATTATGAAATAACCTCTGCTCTTTCTGAAAACCTTGACCATACCCACTGGCCGGTTAGAATGATGGCAACCTATGTATTGGCAAAAAATCAAGGCAAGGACTTCTCCAACGTTCTCAACCATACCGCAAAATACGACACAAATCCATTTGTAAGAGAAATGGCCATTTCTTTCGGTGCCCAGAGACCCCAAGAAAATGAAAAATAATCACACGCCTAATCGAACAACATAATTTTAAAATCCGTAACTAAAAAAAATCAAAAATAATAAAAAATAAGGTTGTAAAAAGGGAATAATTTTGTATTATTCCAATTCTTAATGTTATAGGTTAGATGTTGGTTAAGTATTAAGAAAGGAAAAGGATTATGCCAGCTGTAATTGATAAAGATACTTGCACAGGTTGCGAATCTTGTGTACCGGAATGTCCAAGTGAAGCTATCAGTATGGAAGACGGCGTAGCAGTAGTTGATGAAGATGCATGCGTTGATTGTGCAGTATGCGTTGATGCCTGCCCGGTTGAAGCTATAAGCATGGAATAAATTTATGATAAAAGGTCCCATCGTCTAGTCAGGTCTAGGACACCGGGTTTTCAACCCGGCAACAGGGGTTCGAATCCCCTTGGGACTATGTTTTTACCCCTCAATATTTTTTGAGGGGTATTTTTTTTATATTGAAAAAGCCGGGTCTTATTTAAGCCCGGCTCAAATCCAATTTTTCAACAATTATTTATGCTATACCCGCATTCCGGAAAGCGTTGCTTCGAATGCCATTTTATCATTTACGAGACCTTGTACATTACAGGTATATTTTCTTGTCCTGAACTTGAATATGTGGCAAAGCATTAAAAGCCTGTCTCCCGGCTGAACCGGTGCCCTGAACTTTGCATTCTCTATTCCTGCAAATCCGATAAATCCATCAACATCCAGTATCTTTTTAACGAAAAAACTGGAAAGCTGGGCTGCCGCTTCGATCATAATCACACCGGGCATCAAAGGCCTTTCCGGTATATGACCTTCCACCCAAAACTCATCATCTGAAATGTCCTTATAACCCACAACATATTTATTTTCTTTATCATACCATAGAACACCGTCAAGCTGCTCCATCTCATATCTTTGCGGGTTGTACTTTTCAATCTCAGATCTCTCGAAGATCGGTTCTGAATTCAAATCTATCCCTGAAATATCAAACAATAACGACGGAGGCATAATATTCCTTTATATAAAAAGTTAACAAATAAAATTACACCAAATCCGCATTGGTGTGATACCAACTTAAAAATGACAATTTTGCAGGATAAAAAATATCCTGGTTTATTGAGCAGATCTTATCTCGAGAATGGTATTTCTTACGTCCTGTGCGCTCTGTTTGATCTTCTGCATCTGTTTACGGACTCGAGTACCTGCTGCTTTGTTGCCTCCCTCTGCTTTATTAACGTCAACCTCGATCTCCGAGATCAGTGCTTTGAGTTGTTCGAAAGCCTGCATTAATAAATCCTCCAGATTTATATTAGGTTAGTATTTTATTAAATCTAACCTTAAATTTCCATTTTGTCAAAATATTTTTATATTAATCGAATAATCTTTTTGCCAGTTCTGCGACCCTTTTACCCCTTCTCTGGCATTGTCTTTCAGCCCGGTCATCAGGCTTTCCGATAGATACCGGTCCGTAATGGTCGCCCTGGGGGTCTCCCTGTAATATCATCCCTGAAACAAGCATGGCCTCTAATATACCGATTTCAGTCGTTTCATTTCCTCCGCCGATATTTGCGGAACTGGCAAAAGCTGCTCCCACTTTTCCGTCAAGCTGGCCGTGCTTGCTTACAAGCTCATCGAACATCTTCTTTATCTCCGCTGCCATATGACCGTAATAGGTAGGTGAACCTACAACAACAGCATCATAGTTGATTACATCCAGCGGATTGATGTCTGTCACGGATTTGCAATCGGTTTTGACCCCGTTTTCGTTCATGGAATCGGCTATCAATTCAGCCATTTGCTTAGTGTTGCCGCTGCGTGAGTAATAAACAACAATTCCTTTTGCCATAACTTTTGCCTTTCAATAGGTTAAACTCTTTTTTAAAAATTTATATCCTCTTTAAAAAAGTGTCAACCCTTTTTATCCTAATTATTTACACGATCTTCGTAGTTTATTATTTCAGGCTCACCGAACTTATCAGGAATATCGATCTCGAAAATTCCCTTTTCGATTTCTTCATTTACTTTTAATTCATTGAATATCAGCTCATATATTTCTTCTTCGGTCGTATAAGCAGTTATCCTCGAGGGCAGCCACTTATTTTTATCTATCCAGAAATCTATCGAATCATATTTTTCAGAGAATCTGTTGTTATCCTTAACCTCCAGTTCAAGGCACTCAAGCTCTTTTATTTTCTTGTCCGTTTTCTTCATTGAAATCACAAAATCCTCTGAAAATTCCTCTCCTTCGCTCAAACCAAGTATCGGGAAATTCTCTCTGGCAAGCTCTAAAGGATCAACCGGCTCATTGCTGTCCGTCAATTCTATCTTCTTTACTTCTTCGACCCGATAATTGATATGTGTCAGCCATTTACCGCTGAACAGATATTCCTCTCGGTAATCCTGAGGCTTGTCCTCATCCTGCTGCAGTGTCTCAAAATTAATTCTCAGTTTCGGTGTCTCATCGTTCTTTTTATAAAACAACTTCCCCTTGCGTGTGGTTTTAGATTCGAATAAAGGCTGTTTTACAACATGTATGACCTCACCTTCAAGAGTAACCACGTCGCTCACTGATCCATTAAGATTCGATAATATCTGCTGTATTTCACTATTTTTCTTACATTCCTTATCCCTGGATAAAACAGGCAAAGAAAAAAACAACAGTATAACCAGCATATACCTGAAAAAAACCTGATTCATTCGTACTCCTTTATGATATTTATAACTTCCTTGATATCATTGATTATATATTCTGCCTCATTTTTAAAATCTGCCCATTCTTTATGGCTGGCAAACAATACCGGCACCGCCCCCGCCTCCTTGCCGCAAAGGAGATCGAACAGATAATCGCCAACCATCAACGTTTCTTCCGGTTTAACCCCGAACTCAGAACAAATGTGTTTCACACCGAAAGCATCAGGCTTAACCGGACCGTCTTCCCTGCCGATGATAATATTGAATTCAAGCCCGTGCATCTTTGTCACTTCAACTGCATTTTCTTTCC
Organism: uncultured Pirellulales bacterium; assembly: GCA_964508925.1. Classification (GTDB taxonomy): domain Bacteria; phylum Planctomycetota; class Phycisphaerae; order Sedimentisphaerales; family Anaerobacaceae; genus CAZDVM01. The sequence continues at coordinate 23,347 of CAZDVM010000005.1, read as the reverse complement.
GGTTACGGGTCAGAATTCCCACCGGTATGCCTCTTTTCTTAAGTTCCTGAAGTGTCTCCCGGGTACCCGGGTTCAATGCAGATCCTTCTATAGCTTTTTGCTCATGGTATGAAAGCAATTCATCGATCTTATATTTCTCATCCTCAGACATGTTTTCCATGGCTTCCAGGATCGGCACATCAGTATCCAGCCCCATCTCCCTTTTTATCGCATCAAAATCGAAATAGGGTTCTGTTATTGTGCCGTCGAGATCGAATATTACCGCTTTTATCTGCATATCAGCCACACAAAAAATTATCTTCTTAACTTATTATCATCAAAACAATAAATAGTTCAGTCTTTTATTTAAATTAAAATCGGCTTTATAATAACAAATTCACCACGACTTTCGAAATTTTATTGCCCTCTTTAAAAAAAACTTTTACAATTCCAGTCTTATGAAAGACCTGATAAATATAAAAAACGTCATCAAACAGCATATTGAAATGGACCGCTTTTTTACCGGCAATTTCACATTGAGATCACCTGCTGATTTCGATTTTAAAGTGGAAAGGGAAAGTATGGATGCAAAAAACGAACTGGAAAAGATCGTTGAAGAAGTAAAACAGTGCTGCAAATGCGGGCTGGGAAATTCCAGAATAAACCCCGTTCCCGGAGAAGGAAATCCAAATGCAGATATAGTGTTCGTAGGAGAAGCACCCGGAGCAGAAGAAGATAAACAGGGAATACCTTTTGTGGGAAGAGCAGGCAAAAAACTCGATGACATAATAAAAGCTATGGGACTGACAAGAGATGATGTCTTTATCTGCAACATTTTAAAATGCAGACCCCCGGGTAACCGTGATCCGAAGATCGAAGAGGTCGAAAAGTGCTTCCCCTATTTGAAAAGACAGCTTAAAGCCATCCAGCCCAAAGTAATAATTGCTCTAGGAGCTCATGCCGCCAGAAACCTTCTGAACACGACTGCTCCCATCGGAAGACTCAGGGGTAGATTCCACGATTATTATGTAAACGATGAATCGGAACCCATAAAACTTATGCCCACATATCACCCATCTTACCTGATCAGAAATTATACCAGAGATGCAAGAGCGAAAGTTTGGGAAGATATCAAAAAAGTAATGCAACTGGTCGATCTGCCGATACCGGAAAAATATAAAAACTAAATTCCTTTTATCATCCGGGTAAGTTCCTCGAGCGTTGCGTCCATTTTTGTATCTTCGTCTCTCAGTTTACCGATCTTGCTGCATGCGTGCATAACCGTGGTATGATCCCTGCCTCCGAGATGACCGCCTATCTCCCCCAAACTGTGTTTGGTCAGTTCCCGGGCCAGATACATGCAGATCTGCCTTGGCTCTGCAATGCTCTGACTTCTCTTTTTGCTCTGAAGATCAGAAAGACGAACATCGAAGAATTCTGTCACTGCATCTATGATATCGCTTATAGTAATATGCCTGGTGGACGATTTGATCTGCCCTTCCAGAGCTATCTGGGCGAGATCAAGCGTTATTTCCTCTCCAGTCGTAGTTGCAACGGCGTAAATAGTCGTCAATGCCCCTTCCAGTTCTCGGATATTGGCCTGCACCTTACTTGCTATATATTCTGCGATTTCATCTGATATCTCAAGTCCTCTCAAGTGAGCTTTTTTCTGTACTATAGCAACCCGGGTATCGTGACTTGGAGGGTCGATCCTTGTAACCAGTCCCCAGCTGAATCGGCTGATCAGCCTGTCTTCAAGCGAAGGAATATCAGGCGGAGAACAGTCCGCGCTCAATATTATCTGCTTTCCGTTATTATAAAGGGCATTAAAGGTGTGAAAAAATTCCTCCTGGCTCTGCTCACGTTCCCTTAAAAACTGAACATCATCCAGAACCAGCATATCTGCTGTCCTGTAATGCTTTTGAAATCCGGATAGATTACCTGCTTCGATTGCCCTAATAAACTTATTCACGAAATCTTCACAACTCAGGTAATGAATGCTTGCTTCGGTTTCCTTTTCCTTGAATTCAGAACAAACCGCATGAAGAAGATGAGTTTTGCCGAGTCCCGAGTTGCCGTAAATAAACAGTGGATTGTAAGTATTTCCTGGTGATTGACTTACTGCAATACAACTGGCATGTGCGAGACGGTTACTGGGCCCTACCACGAAATTATCGAACACATAATCAGGATGCAGTTTTAAAGACTTAGAACTTTTAGGTGAACTTATTCGGTGATCGTCTTTACGGTGGACAAAATCAACGCTTACCAGATGGCCTGTGATCTGCTGGGCAGCACGGGTAAAACTGTGTTTGCAGTTATCTTTTAGATACTCCACCATCGACTCGTCCGGGCAACCGACCATCAAAGACCCGTTATTGAAATCCGCAGCCTGAAGGTCATCGAACCATTTTCTCGTGTTGGCAGGGTCAAGAGTTCTGACTCTGTCTAATATATTATCAAAAACATTTTCTGCGTCTTGAGTTGCCAAGCCGGGCTCCTCTTAAAATTGTAAAACAAAGTAAAAATGAGATTTAGCAGACTTAAAACAAGTGCACCACCGTCTCCTGAAAAAACGATATAAAATCCTAACTCCAAACTAACTTCTTGTCAAAGAAAAACCTGACGATAGATTAGTAAAATCTTAACATGATAATATTTTAATAATTATTTACGCAATACGATAATTTTACGGTGGTCATTACTTGAATTTTCTTATAATTTTGGCAAACTAATGCTTTAATGCTCTGAGTTTAAAAGGAAACAAAATGGGAATATTTACAAAAACTGTTGATTACTTGAAAGACAGGCTCGACAAAACCCGGGACAAAATAAACACGTCCCTTTCAAATGTTCTGCCTTTCGGCAAAAAGATAGACGAAGAACTGCTCGAACAGCTCGAAGAAACCCTTATCAGCGACGACATAGGAGTTGAGACCACATTCAAGATCATCGAAGACTTAAGGGATGCCTACAAATCCAAAAAGATCGAAAATACCGAAGATATTATCCCCTTTATAAAAGAAAGCATGAAGCAATATTGGCCCGAACAGGTCAGACACCTTAACTCCGCGCAAAACGGCCCTACCATTATCATGGTAGCAGGTGTAAACGGCTCGGGAAAAACCACCAGTATCGCAAAACTCGCTTACACACTAAACAAAAACGGCAAGAAAGTCATCGTCGCAGCATGCGACACCTTCAGGGCAGCAGCTGTTGAACAATTAACCATATGGTCTGAAAGAATCGGGGTAGATATCGTTAAACACCAGACAGGCTCTGATCCCGGGGCAGTTGCATTCGATGCCTGCCAGGCGGCTATCTCCAGAGATGTAGATTATGTTATCCTCGATACCGCAGGAAGATTGCACACACAGAAACAGTTAATGAAGGAACTTACCAAAATCCGCAACGTTGTAACGAAAAAATTTCCCGAAGGCCCTCATGAAGTTCTGTTAGTGCTCGATTCCACCACTGGTCAAAACGCCATCCAGCAGGCAAAAATGTTCACGGAAGCTATTAATGTTACAGGAATATTCCTGGCAAAGCTCGACGGAACCGCAAGAGGTGGCATCGTAATCGCGATAAAAGACCAGCTTGACATACCGGTAAAATTCGTAGGCCTTGGTGAAAAACCGGAAGACATCGCTGAATTCGACCCGGATGAATTCGTCGAAGCCCTTTTCACTTAAAAATCAAAATTTTTTGTATAAAAAAAGCCCGGCTGTAAAAACCGGGCTTTAAACTCGACTCTTCTTATTTTTTAACTTTCGGCTTATTGCCCAGATAAGCAACCTTAGGGATTCCTCCGGTCAAAGGCAGTGCATAATCGACATATGCCTGTGTAATTCCGTTGCCTTCGTCATTGATGAATTCATCAGGCATGGATTTGGTCTTCTCGGCAACGTTTTCAAGTTCAGTACGGAATATCTCGATGTCGTAATTATCCCCCTGGCCGGTCCTTTTGATGGCAACAGAACCGCTGCTTTCCTTCATCGCATACTGAACCGCATGCCTGCCACACCATCTTGCTTCACGAACATCAACTTCCGATTGCAATCCCGCAAAACTTCTCTGCAGGTAACCGAAAGTATCCGCCCTTACTCTGCCGACTGAAAGATTGGCCTTGATCTTTCCTGACAGATAATCCGCAAGGGCCCCGCTTCCTGAAAGCTGTACGTTTCCGTGAGCATCGACCTCCGCTTCTTTAGCCAGCTTTTCTGCCCATGTTACTCCATCTTCATCAACTATACCTTCACTAGCCGCGATCAGACACCTGCCGTATTTATTGTAAGTCTTATCCACATCACTGATCAGCTTGTCCATCGACAACGGTTTTTCCGGGAAATACACCAGGTGAGGGCCGTCATCTTCGCTCTTCTTTCCTAGTGCTGCTGCACCTGTCAAAAAGCCTGCATGCCTTCCCATGATCACATCGATCTTCACACCGGGAAGAGCCCTGTTATCAAGATCATCACCCATCACGGCACTTGCTACGAACTTAGCTGCTGTTCCGAAACCCGGACAGTGATCCGTCACTAGAAGGTCGTTATCTACTGTTTTGGGGACATGAAAGGCCCTCATATCATAGCCGCTTTTCTCTGCCATCTGGTTAATTATATGTGCAGTATTAGCAGAGTCATTCCCGCCTATGTAGAAGAAGTAATGAATATTTCTCTTTTCAAGAACATCCAACAGTTTCCGGCAATATTCCTCATCCGGCTTATCCCTGCTTGAACCAAGTGCAGATGAGGGAGAACCTGCCACTATTTCGAGTTCTTCGGGTGACACTGCCTTAAGGTCGATAAAATCTTCCTTGACCATACCCTCAACGGCATGTACCGCCCCGTAAATATTCTCGATCTCGTCATACTTTTTAGCCTCTTCCACTATTCCTACCAGTGACGCATTTATAACGCCGGTCGGACCGCCCGATTGTCCTATTACCGCATTTGCTTTCGGTGCATCTGCCATTTTCGCTTCTCCATTAATAATTGACATTCTAGTTTCCTGCGGCAGGTAATTATACAAAAGCTTGCCTTCTTAACAAGCATAAATCTTTCGGTATGTTTTAAAAAAATCTGAATTTTAACATATTCTTATGCTCTCTGCCGGCCTGAAAAAATAAAGCCATTTTTTCCTCAAGTGTTTATCAAGGATTGCCTCTGCTGCCATCCCGTAAATATTTATCTGCTTTTTATACTTCTTTGCCCTCTCTTTAACTTTATCTCCGATTACATTATCTGTTTTCAGATCGATCACGAAAACCCCATCTTCTGTCTCAATAACAATATCGATAATACCCTGCAAAACGATAATTTCATTTTCTATCCCCCTGACTTCTATATCACCGACCTCTTCACCACCGGAAAGGCGTTTCCATTCCTCAACCTTCAAACCGTAGGTAAATGGCCACTCTCTGTAAACCTTTACCCCGTCTTTAAACAGCAACTCTCCCGCCTCACTTTTAAAAAATTTGCAAAGCTCACCGGCATCTATCTTTTCTGCAATCTCATCTATTATGCTGCCTTTGTCTGAAAGGTCTCTGATCTTCTGATTTATCTTTTTTTTATCGGGTTTTGAGCAAATATCTACTTCCGCCATCACCATGTGTACAGTCGTGCCGAATAATGAACCGCTAACCTTGCTGTCCCCTTTTTTTAATACCGCTGGCTGTTTTTCGAAAGCATCCGAAAAATCATATTCTGCGAATTCATCTCCGCCATGCGTAATATCCGACACCGACTGTTTGGCAGGTATTTGCCAGCTGTCTCCAGCTTCATATTTCCATTCTAATTTCTTCTTTACCTCCGCAAATGCTTTTTTACCTCTTTCTTTGTCGGCATCGATTTCTACCTCTTTATCTTTGATTTTATACCCACCTGCGATCTCGTCGATATCATTTACATCGAAAACTTCTGCTTCAAGCAGTTTTTTTCTGCCGCTGTCTTTCTCAAAACCGGTTCCAAGAGCTCTTTGCAGTTCTTCTTCCTCTGCCAAAGCGAACAACACCCAGTCCAAGTAATTATTCGATTTTTTCACGTCCCATATAGCCTTTCTTCCCGAAAGTATGGCTTTATTAACCAATTCGGCACATTTCCCGGCCTTTTTTCTGCCCGTCATTATTACCCTGTCTTCGGCTCTTGTAAGTGCGACATAAAGAATCCGCATTTCCTCTGCAAGAAGGGTCTTTTTCTTTTTTTCTGCTATAAGCTGATGATTTACACTTTTGAGTTTGCAGTTCAGTTCGGTATCTATAACTTTCAGCCCCAAGGTCATATCCTCATCGAAAAGACAGTCATCTTTAATGTCACCTAAATTGAAACTGCTTTGCATCTCCGAAATAAAAACCACCGGAAACTCCAGACCTTTGCTCTGATGAATGCTCATTATCCTTACTGCATTTTCTGATATTCCTTCCGGTTCTTCCGGCTTCCAGTCCTGCCCGACCTCAAGTATCCGCTCTAAAAACTCAATAAACCTCGAAAGTGACGGCACTCCCGACCCGCTCACAAAACCCTCAAACTGTATCGCCCTGTCATGCAGCTTTTCGAGATTCGCCTTCCTGCTCATCCCGTTAGGCAGTGAACTGACATAAGAGATATATCCCGTCTCCGCATAAATATCATAGATAAGATCAGCCAGGTCACCGCCCCTTCCTCTTTTTCGCCATTCATCGATTTTATTCAAAACTTTTTCAAGCTCTCCTGCAAGCTTTCCGTCACTCCCTGAATCTACATAATCCTGTACATTTTGATAAAAACTTTTTTTCTTTTCACCTTCCAGGCTTATCTTCGCCAGATTCTTATCATCAATCTTGAAAAACGGACTCCTCAAAACAGCAGCAAACTCGATATCTCTCGATGGATTATCCAGCACCTTCAAAAGGCTCATGCAGTCCGCTATCTCCGTCTGCTGAAAATACCCCGCCGAACTCTGGCTGCTGACCGGGATTCCTGCCATTTTAAATACCTCCACGAACTCATTGGCCCTTTTCCCCGGCGACCTCATCAAGACAACAATATCTCTGTACTCCAAAGGCCTTTTTTCACCGTCATCTTCTACCTGCAAAGCCTTACAATCTTTTTTTCCCGTCAGCTCTTTTATCTTCTCGGCGACCATCATCGCTTCCTTCTGTCTCTTGCTGAAATACTTACTGTCCCTTATCTCTTCCTCGTCATTTTCCTCCTCATCCAGTATCATCAGTTCTGCACAAATCTCATCTACTGCCGATTTTTCATTTCCCGAAACCAGCTTCGCCTCACTGCCGTATTCAAGCCCGCATACCGACTCCTTCATGATAGTAGAAAATATCTCGTTTACCGTATCCAGCACTCCCTGCTTCGACCTGAAATTATGTCTCAGATCAACCCTCAAACTTCCGTCCCCAGATTTTTCCTCACCCGAAGCCTTTTTAAGATGATCCATGAATATATTGCAGTCTGCCCCCCTGAAGGCATATATGCTCTGCTTAACATCTCCCACAACGAACATATTATCACCCTTGCTCACGGACTCCAGTATCTCTTTCTGCACCGGGTTTATATCCTGGTACTCATCTACGAAAATATACTTATATTTGTCACGAAGCTGCCTTGCTGTCTCGCTCGGAACCAACTTTCCGCCTTCTCGTTTAGTCAACAACTTAAGCGCCAGATGCTCCAGGTCAGAAAAATCATATGCATTAAGCTCAGCTTTAGCCTCCGAATACAGCTCATCGAACTTCTTCAAAAGCTCCAATAACACCTTCCCCTCTAACCCGCACTTACCATCAAAATTTTCCAGGTAATCCGGGTTGAATGCCGCAAAATTTCTCAGCGACAAAAACTCCTTCAATGCGTCATCCACTATTCCTTTGGCCAGCTTCTTTTCCTCATCCTCCAGCTTCGGCGAATAACTCGTCGCCTTATCAAATTCAGCAACCGCTTTAACGAATCCATCCCATTTTTCCGCCTTTAAAAGCTGCTGTACCTCCTGTATAGGCCCGAAATGATTCTTATTGAAATTCTCTATCCATTTCTCATCAGGCCCAAGCTCAGAAACTATCGCCCTTGCAAACTCAAGCTGTCCCAGTACATCTCTCATCTTTTCTGAAAATATATCTTTCTGCAATTTTGCAAGCTCACATTCGCTCTGCGAAATAATCTCCTTTGCCTTTGTAAACCATTGTTCTTTTGACACCACATTACTCAGCTTGTCATTTATAAAAATTATCGATTTAAGAAAACCGTCGTTAACCCTTAAGTCACGACCTTCTAAAAGCAGCTCCAGGCCCTGCCTTATATTTTCCTGCTTCCACGCCCAATCGATCACTTGCTCTAAAACTTCGGCCTGCAATAATCTTTTTTCATCCTCATCGATGATCGAAAAAGAAGGATCGATATCCAGCTTAAAGAAATAGTCTGTAATTATACGTTTGCAAAAAGAATGAATTGTACTGATATCCGCTCCCTGCAAAAGGATCATCTGCTCCCGAAGATGAGGATCCCTGCTCTTTAAATATTCATCCTTAATGCTCTTTCCGATCCTGCTTCTCATCTCCTCTGCTGCAGCATCAGTAAAGGTAAGCACCAGAAAATCCCATATAGCTGGTTTCTTATCAATATCAGACACTATATCCGCACACCTCGCGGAAAGAACCGCCGTCTTACCGGTACCCGCAGAAGCCGTCACCAGCACATCCCTTCCTCTTGCCTCAATAGCCTGTCTCTGTTCATCTGTCCATTGGATTTTATCTTTGCTCATCCCATCTCCTCCCTCATCTTATCTATACCGTCACTTTTCTTATAAACTTCAAGGAAATTATAATCGTTTATCTGCCAATCGAACCTGCACAATGCATTGAAATCACAATAACTGCATGCTGAATTGTTTTTTATTCTGAAAGGCCAAACCCTTATATCACCTGACACTATTCTGTCACCTAGGTCAACTATTTTCCTTTTTGAATAATTTATCACCGCTTCAAAATCTTCCGGCCTGTAACTGCTGCTGTTGTTATACCAGCCGTATGGTTTGCCATCTTTAAATCCAAATCCGTAATACTCCGACCGTCCGCTCTCAACTTCCGAATCCAGACACTCATAATACTCCCCGTCAAAACAGCCCTTGATCTTAAATTTATTATTCACCCTCTCAGGATAGTCACTCATATCTTCAGACCCCGGCGTCATCTTCATCGGTACAAAAAAAGCCCCTATCATCTTTTCGATGTCTCCGACCTTTTTCAGATTTTCTTTCACCGCCAGAATATAAATGGGCAGCTGTAAATCTGTCCCGTTCATCACATCAGAAACCTCAAAACTCTTATCAGAACTCTTATAATCGAATACCGCCCCCAACTTCTCCCCCTTGTATTCTGCCTCATCCAGCCTGTCAATAAACCCCCTCAATGTCAGTTTCTTTCCACCTGATAGATCGAACTTCAGATACCCCAACTCACTTTTATCATCAAACCCAAAACTTAGCTCCGCTACCCAGGGTCTGAATCTTCCTGTTCTTATAATCTTTATCATTTCCAGTACGAACAGCTTGAGCTTTTCAACCTCGCTTTCAAAAATATATCTGTTGTGCATGCTGTGCTTTCTGAAATTATCGAAATAATTCTCTTCCTTAACATATTCCTCAATCTGTTCATCCACTGAACCCAGAAGCTCTTCCTCATCAAGTTCAGCAAGCTTATTCTTATGCTTTTTCACCAGCCTTTCCAATACCTCGTGAAAAAACGTCCCTTTGTCCATCGGCTTCATTTCAAACTCCTGCCTCGGCTCCAGGTTCAGCACCTTGCTTGCAAAATACTGAAAGGGACACTTAGCAAAAACACCCAGTGACGATGCAGAACTCTTTAGCTCACCAGCATATAATTTTTTCAATACGTCCCTGCTTAAATCAGCAGAATTTTTATAATTTATTGAATAATTTACTCTCTTGCCAATCCCGGAAAGGCTTTTATCCTTTTGAGAAAACTCCAGCAAACCCTTCAAAATCTCTGACTTCTCCGGCGTTCCGTCACTTGCCCTGCCAAGTCCCCTGCAAAGCAGGTACTCAAAGTCATTTACATTTGACACGCAATGTAAATTCTCACATTCTGCAGGCAAAGCCCTCTCCTCAAGACCATCATACAAACCCTCCAGCTCCGAAATAAAAGAAGATCTAGACTGAACCGTTCCCTTTTCATCTGCTGCCGGGTAACTGACATAAAGTCTATCACTTGCCCTGGTAAATGCAATGTATCCCAGATACTGTCTCTCAGACAATCTCTCCCTTCTCGAAGATAAAAGCTCGAACCCCATCTCCTCTGCTGTCTCCCTGTCCCTTTCATTTAACAGTCCTGCAGACTCTGCAGAAGACGGAAACTGCTTCTGAGTAGCCCCGAGCATAAATACCACTTTAAGGTCCGGGTGCCTGCTTCTGTCGATCGTTCCCACCAGCACCTGGTCAAGTGTCGGGGGAATGAACGCCATCTTAAGATCAGAAAATGCCGACCGAAGTATCATCATAATATCATAAATTTCCAACTTACTATCACCGAATATCTCGTAAAGCTCATCGAATATGCTGACGAACTTATCGAAGAACTGCCTGTGTTCCTCCGCTTCCCTTATTCTTTCATCTTCAACTGCTTCCTTCACCTTTGTCGCCAGCTTACCCTTTAAATCAAGACCGCCCAGAAACTCAAAAACTGTCTTGGTAAATTCAGAAACATCGACCTTACCGTCACTATCAACCCTTTCTTTGAAGTCCTCCTTCAGATCCCGCAATTCCTCTACCGCAGAATCCTTTATCCTGTTGATTTCATCCTCATCGAATTTAGGCTTGACCCCCTCATAATCCCACTTCCTGCCCTTCTCCCAGTCCTCATCCTCTATGCCGAAAGCCACACAGTAATTTTCAAGCAGGTCGATCTCTTCTTCACTCACATCCGTAAAACCAGTTTTCACATATGAAAGAACATCCGAAGTACTGAACCCTTCTCTCACAACCTTTAAAGCCGTCGTCAAAAGCTCAGCCGCAGAATGCTGACTCAGTGACTTCTGCTTGTCAATAAAATAAGGCACCCCCGCATCTTCAAATGCTGCCCTTACATAATGCTCATACAGATTCATATCTGTCACCACAACCGCAATGTCCCGATACCGGATATCCCCTTCTCGAACTATCCTGTCGATCTCCCTTGCAGCCGCTCTAACTTCATTCCTGACATTGCCTGCAGTAAGTAAATTCACTTCATCATGCACTTTTAATTTCTGCACACCCCCGAACTTAAAGATATTTTTCTCCAGGTGACTTAAAACCTGATTTTCTTTAAATCGCTTCTGCTCTTTCAATATTATAGGTTCAATCAATTCCAGTTTCTCTTCCTTACGCACCCGAAGCAGCCCTGCATAAGTCTTTTCAGTCGGATAAAAAACACTCACCGTCTCCAGCTTATCCTTTGCCCCCGTCGCAAGGTCGATATCATCAGCATCAAGGCACAGTGCCACCTTGGATTCCTCACATCTTTTAAAAAGCTCCCTCAGGATACTAAATTCATTCCCTGAAAATCCCGAAAAACCATCCACCCACAAACTTGCCTCTTCGAAGATCTCCGAATCCCTTATCAACTCGGCAGAATTTTTCAGATGCAGAACAGGATCCGCAAACTTGCTTTCGACTGAATTAAGATACTCTCCTGTTATAAATTCTATATCCTCTAATTTACCCTTCGTCTCCCTGCTACCATCAAAATCTTCAATTTTTAATATCTCCCGTATCTCTTGGTGCCCATACCCGTTATCCAGAAATTCCTCCACCGTCTCCGCCAGTTTCTCTGCAACTCCGACCCTGTTTGCCACACTCCCAAAAATCTTCAGCTTATCCCGATTTTCCCTCAATATCCTGCCGATCAGCATTTGCTTACCAACTCTGGATAAATTTGGCCTTGCCGTTCGCTTACCTGAGAGCAGATACCCCAACCTGTCGAAAGAAAGCACATGCAGCCTGCCGTAGCCCTTGATCCTGCCGTCTGAAAGTATCGCTCTCTCCGCCTGGTATGTCGCCTGTTCCGGCACAAGAAATATCAGGTTCTTATCAGGGTCGCCGTTTAAAAGCTCATTTATGATCTGATCTATGCAAAACCGGGTCTTCCCTGTCCCGCTTCTGCCAAGAATGAACTGAATAGCCATAATCACTCCTTTTATTTATCAATTACATATTTTTACCAGAAACCGCAAGCCATTTCAAATATTTGATTCGATATCTTATTTTGCCGATAAATAAAATGTAGTCGAAATGGGAAAAATTTAAAATAAACAGGAGAAAAACAAAATGACAAGACCAAAAACTGTCTTTATAAGAACACTGATACTCGTATCCTGCCTGTTAATTATCCTTACCGCAGGCTCAACCACGGGCAAAGTCGATAACTACGAAGTTCAGCCGCAGGTAAAAGTCCATGAATACGGCTATAAGTCCGAACTCACCCAGGTCATCGAATCATACGAAAAACTTATGGGACGTTACATGGACTTAAGCCAGACAAATTTAAACAATATGAAAACCAACGTCATAGAACTGAAGAAGACTACAAATGACATAAAAAACAGGCTTTACGACATCACAACCCGCCTCGCACGCATCGAAAAAGCTCTCGACATCGAATATTCAAAACAAAAATCCGAAGAAAAATAAGGCTTTAACTATCAGCTGGTATACCCTAAAAAGACTTTTTACTCACAAAAGTTTCATCTTATTCTGAGGAGATATTTATATTGATCAATCAATTCTTAACCTCGTTGATATCAAACTGTCTTTTCGGATCAGACCATTCTTCTCTTGATGTCCAGGAAATCTTTTCTAAAAAAACCGGATCGCCCTGATGATTTTTGTTATACCATTTTGCCCATTCTTGCCAGTCCCTGCCGAAATTAACTCCGGTTAATCTAACCAGCGATATCTGTGCCCACAATCGAGTATTTAAATTGTAATGATATAACAAATGTATCATCTTCGGCACCACTGATTTAACACCGATCATCCCCAGCGCTCTTATCGCCATCCACCTGTCACGATTATCCTTTTCAACTTTTTCAAACGCTATCTCGGATAATGCTTCAACCGCTTTCTCACTGACCATTTCTCCAAGGCAATTTATGGCACGGTAATACTCAGTATCTTTTTTCCCTGAAAGGTCATTGATCCATTTCTCCTCAAGTTCAGCTAAAGTACCTGCAGACATCGAGATATAATCGCTGCAATCAATAAAGTTTTCAAATTTTTCATTCGTCCATTTTTCATAAAGCCTCTGCTCTTCATTCAAACTTACCTGCCCTTCCCTGACTAAATACAACCCTTTCTCACCTATCTCATATCCAAGCCTCACAGGTTCCAGAATACTCTCGATTATCTCCCTTCCCTTTTTATCTTTAACACGTAAAGGCTTAATAAACTTCCGCCTTTCAGGATCCGCCAGCTTGGCACTCATATCCCAATCATAAGGCACCCCAGCCAATCTGCAAACCTCCATAACTGCATACTGAACCGTCAAACCACTTCCATGAGGACTCTTTTCAATACCGACACTTACCTCATCATCTAACCTATCTTCATATTTTTTTATATTATCTCTAGTAACATCAACATCCCCCTCAACTCCACTTTCCTTCACTAGCTTAAATCGCACTTTTATTTCTTTTGGCTCGCCAGTCATTTTCAGTATCTGCAACAGACCATGACTTCCTTCTCTTGTCCTGAATATGTATGCGGCAGGTGTTTGGGAATTCTTTAAAGCCATTAACGGTGTTATTATCTCAGGTTCCTGCTGGGCCAGCATTTCGTTGCCTATAATTTCTTCATCTGTCAAATCAGATTTTTCAACCTGAAGAATGGCAACATCGAAAGCAAGCAAACCAAAATGGCCACTTTCATAAACCCCCGCCAAATCGAGCCCGTGCTCTCTAACCCATGCATGCGTCTTTCGGTCATTATCTCCGAACCCTTCCCTGCTTTCCCAATTGCCGGTGTCAAGATCATACAATTTGGCTTTCTCTTTTTTATCCAAGGCAGGCAGATAAACCTCTTTTCCATCTTTTAAAACATTTATCCTTTTAACCTCTTTCTCGGAATCGGCATCCTTAACCGACACAAATCTTCCGTTTTCAGTAAAAGTGAATACCTTGTTATGAATTTGTTTATCCTTGTTCCATATCTCTGCCTCGTACTTATATCGGATCGAGAAATTTCCGTTTTCATGTTTAACCGGTTGGCCCCACTCAATAGTCCGTCGGTCTGTTATGTCCCTGTAATTATTTCTGAAGAACTCTTTTACATATTCTTTGGCTTTGTCTTTAAGAAAATTTTTTCCGGAGTTTCTTACAACCTCGACATCCGTCTCATATCCCTGGCGTAATGAAACATTCTCAAAAGTCACCCATTCATAATCCCTTACCTGCAATTTGAATTTTTCGATCTTGGATAACTTAACTCTGAATCGCTTCTGCATACTCTGCGCACCGCCACTCCATGCACTGCTGCCGCTGCCGACATACTCTTTTCCATTTTTCCCGATCGCAACAACTCTCACATCTTTTTTCAAAAATTTATGAGAAATATACAGAACTGTGTACCCATTATTCTCAACAGGTCCAAACCATGTAACTTTCTCTGAACTGTGAACACCGTCAAAATCCGCTTCTCTGCGCGCAACAGTTTCCCATTCACCTGCCGCAATACCGACCCTGATGTCAGCAACATTATCATCTTCTTCACTATCGAATACCACCGAACGGCAGTTTTTAATGGACCTGCCATCCTTCTTAGCCTCTCCTGCTCCTCGATTGTTTGTACCTTCAACTCCAAATCGAGAATTGATATCATCGAACTTATCAGAACTTATGCTTATCACAGCATAATTCAACTTCTTACCCTTACTTGGGGTGACAAAAACATTCGTCTCATCCACCATCACATCATCCAGCTTCTGGCCATCAGCCTTCCACCATCGACTCCCTTTTCCGATACCATCACCTATGCCCAATATCTCAACCGTGACTCCATTCGATAGCTGAGCTTTATTGCCGGATACTTCGGGTTCTTCTGATGAAACTCTTTGAAGCACCATTTTGGTACCGCTCATTTTCATTGTGTTCTTACCGCCTACATGCCAGCCGCTGGTATGAAAGCCGCCCTTTATAATATCTCTGTCACTTACTCCGCGGAGAATAAGATATATTTCGTCTCTGATTATCCCTTCATCTTCGATTATATCTCCGGAAAGCTTACCCTTGATAAGGTATTTCTTCTCATCATCATCGGAAAACCATCCACTGTTCTCTTTTATTCTCCCCATCAGCCCGGCATCACCGATATGTCCGAAGACACTCCCGTCTTCCTTTACCTTGAACTCCATCGGCAGCCTCCGCTGCTTTGTCCAGTTGACTATTATCTTCGCCTTCCCCTTCCAATTGCCAATATACTTCTCAGGAAAATCAACTTTTGACTTTTCCATTTCACCCGAAGACTTCCCCGCCGCCATAGGAAGCAATACCACCCCCATGATCAACACAACCAAAAATCCAATAACTCCCACTTTTGCACTCTTTGGTACCGGTTTATTTACCATTTTTCTAATCCTCTCTTTCAACTGTGACTTGTTCTCAACTACTCCTATCATTCTAAGTGACAAAGCAGGCCTGCTGAATGCCCTCTTTGCTACATTCAGCAGAGTCTCCGGATAACTCTCAGCTTTCTTTCCAAGTGACACCTGAACGGCCTCATCTACCGCCTGCTCCCTGGAGTTTCTGATCATCGAATTAGCGAACCACAAAAGCGGATTATAAAAATATCCTATCTGCAGCAGCGTCTGAACTAAATTTATCCAAAGATCCTTCCTCTTAACATGCACCAGTTCATGCAGCAATATTGTCCGCAGTTCATTTGCCCCGAACCCCTGACCTATATTTTCCGGAAGCAGTATCACCGGCCTGAAAAGTCCGCAAACAGCAGGGCTCGTCGCATTGGGCGATATTCGAACCTTAACCTTTTCCTTAACTCCCAACTTCTTTTTGCAGAATTCAAGATTATCCTCAATTATACCGTTAGTTTTCCTGGACTGCTTTATCAACCCTTTTACAAAATTTACCCTCTGGATCAATAAAAGCAAAAGCGTCAACACAACAAAACACCAACCTGTAAACACACCTCCCTGCCACGTCAACGAAGGTACGTCACCAGCTTTTTCTTTACCTTGCTGCAAATCACCTGCAACTTTCAAATCGGCCTTTTTCTCAATAAACTCCCTCGGCCATTCCGAACTTTTTGCAGAACTGCCGGAAGCATCCATACTTTTTGACAAAGCAGGATCAGCCGCCACCTCATGTGAAAACACCTCCTGACTTTCAAAACCTTTTTGAACTTCAGTCATCAGAGAACCTTCAACCACCGGCTGCTTAACTTCTTTCTTTGAAAATTCCAGCTTGTCACCAACTAACTCGCCAACACTCATTGGCGACCATAAACCCGGCGAAATTACCAGCTTCACCAGCACCAGCATCCAGATACAATGCCTGACTACTGCTCGAACCTTCCGCTTGATCAAAAGATCGATAACAAATACGATCGCGATCAATAAGCTCGACTGAATGAGCATAGCAAGACTGAAATCAACAAAATTGTTCCCAATACTATTGATTGACTCAATTAAAAATACCATTTTTCTACCTCTCTGTATTTTTTGAACTTTTTTTCTCTTTGATCAGCTTTTCAAGCTCATCCAAATCCTTTTTATCTAACTTTTCATTATCTATAAGAAACTGCATCATTGGAGTCAGCGCCCCGTCGAACGCCCGATTGACTACCTTGCCGATCTCTTTACTTTTCGCCTGCTGGGGGGAAATTTCCGATTTGTACAGGATAAGATTCCTTACTTTCTCAGTTGAAAGAAATCTCTTTTTGACCATTCGGTCCATCATGGTCTTGACTGTACTGTAAGTCCAGTCTTTGGTATGTTTTAACTCCTCGACAACTGTTGGAGCAGCACACGGCTCCTTCTCCCAGATAACCCTTATTATCTGCCATTCCGCTTCTGAAAGTTCATTTTTATTTACCATTTTATTTTACTCCATAATTTACATAAGTAAATACTACTTTACACATGTAGAGCTGTCAAATAAAAAATTAATTTTTTTTAACTACTTAAATCTCAAACCCAATATTGTCTGCACGAACCCTGCAATTTAAAATCACAAATTAACTCAGCTATCGAACTCAAAAACCTCTTCGATGTTCTTTCCAAATGCCCTGGCGATCTTATAAGCCAAAAGTAAAGATGGATTATACTTCCCCTGCTCGATCGCTATTATCGTCTGCCTCGTACAACCAGCCTTAACAGCCAAATCCTGCTGACTCATCTCATCATTGTCAAACCGTAGCCGACGAATATTATTATAAAAACCTTGAGCCATTTATTCCACCGATTCGCCAAAAAATATTACAGAGGTCTCTATCGCCTGTGACATAAAAAGCCCTATAAATGCTGCAAGTGGAAGACAATAGACATCAAGCTCTCCTTTGCCTCCTATAATGAAAAAAGCAAAAATGCTCAAAGCAATTATATAAGCCATAAAAATAAAAGCGGAAATCCTGGAGGCCTTCAAGCTCAATAAAAGCTGCCTTTCATCAAAATGGCGATTATAATATTTACCAAAGATCGCTGTTGCCAAACCGCCAATAATTCCAACAACAACACAAATTATCACATATTCGAACCCCTTGGTGTTGAGGCTTCGCATAATAGTGAACATAACTATACCGATTAGAGCGGCTACTGTTGTTATTATAAATTGCACTATTGAATCTTTTTGTAATTTTGTCATCTTTTGCAATCTATTCACCTTAAAATTCTCCCAAATGAACATAATTCAAATCATTAACTCGTTTTTCAAAAACTGTAATTTATTAATTACATTATGTAATATATTTTCTACATATAGTCAACTATATTTTACTAATATTTTACTTTTTTCATGAAATTCCCTATATCGCATAAAAAAAAGGCTGACTCATTTAAAGCCAGCCTTGATTAACATTTCACCCCTTCAGTGATATTATAATCCTTTAAGCATACCCACACTCTTAAGTTTTCTCTGCATCTCTGCAACCGGCACATCCCTTAAACCTGTGTCTTTCTTTGCCGCCATAGCAGCAGCAAGTCCTGCCGCCTGGCCAGTTTGAGAAACTATAGGCTGAACTCTGTAGGCCGTCATGGCTATGTGTGTTCCGCTGATGATCTTGCCTGCAACCATAAGCCCTTCAAAATCATTCACCAGAAGTGAACGATAGGGAATTCCGAAAGGCGGTATGTGCTTATCCTCTTTCGTCCATTTTTCACCCCATCCGTCAAGATAATATTGACCGATCGCCACCGTGTCATCGGCATACTTTCCTTTCCTCATATAACCTTCAGTGATAACAACGTCACCCTTGATCCTCCTGCATTCCCTAACCCCTACCTTCGGAGCAAAATGCACCGTAAAACCGTTTTCAAATAACTTTCTCACCGTCGGCTTAAGCTGCTTCTGTAAATGCCTCTGAGTCCTTGATACTTCCACCGGGTCCCTGGTATCCTCACATAAGGCGCTCACTCCCCAGTGAACATATATCCCCTTTTTCCGCTCATAAAACCCCTCTTTATCCAGCTTAAACCAGCCGTAGCCGTAGTCAATACATCCACCCCTTATTTCATCATAAACCTTAAAATCCGATGCCTCTGCCCCGAATTTCTGACTGATGAACATCTGCGTACAGGGCATAACCCTGTCATCTGCCTTTTCCTTGCCGTGCCTCTCATTGAATTCAGACTTTGCGTCCCTACCGTACATTGATTCACAACCCGCCATTTCACATACCGCCCCGTTGCCGGTGGCATCTATGGTGACTTTCGCCTTTATTGCCAGAGAATGTCCCGCCGCTCCCGATGCGATCACACCTTCGAACCTTTTTTTGTTTCCTTTATCACTAACCAAAGGCTTTACCGCCCTTGCACCGCATATCACCTCGATATTATTCTCTGCAGATATCATATCCTCTAAAACCATAGTATAAGAAGAAGGCACAAACCAGAAATCCGACAACTTTTCATCTTTACCCGGCCTAGGTCTCAAAAGTGAATGGTCTTTTTTGAGCTTGTCCACCATCTCCCTGAAAATACCCACCTTCGGATTGCCGCAGAGATAACCGACATACATATCCACCGGCGCACCGCCTATAACCTGGTCTTCTTCCAGAAGTATCACCTTTGCACCGTTTCTGGCCGCCGATATCGCCGCCGGTATACCCGATGCCCCCGCACCTATAACAAGAACATCTGCCTGTGTAGCATCTTTAATATATTTCCCCTCAACCGAAGTGTCTCTTTCCTTTGCTAATAATCCCGAAGCTGCCATCCCCGAACCCAAAAGTGATGATTTGATAAAATTTCGCCTGTTTAAACTACTCATAACAGTTCCTTTTAGAATAATTTTTAAGACTTAATTCCAGATTTAATGAAAGATTATTTTAGGAAATTCGAGCAACTCAAGCAAGACTTAAAATCAACCTCCCCCCGACCCATAAAAAAAGGCCTCACCGCTAAGCAAGGCCTTAAAGTCCTTAAATCTCAACTCAAACTACTCTTCCCAGTAATCTACTGCAAAATATACATCTTCCTGAGTGGGTAAATAAAGATCCCTTAGTGCAATGTCGTAATAGAATACGCCGTTATTTTTCATTTCAAATGAATCTGCGATAACTGCACCATAGAAATCATTATTGTTGTTAAAATCTACGTAAACATCCGGAGCATCAATCAGGCCGTAAAAATCAAGATTATTATTTATATAAACCAGCTGTTCACCGCTTCCTGAAGCTTTTAGTTGTAAATTAGCTGGAACTTTAGTTTTATTATTTATTTCGATACCATTACTTCCGCCACCACTCTCAGGACGAATATCACCATCGAAAAACAATTCAAGGGAGCCGCCATCATTAACTATTATTTTATTATTATTTTTACTTAAAACATCTCCTGTCACATGTAATTGCACATCACCGTTAATTTCCAGAATACTATTACTATCAAAAGTAATATCCGTATATTTTCCGCTATCACTGATTACATGAGTTCCGTTAACCGTTAAACTTCCTTTATCATTTAAATTAGGTGCAGTACTTGACGAAAAAGTTATTTCATTCTCCAAAGAATAAAAAGTTCCTCTTACCGCATCCCTTCTTTTGTCATAATCTTTCATTACCGCGCTAGGCTCTCCTCCCACCCCAACAAAAACATTACCATTTATATTAGTATTTTGATGAAAAAGTATTCTTTCTGATTCAGTTGACAAAGTACCTACTTCAGCTGTTATAAGTTCCTGAGCATCGGGATCAATTGAAATCCTTGAATCATAGCCAAATATTTCTGTTTTTCCAATATTAAGCAGATCCTTTACTACAATTGCATAATCATAAGGCCCTGCCAGTCTCAAATATGCCCTGACGCTCCTTTCCTGCTCTTCGCTTTTCCCCACTGATTCAATGAAATATCCGTTTGTATCATGAACTTGATAACTGTAACTTTGGTTTGCATTATCCAGTGGCTGATCTGTTTCATAAGGCATTGTTGTATTCCATCCACCTCCCAACTTTTGGTTCATCTTATAAAGCGCCTTGTGAACACCTGCATCGGCTGCTTCTTTAGCCGCTAATTGACGTGATACCCGGATCGATCTCACCCTCGCCTGAAATCCCAGTGCAAGGATCGCACCTCCCAAAATCAATAAGATTACCAGTCCCACAACGACGAGAACTATTGCAGAACCCTTTTTACTTCTAAGTATTTGATTTAAAAGATTCATTTTTGTTCCTCCGCTCCTGATTTTTTAAATTTTCAATGTCTATTGTATTTTATATAGTCCAAAAGTATTTTGCAAGTATTTATTCATACCAGTATCCGATTTTAAATTCAGCTCTGGAATTCTTAACCGAGTCTTCAAGGCTGACATCCTGGTAAAATTCATCATTATTTTTCATTTCGAAATCGTCTGAAACTATCGAGCCGCAAAATTTTGTATTGTTCTTAAGGTAAACTTCATTACCGGGAGCATATACCACGCCATACATATTGGTACTATTTTTGAACGCTATTTCATTACTGCTTTCTGCCGTTCCGTATAGTTTAAAATCTTTCGGTGACTTCCCGGATGAATTTATTTCCGCTTTATTTTTTGCTTCGAGATTTCCGTCAAGATATATCTTCAAAGAAGCTCCATCCTCTATTATGATTTCTGTCTTATTTTCAAGTTCAATATTTCCATCTATATGCAGAACCACTTCACCGTCTTTTATATAAAGCTTTTTATTGTTTTTTATTCTCATACTGCCGTATTTGCCGCTGCCGTCGGGCTTAAGAGTAGTATTTTTATTAACCTCTATATCCTCCCCCTTATCCTCAAGACCACCTGGAACTATAACGGGATCAAGCTCTATTTCCTCTTCCAATGCATAAGTTTCTCCGGTTATTTCACCACTGCTGTCAATAACATCATCCGGCTCAGCCTCAAAACCCACAAAAACATCGCCGTCAATAGTTGTATTATTTTCTATTTCGAATTTCGAATCAAAATCACTCAATGTCCCGACAGTGACAGAAAGTCCCTGCTCTTCGGGAGCACCTTCGACAGTAGAATCATAAGCACCAACATATCCATTATTTTTCAGATTAAATTCATCTTCAACCGTTATCCCGTTTCCTTTTCTTGAACTGGAAATAAAAATATCGGCATAAACCTTCTTTAAAATGCCTCCGGAATTGCCGGTTGCCTGAATTTGATATTCATCTTCGGCTATTTCCACAATTTCGAAGCTGTAACTTTGCTTATCATTTAAAGTTACTCCCGTTGCCGATGGAAAATCGTCTTCAAGATCAGGATTTTCCTTTAAATATTGATTAACCTCATAATGTGCTTTCATAAGCGCTGCATCTGCGGCAGATCTAGCCGCTATTTTTTGAGAGGTACGTACCGTTCTAAGTCTTTGCTGCTGTCCTAAAGCCGTCAATCCTCCGCCCAGTACAATTAACAGCATAACGGCCATTAAGACTAAAACAATAGCACTTCCCTTTGAATTCCTCATCACTGACCCCTGTTAATTGTGCATAAATGCAGATGAAGAGACAACGTTCTTCTGACCGTCTTTTTCAAGGGTTACCACAAAAGAAGCCGTCCTGCCGTTAATGTCAAAAAAAACATTTTTTACATTTTTACATACTTCTTCGTTAGATATATCTGCACCTAATGAACCACCATTTAAATGACCTATGACAAGACGAATTGAGTTAGCATCAGTTTTTTTAAATTCTGCATATCTGTCCACAACCCCGGCAGAGGCACTTGAATAATAAGGAACTTTTAAAATAGTTTGATCAGTATTAACCATATCATCCCAGCCTGCAGGCTTACGAGGGGATGCCTTCCGAATAACCGAATCAAACCGGTTCTTTAAAACCAGCCCCTCTACAACCACATCGGAATAAGCCTTGTCATACATCCGGTTCCAGCCGTTCTGGCCGTCAACCATCATCACTCCGACAGCAGACATAATAATTACTGCTGCTATCATAGTGATCATAAGTTCTATAAGTGTAACTCCTTTTCGCCTCCGCATTTTGATTTCCTCAATTTCCATATTTGTCATAAGCATAAGTCGTTAAAGAAAAAGTCTTATCAACATCCGAATAACCGTTTTCACCCTCACCTCTGTGCTGCCAGGCAGTTATGACATTAAGCTTCTTAAGATCCGTATCCTCCTGCTTATAGCTGCACGTCAGATAATAATCAACTCCCTCATAATTTACTTTATAATTATCCAGTAAATTATCAAAAACTTTAGCAGGACCTTCATCTATGGCAGTGATCGTCATATCACCATCGGAAATATCTTCAGGTGTGAAATTAGGATCACCATCTATCCCCTTCCACATGTCACAGAAAGTCTGAGTGATCTTGGCTGCATTAAGCTGTATCTCTGCCTTGCGTGCATCCAGCGCAGAATAATAGCGAAATCCAGACGTACCTATAATAGCGATCAGCAATACTACAGCCGCTATCATAACCTCTATTAATGTCATTCCCCGCATTCTGTAATAATTCATTCCTCGCCTCCTACTTTAAGTATATATTATAGGACTAAAAAATTTATTTACAACGATAATTTTATAAAAAAATCACTTCTCTTTTAAATTACCCGTACCTTATATATCGACTTGATTGTCCTGCAACAAAAGCAAAAATCATAAACTCACTTAGCAATGCTCTGACCCCATTTTATGTACCACATGCAACTAGAGAGTTACCAACCTTTT
>CAZDVM010000004.1:0-199730 GCA_964508925.1 uncultured Pirellulales bacterium | reverse complement strand
ATTCTATCGAATACTCTCTAATTAGCAATGGTACAGTTTCAGGGGGTCACGCCAGAGTGGGATCTATATAAAAAGTACAAGGAATATTCTGAAAAAGTACGAATCAAATGGCCACGTTCAGCTAATGTTTTGGATAGCCTTGCAGCTACATATGAAGCTGAAGCGAAAGAGTGGGATAGACAAGCGGAGTGGGGAGAATATGAATTTTGAAGAATCGATCAACATTTCAAATTATATTTTTGATTATTCATTACCTTTGCAAAGTAGCCATCATTAGAACACCTTTTCATTTCTAAATATTAATTAAGGAACAAATAGCAGATTTAATATTCGAGGGTAAATTTGGCCAGTTTTCAATAACTTTTACAAGCTCTGGATTCTTTCTTAATATCTGAGGTAAGCCTGGGGGTAAGCTCAATTTCACATTTTCTGTAACTCTTTTATTTTTAGTTAGTTGCGAAAATAAAGCAAAGGACTGTCGATCCGAAGGTTGCGCGTTCGACTCGCGTCGGCCTCGTTATTAAACTCGCTGTTGTCATTCGATGACGGCGGGTTATTTTTTTGCCTTCAGAATAATATAGCTATGTTGGTGCTGTACAGAACGATTTTAGGCAAGTATCAAACCGGGTCTTAATAGAACAGATTTTTTCAATAGAATTATTATTTCTGGCCTTTTTGGTTAAGTATTATTTCTGCTGCCGTTGCAATATCATTTGCTATTAAGGCATTTTCGGGTAGCTCTTTTAAATGTTTTTCTCCGTGGCCGGTAAGGACATATATTCCCTTTCCGCCGACATTTTCGGCAAGTTCAAGATCGCAGGGATGATCTCCGATGCTGAATGAACTATGCAGGTCAATATCATAAATTTTCGAAGCTTTCTGTAAAAAGTAGGGCTCAGGTTTTATGCATTGACATCCATCTTCCCTGTTATGCGGGCATGCATAAATATCTGCGATTCTAATGCCTTGCTTATGCAGCATGTCACGTACATGATTATTTATGTAATCAACTTCATCGAGACTTATCAAGCCTTTGGCGACTCCTGACTGATTTGTGACGATAAAAAGCTCATAATTCTTCTGAAGTTTAAGCAGGGCCTGAAAAGTATTATCATAAAAAACAACATCTTTCCGCGAGGTTAAATATCCCCGGTCTTCGATCAGAGTGCCGTCACGATCAAGAAATACTGCTTTTTTCATTTTTATGCTTTCCCTGTCTGCAATAATTCAAGTCACGCTTTTTCCCTGGCGTATTGCGTTGAAAACAGACCCATAGAATTCATGATAAGAGCTATGGAGATCAGCAGAATGCTCAGGAAGATGCCGACAGTAAATGAGCCGGTGACATCTGCTATCCAGCCTCCTACTGCCGGCCCTGTGATCCCCGCTAAACCGTAACCGAGAAAACATATAGGATAAAGGCTGGGGAATATCTCGGTGCCGAAATATTTTACTATTGATGATGCATAAACCACAAAACACGCTCCGAAACCTGCACCGGCTATTCCTGTTGCCACCAGCAGTAAAATTTCCGATATGTCCAGGGCAAACGGTATAATCGATAATGCCAGGCAGGCAAGAGAAAGAACTACAGTAGGTTTGACACCAAGGCGATCGTGAATCTGTCCCCAAATTATGCGACCGGATGCATTACCGACAGCAAAAATTGAAATGCCCAGCGTAGCCGTGTTACCGTCGGTTCCTAAATCAAGCAGGATCGGCTTGAGGTTTCCTACAGTAAGAAGTCCTGCAAAAGTCCCCGCGAACATTCCAGCGCAAAGCAGCATGAAAGGCCTTGTCAAAGCATATTTTTTGATTCCACCTACCTGATCACCCTTACCATTCTTTTGAGAGATGGACTGCAGCGGCTCGCTTAAAAAAAGACTGGCGGCAACGGCGACTCCACCGAGCCCTAATCCGATAAGCCTGAAGACCTGAAGTACATTCCACCCGGCGTTATTCAGCAGGTACTGTACAAGAAAACTCAGAGCAATTGCACCGCCTCCGAAACCTGCAACAGCCACTCCGGTTACAAGGCCTTTATTGTCAGGAAACCACTTCATTCCCACAGTGAGCGGACAGACATATCCGGCTCCGATTCCTGCTCCGGTTAAAATACCTATGCCTGTCAGTATTGCAGGATAATTACCGCCCGACATCGAGGCCAGAAAATAACCTGCACCAAAAAGCACAGCTCCTGAAAAAGCGATTACCCGAGGGGAAAATTTGGCGAGCAGTCTTCCCGCAGGTATCATAACCAGCGTAAATACCGCTATGGTAATTCCGAAGATCAGTCCTGCCTGGCCGTTAGTCAGTCCGTATTCTTTGGTCAAGGCAGGTACGAAAGCGCTCCAGGCATAAACTCCGCCTAAAACCGACTGCAGCACCACACCGGCAGCGAGAACAATCCATTTCTTCATTTTTCACTCCCATGTTTAATCATATTCAGTTTTACAATCCTTTACGATCGCCGCTAAGCGGAGATCTAAAACTACCTCATATTGCTATAAAGTCCCTTAAAACTGTCTGCTAGACATACACGTCATAAAGAAGATTTTCGTAATCCTCGGCACTGCCTTTATCCAGACAGCAGGTTATGATATCCTTGCCCAGTTTATTCAGATCAGGGTGCAGGAATTTCTGCAGTTCGCGGGCGAAAAATTCCTGGAGTATCTCTGCACCTGCATCGTAGCCTTCTGTGCCGACCTCCGGCTGAGTATCAACCTGCAGGAACCATTTCGGGATCATGGTGCCTTCAACCTGCATTGATTTAAGGGTGTAACCAAGCAGAGGGCAACGTGCGGGATTAAGCTGTTCAGGCAGGAATTTTGCGTAACCTCTTCTCGCCAGGTATTCCCTTGAAATCCACTGAGGCATAAAACTTACCCACCATGCACCGACATGCTGATTTGGTGTAAGAGTGTACCTTACTTTGGGGGTATTTTGGATCTGCTTGAGTAAAAGGTTGGCGTGATCTACCATCCTTCCGGTTGCAAACGGCCAATATGAGCCGACCCCTTCACTGGTCATGCCCTGTGTGTCAGTAATACTCGGATTATCATGGCCTCGAGGTGCAACAAGTCTCCACAGCCAGGCAAGAGCAGGCGGAAGAATATGTAGAAAACCGGCAATGCCGTATGTCGGGTGTTCACTTGTGCATGGCGGTGTCCTCATGCCGAAACTGCGTATCATAACCTCTACCTCACCGTCAACCACATCAGGCACTGATTCTCTGGGCATTATGACTCTGGGGTTCGGGCAGGGTTTCCCCGGTTCATCCTGAGAGTGTTCCCATATCAGGCAGGTCGAACCGGCGGTCCCGTCGAGATTCAAAAAGATTAAAGGTTCTGTTGGGTGTACCGTCAGTTTTTCAAGGTGCGGGTCCGTGCCGTATTGCTGAATATGGTTTACTCGTAAAAACCAGGCCTGCTCAGCGTCTTTTGCAAGCAGGTAATCTGTCTGCTTTTTGGTACTGGAACACATTACCATATCATCGGTTACAGGCCTGAGTTTACAGGTCTGATTCAAAACCAGGTGACGTTTTTCTTCTGTTACAGTATTCAGGCCCATCAGCAGGCGGCCATCCTCTTCACGGTGGACATGTTCGAGCAATTCACTTTTGCCCCCGCCGCTGGCACCTTCGTGCATTATAGTGGTAATGTTGTCATATGGAGTTATCAGCTGAGCGGTAGAGCCGTGCAGAGTCGGCCAGCCCTCATCTTCACCGAGAGACAGCAATACACCGTAGACTCCCTTTTTTGCGCTCGGGCCGGGGTAAAGATTATATGAAAATACTTCGTGCAGACCATTGAGCCTGTTATGCACTACCACCTGTTCACCTTCAAAATGAGTATGTCTGAAAGGTGGTGCAAGGTAGATAATACTGCGAATTTTGAAATTGTCCGGTACTTCTTCAGCCGGGATCATTCCCTGAAGATCCCCAAGTCCGCCGATGAAAAATCCGGCGTTATCCGGGGATATCAGCATTGCACCGCGTCCCGATTCCGGCCCGAAACCACCGAGCGCAAAAAACATTACCGCAAGATCCTGGTTTTTAAGCCAATCGAATGTTTCCGACCTGAGAGGGTCAAAATTTTCGCCGTATTTATCGGAGAATCTGGTCTTATCCGTCTGGCGGGGATCTGCAACTGCCATGCATTCCGGGTCACGTCTGCGCATATACGGTTCAGGGTAATTTATTGCAAGCCCGTTTTTGCACTTGGCTACAGTTGCTTCGGTGACCTGTCCATGGCCGGGTACATCATAACTGACTTCGAATTCTCCGCTGTCTTTTCCTCCCATGGCCATATCAAGTATCTCCTCCCTGCTGTTAAGTAAGACACAAGAGGGACTGCTTTCAAAAATTTCTCTGATTTCCTCTGGGAGTTCTATTTTTTGCAGTATTTTTTTGTTGTCGTTCATTGATCTCTCCATAATATCTAATTAACTTCAATTCATATTCACGAAATTTTATAATTTGCCGGGTCTGAGCCTGTTCTGTATCTCCCAGGCATCAAGCAGCACCATAGCCGCCATGGATTCCACTACCGGTATGATCCTTGGCACAATACAGGGGTCGTGCCTTCCTTCGATTTTTATTTTTTCGGAATTATCCCGGATATCCATGGTGTCCTGAACTTTCGATATCGAAGGAGTAGGTTTCACTGCCAGTTTTATTATGATATCCTGTCCTGTAGAAATACCGCCGAGCACACCACCGGCATGATTACTTAAAAATTTACCGTCTTTCATCTGGTCATTGAATTCGCTTCCCTTACTTCGTGCGGATTCAAGGCCGTCTCCTATTTCCAGGCCTTTTACGGCACCCAGGGAGAAAAGTGCCCCTGCAAGTCTTGCATCGAGCTTGCCGAATACAGGGTCGCCTAGTCCGGCAGGCAGACCGGTAATTTTCAGTTCAACAATACCCCCAACCGAGTCACCGTCTTCGCGGGCATCCAGGATAGCCTGCTGCATTTTCTCTGCTGCTTTTGTATCTGGACATCTAACTGGATTATTTTCAATAATATCTTCATCACGGGATTCGGCTTTTATGCCGGCAATTTCAATACTGTAGGCCTTAATGCTGACACCTTTATCTGACAGTATCTTTTTGGCGACCGAACCTGCTGCAACTCGCGATGCAGTTTCCCTTCCTGAAGACCTTCCTCCGCCCCTGTGGTCTCTTATGCCGTATTTCTTCCAGAAGGTCAGATCGGCATGTCCCGGCCTGAAAAGGTCCCTGATAATATCATATTTTGTCGAATCCTGGTCACGGTTTTCGATCAGCATTGCGACAGGGGTGCCTGTGGTTTTTCCTTCGAACACACCGGAAAGTATTTTGATCTTATCTTTTTCCGACCTGGAAGTTGACACCTTACTTTGGCCGGGACGGCGCCTGTCAAGTTCTGCCTGTATATCCTCTTCGGAGAACTTTATTCCCGGTTTCAATCCGTCAAGTACAACACCAACGGCAGGGCCGTGACTTTCCCCGAAAGTTGTTGCACGTATTATCTCGCCCGTGGTATTCGGAGATTTCGAAAGCACAGCCAGGTATTCGGCTACGGCATCAATAATTCTTTTCGCTATTTTATTTTCATCTGAAACATCTATTGCGATATCGGCAAAAGGTTCCAATGCCTCCATTTTCATACTGACTATATTTTTAAAATAGTCTTCCGGGTCCGGCTGATTGAAATACCTTGACTTGCCGTTGTTTTTCAGCCTTTTCCATAAAAGTTCCGGATCGGCTTTCAGTAATACAATTACCGAATCTTCTTTCAGCAGTCTTCTGGAATCGGCATCCAGCAATGTCGTACCGCCTACAGACAATACGCACCAGTCAAGTTCTGCCGCTTTTCTGACCGCATCCTTTTCATATTTACGAAAGACCGATTCCCCCGACTTCTCGCATATTTCATAACAGCTTAATTTCTGGTCATGGTCATGGGCATATAGCTCTTCGACAAGGCTGTCTGTTTCATGAAAGGGTATTTCCAGGCGTTCAGCTATCTCAGAGCCTGCCGTACTTTTACCACTGCATTTCGGTCCTGTAATAATTAATTTCATATTTCAGTTTCCAGTTTTAAATAATTTTACTGCTAATCCAGGTTAATGATAACTATTAAATTTCCTGATTTAGGATGATAGTTGATACACGAGTCGGCGATCCTGATCCCGGCAGCATCTTTCAAAGATGATTCGAGAAGGGATTTTGACTGTTGGTACATATCCCCATAAAACTCCGACAGCAGATAAGACGAATTATTATCACTTGCATAAGCAACTTCTGCTGCAGGGATTGCATTTTGAAGAGTTACAACAATGCAGTCCGAATGCATATCGACTATCACCTCTTCCGGGTTAATTGACATCTGTTCGGAAAAGAATTTTTTAACCTCCTCACCGATCAGTTTTTTTGACTTTTTATTCTTCATAAAATAACCCTGTAAAAACCTGAGACATCAAAAAAAGCCCGCCAATATCATCAACGATATTAACGGGCTTATATTTCGTTTAACCAACTGACTTGAAGCCAGTCCGCTCACAACTTATAAGCTTTTCATATTTTCAGGCCAAAAGAATCAGCAACCTCATTAAGATTTTGCCGGATTCCTTTTTATTGTGAACAGGCGCACTAACTGCCTGTCCAACAAAAACCTATTAAATTCTACAGTTATTTTATTAAAAATCAAGCTGTTTTTTGGTTTTTTTAAAAATTCCTGTCGGTTCAGTTTTTATTTTGGTTCTTATCAAGTGTGAAAATAATTATTTTTTCGCCTGTCAGCGTGCTTATATCCATATGCATACTGACGATCTTTACCTCTCCCATGGCATCCAGGATCACCTGCTCAAGCAGGGGCCTTGATTTTTCTATTAATTCCCTGCGAACCTGTTTTATCAGGCTGCACCCTTTCTCCGGATCCGGTGCCTTGGCAAGCTGACTTTCAGCAGGGGTAAGAACACCCTTGTGCCTTACAATAACCATATCATCGACCAGATAGGTTTTGGTTTCACGGGGCCCTCTGCCCATGTATTCTTTTTCGAATTTTATGAAGGCTTCGCTGATCTCTGCTTCCAGCTGACCTTTGGTTTTATTATTTGGCATCTCTCAGTATTACCGAATCTGTAAAATAACGATTAACATCAGTTGGAGCATTTTATCTGAATCATCACCAATGTCAATGAATTATAAAAACTGCTTTAGATCAATTGCCCTGAGAATATTTATCTCCGATATCTAGGCCGAATTTAGCAAAAGCTTTCGATACCTCTTATCTCGAACAAAATGAGCAAAAGCGAATCTGGTGAAGCAAATGCTGTTTATTGCATGGTGCCGTTCCTTGAATATTTAAGAAATAAAGAATGTTCGAATATATATTTTCGGATTAAACAAAACAATTTCGACTGGAGTGAACGAAGTGAACAACCTCCCTGTCATCTCGACCGGAGACCGGCTTGCCGGTCGAAGCGGAGAGATCTTTCTTCGGTAAAGAGTCCCGCTTTTTAAATTTGATACCCATATTATATTCATTAAACATAAAGATTTCTCAACTCCGGTGACGCTCCGCTGGAAATCACAAAGGATTATTGTTTATGCTCTATTCAAAATTACAATGGGTATAGCTGTGGCGCTATTTGAAATGGCTTGGATTTTTTTAGGATGTGCGGCTGAAAAATAAATTCAAATATTGAATTATTTTCTTGATATTAAATAAGGCTATGGTATAATTATTTTAACATAAAAATAGACTCAAATTCATAGTTCATGCTGAAAAAACTGCTCTTAAACACGTGTGAAAAATAGCAATTAAAAGGGGGAAAATAGAACTGTATGACACGGCATTTTAAGATTTTCCGCACCTTAAGCAAAGCTTGAATACAAGTCGGGTTTTATATTCGGTTTTTAGTTCAAATCTATTTTTACATTCCAATTTAAGGGGGAAAAATGAAAGACAAAAAGGAATTTGTTCAGAATCAAAAGGTAAGAGAAGCTCTCAGAAAGGCAGTTCCCGCTGGACGGGACATCTACGGCAAGATCGGCAACGAACCGGTCTTTCAGCTGTGCCAGTATCTTGCAGGAGTGGTTCCCGAAGACACGTCATCAGATGATCTGCACGGGGTGGTGATGCAGTGGTATGAAATTTCAAGAAAACACCTCAGAAGAAGTTTTATGGAGATCTGGATTACATTCTGTGATTTATGGGATGAAAAGAAAATCAGGTATCCCAAAAAAGACACCCTGAACGCAGCTATTGCCCGGGCAGAACTGAGTGATAAAGACCTGCCGGAACTTTCTGTCTTGGTGCATGACAGTTTGAAACTGCTGGGACATGTGCTCTATGAACTTCAGCAGATAGCAATCAATGAGGGCAGGGAAAATTTCTTTATCTCCGGTGAAGATGCAGGACATATCCTGAATTCAGACCAGAGAACAGGATGTCGTGCTTTAAAAAGGTTAGTAAAAAAAGGAATAATCGAGCTGATTGAAAAAGGCCATACAGGCCATGCTTCAGAGTATAGGTATAAGGCATCTAAGACTTTAAATGATGTCAAGTTTATTAAGAAAAGAGATAATATGAAAAAGCAGCTGCTTAAAAGTGTATAAAAAGGATTCAGAATACAATGACATGTCTACCAAGAGCACCAAGACTTACAAGACTTACAGGACTTACAAGACTTGCATTAGACCTTACAAAGACTTTACAGATGATATTACAAGAATTACAGGAATAAAAAGAATTACAAAGAGCGTTTTTTAAAAAAATTACATCCTTACCCGCGCAATGCCTTGCCTTTGCTCGCCCTGAAGGCAGGCTGCGGCATTGCTGATAAGATCGACGGCGGGATTAGTGAAATTTATTTCACCCATTTGGAAAACTTATTTAAAATATGGATGTCTTAAAGCGTGAGATATTTTAGAAATAACAACATAAGTAGAAATTTAAGTAATGGCTGAATTCGAAAAACAATTTAAAGCCTTTTCCCTGCCTGTCAGGCAGTTGCTCGGTAATATGAGGGATTGTACTCTCTGCCCCCGCAGATGCCATGTTAACAGGTTTTACGGTGAGACAGGTTACTGCGGCATCGGTGCGGATCCGAAAGTAAGTTCTGCAGGGCCTCACTACGGCGAAGAATCCGTGCTTGTGGGTTCGGGGGGTTCGGGAACCGTCTTTTTTGCGGGTTGCAACCTGTCATGTATTTTCTGCCAGAATTACGATATCAGCCATTACAGAAGGGGAGAGGATATATCGATCGATCAGCTGGCAGGCATCATGCTTGACTTGCAGAAAAGGGGCTGCAGCAACATTAATTTTGTTACTCCAAGCCATGTCACAGCGGCAATAGCTGCAGCGATAGAACTTGCGAAAAAGAAAGGTTTAAGCATACCCGCTGTTTATAATTCAGGCGGTTATGACTCGGTTGAAACTCTCAGGAAATTAGAAGGTCTTATCGATATTTACATGCCTGATATGAAATACGGCGACTCCGAACCGGCAGGTGAACTTTCTGATGTTCTGGATTATACAGAAATATGTTTTGATGCGGTACAGGAAATGCACAGGCAGGTCGGTGACCTTGAGGTGAAGAACGGATTGGCGGTTAAGGGGTTAATGGTAAGGCACCTGGTACTTCCGAACGGCATCGCAAAAAGTGAAATGATAATTGACTTTCTTGCAGAGGAAGTGTCGGACAGGACGGCCATAAATGTGATGGGCCAGTACAGGCCCTGCTATAAGGCATTCGAAAATGAGCTGATCAACAGGAGGCCTACCACAGCGGAAATTGAGTCTGTCAGGGCTTATGCAAGGGATCGAGGTCTGAAAATACTGTAAGCAACTGCCGTTTTTCATTGTAATTTAGTGAAATATTAATTGTATTAAAGGTATTGACAAGATACTAACAGATGATTATAATCCCAGATTTTAAATAGCTCTTTTAATACTTAAATATTTTAAAGGAGTCAAATCCATGATAGAAGTCAAAGAACTAAGAAGGACTTTCGGCCCGATAATTGCGGTAGACGATCTTTCTCTAGAGGTTCAAAAAGGCCAGATACTGGGCTTTCTCGGGCCTAATGGAGCGGGCAAAAGCACTGCCATGAAGATGCTCGCCTGTTTTTTGAGGCCGGACAGCGGGACTGCAGAGGTTTGCGGCTATGATATTCTCAAGGATTCGATCGAAGTGCGTCGTAATATTGGCTACCTGGCGGAAAATGCGCCGGCATACGGTGAGATGACGGTGGGATCGTTTCTCAAATTCGTATGCGATGCAAGGGATATTAAAGGCGCGGAAAGAAAGAAAGCCATCGACCGGGTAGTGCCGATGTGCTCTATCGAATCAGTTTATCATCAGACCATAGACACACTCTCTAAAGGGTACCGCAGACGAGTGGGATTAGCCGAAACGCTGGTTCATGATCCTCCCGTGCTGATCCTGGATGAACCTACCGACGGGCTCGATCCGAATCAGAAACATGAAGTTCGACAGCTGATCAACAGGATGGCAGAGGATAAATGTATAATTATATCCACTCACATTCTCGAGGAGGTCGAAGCAGTTTGCACGCGGTCGATAATTATCGCCAACGGCAGGAAACTGGTAGACAGCACCCCAGAAAAGCTCAAGGAAGAACACCAGGCCAGCCTGGATGAAGTTTTCAGAAAAATTACAACCGCAAGAAAAAGCGCATGAAGGTAAAGGAGTTTAATTATGAACGGCTTTGCTGCAGTATTTAAAAGAGAATTAAAAAGTTACTTTTCTACACCTGTGGCTTATGTTTTCCTGGTGATATTTCTGTTTTTTGCAGGATACCTGCCTTTCAGACAGGGTTTTTTCGAAGCAAGGCAGGCAGATCTGAGACTGTTTTTTAACAATCTCCCGCTTCTGTTTATCTTTATGGTTCCGTGTACGGCAATGAGGCTATGGTCAGAAGAAAGGCGCAGCGGCTCCATAGAACTGCTGCTGACATTGCCGATCACGGTAAGCGGGGCGGTAATAGGGAAATTTATCGCGGCATGGGTATTTATCCTTATAGCCCTTGTTCTTACCTTAACCATGCCCGTTACGGTCATTTACCTGGGTAATCCGGATATAGGAGTTATTGCAACAGGTTACCTGGGCAGTCTGCTGCTTGCGGGCAGTTTCCTTGCGATAGGGTCTTTCTTTTCAGCACTGACGAAAAACCAGGTGATAAGTTTTATACTGTCGGTGACGGCGCTTGCTGTGCTTGTTTATGCAGGTTTGCCGAGTACGCTTAATTACTTGAGCAGTTTCCTGCCTGCGTCACTGACGGGGGCCATAGAAAACATGAGCATATTAGGCCATTTCGAATCGATGCAGAGGGGAGTGATAAAATTTAATGATATATCGTATTTCGTGCTCTTGATCGCAGGCTGGATCACCGCTTGTATTGTTGTACTGGATGAAAGGAAGGCGAACTGATGAAGAGAATAATAAGAACCATACTGGCAGTTATATTTATTGCGGTTATCACTTTCAGTGCCGTTAGTATTGTTTTGAATCTGGGCAGGGGATTGAAAGCTGATGTAACGGAACAGGACCTTTATACTCTCTCAGAGGGTACTGAATCCATAATCAACAAACTCAATCAGCCCTTTACCATGAAATTGTACTATACGAAGACGGCGGCAAGAAAGGCACCGGATCAGATACGATTTTTCAATAAATATTATAACTATGTGCATTCGCTTCTCGAGGAGTATGCTGCCGTTTCCGATGGCATGATAAAACTCGAGATCATAGATCCGCGTCCTTTTTCCGATGAGGAAGTTCAGGCAATGCAGTACGGCCTGCAGCGTATTCCGATGGGTGAGGAAGAAAGCTTTTTCTTCGGGCTGGTGGCACAGACTCAGTTCGGCAAAGTCAAGACTATCCCGTTTTTCTCACCTGAAAGGCAGAATTTCGTGGAATACGATATCAGCGAGCTTATCGATTCTGCTATACGGCGTGAGAAAAAGACCATGGGCGTTCTCAGTTCTCTTCCGGTGACGGGTCAGGACGTAAGCGGGTATATGGCACAGATGATGAGAATGCAGGGCCAGCAGCCTCAACAGCCCTGGGGGATAATCGAAACCCTTAAAGAAAAATACGAAATAAAAAAGATAGAAACCGATGTTAACAGTATAAATGATGTTGATATTCTGATGGTTGTCCACCCCAAGGACCTGCCGGAAAATACTTTATTTGCGATCGATCAATTTGTGTTGAACGGCGGCAGAACGATAGTTTGTGTTGACCCGCACTGCCTTGCAGACAGGCCAAAACAGAGGCAGATGCAGATGATGGGCGGACACAAAAGCAGTTCCAACCTGAACAGACTTCTGAACAAGTGGGGTCTTGATATGCCCGAGAATACTTTTGCAGGTGACATGGCACAGGCATTGACCGCCAGTCTCAGACCGCAGGCCAGGCCTCAAAAGATCATAGGCTTTCTTGGGATAGGGCCGGAAGAAGTGAACCAGGATTCAGTAATCACTGCTAATCTTGACCAGGTGAGAATGCTTTTTGCGGGAGTTTTGAAAGAAAAAGATATTTCCGACAGTAACGACGCTCCTGAGATAGAAAGGATTCCCCTGATAAGTACAACCGGGCGGGGAAACGAATGGAGCGCTACCAGTAAATATCAGCTGATGATGCCGGATGCCGGAAGGCTGATGGAAAACTTTGTGGAAGGAACAGAACCGGTTCACATGGGATATCTAGTTTCGGGTAAATTCGAGTCTGCATTTCCTGAAGGGGTAACCGTCGAAAATGAATCCGACCCCAATTCAGAACCTGTTCACCTGGAAGGTTTAAAAAAGGCTTCCGAGACGTGCCTGGTGACTGTTTACAGTGACGTAGATTTTATAAGTGATATGCTTGCTTACCAGGATTCGTTCTTCGGCAGAACCAGTGTGGGAGATAATTCAACCCTTATCCAGAACACGGTTGATGAGCTGACCGGTTCTCCGGAATTGATAAGTATTCGTTCACGGGGCAGGATAGCCAGACCGTTTACGGTCGTGGACAGAATAGAGCAAGAAGCTGAAAAGGGAACCCTGGAAGAAGAAAAGAAAATAAAGGCGGAGATCGAGAAATTCGAATCTGAATTAAATCAGATACTGGCAACTGCCGAAGAGGGAAAGGAAGATGTGATCGGCAGTGATATTCTGCAGAAGAAAAGAGAACTCGAGCTCAAGATTCACGAGGCTCAGATGAGACTTCGTGACCTGAAAATGCAGAAAAGAGAGAAGATCGAACAGCTTGGCAATATTTTAAGAAATCTCAATACCATTCCCGGCCCTGCGATTATGATATTGATCGCTGTTGTGCTGGGTATATACAGGGCTACCAAGAAGAGGTATTATATAAGTCATGCCAGTGACGCATGAAATATTTTGTTGTTTAAAATGATTTCGGAGTAAAGATATGAGCAACAAAAAACTTACTGTTTTGGGTATTATCGCTGTGATTATGGTGATAGCGGCTATGACCGTTAACAAACAGGTTACCCGGAATGAAAAAAGTGACAGTCTTCTAAACACTTACCTGATACAGGGCCTTGACCCTTCAAAGATAGATTCTGTTGTTATCGGGGAAAAAGAAAAGAAGGTGACTTTAAACAGAAATAACGGCGGGTTCGGAGTGCGCGAAAAAGATAATTATCCTGCAGATACAGGTAAGATAAATGATCTGATCACCAAGGTGCTTGATGTAAAAATAGTAGAAAAGATAACCGAA
This sequence comes from uncultured Pirellulales bacterium, assembly GCA_964508925.1. GTDB lineage: Bacteria > Planctomycetota > Phycisphaerae > Sedimentisphaerales > Anaerobacaceae > CAZDVM01. The sequence continues at coordinate 185,990 of CAZDVM010000004.1, read as the reverse complement.
AATCCCGAAAACTTTTCCGACCTCGGCGTTGACGGGAAAAATGCACGATACGAGGTGACTTTCAGAAACCGGGATGCAAATACGATTGCGGGTGTCGTTGTCGGAAACCGTGTCAGCGGCGGCGGGACGTATGTGCGGGCCGTAGATTCAAATGAAGTCTATGTGAGCGAAAATTCCATCTGGATAGAAACTTCGGCAATGGATTATATTGACAGTGAACTTTTGAGCCTGGATACAGAAGATATTTTTAAAGTTACCGTAACTGACCCTAACGGAACTTATGTCTTGAAAAGGGATAAGGACAGCGGCAATATTTCAATGCAGGATATGCCGGAAGAAAAGAAACTTAAAGATTCAAAGCAGGTATTCAATGCAGCAGCCGGTCTGGGCTTCGAGGATGTGATGAAGGATTACTCTGAAGAAAAAGATTTGAAGTTTGACCATACATACAAGGTTGAGCTTGATAAATACAAAAATTATACTTTGAAAATTGCAAAGGATGACGATAAGGCATATATTAAAGTGTCCTCAGAGTATACCGGCAAGAAAGAGGTAACCAAGGAGCGTAAGGTCGAAAGCGAAGAAGAACTGAAGAAAAAGGAAGAAATGCTTCTTGCAAGGGATGATGTGGAGTCATTTAATAAGAAACACAGCGGTTGGATATACGAAATATCCGATTATAAGGCAGATAAACTGACAAAAGATAAAAATGAAATACTGGAGGATGTTGAGCCGCCGGAAGAAACCGTCGAAGATGCAAATTCCGTAAATGAAAACACCGGCAAAGAAGAAAAATAAATTTGCGTATTGATCAGAATGCATATTTAAAATTAACGGGAGGTTTTTATGAAGAGGAAGATTTTAATATTTACCGGGATTTTTCTGGCTGTTCTGTTTACGGTTTGCATCGGCAATTCCATGGATAATAAATCATCTGATAAAATTCAGCTTTCCGAACCTGATACCGAAGGGGCCGAAAGCCTGGAAAAAGTTCTTGCAGAAAGACGAAGTGTCAGGAAGTTCACCGATAAGCCTGTTTTCGAAAAAGAACTGGCTCAGCTGCTTTGGGCAGGGCAGGGGATAACCGCATCGGAAAGGGGTTTTCGCACGGCACCGTCGGCAGGGGCTTTATATCCATTAAAGCTTTTTGCGGTTAATAAGGATGGCGTATTCGAATACAGTCCAGAAGGTCATAACCTGGTTCAGCGGATCGATCGTGATATTCAGGATGCTTTGTCAAAAGCCGCTTTGGGTCAGAGTTCAGTCCGGCAGGCCGCTGTCAATATAGTCATAGCAGGTGCAGAAAGTAAACTCGCTATAAAGTATCATCGCAAGGCCAAAAGGTATATGCTTCTTGAGGCGGGACACGCAGCTCAGAATATTCTGCTTCAGGCAACCGCCCTTGACCTGGGTGCAGTGCCTGTGGGAGCATTTTTAATACAGTCCGTTGACAGCCTGTTGAAACTGCCCGATGCTTATGAACCTCTGTATATAATTGCTGTCGGTCATAAAACCGACTGAGCAAGGAAAAATTATTTAATAATAGAAATAATGGCCCCTTAAGTAATCATGCCTGTATCTTATAGCCTCTCTTTGCAGGGCCTGCTCATCCAGCATGATCTTTTTAAGTTTGTCTTTTTCAAATGAGAGAATAAATGGCCTGACTGCTCTCTTGTCCAGATTTTTGCCGGAAGGTACATCGAGTTTGCATGAATACTGGATGAAATTTTCGGATTCACCTCTGTAAGAACAGCCGGAGGTCATGTTCATAACTTCATCTTTGGTCATTCCAAGCTCCAACTGCTCTACCCTTGTATATTGAGTACAGCCGGCAAGCATAAATAAAATAAAAGCAACCCAAAAATATTTCATTTTCCTTCCTTTCAAATATATAACTTTGAATTTTTATTATAAAAAATTAGCTGGATATCTTCTAAGGGTGAAAAATGAAAAAAATATGGGGGTTTACCATAAGAGTTTTAATATCGTCAATTGTTAAAGAAAAAACCGGCTGAAATTTTTCCCAGCCGGTTGTGTTCCGCTAAATCTATCTTCTTTGATCGTGAGGTACAATTACAGTCAGGTCGATAGTACTGTAATTTCCTGAGTCATCTGTGCATTGAACAGTAAGCGTATAAATCCTGTCTTCATCTTTGCCGTTTCTTTCTGCTCTCAGCATAGCGGTTAGTTCATCAAAGGTCCAGTCATTATCTTTGTTGCCTGGACCTGCCTGAGGTTCATCACTTGTTATTTCGACTATCTGACAATCAACATCCGGATCGCAGAGATCATTTGCATCAACAGAAACTGCTACCTGATGCATTTTATGGTTCGGCGGCCAGAGCATGTCAGGGCTTACAGAAGCACTTACTATGACCGGAGGTGTCGTGTCAACTACTTGTACATTTGCAGAGTCTGATGATTCAACCAGAATACCGTCCCAGCTTGCAGTAAAGGTGCTTTGTGCTCCCAGAGATAATTGTGCCGTAACTTGAACCATGGCAACTCCCTGCTCGTCTGTTGTGGCGGTATAGGTTTCCGGGGTGCCGTTACTGTCACTGTCAAACATAAAGGTAACGGTCTGATCAGCGATTCCATTTTGGTCATTGGTAAGTTTTGCGATTAAGTACCCTTGAGCAATATCACCTTGACATTCTAAGTTAGCATCGAAAACCTGCAGGGCTGCACCATCTATTACATCACCAATTCCGTTTGCGTTAGAGTCTGCCTGATCGGGATTTACAACCGTTGGAGCGTTATCAAAAGACATGGCCAGGGAGAAATCTCCGATTGTCATGGGCTGGCCGTTTTCATTTACGAAAGTCAAGAGTTCAAGCCATTTTACCCATCTGTCGAGATCGACCATGTTATTTTCCCTGTTAATACCGCCCGGAGCCTGAGGGCAGTCAACCAGTCTCGGCAAGTCATTACAATACCTTGTGGACCATTCAACCTCTTCGATGAGCCATGTGTTAATTCCGCCTTCTTGGGTGATCGATTCCAGGTATTCGACGTAAGTCATTCCCTTCGGAGCTTCCGGATCGACCTGCAAGTCTGCACTTGCATGATACATGCCGAATTGGTCGAATTCCTCGTGATGAGAACCTTCAGGTGTGAAGATGTCGCTTTGTTCCTCGAATATAGAAGCGCTGAACCCGAGATAAAGCAGACGAGACATGGCATCTCTTGAAGTAGTATCTGATGTGTTAAAAGGCGGTGTATAAGTCAATAATGGGTTTGCGGCATCAGTCCAGTCAATCGTAGGAGAACTGGCATCAGCACCTGATTGAACTATCCATGGGTCAATAAGATAATTACCTAAAAGAGTTCTCAGGCCGATTCTTAACAATTGATAATTTTCTTCAAGCGTTAGGCCGCATGTCTCACATGAAAAGAAATTCCTGTTCGGGTCGTCAGCCCAGTCACCTAATGGAGTATTATTATTATGATAGGTACCGTGCTGGCTCAATTCCAAAGTATCATAGGCTATACGGTCATTTATCCATCTTATCGGATCCGGATCGCCAAATGCATTCCATATCTGCTTGGGAATTATTACCAGTGTTAGAGGCGTATCCATTCCACCGGGTAAATCGGACGGAATTTGATAGCCGGCATCAGCAGGGGAGTCGCCGATTCCGTTATAGTTTTCGAATTTCTTAGCTTCCCAGTCTTCTTCGGTTAAAATAGCTGCATCCGTAAAGGTTTGAGTGAATTCATTCTGAAATACCCTGCTAAGAGCATCTATTCTGATAAGGAATATGGTGTCATCTTTAGCCCAGGTTGCTTTTGCATCTTTAGCGAGCTGATAGTAGTAAGGATCAATAGGCCCATCTGGAATCCCGTCACTGTCGGTATCGGTATCGTTTAGAGGATCGCATTGATAGCCGACTCCATCTTCATCGAAGTCATTCTGATCCGGATTATAAACGAATGGACAATTGTCATTTGCATCCATAATTCCATCATTGTCATCGTCATTATCTGCAGGGTCACCTATTCCGTCAGCATCGTTATCCAGTTGATCGAGATAATTAATTCCGCCGTCTGTGTTCATATCCAGCCTTGGAGGATTGTAGTCATTTGGCGCATTATCGAAACGATCTACAATTCCGTCGTTGTCAGTATCGGTTAAGTCAGTAAACAGGATATAAATCTCACCATTTCCTATACTGCCTTCTTTATTACCGAATACAATGTCGGTTGAATCATCTATATCAGGGTCCATCTGACCGATAGCTATGCCCCTGGCATCGATTCCTGCTGAGCCTACTATACCTGCATTTAAAAACTGATATAAACCTGATGAATCTGCTCCTTTATTAAGCCAGACATCAACTTTTCCATTCCACATACCGTCAGCACCACCGGTAGCGAAATCGGTTCTTCCATCTCCGTTTATATCACCTGTTGCAATTGCGAGTTGGTTTGTGAATACTTCATGAATGCGGTTATAAGCGAAGGGTCGAGTTGAAATATTGCCATATCTGATTGGACTAAAAATGCCGGCTCCATCGTTTTCATAGATGTAAAGGTAACTTGCCCTGTCCGTTACGAAAAGGTCTATATCCCCGTCATCGTCAATGTCGCCGAAGTCTAAGCCATAAGCATGCAAGTAATTCAGTGGTGGGAAATAAGGCGGGTTTTCGGGGTCAGGGCTGAAACTGGCATCTTCACCGATGATAATTGTTTCCGCATTCCATATAGGCACCCCGTTTATATCATTTCCTGCATTTCTGAATAAAGTCACATCAGCAGTTCCGCTTGAACTGTTAATGATATCACCTGCAACCAGGTCCATATCTCCATCGTCATCAACATCGCCTGCAGCTGCAGTCATAACATCCTGTCCGGCATCTCCGATGAATAAACCTGCCTGTGGAAATCCTGTTGATTGAAAAGTTCCGTTACCATTTCCAAGATACAAAAGTACCGAACCATCATCGAATCCTGCTGATGAAGCTGTGAAAGTGAGCACGAAATCCTGGTTGCCGTCACCGTTGAAGTCACCCGCTGCCAGTCCATAGGCATTATGGAAAGACATGTTAATAACAATGCCTTGGTCAGTGAAAGTACCGTCGCCGTTTCCGGTCAATAAATGAACATCACCGAACGTCTCTCCGGAAATAATGTCATTTATCCCGTCATTATCAAAATCAGCGACATCCAGCCCCCAGGCCCTGGTTCTTGTAAGTTCCTGAATAAATTCCTGCTCAAATCCCGGTTGAAGTAAGAGCTGGGCATGCACTGAGGTAACAGAGCTCAGCAATAACAAGATTATAAACAGAATAAAACGAGATTTTCCAAACGAATTTTGACCACAAAAATTACAAAAAGAAAAGTTCATAATTGACCTCCCGCGCATTTGCGCAAATAAAATTAGCAAATGCTATTCCTTAGCAGAACTCCTCTGTCCCTAGAAATGTTAATATGATTAAATTTTATAGGACGTTTTATTTAAGTCAAGCAAAAAAAAGTTAAAGTAATAAGATACGTAATTACTTATTAAGGAAGTGAAAATTTAATTTAAATTTAGCTGCGGTTTTGTTGCCTTAAGTTTAAAGTGAGAATTCTTTTTTCCTTGTATTCATTTGAGCTTTCAATCTTGCGATGATAGAGGAATGCATTTGTGATACCCTTGATTCTGAAAGGTCGAGGGTGGCACCGATTTCCTTCATGGTCATTTCTTCGTAATAGTAAAGAACTATTATAAGTCTTTCTGCCCGCGTAAGTCCTTTAGTGATAAGATTTTTCAAATCCCTTTTCTGGGCTTCCATAAGGGGGTTGCTGCTTTTCTGATCCTTGAGTACATCAATTTCCCGAACATCTTTTTCCCCGTCTCCGTCATTTAGTTTAGTATTCAGAGACATAAGGCTGACGGCATTAGCGTCTTTTTTGAGCCTTTTGAACTCTTTCATATCGAGGTTGAGTTCCTGTGCCGTTTCCTTTTCGGTGGGTTTTCTGCCGAGAGAGGTTTCCAGTGCCTGTGTGGCTTTTGAAAGTTGATGGGCACGTGACCTTACGAGTCTCGGAACCCAGTCAAGACTTCTCAATTCATCAAGAATCGAACCCCTTATCCTTGGAGAGCAGTAGGTTTCGAATTTTACTCCTCTTGAAGGGTCGTAAGCATCTATGGCATCCATCAGTCCGAAAGTGCCTGAACTGATAAGATCGTCGAGTTCGACTTTGTCAGGGAGTTTACTGTGAAGACGTTCTGCTGCGTATCTCACCAGGTGCCTGTAGTGTTCAAGAAGGCGGTTTCTGGATTCTTCATCTCTGTGCTTGAAAAAAGTTTCCCACACTTCTGCAATGTCATTATCTGTTTTCTGTTTTGTGTTGCTCACAGTATCCTCCGTGATATATTTCCAAATCCTTTTATTAAAAGGGGGTCTGCCCTTTTACTTCTCTATTGAATTTTATCGTGTCTTTTTAGATAAACTTTAGAAAAACCAGTCCACGACTTTGCGAAAAAATCCGTTTTTATTGTTTTTTCTGCTGTCTTTTGCAAACATTTTTGATGCCAGGGTGACAAAGTTAGAAGTTATATTGGCCTTCGGATATGCCAGTACGACCGGTTTTCTCTGTTTTATCGATGACAGCATCTTCTGGTCACGTAACAAAATACCTGCCTCGAATATTTTCACTCCCAGAAACCTTTCCGCCACCCTGGATATCTGCTGATAAACTTTTTTGCCCTCATTTTTATTATCCGCCATGTTCACCAGCAGGCTTATTTTTCCCTGATAACCATTGCCAGACAGTACCTTTATCATTGCGTAGGCATCAGTCATTGCAGTTGCCTCCGGTGTCGTTACTACAAGGACGGTATCTGATGAAAGGCAGAAACCCAGTACGGATTTAGAGATGCCCGCTGCGGTGTCAATTATGATAAAGTCGTTGTCAGCCTGAAGCTTCTGGAGTTCTTTAATGAGCCGCTGCCGCTGGAATTCATTTAATTCAGCGATGTTTTCTATCCCGGATCCGCCGCACAGAATATCAATATCGTAGGGGCTGGCGTAAAGGACTTCATCTATTGTCTTATCTGCCTTTATTAAGTGACTTATGTTATATTTGCTCTGTATATTCAGCAAAACATCCAGATTGCCGAGAGAGAAATCAGCATCCACCAGAAGAACTTCTTTCTGAGCTGCAGCCAGACACAGACTGAGATTAGCGCTGATATTTGTTTTACCCACTCCTCCTTTTCCGCTGGTTACAGCAATGACTTTGGCTTGTTTTCCAGACCTTTCCACCATTTGCTGTAATTTTACTGTTTGGTTATCCATTTAATTTACACCCTTGACTCCATAAAAAGTTATTATACAGTTTCTTTTTTCATCTTGATCAGCTGGGAAGCAACTTTTTGATTGATAGTATTTTCCGTTAATTTCTCAACCTGGTATTCCACGTATTCATCGTGATCTGAGAACATAAGTTCTTTTGCATATAGGTCTTTGATCGGTTTGAGCTTCAGTTCACCTTTTGGGCCGAACTTTATATTTTCACTGTCCGACCAGACCAGACGATGATTTTGCAGGTGTTGTGAAAGTGCGAATTTAAGTTTTTCCGAAAAGTCTTCGACTTCCAGGTCGAGCGGTTGATATTCAGGGTTTTTGGAGTTCTTGAGGTTGCTTTTGATTATCCGGTGTCGCTTCCTGGTAAATTCAATTATTTTTACCAGAAGTTCTTCAATGTTGTCTGCAGAAAGAGTTTTCAAATCCATCTTTATTTTCCTTTTAAAATCCGTTTTAAAAGGAAGGGGCCTTCCCTTCACATTTTAATTGTTCTTATGAACTTCCTTTTTATCCTCTTCGTTCAGGATCTTTTGTATCTGCCGAAGAGACTTGGTTTCCTTTAATTCCATTATTTTAGACAGCCTTTCGAATACAGATTCATCATAGAGTCGGTGCCCGCCCTCAGTCCATTGAGCTTCGCTTATTAGCCCCATGATCGTGTAATTATGAATGGTTTGCCTGGAGAAGGGGGTGTATCGGACAATTTCACCGATCCTGAACAATTTTCTCGGTATCTTTATTGCTTTATTGCCTTTTTTTACGGAAGTATCAATCATTTTTCCTACAAATTTAACTAACCCAATTGAATTAATGTATTTTACATTTTATAAAACGTAAAACATATTTATAATGCTGTCAACTTTTTTCGAAAAAAAAACAAAAAAATTTAAAGTTATTTTGCCGTGAGGAAAGTATTTAATAAATTTTAAGTAGTAAAAGGGCATCAGGTTGGCCTTGGGTTAAGAATTTCATTATTTGTTATATTCGTAAAGGTTGGGCATGGAGAGTAAAAGAGAACATAAAATATCATTGCTTGAAAGGATCACACCTTTGGCCAGACAAATCAACTGTCTTGATCTTTCAAGGATTGCAAATATATGCATCGAGAATATTCCTGAAATGATAGGGGCCAGGTTTGCCTCTCTTTATATTCTTGATGAAACCAACAGTATTTTACATCTGCAAAAGTGCAATCATCCGTTCCTTATAAACAAAATAGTTTCTCTTAACCAGAAGCCTGCTTCGCCTATGATAATGGCGGTAAAAAGCAAAAGGCTGGTAAAGGTTGGAGACATAGACAGGCACAATCAGCCGGTTATAAAAAAATCTCAGAGGAAATTTTCCGAAAATTATAAGACCAAAAATTGCCTTCTGGCTCCTCTTATCTGCCAGGACAGGGTCGTCGGGGTCTTGAACCTTGCAGATAAAAAGGGCGGCGGAAATTTCGGAAAAGATGATGTTGTGTTGGTTGAATTATTCAGCCAGCTTGTTGGGGCATCCATCGGTAACATTAACCTTTTCGATAAAATACAAAAACAGGCGAAAACCGATGGATTGACCGGACTGTACAATCTTAAGACTTTTTATGAATTACTTGATAAGGAAATATGGAGATCCAGGAGATACGGCGGAAGCATCTCTCTTGTTATGATAGATATAGATAATTTGAAGGAGCTGAACGATACATACGGCCACAGGGCAGGGGATAAGGTAATAAGGGAAATCAGCAACAGGATCAAAGGTTCTATAAGGCAGATTGATATTGCAGCAAGATACGGCGGAGATGAATTTGCTGTCATATTTCCTAATACACCTTTAGAAAAGGCAAAAGTTGTGGCTGACAGGATAAGGAAGGAAGTTTCGAAAAAACCGTTATACTGGAAGGGGCAAAATGTGGAGCTTTCAGTAAGTATTGGTCTTGGCGAATACGACGGCAGTTTTTCTGCTGAGGATATAACAGGTAATTCTGACAATGCTTTATACAAGGCCAAAAGATCAGGCAAAAATAAATTGCAGATATTCGAGAACAGCCTTAAGTAATTCTTAACCCAGTTTAAAGAGAAGTTTAAATCAGCAAAATTTAATCAGCAAAAAATGTCATATCTACCCTGAATTGCAGCCTCAGGGCTTTGAACACTGATTATCATAAGGCACTATCTGGTCTCTTCCGTTATTTTTTGCGATATATAATGCCTTGTCTGCCCTTTTGAGCATGAACTTGGGGCTGTCCGGGAAATCTTTACTTATTTCAGTTATTCCCGCACTGAATGTAAATTTGACTGTGTTATCAAACTTGCTTTTCTTCAGCAGCAAACGGAACCTTTCCAGAACTGAAATAGCCTTGTCAAGAGTTGTTTCAGGGAATATAACCACCAGCTCATCGCCGCCGTAGCGGGCAACTATATCCGATTTTCTGACTGAATTCTGCAGATTTCTGCAGAGATGATATAAAACCTTATCGCCGAAAGCATGGCCGTATTCATCATTGATACCCTTAAAATCGTCAATATCGATGATAGCTACTGAAAAGGAATTATTGTAGCGCGAGGCTCGGGAAAATTCCGTTTCGAGGGTGTCTTCCAGGTATTTTCTATTTCCCACTTTTGTTATCGGGTCGATCTGACTTTCCTTTTTCATCTTTTTGTAGTCTTCGCAGATTTTTGCGTTTGTAAGGTTAATGTTCAGGACCGATTGTATCATTGATGCTTTGTGGAAAGTGAGATTCTTTGGTTCATTGAAATCCTCGCTGATATCGGTTATGCACAGAAAGCCGGTATCCGTGAGGTTGCTTTCGATTTTGCACTTATCCAGGTCAACATATATTTTGAGAGGGATTAAAATCCCTGATTTTTCTTCGTCTATGCCTATATTCCTGCAGTAAGAGGTCATATTGCCGAAAAGTATTTTGTTGTTACTTATAACTTCCTCGAAAAGTTCTTTGTTTCTTATGGTATTTTCTATTGCAAGTGAGTTCTGGGTAAATATTTCGGCTGTATCACTGTCTTTACCTGCTAAGCACAGAAATGCCTTCCTTGCTCCGAAACTTTTAGGTATTTCTATTATAGCGAGAGATATCACTTCTTCGAATTTCAATTTAGAAAGCCCCATAGTCAGTATCGAAAGCTGTTTAGCAGCCATTTTCATCTTTTTGTTGGTATTGAGGCTGAATTTTACAACATCTCTGCTGGAAACCATTCCGACAGGTTTGCCGTCATCCAAGATAGGCAAATGCCTTATCTTGTGTTTTTCCATCAGATTTTCTGCACTGGAGAAGTTGGTCTTCTTATCTATGCAGATCGGATCCGGGGTCATTATCTGCCGGATCTCGGTGGAATTGGGATTAAGGTTATTGGCAATAACCTTGGATATCATATCCCTTTCAGTAACTATTCCTGCGAATTTATCATCTTTATCAAAGACCAGAAGAGATCCTATATTGTTTTCCTTCATTATTCTGGTAGCTTCTGCGACTATAGTCTCTTCTTTAATGGAAAATACTTTATCCACCAGCGGTGTTTTCCCTCCGAAATTATCTACTGTTGATTCCCACACAATCTTATTCCTTAAATATCATAAATTAACATTGCTTTAGACTGATTCATGGCGTGGGTAGAATGGAATTTATTTTCTCCACTCAGCTTTTCTTGCCATCAAGGGGGGCATTTTCCTCAAGTTTCTTTTCTTGCCCTCGAAATCAATACAGCTTTCACTGTATGGATACCACCTTAAGGTGAATACCTTCGTTTTCAGCTTGAGCGGTTTATTTTTAATTTTATTAAACATACCATTCTTATTCTAAACTTTTAGTTTCTATTCAAAGAATCGGTTGAAAAGACCGGGTACTTTGGCAAAAAAACAAATTATTGGAAAAAAACAGTTTTATTTTTTCTGAAACTTTTTATAATGAGTTCTGCGTTCAAAATAAGAATTTAATTATTTTAATTACGGAGGGAATATCCATGGCTAAAGCTCAAATGCCCCATGAAGGCCACGAAAAGCATCTTTGCTATCTTAATAACATCGGCTACCAGATCAGCAACACAAAAGAATACAAGGGTATGGTAAATGACCCAAAATTTCTCTGCAAGATCTGCGGCAGGGTTGCAAATAAAAAAGAAAGCCTTTGCAAGCCGGTAAAACTGTAAATTTTAGAATATTTTTCGCCAATCAGCTTGCTGATTATTTACTTCTTTAAGCTCGGCTCTTTCGATGAGCCATGAGTTGGGGTTTTTTTTGTGCATATAAACCCTGAAAGTGAAGAACATCTGGCTCATATAATTCCTGGCAATATCGCTTTCAGGAGAAAATACCACCCTGATGAAAAGTTCCAGTTCTGCTTCTCTTTTTTGAATATTCATCTGGGTTATGCTGGTAACCGCTTTTTTGATCAGGGGCTGCCTTAAATAGCCGTAACAATTATCCATCAGCCTTTTTTTGCTGCGGTGGATGGAATCTTTATAGTCTTCTGAAATAAATTCTGCAATTTTATCGATATCCTGTTTTTCCGCTGCTTTAGTTAATTTTTCGATATTTTCAGTGATGATCTCTTTATCGGTCCTTATGAAGTGATCGAAGGCAAAAGCACTGCCTGCAATGACAACTGGAAGAAGGTAGAGGAATTTTTTATTTTCTGATTTCAGAAAGATATTTAAGATCCATATAACGGGCACAAATGCCGCTGCTATCGTTAATAAAAGCCACGGTTGTTCGGAGATCGGGGGCATAGTTTAATTCCTTAAAGAAGTAACTGGTGACGGTATTCTTCCCTTTCTTGCGATAAAATCGGGCGATGCAGTTTTAGCTACCTTCATTATTGGTGCAGAGCCTAACAGCCCTCCGAAGTGAACCATTTGCCCGACTTTTTTGCCCGGCACGGGAATTATTCTGACACTTGTGGTTTTGTTGTTTATGATGCCGATCGAGAGTTCATCTGCTATTATAGCTGAAATTACATCCGCGGGAATGTCACCGGGTACGGCAAACATGTCAAGACCCACCGAGCAGACACTGGTCAATGCTTCGAGTTTTTCAAGTGACAGTGTTTTATTTTTAACCGCTTTTATCATGCCGGCATCTTCACTCACCGGAATAAAAGTTCCCGAAAGTCCCCCGATGTTACCGGATGCCATGGCACCGCCTTTCTTGACGGCATCCATCAGCATTGCAAGGGCGGCAGTTGAGCCGGGCAGGCCGATCTGTTTTACCCCCATAGCTTCGATTATTTCCGCCACCGAGTCACCTGCGGAGGTAGTAGAGGCAAGAGAAATATCGACGATGCCGAAGTCAACCTTCATAAGTTCTGCCATTTCCCTTCCTATCAGTTCGCCTCCCCGCGTGATCTTAAATACAGTGCGCTTGATAACCTCTGACAATTCGGTCAGGTCACAATCGGGATTCTGAAGGACGACGTCCCGGACTACGCCAGGCCCTGAAATTCCCACGTTAAGAGAAAAATCAGGTTCGCCCACCCCGTGATGTGCCCCAGCCATGAAAGGGTTATCCTCGGGGACATTTGCAAAGACAGCGATCTTGGCACAGCCGATGCCGTTCTCTGTTCTTTCGGCCAGTTTTTTCAGAATATGGCCGACCTTTTCAACCGCGTTCATATTCAGACCCGAAATATTGGAGCCGAGATTTAAAAAGCCGCATACTCTTTCGGTTTTTGAAAGGGCAGCCGGAATGGAATTAATGAGGTTTTCATCGCATTTTGTCATGCCCTTTTGAACAAGTGCCCCGAATCCCCCGATGAAATCTATGTCGGCATTTTTGGCTGCTTTATCGAGGGCCTTGGCGATCTTCACCGCTGTCTGAGTGTTATTCGGCAGTGGTTCAAGAAGCAGCGAAACCGGTGTTACCGATATCCTCCTGTTTGTTATCGGCACGCCGTATTTACTCTGTATTTCATCTGCGAATTTGTTCAGAAGCTTGCCTTTTTCGGTTATCCGCTTTTCTATTCTTTTAAGAAAATTGTTTATGTTTCTGTCGATGCAGTCCTTTAAATTTATTCCCAAAGTGACAGTTCGGATGTCAAAATTCTGCCGCAGTGTCATATTAACGGTTTCGAAAACTTCTTCTACTGAGATGGTCATTGTTTATATCCTGTGCATAACCTTAAATATTTTTTCGTCTTGGAGAGTGATGTTCAGTGACATTTCATCGGCGACCTTTTCCAGGTCTTCTCTTATTTCCGAAATTTTTAAACTGGCTTTCTTAATGTCAACCGCCATTGTCATCACAAAGTATTCCTCCATGATCTTCTGATTGACATCCACGATATTTATGTTGGCATTCGCCATCATATTTGCCAGTCTGGCAATGATGCCGACCCTGTCCTCTCCGGTGACAGTGACGATGCATATTTGACTTTGTTTTTCAGGTGTCATATTTTCTCCTGTAAAATTACCATTTAATTTCTTTTAGTTTTTCGGTTCTCAGGGTATCTGTCATTCCGGGTGAAAGGGCGGTAACGGCTATGTAACCTTCCATGACGGAGATAATATCCGATTGACTTCCGTCCGGTTCCTGGGGTTTGGCTGCAAGCTGGTAAACGGTCTGGCCTTCCTCGTTCTGCTGTTTTATATAATGTTCCTTAAAGGCCTCTGTGGACTGGGGAGCGACTTTTATGCCCCTTGGCTTTCCCTTTGATAACCTGGGAACGTTAACGTTTACTACGTGACCTGATTCGAGTGGGATCAGTTTTTCGATAACATCAATACAATGATCTGCTGCAAGGTCAAAATGAGTCTGTTCTTCATAGACGGTACTCAGTGCGATAGAAGGTATTTTAAGGAAAGCGCCTTCCATAGCAGCTGCCACTGTTCCGGAATAATAGATGTTTATACCAACATTTGCTCCGTTGTTTATGCCTGCAATCAGCAGATCGATGGGTTTTTCGCAAAGTTCCATCACCGCCAGTTTAACACAGTCAGCAGGAGATCCCTGTATGCTGTAGCCTGTAAACAAACCGTTGATATCTACCCGGTTACAAACCAGAGGTTCGGAAAAAGTAATGCTGTGACTTGCCCCTGATTGGCTGCTGGCGGGCGCCGCTACAGTTACATCGCCGAGTTTTATAAGCTTTTTATAAATAGCCCTCAAACCCGGAGCAAAAATGCCGTCATCATTTGTCAATAAGATATTCATAAAAGTCCTTGTTAAGAAATTTTAAATTCAAACTTAAATTATGTCAATTGACAGTAATATTAATAGCTCTATAATATATGTCCATGAGAAAAGTTTTAGAAAAAAGTAAAATTAAATTTTTGACCAGAGAAGAAGTCAGGTCTGCCGATTCCTGGGCAATAAACGAACTGAAAGTCCCCGGTGTGGTATTAATGGAAAATGCAGGCAGAAATTTTTCGGAAATTCTTCTTGAAAAGATCAAAGATGTGAAAGACCCAGAGGTGCTCATCATTTGCGGCTCAGGAAATAACGGCGGCGACGGTTACGTGATAGCCAGGCACTTATTAAGGGAAAAGGTCCGGGCCGAAGTCGTGGTTTGTGCCGATCGGGAGAAAATAAAAGGTGATGCGGATACAAATCTGAGGATCCTTGAGAAAATGGGAGTAAAAATAGATCACATTGAAATTGACCCGCAAGGTTTGCAGGCTTTGAAGCGAAGAGCCCAAAATTGCTGTTATATAGTTGACGGCATCTTCGGGACGGGTATAAAAGGCCAAGTAAGGGGTAAATACCCCGAATTGGTAAATACAATCAATGAACTCGGGATAAAAGTGGCTTCTATAGATATTCCTTCAGGTCTTGACTGTGATACAGGCGAGCCTCTGGGAGTTTCGATAGAAGCTGATTTTACTGTTACATTTCTGGCACCCAAAAAAGGATTCGAAAACCCCAGATCAAAAGCCTATACCGGCCAGGTTTATGTGGCTGATATAGGCGTTGATTTATCTCTCATGTAATTTTTAGGGATTAAAAAGCCCCGGGTTTTTGAGCTTGAGCCTTATAACCTATGAAATGCAGGAATCTTTCGGTGTTGAAAATCGGCACTGAAAGCTCCTTAGCTGATTGTCTTACTTCCTGGTAATGTTTAACCTGCTGAATTGATTCTTCATATTTTTCCATTGCCAGAGGATCGACTTCAATTTCTTCGAAGGTGGGCTTTCTTTTGGCGACAGGTTTCTGGCCAAGCACAACGAAATCAGTATCTACAGAAATCTTGTTTTCAACAATTCCGCCCCAGTTATTTATTATACCTTCTATCTTCTCGCTGCCCTTATAGTCGGTCTGGCCGTCATAATTGAGGTCGAATTCACCTGCAACTACAAATATATTTGGCCTTTCGCTGTCCCATATCAGGTTTGCAATAATATCATTTTTGACTATCGGTTCATTTATACTTGAGTTTACAATTCTGGCTGCCGAAATGTTTTCATCTACTTTAAAAACTTCGATCTCGGCTTTGCCTTCGCCGTCTTTGGGGATTGGCTGATTCTTATTGTAAACTGAGAAGGTTAATCCTCTGTAAACTTTTTCATCCCTCCCTAAGTTTATATGAACGATATCAGTCTGATCATCGATCATTATGATCTTGCCGTCAGGCTGGAAAGCTGCGATCTCTTTATCCGGCGGGGGAACTATGGAATTAAGCTTGTTCTGTATCTTTTCTACCTTGCTGCGGGCCAGTTTCAGTTCCGCTTCTGTCTTTAGCAGATCGTTGTTAAGAGATTTTACTTTTTCCCTGCTCTCTTCCAGCTGAGTTCTCAGGGTTTGAACCTGCTGTTCGGTGGTTTGTTGAAGCAATTCTTCAAGTTCTTCGTATTTTTCTGTGGTTTCGCTCACAAGCTGTTTGTATCTTTCCTTTTCTGCAAGAAGCTCTTCTTCTTTTTCATTTGTAGTTTCTCTGAGTACTTTGAAATCATTTTCAAGCTTGTTAAGTTCCTCTTCCAGCTTGTTTTTTACCACAAGCGTACTGTTTAGATTCGAATCCAGGTTATTAACGAGCTGCAGAAAGCCGGTACTGTTCGGATCCATATCATTAAAATCAGGGTATTGCTCCGTAAATTCATTCAAAAGGCTGTTCTTTTTTGACCTTGCTTCCAGAACCTTAGCCTCTGCAGAGGTATCTTCCGGAACGCCGCCCAGAGATACCTGTGTAAGATCGTTAAAATAGGAATGCAGTGCGCCGAGAGTGCTTTCATCTCTCGGAACTTCGCCTACAATTGAACCAACTTGTCTTTGCTGTCTGTCGGTTATTACTTCATTAAGTTCCATTACAGCATTTTCTGCCGTGGTTCTCTGCTCTTCATATTTTACGTAAAATAAAATAGCTATTATTGCAGAAATTAAAAAAAGGCCCGCTAGAACCACAGTAGCGATCAAATATCCGTTATCATTTTGCCTTTTGCCTGCTGGCATAACAAACTCCTTTATTGTCCTATATTAACAAATATCTAAAAATACTTAGACTTAATATTATCTATTTTAACCCCTGCATAGTCAACCAAAAAACTACTTTACTACAGATATTTACTTTAAAAGGGGCTACAGTTAAATTTTCGGCAGGATTTTGATTAAAAAACAGAAAACATTCGGTTTTTTTAAAGTTTTTCTAACAGTTCAGGTAACTGATTTAAGCTTTTTATTTTGAACCGGGGCTTATATTCTGCCTTTTTAATTCTATAATGATGGACCTGTTCAGAGGTTTCCAGTTTTACTGATGCCATATTCAGCTGATTGGCGGGGTAAAAGTCCTTCGTCTCATTGTCGGCAACGTAAATCATGTTCTCGGGTTTTTTCTGCAGTTTTTTGATAATTTTTTCAAATCCCCTGGCCGAAGGCTTCCAGTATTCTCTTCCCAGTTCTTCTGTATAAACGATGATCTCAAAATATTTTTCTATATCCAGGGCCTTTACCTTTAATTGCTGTGCAGGCAGAAAACCGTCGGTAAGCAGGGCCAGAGTGTATTTCTTTATGAGATCAGTTAATAACTGCCTGGTTTCAGGAGCAAGTGAAATATCGGGTGCATGACCTCTGTAAACTTTTACCAGTTCTTTGATTATTTCGGGATTTTCCGGCAGGGAAAGCTCATTTAGAACCTTGTTGAATATTTTCCTTCTATCACCTTCCTGAAATTCCTTCCACATTAGATCAAATATTTTCTGCCGGTTAAGCTTATTGAATTTATCTGAAAGATGATCTGCGACGGCATGGAATCCGCTCTTGCAATAATCCTTTTCATAATATAAGGTGTCGTCGAGATCGAATATTACGGTGTTAATCATTAGTGTTTCCGGATTTTTGAAACATTTGTGGTTTTTTTGATTATATTTAACTCAGTCTTCTATTATAATAAAAGTTTTATCGGCCAATTCTTTTGATTTAATTAATACAGGTATATGGCAAAAGTAAGATTACAGAAATTTATGGCGGAAGCGGGCGTTAATTCCCGCAGAAAATGCGAAAAGATCATCCAGGGCGGAGCAGTCAAGGTTAACGGCGAAACCATGAGAAAACTCCCCGTATTTGTAGATCCGGATAATGATACCGTAACCGTACACGGTAAAAGGATTTTTAAGGAGCCTAAGGTTTATTATCTGCTCAACAAGCCAAGGGGTGTTATATGCACAAATAAAGACCCGCACGGCAGAAGAAGGGCGATAGATTTTGTCCCGTCCGATAAGCGGGTTTTCTGCGTCGGCAGGCTGGATGCAGATACCACCGGCCTGATACTTCTTACAAATGACAATGAACTGGCAAATAAACTTACTCACCCGAGGTACGGCATTACGAAAACTTACCTGGTGGTGGTGAACGGAAAGATGACAGGAAAGGCAGTTGAAAAACTGAAGAAAGGAATCTGGCTTTCCGACGGAAAAACCGGAAGATCACGTATAAAAGTCTTAAATAAAGGCCATAATGAATCGGCGGTGGAAATAACAATAAAACAGGGACTTAACCGGCAGATAAGAAGGATGTTCGCAAAAGTTGGTCTGAAAGTTAAATCCCTGAAAAGAATTAAAATTGCCATGATAAACGATAAAGGAATAGGTATAGGAAAATACAGGCCTTTGACCGGAAAAGAAGTTCAGCTTTTAAAAAAGGCCGCGGAAAAAGGCAGAAATAATAAGAAAAAATCAAGATAACTCCCAAATGGGAAATTTTTCCTTGAAATTTGTGTGAATTTTACTATATTTTTCAGTTTTCCGAAAGATTTGATAATTGCTCAAAGATAGGAGTTCATTATATGTCTCGAAAATGTGAATTTACCGGTAAAAAGACCATTACTGGCAGAAGCGTGTCCCGCAGGGGTAAAGCTAAAAAGTACGGTGGTGTTGGTAGAAGGATTACAGGAAAATCCAAAAGAAAATATAAAGCTAACATACAAACAGTACGTGCTGTCGTGGACGGCAAGGTTCGCAAGGTAAAGGTCTCCGCAAAGGCAATGAAGATGGGGCTTATTACCAAACCACCTAAAAGGAATTACAAGCCAGCTGATAAAGATAAAAAATAAGCGATCTGAAATTTTAGAAATATGAACTGCAGGCGAGGCTGGTGATGTCTCGCCTTTTTTTTTAACAGGTGCAAATATGGCAAAAAGAATAACCGAACAAGAAGTAAGGAAGGTGGCAAAACTTGCCAGGCTTGACCTGACTGAAAATGAAATTAATGAATTCGCAGGCCAGCTCGATTCTATTCTTGAATACGTCAATAAAATGAATGAGCTGGATACCGATGAGATCGAGCCTCTGGCGCATTGCCTGCCCATAACCAACTGTTTCAGAAAAGACGAGATAAAAGAATCTCTGGGAACTGAAAAAGCGTTAAAGAATGCCCCTGACAGTGATGAACAGTTCTTTAAAGTCCCCAAAATTCTTGATGATAATTCCCAGGCGTAAATTATGGCTGAAAAATTACAACAAGAACTGACATTTGAAAAAACAGTAACCAGAAAGGTTAGCTGTAATTATCTGCTTCACCTGCCGAAGGAATATGAGGCTTCGGATAAAAGATGGCCTTTGATATTATTTCTTCACGGAGTAGGGGAAAGAGGCGATAATATCGAGCTTGTGAGGGAAGTGGGACTGGCTAAGCTGATCGAAAAAAAAGGGGATTTTCCGTTCATAGTAGTTTCACCCCAGTGCCCTGAGGATGAATGGTGGAACAATGATGTTGTGGTTCGAGATGTCCTGAAAAATCTCCTGGACAATATAATCGAAGACTACAGGATTGATACCGACAGGATTTATTTAACCGGCTTAAGCATGGGCGGCTTCGGAACATGGAGGATGGCCATGACCTATCCTGATATGTTCGCAGCAGCAGCGCCTGTCTGCGGCGGTGGGATAATATACCTGGCGGAAAAATATAAGGATTTGCCGATCTGGGCTTTTCACGGCGAAGAGGATGATGTCGTGACTGTTGAGAAATCCAGGGAAATGGTAGAAGCGATAAATAATGCAGGCGGAAACGCAAAGCTTACTGTATATCCCGGCGTCGGGCATAACAGCTGGGACAGAACATACGCCAATGATCAATTATACGATTGGTTTTTAAGCCATACTAAAAATAGAAAATAACGGATTTATTTATGGATGAACTTACATTAAAACAATTGCGTGATAAAATAGCTTCCGGCGAAGTCAAAAGCGTCGATGCTGTTAAAGCGGTCTTTGAGAACATCAAAAAATATGAGCCTGAAGTAGGAGCTTATATCAGCACCTTTGAGGAAGCTTCACTTAAAAAGGCAAAAGAGATCGACGATAAAATATCAGAAGGTCGTGAAGTCGGTAAACTTGCGGGAGTGCCGATCTCGGTAAAGGATAATATGTGCACCGACTTCGGCACAACTACCTGCGCTTCCAATATCCTGAAAAAATTCGAGGCACCTTACAATGCAACTGCTGTTCAAAAACTGATCGATGCAGATGCGGTGATCATCGGAAAATGCAACCTCGATGAATTCGCCATGGGATCAAGTACCGAGAATTCCGGCTTAAAGAAAACCCGAAATCCATGGGATACAGAGAGAGTCCCGGGAGGAAGCAGCGGCGGGTCTGCGGCATCAGTGGCGGCGAATCTGACTTTCGGGTCACTGGGTTCTGATACTGGCGGCTCCATAAGACAGCCTGCAAGTTTCTGCGGCGTTGTGGGACTGAAACCGACTTACGGAAGGGTGTCAAGATACGGGCTGGTTGCTTACGGCTCCAGCCTTGATCAGATAGGCCCCGTGACAAAAAACGTAGAAGATAACGCCTTGCTTTTAAATACGATACAGGGACATGACACCAATGACAGTACCAGCGTTGATGAGAAAAATGCTCCTGTAACTGACTACCTGCAGGAACTTGAAATACCAGTAGAGCTTTTAAAGATAGGTGTGGTTCAGAAGTTCTATGAAGGGGCTTCCGATGAGGTGGTTAAGAATGTCAAACAGGCACTGGAAGTCTATAAGTCACTGGGTGCTGAGATTGTAGACATCGAAATGCCTTACTTTGATTATTCGGTGGCGGCTTATTATGTAATCGCAACCGCCGAAGCCTCCAGCAACCTTGCAAAATACGACGGCGTTCATTATGGTCACCGAACCGAAAACCCGGAAAACTATATTGATGTTTACTCTAAATCCAGAGAAGAAGGTTTCGGCGAGGAAGTCAAAAGAAGGATAATGCTCGGAACTTATGCACTTTCCAGCGGCTATTATGATGCTTATTACAAAAAGGCACTTAAGGTAAGAAACCTCATAAGGCAGGATTTCAATAATGCATTCGAAAAATGCGACTGTATTATGATGCCGGTGTCGCCGACCACGGCTTTTAAGATCGGTGAAAAAACCGATGACCCGCTGCAGATGTACCTTTCGGATATCTATACCATAGGCGTTAATCTGGCAGGTGTTCCCGGGATAAGTGTCCCCTGCGGGTTTGACAGTCAGCAGCTGCCGGTAGGACTGCAGATAATAGGTCCCGCATTTGAAGAAGCAAAATTACTGCGGGTAGCAAAGATGTACGAGGATAAAACTGATTGGACAAAGAGAAAAGCTAAGATTTTAGGTGAATAAAATATGAGTGACATTTACCATAAAGTGATAGTCGGTCTGGAAATACATGTTCAGCTGAATACCAATACCAAGATGTTCTGCGGCTGTGAACTCAAATTCGAAGCGGAGCCGAACAGCAGAGTCTGCCCGGTATGTCTCGGTATGCCGGGAAGCCTGCCGGTAATGAACGAGCAGGCGTTCGAATACGCAGTTATGGCGGGGCTGGCACTTAACTGCAAGATCGCAAATTTCACCAAGTGGGACCGTAAAAGCTACTACTATCCCGACCTGCCGAAAAACTATCAGATAAGCCAGTACGACCTTCCCTTCAGTGAGCACGGCTTTATAGAAATACCTATATCAGAAGGTACCACTAAAAAGATAAGGATCACCAGGGCTCATCTGGAAGAAGACGCGGGGAAGAACCTTCACGGCGAAGGTGACTATTCACAGGTGGACTTGAACAGGGCGGGGACACCGCTTCTTGAAATTGTCACTGAACCGGATATGAACAGCGGAGAAGAAGTTAAGTCACTTGCCATGGAACTGCAGAGGATCATGAGATATCTCGGAGTTTCAGAAGCAGATATGCAGAAAGGGCACATGCGGTTCGAACCGAACGTAAACCTGGTGATAAATAAAGAGGGCAAGGAGTATAAAACTCCTATCGTGGAGATTAAGAACCTTAACAGTTTCAAGGCACTTGAAAAAAGTGTCGATTATGAGGAAAAACGTCAGCTGAATGAATTTCTGGAAACGGGAAAGACATTTCAGATGGGAAATAAAACCACCAGGGGCTGGGATGCAGACAGAGAAATAACCATTCTTCAGAGAGAAAAAGAAGAGGCCCATGATTACCGTTATTTTCCCGATCCTGATCTTCTGCCTGTGAAAATGACCGATGGTCAGATTGAAGATATCCAGGATAAGATATGCGAACTGCCGCTTCAAAGACAGATGAAATATCAAAAGGAATACAGCTTGAGCGATTATGATGCCGGCGTTCTTACAGCCGACAGGGCGACTTCGGATTATTTCGACAAGGCGATTTCTGAAGGTGCAGACCCGAAAAGATTGTGCAACCTTATCACCCAGGAAGGTCTAAGGATAGCCAATGACAAAAACTGCAAAGTCCCTGAGATCGGCATATCAGCAGAAAACATTGCCAAACTGGCAAAGTTGATCGAGGACGGCACGGTAGGTGCATCTTCGGGAACTCCGATCATGGATAAAATGGCAGAACAGGGCGGTGACCCGGAAAAGATAGCAAAGGACATGAACCTTATTCAGAAAAGCGATGCCGGTGAACTCGAAGCCATAGTCGATGAGGTCTTAGAGGAAAACCAGCAGGCGGTAGAAGATGTGCTTGCAAAAGGAAAGAAAAGCAAAAAAGCTCGAGGCTTTCTGATGGGGCAGGTAATGAAAAAGACCCAAGGCCAGGCGAATCCACAAGTGGTTTCAAAAATACTTGCTGAAAAGCTGTAAAAAATTTCAATTAGTCACGATCAACCATGGATATTGCATTTTAATAGGGACAGCTTTTAAGGCCTCGCTTCTTGTAGTAATCCTGGTGATAGTCTTCTGCAGGATAAAATTTTGTTGCCTCAGTTATTTCAGTGACTACAGGTTTATTATATTTGCCCGATTTATCAAGCTGATCTTTACTTTTAATTGCATGCTCTTTCTGCTTTTGGTTATGGTAAAATATGGCCGACCTGTATTGTGACCCGATATCAGGGCCCTGACGGTTTTGGGTGGTCGGATTATGTGATTTCCAGAATACCTCGAGTAATTTTTCATAGGAAATTTCATTGGGGTCATATTTTAATTGTACTGCCTCTGCATGGCCGGTTTTGTCCGAGCAGACCTCTTTATAAGTCGGGTTTTCCGTATGTCCGCCGGTATATCCTACCGTTGTATCTTTTACGCCTTTTAAGTTTTGAAATGTTGATTCAACTCCCCAGAAGCAGCCCGCGGCAAAAGTTGCAGTTTCTAAATTCTTATAGTCAGTCTTTTCTTTTTCATCTGCCATCTTTACGTCCTCCCTTTCAGAACAACCGAAAAATATTATCAGAAACAAACTTAAAATCGCAAATAAGCTTTTCATCTCAAACCTCCTTTTTTGAACTTTACGAGCCCGAATATATAAAAGTTCTTATTTAAATTGTAGGGGAGCTGATTTATTTATTTTTTATCCTCAGAGCCAGTTCAAGCTGGCTGACAGCTGCAACCAGAGCATTTTCCACCCTGAGGATCCACGGCCCCAGTTTGAAGGTTTTAAATCCCGCTTTTTTCATTAAGTTTATCTCAAACGGGACCCATCCTCCTTCAGGGCCGATAGCAAGAATGAGTTTTTTTGTTTCGCTGATTTTAAGTTCGGAAAGGTTTTTATCCGCGGTCAATTCAGGAAGGAGCTTGACTGAATTTATATTTTCCTCGGCCTCTATTTGGGACAGGGTATCTTCGAAGAATACCCGGAAGCGTTTATGGATAAAAACTTCGGGCAATCGGGTCTGTATTCCCTGGGCAAGCCCTTCCCTTAAGTAGGTAGAGAAATTTCTGTTCCTGATTATCCTTGAGCTGAAATACATTTTCTCAGTCCGGTTTGCATTGACAAGGTGTAAATTTCTCACCCCCATATTGGCACAGGACTGAAGAACTTTTTTAAGTGTCTGAGGTCTCGGCATTGCACAGATAATATCGATATTTTTTTCCGGCTCCGGGATATTGTCACCCCATGTGCATTTTAAGACAACTTCCCCGGCATTAATCGATTCAACCGCAGCTGTTCCCAACGGGCCGTTTACCAGCCCGGTTTTTAATTTCGAACCGACGTCTGCTTTTAAAATTTTACAGATATGTGTTGCCCTTTTGCCAGTTACCCGGTATCTCTGATCTTTGGTCTTATCGTTTTCATCAAGCAAAATGATATTCATAAAATATGATTGCCTTAATTAAAGGATCAGGGCAAATGGGAATTCTATTTTTTTTCGAATATTTTACTTTCGGTTCCGTTAAGGATCCTCTTTATGTTCGAGCGGTGCCTTATGATCACCATAAGCGGAATCAGTATCGAAGCAGCGAATAAAGGCCAAAGCGATTGAAACTGCCAATGTTCGTTCATGGCGGTTATTATAGCAAAACAGATCGGAAAAGAGACTGCAGCAATTATCGAAGACAGTGAAACATACCTGCATATCAAAACCGTGATAACCCATACCAGAAAGGCTGTTACCGCACAGAAAGTAAGGTAAGGATAAAAGCCAAGGCCCAGCCCAAGACTCGTAGCGACACCCTTTCCCCCTTTGAATTTCAGGTAAATTGAAAAAACATGTCCCATGATAGCAGCTATTCCCACAGCAAGCATAAGCAGAAGGTCGGAAGGGGCGGGGCTTGAGGTTATCAAATTGGCGGCCATGAATGTCGGTATAAATCCTTTTGCCACATCAAGCAGAAAACAAAAGTAAGCCCATTTTTTATTGGTGGCTCTTGCAAGGTTTGTAGCCCCAATATTGCCCGAGCCTATCTGTGTCAAGTTTTTGCCGTGAACCTTGGCTATTATAAGGGCAAAGGGGGTGGATCCAAGCAGGTAAGCGAAAATTATCAAGATCAGGAATTTCATTTTATCTTTCCTTATTGCTGATAATGGAATTATATAATTCTTTCAGATCATTTGCTACACGGAGTATGGATATTTTTTCTTCAATATTGTCATCTTCGATGTTTTTTTGTGTATTTTCGATAATATCAGTGCTGCAGAAATATTTCAGAGCATCTTTCAAAGCTGTGATATTTTCTGGACGGTCTATGACCAGACCGTGCCTTTCGTTTTTGAAAAGATCGGTTGCACCATTGAAGGATGTGGTGATCACTGGCGTTTTCGAAGCCAGAGCTTCCAGAACGAATCGACTGGCAGGATCATAATATGTCGGTAATACTGCAGCATCGGTAATAGATAAAGCGTTCTGAATATTTCTTACCTGACCTAGAAATATCACTCTGTCACTTATTCCCAGCAGTCTGGAAAGGGACTTAAACCCCGAAGCCTTGCCGTGACCTGCAACTATAAGATAAGGAGGTCTTTCGGTAGATTCCTTTACCAGCTTGTGAAATGCCTTCAGCAAAGGGGATAAACCTTTTAATCTGAAATTGTTCGCTACAAAAAGAAAGAAAACCGGTTCATCGGGTTCTGTAAGGTCGAGTTTTGATAATATCTGAGCCCGCAGCACATCTGCGTCAGATTTATCGGGTTTTTTATTGGTGTTGATCCCGTTCGGTATGGTGACGATACGGTTTCTGTCCATTTTGTAATGTCTGCGAAATTGCTCTTGTACATAATGGGAAAGAGCGGCCACTGTCGGTCCTTCGGGATTTTTGCAGAGTTTTTTCTCGGCTAGATAGTAAACCGTTCGGTGAATATTGGTAAAGGCAGTAGCTTTTTTGAAAGATGAGACAAGGGGATTTTGATAGCTTGCTGCGTTTCTCAATATCGCTTCCTTGTAGCATCCTCCCCTCGGCTGATATATATCTGCAAAACCGAAAGGTAAAACACTGTGTACTATATCGTAGTTATTATCATAGAGATGTTTCTGGAGAGCTTTGGAGAATCTAAAATAGCTTGTCCTTTTTCCTTTTGTATCATTACAAAGCAGGTGGATGTTTTTGGCATCCGTCTCTCCCTTGGCTGCGATAATGTCAACATCCATTCCTACAGAACCCAGGGCCAGAGACAATTCGAAGACAGACCTCTCGGCACCTCCCAGTATGATGTTAGCTCGTTCGATTATTAAAGCGACTTTTAAAGGCATATTTTATTCTTTATAAGGTACGGTTTTGTTTCTTTTTATATCGTGTCTTGCCATTTTTCTTACCTTTTTCAGGATTCTTTTTATAAGGTTTTTATCTGAAGATGTCAATTTACTTATTTTCTGATAAAAAAGGTAAAATCTTAACTTGTCAGTTTTAGAAAACTCAGAACCCGGTGATGAATAATAAAGCTGAGCCAGGTCTTTAATCAGAAACCTTTTTTTTAACACCAACGGCTTAAATGCTCTTGCAAGGTCTATAAGGTAAAAGTTTTTCTTTTTGTGATCATAAAAAATATGACATAGATATAGATCACGGTGCCTGTAACCGGTTGAATGAAATCTTCTTACAAAATCAGCCAAATCCCTCAAAAAGTTCTTTTTATCTGAAAACAGTTTTTTTTCTGAAAATTCCGGAAGCTGTTTTTCAAGACTGGCGGCTTCGGAAATTTCCTCTATTACAGCAAAGCTTCTTTTTTCAAAACCCAGAAAAGTTTCCCTGCCGAAAGCAATGACATTGTAAGTATTAATTCCTTTCTTATTAAGTTCCAGGGTCGGAACAACATCACTTTCTGCAAGGGACTGAATTCTTTTATGGCTGATCCAGTTTTTTAACTGTACCTGCAAAGGCGGCAGTGTGTATCTTTTTAGAAATACCGTTTTAGAGATTTCGGAACAGTCAAAACTTATCCTTTCCCGCCAGGGAGCAAGATTTTCCTTGGAAAGTCGATTACCTTTGTCGAATCTGAAAACTTTATCCAGACTGTTCAGAGAGAGCGTTTGAAGGAAATTTTTGTACTCTTCGTTTACAAAAAAATCTTTGCTGGTTTCTAAAAATTTCTGCATAGTTCAGCCATTATTTAAAAGTTCTTCAGCCGCCTTGAAAACCATATCCACCGATATGGCCTCCATACATTTTCGCGGCGGTTCGGGGCAAACCGGCTTTTGACAGTAGTTACAATCTACTTTGCCGATAATTTGTTTTTCCTTTTCATACTTTGTATCTGTCCAGGCAGGATCGTTCGGCCCAAAAAGAGTAACTACTTTTCTACCCAAGGCGATCGCTATATGTCTCGGCCCGGTGTCGTTGGATACTACGAGGTCGGCCCTGGATATCATAGCCTTCAGTTCCTGAAGATCAAGCGGATTGTCACTTAAATTGAACAGGTCATATCTGCTGTACCTGCATATCTTATCAGCGATATTCTTTTCTGCTTCAGAGGGTGCAACAGAAATCAAGATGTTTGCATCATAATATTCAATCAGCAGGTCAGCCAGTTCTGAAAATCTTTCCGCAGGCCAGAGTTTGCTAGGTCCGAATGCACCGCCGGGCACGAATATGAACAAAGGCCTTTCGGAATTGAAAAGTTCGGGGTATTTTTCGTTTGTCCGCTTTCCCGCCTCTTTATCGACAAAAACCTCAAGGTTACGGCTGTTCTGGCCGGCACCTAGTTTTTCAGCTATGGCCGAGTAATAATTTACCATACTTTCCGGCTTGAATTTACCGAAAAACTTTTTGGGAGGATGCAGTTTTTTATTCAGGAATATTCCACGCATTTCTCTTGAATAGCCGACTCTGGAGGGTATTCCTGCCAGAAAAACTGCAAAAGCAGAACCCCATGAATTTTTGAAAAGTACCGCAGTGTCAAACTTCCTCTCCTTAAATAACTTTGCATTTTTAAAAGGACTGGATGTTTGTATTTCAAGCCACTTATCGAAAAAAGGACTAGGTGACAAAACCTGCTTGTTTACACTGGAGCCGAAAAAAGTAATTTCCGAATCTTTATATTTTTCTCTGATAGCTCTTAAAGCCGGTGTGCTTAAAACCGCATCTCCAAGAGGGGATGGAAGCCAGATAAGTATTTTTTTATTGCTGTGATCCATATGAAAATTGTTATTTCATTATATAAAAGGTGAGTGACATCATTTGCAGCGTTATTGCAAATCCAAGTGTTGCAAATACGGAATTATAGTTTACGTCCGCTGCGGTCAGTTTGAACACGGTAAGTATCAGGCAGAAAATTGCAAAAGCCTGGGCGATACCGGCTATGAGCCTGAGCAGAGAAAATTCCTGAAACCTTTCTTTCTCTTGCTCTTTTTCTTTGAGCTGGTCGAGGATATTCTGCATAAAAACTTTTTGCTCCGGATAACTTGCAGGATCGTTTGTATTTTCTTGCAAACTATTATTCTCCACATCAGTTTTCTGTTTTTCATTTTCATTTTTATTTTTATTTTCGAAAACCGGCTTTTCCTTGAGCTTTTCAGTCTCCGTTTCAGCTTTTGATTCGGATTTTTTCGTTGTTTTATTTAATTGTTCACTTCTGACATGGCTGTTTTTTGCTACTCTTTCCTTATGTTTGATAATATTTACTGCCTCGATGATATTAACTGCTCTGTAATCCGGTTTTTCCCCGTCAGTTACAATCTTTTTTTCGTGAGTTACTGGATCAAGGAGTATCGTCTTGCAGCCGACTTTTTTACCCGCCTCTATATCCCTTCCGCTGTCACCTATAATCCATGAGTTTTCCAGATCGATATCCATTTCTTCGGAAGCCTGTAAAAGCATTCCGGGTTCCGGTTTCCTGCAGTTTGACTTCTTTCGGTATTTTTCTACCGCTCCTTCAGGATGGTAGGGGCTGTAATATATCTCGTCTATATATGCTCCTTCGTTAGCCAGAAGTTTTTCCAGTTTTTTATGAATTTTCCCGAGAACCTCTTCAGTGACAATACCTCTGGCGACACCTGACTGGTTTGAAACGATCACCAGTTTAAAGTTCATCTTTCTGAGTTCTTTCAGGGCTTTGGGGACTCCTTCCAGAAGTTTAACCTGTCCCGGATCATTGATGTATCCGGGGTCTTCGATCAAAGTGTCATCACGGTCTAGAAATACGGCTCTATTAGTCATTTTAGCTTTTTTCACAAAGTTCCTGTTCTACCAGATCACAAATTATATGATATGCCAGTTGATTTATTTCCTGTATTCTTGCTGTTGCATAGTTACCGAAATTTATACAGATATCCGAGAGATTTTCAAGCGGACTTCCTTTTCTACCGGTGAAACTTAAGACTATTGTATCTTTGGCTTTTGCCAGCTTGGCTGCTTCAATGACATTGGAAGAGTTTCCGCTGGTGGACAATCCCCAGAAAATATCACCGGGCTTAACAAATGCCTCAAGCTGCCTTCTGAATATGTCATCAAAACCGTAATCGTTGGAGATCGAGGTAAGGGCACTGGAATCTGTTGAAAGGGCTATTGCCGGCAATGCCTTTCGTTCTTTCTGGAACCTTCCCACGAATTCTGCTGCTATATGCTGGGCATCCGCAGCGGAACCTCCGTTGCCGCATATATAAACACAACCGCCTTCCTTTATAGAGCGGACTATCAAAGAAGACGCCTTTTCAACGAGGTCGAAATTTTCCTTAAATTCGTTCAAAGCATTTTTATGCTCTTGGTAAGCTTTTATTATTCTATTTTGAGTCATTTATTTTGGTCCATTTCTTTCATTTTGTTTATTGTGCCAGTAGTACTTTTACCTTCCACTAACTTGGCAAGTATAACCTTGCCGCCTCTTGCTTCTACGATATCTCTTCCGATCACCCCCTTATGTCTCCAGTCCTCTCCTTTTACAAGATAATCCGGCTGAACTTCCTTAATGGTATTATAAGGGTCGAGGTCATCGAATATTGTTATATAATCTATCGCTTCGAGCGATGCCAGGACTGCTGCTCTGTCATCCTGATTATTAATAGGTCTGTCAGCTCCCTTCAGCTGTTTTACCGAACTGTCACTATTTAATCCGAGAACTACAATATCGCCCTGTTTTTTGCAGAAATTCAGGTATTCGACATGTCCGCGATGAAGTACATCGAAGCATCCGTTGGTAAATACTATTTTGTCACCTTTTTTCCTATGCCACTGTATAGTGTCTTTAAGGGTTTCGATATCGAGAACTTTCCCGTATTTACCGCTGTATTCGCTTACGATCTCATTAATTATCTCATCTACTGTTACAGTAGCGACGCCGAATTTCTCGACTTCTATGCCGCCCGCAATGTTTGCTATTTGTACCGCAGTTTTATGATCACAGCCGGAAGCGAGCATCATTGCCAGGGCAGCAAGAACCATATCGCCTGCACCAGTTACATCATAAACCGTTCTTTCTCTGGTTGGTACAAGTTCTTCCTGCTCACCGATCTTAAGATAGGCGCCTTCTTTATCCAGTGTGATAATAATCCCCTCAAGCTGCAGTTCTTTCGTTAATTCTCGGGCTGCCTTTCTGGCATCTTCTTCGGATTTGATCTCGAAGCCTGCAGTATTGCTGGTTTCCTGCCTGTTCGGAGTTAACAAAGATGCCCCTACATATTTTGAATAATCACTGGTAAGAGAAGGATCGACCAAAACTCTCTTTTTATATTTTTTTGCAATACTTATCATTTTCCCGCAGATTTCTTTGGTGAAGATACCCTTGTTATAATCCTGCAGACAGACAATGTCAGTTTCCTGTACCTTTTTTTCATAAACAGCCATAAGCTGTTTGTATTCCTTTTCCTTTAACGGCTCGGTAAGCTCATGATCCATTCTCATAAGCTGCTGTTTATGTCGGTGCTGGGCAAGACCCACTAGCCTTTGTTTGGTGATAGTGGGGCGGTCTTTGATCGGGATCAACCCTTCGATATCGGAACGGGTTTTGTTGAGTAATTCTAAAAGCTTCTTACCGTGCTCATCATTACCTAGAACCCCCAGGCAAACAGCATTTGCGCCTAGAACGCTTAAATCGTTAACTACCGATCCTGCTCCCCCCAGACTGTAACTGGTTTCTTTGACTTTCAACACTGGAACCGGTGCCTCCGGACTGATCCTCAGGGCATCGCCGTATATATATACATCGAGCATAAAATCCCCGACCACCAGAACATTCGGGTTTCCGAGGTTTGTTACTGTTTTTAATAATTTTTCGTGCATTATCTTCATCCTTGAAATCTTAAATCTTATCCGGAAATTTTATCACTAAGCGTGTCTTCAATCAACCCTTTGATCGAATCTTCGTTTTTTGTGAATTTTATTTCAACCTTCAGATAAGCAAATTCGATCTTCTCGTGGTTCATCCAGAATAATATGGTTTTGGTCCAGTCCTTCTGAGTGGAAAGGATTATATCCGCCTCATGGTACCTGGCCTCTTCATATATATCGATAAATTCATCCTTGGTAAAATTATGATGATCATTGTAAAACCTGTGGCCAACAACATTTATGTCAAGTTTTTTGAGAGTATTTAAAAATGATTCCGGGTTGCCGATGCCGCAGAAGGCGAAAACCTTTCTGTTTCTTAGTTCTTCGATGGTTATTTCTTTTTGCCCTATTTTAATTCCGCAGATCGGCTCATGCTGAGCATGGGCTATTTTCAAATCCGGGTTTTCGTCTTTTATCTTTTTTTCCAGAAGTTGAAGTTTTGCGTTATCAACCTGATCGGCTCTGGTCAGAATGACGGCCTGGGCTCTTTTAAGAGAAGATACCGGTTCGCGCAAAAGACCTGCCGGAAGCATTTTTCCATAGCCGAAAGGATTCGTAGCGTCGATCACTGCGATATCGATATCGCGGGCAAGTTTTCTGTGCTGAAAACCATCATCCATAACTATGGCATTACAGTGGAATCTGTTGATAGCTTTTCTTGCACCTTCATACCTGTTGGGATTGACTACAACCCTTGTTGCAGGGCAGTTCTTGGTCAGAATAGCAGGCTCATCCGATAATTTTCCGGGCTTTGCCTTGTATCCCCGCGTTAAAATTGCGCAGCGATATTTCTTACCGGACAAAAAATTACAACACCAGATAACGGTCGGGGTCTTGCCTGTTCCGCCTGCTGTCAAATTGCCGATGCTGATAACCGGCACAGAAACCACTCTGGTTTTCAGTATATTTTTGTCATACAGGAAATTTCTTAGATTCACCACCCACACGTAAAAATAAGAAAAGCCTTTTAGTATAAGCCTTATAAAATCAGCCAGCGGACCTTCCTTCTTGCCGGATATAAGATCCTTGTATATTTGCTGATTCACTTTTGTCTCCTGTTAAATATTGAAAGGGATAATCTTAACAATTATCCCTGCTGCTTTAAAAACAATTTTTTTGAAACTGTGAAGCTTATATAATGCCCTGAAACTTAGAAAAGAGGTATGCTAGCTTCAAAAATTGCAAAAGTCAATGCTCAGAAAAATTTATTTGCCTGTTTGCTGAAGATTTTTTTGAAAAATTCTTGAAAATCCGATTTTTAGTATGTAAACTTCCCACTCTTTGTTAAAATAATGCATAAATTACGAACGTGCTTTGGTTTTATGCGTTTAAAACAAAAAGCCCTTAAAGGCTATGGGAGTGTAGCTCAGTTGGCAGAGCAACGCCCTTTTAAGGCGTGGGTCTTGGGTTCGAGCCCCAACACTCCCATTTTTTTAAAAGGCAAAATCCAATAAAGTTTTTTGCCACGGATGGTATTATAAAAGGCGGACATGAGGTCCGCCTTTTTTATTCTTTCGAATTAAATTATTATTAAGCCGGAAAACAGCTTTATTTTCAGTTTAACTCATTAAATTTATAGTACTTTGTTCCGGTGAGCTTTGCCTGCAGAGAAATACCGCTTTCAGTAAATTGATAAACTTCTACATTTTTGCCGATGTTTCCTGTAGCTTCTGCCGATCCGCCTTTTTCTTCTGCCTTAGCCGCAGCCTCTGCCGTGCCTCCGAATTCCCAACCTTCTTCGACAAACTTATCGAAAGCGTATTGTTTCTTGAAGATTATAACCTCCCGGAAATCTTTAACACCCACACCGAAGCCTAGGCCGCCGGAGCCCATTTTCATATAGACGTTTTCTCCGGTATCATCATCGACAGCAACACCGTAACCGTTTCCTCCGCTGACAAAAATCACCATAACATCAACGTTGCTAAATACGGCATATCCTGCACTCATGGCGATCTTTTCTTTGGCTTCAGGCCTTTTGCGATAGAGTTCATTCAATGTTTTTTCCTTCATATCCAGAATATACTGGCGTTTTTCAGATACAGTAACGCCTTCCGGAGATGCACATCCGAAAAAACTGAATACCACTGCCGCAAGAATTGTGCTTAGTAAACATTTCTTTTTCATAATTCCCCTTCCTTTCATAAAAAGTAAATTTACAGTAAATATATTTTAGCTTTAGATTTGCATCAGGCAAGAATTATAAAAATTTTTATTCTGAACTTTTAACTAAAGCAATTAATTTTTCCGCTTTGTCTTTTTGTATGTTGTCAGACCAGATATCAAAAAGTATCTTTTCAATCAAGGTTGGGGTAAGACCATTGCGAGTTATAACGTTAAACTTTTTCTGCAGTTCCTCTAAATGCTCCACCGCATAAATCATTCCGGCCTTGGCACCTTTTGCAAGATTAACCGGCTCGATACCGAAATATAGGGCAAGCTGCATGGTGCCGAACAGCCTATCGTTTATTCCGAGTTTCCTCTTTGGGTCTCTGCCTGTTCGCTCTACTGTGTCTGTAAGGTATGGATTTGTCATTCGCCCCAGAAGATCAAGTGCAAACTCCCGATATCCTTCTTCAGTAAACAGGTGGTCATTCAGGCTTTCATATTTTTTGCATAAAGCCTCGCCGGATTCTTCGAGAAATGCTTTTTCAGCTATCGACATCAGCTCACTGTCTTTTCTGAGGTCAGACATTTTTTCATATCCCTTTACATATCCCAGATAAGCCAAAAGGGCGTGAATGGCGTTGTGGCCGTATAATTTGGCTTCTTCGAAGGGAAGCAGGTTTTCTTTTTCCATGAAAACCTTTATTCCCGGCTCAAAATTGTCAAGAGAAGTTTTGGTAACTAAGATATGATGGAACTCCTCGACCAGAAAGGCCCTTTCAAAATCGGGGGTTATTGTTTTCAAATCTGCTTTTTTTATCTCTTCTGGGTCAGTTTTTACGCCGCTCATTTTCCCGATAACGGTATTTAAAAACTGAACATTATTTTTCAGTTCACCTTTGCTTTTGATTTTTGATCTTAATATCTCCGCCGCTTCATTATTGTTTTCCGCTGCGTAAATAATACATCCCTGCCTTTTATTTCCGGAAAGTCCCTGAGCGATCAAGGAAGCTACACTGTTTTCACCCATATCGTAAAAGTCTACAGATGGAAGGGACGTTACTATTTCCGTGGATTCTGCAATAGCATTTATGATCTTTTTGCGGTCTTCTTGTACTTTGGGGTTATATATTTCGATTCCTTCTATCTTCTCTGTTATAATCCTGTCTTCGCAGGCTACGTTGACATAATATGTTCCTTTATTCTGTCTGACTGCATCTACAAGCTTTTGATCGATCTCTGCAATAATAATTCGTTCAAAATTACCGCTTTTAAAAGCCTCTGCGGCAAACAGTCCTGATTGTATGGGGCCGAAACCAAATCCGGTAAAAATATGTGACATCATAAACCTTTTATTATCAAACAGTTACAGTTTTTCCCTTTTCATTTACTAATATTTCCAGGAAACATTCTTTAGTCTCTCCCGGCTCTATATATTTCAACGTTCCCTGTTTTTCAGCTTCTTTTCTTCCGATGGGGAAATTCGTGCCGGGCTCCAGGGCAGCCACATATTCTCCCGGTCCGAAATGCTGCCAGTTGGAAAGGCAGGGCAGTTGATCCTTTAAATATCTCAAAGTAAGTTCCAGTGATATTTTTTTGTTATTCACAGAAGCATTGCACCATCCTTTTTCGTTTTCTTCTACATCGATAAAGCCGCAGGCTTCACCCGGGCCTCTGTGTTGATCTAAAGGTGTTCTACATATTTTATAATTTTTTTCACTGTTGAATATCTCATCGTCCTGCTGACCGCCTCTTGATTTGCATTTACCGTTATAGACAAATTCGGTTCCCTCGTCTATCAGGGGCCAGCCGAAATTGCAGTGATATAAAAGCATATGCGGAGTTCGCTGATTGCCTTTATTGGTCACTTCGTCCTTTATTTTTATGGCCGGTTCACCGACTTTACAGCTTATAGTCCTTATCATTTCAACCCGATTACCGAAAACCACAGATTCTCTCATCACACCTGAAATTACTATGTCTAGATCATCGGTATGCAGGTCAGGCTGTTTAATACACTGAAGTTCTGCAGGGATATTGCTTATCTTTCCATGCAGTCCGCGTTTTCCCTTCTCATCTTCCTCGGGCGGCCCTGTATGAGTCAAGCCGCATGTCACTACCAGTCCTCCCGGAAATGTTTCCAGCCAGGTAAGGTCATGATCAGCGTCAGGCCTTGGCGAAGTAAGCCCGCCGTGACTTATAAATGCGAGGCTTTTATCCTTATAAAAAGCATCGATAATATCCAGCCCTCTGTCGATCGCCACTTTAAACCTCAACCCCGAACCCGTAGTTACCCAGGCAATCCTTGTTCCTTTGGCAGGGCCGTTATCGATAACCGAGGTTTCGATTCCTGCTATTTGTGAACTGTTAGCTACTTTGTTCTTCCATGGATAATTACTCATTTTTATTTCCCTTTATCATTTGGACCTATGAAAATCTTTTCCTCTGTATCGAATTTCCATTTATCGTTTTCTTCCATCACGAAATTTGTCTCCTTGTTTTTGTGACCTGCCATTTCAAGTGTCGTATCCCAATCCTTGATTCCGCTTAAGGTATCAAATTCCTTCACGTTCTGCCAGCCGACTGTATTTGCTATCTTCAGGCATTCTTCCGGCTCATGGCCGTTTACAAGGCCTGAAAGAAATCCTGCGATAGTGGCGTCACCTGCACCCGTTGCAGAGCCGAAAACTTCAGCCTTGTAGGAACCTGCCCATAATTCTCTGCCTGACCATCTTTTGCCATCTAATGAACCGTTCAAATTGATATCAGCAAGATTGCTCTCATCAGCAGTTCTCAGATAATATCCCCTTATTCCGTTTTTAATAGCAGCTATCTTTACTCCCATATCAAGCATTTTTTCAGCAAGACCCGCGACATCTTCGGGTGTGTAAACAAGAACGGGATCGTCGACTCCAGCCTCATTTTTCCTTTTTTCAAAAAGTTCCCTGTCCAGCATGAAAGCTATTTCTTCAACACTTGGAAGGAAAATATCCACGTAAGGAAGAGTCCTCTTTAAAGCATCATGCCAATCGACCTTTCCCGCATCACTTAAGGGATCAGGCATGGACATGTCCAGGCTGGTGACAATTCCGAGCTCTTTTACGTTCTTATATATCTTTTCCAGTTCCCTGCAATCATTTTCAAATATACCCTTCATCAAAGTAGGGTACCCGAAATGAAAAAGACAGCAATCCCGGGCTGATTGATAATCGATATCATCTGAAGTAAAAGTATCGTTCGTTCCCGGGTGATGAAAGAATAATCGGTCATATCCCGGAACTGCGATCACAATCGTATATGAGCTGCTTTGACCTGTGACGGTTTTAAAAGCTTTCGCTTTCTTACCCAGAAGCTTTTTGATTATTCCGCCGAATTCATCATCCCCGACTTTGCCGTTCAGTAAAACTTCAAGTCCCAGTTTTGACATTGCAAGCCCGGTATTTGAAACCGCTCCGCCGGTTCCCAGTACTACTTCATCCATTTCTATCAAGGCACCGGGTCTCAATAATTTTTTAATATCATATTCCTGGTTCAAGGGAAATTTAGGTGTTATATCAAGGCAGATATGTCCTGCCGCCATGACTTTTTTATTTTTAACTTCAGGCATAATTAACCTTTAAACAAACCTTCCAGTATCGGCTTTCTCATTATCCTGTCTCCCCGGTAAAACCAGTCTGTCGTCATGTCCGCACTTCCTTTGGCTGGAATAAGTTTACCCCTGTATTTTTCACTGACCGCCGGTTTATTTATCACCAGGTCCAGCGGCACAGCGGAATTCTCATTCACAACTGCGTAACTTTCATTTTCGGGATAAATATTCGACCAGCAATGATCGCAGGGACTGAAATCGGGATTCGCAACATAAAGCTTTTCCCCTTTTCCGAGTATCACCGGGACAAGCCCCCTTGTTTCTCCCTCCAGTGTCTTTGGTATCTCAAACTGATCAGCCAGTTTTTCACCCCGTTTTCTTGCCTGGTTCAGATAGTCGCGTGACTTATTTACAGGATGGTCAAAAGCTTTGGGATCGACAAAAGTACAGACCATGCTCTGTTCAGGATCGGTAAGAATAGTAAAGTCTTCGAACTTTGAAGGTATCATATCGATGTATCCCTTTTCCTGCCACAGACTTTCAAATGTCCTGTCAGGGTCTTCGATCATGACATAAGTCCAGTTCGACTCCCAACTGTTGTTGGGCGGCTGGAAACCGACCAGTATTTTCTGAGCATCTATCGTTCCTGCAGGCACATCTTCCTTGCCCCCGTAAACTTCCGGGTCAAATACAAAAACATTATTATGAGCATGCCTGGGCAAAAAGGGCGTCACTAACCCTTTGTTGCATACCGCATCATTTATACCCAGGTAAACCGTCAGTACAGTCTCATCTACATCGGGTATCAGGTGAGCAAGTTCAAGTGAATTAATATCTTCACTTTCCGCCATATACAAAGGCAGCTCTTTGATAAGTTTATATGATTTGGTTAAAAAATCTTTGTATTCTTCTTCATTTAAGTTCGATCGATCAAAAATATTAATATTTCTTTTCAATTCCATAACAAATCCCTTAATCTACTTCAACAAAAACCGGGCTTGCATATATCAATGCTCCGTCTTCCTGCATTGCCCGCAAATAAAAATAAGTGTCTATTTCGATTTTACCAAGTTCGACCTTTTTATCTATGTCAGGTTTGCCTGCTGAGCCTTCCCATACCGTTTTAGCCTCTGAAATGATCTCGATAGTTTCCAGGGGAGCCTCTGCACTTATTTTAATCCTTGCTTTTACGTCATCACCTTTGTTTACTTTTATTTCACTGCCCATGGGCTCGCCGTTTACTGTGAAATAAACAAGAGCTCTAGTATCCCAG
The DNA here is from genome assembly GCA_964508925.1 of uncultured Pirellulales bacterium. GTDB lineage: Bacteria > Planctomycetota > Phycisphaerae > Sedimentisphaerales > Anaerobacaceae > CAZDVM01. The sequence continues at coordinate 147,915 of CAZDVM010000004.1, read as the reverse complement.
ACCGCCCAGGTGTTCCTGGCGAACATTCCGTCGAAAACATCCTGCCTGGTAATCTTGTCAACCCATACACCGGTTAAACCAGTTGAATTCAGTGGCATTTTTCCATATCCCGGCTTTGCGCAAAACATTTTGGAAGGATAGGCAGCATGATTATCAGTACCTGCGACAAATCCCATTTTAAAACCCTTGGCTAATGCATCCTGTACTGATGAATTATTATTAAAATGAAGAGCCCGCCATTTCCGCCAGTTACCAGAATAAGTGTTCCTTTCCTGGTTGCCCCTGCATTGGAATACTTCTATCAGTCGATGATAGTCGCTGGGCTTAACCTTATCGAAGGGATAGGGAAACCAGTGAGGTGCTCCGCTTACATTGGTATGATGAGGTATCGCTATAAAATCCCTTGTTTTTTTGAACTGTTTATTAAGTGTCTTTTGCAGTACCCATAATTTATCCTCCCACTCATTTCCCATCAAAGGGCCTTCAGGATTGGTCGGGTTTACGAAATGATCGGATTTGGTAAAATAATAATTTTCATGTCCCCACTTCGTACTTTTCTCCCAGCCGAATATGGTGGCAAATTTATTGTCCTCATTGAACTTCTCAACTATATCTACCGTTTCATCCCAGTACTCATTTGGTGTATGATCAGATGGCATACAGAAATTCATATTCATCTGATCTCTGGCAAACTTCAATCCGTTCCTGACCGGATAAGCTCCATCGCCGCTGAATTCAGTATGCCAGTGGAATTCTCCGAAAGCTGCTTCACTGCTTTCAGGCGGAGAAATCCATACCGGATTAGAAATTACAGTTATTTGGCCGTAATCCTTTTTGCCGTTTTCGATATCCTCAAAGGAGGCAAGTTCTCTGTATGAAACAGTTGCCTTTAGTCTGCAGATTTGTTTTTCCGGTGTTTCTAAATATATTTTTTTTGTCCCGTAAATTTCTTCTTCGAATTTATTACCCATCCAGTTGAACTTTACAGTAACCGGATTTTTAAATTCAGAAGCATTCCCGAACCTGTCCTCCGGGCTGATAATGGTTCTTATCTTATTATCATGTCCCGGCGTAGGTTCACAGTAAAGGTACAGATTAGCCACAGGAGCCGACTTGACTTTTAAAGTGACATCTGTGTTTTCTATTTTTTGAAATTCTGCTTCATTCGGGTCATCGGCTGGTTCCGCAACCCAGATAGAAACTTCATCATTTCTGCCGGCAAAATGTGATGCTGTCGAATCGAAACTTATTTTTACTTTATCACCTGTTTTCAGGTCCCTGGTTAGTTCAGCTCTTACGTTTGTCCATGTGGTATTAGACCATAAATTTTTACCCGAACTCGGGATTACTTCAATAACTTCAGCGTTAGTAAGCTCAAAATCCGTTTTCGCCCATCTGTAATATGTTCTCATGCACTTACTTCTGAGTTCGAATAATGTCCCTTCGGGCATTTCTTCAGCGAGCGTCCATTCGAGCTGCCAGTGGAATTTTTCATCTAAACTGGCATAAGTTCCCGGGTCCTTCGTTATTTTCAAACTTCCGTTTGCATCACAGACAAGTAAAAGTAAAATTAAAATTAAAAAAAACTTCCTGCTCATTACTTATTCCTTTAATCAATATCAAAATCGCAATTATCAATATTTAAACAGCCCGAGTCAAGGAATTGTTAATATTGTTTTTTTCTTGTTTAATTCATGGAATTTAGTAAACTCGAGCTCTATGTTAATTTTAAAAAGGAGTATTAAAATTAATTCAGGAACAATTATTTTTTTTATTATTATTAACATAATTTCTTTGGCAGGCTGTAATGAGATTGCGGACAAAAAAAATGTTGATCCCATAACCCCTCAGGTTTTCAAGCTTCATGCAGATGTAAATGATTATGCATCATTTCCGGTTATTGTCAGAACAGATGACAAGCTCGTGGTTTTCTATAAGGTTCAGCCACTGGAAAAATTAAAGCAGAAGGGCGCACCTCATCCGCACTATCAGCCTTATTTCGAATATCTTTATTCTATCTCAAAGGACAACGGCAGGACATGGACAAAAACAGAAAATCCTCCCGTTTTGAGAAATATTCAGGATATAAGCAGGGCTTTTGTGCCTTTAAAAAATAATGAAATTCTGGACATGCGGTTCAGGCATAAAAAACAGGTAAAAGGATTTGAACAAACCTATGTCCGCATTTACAAAGACAGACTTTTCACCGACCCTGTCTATAAACTAAAACTTTCGAAATTAAAAAAAGAATTCCCCAATACTTTTCCTTTTGACTCCATAAGATTAAATGACGGCAGCATTTTGACAGCGGGATATCATGGGCATGGTCACGAACGCCCTGAAAATCCAATTGAAGGCAAAGTTTTCAAGGAAAATTGGCCTGAAGATTATAATTCTTCAAGACCTGTACTCTGGAAAGGTTCTGAGGACGGCAGAAAATGGGAATATCTTTCAGAGATAAACAACGACCATGCATTCAATCTCGATGAAAGCTCACTCGTTCAATTCGACGACGGCAGGATCGTGATGGTAATCCGTTCGACTTGGCGGCGTGAATTAGAAGAATACTGGCCGGCGGAAGTTAACGGGAACGGTATGAAAAGGGACGGCTACGGCTACTACATGTTCCAGTCGGAATCTAAAGACGGCGGAAAAAACTGGACAGAACCGGAAAAGCTGGATATCTGGGGACACCCGCCATGTTTAGTTAAGCTAGAAAGCGGGAATGTCCTTATGGTTTACGGCCATCGCAGACCGCCATTCAGTATAAGGGCGATTTTATCAACAGATAACTGCAGAACCTGGGATGGATCAACAATGAAAACGATTTATACTTTTCGACACGGCGGCATTGATTTAGGCTATCCTGTCGCCACCCAGCTTGAAGACGGCAGGATATTCGTGACCTTTTACGGAATGTTTACTGATAATATTTCTTTCCGGTCGCCTCATGCTGTCTATGGCGCCTTATTCAATGAAAAATGGCTTATACAATAAATTTTCGAGGGTTAAAAAATGTATAGAAATATATCAGTTTCACTTGTATTGACAGTTGGTTTTTTGATTTTAGGTTGTAATGAAAAAAAGTCTCATAATCCAAAACCTATGGCCCCGGAAGCTTTCGTTATCCATGGTGACGTAAATGATTACGCATCCTTCCCTGAAATAGTAAGAACCGAAAATGAATTAATTGTGTTTTACCAGGTTCAGCCAATCGAAAAATTGAAACAGGATGGTGCTCATCACTCGCATTATCAGCTGTATGATGAAAGATATTTCGCAGTTTCTAAAGATAATGGAAAAATGTGGGATATTACCAGAAAGCCACCCATAATAAAAAATGTAAGGGATATTACTAGAACGTATGCTGATCTGAAAAATGATAAAATCCTCGATCTAAGATACCGGCATAAGGAAAATGAAACCGGTTTTGCTCCTTTGCATGCGAGAATTTACAGGGAAAGCCTTTTCGCTAATCCTGAATTCAAAAAAAATATTTCCAAAACCTGGCCGGAAAATGAAAAGATCTGGCCATGGGATTTGAGAAAACTTAAAGAAGGTTCTCTTTTGGCGGCATGCTACGGCCCATACAAAAACTACATACCTGAGAAAGTAATTGGGGGGCAAAAGTTTAAAGAAAACTGGCCCGAAGATTACAGGCACGACCAGCTTTTCTTTTTAAAAGGCACCCCCGGTGGCAAAGATTGGAAACTTCATTCGATGCTTTATAATGACCACCCGTTCAGTTACGGCGAACCCAGTTTCCTGGAATTTGAAAATGGAAGAATTGTCTGCGTGATGAGAACCAGGTGGAGTCACAAGATAAGGGAGTTTTGGCCGGCAGAGGTAAATGGTAACGGCTTAAAAAGAGACGGTGTCGGATACTGGATATACCAGACTGAATCCAATGATGGCGGAAATACCTGGACAGAACCCAAACGTCTCGATATCTGGGGACATCCCCCGTACCTGCTTAAATTAAAAAGCGGCAATGTCCTTATGGTTTACGGACACAGGCGACCCCCATTTAGTGTAAGGGCTGTTATTTCAAAAGACCAGTGTAAAACCTGGGACACAACTACCGTAAAAGAAATTTACCGATCTGATGTTAAGCATATAGACTTCGGTTATCCCGTTGCCACTCAATTAGATGATGGCACTGTTTTTTGCACCTTTTACGGCTTTTTAAATGATGAACCCTCATTCAAGGCTCCCCATGCAATATACGGAACATTCTTCAATGAACAGTGGTTAATGCAGCAGGATCAATAATCAAAGCAAATGCCTATAGTAAATGAATGAGTGTCATCGACTACATCGTCGATGCTGCCCGTATATATGTTGTATTGATATTCTGCAAAAACATCATAGCAGCCTTCCATCATAAATCTCCAGCCGACGATCGGGCCGTAATAAAATCCGTTCTCACTTTCTGAATTGTCTGCATAACCGTAATTTCCATGGGCTCCGAGATAAGGCGAACTGTAAAGTTTAGGCGTGAAATGATACTTGAAATTTATTCCAGCCGAATAAAGATCAACATCATCTGACCAGCTAGCAAGTCCTAGAGTATTGAACTGCCAGTTATCCGTCAGGAATTTACCCCATCCGGCACCGCCTCCGAAGCCGTAATCTGTATCATCGACCTCCGGGTCATGCACTAAAAACTGGCCGAAAACAAAAACTTCTTCATCTCCTTCGCTTACTATGGCATTTGCAGATACCGAAAAAATAGCCAAAACCAGAATTCCGAATACTATGACTTTCTTCATAATTCCCTCCGTAAAAAAAGTTAAATTGACGATTAATTTTTACAATATAATAAAAAATAAATAAATAATCTTAAACCCTTCTTTTTTTATAAGGGATTTTACTGATGCATATTTAATCTTGAAATTATTTATCAGGGGAATTCGGTTCTGCGATTTTTGCAGGCAGGTCTTTTAAATCGAAGGTGCTTTTTAAAACATCTCCGAAAAATTCAAGTGTACCTTTGCCCACATCTTTTACTGGGTTTTTACTTATTTTAGGTTCGCTGAATTTACCTGTTATTTCTAACCTTGTTAAGGTGTCTTTCAATTTGAAGATATCCGCCACAAAAGGAACTATTTCAAGTTTTTCACGGAATCTGCTCAACAGTAAGATATTTACATACATTCTGACTTCATTTGTTCTTAGATCAAGAGTCGAATCAGGTTCTGCCCTTAAAGCAGCAAACCTGTTATATATTTTGAATTCCTTGAAATGCACTTCATAATTATTGCTCTCGAAGTTTATATCCACATCGAAAACAAATTTGCCCTTATCTGATCCAAGGCCGGAAACGATCAAAAGCTCCCGGAAGAAGGGGGAACTCCACAGGTCTGCATTGTTTAGAAGTAACTTACCGTTTGTTTTAAAATCAAGAGGGTTCAAACTGCCTTGAAAATTAATATGAAAATTCCCCGTCCCCTGGCTCAATTTACTTTCTGGAAAGAAAAATTCCGTAAATTTTTTCAGTTGTATGTTATTACATTTTAAAGCCCCGTTAAAAACGGGCGATTTTTTAGAAATATTTTTGACAATCACATTACCTTTAGAAACGCCGTGAAAAAACAATCCCGAAATGCTTTTTAAATTTACCCGGTTATCATTAAATTCTAAATCTGCAAAAACATCATCAGCGAACTTAAGACCTGCATGATAAAAGTCTCCATCATCCATGTCCATTTTCCCCTTGAAGTCCAGATCAGAGGTTTCAAGATTTTTGATCATTTGAAAAGTTCCTTCTAAAGTGGCGTCAAAAGAGTAAGGATACTTCCCTTTAAGCAGCAAATCCATCAGTATTCCGGATTCGTGCTTATCAAGGTGATAATTTAAAGATATTTCGGTATTAAAAGTGTTACCATTGGGATCGATAAAAGAATGAATTTTAAAGTCCTTTTTCTCGGGCTGCCTGAAAGATTGTTCGAAATCGAATTTTTCTGTATCGGAAGGACTTTCCTCAGCAATCGAATCTATGCCGAAAATAAGACAGCAAAAAATAAAGAAAAATATTATGACTACGCCTTTTACCTGATTTTTATGTTGTAAATTTTCCATCAGCTTATTTTAAAGCTGCTGCCATCTAAAGTAAAGGCTGCAGGTTTAGACCCGCAGCCTATTTAAAACCTTCCCTCCTTTGATCAATATTTCCAGGTCCAGCCTAGAAATACTGCCTGGGATTCATCGAATGCATTGTCGAGCGTCCCGCCGTCAAAGAAAAGATATTGATATTCGATGTACATATCGGGGCCCGTATCAGACATAAAACGAAAACCGGCAAGAGGTCCGTAATGGATTCCGTCTTCGTATTGGCCATTTTCTGCATAACCGTAAGAAACCTGTCCACCCCAGTACATTGACCAGGGGTCCATAGGGCAGAGATAATGTTTCATATCAAGTCCGCCGTAATAAAGATCAACATCATTATCCCACGAACCCACTAGTGAAAATCCCATTTCCAGTTGATCTGTCATGAAATGACCGAATCTTACGCCGCCTCCAAAGGCATCACCGCTGCCGCCGCCAGGCTTAAAATTGTGATGGAAATAGTTACCGAAAATACTGATTTCACGATCACCTTCATTCAAGGCACCGCTTGCTCCTGCTGCAGCGATAAATATCAATATCGCCCCGATCAATACTTTTCTCATTTTTTCTCCTTTCAGTTAAACTTTCATTTACAAATAATAATCAGCTAAATATGAAAAGTCTTCAATCAGGGATTATACTCCAATTTTTATAGGGGAAATTTAATAAAAAAGGCGGCCCGAAAGCCGCCTGTAAATCCGAAAGTTTATAGTTTTATTTATTCTTTTTACGCGCCTCGACTTTATCATGAAGCGCCTGCCCGAAGCCGGTTTCGAAAATGCTTTTATCAACTTCTATAATATTCTCATTTATCATTGACGGCCTGAATTCGTTCATGCCACTTAAACTGATGCTGTCGAAAAATGCTCCGCTTCCTTTATCGACTCCCTTATTTGACCACACACCTGCAGCCAACATGAATCGATTGACCCCGAGTTTATCATAAGCTCCGGATTTCCCCATGGCCTTGTCATAAAGATCGGAAATGTTAATTTCAAGATTATGCCATTTTAATGGCGTCTTAGGCAAACGGATAAACATACCCTGTTTCTTGTTTCCCAGGTTCTGCAGGTACATCCAGCTGCTTACACTTCCGCTAATATGATAACCCATTGCCCTTGGATAATAATCGGATTTATATTCATCTTCTGCTTCACTGAAATCGAATTCCATTAGGAACTTGAATTCACCTTTTGTCTTCGGTCCGCCGATGCCTATAAGACGATAATAACCGCCGCCGCTTTCTGCAGGATCAGCTATAAAATAGCTGCCCTTGAATACAGGGTCTCCGTCTTTTGGAGCATTTAAGATCTGGTAAAATTCGTTGTATTCATCATTTACCCAGTTCTCACCCATGGGCTTTGCATAAACATAACCGGAATGATGACCTTCGTTTTTATATTTCATTCGCCACTCGTTAAGAAAGCCCGGTTTCTTGTCGCATATATACCTGTAAGGTTTGTACCACTCATTTATTCCGGTTTCGAAACCTCCTTCGTGCAATCTTACTTTTGGAGGAATATCGATCGCTTTGGTAAAGCAGCGCCTGTCATCTTCCGGGGTAAATTTCTTGAATTTGTCAGGGTATGTGAATTCGCCATCTACTGCCGAAAGTCGGCTTCTTATAGTGACATTATCCCCGTCAACGTCAACGATCGTATAGTATCCGCCTCTTTCCAGACCTTCTTCGAAATCGGAATATTCTTCACCGAAAGGCCTTGGAGCAGTACCGGAAGGAAGTGTCATGAAATTTATCTCCTTGTAGGTCCAGGCAGTTTTCATAGTCACTTTGATTCCGTTATGTACATGACCGTTGAAGTAGTACTTCACATTACCGTGTTCTGTAAATGCCATCAGTAATCTGCGTTTTAATTCCTGGCTGTGGGAATACCATTCAAGCTGCGATAGTCCCTGAGGCATATAATGCAGGTGCATGAAAACGATAGTGGGGCGATCCTTGTTGGCTCGGAGGTCTTTTTTCAGCCATTTCATCATAGGTTCTACTACTTCAAGATTGTCGTAGTTGCCGAACTCGATATTTGCCGGCATGGTAATAAAGTGCCATTTTCCCACATCGAATGAATAATATACCGACCTGATACCGTTCAGCTTTTCTTCATAATCCCTGAAACGCGTATAAGGGGGAATAGTGTCATGATTACCGTGATTTACGACATGAGTACCATCGAATTTTGAAACCCTTTTATACCAGTTATCAAAAGAAGGTTTATTGGGGACATTTACAAGGTCCCCGAGATGTACCAGAAACTCAATATTCGGCTCATGTTTATTCAGTTCCTCGATCGATTTAGAAAGGCCGAAATTTGCATTCTTATAAAGAGTACTTGTCGAATCCGCATGACCTACTTGAGAATCTGCTATTATACCGAATGAAAATTTGTCACCGATATTTTTCAGTTCCTCATGAGGATTTGAAATACCGTCCCATTCAGGTTCTATACCTAAAGGTCGGTCTTTTGCCCATGCAGGGGCCAGCAAAGCTGCCGTACCAACACCTGCAATCTTTATAAAATCACGCCTGTTCATTGATATGTTCATTTTTACCTCCAGTGAAAATTAGACTTATTATTCCTTATATTTTTATTTCAGGTATTTTCCAAAATTCTTTTATCAATATTAATAGCTGCCGTCAGTGGTTTAATGATATGCTTAATTGTCAATCTGGCTTTTAATAAAATCTACACCCCAGGAAATTTGCGTAGCTAATAAAATTTTAATAACCTATAGATCAAATTCACTTTCGTATTTTTTCTAAAATAATACGGTTTAACTGGTAATTTATTGCATTTGATTTCCGGACTTGTTAACAGATATTTATAGAAAAATTTTCATCTAAAGTCAATCTTAACTTTACCTGACAGTATTATTATTTGAGGAAATTGATTTAACCCTAAAGAAAAATGGGCGGCCATAAAAAGCCGCCCGAAAGCAAAAGGGAAAGGACCTGAATTATAAAAACAAAATAAATTTCCAAAAAGTTTTACATTATTAAATTTTATTTCGGATATATTTGGCTCCCGCTTGAATAATTAAAAAATAATCTATAAATAAATTTATATAGTACTTTTTTGAATTCTAAACTTTTTAAATTACAGCTGCGAAATCAATTATTTTTTCTAATATCCTTGCAATTCTTTTTTATTAATGAGAAAATGTTTTTATATTTATTTTAACGGGAGGATTATTTTGCAGCTATCAAATAATTATAAAACGGATTCGAAACTGAGGATTATCATACCGGCTTTTCCGGAATTTAATGTCTATTCGAATTTCGCCGACAAAATGACCGCATTAGGCCCCTTATGTGTTGCTACATTAGCAAACAGTCTTCCGGATTGGAAGGTTGAAGTCATTGATGAAAACAACTATCGGGATTCAAGTTTAAAGAATGAAAAAGGATATATTAACCATAAGGCCCTTCAGGAAAAAAATCCCGCAGATATCGTAGGATTCTACGGAGGCCTTACTTCTACTGTACCTAGGATATATGAACTTGCAGAGGTTTACAAAAAAATGGATGTAACCACTATCGCGGGAGGCCAGCACTTTGTAGATGAAAATATCGAGGAAGCCCTGCAAAACAGCATAGATTTTGTTTTTATCGGTGAAGCTGAAATATCGATACAAAAATTTCTTCAGAAATTTAAAGAAGGATCATCATCCCTGCACAATATCAAAGGACTGGTTTACAAAGAAAACGAAAAAACTGTTATCAATGAACCCTCTGATCCGATCACGTATTTTGAAAGATTGCCGGTCCCGGACTATTCTCTTGTTAAAAACAGTAGAATAAAAATATTCTCACTGGAAAGGATTCGGGGCTGCGGCATGAACTGCGAGTTCTGTACCGTTAAGGGAAAACCCCGCGCCTCATCACCGGAAAGATTTATGAAACAGGTAAGAAATCTTGTTGAAAATTACAATGCGGACACATTTTTCATTGTCGATGATCTTTTCAGCCAGCATAGAACAGAGACATTGGAAGTCTGCAGAATGCTGGCAGACTATCAAAAGAAAATTCGCAAAAAGCTTAAATTTACAGTTCAGATCAGACTTGATAAAGCCCGGGACAAAGAGCTTTTGACTGCGATGAGAAATGCAAATATAAGAAATCTGGCTATCGGCTTTGAATCCCCGATAGAAGAAGAAATAGAATCGATGAATAAGAATCTACGAACTGAAGAAATGTTACAGCTGACTAAAAAATATCACGATTTTGGCTTTCTTATTCACGGCATGTTCATCTTCGGATATCCTCTAAAAAACCCCTCAAAATTCAAACTCACATCCCAGCAAAGAGCCAAAAAATATAAGGAATTTATAAAAAAAGCGAAAATCGACACCATTCAAATTGTTTTGCCTGTACCGTTGCCCGGCACTGCCTTGAGAAAAAGATTGAAAAAGCAGAACAGAATTTTCCCCATTAAAGATGTTGGGTGGGAATTCTACGACGGCAACTTCCCTCTTTTTGAACCTGACCCTCCAATGACCGCTGAACGGTTACATGAAGGGGCAATGTTTATCTTGACCGATTTTTACAGCTTAAAGAATTCGGGTTTTGCATTTTTGAATTTGATTAACTTCCCCAAAGTTCTGTTGAAGGTCAACAGTTCAAAAACGGATTTACAGAAATGGTATTTCAAATGGAGAAACTGCAACTTCAGATTAGGAGGATGGTTCATAATCAAAAAATGGCTCATTGACTTCAAAAAAAATAAATTTTTAGAAAAATTGAAAAAGGCCAAATTTCATATTCAGCATTGAATCATGATCGATTTTGATAATACTGTAACTTTTAAAAACTAATTAAAATCATCTTAAGAATTTAAAATAGAAGGAGAAAACACAATGAATTTTAATTACCAGGAAATTTTAGAAAAGACATTAGCCTGGCTGATCGCAAGCGGCCCGAAGATCATTATAGTCCTTATCCTGATGTTTATTGCCATAAAGGTATCGGGATTTTTCATCCGCAGATTTTTTAATAAGTATGCCAAAAAAGGTGACGTAGAAATGCAGAAAAGGGCTGATACCCTCGCTTCTATATTCCGGAGCGGGGTCAATATACTGATAATTATAGTGGCATTATTGATTATCCTCCCTGAATTCGGCATTCAGATCGGACCGATACTTGCTGCTGCAGGTGTTGTAGGTGTTGCGATAGGATTCGGAGCACAGCACCTGGTAAGTGACATAATAAGCGGTATCTTTATCTTTCTTGACGATCAGATCCGTGTAAATGATGTTGTAGTTATTGCAGATAAGGGCGGTCTGGTTGAAAAGATAAATCTCAGGATGACCACGCTTCGTGACCTGGCTGGCAATGTTCATTTCGTAAGAAACGGCCAGATCGATGTCGTGACAAATATGACTAAGGAATATTCCCGATACGTTTTTGATATCGGAGTTGCATACAGGGAAAACGTAGATGAAGTTATCGAAGTTATAAAAGAGGTCGATGAGGACCTTAGAAATGATGACGCCTTCAAGGAGGATATACTGGAGCCGATCGAAATACTTGGCCTTGACAAATTCGACGATTCAGCTGTGGTCATAAAGGCCCGTACAAAAACCCAGCCAATCAAGCAGTGGGGCGTGGCAAGGGAATTCAACCGCCGGCTTAAAAGAGCATTCGATGAAAAAAATATCGAAATCCCCTTCCCGCATATCACTCTCTATCCGGGTCAGGAAAAAGACGGCTCTGCTCCGCCGCTTAATCTTAAAATGGAAAATAAATCCAGTACCGGTTAAAATAAAAAAGGAAGTTCCAATACGGAAGGCTCTTGGATTTAAAAAACTTCGAAATTTATTTATAGGCTTCCTCAGGATCGTAAACTTTTTGCGCCACAAACTCAAGTTCACTGTCACTGCCTTCTTTCAAAGCGCGGTAAAAGCAGGACTGATAACCGACGTGGCATTGTCCCTGGTCAACCTGAACCTTTAATATCAGGCAGTCCTGGTCGCAGTCCACAAGAATCTGTTTGACTTTCTGAACGTGCCCGCTTTGTTCGCCTTTTCGCCAGAGCTTTTGCCGACTCCTGCTGAAATAAACTGCATTTCCTCTTTTGATGGTTTCTTGGAGGGCTTTATCGTTCATATAAGCAACCATCAGCACCTCACCGCTCTCATGATCCTGTGCTATGGCAGTTATGAGCCCCTTATCGTTAAATTCAGGTTGAAATTTTGTTCCTTCTTCGATTTCTTTGTTAGCTGCCACGAAAAAATCTCCTTTTACTTATTTTATCTTCTTGTAAGACAGTTTTTTACAGGTTATCATCGGCAATTACAAGTATTTTTGAGGAAAAGAAATGAGAAAGGATTCTGCAAAAAAGAGGCACTTAAAGAATACACTTCGGGTTCTGGTAGCTGTTGGAGCACTTTACCTGGTATTCAGGGGAATGGATCCGGCAGAACTCAAACAGACATTATTAAAATTAAACCTTGGTATTTTCATAGCAGCTCTGATACTTTATGTCCTTAGCCAGTTGATTTTCGTAGCCAGGTGGTGTCTTTTATTAAAGGTACAAAATATAAAAATTAATTTCCTGCCTGCTGTAAGGTTACATTTCTTAGGACTGTTTTATAATAATTGCCTCCCCAGTTCGGTAGGGGGTGACCTTCTCAGGGCGTGGTATGTAACAAAACATACTGACAAAAAGCTCGAGGCTGCATTGAGTGTGTTCGTCGACAGAATAATCGGCCTGTTTGCTTTACTTCTGATGGCTTCAACGAGTTTTTTCTTCGTCCCCGAAGAAGCGAAAAGGGATTTTTACACGGAATTTTCCAAGTTGAATTTTTTAGAAAAATTCCTGGGCCTGAAATGGTTTTTTGCCGGGTTAGGTGTTTTTATAGTTTTGGTAATAATATTTTTGCTTTTTGTCCCCTGGGGGAAAAACTACCTCAAAAGATTAATTGACCTTATAAAGCTTAAAGGCCTCCATATCGCTGCTAAGACTCATAATGCTTTTAAAATTTACTGGGGGAAAAAATTTGCTCTTCTCTCTGCAGTTTTACTTTCTTTTGCAACACAAGGAGTTTTTATCACTGGCCTTTGGCTTATAGGAAAGCAACTGGGAATACCGGCTGACGGTAAATTTTATTTCGTATTCTTTCCCGTCTCCTGGCTGATAGGAACCCTGCCAATAAGTCCCGGCGGCGGCGGTGTTATAGAATGGGCATTAAAAATTATGTTTACAAGGCTTCCGAATGTGGCAGCAAGCCAGGCGGTCATCATCGCATTGTGTCAGCGGGCGATACTTCTTTTAGCTTCTCTGCCTGGATTTATTATACATATGATGGGAGCACACTTGCCTAAAGACTTTTTCATTGACTATGAGGAACCTTTAAATTAGGCTTAATATAGATGGATGTTTGATAATTTAAAATTGCGGATAAACTTAAAATTTTAGCCGGTTTTCGGCAAAAATGATTTTAGGTAGTTTCCTTATATATTAACTTTTATAAAAACGACAACGGAGAACATTGAAATTTCTATGAGTATAACGGGGCGTTTGAGAAGCTATTTTTTGCGTGGCCTGGCAGCTCTGTTGCCTACAATGCTCACTATATGGGTATTGGTATGGGGTTACCGTTTTATTCAGGAAAATTTCAGCGTATATATAAACAGAGGAATCGTTTGGTTAATATATAACTTACAGCCTGAGACTCAGTATTTTACTAAACAGGAACTTATAAATTTCTGGGTTTATGGATGGGGGTCGATCGCGGGATTTATCATAGCCCTTATAATTGTATGCTTCGTAGGCATATTACTGGCGAGCGTGATCGGCAGAACATTATGGAGAACTCTTGAAAAACTCTGGATGAATACCCCCGTTTTAAAAAAGGTTTATCCTTATGTAAAACAGATTACCGATTTCCTGCTTACTCAGCAGAATAAAGAGAAAATTTTCTCGAGAGTGGTTGCTGTTCAATATCCGAGAAAAGGGATTTGGTCGATAGGATTGGTTACCGGAACCGGATTGAAGGAAGTAAATGAAAGCCTTGAAAAAGATGTTTTGGCTATTCTTATCCCGACATCACCGACTCCCTTTACAGGATTTATTATAATGGTACCTAGAGATGAAACAATTGAGTTGGATTTAGGTATAGATGAAGCATTGAGGTTCGTTATCAGCGGAGGTGTTATCACCCCGAGTACTCAGTTGAAAGAACCGACAGAAAAACAATTGGAAAAACAAGTTAAAAAGGAGGTGTAATTGTGCTTTTTACAATTACCGGAAGACATATTGACATTACTGATGGAATGAGAGAACATGCGGAACAGAAAACTTCGAAACTTCCCAGGTATTACGATAAGATCAATCAGATCGAAGTTATTATCGAAGGTCACTTGGGAAGCGGAAGAGGAGTAGAGATCATTGCAAGAGGAGAACACAATAAATTCTTTATTGCTACCCAAAAAGGAGAAGATGTTATAGGTTGTATTGATTCTGCTGTTCATAAGCTCGAAAAACAGTTGAAAAAAACAAAATCCAAGGAAAGAAACAAAAAACATATGGGTGGGGCTTAATTTAGGTTTAATTAAATTTTAATTTATGTATAATTGATTTTCAGTTAACAAACTTTGCTAAAACAATATAAGGTATAGGTGGATGAATTTTTCTGATTTTGTTTGTTTTGAAGCGGTGGTGCCGGAACTTGAATCCGTAGAAAGAAACGATGTTATAACTGAGCTTGTTGATGCTTTAAATGATGCCGGCGAGTTAAAAAAAGGTACAAAGGAAGATATTAAAAAAGCGGTTATTAAACGCGAAAACGAAGCAAGTACAGGCATGGGAAAAGGAGTTGCCATCCCCCATGTAAAACATCCGAAGGTAGATAAAGTTATGGCTGCTGTAGGCAGAAGTACAAAAGGCATCGACTTTTCTGCCCTCGACAAACAGCCGGTATTTTCTGTGTTTCTGCTTCTAAGTCCACAGGGAGAAGCAGATCAGCATTTACAGGCTATGGAACTTATATTTAAACACCTGCAGCAGAATAAATTCAGAAAATTTCTTAAGCAGTTAGATACTAAGGAAAAGATCATAGATTTACTTAAAGAGGCTGATGAAACCTCATTTATTGAGCAATAAAGAAAATGGATACAGGCAAGGATACATTGGAAAAAGATTATTCGGAAATATCTGTACAGATAAAGAACACCGACGGTTTGCATATGAGACCTGCTATGCAGTTTGTCGATATCGCAAGCAAATATCCCTGCTCTATAAAGGTTTCAAACGGCGAAACGGATGTCGACGGTAAAAGCATTATGCAGATGAGCATGCTTGCCGCTACCTGCGGAACAAATATAAAGATCATTGCCGAAGGCCCCCAGGCAAAAGAGGCTTTAGATGCCTTAAAGGAACTTGTCGAAGTCAGAAAATTTGATGAAGAATAATACAAGGTATTTTAACAAGAGGAACGGGAAAATAGTGCGATGGAAATAAAGAAAGGTATAGCTGTATCACCGGGAATTTCTATCGCAAAAGCTCTGATAATAGATTCTGAAGATTATAGAATTCCTCGAAGAAAAATAAAGCCCTCACAGAGACTCATCGAAGTCCAGCGAGTAAGGAATGCCTTCAAAGCAGCTGCAAAAGAATTGACCGAGATCGAGGCCTCTCAAGACGATATCGCCCAGCAGAAAATTAAAGATATTTTTGCGGTACACCTTCGTTTCCTTAAAGACAGAAGTCTGAGAAAAAAGATTACCGATCTCATACATTCTCAATCGGTAACTGCAGAATCTGCGGTTTCAACGGTACTGAGAGATATCGCTTCGCATTTCACCAATGTAAAAGATACTTACATCAGTGAAAGGGCTGCCGATATCTATGACCTGGAAAGACGTCTTTTAAGCCAGCTTCTCGGAAAGAAAAGAGAAAAAGTAAAAAAGATTTCTGATCAGGTAGTGGTCGTAGCAAGAGAGCTCAGCCCCACCCAGACAGCGGGTTTCGACCGTGAATTCGTCAAAGGCCTTGCAACGGATGCAGGCGGAAGAACAAGTCATACTGCTATCGTGGCAAGATCGCTTGGAATACCCGCTGTTGTGGCACTTGAAGACCTCACTGATACTATTTTGCCCGACAGTCAGGTTATTGTAGATGGTAACAGGGGTATCGTCATAGTTGATCCTGATGAAGATACCGTCAAACAGTATCAGGAATTTTCTGAAGAATTTACGGTCCTTGAAAGTCGGCTGGATACCATCAGGGAAAAACCCTCCATTACCCGGGACGGCACAAGGATTACACTCTACGGTAATATCGAATTTCCCGATGAAGCTGAACTGGTAAAGCAAAAGGGCGGTGAAGGTATAGGTCTTTACAGAACGGAATTTCTCTACCTTGGAAGTGAAACTGAGCCCACCGAAGAAGAACATTACGATGCTTACATCGAAACCATAAATATCTTACAGGATAAACCGGTTATCATAAGAACCATGGACTTAGGTGCAGACAAATTCACCCAGAGCAAGCGTTTCGCCCGCGAACCTAACCCTTTTCTAGGTTTAAGATCGATACGCTTCTGCCTTCAGAACCTGGCTCTGTTTAAAACCCAGCTGCATGCAATCCTGAGAGCATCGGTTAAAGGTGATGTAAAAATAATGTTTCCCCTCATAACAAATGTTCAGGAACTCATGCAGGCAAAGATGATCCTTCGCGATGTCATGGAAGACCTTGATGAAGAAGGTATCGAATATAACAGGAACGTAGAGGTCGGCATAATGGTTGAAACTCCTTCGGCTGCTTTAACCTCTGCTACTCTCGCAAGAGATGTGGATTTTTTCAGCATCGGAACAAACGATCTCACTCAGTACACTCTGGCAGTGGACAGGGGCAATGAGTTGGTCTCAACGATATATTCTGCTGTCGATCCCGCGGTTCTTCGGCTTATAAGAACGGTTATTCAGGATGCATACCGGGCACAGATCGATTTAAGTATATGCGGTGAAATGGCTTCAGAACCTGAATATATAATGCTCCTGCTCGGCTTGGGCGTAAGAAAGATATCTATCGCACCTCCCATGATACCGGAGGTAAAGCAGATAATTCGATCCGTAAATCTGGAAGACTGCAATAATCTGGCAAGAAAGGTGCTCACCATGAATTCTGAGCGTCAGATAGCGAATTACCTCAGAGATGCCACAAGGAGAATTTTCCCCGAGGCATTCTAATATATTCTTGCCCGTTTCTTTAACATCATTTTTTCATATCTTTATTGTTATAACTTTGTTAAAAAAACTTGTTTTTAATCAAAAAAATTGGATAATAATGTTTTTTAAATATGCGATTGATTCTCTAGGAGATTGAAATATTAGTAATGCAACAGGTTTTACATCTTTAGTTATAAAGTTCGAGCAGAAAAACAGGTTAAGGTTCTTGTCTCACGCAGAATCGATGAGACTTTTTAAAAGGGCTCTCATACGTGCCAATATACCTTTAAGGTTTTCGGGAGGCTACAACCCAAGGCCGAAAATATCACTTCCGTTCCCCAGATCCGTAGGCCTGGAAACCTGTGAGGATTTACTGGTTGCCCAGATGGAACAAAAAGAAACCGAAAATGCCTCTGAAATAAAAGAACGCCTTCAGAAACAAATGCCCGAGTATATAAACTTGAATAATGCCGAAATTTATCCCGGCAAACTAAAATCGGATCCCGTACAAACTGCCTACTATTTTTATTTGAAAAACCTTGACCTTTCAAAAAAAGTCTGGATCGATGATATCTTGGCCAGAGATAAAATAATATTTGAAAGAACCAAAAAAAAGAAAGTCAGAAAGGTAAATGTAAGAGAGTTTATAAGTGCCTTCGAACATTCAGATAACCTGGTAAAGGTAATCGTCAAAATAACTCCTCATGGAACAGTAAGAGTGGATGAATTGAAAGAACTCCTGAATATTTCAGAAGATGATCTTGAAAAACCGATTTTAAGAACAGATGTAGTTTATAAAGGAATTAAAAAAAATTAATTTGATCATAAAAGGAAACAACTATGGCTAGAGAAATGCTGATTAACGTCTCTCAAGGCGAAGAATATAGAGTTGCAGTAGTGGAAAATAATTCACTGGAAGAACTTTACATAGAAAGGCTGAGCTTAAACAGCCATGTCGGAAATATTTATAAGGGAAAGGTTGTAAACATAGAATCCAGCATACAGGCCGCTTTCATAGATTTCGGCATAGGAAAGAACGGATTTCTACATATAAGCGATCTGCACCCGAGATATTTCAAGAAAAAGAAAAATGCAAATAACGTTGAAGAAATAGGTAAAAGAACTGCCTTAAAATCAAGACCTCCCATTCAGAAATGCTTGAAAAAAGGCCAGGAAATCGTTGTACAGGTGACTAAAGAAGGCGTAAGCACAAAAGGCCCCACACTCACCTCCTATATATCTCTTCCAGGAAAATACCTCGTAATGATGCCCTGGATGAAAAAACTGGGAATTTCGCATAAGATAGAAGATGAAGAAGAAAGGGAAAGGCTACGCTCGACACTGCAGGAAATGGATATCCCTAAAAATATGGGCTTTATCGTAAGAACCGCCGGCAAAAACAGCAGGAAAAGAGACTTGCAGAACGACTTAAAATACCTGAAAAGACTCTGGCGGGCTATTCAGAAAAGGATTAAAAAGGATGCCGCACCTGCTGAATTATATCAGGAATCGGATTTGATCATCAGGACGTTAAGGGACACGTTCAACAGCAAGATAAAAAAGATAATCTGCGATTCTGAACCTGCCGTCAAAAAGATAAAAGATTTTCTGAAGATCGCAACACCCAGATTAAGAAGAAAGGTAATTCACTACACCGGCAGTACCCCGCTGTTCCATAAATATAATATCGAAAACGAGATCGCTAAGATACAGTCCCGCAATGTAGATTTAAAAGGCGGCGGGTCTATTGTCATTGAACAGACAGAGGCACTCGTAGCAATTGATGTAAACAGCGGAAGCTACAAAAAACAGAAAAGTGCAGAACAGACCGCATTTAAGATCAACTCCGATGCCGCTAAAGAAATTGCACGTCAGCTGAGGCTTAGAGACCTCGGAGGCCTCATTGTTATAGACTTTATTGATATGCGGGATGCAAATCACAGAAGGGCGGTGGAAAAGAAATTCCGGGATGCCGTCAAGTATGACCGGGCAAGAACGAAAGTCCTGAGGATCAGCAGGTTCGGCATAGTCGAAATGACAAGACAGCGAATGAGACCCTCATTAAGATCAAGTACATATCTGGCCTGCCCTCATTGCGGTGGCTCCGGCTTCGTTAAAAGCCATGAGTCCCAGGGACTGGAAATGATAAGGCTGATAAATCTTTCATCATCTAAAAAACAGGTAAAAACTGTTGAATTGAAAGTTTCTCCCGAAGTAGCAGATTTTCTGCAGAACGAAAAAAGGGAAAGCATTTGTAACATTGAGCAGACTACCGGCAAGAGAATACTAATAAGGTCAGACCCATCTATGACAGGTGAAAAATATAACCTGGAATGCTTCAACGACAGAGGGACCCAGGTTAAAATATAACAGGTGCATATAAAATACTTTTACCTTGACGCAATAATCTTCTTTTGTGATACTCTAATCTTTTAAAATCAAAAAGGAGCAAGGAAGTGGATTTTGATTTAGATTACGCAAAACAGGTCATTCTAAACGAATCTGAAGCGATAGAAAGCATGTTGTCCGTCGTTAACGGCGGCTTTAAAGATGCATGCAAAATGATATATTCGTGCAAAGGCTCTGTGATACTCAGCGGCATCGGAAAGGCCGGTATAATAGGCAGGAAAATTTCCGCAACTCTGGCTTCCACCGGTTCGCCAAGCCATTTTCTCCACCCCGCAGAAGCTGTGCACGGCGACCTCGGAAGATTGAAGGAAGATGACATAGTTATTATTCTCAGCTTCGGCGGAGAAACCGATGAAGTCACCCGGATGATTGACCTGGTTAAAAAACAGGGCCTGAAAATGATTGCCATTACCGGAAAACAGGATTCTACCCTGGTAAAATACAGCGATATTGCTTTATGCATAGGTGAACTGAAAGAAGCATGTCCTTTGGGTGTCGCCCCGAGTGTTTCCACTACCTGTATGCTGGCAATGGGCGATGCTTTGGCACTTACGGTAATGAAGGCAAGGAATTTCGGCGTTGAGGACTATGTTAAATTTCATCCCGGAGGATCACTGGGAGCAAAACTCATGACCGTAGAGCAGTCAATGATGTTCAGACCGGGAGAAAAACTTCCCATAGTCTCTGAAAACGATAACGTAGAGAAAATGCTGGAAAAAACAAAGGATATTAAAAGGCACGGTGCCGTTATCGCTGTGGATTCGAAAGGTAAATTGGCAGGGATAGTTACCGATGCCGATCTCAGAAGACAGATAACCTCAAAAGGGCCAAACGCATTTAAAGCTCCTGTAAAAAATATAATGACTGCAGACTGTAAAAAGATCAAGGCAGATGCCCTCGCTGCAGAAGCTACAGCAATTTTCCATAAACACAGAATTGATGAATTACCTGTTGTCGATTCGGAAGAAAAACCCATTGGGATGATCGATGTTCAAGATGTCTTAACTATTAAGGTGGTTGGTTAATTAATATGGCAAAAAAAGTTGATCTGAATAATATTAAACTGTTGGTTCTTGATGTAGACGGCGTCCTTACTGATGGCACTCTCATAGTTCAGCCTGACGGCAGAGAAAGCAAAACTTTCAATACCAAGGACGGTCACGGCATAAGAATGTTCCAGAGGGCCGGAGGAAAGATGGCAATCATAAGCGGCAGGTTTTCAGAACCAGTAAAATATCGTGCCGACCAGCTGGATATAGAATATATCTTCCAGGACTGTCATTACAAGCTGCCGGTTATGGAAGAACTATTAAAGACCCTCGATCTGACTCCCGAACAAACTGCATACATTGGGGACGACCTGCCGGATCTGCCCATAGTACGATATGTAGGCTTTGGCGTGGCAGTAAGTGACTCTGTTGAAGAACTCAAGCAGGAAGCAGATTACATCACAGAAGCTGAAGGCGGAAAGGGAGCCGTCCGTGAGGTAATTGAGTACATACTCAAGAATAGTTCAAGATGGGACCAGGTTACAGAAAGATATTATGAGTAATTCTTATGATCTCTATTCTTAGAAAAATTTCGATCTGGCTGCTGTCTGTACTTATTCTTGCATCCTTATTTTGGGTATATTTAACATACGTACAAAAAGTCAGCCCCAGTATCACTCAAAACACGGATAATGATTCTAATCTTATAGAACCCAACGATGTACCCTTCGAAGAGAAAGTCGGAAGAATATCCGGTGTAGGTGTCGAATCTCTGGATGTGGTGACATATACCCATTTAAATGAAAACAAGCAGATAGACCGTGAACTCGGCTTCGAAAAATTACTGCACGAGATCGGCAATAACTGGGAACTGAAAAAACCCTTTATGAATTTATACCGGGACTCTTACACTCTTTCCCTCACAGCTGATATCGGAAAAGTTCAGGTTGACACTGAAATAGACAAACCCACTCCGAAAGATGCCACTCTCACCGGAAACGTCGTTATTAATGTAAAACCCCGGGACAGCGACGATTTCAGCGAAATAAATCTATACCTTGATGACATTATTTATGAAAGTGAAAAATCGAAGTTCCGATCTTCAGGTCCGGTAAG
This sequence comes from uncultured Pirellulales bacterium, assembly GCA_964508925.1. Taxonomy (GTDB): domain Bacteria; phylum Planctomycetota; class Phycisphaerae; order Sedimentisphaerales; family Anaerobacaceae; genus CAZDVM01. The sequence continues at coordinate 126,108 of CAZDVM010000004.1, read as the reverse complement.
GGCTGTCTCCAAGGAATTGGATTTAAAAGGAAAGGGGTTTGAGCTGGTTTTCAACCCAAATAAACAGAGACTGGAGTACTTAAAGATCGACCGGCTGAATAAGCTGATATTGAAAAATTATAACCCCAGACCCGCACTGAATCAGAAAAAACAGGCTCCGAAAAAAAGCTCTACATCTTCCCCCCCCGATTCGTCAGAAGATAAAAAGGTACAAAAGAAAACTGACAAGAATAGTAATTCTTCGAAATATCAATGCAAGATTACAAAAAACGTACAGATAAATACTCCCCAGCAGTTTATATATGCAAATGATCTTCTGTTTGTAAACTCAATAGTTTTTACTTCAGATAGAAAAGAAGAAAAAGAAACAGCCAAAGAACCCGCTGACCCGAATGAAAATAAAAAGAACCTCCTTTCAGAAAAAAAACCAAAGCAGAAAAAACCGCAACCAAAAATGCAGGCAACCGAAAAAGATATTGTTGTCACTTGTAAGGGCAGTATCCTAATAAGGCCTCAGGAAGAACTCGAAGTCACTCCGGAGTTTTCCGAAGTACAGATGAGACCGTTATCATCCTTCGATGATTCCTCTTATATTACTTCTGTAAAAGAAAAAGAAGCCGTATTTGAATCCCAGAAGATCAGATTCGATTATGATACTCAAGATATCCTGGCAGAAGGAAAAAATCGTTTAAGAATTTTTACACAAAATCTTGAAAACCGCCGGGATGATTTTTCCAGCATTAAAATCACATCTGATAAAAAAGTTGTTTATGATCCAAATACCAATAGAGTCACCTTTAACAAAGACGCCGAATGTCACATTGTTTCAGATAAAAAACGGTTCGATCAGAATTATATTTTGAGATCACCGGACTTACAGATAGATTTTGATAACGCAGAAAATAAAATCCAACGGCAGCAGGGCATCAAAAGAATAACTACCCTTGGGGGTAAAGCCACATTAGCCGGAACTAAGTCCAGGAACGATAAAATTATCAGTGGTATCCAGCTCAAGTGCAAAAAATTTGACTACGATCAGAAAAAAGAACTTGTCCTGGCTGCCGGACCGGGCAACATCGTAATCGACAATTCAAATGCACCTTCCGATCCAAATGCCTCAAAATTTGACTTCAAAGGTCCTTACTGGGCCGTTATAAGGAATTTCGAATTCCTTAAATACAAAATTGATAAAAACAACCTCACAGCCGAGTCCGCTTCTGATTCTATTATGATAGACTATGTGCCTGTAAGAAAGGGCAAAAGAAAAGATACAATCTCAATTGCTTTGGGAAACATAGATGCTGATTTTGCTGAAACAGCGACCGGCAAAACACAACTTCAGGTCCTTAATGCAGAAAAAGGAGTATTTTATCAGGACAAAGACCTGGAATTTGCGGGAAGTGAACTTTTCTACAACACCGAAAATTCAATACTTGATGTAAAAGGCAACGACAGCCATCCCTGTATTCTCAACGGGCAACTTGTGGAAAGCATCAAGTATGACATGAAAAATGAAAAGCTGATAAAAGCGGAGATCAAAAAACCCGGCGTCATAAATTAGCTGCAAATATCTTTTAAATTATCTATCGTCAATTCACTTAAATGCCTGACGATCATATCCGCAGAACTTAATTTTTCAGCATCGTAGGAATTGGTTATCGCAACAGTTTTCATGCCAGCAGCATTGGCAGCATCGATTCCCCAGTGACTGTCCTCAATAACGACGCATTCTCCTGCCTTGATATCGTCTCGCATCTTTGCTTTGAGTATCTCTAAGGCTTTGAGAAATCCTTCAGGATCTGGCTTTCCCTTTTCTACATCCTCTGCAGATACTATTCCCGAAAAATAATCCTCGAATCCTGATTTGTCCAGCACCAGCTTGATTTCGGGTTTTAAGGCCCCCGAACATATTGTCATGGGAACATCCTCTTTTCTCAGCAGGTTAAGAAAATAATCCACCCCGTCAATGATATGCCCGTTACTGCGTGCCATTTTTTCGAATATCTTGTTTTTTTTTATTATCAGGCTGCTGATATCTTCTGCCGGTATTTTTCCCTGCTGGGCAAATAATGAAAAAAGATCTTTGTCACTTAATCCAAGGTATTCCTTATAATATTCTTTCCTCTTGATCTTTATTCCGTACTTTTTAAGAACCTTATTAAAGGCTCTAAAGTGCAGAATTTCCGAATCAGTGATAACCCCGTCAAAATCGAATATCACTGCTTTAAACATACTCAATCCAGTTCCACAGGTCCGACAAGGGTTTGATAATCTGTAAATGTCGATTTATCCCCGAGGCAGATCTTTTCCGAAAGTGCTTTGATCTTCGGAGCATTCTGCGTGATAAATCTTCTGGCAAGTATTTTCTTTCTTTCGACCATTGAAACCTGCGTTTTATCCTCAGAATTTCCGGCAGCCGCATCAACCATCATCTTAACCTTGCTGCTTGCCTGTTCACAGAACAGGTAACCGATTATGATATCAATCGTAATATCCACAAGGTCCCTGCCGTAAAGATCCATATAATCGTTGCCATTTTCTTTAACGTATGAAATCGATTTTTCCAGTTGTTCAGTACATTTTTCAAGTATTTCCAGCAAGTCACTGACTTCCTCACAGTACTCACGCCCGGAAAGTTCTTTAATGAACCTTGCCGCTGTGCCGTTGCATACACTTCTTACCGCTGCTACAATCTGCAATTGAGTGGTACCTTCATAGATCGTGGTAATCCTGGCATCTCTGGCAAATCTCTCACACGGATAGTCTTTCATGTAGCCGCTGCCGCCCAGAACCTGTATCGCGTCATAAGCCACATAATTACATAATTCGGAACCATAATATTTACTCATGGGCGTAAGCATCGCAGCATATCTTTTATATTTTTTATGCTTATTTCTGAGCTCTTTCTTTTCTGCTTTATCCTCCGGAGGATCGAGTTCGAGTTTCTTTTTATAACCGATCTCAAAATCTACATTGAAAGATGTCTCACAAAGCAAGGCTCTTCCTGCTTCGATAGAAGTCTTCATTCCTATAAGCATTTCTCTTACCGCAGGAAAATTCTCGATTGCTTTGCCGTACTGTTCCCTGCTTGAAGCGTAATCTCTGGCAACTCTGTATGCCGCTTCTGCAATTCCGACTCCCTGGCCTGCAATTCCTATTCTGGCACCATTCATAAGGCTCATAACATACTTTACCAGCCCGCGCTGTCTTTCGCCGATCAATTTACAAGGTGTATTATCGAAATATATCTCACAGGTTGGCGATCCATGAATACCCAGCTTGTCCTCAAGCCTTCTTATATGAACGGTAGGCCCTTTGTCACAAACAAAAAGACTTAAGCCGAGACCGCCTGCTCGATCAGGTTCACTTCTTGCCATCACAAGAAGTACATCACCGCAGCCGTTGGTGATAAACCGTTTCACGCCGTGCAGAAACCAGTTGCCTTCCTCATCCTGAAACGCTTTCAGCTTAACAGCCTGGAGATCAGAACCTGCATCAGGTTCAGTGAGAACCATCGCACCGGTTACTTTCCCTGCAGAAAAGTCATGCAGGTATTTCTGCTTTATCTCTTCGGATGCAAATGCGTTAATCGTTTCTGCGATTCCCTGGAGACCGAAAATATTCATCAAAGAAGCATCCGCGCGCGAAACGATCTCGATAGCCATCGAATAAATTAAATTCGGAAAATTCAAGCCGCCGAAACGGTGCGGCAGTGTAAATCCCATTACGTCCGCTTTGGCCAATTTATCCAAGTCTTCCTTTATTCCGGTTGCATAATCTACTGACCCGTCTTCATTGAGCTTGTTACCCTCTTGATCGACACCTTCTGCTCTGGGAGCGATATAGTCTCCGCTGAGTTGACCGAGAGAGTCAAGTACCATATCGTAATTCTGGATCGCTTCCTCCGCATTTTCCGGAGCATAATCAAATTCCTTTGCAAACCTGAAATTCTCTTCCATGACTTCCGCCAGTTTGCTCATATCTATATGCTGGAAAAGGAACCTTATATCGTCATTATCTTTATAATAATTAGCCATAATATTTACTCTCTTTAAATTACTTCGCCTTAATCCTTTATACCTTTTTCCTTGATGGATTTTATCATTTTGGGAACAACTTCATTCAGGTCACCGACTATCTTATAATGAGCTATATTGAAGATAGGTGCATCCGGGTCATTATTTACTGCTATGATCTTTTGACTGTCCGACATCCCTGCCTGATGCTGCACTGCACCACTGACACCGACTGCAATATAAAGGCTGGGCCTTACAGTAGTACCAGTTTGCCCGACCTGGTGATCATGGTCGATAAATCCGAGATCAACTGCTGCTCTGGTCGCTGCAGGGGCACCGCCGAGACAATTCGCAAGATCCCAGATCTTCTGGAAATTGTCCCTGCTTCCTACACCTGCACCGCCGGCAACGATTACTCTGGCAGCCTTAAGATCGACCTTCTTTTCTCTTTTGTGCTCCTGCAGAATATCTAAAACAAGGTCATCCTGTGATAATTGGACCTTTTCCTCGATGACCTCACCTTTACGGTTTACATCCGGCTTGGGCATAGGCATTACACCCTCTCGAACCGTTGCCATCTGAGGCCATCTGTCATAATTGATAATGGTTGCGATTATATTTCCGCCGAAAGCAGGTCGGATCTGAAAAAGAAGATCATCATGAACCTCACCGGTTCTTTTTATTTCATGTCTGCCGATCTGCAGATCAGTACAGTCAGCGGTCAAGCCCGCCTTCGTTGCACTCGCCACTACTGGTGCAAGGTCTCTTCCCGTATTAGTTGCACCATAAAGCATTATCTGCGGCTCATATTTATGTATCAGATCATAGAGGACTTTCGAGTATGATTTGGTCTGATAATGTTCCAAAAACGGATGTTCACATACATAAACCTTGTCGGCACCGTACTGTATAAGTTTGGTACTTAAACCGTTGACGTTATCACCTGCAAGAACAGCACTCAGCTTAACCCCCAGAGTATCTGCTAAATGCCTCGCTCGGCTCATTAACTCAAGAGGTGTATCATCGAGTTCACCTTTATGCTGTTCGGCAAATATCCAGACTTCACCTTTTCTGTTTACATTTATCATAATTAACTTAATCCTTAAGCAATTGTCTTATCTTTGATCAATTCATGGATCATTTCTGAAATACCTTCATCATTCGGCTCAACCTCTTTGGTCTCCTTTGCAGCTAGCACTACACTCTGGATTCTGTGAACCTTAGTAGGCGAACCGTTTCTGCCGCACCAGTTCAGATCGGCTTCCAGGAAATCAAGGTCCCATTGCTTGATCAGTAATCCTTTATCTTCAAGCTCCTTGCATTTCTTATCTGCAAGTTCCATTACACCGGCGTCATCCATATCCGGATTTTCTTCTTTGATCTGTTTTTCTATTTCGATCGGAGCCTTGGCCTTCTTATACTTCATCATACATTTCGCTGCTGCAACCCTCGGTTCATTGGCTTCATCGGTAACTGTTAAAAGAACAGGAAGTTCTGTACTCACTTTCTGCCATCCGTTGCCTATATTCCTGACTGTCTTTACCTGATTATCTTTTATTCCTTCGAATTTCTCAACGTATGTGATCTGCTTTAAATCAAGCTTCTCCGCCAGCTGAGGCCCTACCTGAGCTGTATCACCGTCGATTGCCTGCCTGCCGCAAAGTACAAGGTCATGATCGAGTTTTTTGACCGCACAGCTGAGTATATAACTGGTTGCAAGCGTATCACTTGCCGCCGCCTTTTTATCCGTTATCAATATCGCATCATCTGCACCTCGATAAAGCGATTCACGCAGAACTTTGGTTGCAGAAGGCAGCCCCATGGTTATGGCTGTTACTTTACCTCCGTAGGTATCTTTTATCTGCAAAGCAAGTTCCAGGGCATTAAGATCCTCGGGATTGAATATTGCAGGAAGAGCTCCGCGATTGACCGTACCGTCATCGTTCATTGCCTCACCCGTGATCCGTTGGGTATCTGGGACCTGCTTTATCAATACAACGCAATTGTATCCCACTAGGTACCTCCTTGTTATTATCTATTTTTATAAAATTCGCATTAAACCTGACAGTTTAGCTGCTTTTTTTGTTTAGTCAACCCCAAAAAATACCATCTTTAATCTTATCTCTCAACATATTTTAAAAAATATCTAAACTGCGTCTTGAAAAACTCCGATTTGACTTTAAAAAACTGAGAACAAATTTGCTCTGCAGGCAATAAAATAGTTTGACATTAGTCTTTTTTAACTCATAATACATTTTTCTTAGTCTAAGATGACTTTGATTGGTACAAGAAACGTAAAATTAAATGAAAAACGAAACGAATTATGACACAATTTTTGGCCGGATGGCCTTGGATGCTGGATTAGTTACTGATGCAGAACTGAAAAGGTCATTGGAAGAACTGAAGTCCAGAAAAAAGGTCAACCCCATTCAACTTAAGGATCTTATGATCGACTTGGGGTACATTACCCTTACGCAGGCAGATCGACTGAGGTCTCAGATAAAAGAATCCAAAAAGGTCCCATACCAGATTCCCGGCTATAAGATTGTCGGAAAACTAGGTGCAGGAGCTATGGCTATCGTTTATAAAGGTATTCAGGTAAGCCTGAATAGAACTGTTGCAATTAAGGTACTACCCAAAAGATTTTCCGAAAACCCCGAATATGTTGAAAGATTTTACAAAGAAGGAAGGGCGGCTGGAAAATTAAATCACAATAATATCGTACAGGCCATCGATGTTGGTGAAGCAGGAGGATACCATTATTTCGTTATGGAATATGTCGAAGGCAAGACCATCTACGACGATATATCCGCAGGTAAAATATATTCCGAACAACAGGCACTGGATGTGATAATCCAGGTTGCAAAAGCCCTCCGACATGCTCATTCCTGCGGACTGATTCACAGAGACGTTAAACCCAAAAACGTCATGATAAATAAAGCCGGTATAGTCAAATTGGCCGATATGGGTCTGGCAAGAGAAACCGCAGACATTGAAGCTGCCCAGACAGAAGCAGGTAAAGCCTACGGAACTCCTTATTACATTGCACCCGAACAGATTCGGGGGGAAGTTGATATCGATGGCAGGGCGGATATTTACGGCCTTGGAGCTACATTTTACCACATGGTCACCGGCAGAGTGCCTTACATGGCTGATAAACCCGCAGATGTAATGAAAAAACATCTCTTCGAGCAGTTGATTCCTCCTGATCATATAAATACTGAATTAACTGCAGGAATTTCCGAAATAATTGAGGTCATGATGGCTAAGAAAAAAGAAGACAGATACAACGATGCAGAAGAACTGTTGAAAGATCTTGAAGCGGTAAAACAGGGCGAAACTCCCATAAGAGCCCATAAAAGATTTGATGTCTCCATGCTCGAACAGCTTGAAGGCGGAGAAGCCCTGGAAGAAGAGCAGGAGGCAGGCGAATACGAGGATGTTGTTTCCCGGTATAAGATAATCTCAGTTTCTCTGGCGGTCGCGTTGGCCATTTCCTTCCTTATAATCCTCGGCCTGGTTGCCATGAAATAACTCACAGCTTATTTGTTATTTTATTGAAAACCCTTTCTAATAATAAAAAAGCCTCCCTGAAATAGAGAGGCCTTTTAAATTACTCAACATGTAAAGAAAACTTATTCAGTTTCTTCCTCGGTCTTTTTGCTGGCTTCGATTACTTTAGCCTGAACGTTGGATGGAACAGGGTCATAGTGGCTCAGACTCATTGAATAAGTACCTCGTCCGCCGGTTACACTCTTTAACTGACTGTTGTACTGGCTGACTTCCGAAAGAGGAGCCTGTGCCTTAATAACCAGCATATTTCCTGCAAGCATTTCCTGTCCCTGAACTCTTCCTCTCTTGGATGCAATGTCACCTGCAATGTCCCCCATATTCTCTGCCGGCACTGTGATCTCCATATTTACTATCGGTTCAAGAAGCACAGGCCTAGCTTTTTTAACTGCATCAATGAACGCTCCTTTACCTGCCGCTACGAACGCCACTTCCTTCGAGTCGACAGGGTGGTGCTTACCGTCATAGATCGACACCTTGATATCCTGCATTGGATAACCTGCAACGACACCGGTTTCCATTACCTGTTGGATACCTTTTAAAACTGCAGGCTCAAACTGTTTCGGAATTGCTCCTCCGAATATGTCCCAGCTGTAATCGAGCGGTGGATCGGAATCCCGTTCTGCAGGCTCGATCCTTAGATAAACTTCACCGAACTGTCCGGCACCGCCTGTCTGCTTCTTATGTCTGTAATGACCTTCTGCCTTGCTGGTGATAGTTTCCTTGTAAGGTATTTTAGGCTGTCGGGTATTGACCTGAAGCTTAAAGCTTTTTTCCATTTTCTCTAAAATGACACGCAAATGGAGTTCCCCGAGACCGCTTATTACAAGCTCTTTGGTTTGCTCATTATGTTCTGCCTTAAAGCAGGGGTCTTCCTCCATCATCTTATCAAGGGCATTACCGATCTTCTGCTCATCACCTCTGCTGGCCGGTTCCAGTGCAAGTGAGAACATCGGCTTCTGTACCTCAGGCAGATCGAATTTTCCGGAAAAACTGCCGTCATGAACAAGATCATCCAGTGCCAGTTCCTCGACCTTTGCCAATGTTATGATATCACCTGCGACCCCTTCATCTATTTCATCACTATCGGGACCCTGACTCTTCATAACATGACCGGGACGCACTCCTTTTTTATTATCGTTTATCAAAAGATTGGTATCCGATGTGATCTTTCCGCTTAGAACCTTGATCGAAGTATATTTCATATTCGATTTCGGATCGAAACCTATCCTGAAAACAAGACCGGCAAATGGGCCCTCATTGTCAGGTTTGACCTCGATTTTTTCGACTTCCGGTTCTTCCTCTTCACCTGCTGGTTCTTTTTCCTTTACCAGTTTCAAAGGTTCACCCTGAGCAGGAGAGGGGCAGTAATTTACCACCAGTTCAAGAAGTTCTTCAGTACCGACCTCTTCTCTTGCATTGGTGAAAACGATCGGAATTACAGTTCCTGCTTTCATCGCCTCTACGAATACCGAAGCTATCTTTTCATCTGCGATATCCTCACCGGCAAGATAACTCTCCATCAACTCATCGTCAGCTTCAATAATGCTCTCGAATAACTCCATGTGAGCTTCGCCGACATCCATCACCGGCGAATCACCTGAATCATTTGAAATACAGTCAATTACTGAAGAACCGTCTCCGCTCGGAAGATTGGCGCATCTGCATTCACTGCCGAAAGTTTTCTGTATACTTTTCAAAAGCTCAGGCAATTCTACGTTTTCCGAATCGATCTTATTTACAACGATCACCAGTGGAACATTAGCTTCTTTGGCGATGTCAAAGAACTTACGCGTATTGGTTTCTATACCCGCAGAAGCACTGATCGTTAAGATGGCTGTTTCCGCTGCAGGTATAGCTTTGATAGCAGGACCCATGAAATCCGGATAACCGGGCGTATCTATAATATTGATCGTTTTTCCCTGGTATTCTGTATGAACCACAGCAGATTGAATTGAATGCTGATGCTCCTTTTCTTCTTCGTAGTAATCACAAATACTTGTCTTTTCGTCTACACTTCCCAAGCGGTTAGTCCCACCAGTTTTATGCAGCATTGATTCTGCAAGTGATGTCTTACCACTGCTTCCGTGTCCTATTAAAACAATATTGCGAATGTCATTAATGTTGGCCACGTTAAAACCTCCAATTTTCGCTTCAAATTAGTATTTACAATCGTTCAAAATTTCTCTCGAAAAAATAAAATAATAAGTTCTTTAAATACAAAGAACAAGAAATTTTTCTATACTTTTTGATATGCTTTGAATTTGTTTGAATTTAAAACTGAAATTAAAAAAAAATTCAAATTTTTGCAAACCTCATTATGCTTTCAAAACCGGGATTTTATTGGACTTTTTAAAATAAAACAAAAATCTCTGTCCATAACAGTCAACATGTTGTTAAGTGATCCATTACTTTTCAGCATCTTGTTATTCGTTTTATCGGTCGTTGTAAATTGTTATATAATAAAGACTAAAGAAAAAAATATCCTTCTGACGATATCTCAATATATAATTTGAGTTCTCGGTTATTAATAAGGATGTAGTTATGTCAAAAAGAGAATTAATTGATTGTATTTGCGAAATAAACAGATCTGCTAAGCCTGATTTTCTGGCCGAATTCGATGAAGCAGAACTCACCGAATACCTGGAACATTTAATGGAAGCCGATCTGGAAGAATTGGCCGTTTGTTGCTAATTTATTAAAAAAAAGAAAACCGGTTTCGAACTTTGATTCAAAAAACGAAACCGGTTGCCTTATTTTTCACTTCAACTTTATTTTATCAAAAATCCACTGGTTTCCGAAAATGTCATTAGTTGCCCGTCAGTTCCCAGAACGCCTTTTATAACAGTATTATTTCCCTTCTTGATTGCATAGATTACATAAAAGTCGGATAAGTCCTCAACTTCTTCATCTACCCATACATTATCGACAAAACTTTCTGTAACTACACCATTCTGTGTTTGAATCTCTTCAGCATCAGAACAGAAGTCCACCTGCCAGGCCATTCTTTCATCGAGGACTCCGCCTGCTATCAAACCGACCGGAAAATGCTTTACATCATCGACATCGACCAGGGTTGGCAGATCAGAAGCTCTGATATCATTGCTGTTATTAATCGTGCATTTAAGCGATAACATTTCATGATCCTCACCCCACTGAAGCATCGCAGGAAGGCCTTTGCTTTTCTTAAGTTCTTCAGTAAAGGATTTTTTCTTTTTCTTCCCCTTTTTATTAAGCTGCTCTTTAAGGAAATTTTTGGTCCTCAATTTTGCTCTTACACACCGAATTGTACTGTCTTGAAAATCTGCCATCATTTCACTTTCGCCAGTTTGCATATCGATGAATTGTGACTTCTTTAATATGGTAAGTGAAATATCCTTAATATAATCTTTTTTTGCAGTTAATTTTTCTGCATAGAGTTTCCCTGCCTCTTTATCGATCTTTGCTGATCTTTCCTCTGTTTTGGAAAGCTGGACGAACGTTTCTGTTTCGGGAGCTTGTTCTGCAGGAAGTATTTTATTTAATTCAGCTACATAATCCTGCTTGAATTTGATCATAGCAGGGGTATAGCCTTCTGGTACGGGAAAAACAAAATCAATATATTTTGCATTTCCGGTAATATCCTTACTCTGTATATCGATAATTGAACTGAGCGATGTTTTATCTGTTAACTGGTTCGGCTTTTTAAGAAAACCGATAGGATGTATACTCTTTCCTGTGGTAGCTTCATCGACACCCTCTTCCTTAATTACCAGACTCACTTGACCAAGAGCAAATTTCTGAGGCTTACTTATGCCCACACGGACGATCATAGCCTTGGCATCGGCCTTGATACTCAACGGTTCGCCGGTTGAATCCATTAAATCTTCCCTTGCAGGCCAGACAGCCTTTTTAGGATTAACGGTTATCGCATTATCCTCTACCGATATTTTTACTTCTTCGTCCGCAAAAGACTTATTAATATGGGTTTGAGTAACAAAATCAGGATGCAGCACTGCAAAATTCCTCTTACCTGATAAACTCCCGCTGCTTATGGTAGAAAACCACCCGCTTACGAACCCGTCTGCATTCATAAATGCATTTTTACCTTTACCGGGTTCTATATTACCTTCTTCGAATTTTGAATAAGGCAATCCCTTCTTCGGTGCAAATGACAAACCGACTAGAACCGTACCGCAAAAAATCAGGGCAAGTATAGCACCGAGAACTGCAGCACCAATTTTATCTGAAAGTCGACCTATCTCGGTATTTTTCTTTGTCAAATATAAAGATATACTTTCAAGTATCGCAAAAGAGATCAGAAAGATTATCAAAAAGCTGATTGTATATGACCAGGGCAGAACGGTCTCGTTATTTCCTTTTTCAAGAAGAAGTCGGCCCAAGGGTTCATAATAATTAAAAGAAAGAATGAAACCTCCCACCGCACTGACGAGACTTGCAAAACCGTTGACTATTGTACCTTTAAAGTAGAAAAGGGCTCCACAGCCTAGTATTAATATTATTACGATTATATTTATCATCTAGAATTCTCCAATGCTAATATCGCCACTATTTTTTCTTTTTCTGTTTGGGAGCAGAAAGTACTCTGACCATTTCGTTTATGGATGTTTCTCCTTCCATGACCCGTTTCAAAGCAACTTCCTGCAGATAAAGTATTCGGGCATTTCTGAAAATATTACTTATATCCTTCAGGGATTTTGCCTTCTTCAGATCCCCTCTGATATTGTCATCCATTAAAACGATCTCCACTATGGGCAGCCTGCCCACATAACCGGTTTCCTGGCATGTTTCACAAGGGATTGGCTTACCCCCTCTGGTGTACTGATATTTACCAGCCCGGTAAAGAACGCTGGCTTTTTCCGGCGGCAGATTGAACTTCCTTAAAAGGTTTTTGTTAGGTTCGTAAGCCTCCTTGCAATCCTCACAAAGCCTTCTCAATAACCTCTGATTGCTTATGCCGATCAGGCTTTTGGTAGCAAGACTTTTATCACCCACTAATTTGATCCATTTTCCCAAAGCCTTGACTGCACTTTCAGCCTGCAGAGTTACATATAGAACTTTTTCATCAAGAGCAAGATTGCACGCCGTTTTAGCAGTCTCACTGTCATCACATCCTTCGACGCCGATAATATCCGCACCCATTCTTCCAATTTCTTTCAGCTTATCAGAAAAGGTCGATGTTCCGCTGTCACTTAATGAAAAGACGTTTTGTGTTACGTTCATCAGGTCAGCGGTGGGGTTTCTTTCGAGAGTATTTATATTATTTAGAAAAGCGTCATTTTCCCGGATAAGACCGTAAAAGGTGGTTGAGACACCGGACTGCTTAGGACCGGTGATCAAAACAACACCCTGATCCATTTGCATTATTTTTTTGAATTTTTCCTCTGTATCCCTGGTAAAATTAAGATTCTCGATCTTTGTCAGTTTCTTGTCTTCCTCTTTTTTCAGTTTAACCTGTTCACCTGCTGTCGACCCCGCTGTCTGGATTTTCCACTTATCATTTTCGGAAGCATGCTCTATATTAAAATCTCCCTTTTGAGGCTTACGTTTTTCTTCCGGATTTAACTCTGCAAGCTTCTTTAAAAAAGATATTAAATATTCTGCCTGATCTTTTTCTATATCAGGCTGTTTCAAAGCTACCCCGTCAACTAAATAATTTACCTTGTAAGTTTCCTGTGCAGGCAAAAGGATCACATCACTGGCACGCCTCCACAAAGCGTCTTTGAAAATTTCCTCAGCCTGGGTATAACCAAAATAATCAGTGGTTTTGCGTTCAGGTATCGGCACTTCATTGCCATTGGTTGTGATGAAAACAAAATCCTCAGAACCCCGCTCTTTTTTGCCTTCTTTGGAAAGAAGCCTGCTTATATGTGCAGGTGTCAGCACCTTATCGGAAGGGGGTAGTTTACCGTTTCTGGTCACTACATAAGAAAGTGTACTCGCTCCGCCTGCAAGAAGAAAGAAAACTATACCCAGTATGAAATTAGGCATCAAAAGCCAGACAAGAAACCCGAAAGCACCCGCTCCGAATACAATGCCTGTCCATAATGTTTCATTGAGATCAGCGAAGCCAGTGTCTTCCTTAACCCACTTGATCAAAGGCAGCCACCCGAAAAAAAGTGCAAGAAAAATAATTAACTTCACCGGCGATACATATCCGCCGTAACTTACTGCTATCAAAATTTCCGGCATAAAATGCTCCAAATATTAATTATAATAAACCGCTGCTGCTGGTCCTGATTCCCTTCATAGACATCTTAAGTTCTTCTACATTCGGTGCAACTCTGAATGCTTCCTTGGGATCGACCATACCGTTCTTGATAAGTTCCGTTAAATGAGTAGTAAAGTCCTGCATACCCTCGTTTTGACTGTTTTTGATTACGTTCGGAAGGTCGTTTTCCCGTTCCTCTCGGATAAGTTTTTTCACCGTTGAATTGGCTATCAAAACTTCGATGGCTGGCACACGGGAGATTTCCGGTTTTAACGACGGCATCAGGGCCTGACTGATAATTGCCTTTACACATAACGAAAGGGTTTGTCTGACCAGCCCCCTTTCTTCCTGGGGGAAAAGGTCCAGCAGTCTCTGTACAGATTGTGATGCGTTGGCAGAGTGCATGGTACCAAATACCAGATGCCCCGTTTCTGCTGCTCTCATCGCTGCTGTTACTGTTTCAGCGTCTCTCATTTCACCTATCATAACCACATCCGGGTCCTGACGCATAAGAGCCCTCAATGCTTCATCGTAGTTTGAGACATCTATACCGACCTCTCTCTGGCTCACACTCGCCTTATGATCCTGGAAAAGATATTCGATAGGATCTTCGATGGACACGATATGGCATGCCCGGCTTTTGGTTATATGATCTATCATGGAAGCAATGGTTGTAGATTTTCCGCTTCCGGTTGCACCGACCACTAAAACAAGCCCCTCATGACTGTTGGCGATATCCTGTATCACATCAGGAAGGTGAAGACTCTCAAAAGGAGGAATGCTTGCGTTTACCCTACGGGCAACCAACGTCGTATTACCTCTTTGTTTAAAAACATTCACACGGAAACGGTTCTCCTTGTCATATTCATATGCAAAGTCAAATTGGCCCATTTCCTTGAACTGCTCCCTTTGATCTTCCTTCATGATTTCAAGGGCCATCTCGTGCATCCTTTCAGGCGTCAAAAATTCTCCTTTCAATGCCTTCAGGGTTCCAGAAATTCTGACCTTTACAGGCTGTCCCGGTTTCATGTGCAGGTCACTGGCATCCAGTTTGATTGCCGATTTGAAGTATTTATTTAAAGCGGGCTGCTTTTTCCCGCTCTCATTTTGTTTATTCTCATCTGCCATATAATTTAAATACCCCCTGGGTAAAATATTAAGAAATTAAAAAAATTATTACTGATTGGGTATTGAATAAGGAAAATTATAAAATACCCCTAAAACAAAAAATTATATAACATTTATATCAATTTGTCAATATCCTGTACTCACTATTTTAACCTACTGCAGATTAAAAAATAAGAAATAACAACCGGTTTACAAACTATTGTTTGGCAACATCTTACGAAATTTATCCTGACAAAAGAACTGCAAGTGCCATATAAATTGCAACACTTATAGAATCGTTCGCTGTTGTTACAAGGGGGCCGGAACTTATCGCGGGGTCGATACCTATCTTTCTGAATAAAAACGGCAAAAATAAGCCAAGAGTTGTAGCAACCATTATCGCACAGAACATCGCTGCCGCAAGGGCGATTATGATTCTCAGGTTTTCCACGGCCATTGGGTTGAGCACATAGGATGACTCAGGATAAAAATACCGTATTATCAATGCAATAAACGATGATAATACAGCCCCAACCACCCCGCACAACAAAGCAACTAAAGTGGCTATCCTCGCCTCTCTGCTGAATACCTGGCCAAGCTTCAACGCCGCAAGGTCACCGGTTGCAAGACCTGTTACAACTATTGCAGATGTCTGTAATCCCGCATTTCCGCTAATGGCCGCTATCATGGGTACGAACGCCACAGCAGTTACATAAACCACCGGATTGTGATTGTTAAAGAACATCAATACTAATGCCGTCAAGCCGGTACCGAAAAGACAAGGCAATAGCCAGGTCATACGAACCCTGGCAGCGTGCATTGCTGAAAAATTCTCCAGCTCGGCTGGATCGGTACCCGCCATTGCGTAGAGGTCCTCAACCGCTTCTTCTTCCGCTACTTCGATGATCCTGTCAGCGGTTATCCTTCCCACCAGCATACCGTTTTCATCTATCACCGGCGCAACGATAAGATCATTCTTTTTAAATAAGTTCCTCACTTCCTCCTGGTCGGTATCAACTGTTACGGCAAATTCATTATGTACTACAAGGTCCTTTATCTTTTTCTCATCCGGCGAAGTCAAAAGATGCCTTAATCTCACATGACCTAGGAATTTCCCGTACTGATCAACCACATAGATTAAAAAATAATCCTCACCCAGTTCAGAGGCTCGGATCTTTGCTATCGCCTCGGCAACTGTAGCGTCTTCCTCCACACTTATCAGCACAGGGTCCATGATACCGCCGGCAGAATCCTCGGTATATTTCATCAGGCTGCTTATCTTCGCTGATTCGGTAGGGGAAAGAGAGCTTAAAACTTCCTGACTTTCCTCATCTTCTAGTTCAGAAAGCACATCAGCGGCATCGTCTGGATGCAGGATCGAAACGAGTTCCACCACTTCATCTTCTTCCAGCATTTCGAAAAGCTCATGCCTGGTGGCCTCGTCTACCTTTTCCAGAACATCTGCTGCTGTTTTTTTAGCCAGGACATTGAAAACCAGCCGTCGTTCCTCATTGTCAAGCAGTTCGACCACCTCTGCCAGATCGCTCGTTCTTTGATTTTCAAGCAGTTCAGAAAGTTTGGCAGAATCCTCCTGCTCTAAAAACTCATGTATCTCTGAAAGCAATTCTTTTTGTATTTCTGCCATAAAAGCTTACCTTCTCTTAAAACGCTGAAAATTCGCATTTATCAAAATAACCCAATTTAAAATTTAAGGCAACGCTTTTCTTATACATTCGTAAATACTTTCTGTTAAATATTTTATCCCTTTTTTGAAACCTGTTATAGTTATTTGTCGATTAGTTAAATTAGTTGCCTTAGGTAAAAAGGGACAAAAATTACTTGGATGAAAACCCTGTTTTTTGTAAAATAATTATTTTATGACGATATCTGTATTATATTAAAGGAATAGAGATGAAAAAGATAACTGAATTTTTAATTCTTATAATCGTATCGACTTTGGCATTTTCAGCACCTGAACCGAAAAAAGTTCAGCCTCTTGACGACTGGACCCTTGATGTAAAAGTCAATAAACCTCGTCAGATCGTAGTTGAGGGCCAATATTATTGGTACATTATTATGTCCGTTACCAATAATACCGGTAAGGATGTTGGATTTTATCCTGAAGCGAATCTCATGACAGATACCTTTAAAATAACACCGGCAGGACTTGGAATTTCTGACAATGTTTTCAAGCAGATTAAAACAAGGCATAATATTAAATATCCCTTCCTTGAAAGAATGGCAAAAACCGATCACAGAATGCTGCAGGGTGAAAATAACATGAAGGACCTCGCTGTGATATGGAGAGATTTCGATCCCAGGGCAAAAAAGATCAAGCTGTTTATTACCGGCCTGAGTGATGAAACTGCTGTTGTAAAACATCCAACTAAAAAAGATGAAAACGGCGAGCCTGTGAAAATTTATCTGAGAAAAACCCTGGAACTGGTTTATTCAGTTGCTGGTGATCCTCAATACAGATCTCGTACAAAGCTGGAATTTAAAGAAAAAGACTGGATAATGAGATAATTACTGAATAAGGGTTCTTTATTTAAGTAGTAACTATTTCTTCCAGAATCCTTTTTGCTCTTCCCAGTAATCTTTCAGCGGATCTTCTTCAAAGAGATTTCTGTCGTAAGGCGTTCCGAAATCCAGTGTATTTTGAGGATCGAGCCGCCAGACCTGACCCGTTACACTATCCAAAACAAAAACTGCCCGGAAATCCTGCGATACACTTGTACACTGAAACCTCCCGGTTGAATAATTATTCTGCCCCAAAAACAGTAATATACATAACCCTGCTAAAAAACCTATAAGCAGACTCTTTACATCGATCTTTTTCAACAAATCTTTCATGAACTATTCCCCCTGACCTTAAATTAACTTTTACTTAATATTAGTTTAATAATTTTTATTCAGACTTTTTACCGATATTACTTGAGGATACCCTAAATATTATCTCTTAAAAAAAAGTAAGGTTTTATTTGAACACCTGAACCAGATTTTGCTATATTAAGAACCAATGGGGGTTGTAGACACTTTCAATTAAAATAACATTGCTAAGATTTGATAATGAAAAAAACAGAACATAATCACTGGCACCATCTTGACAGCATCAGAAGGCATGTTAAAGGACGCTTTTGCGGCCTAATGGGCTTTTGTACCAGTTGGGCGGTTGATATACACGGCTTAAAAAGACAGTGGATCGAAGTCGTAGATGTCGATCTGGAATTAAAAAACCTCCCCGATAAGCTTGAAGGGAAAAAGATAGCCCACCTGAGCGACTTACACTTAAGCAGAACCGTTTCAAAGAGATACCTCAAACTCTGCATTGACGAGGTAAACCGCCAGAAACCCGATATTGTCATCCTTACCGGTGATTACGTTACTTACGACCCCGTCGGCAGGTTCAGGGGCAAAGTCGTTGATCTTTTAGCGCAATTGGATGCCCCACTCGGCACATATGCCTGTCTGGGCAATCACGACTACGGCGTGGGAAAATTCCTGAAAAAACAGCAGCACGAGGCGATAAAGAAGATGTTCCGCGAAATGAATGAATTCGGAATTAATATGCTTAGGAATGCCTCCACAGTTGTGGATGTTGATGGACAAGGGGTCTGGCTGGTCGGATTCGGAGATCTGTGGGCAAAGGATTTCGAACCTGAAAAAGCATTCAAAAAAGTTGCACCGCAGGACACTGTATTAGCCCTTGCGCATAATCCGAAAACAATAGACTGTCTTCACGAGTATAAAGCCGATGCAGTCTTTAGCGGCCACACTCATGGGAACGCTGTAGATAAATTCTGGGGGAAAAACAGAAAAGGCAGCTTCTACCGTTCAGGACTTTACGAAGTCAACGGCAAAAAACTTTACGTAAACCGGGGACTGGGAAGGCTCGGCAGGGCATTCTTCAACGCAAGACCTGAAATTACGGTTTACACCCTGAAGCAGCAAAATCACGAATAACCGCTTTTTAATATAATCCGATTATTTCTGATCCTTAAGATCATGCTTCCTTTTGCATTTCGGGCAGACCACCTTATCTTTTTTATAATTAGGCGGTATTTTAAACTTCAACCCGCATGCACAGGTAAGAAAAACAAATCCGTCAACCTGTCTTATTATGTCACCGATCTGGTGCATTTGGTTTTGGATCTTTTCATCTTTGATAAAATCCTCTATACCGCTTTTCTCCCTGATCTTAACCTCGCTTTTATCTTTTAAAGCCGAGCTCGGCATAGGTGAATGAGATGCCCTTTTAACGGATTGATATGATTTCGCATAATCCCTGTAATTCGCACCGTGCATCATATTGCGCAAAATCCTTATCCTCTCCTGGATGGAAGGATGAGTACTTGTAAAGTCAGATACCTTCTTTGATTTCTTTTTCTTCAATGGATTGATTATATACAAAGGTGCTGTCGCCTTGCTTGCACTGGAAAGTTGTGGTGAACTGTCATTTGATATCTTCTCAAGTGCATTTGCAAGTCCTTCCGGATACCTCGTCAGTCTGGCTGCTCCCGCATCTGCAAGATACTCGCGTCTCCTTGAAAGCGCAAAATACAATAACTGAGCAAAAATAGGAGCAAGGATTGCTGCAAGTATCGCAATCCCCAGCATTATCAGTTGAGCCTGCGGATTTCCCTTGCCTCCGGAAGAATACCTTCTTCGCGAACCGCTTAAAGAACTGTAAAAAACTCCGCGAACAAGAATCTGTGAAAGTATTACTATAGAACCCAACATCACACCCGCCATCGTGACAAACAGTATGTCTCGGTTCATTATATGGCTCATCTCATGGGCAACTACTCCCTGAAGTTCATCCCTGTTAAGCTTGCCCAATAATCCTGCAGTTACTGCTATTGATGCAGATTCCGGTTTCCTGCCCGTGGCAAACGCATTCGGAGCAGGATCCTTTATTATATAAACCTTCGGCATAGGAAGGCCTGCAGAAATTGACATCTCTTCGACAACATTGAAAAGCTGGGGATGAACATCGTGTGTTACCGGTACTGCCTTGCTCGCTGCAAGAAGCACCTGGTCCCCGCTCGAAAAACTCACCACCATAAGAATAAGCCATATAGCGGTCGCCACTATTATACCCATCAAACTGCCCGCAGGCCCCGCAAAGACTCTGCCAAGCAAAAATCCCAGCACCACAAGGCAAATCGCCATTATGATCATCAGATATATGGAGTTTCTTTTATTGGCTCTTATTAATTCCCACATATCGAACCGTTAAATATTTGCGAACTTTTCCTGTGATATGAATACCACTCGTTTATTTTACTCACCGAATTTAACCTGCGGAGCTTCTCTTTCCGTAGCCGTCTCGATCTCGAAATAATCTCTTTTCTTGAAATTGAACATGCCCGCAATAACATTTGAGGGAAACATCTGGATCTTATTATTATAGAAAAGTACCTGGTCGTTATATCCCTGCCGGGCAAAGGATATCTTGTTTTCCGTACTGGTCAGCTCTTCCTGAACGGAAAGAAAATTCTGATTGGCCTTAAGATCGGGATAATTCTCGACCACCAGCATGAATTTACTTAACGCTTCCGAAAGTTCACCTTCAGCTTTCCCTGCCTCAGAAACGTTCCGGGCTCCCATTGCCTTGCTTCTGGCCTCTGTCACTGCTTCGAAGGTGCCTCTTTCATGCTCCATGTATCCCTTGGCAGTCTCTACAAGATTCGGGATAAGATCATGCCTTCTTTTCAACTGAACATCGATTTGAGACCACGCATTATCGACCTGGTTTCTCAAGCGAATAAGTGAATTGTAAATACCCACCACAAAAATAATAAGCAGCAGCAGGATCACCAGAAAAACTATCAATCCTATCATAAGTATCTCCCTTAAAAATTATTCTTCTTTTTCTACTATCCTGAATTTATAAACAGTCCTGTGACTGTATTTTTCGCCGGGCCTTAAAATTGCATCTGGAAATTTTACATGACTCGGCGAATCCGGATATAACTGCGTCTCAAGACACAATGCGCAATGCTTATTGTAAACTGCTCCGCCTTTGCCCTTTACGTTATCCAGAAAATTACCGGAATAAAACTGAATCCCCGGCTGATCCGTCATTACCTCCATCTCTATTCCCGTTTCAGGGGCATAAACCTTCGCAGCAGGACTTATTTCTTTTTCGGATTTATTGATTACATAATTATGGTCATAGCCGTTATTTAACTGATCGATACGTTCTCCGATCACATGAGGGGTCGAAAAATCGAGCGGTGTATCGATGGTCGCAGAGATAATCCCAGTCGGAATAAGGTCAGGCCCTATGGCAGTTATATTTTCACCGTGAATAGTCAGAAGATTATCAAGAATGTCCCCCGAATCGTGCCCGTTCAGGTTAAAGTAACTGTGATTGGTAAGATTTACGATTGTTGGCCTGTCCGTTTCTGCTTCATAATCGATCATCAACTCATCACCGCTGGTTAAGGTATAAGTTACTACACAGTCAAGCTTGCCCGGATAATTCTCTTCACCGTCCGGACTGGTATATTTGAATTTTATACCGATCTCATTATCATCTTCGAATGTCTCAGCTTCCCATAACTTTTTATTGAAACCTTCATTTCCGCCGTGAAGATGATTTTTACCTTCATTACAGTTAAGCTGATATTTTACCCCGTCTATTTCGAACTGTCCCTTGGTTATCCTGTTTGCATACCTGCCTACGATACAGCCGAAATAATTTTTATCTTCCTCGTAATCTCTCGGGGTTTCATAACCTAAAACCACATCCTTGCTTTTTCCTGAATTATCGGGAACTTCAAGTGAGATCATAGTAGCCCCATAATTTATAAAAATCGCTGACACGCCATTCTTATTGGTCAGCTTATAACTGTGAACTTCCTTACCGTCTTTTGTTTTTCCGAAACTCTCTTTTGTGATCATAACATTCTCCTGAGTTGAAAATTTTCAAAGTCTTTTATCAATTAAAAATCATCAGACAGGATCACTACTCTTGAAGCTCTGCTTTGAATATTTCTTTTAAAAGTTGTTTTATTCTATGATCCTCATCCAGCCTTGCATTATCCAGTACCTCATTCAGTTCTCCCTTATCGAACCAGAGCCCATGACTTCTTTTGCACCTGTCAAGAAGTATCTTTTTCTCTTCAGTTCCGGCAAGAACCTTTTCCATTTTCTTAGAACATATAGGACATCTGCGAGGTTTTTCTTTCGACGCTTCAAAAGTATTAAAGGATTTAAGAAAATTCTCTGCCGATTCTGCATCCGCAAGCAGTATCTCCAGTTCACCCGAATCCAGCCAGATACCGTTGCAGTACTCGCAGTAATCTATTTCTACCTCATCCAGCTGAAGTACTATCATCGCATTTTTACAATTAGGACAATCCATAACAATCCTTAAACCCTAGATTTCTCCCAAAATTTAATCTTCTTTTTCTTCCCGTCCTTTGTTATCTTTATCGGTTTCTTTATTAGCCTCACCGATCGACTTCAATTCCTTGTTATTTTTCATAAGCTGATCGTTCAATTCATCCTTCGTCTCATCCAGCTGAGTATGTACTTCCTCAAGCCCTGTATTATCGACCTTGAACCTCAGAAGCGAATAAATTATACTGTTGGCAGAAAAGAAAAAGCTGATAACTACCGATACCAGCAGCCCCACAACGATAAGCAATGCTATCCTGATCAACACCGCACCAGCCAGTTCCGTACTCGCTAACTGTCCTTCTGAAAGCGGCTGGATCAACCTTAAAAAAGTAGGCTCAGGCCAGATCGCCTCTATCTTATCAACTCCCGACTTTGATTCCGTAAATATCGCAAAGGAAAGAAAAAGCCTGGTTATGTACATCAGAAGATAAACGAAAAACCTAAGGAAAGTGTAACATATACTTCCGAAAAATGCCGCAATAACCGAATAAGAGATCAACCGGAAAGGACGGGTATAAAGGTAATTGAACGCCCGGCTTATCGCATCGAAACAGTCACATTTTTCGAATGCAACTGCAGGGAACATCAATATAAACCCCGCAAAGGCACCTATTGTCACCAGTACCATAACAGAACCTGCCAAAAGGGCCAAAGGCATCTGCAGACCAATTATTATCTCTCCTAAATATGGAATATTGCCCAGTAAGCCGGGTACGAAAATGATCAAACCAAGGGCGGCTATTATTAAAAAGGGCACCAGCGGAGCAAAGAAAAAGTCTTTGAAATTCTTAAAGCCGAAATTAAGCGATTCGGCAAACCCCGGTTTTTCTCCCTGGGCAAACTGAAGCGCTGCCATCCTGCAGATAGCACCGCCCGCAAAAGCAATTACCACGAATTTTACAGCAAAGAATATCGTACAGTAAAAAGGATGGTATTTAACCGCCCAGGCTACCGCCCGGAAATACTGCGTGATATTCGAGGCAACACCCGAAAAATTAAATGCGAATAAATGCTTCAAAGAACTGTGAAAATTCTCCGCAGCAAAAGTCAGAAGTGTAGAAAATACCCCCGACCTTTCCCCTTTTTCTTCATAACTTTCCCTGAATTTATCCACAGCCTTATTTTTGACAAGGTAAACATCCAGCTCCGTCGTCTTGATTCCGCTGCTGCTTTCAATTGTAACAACTGTATTACTCAGGTCCATCAACCAGCCTGTGCAGAATATCAGAGTCAATGCCAGAAAAGCTATCACAAGCTTCGTTGGTTGTATTGAGATACGAAATGCCTTGAATACGTTTGGAAATAAAAGATTCTCGAATATTTCCTGCGGATTCCCGTTCATCCAGCCGTCCTTTCATTTAACCTCTTTATAATTACAGAATTTGAATAAACGAATATACCTGATTTCTGGTCGGTATCAACATAAAATATTGATTTCCCGCCGTCAAACCCTGTAATTTTTTAATCCTCTAACTCCTCATCCGCTCCTTCGGCCGGCCTGGTCACTCTATATTCTGCATCCAGCCATTTGCCCAGGTCCATCATTCTGCATCTCTCTGAACAGAAAGGATAGCTGGTCTTTTCTATTGCTGTTTTAATATCTTCTACTTCGAATTCTTTTTTGCAAACGGGACAGATAACTTTCATAAGATATTATTCGTAATTTTCTTGCGGTTCCTCGACCAGTCCTTTTTCCAGTTTCTCAGCAAATTTGATAGTGTATTTGGCCCAGGGCTTAGCCTCCAGCCTCGCCTTGGGAATTGGCTTACCCGTTCCAAGACAAATACCGTAACTTCGGTTTCCTATCCGTATCAAGGCCTTATCTATCTCCCTTACCAGCTTGCGCTCACTGTCCATCAGGTCAAGAGCGAATTCCTGCTCATAATTATCCGAACCGATGTCCGCCATATGGATCGGCATAAGGGAAAGGTCTCCGTGTGCATCAAGTCGAGACTTTTTCAACGCCTCCTCAACTATTCCGTTCACATCACCCACGATCTCTCGTCGCTTTTTAAGGAGCAATTCCTGGAAATAGAGAAGCTCCTCATCTGAAAGGGGGTTTTTGACTTTACTTTGTGAATTGCTTCCTTTACCCACTTTGAATTCCTCACAAAACATACTTCTTAATTTTTCGATGAAATTTCAAAACTCGATTATAGCAAAAAGAAAATACTTTTTAAAAGGGATTTTGGCCCGATTAAAATAAATTACTTCTTAACACCGTTATTATCCTCTAAAAGCGAAAAATCTTTGGAATATTGCCCCAGAGGTAGAAAAATATTTTCCTTACCCGGCCTGAAACAGTAGGCCTTAACTCCGAAACATTCCCGGATATTCTCTTTTGTCAAAACCTTCTCACAACTTCCTGTTTTGTGCTCCCCTTCTCTGTCAAACATTAGAACGTTCTGACAATACTGGGTGGCAAGATTTATATCATGCGTCACTGAGATGATCGTCTTTTTCTTTTCAAGCTGCATCTTCTTTAAAAGATCGAATATCTCTATCTGATGTTTGTAATCGAGAAAAGAGGTCGGCTCATCCAGAAACATTATTGATGTATCCTGGGCAAGGGCACGCGCAATAAAAACCCTCTGCCTCTCACCCCCGCTCAATTCCTTCAGATTCCTTTCCCGGAACTTCAATATCTCCGTCGTCGCCATTGCCTCTCTGGCAAGCTCCCGATCTTTTTCTTTTTCGAAACCGTATGCTCCGAAGTAAGGGGTCCTCCCCATCATTACCACTTCCTCGACATTGTAATCGTAAACCGGCAGCATCTCCTGTCTCACCACGGATGCAAGTCTTGCAAATTCCTGAAAGCTGTAATTTTTTACGTTCTTTCCGCCTATAAAAACTTTACCTGCGTCAGGGTTTAATATCTTGCACATCAAATTAACCAGCGTCGTTTTACCCGAACCGTTAGGTCCGATTACCGCAAGAAATTCACCTTCCTCCACCTCAAAACTCAGTTCGGTGATCACATTCTCGTCCTTGTGATAGCCGAAAGAAATATTCTTCACCTCGATTAAGCTCATCTCAGCCATCCCGCCTTTCTCGTTTGCCTGGCAAGAATTATCAAAAAGAAGGGCCCGCCCGCAATAGCGGTTATCACTCCCACAGGCAACTGTGCAGGTGCCACTATTGTCCTCGCCAGGGTGTCAGCCGCCATCAAGAACATTGCCCCTGATATGGCACTTAAGGGTATAAGCTGCCGATGGTCAGGCCCGAACAAAAGCCTTATCCCGTGCGGAATTATCAACCCCACAAATCCTATCAGCCCGCTCAAACTCACCGCAACTGCCGTTATAAAAGAAGCTATACAGATTGAGATAACCTGAACCTTCTTAGGATTGACACCGAGACTTTGCGCTTCATTCATCCCGAAAGTAAGAACATTCAAGTGATTCGACATGAAAAATAAAATAACTATCCCTATTGTCACTACAGCGAAACTCAGAAAAATGATACCTGCTCCCTTGTCGGTAATATTGCCCATCAGCCAGAATATCGTCGAATAAACTTTGTCACTCTTAACCACTGATGTCAAGAACATTATAACCGCTGAAAAAAATGCATTCACCACCACTCCCGCAAGCAGCAGGGCGGTAACATTCTTTCCTCCCGCTTTCTTACCTATCTGCCAGACAAGCCAGACGGTAAACAATGCCCCCGCAAATGCAAAAACAGCCAAAGTCGATCCGCCCAAAAATCCCCAGCTTGCTCCCGTAATTATAGCTATCATTACACCCAGACCCGCTCCGCTGGATATCCCCAGAATATAAGGCTCTGCTAGCGGATTTCTCAATATCGCCTGCAGAATTACACCCGATGCCGCTAACGCTGCTCCTATCACTCCCGCAAGTAACACCCTCGGCAGTCGCACGTTAAAGATGATCTTGAAATCTATATCGCTTTTTCCCTCTCCTCCTATTGACTTAATTGCTTTTAAAAGTGACACATCCTGGGAACCGATTAAAGTACATACAAATATTAGCAGCACCATAACAGTTGCAAAGATCAAAATCTTTTTAAAAAGCTTAACTGATGTCAGCACTTAATTTTTCTCCTCTGTTACTTTCTTGTTCAATATCTCTGCTATTTGTTCCACTCCCTCTGTTACCCTCGGACCAAGCCTGAACATCACATCAGGATCGACTACGAATATCCTTCCGTCACGAACTGCCGGCATCTCAGGATATTTACCCCATTCTTCGATAGCCTGCTTTCTCTCTTCCTCGATTTCACCTTCGGACATACTCGATATTATAACCACCTCCGGTTTAGCTGCAAGAAGCTCTTCAGTACTGATAGGAGGGTACTGGTGTATAGTCGCACCGATAGCGTTTTCACCTCCTGCTATCCTTATCAGCTTATTTACAAAGCTCTTTCTTCCCACCACTCTCAAAGGATCATCTTGAACCACCCAAAGCACCTTTACCGGATCGCCTGTTTTGTGCTTTCTTTTTTGCTCAGCTAATTTACTTTTTATGTCTTTTACTATCCCTTCTGCCTTCTTCTGCCTGCCTATGAGTTCGCCGATTTTCAGCGTAGCATCGTAAAGTTCTTCAAGTGTCATTATATCGAAACTTTCAACTTTCATATCTAGGTTCTTTAACTTTTTAGCAGTCGCTTTTTGTTGCTGAAATTCAAGTGTCAAAACAAGGTCAGGATCAAGGGCCAATATCGTCTCTATATCGGGCTGCCAGAATGACCCCACCTGTTGGATGTCCTTCACCTCCTCCGGGTAGTCACTATTGCTGCTTACCCCTGCGATCTTGTCACCTTCTCCCAGGGCAAAAATTATCTCCGTAAGATTGGGTGCAAGACAAACGATCTTTTCGACGCTTGTATCTGTGATTACCTCTTTTTCGTTACCTTCTTTTTCTTTTGCGCAACCTGTTAACATCCCTGAAACAAATAGCAGGGCGATGACTATAAAAATTGTCTTTATTTTTTTATTCATTCACTTACGTTCTCTTAAACTGCTTTCTTAGATCATCCAGGCTGAAATTCAGCACAGTGGGTCTGCCGTGCGGACACCTGCTTGAAAAATCCGTACTCATCTTCATCTCGAGCAATTCCTCTACTTCGGACCTGCTTAAATGCTGACCCGCCTTGATCGCTGCTTTGCATGCTGCCATATGCAGAACCTCATCCAGAAGTTTCTCATGATCATAATTCCTGTCACTGTCCTCCAGCATCTCCAGAAGTTCCTTAACCACCTCCGCAGGTGAAGCCTTGGACAGCAATACCGGAAAAGACTGTACCGCCAAACTTCCCGGCCCGAAGGAATCAAGTTCGATCCCCAATTTCTCGAATATTTCCCGATTTTCTTCTATCAGTTCTTCTTCGAAGTCAGAAACATTGAAACTCTCCGGTATCAACAGCTTCTGCGATTCCAGCCTGCCTTCATGCACATTGTCCTTCAGCTTTTGATAGATAACCCGCTCATGCAGGGCATGCTGATCCACGATAGAAAAACCTTCATCGCTTTCAACTATAATAAAACTGTCGTGAACCTGAAGAAAATTCTTTCCCTGCTCATGAGCCTCTTTACCTTCTGTTATATCAGAAGATGTCCGCCGATTTATCTGAGAACTTCTGCGTTGTTTTCCTATCTGCCTTTTACCTGTCCCTTTGACTTCATTCTTGAATTCGAACCTTGGCTGTGACGTACTGGCCCTCTGCTTTTTAAGGAAACCATCGATTGCATTTTTTATCTCGTTATCGAATTCCTTTTTCTTAACGGTATCCTCTGTTTCGATAAATCGGCCTTTCACATCCATATCCGAAGAAAGTATTTTTTCCCTCAACGTTCCCAGAACCTGCGAATAAATAAGGTTCGGATTGTAAAACCTCACCTCTATCTTCGTAGGATGTACGTTTACGTCGAACTTGTCACTTGGCATTTCCATGAATATGAAGACAACAGGATACCGGCCCGGCTCTATCGACCCACGATAGGCTTCTCTGACTGCATGACTAAGTGATTTGTCCCTGATAAACCTGCCGTTTAAAAATATATACTGATATTTGCTGTTTCCTGCAGCAATATCGGGCAAACCAAGAAATGCACGTATCCGCGTATCTTTTTCCCTGCTTTCGGTCTCTAAAAGATTCTCGCTTATCCTCTCTGAAAAAAGATCCCGTATCCTCATCCTCAAGGGCTGATTTCTATCCAGACGGTAAACTTCTCTGCCGTTGCTCATTAATATCAGTTCCAACTGACAGTTCGCCAGGGCAATCCTCGTAAAGCATTTTTTGATGTGATTCAGCTCCGTATTCGGTGATCTCAAAAACTTCCTGCGGGCAGGAGTCTTGTAAAAAAGATTTCTTATTTCTATTGTAGTCCCGTAATCACAGTTGGCAGGTGCAACTTCTCCCATTTTACCGTAATCTATCTCTACCGAATGTCCCGCCTCAGAATCCTTCATCCTCGTAACCGCATCTACCTTGGCGATCGAAGATATGCTCGCAAGCGCTTCTCCCCGAAAACCGAGCGTGCCGATTTTCTGAAGATCTTCAGGTGTGGCTAATTTGCTCGTAGCATGAGGCTGAAAAGCCCGTTCCATATCTGCAGAAGACATACCCGCTCCGTCATCGGTTACGGATATTAATTTCCTGCCCCCATCTTCTACCTTTACGATGATCCTGCATGCACCGGCATCGATACTGTTTTCCATCAGTTCCTTGACAACACTGGCCGGCCTTTCGATAACCTCACCCGCTGCTATCAGGTTGATCATGTTTTGGTCAAGGACAACTATTTTGTCCATCGTTCTGTTTTCTGCTACTTAACAAACAGGCTTTTGCCTGTCATCTCTGCCGGTTGATCTACCTCCATCATATCAAGTAAAGTCGGCACGATATCCGCTAAAATACCGCCGTCTCTCAACTTGGCACCTTTTTTCTCCTCATCGAACACTATCATTGGAACCTTGCCCACCGTATGAGCGGTATGAGGTCCGCCGTCACCATCTACCATCTGCTCGAAATTGCCGTGATCTGCTGTAACTATAGCAGCACCTCCTAGCTCTTTGAGTTTATCCAGTATCTTACCCACACATTCATCCACTGCCTCTGCCGCCTTTATCGCAGCATCGAGGTCGCCGGTATGACCTACCATATCCGGGTTGGCAAAGTTCATCACTATCACATCATATTGCTTACTGTCAAGCTTTTCCAGCACCACATCACAAACCTGGTAAGCACTCATCTCAGGCTGAAGATCATACGTTCTAACCTTCGGCGACGGCACTATCTGTCTGTCTTCGCCCTCAAACGGGGGCTCGGTGTAATCATTGAAAAAGAAAGTCACATGAGCATATTTCTCCGTCTCGGCACACCTGAACTGCTTCAAGCCAAGATCTGAAAGATAAGAACCGAAAATATTCTTCATCTTCGGTGGCTTCTTGAACGCCACAGGAGCAGGAATAGTAGCATCGTATTCCGTCATACAGACATAATAAACATCCGGAGCAACAGACCGGTCGAATTCCGTAAAATCAGGTTCGACGAATGCCCTCGTCAGTTCTCTGGGCCTGTCACCGCGAAAGTTAAAGAAAATCACTCCATCACCGTCATCTATCGTAGCGGTCGGCATATCTTCATCATCCAGTATCACCGTAGGTTCAACAAATTCATCCGTCACGCCGTTGTCGTAACTGTTCTGCATTGCCTTCTGAATGTCCTTTTCCTTGTTGCCTTTACCCAGCCTCAGCATCTCATAGGCCTTCTGCACTCGCTCCCATCTGCTGTCTCGGTCCATCGCGTAAAATCTGCCTACAATACTGGCTATCTTACCGACTCCGATCTCATCTGCCTTTTGCTGTATATCCTTCAAATATCCTTTTCCGCTGTCGGGAGGGGAGTCCCTTCCGTCTGTGAAAGCGTGAATATAAACTTCCTCGATTCCCTTTCTTTTTGCAAATTCAAGCAGACCGTAAAGATGGTCCAGTTTCGAATGCACACCGATATCACTGCAAAGCCCCATCAAATGCAGCTTGCCGTTATTTTCCTTTATATAATCTGCGCATTTGTTGAATTCTTCATTATCGAAAAACGAACCTTCTTTGATCGTGTTGCTTATTCTGACAGATTCCTGAGGCACCATCCTGCCGGCACCGATATTCTGATGCCCTACTTCGCTGTTTCCCATCGTACCTTCAGGAAGCCCGACAGCCTCGCCGCTCGTCTCGATAATACAGTTAGGATATTCCTGCATCAGCATATCATCCACAGGTGTTTTTGCCTGCTTTGCCGCATTGTACTTATCCTTATCGGGATCGGGATTATACCCCCATCCGTCCCTGATTATCAGCATAAAAGGTCTACGCCTCAACTCTGCTTTTCTATCGCTCATATAAAAACCTCTCTTATATAACAAAACAGACGATAACAAACCGTCTGCATCCTATTACCATAAACTATATCGCTTTTAAAAATTGACCAGTATCTTATAACTTTAAACTTCCTGTGTCAATGTTATAAATAAACACTATCTCTGAAAATTCTTTCAACCTAAATAAATTACAAAACACCAGCTGAACTCTCTGATAAGCTATTCTCTGGGTTCATTAATGATTCTTATTCCCGATTTCACGAACATTTTTCAAGTATTTACGAACTATATCTCGATGTATTAATAGGTCGATTTTAGTTTGTGAATTTCTTTGACAGAGCTACCTACTCTGATATAATCGCCCGCTAATTGGATGTAGTGCCGATTTATTAACTGTTTCAGCGATGAAAATTCCTATGGAAAGGAACCGATATCATGTCAAAACTTAATAAGTGCTGGCTCGCAGGGGTCTTGGTATTCAGTATTATTATTTCTATTCTCATTACCGGCTGCCAGCAGCAACAGGTTACAGAAACAAGTGAAGAACAGGCCGTCGAATACTACGTCGATGCCGTAATGCTGAAAGAAGACAGGAAAAACGACCAGGCAGTGGAAAAACTCAACAAGGCCGTGGAAATTAACGAAAACTTCTCCCTCGCATATTCCATGCTAGGCGAGATATACAGGGATATGCAGGCCTACGAAAAAAGTGCTGCATCCTACGAAAAAGCCACCAGCCTCAATCCCTATTCATTTGAGGATTTCTTTAACCTCGGCAGAGTTTACCAGATAATGAAAAACTTTACCCAGGCAGTACAAGCATACGCAAAGGCCTGCGAATTAAAACCCGACCATTTCGAGGCACACAAAAACGCAGCCGTTTCCTATTACCAACTCCAGGATTACCAAAACGCACTCGAATACGGCAAAGAGGCTCAAAAAATAAATCCCGGCGATTATGAACTACAGAAGCTCCTCGGCGACCTCTACGAACAGCAGGAAGATCTCGATAAGGCGATAGCCGCCTACAAAAGGGCACTGGAGATCGACAGCAACAATCCCGATATCATGCACTCTCTGGCAGTCGCATACGTCGGAACTAAAAGAATCGAACCCGCAAAGGAACTCCTCATTCAGGTGGTCGAAAAACAGCCTGAAAATGACGCTGCATACGTCGATCTCGGCTTCACATACCTAAGCACAAGAGACATCGAAAAGGCAAAGGAAAGCTACCAGAAAGCCCTTGATATAGCCCCTGAAAACTGGGAAGCACTTAAAGGACTCGGTGTTGCATACATGATGGAAGGAAAAAAAGCGGGCGACACCGAATTACAGCAAAAAGCCATAGATTTTTGGCGAAAATCGCTTAAAATTAACCCCGAACAACCCAGACGTGAGATTCTCTTAAAACTTATTACGAAATATTCCAGGCAAGCAAAATAAATGCAGGATAAAACTCAAACATTAGCCCGGAAATGTAATTTCTGGGCTTTTTTAAAATCGGAAAAATTCCCAGACAAAAAGGGACATTTGATCTTCTGGTCAATATTCATCCTCGGCTTGATTGCAGATCTTTGGACAAAAGCTGCGGTCTTCAGCTGGCTGAAACAAAAACCGACTATGTCCTACTCTGTAATCGACGGTTTTTTCAGACTTATTGTGGCACTAAACGACGGGGCAGCCTTCGGCATTGCTTCGGGCAAAACATTTATACTCACCCTGGTTTCTGCAGTGGCATTGGTCATTGTAATAGGAATTTTTTTCTTCACTAATTCCGAAGGAAGGATATTTCAGGTTGCTCTTGGTCTTTTCACAGCTGGTATATCAGGCAATCTCTACGACAGGATTTTCAACGAAGGTTTGGTAAGAGATTTTATCGACGTAACTTACTGGCCCGGAAAACACTGGCCAGCATTCAATATAGCGGATTCCATGCTTTGCATCGCAGTCGGTATCATTCTCATACATTCACTGTTCTCTAAAGAACCTTCTCAAAAACATGATCAGCAACAAAAATAGGCGTCTCTGTCGCAACCCCCAAAGCTATCGCATCAGAAGGGCGGGAATCCACTTCGATCAGTTCATCGTCGGTTCTTAGGTATATCTTAGCATAAAAGGTATGATGTAGCAGATCATTGATAACGATCTTCTCGATTTCGGCATCGAGATTATCTATTACACTCGCCAGCAGATCATGCGTCATCGGCCGCGGCGTCTTGATACCTTTAAGCCTCCGGTCT
This sequence comes from uncultured Pirellulales bacterium, assembly GCA_964508925.1. Classification (GTDB taxonomy): domain Bacteria; phylum Planctomycetota; class Phycisphaerae; order Sedimentisphaerales; family Anaerobacaceae; genus CAZDVM01. The sequence goes on along the minus strand of CAZDVM010000004.1, from coordinate 93,216 downwards.
ATAGCGAATATCTCCACTATCCCTATCACTATCGGAAAGCTTCTCTCTCCCTCTTTTTCCTTCAGTACGATTATCTGCTGGTCTGCCGTCTCATTTATTATGATTCTGGAAAGTTCAACCGGAATATCCATCGTCGAGTCCCTCAAAAAATAACAATATCATTATTATCGAAATATTGATTTTTGTAAAACAAAATATTCCAAACGATAGATATTCCGAAAAAAGGACGGTTCGTCCTGCACTGAAAAATCCATTATTCTGATTTATTCTAATTCCGCAAGATGTTTTTCTATAGCCTCCATCTGCCTCTGATAATCAGTCAGCCTGTCTCTGGTCTGCTGAACGATCTCAGGATTTGCCTTATTCACGAAATTCTCATTGCCCAGCTTACCTTCGCAAGACCGTATTCCTTTCTCAATCTCCTCTTTCTGCTTGTTAAGCCTTTTTCGTTCCATCTCCATATCGATCGCGTCATGCAGATAAACCTGCATCTGCCCGACTATAGTAGCAGCTGCCTTTTCCGGCTTCTCGATGTTACTTCCAGAGTTAAATTCTTCGAGGTTGGCAAGATTCGATATCAGCTCTACATTTTCATTCAGTATTTCACTCATATCTTCAGAAGTATTTATCGAAGCTTTCAGCTGTTCCTTCGGCGTCTTATTATACTTACTCCTTAATTCTCTTATCCCGCTTATAGCTCCCTGGATAACCTCGATCTTTTTCTCTATTTTCTCATCTATCAGTTCATCCTCAGCCACCGGCCATTTTGCACAAACCAGCGCATTCGAAGCCTTACCTTCCCATATGCCTTCAAGCGTCCTTTCAGGTGCGACTTCATTCAGCTTCTGAAATATCCCCTCGCTTATAAACGGAATGAAAGGATGAAGCATCCTGAGCGACTGATCCAGCACGAATGCAAGCACATTCTGAGCAACTCCCTTATCCTCATTATCCATCCTCGGCTTGACCCATTCCAGATACCAGTCACAAAGATCGTTCCAGAAGAATTTATAAAGAATATCCACCGGCTCATTGAACTTATAATTATCCAGCTTTTCCGTCACTTCCTTAACGGTTGTCGCAAGTCTCGATAATATCCACTTGTCCACCGGCTTCAATTTTCCAGCATCGAAATCTTCCGGCTTCACACCTTCGAGGTTCATCATCGCGAACCTGCTGGCATTCCACAGCTTGTTACAGAAATTCCTTCCGATATCGAACTTCGGCGACGTATTCACCTTCCTACCGTCCGGAAGCTCCATCAGTTCCACCGGCATCCTGACATCCTGCGTATCCGTCGTCATACTCGCGAGCGTAAACCTCATCGCATCTGCACCGTGACTGTCAATGATCACAAGCGGATCGATCCCGTTACCCAGGCTTTTGCTCATCTTCCTGCCTTCTCCGTCCTGTATCATTGCATGAATATAAACATCCTTAAACGGTATGTCACCCACACAGTACTGTCCCATCATCACCATCCTGCTTACCCACAGAGTAATGATCTCCCTTGCAGTACACAAAACGTCACCCGGATAAAAAGTTTCCAATTCATCAGTCTCCTCGGGCCAGCCCAGCGTACTGAAAGGCCACAACGCAGAACTGAACCACGTATCCAATACATCCGGGTCCTGCTCTATATTCTTACTCCCGCAGTGCTGGCACTCTGTCGGATCTTCCTCGCCGCAAGTGTATTCTTCACACTCTTCGCACTTCCATATCGGTATCTGATGCCCCCACCATAACTGTCTGCTTATAGGCCAGTCCCTTAAATTTTCCAGCCACGTCTGATATGTCTTTGCGTAACGTTCCGGGGTAAAATTAAGATCACCGTCTAAAAGCGGCTTAAGTGCAAGTCCTGCAAGCGAATTTACAGGTATATCCGTCCCGTCTATCATCTCCGAACCGAATTTTTCCTTTAAATCTTCGATCGGCTTTTTAACCGCTATATACCACTGATCGGAAAGATAAGGCTCTATAGGCACGTGACTTCTGTAACTGTGCCCAACCTCATGAGTATACTCCATCACTTTTTCCAGAAGATTTTCACCTCGGAACCATTCAACGATCGCCTCTCTCGCCTCGAATCTGTCCATTCCAAGCAAAAACTCGGCATCGTTATTACAGTCTTCCCAGCCGTATTTGTCACTTATCGAACCGTCAGGTGCCATCACGTTTATCACCGGCAGATCATGCCTCAATCCAACCTCCCAGTCATTCGGATCGTGAGCAGGTGTTACCTTCAAAAAACCCGTGCTGAATTTCGCCTTCTCATCATCACTTTTCTCATCAGGCAGCACAACAAGATCATCAGCCACGATCGGTATTTCCCTTCCCACGATAGGCAGCCTGACATTCTTGCCCACCAGCATATCTGCCTTCGGGTCCTTCGGGTTTATCGCAACTGCCGTATCACCTAACATCGTTTCGGGCCGTGTCGTCGCTACCGTGACATGCTCTATCCTCTCACCTTCGAAACGGATCGGCTCAACCAGCGGATATTTCATATACCAGAAGTGACCTTCTACCGTCTCATGCTCCACTTCGTCATCTGCAAGTACAGTCTCAGTGGCAGGGTCCCAGTTCACCAGCCTCTTTCCCCGGTATATCAAACCGTCTTTAAATAACTTATAAAAGTTCGCCCGAACCGCTTTAGCACAAACTTCATCCATGGTGAAACGCGTCCGTTCCCAGTCGCACGAGCAGCCCATGCTTTTTAACTGATTGATTATCCTCTCTTCGTATTCATCCTTCCAGTCCTGTACGTGCTCAACGAATTCATCCCTCTCAAAGTCCGTCCGCCTCTTTCCCTGCTCTTTCAAAAGTCTCTTTTCCACAACCGTCTGCGTAGCGATACCGGCATGGTCAGTTCCCGGCATCCACAGCGTATTGAAACCTTTCATCCGGTGATACCGGATAAGAATATCCTGAAGCGTATTATTAAGCGCATGACCCAAGTGCAAAGCAGCGGTTACGTTCGGCGGAGGGATTACTATAGTATAAGCAGATTCATTATCGGTTGTCGGCTCTGCATGGAAATAATTACCTTCGTTCCAAAGTATTTCCGCTGATTTTTCCAGTTTTTTCGGTTCATAGACTTTTGAAAGTTGTTCTTTCATCTCAATACCCGTTCACTAAACCATAAACTTAATAAAAAATTCCGGCAGATCACCGAAATGCCGGAACTTTATAATATAATCAAATTTTTCTACAAAGCAACAATTTGTTGAAATCGATACTTTATTTATCAAGATTCAGGGTCATCAAAAATTCTGCATTGCTATTGCATTTTTGTAATCTGCTCTTAAGCAGTTCGATCGCTTCGATCGGGTTCATCTCACTGAGAACTTTTCTGATCCTGTAAACAAGCTCAAGCTCTTTCTTATCAAGCAGCAGTTCTTCTCTTCGAGTGCCACTCCTGCTGATATCGATCGCAGGCCAAGTCCTTCTTTCCACAAGTCTTCTGTCAAGATGCAGTTCCATGTTACCTGTTGCCTTAAATTCTTCGAAAATAACTTCGTCCATTTTTGAACCGGTATCGATCAACGCAGTTGCAAATATCGTCAGAGAACCGCCGCCTTCGACGTTCCTTGCAGCACCGAAAAACTTCTTGGGCATCTGCATCGCACCTGCATCTACACCACCGGTAAGTATCTTTCCGGAGTGAGGCATCTCGGTATTGTAAGCCCTGGCAAGCCTGGTTATCGAATCAAGCAGTATTACCACGTCTTCGCCGTATTCCACCATCCTCTTTGCCTTCTCGATCACAAGCTCTGCAACCTGACAGTGCCTTGAAGATGGCTCATCGAATGTAGAACTTATCACCTCCACGTCCTCTGCCGTCTTTCTTTCCATTTCTGTCACTTCTTCGGGACGCTCGTCTATAAGAAGTACGATCATTTTAACATCCGGACTGTTGGCACTTACTGCGTTAGCTACCTTTTGAAGCAGTACCGTCTTCCCGGTTCTTGGTGGAGCAACGATAAGTCCCCTCTGTCCGAGTCCCACCGGCGTAATAAGATCGATTATCCTAGTACTAAGTTCGTTCGGGGTGGTCTCCAGGATAAGCCTTTCTTCAGGATGAAGTGGTACAAGGTCACTGAAAACTAATTTATCTGCCAGCTTATCCGGATCTTCGAAATTGATCGCCTCAACCCTCAAAAGGGCAAAGTATTTCTCTGAATCCTTCGGAGGCCTGATCTGACCGGATACAATATTACCAGTCCTCAAACCGAACCTTCTTATCTGAGAGGGCGAAACATAAATATCATCCGGAGAGGAAAGATAGTTATACTGCGTATTTCTCAGAAATCCGTAACCGTCCGGCAGCACTTCAAGCACACCCTCACCGAACATAAGGCCGCTCTGGCGGATCCTCTCTTTAAGTATGCGGAAAATAAGATCCTGTTTCTTCAACGCTGTATAATCACTAATATTTTCCTTTTTGGCTATATCATGCAGTTCCGAAACCGTCATCTTTTGAAGGTCGGTAAGATATAGCTTCTGTTTCTTTATCCGCTCGTATTTAGCGTGAGTACTCTCATCTTCCTCTGTAACAGCTTTACCATTATTATCATTATTGTTTTTACTCTTGCCGTTATTTTTATTGTTGTTTTTCTTCTTCCCTTTTCTGCCGTTACCGTTCTTGGATTTTGATTTATTATTTTTAGACTTCGATGAAGATTTCTCTTCGTCTTTTTCTACAGGTTCGTTATTATCTGATTTCTTTTCTTCAGATTTTACTTCCTGCTCCTTGGACTTTTCTTCTACAGAGGATTCTTTTTCTTCCATTTCTTCTTCCTTTTTTGTTTTCTTTTTTCTTTTTGTAGTTTTCTTAGAGGCCTTCGCCATAACTACTCCTTCGATTACTCTAAATCACTCTTTTAACTGTTGAAATTATTTAAATCAAACTTTCTAAATCCGATTAGAAATATTACATAGAATAGAATTTAAAAAGCTACAATTTGCTATTTTGTAAACTTGGGCATTGGTTCCTTACCCGAAAAAACCCCAATCACATTTTCTTTATTTTTGAGAAGAGTCCTGCGACTTGCCTGACTAATTCCGATAAGCCAGAATTGTTTTCGATGATATAATCGGCTATAGATACCTTTTTGTCCAGTAAAAATTGCAAATTTTCTCTGTTTTTTAAGCTCTTTTCGTCAATTTTACCGCTTTTTCGCACTCTTTTACGCCGAATTTCCTCATCGGCATCAACAAATATCACAAAATCGCAATTTTTATCCCATCCCACTTCTGCAAGCAGCGGCATATCAAGTACGATTCCTTTTACGTCATTTCGGGATTGGTACTCTTTTATCAACTCACTGGTTCGCTGCAAAACAGGGGGGTGAATGATACCGTTTAATCTCTTTATTTTCGCCGGGTCGGAAAAAACTTTTTCTGCAAGTTTCTTTTTATCTATGTTTCCGTTTTCAAGAACTTCCTCACCGAATTCCTCTTTTACATTTTCTTTTACTTCATCTTTCTCAAGTTGTTCATGCGCCAGTTTATCTGCCTCAATTACCTCACATCCCAGCTTCCCGAATTCCCGCGCAACCGTGGTTTTTCCGGAAGCGATTCCTCCGATTATTCCTATTACCGGCTTTTTTTCTTCCCTAGACATAGTCCAGAAGTTTATACCTTTGCAAAAGCCGGGTCAAGTAGCTTTGTACAAATACATCAATTAAACATATATTCGCTAATCGCTGGAATGTTCTTTTTATTATCTATCGCCTCCAGACTCTTGCTGACATAATTGCCGAATACAATATCCCAACTCATCTTCATGGCAACCTCGAAACCTTTCTCCAGCATTTCCTGCATCTCAGAAAATCCCTTGGGAAGCTTCTTGTAAAGCTCGTCTGCGATTCTGGCACTTTCCCTTTCTTCAACTTCCCTCCTAATCACCTCATCCACATCTTTTGGTTTTATATTTTCAAGCTCATGATTATAATCCAGAAAATCACCAACTATCACATTTTCACTTCCTCTGCCGTCGGTGACATCTCGAATAAATCCCTCACATCCGCAAACGTTCGATATTACACATACCGCCCCGAAACTCAGCGCCTCCAGGTGAGCTATTCCGAATGGCTCATAAATACTCATCCCGAACTCTACATCACAGCCTTTTCTAATATCCATGAACTCCATACCTTCAGGCATCTTATGCCCACAGTATTTCTGCTCGAACCCGAACTGATTTATAAATACCGCCTTTATGTTCCTGCTTTTAGCGTTGAATTTCTGTATCAAAGGATAAAAATCCGCCTCGCCTCCGTTCATGTCGGGATAACCCTCCCTGTGAGCCAGAGGCCATCCGTAATCCCTTTCCATCCTTTCGATATCCTCCGGATTTCTCTGTGCACACTGCGTAGAAAGAAGAAACATCACCCCGCTCTTACCTTCAGAACCGAATTTTTTATCAAGCCTTTCCAGTACCTTAAGATCCCTCCATAATCCCTTACTGCTAACAAGCCTGGTGACATGAGTAAATATATGATCGGGCCTGTACCCGAAAAGATTCTGACTGTAATTTACCAGCCTTTCACGAGACTTCAGCTTTTCGTCTATATCTATCTTAAACGCCGGTATCCCATTGTAAACAACATTGATATCAGACTTGTCGATATCTGGTGCGAGAAATTCCATCTCATGAGCAACATGATCACCCACTGCACAAATACTGTCACAGAACCGAGCCGCCTTAACAAGCGGATGCTTGAAATAATCATCCTGACTACCGAAAACATCATCGATATAAAGCCCGCTTTCTCTCGACTCTTCCAATGTATTGTAAAACATCGTGTCATGACCCGGGTGCTTTTCCACCAGCAGCCGGATCGGGGCAACCTCATGTGCATAGAAAATCGTCTTTACCTCTATGGAAGGATCGACTTTCACCGCCAGGGCGGTCGGCATTCCCATGAACTCATGGGCGATCACATAGCTGTTCCCATTCATTGCCCCCATCTCTTTTAAAGTCGCAACTGCTGCCGGTGCAAGCCTTACATACTGCTCGAACTCCCAGATATCCTCATACCTGTCGCTGCATATACCGAAATTTCTGAACATCTCCCCCTTAAGAAGATTGACTAAATTTTCGTTCATCGATCTCACATCGAAAAGAATCACCTCGGCATTGCTCTTAACACCCGTCCCATGATCACAGAATTCCCTCACCCCGTAAACTATACGCGTATCGAAAATATTCTCTATCTTCTGAAAGAGCGAATTGTATTCCGATTCATAACATCCATCTATTGACGAATACAGAACCTTACCATCCTCAAGCCTTTCATCTATCCCTTTCGAAGTGTCAAATAAAGGCCCGACGACTAGGGACCTGTCGATCTTCTCAAGATATTTTTTACTTGTGAAAAATCCTGCAAGAACTGCACCAATACCACCGATCTTTCGCGCCGCTTCATGAGTGACATGAACAAAAGTTCTTTTCTTATCGACCATGATATGTCCCTTCCATGCATTTTTATGATTAATTTTTAATTTCTTTGTTTAAATCATAAAAAACAATTCGGAAGAGTACAAAAACGGCTTGATTTCAAATTGCATAAATTTTAAGGCCCGATAAAAACACACCAATACCGCACTGCAAAATTATTTTTTCTCGGACCTGGATGAATTTATTTTAATTTAGAACGAAGATTTCTGATGTATCCGGACAAAACTCCTGGCGGAATATCATCCAGTTCACCCTCCAGAACATCACTGGTCGCCATATCATCCAGCAGATCCAGTGCCTGTCTGGAATGAGGCCTCATCTTCTTTACCGTCGCCTCCGCATCATGCATATTCCCGTTCGCAGATTGACGTATGAAATTGATTATCAAAGACTTCAGCTCCGGCTCTCCAATGTTCCTTTCTTCTTCGCCGCCGGTCTCAGCTCCTTTAGCCGGCACTTCCTTTTGACTTAATATGTCCTCCTGTATCCTGTATGTCTGATTAAGCAGCTCCCGCTTACGCTTCTCTTCTTCTTCATCAACAGGCTCCAGTTTAAGCTCCTCCACTTCCTTCTCCGAAACCGGCTTAGGCACATATATCGTATTCTTACAATAAGGACACTTGGCCCTCTTTCCACCGTTTTCTTCCTTCGTCTTTATTTCCTTACCGCAATGTTCACAATGAAATGTAATAGCCATCTTCATTCCTTTTTATTTTCCGCTTCATATTCCACAGTAACATCCGTAGTTATTCCGCCCCTTGGCGTAAAACTCGAAGTCACCTTCATCCACCTCGGCTCACACACACCTGCCAGATCATCCAGTATCTCGTTCGTCAGGCTCTCATAAAATATCCCCTCGTTCCTGTAACTCTGCATATAGAACTTCAGACTCTTAAGTTCTATGCACTTCTCATCGGGAATATATTCTATCGTTATCGTACCGAAATCCGGCTGTCCCGTCTTAGGGCAAACACTAGTAAACTCAGGCACCCGGATAGTTATAACATAATCACGCCCGCGCCTAGGATTATCGAACAATTCCAGCTTCACTTTATCTGCCATATTTGCCTCGTTTATGATTAATTTTATATTATAACGAATTTTTTTAAAATAGACAAGCACCCATCGTCTGTCAAATTCAAAACACAAAACTTTTATTCGACCATATTTTATAGTATATTCTCTTATCTTATGCTGAAAGGAGATAAAAAAATGACATCCAAAAAAGCGGTAATATTGTTATCAGGCGGGCTCGATTCCGGCACCACACTCGCAATAGCCAACAACGCCGGCTATGAGATCTACGCCATCACCTTCGACTACGGCCAGAGACACAAATTCGAACTAAACTCCGCAAAAAAAATAGCAAAAAAAACAGGCGTAAAATCCCACAGAATTATAAAACTTGATATCGCCCAGTTCGGTGGCTCTGCTTTAACCGACAGCTCCATAGAAGTCCCAAAAAACCGCCCCGAAGATTCAAAAGAAATACCGAAAACCTACGTCCCCGCACGCAACACCATATTCTTAAGCTATGCCCTTGCCTTTGCCGAAACCATCTACGCCTTCGACATTTTCATCGGTGTAAACGCCGTCGACTATTCCGGCTACCCTGACTGCCGCCTCGAATTCATTGAATCCTTCCAGAAAACTGCAAACCTCGCAACTGCAGCTGCAACCGAGGGCAAGGGAAAATACACTATCCACACACCCATAATAAAAATGACAAAAGCCGAAATAATTGCGAAAGGAATAGAACTCAACTTCGACTATTCACTGACACATTCATGCTACGAACCGGACGAAAACGGAATAAGCTGCGGCAGATGCGACGCATGCAGATTAAGACTCAAAGGCTTCGCACAAAACAACTTAAAGGACCCTGTAAAATACCGGGAGAAACAAAATGAAAATTACTGAAATATACTATTCACTACAGGGCGAAGGAAAACTAACCGGAACTCCCGCAGTTTTGATCCGCATCGCAGGCTGCCCCCTAAAATGCATCTACTGCGATTCACAACATGCCCTGAACGAAGAAGACGCCGAAGAAATGTCCATAAAACAGATTACCCGGGAAGTAGCCAAATACCCATGCACACACATAATCCTCACCGGCGGCGAACCTTTAAAAGACAATCAGATCCTCCCACTCATAAACGAACTCAAAAAACTCGGCAAGCACATCACTATCGAAACCTCGGCCCTGAAATTCATCCCCGGCCTGAAATTCGACCTCATCAGCATCAGTCCGAAACTCTCAAACTCAGGAAAATACGCTGCAAAATACCGCGTCATCAACAAGTACATGAAAATCGGCGACTACCAGCTGAAATTCGTCATCGACAAACCAGAAGACATCGAAGAGGTAAACCAATTCATCGCAAAACTCGACAACCCCGGCAAAGAAAACATACTCCTCATGCCGCAGGCACGAACAAGAGAACAACTCCTCGGAAAAGCACCAATGGTCGCCGATCTCTGCAAAAAAACAGGCTATTCTTTCTCAAACAGACTCCACATAATGCTCTGGTCAGACAAACCCTCAACCTGATTTCCTGAAATTGCTTAAACCTCATTAAAATGAGTGTCTGATCTTTCCCTGAGTTATTACTGCCTAAATGGAAGTTTAATTGATGAATCTTTACTGGTAAGGATATTTAAGGTATTTCTTAAATTCCTCTTAAAATCTACATAAGAGTCAATGAAATTTAGAAAGCTTTAAATTGCAAAAAAACTTGTATGTTCTTATAACATATTTTCGAAAATATTAGGACTGATAATGAAGAATAAAAAATGAAAAATGAAATTAAACTTGAAACGGCAAAATTGATCTTGAGAAATTTTGGCGAAAAGGATATTGATCAATTACAGCAATATTTGAATAGTAAAACGATGGCTTACAATACCTTAACCCTGCCGATTCCTTATGAAAGAAAACATGCAGTTGAGTTTATCGAGAGTTGTAAAAAAAGATCGGATGACGGAACCGGCTATTGCTTTGCAATTGACCTTAAAGAGAATGCACAGCTTATCGGCGGTATAAATATAAACCTGCAAAAAAGATACAAATTGGGAAAATTGAGTTACTGGATAACTAAGAAATTTCAGGGCAACGGCTATGCAACTGAAGCAGCAGGCAAACTTATCGAATTCGGGTTCGAGGAATTAAATTTGAATAAAATCGAAGCTCAATACTTTCATACCAATCCGGCTTCGGGTAGAGTTGTGGAAAAATTGAATATGAAATTCGAGGGCAATTTAAGACAGCATGTAAAAAGGCTCGGTGAGTATCGGGATTTGATATGCTGTGGAATGTTGAAAGAGGAATATTTCGAAAGTAAAAAATAATTATGGCAGTAATAAGTGTTGAAAATGTAAATAAAACATTTGGCGATGTACGGGCGGTGCGTGACCTTTGTTTCGAGGTTGAAGAGGCCAGCTGTCACGGCTTTTTAGGCCCCAACGGAGCCGGCAAAACGACCATAATGAAGATGATCTACGGGAAGTGCGAAAGGGATAATTTCTGTGAAGGCAAGCTGGAAGTTTTCAGCTACGATCCCTGCAGGGATGAGCTTTCCATTAAATATCTGTCGGGTGTGGTGCAGCAGGAGAACAATCTAGACGATGAGCTGAATGTCATTGAAAATTTGAATATTTATGCGAAGTTCTATAATCTCTCTGTAAAAGATTTTAAGAGCAGGATAGAAGAGCTGCTTGGTTTTATGGAACTGCGGGAGAAGGCGAATTCTAAGATCAAGGAGCTTTCAGGCGGTATGAAAAGGCGGCTTGTGATCGCAAGGGCGTTGATCCATGATCCGAAATTGCTGATACTGGATGAGCCGACTACCGGTTTGGATCCTCAGGTCCGGCATCTTATATGGGAGAAGATAAGATCTCTGAAAAAGAAGGGAGTGACGGTGCTTTTGACCACACATTATATGGAAGAGGCTTTTCAGCTTTGTGACAAGGTCTTGATAATGCATAAAGGGCAGAAGATAATGGAAGGCAGGCCCGACGACCTTTTGCGGGATAATATAGAGGGATATGTGCTTGAAGTAGTGGATAAAGAAGCCGGTGACTCCGTTGCCCGAAAAGTCCCAGAAGGGGTAAGGGTCGATGACAGTCACGAGCTGAAAAGATTTTACAGTAAGGATATTGAGAGTCTCAGGGCGATAGCGGACGGACTGCCTGGAGGATTTTTTCATCTGAGACAGTCAAATCTTGAAGATGTATTTTTAAAAGCGACGGGAAGGAGGCTGAATGAGTTCCAGTAAAAGGCAATATCCATCTTTAGCGGTAAGGCTTTACAGTGTCTGGTATCGGCATATGAAAGTTTACGGCAAGAATGTTATAAGTAACGGTTTGCCCCCGTTCGTTGAGCCGTTGCTTTTTTTAGGCGGTATAGGCCTGGGATTGGGGAAATATATCACTAAGCCGGTAGGTGGAGTGGAATATATACAATATCTCGGCACGGGATTGCTGGTGACTACTGCGATGTTTACCTCGGCGTTCGAGTGCAGTTTCGGAGCTTTTATCAGGCTTGAATTCGAGAAGGTATATGACGGGATGCTGGCAGCTCCCATAACCGCCAGTAATCTGATAGTAGGTGAAATACTCTGGGCGGGGACGAAGGGATTTTTCTTTTCGTTTTGTGTTCTAGTCATTCTTGCGTTGTTCGGGGTAGTGCCGCTTCCAGGGAGCTTGCTTGCTCCTATAGTGGGGATGCTTACAGGGACAATGTTCGGGACACTTTCACTTTTTGTGACTTCATTTATCAAGACGATTAACCATTTTAATTTTTATTTTACGGGATTCATATCTCCGATGTTTTTCTTTTCCGGGGTAGTATTTCCGATAGAGAATCTTCCGAGGGTGGTCAGGCCGATCTCGGAGCTGGTGCCGTTGACGCATTCGGTTAGGCTTGTAAGGGCTGCGAGTTTGCTGGATTTTCATCCCGGTTTGCTTTATGATGTCGGTTATGTGATCGTATTTATAATCGTATTTGGTTTTCTTGCTAATAAGAGGTTGAGAAAAAGACTGGTGAGCTGAGATTATGCTGATAGAAAATAAGAATATGAGAGACAAGGTTCACGTTTTCAGTGACAGGAAAGATGCGGGAAGTGAGCTTGCCGAGCTTTTAAAAAGTTTTAAAAAAGGTGATGCGATAGTTCTTACAATTCCTGCGGGCGGGTTGCCGGTGGGAGCAGTGTTGGCGTGTGAGCTTGGTCTGGATATGGAAGTTGCTGTGGTAAGTAAAGTGACTTTCCCTAATAATCCCGAGGCCGGTTTCGGGGCGGTTGCATTCGACGGAACATTAAAACTGAACAATAATCTCCTGGCTTCGTTTAATTTACCCGAGGAGGATATAAAGAGACAGATCGCAGAGACAAAGGAAAAGGTAAAAAGGCGGGTTGCGAAGTTCAGGGGTGGTGAGAAGATCAACCTGAAAGGAAAAGAGATTATACTCGTTGATGACGGCGTTGCCAGTGGATTTACGACAAAGACTGCCATCGAGGCGGTTAAAAACTGCAGGGCTGAGAAGGTTTATATTGCCGTGCCGACAGGACATTCCAAGGCGATCAAGGCACTGGAAGATGACGTGGAAAAGATATATTGCCCGAATGTCCGGGGTGGATACAGTTTTGCGATTGCAAGTGCCTATGTGAAATGGCGTGATATTTCGGAAGACGAAGCTTATAAAATATTCAGGGACTTTAAAAACAGAAGGAAAGATGATCGAAAATAAAAGAAAATACAGTCATTTTATATGGGACTGGAATGGGACGTTGTTCGATGATGCTCATCTCTGTACGCAAATACTGAACGGGATATTGAAGAGATATAACAAGTCCGCGATCAGTTTTGAAGATTATCAACGGGAGTTCGGTTTTCCGGTTAAGGATTATTACGCTAAACTCGGATTCGATTTTGAGGAGGAGCCTTTTGAGGTTATTGCAGCCGAATATATCGAGGATTATAATGCAAGGCGGCTTGAATGCGGTTTGAGAGAAAATGCGATGGATGTAATCCATGAACTAAAGGCTGAAAATGTTACCAGTTCCATATTGTCGGCATATGAGCAGAAGATGCTGGAGGAGATGGTGGATCATTTCGGTATAAGGGAGTTTTTTGAAAATATTGTCGGGATGGATGATCATTATGCGGAAGGAAAGATCAAGAACGGCAAGGATCTGTTAAGGTCGATCAGTGAACATCCAGAGGATGTGGTTCTTGTTGGTGACACGGTGCACGATTATGAAGTGGCGTCTGTTATGGGAGTGGACTGCATCTTAGTTGCAAGCGGACATCAGAGCAGGGATAGGCTTGAGGTATGCGGTGCAGCAGTAGTCGAAACGCTGTCGGAGGCGGCAGGGGTCTCAAATTAATGCTTCGGTGTTTAAAAAGCTGATTTATTCAATTTCGGCTATAAATCAAAGTAAAGGTTAAGTAATTTTATATAAAGGCTTTATGTGATATAAGAGGAAATATAGTCTGAATAATTCTTTGCTATTTTCTAGATATTTATCTATATTCAAGAGCCAAGGAAAGCTCAGGATAAGAGCTTAAAATATGAAAATTTTAATTTTTTGCTGAATTATTATGTTTAAAAAGAAAAAGGATAACCAGAAGGTAGGTTCCAAGTCGCTTCTTGCGGTGGGACCTACTTTGCATTACAGCCATAATAATGTTCTCACATGCTGGTGGCTGACGATCGTTTTTTATGCAGTGACATGTCTTTTATGGTCTAAAATAGTTTCGGGAAGTTTTTTTACATTCAGCTGGGAGACAGTAAGTAATCCGGAATTATGGCAAGTGGGAAGATTCGTAACCGGCGGAGTGAATATATTCGAATTTCCCTGGCAGATACTCGTTCTCGGGATGTTGATGGGTATAATTGCGATAGTGCCGGTACTGGTGTCACAATTGATGAGTTTCAAGTACAGCATATTGTTCGCTTTTATTGCATTGTTTTTTGCCAATCTTCCGATGCTTGCAATTGTGATATTGATCAGCTGTTTTGCAGTTGCGTGCAGGCCCTTGAGGTTTCGATCCCGATTTATTGCGGTGGCTTTATGCAGTGCTCCTCAACTCGTTTACTGGGCTATCTCGGGAAGGGCGGAAGTTATTGAGCCGGTAAAGTGGGGGGTTGCTTACCTGCCCTGGTTATGCGCATGGCTGATAGGTCTTTCAATAGCTGGTCTTGTTCTTGGGATAGGTCATTTTACCAGGTACAGGCCTGGATTAATATGGTCGAGTACCTTTTTGTTCCTGCTTCTTTCGATATTTGTTTTCGAGGTGAGGATAGGGTTTTCTGAGCTTGATTATCAGCTTTACGTTGCGAAGTACAATCCCGAAGAGGTTCCTGAATTTTACGATCACAGGATCACTGATGCCCTGGACAGGACAATAACGAATGAATCTGTGATAAATTATCTTGCGGGATTCTTTTATCCCACCGAGCCGATCCCGCTTCGTGAAAGGTTAAAGGAGGAGTTGCAGGCGTCTTTGGCGGAAGGAAGGTGGCCTTTATGGTTTATTGTACCGGAAGAAATGAAGTATCAGGGAAAGCGTGAAGAGCTTTTTAAGAAGTACAACCATTTCATAAATAACCGGCCTAAAAGTGAAAGGATGCCGATAGCGTTGTATTATAAGGCAGTATTGAGTGAATTCAGTCCCGATCTGAAGATACTGGAACAGAAGGAGATATTGAGTTTTTACAGTGATTATCCGTTCGAGCGCAGCAGAGCGCTGTGGTACCGTCTATACAGGGAGTTCGGGGAGAGCAGGGAATCTATAGAGGCAAGGTGGCGCATAGCGATGGATTGGGCAAGTCAGGGTCAATTCAATGAAGCGGTCAGGCTGCTTGATGAGGCAAAGATGATGATCAGGAGCGATCAGGTCAAAAAAGAAAAGGAATATGATGGGGGAAAAGTTTCGGGATTATTTGAACCATCCGCAAAGAGCGCTATCAATGAATTGAAAATGCAGGATATCAAAAGAAGGGTCGAAGAATTAAGGGTTCTCATAAGCCAGGAAAATCGTACAGGCGACAGGGAAAGGGATGAGTATCTGGCTAAATTTGTGAACTTGAATCCCCATGCCCTTGATTATGCAATAGAACTGGATGAATTGCTTGAGGAAATGGAAGATGATCATCCTTTACGGGATAATATAATGCTTGCCAAGGCGAAGCTTCTGGAAGATGAACATTTGAAGGCGGAAAGATTAGCTAAACTGCATGAGAAGTATAGTAACAGAGATGCAGGTATTAAAGCTTATTATGAGTTAGCACATGTAAAGAAGAAATTATGGCAACAGACCGATTCAGATTCAGAACAGAGCAAAAAACAGCTTCAGGAGGCCAGGGACATGTTAAAAAAGTTCGTAAACTCTTATCCAAAAAGCATTTATTCTGGTCAGGCAGAGAAGATACTTGCTAACCTTCCGGAGGTTGAAAAGGAGCAATAAAGGGTTAGTCTGTCGGCTAATTTGACTTTAATTGTTAAAATAGGTAAAATAGTGTTGCAGGTTGACTTAGAGAGAGGTTGATGAATTTAGAAGGTAAATTACAATCCGGTAAAAAGGTTTTACTGATCGGTAAGGCAGAAGAGGTATTTCGCGATAAAGCATTTATTCCCGCTCATGCCTTCGATTCAGTTATGGATATTTCAGCGATTGAAAAAATCCAGAAGAGGGATAAGTATCAATTCGTGTGCATGCAATTCAAGAAACCTTTGAAGAAATTGAAAGAAGATGCGGAAATGTTAAAAGAACTTTTCGAAAAGGCAAAATTTTTTCTTTTTACTTTGATGCATGAAGAGAAATATGCAGTTTCCCTTGCGAAGGGTGAGAATAAAGTTTTTGATGATTATATGATATATCCGATGGACGGTTGGGATTTTTACGAGACGCTTTTTACTCCGAAATTGTTCGGGATGGATTTCGAAGAAAAGAATCAAAGTGAAAAGATACGTCACCTTGTTAAGCTTGCAACGGAAGATGAGTTGACGGGTCTTAAAAACAGGCGTTATATCATGGAATTCGCCAGGCAGATATTGGAATATGCACGAATCGAGGGTGGTAGAGTGACATTGCTTCTGTTCGATATAGATGACTTTAAAGATTATAATGACATTTACGGCCATGCTGCAGGTGATGAGATATTAAAGGAAGCGTCGATAGTTATGAAAAGATGTTGCAGGGCCACCGATGTGGTAGGACGTATAGGCGGTGACGAATTTGTGGTTCTTTTCTGGGACGACCTCAAGAAGAAAGCAGAGTCCGGTGAAGACAGGCGGGCCAAGGCTTCCGATCATCCTCATGAGGCAATATTTATTGCCAACCGTTTTAGAAATGAGATAAATAAATCTGAACTTCAGGCATTAGGTAAACAGGGCAGGGGAGTATTAAGTATAAGCGGTGGGCTGGCATGTTATCCGAGAGATGCTTCTGATGTTGAAGAACTTTTTCAGAAGGCAGATGAAGCTCTTTACGATGCCAAAAGAAGTGGCAAGAACAGGATCTATCTGGTCGGCTCTCCCGAAAAGGACATATCAAAGATCAAGTAATTTCGATTATTTTCGTTTCGGTGGGGCTTATTATTCTGTATTTAATTCCTCTCCAGGTAATTTTTTTTCCGATAGCAGAAGAGGTCAGGAAAAACAGCATTATCGCAGGCCATAGCCAGAAAAAGCTCAGGTCGGTTTTCACGGCAGTTTCAAGTTCATCGGTTTTTTCCTTCAGCATAGTAGTGACAATCTTTTTCCTCAGAAAAGCTGAGTAGAAATGGGCTGAAATATTTATCAGTGCAAGAA
Organism: uncultured Pirellulales bacterium; assembly: GCA_964508925.1. GTDB lineage: Bacteria > Planctomycetota > Phycisphaerae > Sedimentisphaerales > Anaerobacaceae > CAZDVM01. The sequence goes on along the minus strand of CAZDVM010000004.1, from coordinate 75,933 downwards.
TTACCAGAAATATACAGTATGAAGCGGAAGTCAGGCAGGCTGTTATGGCCGTTAATGGAATTATCCATAATTGGCAGAAAGCCATTATATTTCCGAAAAGGGCTAGCAGCCATGTCTTAAAATTATAAACTCTTGTTATAAGAAGCTGTCTTCTTGCGAATTCGTAGAGTGATCTGAAGGTAAATTTTTCGTAAGAAGGGACGAGGCAATTGGAGACGTATTCTACTCTCAGGCCGGCTTTTTTTACGGCATAAGTAAGGCAATAGTCATCGCTGAGTGCGTTATGCCATAGTTTTTCGATGTTTAATTTTTTGAATTTTTCTACGGTCATTGCCATTGATCCGCCCCATGCTAGATCGAACCTGTTATTGCCAAGAAGCTGGGCGATCTTCGAATTTAAAGTGGTTGCTATCAGAGTAGAGATATTGTTTTCAATTGGAATAAACCACCGGTAACCTGTGGAGGCACCTATGATATTTCTTCTCAAGGGGTAAATTAATTTTTTAAGCCAGTTTTCGTTTACGCAGACATCGGAATCTGCAAATGCGAGTATTTCGATCTTTTCGGGGATATTCCTGTAAGCGTAAATGAGGTTGTGAATCTTCTGGCTGCATTCTTGGCCGTAGCCTGCGATAAGGACTTTGATATCTTTTGCCTTTGAGGGGTTTTCTAAATTCCGGATCATGAAATTTAATTTTTCATAAGCGGGGTCGCTTTCATCTTCTACAACGAAATAGAGCATGTAGTCTGGATGGTCGAGATGGAAAAATGAAGAGATATTTTTTTCGAAGTTATTGTCGATGCCCTTGCAGGGGATGATAACGACCGTTTTTTGGTGGTTTGGTTTTGCTTTTTTGTTAAATCTTTTACGTGTCCTGTGAAAGAGTAACGTCAGGTATAATGCAAAAAGCAGCTGCAATACCGTCAGTGCAATTAATAATATGGTCCATATTGGTGTCATACATTTTTACCGAATTAGAAAAGCAAATTTAGAACATTTAATAGTATAGAGTTGTTTAGATTTTTCAAGTAATTGATGATAAGGGGATGATATTATTTTTTAATTCTTCAAGGTCGTATTCTTTTGAAGAGTCGAATTTTAAGATGCAGCCGTGATTATGGTCCGAAGCGATGATAAGCATATTTTTACCGACCTGTTTGAAGCCTTTTTCCTGAGGCTGGTGCCCTGTTATGAATATCTGGGCATTTGTGAGTTCAGTCATTTTGTCAAGAAGTTCTTGTGAGTGCCTTCTTCCCCAGGTCAGCAGGTAGGCGGGTTTGTTTTTTTCAATATCTTCAAGTTCGATCTCTTTATAGAAAATATCGGTATCGAATTTATCGATCAGCCGGGTAGCTGGTAATGAATGAGACAGCATTATTCCATTGGGAGTTTTTGCCGCAAGTGGCTGAGAAAGGAGAAAATCTTTTATTTGCTGTTGAAAGATATCGTGTTTTTCAGGAAATTCTCTTTTTATTGCATCGTCCATGGATTCATTCATTTTCCTACTATCCTTCATAACTTCTTTTCCGGTGATGTATGCAGTGTCGTGGTTTGAAAGCAGAAAATGTACCTGATCCGGGAATTCGATTTTCATTTCCACTGCCTTAAGTAATGCTTTGTAGGAAAGGCATCCACCTTTTTCATCTGTTTTTCCGCCGTGAATGATCTCGTGCAGTACCAGATGGGTTTCAGGGTTATTTTCGAGGTCGGCAAAGGCGAATATTCTTTCGAGGTTTCTGAAGTGGCCGTGAATGTCTCCTGTCATGATGACGGAGCCGTTTTCCGGCAGCTCGATGATATTGCCTTTTCTGAATTTATCTTTAAAGTTCAGTTCGGCTGCTTTTTTTAGTTTTTTTATTGCGATTTCCGGCATTTTTGAAATTTATTTTGTCACCAATAAGATCGTGTACCATGGTATCGAGTTCCGTGATCACTTCCATCATATTTTGAGGTCTGTCCTGGAGTTTGTCTTTAACGCAGTACATAACGATGTTAGAAAGTTTCTGAGGGATTTTCGGTCTAATTTTTTTCGGTGGTTTCTTTTCCTTTGGTAAGTTCAAATCTCCGACCTTGCCGTTATTTTTAGGTATCATGGTAGGTATAGCCTCTCCGGTTAGAGCCCAGTACATAGTAGCGCCGAGATTGAAGATATCTGTTTTTGGTCCCAGAGAATTTCTTTTTACCTGTTCTGGTGCGATATAGTCTGGGGTTCCCTGAATTCTCTGTTTTGTTGTGCCGATTCGGCAGCTTTGGCCCAGGTCGATGATCTTTATGCTGCCGGTGTTATTGATCATGATATTGTTCGGTTTAATGTCGCAGTGGACGAATCCTTTCTGGTGCATAGCGTGCAGGCCGCTGGCGACCATGCGGAAGACGAGGAGGACATCAACGAGGCTGAGGGTCTTTGTTTCCTCGAGTGTTTCGCCGTCGAAAAGTTCCATGGAAAGCAACAGTTCCTTGACTTTTAGCATGCTTCTTTTTTTCTTTAGTTTGTAGCATTTGCGAACGTAGGGGTGGTCGATCCTGTTTGCGACCTTGAACTCTGTTTCCACCTGTTCGAATATGCGGGTATCCTCTGGACGTTCGAGGATTACTCTTTTAAGGGCGACATCCTTTTTCTTCTGCTGGTCATGCGCAAGGTATATGGTGCTTCGGGCGCCTGTGCCGAGCCTTTTGACTATCTTGAATTCGCCAAATGTAAGTATTTTACTAGCCATATATTTATTATTCCGTTAATTTTGATTTATATGATCTATGAGAAAATATTTAAAAGTTTAAGAAATATGCTTAAACAGCCAAAACTCTTATCGTACAAAACAATATAAACTTTAAATGATAATAAATTTCTTTAATTTTGTCCAGTCTTGTATTTATTTTAAAGTTATTACTTGACAAAAAAACAAAAATCTGATTAATTTCTAATCTCTTTAAAAAAGCAATAAATTTTGTTTTTATTCCCCGATAGCTCAATCGGTAGAGCGAGCGGCTGTTAACCGCTAGGTTGAAGGTTCGAGCCCTTCTCGGGGAGCCAAAAACAACCAGTGGCGTAAAAACCACTGTTTAAGATTAACGAAGAAGCCCGGTCATGAAAATGGCTGGGCTTTTTCATTATCCGCATATTTGCGTCAAAAAGGCGGTTTTTGGGTAGTCTGCCGTTTGAGGCGGTTCTATCCTACCGCTCTCTGTTTTCTTTGGGCCGCCAATAAAACAGCATATTCTCCGCCGAACTGGCCCAGAACTCTCTAAACCTCTCTGCCAAAAGTTCTATCGTTTTGCTCTCTTACCATAATCGCACCATCTTCGGGCAAATCATGTGGCGAACGATTCTATCTTTTCGAAACGTACCACACTTTGGCTGGCAGCTCTCATCCCGACAGATTTCAGTTAACAGGCCGTCATCTCGACTTTATGTTGGACAGTTGGAAAGCGTTATTGTAAACTGCTTCTTCTTAATGGGTCGCGGTAATGTTATTTATATAAAAGCATAATCATTATGAATGTAATATCAGATATTCAAGTAGAAAAGCGTTCAACTTTACGCAAGGAAATAGCATTTTGTGTGGGTGTAATTCTCGTAGTGGCTTTAGGCGGGTTCAGTATGTTTGTTCAGTTGAAATACCCTGAACTAAAAAGCGTCCACGAAGCTAGAGTAGTAGTCACTGCGGACAATATGGTTGACAGCGGGGAATGGGTTGTTCCGCAATTCAACGATTCGATCAGGTTAGAAAAACCGCCGCTTCCTTATTGGGTTGCAGGAATTTTTGAGAAGGTATTCGGGACTATGGACGAATGGGTTTTTCGCCTGCCGTCGGCCATAATGGGTTTTTCAGGCGTACTGCTGGTAATGATATCTTGCTTTTTAATGTTCGGCCATAAGGCAGCATTGCTGAGCGGTTTGTTTAATGTTTTCACTCTCAAATACATCATCGAAGCCCGAACCGCACGTGTCGATATATACCTGACGTTCTGGGTGCTCGTAGCCTTCTGCCTGCTTATAGTTATTTTCTACGGAAAACAACGACGTGACTGGGTTTGGCTTTTTGTCGGTACAGCGGGAGGTTTAGCAGTGCTGGCTAAGGGACCTGCAGCATTGATATTCCTGGGACCTTTGGTTTTATTAGGTTACTTTATGCATGCAGATCGCCGTCCACGGGCAGGGTGGATAATTGGGGCAGTTTTTGCTTTTGCCCTTCCTTGGGGAAGTTGGATGGCATTGCTTATCGATCGTTTAAGCTGGCCCGCCATTCGAGAAGTTTGGACAGCTGACATTGGCCGCAATGTTGTTGACTACAGCCGTTCTACTCGGTCACCGTTTTACTATATACCGCATTATTTTTCGTTGATGTTCCCATGGGTAATTGCTGCCGGAGTGGCGGTTACCTTGCCGTTCTGGGGTGAGATGAAACAACGTAAAGAACTGAGAAAACGGATTATATATCTTTTTTTAATGGTGCTTATACCGATAATAGCGTTCTCGCTGATACGCAAGAAAAAAATTGACTACTTACTGCCTCTTGTGCCCATTATAAGTATTTTGATGGGGCTTGCATGGTCGCTTATGGCTGACAAAATCAGGCTCGGCCGCGACAGTGCCAAGCAGGACAAAATCCTTGCAATTATACAGGCGAGCGTATTCATTCTTATGGGGATTTTAGCATTGGTATATATCTGTTTTGACCCATTTGGGCGCGCGGATTTGCTGATATTATCTTCAGCAAGCCTTATCGTCGGTGGACTGATAGGTATCTATTTTATACATAGACATTATAATCTGACAGCAGCAATGGTTGCAAAGTGCGTCGGTTTCGGCTTTTTCACTTTCCTGTTATTCGGAAGTATCTTGCCTCAGGAAAATCCGAAAATATCGCCAGCCAAATTTGCCAGAGCAGTTGTGAGCGAAATTGGCGAGTCGCCAATTATCTATTATAAGGGAAGGGATGAAACACTTGTTTATCACTTTGACCGGCCAATCCATCGGGCTGATAATATTGAAGATCTGCGCACTTTTCTCGAAAAAAACCCTGATGCATATGTTCTATCTCTTAAAGAGCATCTGGCCGAGGCTAGGAAAAAGGCGCCAAATATTGTCTTACATCATCCTCGAATGCGGGACCTTAGCATACAATTTCCGTTTGGAGATAATGACGAAGGTAAATATTATGATATTTATGTACTGGGATCCAAAAGGTATGCTGGTGCAACGAATGTGCTGGAAACTTATGAGCCTCAACCCCCCGACTGGTACAATACAACAACCATATGGGTGGGTTTCGGTCTTATAGCTCAGGCGATGTTCTTTTTACGTTTTTTGGTTCAGTGGGTGGCTTCTGAAAAAGTTGGTGAAAGCGTTATTCCAGTCTCATTCTGGTGGTTATCGCTGCTGGGTGGTTTTATGCTGCTGGGATATTCGATTTACCGCCGCGATCCCGTCTTTATTCTTGGGCAATCCACCGGAACTTTAATTTATCTCAGGAACATATGGCTGATATACAGACGTAAACCGGCGGAGAGTCAACCAGAACTTACGCAAGAAATTGCCCAACCGCAGAAGGAAATAAAAGATAGTCTAGTAACAGAAGAAAAATGAAAGTTTTCTAATGAAAGATTTGATTGTAAAAGATGCAGACGTTTTGAACTTGTCGATTGTTATACCTGCTCACAATGAACAGGAAAATGTAAAAATGCTTACAGAACAGATTAATGATGTTTTTGGAAATTTGGATATTCGGTATGAATTGATACTTGTGGATGACGGCAGCACTGATAATACCCTGAATATTTTACGGAAAATAAAAGAAGATTACTCTTGGCTTCGAGTAATCACTTTTGATCGCAATCAGGGGCAAACTGCGGCTCTTAATGCTGGATTTGCCGCTGCGCAAGGTCAAATAATTGCTACCCTTGATGCTGATCTTCAGAATGACCCGGCAGAAATCCCCCTTTTAATGGAATTATTAGGGGACTGCGATGCGGTTGTCGGCTGGCGAAAACAAAGGCAAGATCCATGGATGCGGAAAGTTTCAACTAAAGTAGCTAATCGGGTTCGAAACTGGCTGTCAGATGAAAATATACATGATTCAGCATGTCCTTTGAAGGTTTACAAGCGGGAGTGCTTAGAAAATCTGATGCTTTTTGAAGGAATGCATCGTTTTATGCCCACATTGGTTAAAATACAGGGATTCAAGGTAAAAGAGGTTCCGGTGTCCCATTTTCCCCGTAATGCTGGTAAAGCTAAGTATGGGGTTTGGAATCGGTTGTTCAAGTCATTAAGAGATCTTTTTGCCATTCGCTGGATGAAAAAACGTTGGCTTAAACATTACGGTACAGAAATTAGCTAGAATAGTATGTCGTAGGGCGGAATGTACGGACCAACGGAGCACTAACTACTAGGCTTGGGAAAAAGAGACTGGATGCAAAATCAAACCGCAGCATGTTTACTTCCTTCCTATTTTAGTGCTGAGATTCCAAATTGATCTAGTCAGAATATTTGCAGCAATTGCACTGGTAGATGAAAAAACAATCGCACCCGTCCATAGATATATTCCGTTGAGAATCATTTTTACTGATCTGCCTTCAATATTGTAAAGGTCAAAAGCCTCCTTTAGGGGTGTAAAGTCCTCAAGTATATATCTGCCCAATCGCCATTCGGAAGTGTAAATCGGAATTGCGGTCACTGGATTTGTAATCCAGCAAACAAGTAATGCGACAGGTAAATTTACTTTAAAATAAATAGCCCCAAAAGTTGCTATTATCATCTGGAAACCAACGGTTGGCATAAAGGCTACAAACAGGCCGAGACTCAGACCTCCTGCAATACCCTTTTTATCAATTCTCCATAGCACGCTTTCAAAAAGTTTGTGTCCCCATATCCTGAAAAGGCGAGTGTTTTTTATGTTTCTCCTTATATGGGTTTGTCTTCTTCGCCACCATTTATGCATACTAATCTTCCTTTCTCTGCAAGACGGCTTCTATACTGCCAACCATGATAAGAAGGTAACCCAGCAGTTCCCCTAATTCTTCTATAACTCGTTTGTAATCCCTTAGATAATCGTTACCCATTAGTAATTCTAAAAATTTACCATGTCCTACTAACTGTGAATAAGGAACAGCAATTATAAAACCACACCATAACAGGGCAAAACTACGGGTTCGGATAAATCCATTTGCTTGAACCAAAATAGATTTATTGTTCTTATGGCATACCAAGGCTATGACTATAAGACACAGTATAACAGGCAATTTCCATCCAAGTACTGGAATAAAGCGGTCGAAAAGAAGATCCAACTCTCGAAATCCAGCGCATGCTTGCACAATTCCAAGAATTAGAAATAAGTGTTTGAATTCACATATTTTAAGGCGGGAATCAAGCAAAAATAAGATCATCGAAGTGAAAATTATAGCCAACTGTATCCATTCGATAGGCCCATTTTCTGAAAATACAATGAAATCGCCATGTTCAATGACTACCGGCAAAGATACTGCAAGTGTGAAAACTATAAAAGTGTATATGAGAAATCGGGATAGCACCTTTCCTAAGGGGTTAATATTAACATTCTGATCATCCATAATTAAATACCTATAAAAACAACTTTCGTCTTATTTAACTCGAAACAGAATCATAACATGAAAAAACAATTTATCAAGATAATGCTGCTCCTTTGAACCCCGCTCTTTTGTGACAGCATGACAATTCAGCGAGTTAACAACGGGTGTCAGGTAAATCGAAACCGAACACTCATTGGAGCTGAATATGTCAAAACTTAAATCGGCAAGCTATGCCGAAAAACTCTCTGCCGCTAATCGCCGAGCCGTCCTGGTCGAGATATTCTCTGAAGCGGCCTGCCGACTGGCGGGAATCTCCGTAAATTCGCCAAAATCTGGCAAAAACCTCTCAGAAAGTGCAGATTCTGCGTTAACCGGACTTGATGTTTCCGGCAAAACGAGGCTTCGCTGCTGAGGTTGATCAGTGCAATTGAGATGGAGATAAGTGAAGACTGGATTGCAGGCAGAAGATATCTGAATATGAATGTTGAAATGGAGAACGAAAACGACCTCATTGATTCAATCAAAAAAAGATTTTGCAGAAAAAATGTTGAATGATTACTTTTTTTTACTAAGTAAAAAAACTATTTTAGAACAGCAAAAAACTCAGTTTTAAAAAGGTTTGTTATTTCTTGAAAAGAGATTGCATTTCGGGTATGGTTTTAAGCTTTAATCGTTTAGCAGATATTTTTGTGGTTTATTTTTGAGAGAAAAGTATAAGATGGCAGATTATAAGATTGTCTGGACGAAAGTTGATGAAGCCCCTGCGTTGGCGACATATTCACTGCTTCCGGTTGTAAGGGCATATGCGAAGGCTTGCGGGGTTAAGATAGAAACTAAAGATATTTCACTTGCGGGGAGGATAATCGCTAATTTTCCCGATAAACTTACTGAAGATCAAAGGATCGATGATCATCTGACAGAGTTAGGGGAATTGGTTAAGAAAGATGAAGCGAATGTTATTAAGCTGCCTAACATCAGTGCTTCCATACCGCAACTGCAGGCGGCTATAAGGGAACTGCAGGAAAAGGGTTATGATATACCGGCCTACCCGGAAGAGCCTAAGAATGATGAGGAAAAAAGATTACAGGAGAGGTTTGCGGTTGTGCTGGGGTCTGCGGTTAACCCGCTATTGCGTGAGGGAAATTCTGACAGAAGGCCTGCCAAGGCGGTTAAGGAATTTGCACAGAGGCATCCGCATAAGAGGATGAAGCCCTGGTCTGAGGAGTCCAAGGCAAGGGTTGGATATATGAAGGATAATGATTTTTATGCCACAGAGAAGTCCGTGGTTATGGACAAGGCGACAACGGTAAGTATCGAGTATGTCGATGGTGGCGGTAATATACAGGTGCTGAAAAGTGATCTTGATCTTCAAGAGGGTGAAGTGGCGGATACTGCAGTGATGAACGTGGCTGCTTTGCGGAAATTTTACGGGGAGCAGATAGAGGAAGCCAAAAAGGATGATGTTCTTTTGTCACTTCATTTGAAAGCGACGATGATGAAGGAATCCGATCCGAAAATCTTCGGGCATTGTGTATCCGTGTTTTACGAGTATGCACTTGAAAAGCATGCAGATGTGCTGAAGGAGATCGGGGCCAATGTAAATCACGGTCTGGCTGATATTCTCGATAAGCTTAATAAGTTGGATGATGAAAAAAAAGCTGAGATAGAAGCTGATATAAAGGCGGTATATGATGACAGGCCCGACTTAGCGATGGTGGATTCTTACAAGGGGATCACCAATCTGCATGTGCCGAATAATGTTATAATAGATGCTTCAATGCCGAATGTTGTTCGTGATGGCGGTAAGATGTGGAACAAGGACGATGAGCTTCAGGACACGATCGCTATGATCCCGGACAGGTGTTATGCGACGATGTATCAGCAGATAATAGAGGATTGTCAGAAGCACGGGCAGTTCGATCCTGCTACTATTGGGACGGTGTCCAACGTTGGCTTGATGGCCAAGAAAGCAGAGGAGTACGGCTCACATGATAAGACTTTCGAGGCGGAAGGTGATGGTGAGATACGTGTTGTTGACGGGGACGGCAATGTGATAATGAACCAGCCTGTGGAAAAAGGTGACATATTCAGGATGTGCCAGGCCAAGGATGGGCCTATAAAGAACTGGATCGAGCTTGCGGTTGACAGGGCAAGGGCCAGTAATACGCCGGCGGTTTTCTGGCTGGATGAAGACAGGGCTCATGATGCGAGGATAATCGAGAAGGTAAAAGAATACTTGCCGAAGCTGGATACGGAAGGCCTGGAGATACATATAATAAAACCGGTGGATGCGATGCAGTTTTCACTGGACAGGATACGCAAGGGACAGGACACGATATCGGTGACGGGAAATGTGCTGCGTGATTATCTTACGGATCTTTTCCCGATACTTGAGCTGGGTACAAGTGCAAGGATGCTTTCTATTGTGCCTTTGATAAACGGCGGCGGACTGTTTGAGACCGGTGCAGGGGGATCTGCTCCGAAACATGTTCAACAGTTTTTGAAAGAGGGACATTTGAGGTGGGATTCGCTCGGTGAGTATTGTGCTTTGGTACCGTCTTTTGAACTTATCGCAGAGAAGACTGGAAACGAGAAGGCAAAAATTCTTGCAGAGACACTTAATGATGCGACGGGCAAATATCTTGAGAATTTCAAATCACCTTCCAGAAAGGTTAACGAGATAGATAACAGGGGAAGTACTTTTTATCTTGCAATGTACTGGGCGGAGGCTCTTGCGTATCAAGATAAAGATGAATCGCTTAAGGAATGTTTCGCGAATATCGCCAGAGAACTTAAGGCAAACGAGGATAAGATCAGGGAGGAAATGCTGGCAGCCCAAGGTGGGCCTGTGGATATAGGCGGTTATTATTTGCCTGATCCGGAATTGACGGCGAGTGAGATGAGACCCAGCGGTACATTTAACCTTATTATCGATTCGATGGAAAATATTTGACAGCGTCTGAAAAGATGGAAGATAAGATATATTCAGAATACAGGGAAAGGATAGCTGATTTCGTTTTCGATGAGAAGGTGGTCTCTGTATTCGATGATATGATCCGCAGGTCTGTGCCGGGATATGCGACGGTGGTCGCAATGACGAAGGTCTTTGCAGAGGAATTCGGGCAGGAAAATACGAATTATTATGATCTGGGATGTTCGCTGGGGGCAAGTACGTTGTCGATCCGAAAGGGAGTCGAAGATAAAGAGGGTTGCAGGGTCATCGCGGTCGATAATTCGCCTTCGATGATAGAGAGAGTAAAGGATATAATTAATTCCGATGTCAGCAAGGTTCCGGTGGAGGCTAAGCTGGCGGATATTTCGGATATAAACATCGAGAATGCCTCGGTTGTGGTGATGAATTTTACGCTGCAGTTTCTTTCGCCGGAGAAAAGAGATGAGATGCTGCAGAATATTTTTGACGGTCTTGTACCGGGCGGGGTACTGCTTATATCGGAGAAGATCGCATTCGAAGAAAAAGATGAACAAGAGTTTCAGGTCGAGATGCACCATGAATTTAAGAAGCTGAACGGTTACAGTGACCTTGAGGTCAGTCAGAAGAGGAAGTCACTTGAGAACGTGATGATACTGGATACCTTACAGCAGCATTATGAGAGGTTCGAAAAGACGGGATTCAAAAAAAGTTATCTCTGGTTTCAGTGTTTTAATTTTGTTTCATTGGCGGCATTTAAATCGAAATGATAGATTTCAGCGAATTTTACGCACATCTTAAAGAAAGCGGGCTGCGAGATTTTTGTGAAGATATAAGGGCCAAGGTGGATAAGGTTTTTACAGATGATACTCACGGCCATCTTGAAGAGTGGCTTAGTGTTATCGATGAAATGCCGGTGTTAAGGCCTTTGAGTGTCGATCTATGTGCAGATGTGGTGAGGGTCGGTGAAAAAAGGGATTGTTCTGACGAGACCCGGGATAAACTGGAAAAGAAATTTAAGGCCCTTCATCCGTGGCGGAAGGGTCCTTTCGAGGTTTTCGGAATATATATCAATACCGAATGGCGGTCCGATCTTAAGTGGGCCAGGCTCAAAGATGATATAAGGCCTTTGAAAGGTAAGCTGGTTCTGGATGTCGGCTGCGGAAACGGGTATCACTGTTTCAGGATGGCAGGTGAAGGAGCAAGGGCAGTTGTGGGTGTCGATCCATTTCAGTTGTTCGTTTGTCAGTTCGAGGCTTTGAATAAATATATTCAGACGGACAGGGCGAGAGTTTTGCCTTTGGGGATAGAGGATATGCCGGATGATGCGGAGTGTTTTGACACGATTTTTTCGATGGGGGTTTTGTATCACAGGAAAGATGCAGAGGAGCATGTAAGAAAATTAAAGGGGCTGCTTAAAAAAGGAGGGGAGCTGGTTCTGGAGACTTTGATACTTGAAAGTGATGAGGAAGAGGTTTTTCAGCCCGAAGGGCGGTATGCGAAAATGCGGAACGTATGGAACATTCCGTCGCCTGAGAAGATGGTTAAATGGCTCAGACAAGCGGGGTTGTCTAACTGCAGGATGATAGATGCAACGCGGACGACGTTTGAGGAGCAAAGGCCTACGGAGTGGATGGTATGGGAATCGCTGCCTGATTTTCTGGATAAAGACAATCCCGAGGTAACGATCGAGGGGTACCAGGGGCCGGTTAGGGCGATATTTCTGGCGGATAAATGAAGATTTTCAGAATTTTTCATTACAAATGATCGAATAAGGTTTACAAGCGGAGCGGGATTTTATACATTTTTTCTATATTGGAAATCCAGAAGGATGAGGAAATATCATGCTTTGCCCTAATTGTAGAATTCAGATGCAGAAATACAGGCATAAGAATGCGATGCTCGATCATTGCAGGAATTGCAAGGGCTTCTGGTTCGATCTCGGGGAGTTGAATTATACGCTTCATCAAAAAAGAGGTAATTTAAATAAAAAGAGACTGGCATCGCTTAAAAAAGAGGGGAGTGAAGTAACGCCATCTCATATTGACAGAGGGGTCAAGATGTGTCCGAGATGCAGGGTGCCGATGGCCAGGAAAAATTACAAGATGCGTTCGAATGTTTTCATAGATGAATGTCCTGCATGTGGCGGAGTTTGGCTGGATAAGGGAGAATTCAAAGGTATTTTAAAATATGATTTTCTCGGAAGATGCAGGGAAAAAGCACTTGCTTTAGCCCCTGTTGATGAAGATGATGAAAAGAAAAAAGAGCTTAAAGAGAGACAGGGGTATTCGGCTTTTTCGACTCAGAAAAAGGAAGATGATTTTATGGAGAAGTATGCAGGGACAGGACAAGCGATAGTAACAGAGGAGAAGATAAGTTTAAGGGGTGTTGTACGGGGGCTTAATCCGGTTAATTTTCTGGTAGGGAGATTTTTTATACCGGTAGAAGATGACACGATATCCATGGGTTATCCTTATCTCAATATTTCTTTGATAGTGGTTTGCTGTACAGTATTTTTTGCCCAGATGACGCAATTAGGAGATATGGAAGGTTTTTTTGGAGCATACGGATTTGTGCCGGCCAATTTTTTGAGTTTAGGAACATTTACTTCGATTTTTCTGCATGCGGGATTATTTCATCTTGCTTTCAATATGTGGTTTCTCTGGATATTTGGTGACGATGTGGAAGCTAGGTTTTCAGGAATTGGATATTTATTGTTTTTTGTGGCTTGCGGTTTGTTTGCTAACTTGTTTTATGCTGCTTTTACTTCCGACTATTTTACGCCGCTTGTCGGTGCCAGCGGTGCGATAGGCGGAGTGTTAGGAGCTTACCTTGTATTTTACCCTAAGTCGACGATATTTTTCTTCGGCAACGGATCGTGGGCGGCATGCTATTATCTCGTTTTCTGGTTCGGAATGCAGATGGTCAATGCGTTTTTGTATGCGGGGGAGAAAGGGGGAGTTGCATGGACCGCTCATATAGGAGGATTTTTGTGCGGAGCATACATTGCGTGGGTACAGAAGCGCAGGCAGGGCAAGTACTCATACTGAAAGATGGTTTATACTTGAAAATCTCTGGCAGGCGGAATATAAAAAAATTATGAGTAAAGACGTAAAACAGAGAATAGAAGAACTTCAGGAAGAGATCAGGAAGCATGATTATCTTTATTATGTAAAGAATCAGCCGGAGATTTCAGACCAGCAGTACGATAAACTTTTCAGACAACTGCAGAAGCTTGAGAAAGAGCATCCCGACTTGGTGACGGAGGATTCGCCGACACAGAGGGTTTCCGAACAGCCTCTGGAAGAGTTCGAGCAGGTTGATCATTCGGTGCCGATGCTCAGCGTTGATAACACTTATAATGAAGATGAGTTAAGGGAGTTCGATAAAAGGGTTCGGAAGAATTTAAAGACGAAGAATTATGAATTTGTGGTTGAGCCGAAGCTGGATGGGCTTGCTATAAATCTGCGATATGAGGGAAGCCGGCTGGTGACGGGAGCGACGAGGGGGAACGGTGACAGGGGAGATGATGTTACTGCAAATATAAAGACTATCAAGGTTATTCCGCTTAAGCTGAGAGGGAAGGATGTGCCGGAAGTTTTCGAAGCGAGGGGGGAAGTTTACATGCCGACGCAGTCGTTTATAAACCTTAATAAGGCAAAGGAAAAGAGAGGAGAGCAGACTTTTGCCAACCCCAGGAACGCAGCCGCAGGATCACTTAAGCTGCTGGATTCCAGGATAACAGCTGAAAGAAACCTTGCGTTTTATTCTTATGGGTGCGGTGAAGTTTCCGAGGGGATTGCGGATAATCATTTCGATATGCTTAAAAAGATCAAAGATTTCGGAATACCGGTGAATCCGAATTTCCAAAAAGCTGAAGATATTGAGAAAGTGATAGATATGTGCAAAGATTGGGAGGATAAAAAGGACGGCCTGGATTATCAAATAGACGGTATGGTTATTAAGGTTAATTCGTTCGAGCAGCATGAGAAACTGGGAGCGACGGGCAGGGCACCCAGGTGGTGTATTGCATATAAATTTCCTGCCGAGAAGGCAGAGACGAAGGTTCAATCAGTTGATGTACAGGTTGGAAAGAGCGGGATATTGACACCGGTGGCGAATCTGACTCCGGTGCAGCTTGCGGGTACGACGGTAAAGCGTGCCAGTTTGCATAATTTTGATGAGGTCGATAGGCTGGGAGTTAGAGTTGGTGACACTGTGATAATAGAAAAGGCAGGGGAGATCATACCGCATGTTATTAAGGTCAAAAAGGAAGCAAGGGGTAAGGATACAAAGCCTATCGAAAGGCCCAAAGAGTGTCCTAACTGCGGGGGTGAGGTTAAGAAGGACAAGGACGGAGTTTATATTCGCTGTAAGAATCCTAAGTGCGGGGCTATCGCCAAGGAGAAGCTGAAATATTTCGTGGGAAAGGGGCAGATGAATATTGACAACCTCGGCGACAAGATAATCGATCAGTTCGTTGAGAAAGGACTGGTGACGACACCAGCTGATCTTTACAAACTAAAGGTTTCGGAGCTGGTGGAACTTGAAAAAATGGGTGAAAAACTTGCCCAGAAGATAATTGATAATATCGAGAGCAGTAAGAAGTGTTCGCTGTGGAGGTTTATAAATGCCCTAGGGATCAATCTTGTCGGTGGACAATATGCACATATAGTTGCAGATCATTTCAAGAGTCTCGACAAGCTTAGAGAGGCAAGTAAAGAAGAGATCGAGTCGATTGATCAGATCGGGCCCAAGATGGCGGAGAACATTTATGAGTATTTCCGTGACGAAAAGAATAATGAGATAATCGACCAGATGCTGAAAGAGGGAGTGTTACCCAAGTATGAAAAGGGCAAGACCAGTGAGGCTTTGAAGGGAAAGACCGTTGTGGTGACGGGTTCGCTTAAGAATTTCAAGAGAAGCGAGATAAAGGAGGCTATTACCAAGGCAGGGGGTAAGGCAAGTTCGAGTGTCAGCGGCAATACTGATTATCTTTTGGTGGGAGAAAATCCGGGCAGTAAGCTCAATCAGGCCAAAGAGCATGGTGTTGAGGTAATAGATGAGGAAAAATTCATGGAACTTCTGGGAAAATAATTCATGTCTGAAGATTCTGCAAGTAAATCTTATATGAAAAGGGCGTTGGAACTGGCTGAAAAGGGATTCGGACTCGTTGAACCTAATCCTATGGTGGGGTGTTTGATAGTTAAGGATGAGAAGATTATCGGAGAGGGGCGGCATGAGAGATTCGGAGGGCCTCATGCAGAGATAAATGCGATAAGTGATTGCAAGAATAAAAATGCCGACTCGAAAGGCGGCACGATGTACGTGACATTAGAGCCATGTTGTCATCATGGAAAGACCGGGCCTTGTACGAAGGCGATAATCGAGGCTGGGGTGTCGAAGGTATGTGTAGCAATGGAAGATCCGAGTGACAAGGTTGCAGGTGAAGGTATCAAGGAATTGAAAGAGGCGGAGGTTGAGGTAGAAGTCGGTTTATGTGAAAAGGAAGCGAAAGCATTAAATCCCGGGTTTATAAAATATTCAAAGACGGGTTTGCCTTGGGTTATTCTAAAATGGGCACAAACATTGGACGGTAAACTGGCGGGTTCTTCGGAGGATCAGCGGTGGATAACGGGAGAGGAGAGTTTAGAAGATGTGCACCAGCTTCGCAGGAGTTGTCAGGGGATATTGGTGGGTGTCAATACGGTGGTAATGGATGATCCGATGCTTACGCCGAGGCCTGCTATGGGCAAAAAGGTTTTGAGGATCGTACTTGACGGTGAGATTGAGCTGCCGCTTGACTGTAAGTTATTGAAGACATCAGGGGAGAATGAAAGCTGGATAATAACAGAAGAGGGGATTTATGAGGCCAAGAAAGAAAAGGTCAAAGAGATAGAACAGCGAGGGGTAAATGTGATCGTGGTGCCGGCGGATGCAGATGGGTTTTGTGATGTGGAGGAATTGCTTAAGATCCTTGGAAAGGCAGGTGTGCAAAGGCTTCTTGTTGAGGGGGGGGTTCAGGTACATCACCATTTTCTTGATGGAGGATTCGGAGATGAAATAAATATTTATATTGCTCCAAAGATATATGCGGGCGAAGGGACAGCGGATATTGCAAATGCAGTAACGAGGCTGCATGAATCTATAGAATTGAAAAATGTTCAAACAAAGCTTTTGGGTGATGATTATAAAGTAAAGGCTTTTCTTAAAGATACTGAATAAGTTTAATTTAAAAAGGATTTGAGATGAAGAAGTTATATTGTTTGAGTTTGATTTTTTTGGTTTGTATCTTTTGTTTAGTTAATGCAGATGAAAAAGTTGCTGAAAAGCAGCATAAGGCCTTGGGGTTATTAAATAAGGCGGTGCCGAAGTATCAGCATACAGATCACCCCGAAGCGCAGTGGTTCGGCGAGGGGAATCTTGGTTTGTTTCTTCACTGGGGGGTATCGAGTGTCGATGCGGATAATGAAATTTCGTGGGCTATGCTTAAGAATTTGAATTGGAACCCTAATCCCATTGCTCCTACTGAATACTGGGCACAGGCGAAGGAATTCGATCCGAATAATTACAATCCCGAAAAATGGATAAAGGCGGCAAAAGATGCGGGGTTTACTTATGCGGTTTTAACTACACGCCACCATGACGGGTTTGCCATGTGGCCAAGTGACTACGGTGATCTGGATACTGACAATTATATGGGGGGAAGGGACCTGGTGAGGCCTTTTGTAGAGGCTTGCAGGAAGCATAGGATGAAAGTCGGTTTGTATTTCAGCGGGGTTAACTGGAGAATCGAGAGGAGGTACCGTTCTTATAGTCTTACCAGTGACGGTACGCCGAATAATCCTCATCTGGACGTGAATTATGAGCCGACAGAGTTAAAGCCTCGTGATGCAGAATTGAGGGAAAAATATAGGGAGATAAACAGCGGACAGCTGAAGGAGCTTTTGACCAATTACGGGGAAATTGACCTGATATTTTTTGACAGCGGAACGGCCTTTATTCCCGAGGAGAAGATAAGGGAATGGCAGCCTGGGATAATCATCAATAACCGTGTCAGTGATCTTTCTCCTGATTATGATTCCAGTTTTGAAGGCGGGCGTTTGCCGGAGGAGAAGCCTGCTGGCTGGTGGGAAGCGTGTCAGACTGCGGTCGGAAGCTGGGGATATCAGGAAAAATATGATGATTACGCAATGTCTGCAAAGGATATACTTTCCCAGTTTATAAAGATACGTGCCTGGGGTGGTAGTTACCTGATCAATTTTGCACCAAGAGCGGACGGGACGTTGCCTGAGATATATTATGAGCGAATGGAGGAGATCGAGAAGTGGATGGAAGGCAAAAATGATGCTCTTTTCGGTACAGAGGCAGGACCTTATCCTGAGCAGTGCAATGTTCCGGTGACTACCAGGGACAGAAAATGGTATTTGTTTGTATTGCCGGAGTTCAAAGGGGATAAGGTAATATTGAAAGGTGTTCCAAAGCCCGGGAAAGTGACTTTTAATGGGGAGGTAATTGACTATAACTTCGACGAGACCAGAGTCGAGATACCGCTTACGAAAGATAAAAGAACTGAGATGCCGGATGTTATCAAAGTTGAGTGGTGATTATTCCAGCATGTTTTTGCTTCTGAGGATGTGGTGGTAGTGTTGTGCGAAGCGGTGGGCCTCATCACGGACGAACTGGAGTAATTTTCGGGCGGAGTTATATGGTGCCATTCTGATCGGTTCATCTTTACCTTTTAAATAGATGTGCTCTTCCTTTTTGGCTATGGAAGCGAGTTTCAGTTCAGGTGCTCCGAGGTCTTTGAGAGCTTTTTGAGCAGCATGGAGCTGGCCTAAGCCGCCGTCAATTAGTATTAGGTCGGGCCAGAGTTCTTCGCCTTTGATGGCGTATTTGTATCTTCTTTTTACAACCTCATAAATGCTTGCGAAATCGTCAATACCTTCAACAGTTTTGATCTTGAATCTTCGATAGCCTGATTTAAAGGGTCTGCCGTCGATGAATTTGACGAGAGATCCGACGGTTTCTTTTCCGGAGAGGTGGGCGATGTCGATACCTTCGATTATTCTTACAGGTTCATCCGCTCCGATGATATCCTGCAGTTTTAAAAGGGCACTGGTGGGGTCTGAGGCGAAGGCTTCGGGCTGGACGTTTTCTTCAGGAATTCCTCTTTCATCGAGTTTTTCAATCAGGTGTATCTTATCTCTTATGGAGGCTGCTTCTTCGTAATTTAATTCTTTTGCAGCCTTTTTCATTTCGCGGTTGAGTTTTTTCAGAACAGTTGATCTTTTTGATCCGAGAAAGCGTATCAGGTCGGTGACCTGTTTTCGATAATCCTTTTTGCTTACTTTTGCAGCGCATGGAGCGGTGCACTGCTTTATACTGTACAGGATGCAGGGGCGAAAGAATCTTCTTTTATCGTTATTTTCGTCTATGTCCAGAGTGCAAGTGCGGAACTTGTAAATTCTTTGGAGTTCAACGATGACCTGTCTTAATTCTCTTGCGCCGGGAAAGGGACCGAAGAGTTTTGTGCCTTTTTCCCGGGGTTTTCTGGTTACATGGATGCGGGGGAAATCTTCGTTTTTTGTTATTTCAAGATATGGGAAAGTTTTGCTGTCCACCAGGTCGGTATTATATGGCGGCCTGATATCTTTGATCAGTCTTGCTTCTTTTAAAAGTGCATCGACCTCTGTTTCGGTTTCCATATGGCCGATGGATTCGACTTGGTTGAGCATTTCAACAATCTTAGGGCCTCTGGTTTCTTCGATGTTTGCAGAGTCCTGAAAATAACTTGCAACTCTCGATCGCAGATTTTTTGCTTTTCCTATATAGAGGACAGTGTCAGCTTTGTCTTTCATAAAATAAAGGCCGGGAGATGCAGGAATATCCTTGATCTGATCTTTGATGTTTTCGAATTTTTTATTTTCGTTATCTGTCATTTGAGAAATCGGCAAATATTTTTGTTCGGCTTTTATATATTGAAGAATATAGTTTATTTTTAACAAACTCAAGTAAGGTTTGGGTGAACCTTAATTTTTTTTATGTTAATTTTCAGTTAGAATTCAACATGTTATATGTTAGCTGAGGGAAAGA
Source organism: uncultured Pirellulales bacterium (assembly GCA_964508925.1). GTDB lineage: Bacteria > Planctomycetota > Phycisphaerae > Sedimentisphaerales > Anaerobacaceae > CAZDVM01. The sequence continues at coordinate 56,362 of CAZDVM010000004.1, read as the reverse complement.
GTTCTTAATTTTTTGTTTTTGTTACTGCATGGATTTAAAGAGTTTATGAAAAGGGCGGTGTCATTCAATCGGAAAATAGTTATCAGCCAAAGGGATTCTTCAACAATTCTATTCAAATTTTTTTAAAAATTATTTAGAAATTTGGAAGTTTATATTTGAAGTTCAGCAAATAAAATATATATTGAAATTGAAGTCAAAAACAACAATATGTTGTGAGGAAGAATTAAATTTTACAAGATATTGTTAGAGGGAATTTTTCCGCTTGAAAATTGGAATTTGTAATTTTTCCGCATGGAGGCATTATGTCGCAAGAATTTAGTCCTAAAAACCCTTTTGCAGAAGAGAAGGCAGAGGCCCAAAAAAATTCAGGGAAGCAAACCGAAAAGGGCCTTGAGATAGAACAGTATTTTTCAACGCCGGGAGTTCATCCTTTCGATGAGATCGAATGGGAGAAGCGTAGTGCAAAGATAGCCAGCGACAGTGGTGATTCGGTTTTCGAACAGGAGAATATCGAGGTGCCGGTGTTCTGGAGTCAGCTTGCTACGAAAGTGGTGGCAAGCAAGTATTTTTTCGGTGACATTGAAACGGGCCAGCGAGAGAATTCTGTTAAACAACTGATTCACAGGGTCGCAAGAACTATATCAGACAGGGGTTTTAAGGACGGGTATTTTGATTCCAAGAAGGATGCGGAGAATTTCTATAATGATCTTTCATGGCTGTGCGTGAATCAATACGGTGCTTTCAATTCGCCGGTATGGTTCAATGTTGGTTTGTATGATGTTTACGGAATAAAAGGCGGCAAGCATAATTATCACTGGGATGAGGACAAGCAGGAAGCTGTGCCATCGGAAAGCAGTTACGAATATCCTCAGGCTTCGGCGTGCTTTATACAGTCGGTCGAGGATTCGATGGATGATATTATGAGATTGGCCACTAGTGAGGCGATGCTGTTCAAGCACGGCTCGGGAACTGGTACAGATCTTTCGACTTTAAGGAGTAGCAGGGAGAAACTTTCTGGCGGGGGTAAGCCTTCAGGTCCCTTGAGCTTTATGCGGGTTTATGACCAGGTGGCGGCAGTAATCAAGTCCGGGGGTAAGACAAGACGTGCGGCTAAGATGCAGTCTTTGATGATCGATCATCCGGATATCAAGGAATTCATAAAATGCAAGACAGAGGAGGAAAAGAAGGCATGGGCCTTGATCGAGGCAGGTTATCAGGGTGAATTCAACCAGGAAGCATATGAAAGTGTGATGTTCCAGAATTCCAATCTTTCTGTTCGTGTTTCCGATGAATTTATGGAGACAGTTGAGAAAGAAGGGGACTGGTGGACAAAGGCAGTTACTTCAGGAGAGAAGATAGAGAAACATTCTGCAAGTGAGTTGTTCGATCTTATATCAGAAGGTACGAGGGTTTGCGGCGACCCGGGACTGCAGTATCATACGACAATAAATAAATGGCATACATGTCCGAATTCCGGCCCGATCAATGCTTCTAATCCCTGCAGTGAGTATATGTTCTTGAATGATTCTGCATGCAATCTTGCTTCGCTGAATCTGATGAAATTCAGGAAAGAGGACGGGACATTCGATATAGAGGGGTTTAAGAGAGCGATAAGGATATTTATTATAGCTCAGGAGATTCTTGTAGATAACGGCAGTTATCCGGAGAAATCAATAACCAGAAACAGTCATCTCTTCAGGCCTTTGGGTCTTGGATTTGCAAACCTGGGTTCCCTGTGCATGAGTCTTGCGATGCCTTATGATTCAGACCAGGCAAGGTCACTCGGTTCTGCGATAGCTGCGATCATGACTGGAACAGCTTATTCAACCAGTGCAGAGATGTCATCGGTGAAAGGTACTTTTGCAGGCTTCAGTGAAAATCGAGACGAGATGCTTAATGTTATCAGTATGCACAGAGAGCATGCCTATAATATTTCCGAATCGGATTGTCCGGGATATCTTCTGAATGCAGCCAAGGATTCCTGGGATATAGCTTTCGATGAAGGAACCAAGGTTGGTTTTAGAAATGCACAGGCATCCGTATTGGCCCCCACGGGAACGATAGGTTTTATGATGGATTGCGATACGACAGGGGTTGAGCCGGATATTGCCCTTGTTAAGTATAAGCTGCTTTCTGGAGGCGGGATGCTGAAGCTTGTTACCAGGACGGTGCCGATGGCTCTTGATCGGCTGGGATACAGTGCCGAAGAGATAAAAGAGATATGTGAGTATGTTGATGAGAATGAAACTATCGAAGGTTGTGAATTGCTGAATGAAGATCATCTGCCTGTTTTCGATTGTGCTTTTAAGCCTAAAGGAGGCACTAGATGTATCCATTATATGGCGCACCTGCGGATGATGGCCGCGGTTCAGCCTTTCATTTCCGGTGCCATAAGCAAGACGATCAATATGCCTAATGAAAGTACGGCAGAAGAGATAGGTGAGGCTTATCTTGAAGGATGGAAGATGGGTCTTAAGGCTGTGGCAATATACCGGGACGGGTCGAAAAAACTTCAGCCTGTGCAGACGAAGAAACATCAGGACGGAAAGTCCAAGGCAGGCGAGGCAGCTCTTAAACAGAAGCCTTACAGAAGAAGACTGCCTGAGACCAGGCAGAGTATAACACATAAATTTGCAGTAGCGGGACATGAAGGCTACTTGACGGTGGGGCTTTATGAGGACGGACAGCCTGGTGAATTGTTCATCACCATGGCCAAGGAAGGCAGCACCGTGGGTGGTCTTATGGATGTTGTCGGTACCTGTACTTCGATGGCTCTTCAGTACGGCGTGCCTCTGATAACGCTTGTCGATAAGTTCAGGCATGCGAGATTCGAGCCTGCGGGTATGACCTCGAACCGGGAGATACCGTTTGCCAAGAGTATAATCGATTATATTTTTTGCTGGCTCGGCTGTCAGTTCATACCGGGATATGCAGAGAAAAATACTCCGAACCGGGGTAATAAGGCTCCTGCTACGAATAAGAACAATACTACAGCGAAACAACTGGTGGAAAAGACCAAGGATCTTGCCAAGAAGATTAAAGAGGCTAAGGGCAACGGTGATGAAAAGGGTCAGGTCAAAGAAGAAAAAACCGAAACTAAGGATAAAGGCCCATCGAATGGTGATAACAAAGAAATGGGAGATAGAGTCAAATCCCTGGTAAATTCGACGATAGAAGAAACAGGGGCCCAGAGCGAAGGCAAGGTAATGAAGGATTTTAATGAGCAATTCGAGCATTTCCAGGATGATGCTCCAGCCTGTGATATATGCGGTTCCATAACCGTCAGGAACGGAACCTGTTACCGCTGCTATAATTGCGGTAATTCTATGGGTTGCTCCTGATCCTTAAAGCAGAATAAAACTAAAATTTCGAGCGGAAAGTCGACTTTGAACAAAAAAATCAAATTCAGGGTTGATTTTTCGCCCGTTTATTTATAAAAAGGTTTGACAACAAGTTTTTTTACGCTAAAATGCCTGTTTTTCCAAACGAACAGTGAATGGAGTTTCTCTATATGAAAAGCTATATGGCAAAAAAAGGTGAAGTCGAAAGAAAGTGGCTGCTGGTTGATGCAGAGGGGCAGACTCTCGGTCGGCTGGCTTCACACATAGCTCCTATATTGATGGGCAAGAATAAACCGACTTATACGCCTAATACAGATACCGGTGATTATGTTGTAATCATAAATGCCGAAAAGGTTAAGGTAACCGGAAACAAAGAAATTACTAAAGAGTACAGTCATTATACTCATTATCCCGGCGGTTACAAAACTACCAGCTACAAAAAGATGATAGAAACGTATCCTGAAAGAGTTATCGAATTTGCAGTAAAACGGATGCTTCCCAAGAATAAGCTGGGCAGGGATATGATAAAAAAGCTGAAAGTATATCGAGGCAGTGAACATAATCATCAGTCACAGAAACCTGAAAAGATAGAAGTGTAATTTAAGAGAGAAATTTTATTATGGCAGAAACCAATACAGAAAATGCTGGATTAAATATTCCGTCACAGGCTGTTAATGAAGAGTCTAAGGAAGAGTCTCAATTTACTCAAACTGCTGAACAGCCCAAGAAAAAAACAGGGCCTGATAAGGGTGGTTTTTACTGGGGGCTCGGAAGAAGGAAGACATCTGTTGCACGAGTGAGAATAAAACCCGGTAAGGGTGACTTGAATATAAACGGTAAGGAACTGCATGATTATTTTTCCAGAAAGCAGGATAAGGATGCAGTGTGGGCTCCTCTTAAGGCAGTGAATGGCGAAAAGAATTTTGAAGTTCATGTGAATGTCAAAGGCGGTGGAACTACCGGACAGGCAGGAGCAACCATGCTGGGAATAGCGAGAGCATTGCAGAATTTTGATGAAAGTTATACGGATGCTCTCAGAGACGGCGGTTACCTGACGCGAGACAGCAGAATGGTTGAAAGAAAGAAACCAGGTCAACGAGGTGCAAGAAGAAGCTTCCAGTTCTCAAAACGTTAATTTCTTTGCGTTTATTATATACAACTACGGCCGTCAGGAGGTAATTCTTGGCGGCTATTTTTTTAAATTTAAAAGGGCAATTTCATGGTAAAAGTTGCGATCATAGGTGCAGGCGGATATACGGGAGCGGAATCCATTAAAATCCTGAACAGGCATCCGGAAGCGGAGTTGACATATCTGACGGCGTTGCCGGAAGAATGCGGTAAGGTGGAGGATATATTTCCACAGTTCAAGGGCAGGTGCGGGCTTGAGATTGAGCCATTGGACCTGGAGAAACTTTCAGATGTTGCTGATGTCGCATTGTGCTGTTTGCCGCATAAGGTTTCGATGGGGTTTGTGCCTAAACTTCTGGATACGGGCGTTAAGGTGGTTGATTTCAGTGCAGATTACAGGCTTAAAGATGTGGCGGTATACGAGGAATATTATAAGGTAACTCATACCGACAAGGATAATTTAAAGCGTTCAGTTTACGGTATGCCTGAGTTTTACCGTTCCGAAATAAAGGAAGCTGATCTTATAGCGAACCCGGGATGTTTTCCGACCGGATTGCTTTTGGGAGCGGCACCATTGCTTAAAGAAGGGCTGGTCGAGAGTTCAAGTGTGATAAACAATGCAGTGACAGGTACTTCGGGGGCTGGTAAGAACCCATCTGCTAAGTTTCATTTTCCGAACATGAACGAGAATTTGTTCCCTTACGGTATCGGAACACACAGACATATGCCGGAAATGGAGCAGGTTGCAAGTGACATTTCAGGTAATGATACCGGGGTTTTATTTCAGCCTCATGTAGGTTGTTTTGACAGGGGGATTTTATCGAGCATCTACTGCAGCCCCTTGAAAAATTTAACAAACGAAGAGTTAGAAGATTTGTATTTAGATTTTTATTCGGCTGAACCTTTTGTCCAGGTTCTGGATTCTGCGCCTGCACTCAAGAATGTAGCCAATACGAACTACTGCCATATATATCCTGCGGCAGTGAAGGGAAAGATCATAGTATTTTCAGCGATAGATAATCTGGTAAAGGGTGCGTCGGGTCAGGCGATACAGAATATGAATATAATCTGCGGTTTCGAAGAGAATATGGGGCTAGAGTAATGCCAGGTCAGATAAAAGTAGCAACTTGCCAATTTGCAGTTTCGGGTAATATAAAAAGGAACGCAAATACAATCCGGTCTTATATGCAAAAGGCCCGGAACAAGGGAGCAGAACTGGTACATTTTCCCGAGTGTGCATTGAGCGGATATGCGAGTGTGGACTTTGAAAATTTTGCGGATTTTTACTGGGATAAATTGAAAGAAGAGACGCTTGGGATAATGGAATTTGCAGGTGAGTTAAATGTCTGGGTTGTTCTGGGCAGTGTCCACAGGCTTACTGAGCCGAATAAGCCTTATAACTGTCTTTATCTTATCAATCCTGAGGGAGAACTCGAGGGCAGATATGACAAAATATTCTGCATGGAAAAAGAACTCGAATTTTACACTCCAGGCGAACGGGTTTTTATCTTCGAACTTAACGGGATAAAATGTGCATTACTTATTTGTTTTGAGGTAAGGTTTGCTGAAATATACAGGGAATTAAAGAAAGAGGGGGTGGAGGCTATATTTCAGTCTTTTTATAATGCAAGGCAGAAGGGCCCCAGTGTTCATACTCATATAATGCGTCAATCGATGCAATGCAGGGCGGGTAATAATCATTTCTGGGTGAGTATGACAAATTCCAGCGGGTATTATTCTCCATATCCATCATGTTTTATAACTCCTGACGGTAAAATCGAAAAACAGTTGAAATTCAACAAGGCAGGTTTTATGGTTAATACGATCGATATGGGACGTGATTTTTACGATCCTGCGGCAGGTTTCAGAGAGTTTGCAATGGGAGGAAAATTAAATAACTGTGAGATTAGTATTGACGACCCCCGTGCAAAAAATTTAAAAACTATATAGTTTTAACCGAGCTAGGATAAAGGGTTGAGTATAATGGATTCAATTACATCACCAAAAGGATTCGAGGCGAGTGGTTTACACTGTGGGATAAAGAAATCGGGTAAATTTGATCTCGGTATCATATCCTGCCCGGAAGGGGCAACTGCAGCGGCCTGCTTTACAACCAATTCAATAGCTGCAGCACCGGTGATCGTAAGCAAGGAACATATCAAAAGCAGAAAAATATTCGGGGCAGTTGTCAATTCGGGAAATGCAAATGCCTGTACTGGTAAGAAAGGTTTAAATGACGCAAGAATGATGTGCAAGCTGACGGCTAAGAAACTGGATTGCAGGCCGGAGGAAGTTCTGGTTTGCTCTACAGGTATAATCGGCGAAAAACTTCCTATGAAGAACATCAAAGAGGGTATTATAAATTTAAGTGACAGCTTGTCATCTAAGAAGACCTCGGGGCGGGATCTTGCAAAAGCGATAATGACAACCGATACCAGGACAAAAGAGGCAGAGAGAAACGTTGAGATAGGCAAAAAAGAAGTTATTATATCAGGCACTGCAAAGGGTGCGGGAATGATAGGGCCTGACATGGCAACGACGCTCAGCTTTATTACAACTGATGCTGCTATTGGTAAAAGAATGCTGCAAAAGGCATTGAGAAGTGCAGTTGACAGCTCATTTAACAGACTTACTGTTGATATTCATCAAAGTACGAATGATACATCGCTGGTTCTTGCTTCCGGAATGGCACAAAACAGGGAAATTAAAACAAAAGGTAAAAATTACAGAAAATTCGTTAATGCTTTGGCTGAAGTCTGTGATGATCTTGCACGGCAGATGGCGATCGATGCAGAGGGAGTCAGCAGGTATTTTAAAGTAACGGTCAAGGGAGCGGCAAGTCAAAGGGAAGCGAGAAAAGTTTGCAGGGCCATTGCGGATTATCCGCTGGTCAAATGTGCGGTTCACGGAGGAGATCCTAACTGGGGAAGGATAATTGCCGCGGTAGGTTCCAGTAAAGTCAGGCTGGATCAAGAAAAATTAATCTGTAAGATCGGTTCAAAGGCTGTATTCAGGAACGGCAAGCCCGTGAAATTCGATGAGAAAAAAGTGATTGAGATAATTTCTCAGGATTTTCATGAAATAGAGGTCGATCTGGGTATTGGAAAAAGCAGTGATTTCTGTTACGGGTGTGATTTGAGCAAAGAATATGTTACGATAAATGCAGAATATCATACTTAATAAAAGATTGTGCGGGAGGTTGAAATTTTAACCTGAAATTAATCACAAAAAGCTTGAAAAGTGTACACAAATAAGTAAACTACCGACTAATTTGGATTTTGCCAAAAATAAAAGGGATTTTTTGTTATAAGCTTAAAGGAGCAATAACGTGAATTTATTGAAAAAAGCAATTGCACTAATGGTGCCGGTGCTGACATTTGCTGTGCCAGCATTGGCAGGAAAAGGATCGGAAGGGACTGTAGAGGCAATTCCCATGGGATGGTGGGTAGCCCCAATCGGTTCTCTAATCGCATTGTCCTTTGCCTTCTTCTTTTATAAGAAGATGATGAAATCTGAGGAAGGTACCGATAGGATGATCGAGATCGCAAGGGACGTAAGGGAAGGTGCTTATGCTTATCTTTCGAGGCAGTACGGGGTCGTTACACTGGTATTTATTATTCTTTTGATCCTATTCGCTGTTCTGGCATACCTAGGAGTTCAGAATCCATTTGTGCCTGTGGCATTTTTGACCGGAGGATTTTTCAGCGGTCTTTGCGGTTTTCTTGGAATGAAAACAGCTACCAATGCATCAGGCAGGACAGCTCACGGCTGCAGTAAGAGCCTTAACCAGGGACTGCAGGTTGCGTTCAGGTCCGGTGCGGTCATGGGCCTTGTGGTTGTAGGCTTCGGGCTTTTCGATATAGCGGCTTGGTACTGGATACTTGACAATATTGTTTATACGGCAGAACACATGGAAAAAGGCTTGACATTTCTGGGACTTAAGCTGGTTCCTGCAGGAATGGATGCAGACCATAAATTAGTGGAAATAACGACTACTATGATCACCTTCGGGATGGGTGCTTCAACCCAAGCATTGTTTGCACGTGTTGGCGGAGGTATTTACACCAAGGCGGCTGACGTTGGTGCAGACCTTGTCGGTAAAGTCGAAGCAGGAATTCCGGAAGATGATCCACGTAACCCAGCTACGATCGCTGATAATGTCGGTGACAATGTAGGTGATGTTGCAGGAATGGGGGCAGATCTTTATGAAAGTTACTGCGGTTCGATCCTGGCTACAGCGGCGTTAGGTGCTGCATTGCCTTTTACTGCTCTTGAGCAGAGCGGCTTGACTCCTGTGAAGGCAGTAACTGCACCGATGATCGTTGCAGGAATGGGGATACTACTTTCCATAGTGGGTATCTTTATGGTAAGAACGAAAGAAGATGCTACTCAGAAGAATCTGCTTAAGTCGCTACTTGTGGGAACTCTGGGGAGCTCAGTACTGATACTTATTGCTCTTGCTATAATGGCATCTCTTGACTGGATCACCTGGGGAATATTCGGATCGGTAGTTTCCGGTCTGATCGCAGGTGTTGTGATAGGTCAGTTGACGGAATATTATACATCCGATGAATATAAGCCGACGCAAGGAATTGCAGAACAGGCACTTATGGGGCCTGCTACTACGATCATAGACGGTTTTGCAGTAGGAATGTATTCTGCAGGATTTCCGGTTGTAATTGTTGTATTAGGAATTCTTTGTGCTTTTGGTTTTGCAGGCGGATTTTCAGATGTATCGATGGGACTTTATGGGATAGGATTCGCTGCTGTCGGTATGCTTTCAACACTGGGAATTACATTGGCGACGGATGCCTATGGTCCGATCGCTGATAACGCCGGTGGAAATGCTGAAATGAGCGGTCTTGATCCGGAAGTAAGGGAAAAGACAGATGCACTGGATGCACTGGGTAACACGACGGCTGCCACCGGTAAAGGCTTTGCTATAGGTTCAGCTGCATTGACAGCGATGGCACTTCTGGCTGCCTATATCGAAGAAGTAAGGATCTGGATAGGCAGAATGGCAGGTGACGGAATATACAAAATGGGTGAAGTCGTTTTCTACAAAGGTTATGCAGACGATGCTACAGCGACTATTAAGGATCAGTTTGCAGCCTTACAGGCAGAAGGTTTGAAGCTGGTCGGAACCAGTGAAGCATCTGTAGTTGACTTTGTAAATGCTTATGAGCTGACTATCATGAATCCTAAGCTGATATGCGGACTGTTCCTCGGCGGAATGATGGCGTTCGTATTCTGTGCAATGACGATGAAGGCAGTGGGCAGAGCAGCAGGTGACATGGTTGCGGAAGTTCGCAGACAGTTCAAGGAAAAACCTGCTATAATAGAAGGACAGGAAAAGCCGGATTATGCAAGATGTGTTGCGATCTCCACCAAGGGAGCCCAAAAGGAAATGGTCTTCCCATCACTGCTTGCGATCATAGTTCCGGTATTGACGGGTATTGTGATCGGAGTACCGGGTGTTATGGGATTGCTTGCAGGCGGTCTTGTTTGCGGATTCGTACTTGCAGTGACGCTTAATAATGCAGGCGGAGCCTGGGATAATGCCAAGAAGTATATTGAAAAGGGGGCTCACGGCGGTAAGGGTTCGGATGCTCATAAGGCAAGCGTCGTAGGTGATACAGTGGGTGATCCGTTCAAGGATACCTCTGGGCCGAGCCTTAATATTCTTATTAAGCTGATGACTATGGTAAGCGTGGTATTTTCCGGGGTAGTAGTGAAGATAGCACCCATGGTTGCAGACTTGCTCGGTATGGGGCAGTAAAAATTGCTCCCTGAGTTGACATACAGGGATTATAACATTAATCTATCGGGGTGGTCTTTTCAGACCACCTCGTTTTTTATTTTATTAATTTAGTGAGGATAGATATTGACTGTAGACAATGAAAGCGGAAAAAAACTGGCATTGGCAGCTGCGAAGATAGCTGATGACAGGCACTGCAAGGATATACTGGTACTGGATCTGCAAGGTAAATCCCCGGCGACTAATTACTATGTGATAGCGACGGGAACCAGTGACAGGCAGATGCGAACAGTGGCTGATGAGATTCAGGATGAAGCGAAGGAGACCGGTCACCGGGCATTCGGCAAGGCAGGATATGAACAGGCAAGATGGATAGTGCTGGATTATGTGGATGTGGTAGTTCATGTGTTTAACGAGGAATACAGGGATTATTACAACCTGGAGATGCTATGGGGTGATGCGGAAAAATTAGACTGGAAAGGAGCCGAGGCGAAGTGAAACTCCCGAGAGATATCATTGAAACAAGAGTATCTGATGCGATGGATGAGGTGACGGGTCTTGAAGGATGTAAAGGGATAGTCCGTGTTGCGAGCAATCCGAAGTTCGGTGATTATCAGGCCAACGGAGCGATGGCACTTGCCAAAAAAGTTAAAACCAATCCCAGAAAGCTTGCAGAAAAGATAATAGAGAAACTGGATATCGATGATATCTGTGAAAAGCCGGAGATTGCAGGGCCCGGGTTTATGAATTTCAGTCTGAAAGAAGAGTATGTAAAAGAAAAAATACTGGAAATATTTTCAGACAAGGAGAGGCTCGGAGTCCCCGAAACAGAAGATTCCGAAAAGGCAGTTGTGGATTTTTCGGGACCTAATATAGCCAAGCAAATGCATGTCGGCCATTTGAGGAGCACCATAATAGGCGATTGTATCTGCAGGGTTCTTGATTTTATGGGAGATGAAGTAGTCAGACAGAATCATATAGGCGACTGGGGGACGCAGTTCGGCATGCTGATAGCTTATATGAAAAGAAAAAATCCCGAGGTAATAGAAAATCCTGATTCGGTGCATATTTCTGACCTGGAACAGTTTTATAAGAATGCCAAGGCGTTATGTGATAATGAAGCGGATTTTCAGAAACAGGCAAGGCAGGAAGTAACCAGGCTACATAGTCATGATCCCGACACGGTCAAGGTATGGGAGCATATTGTTAATGAATCGAGAAGACACTATCAGCCGGTGTATGATCTTCTGGAAGTTGACCTCCACGAGGAAAATGAAAGGGGGGAGAGCTTTTATGCACAAAAGCTGCCGAAGATCGTTGAGGAGATGAAAGAGAAAAGGCTTGCTGAAAATTCAGAAGATGCAATATGTATTTTCCTTGAGGGATTTAAAAATAAGGAAGGGGAGCCGCTTCCGTTCATAATACAGAAATCTGACGGTGCGTATCTTTATGCTACTACCGACCTTGCGGCATTAAAGTACAGAATAGAACAGATTGGTGCAGACAAGATAATATATGTCACGGATTCAAGGCAGAAGCTTCATTTCGAGATGCTTTTTAAGGCGGCAGAAAAGGCGGGTTGGCTGAAGGATGATATTGAACTCAGTCACGTTATGTTCGGCACGGTTCTGGGGGAGGACAATAAGCCGTTTAAAACCCGATCCGGTGAGAACATTAAGCTTATGGACCTTCTGCAGCAGGCGATCAGCAGGGCAAGGGATATCGTTGAAGAAAAGAATCCCGGGCTTTCTGATAAGAAAAAGGAAGACGTTTCAAAGGCGGTCGGTATCGGGGCGGTTAAATATGCGGATTTTTCAAATAACAGGACAAGTGATTATATTTTCAGTCTGGACAGAATGCTGGCAATGGAGGGAAATACTGCACCTTATATGCAGTATGCCTATGCCAGGGTAAGATCGATCGGGCGGAAAGGGAAAGAAAAGGGTATAGATGTAAATTCAGAAATTTCTTCTGTTAAAAAGATAAATATTGAAGATAAAAGTGAGAAGGATATAGCCAAACATTTAATTAGATATGGGGAAGTAATAGAATCCTGTGCCAAAGATTATATGCCGAATTATTTGACAGGATATTTATATGATCTTGCACAGAAATTCAGTTCGTTCTATACAAATTGTCCGGTTCTTCAGGCAGATGAGCATAAAAGAGCCAGCAGACTTTTGCTTTGCGAGTTAACGGCCAGGACGATAAGGCACGGTTTAAACGATCTTTTGGGAATCAGAGTTGTTGAACAAATGTAGGAGAAAATCATGGAAATTCATTTGAATAAATTCAGTGTAAGTACAGACAAGCGTAATGAGATGAAAGATATTACCGACAGGGTTCAGATGATGGTGGATGAATCCGGACTTAAGGAAGGCGATGTTATAATTCAGTGCCCTCATACCACTGCGGGAATAACGATCAATGAAAATGCCGATCCGTCAGTTGTCCATGATATCTTGATGACACTTTCGGAGCTTTTCCCGCATAATAGATCGGGTTACAGGCATGCGGAGGGTAATTCCGACGCTCACTGCAAAAGTTCAGTAGTAGGATGCAGCGAGCAGATAACATTTACGCAGGGAAAGTTAAATCTGGGCACCTGGCAGGGGATATATTTTTGTGAATTTGACGGTCCTCGAAACAGAAATGTATTAATCCAGGTAAAAGGAAAATAAATTAATTAAAAAGGCGAGACGGTGGGACCGGCTGGGGGGGAAACCGATTTACCACGCTGCCTCGCCGAGGTATCAATTAAAATTAATAAAACAATGCGTAAATTACACATTTTTTAGGCATTGTCAAAGAAAAAATTTAACTTTATTTTCCGCGAAAAATAATCATTTAGTAGTATACTGTTAAATAGAAACGCAATCAAGAGTAAATATAGATTTTTAATAAAATATCCTAAGATTAAAAAATTACATTAAAGTAAATAATCTTGAAAATTAAGCATACATACCTTAAGTTATAAATTTAAGGGAGTATTTAAAGTGAAAGGGATTTTAATATGGCAAAGACTAAAACCTTACCTGTCAAAAGGCAGATAACAGATAAAGCAAAAGATATAAAAGGCAGTATATTAAAACGTAAGAGTCCTACGATGGAGACGCCTGTCCGTTCCCTGAAGAATGTGAAATATCATACCAAAAAAGGTTATTTCGAGATGAAGGGCAGGAATAAACTAAGGACTTTAACTGTCAATACAGTTAAGACTTTTGCCCAGACCCTTAAGATGATGGCGCTGTCCAAGGAACTGATAGATACGGACGATATGGCAACGAAGAGGGAGGCATATTATATTTCCAAGAACTGGGGAAAGGCTGGCTTTTTTCAGCAAAATGAGTCCGATACAATCATGGACGATGTCGAGGCGATGTTCAGGGTAAACAGGGAGCAGTTGAAATTTTCTCCGGAGGAAAAAGGGGGGGATGTGGCAGGTAATTTGGTCGTGGTTGATAAAGACCATAAAGGGAAAAAACTCGAGATAGACTGTACTAAATTCGGCTCAGGTGCTTATTCGATACCGACCAATGTTGAAAATCTGAAGTTCAAGAGCAAGGCCAAGTTTATCATGGCCATAGAGACAGCAGGTATGTTCCAGAGGCTGGTCAAATATGATTATTGGAATAATGCAAACTGTATTTTGATAAGTATGGGCGGAGTTCCGACCAGGGCCTGCAGGAGATTTATCAGGAGATTAAGCGATTCACTTAAGATACCTGTATATGCGTTCGTGGATGGTGATCCTTACGGTTATTTCAATATTTATAGAACTTTGAAGGTGGGAAGTGGAAATGCTGCTCACCTGAATCAGTATTTCTGTGTTCCAGGTGTTTCGTTTCTCGGGGTAACTCCACAGGATATCAAGGATTACGACCTGCCTACTCATCCGTTGAAGGAAGTGGATATTAAAAGGGCGAAGGATGCACTGAAAAACGATCCTTTTGTACAGCATCATAAGGAGTGGCAGAAATCCATTAATCAGATGCTGAAAATGGGAGTTCGTGTAGAACAGCAGGCATTTGCAAAGCACGGACTTGATTTTGTCGTTAATAAATATTTGCCTGCAAAACTAAAAGGTAAAAGTAAATTTCTGCCTTAAAATCGTAATTTATTATTAATTAAATGCAACGCGGGTAATTTTTTGTTATGCCGAAAATAGCTGAGAGGATAAATAAGGTAAAGAGCACCATAGCAGATGCCTGTGATCGAGTCGGCAGGGATGTTGGTGAGGTAAAGCTTTTGATTGTTACCAAGGCAGCGGAGTTGAATGATATCAAGGAAGTTATCCGTCTCGGATACAAGGATCTGGGTGAGAGTCGTGCTCAGAGGTTGAAGAAGGTATCTGCTGAGATATCTGAATTTTTGTATAAAAACCCGCAACTTGCCCAAGATATAAGATGGCACATGATCGGTCATCTTCAGAGAAACAAGGTAAAACACGTATTGCCCATAGCATGTATGATCCATTCCTTGGATACGCTCAGGCTTGCAGAACAAATCAATTCCAGGGGAGAAAGTGAAGGAATAAAGGCCAAAGTGCTTTTGCAGGTAAATACATCGCAGGAGGAGCAGAAGTACGGTTTGCCTGTGGGGGCAGTAACGCATTTAGCAGAGCAGCTTATGACATTTCCTAATATTGAGCTGCACGGTTTAATGACTATGGGGCCTTTGACAAAAGACAGGGATTTTATAAGGTCGTGCTTTAGAAGGGCGAGAGAGCTTTTCGAGGAATTAAGAGGAAAGAATATAGCAGGGCCTGAGTTTAAAGAGCTCAGTATGGGTATGAGTTCCGATTATGAGATAGCGGTGGAGGAGGGAGCAACTATAGTTCGTATCGGATCTGCCATCTTTTCCGAATAAGAGTCTTGATTCTTTAAAAAACCTCAAAAGTCTTTTCCTTAAATGGACGAAAATATAAAGGAATTATCAATGTTTTTTAGTCCTATAAGGGAAGAAAATGTTATTAAATCACAAAAACAATTCTAAGACGGATTTTCCGGAAGTGCTTCATATAAATTCCAAAGGGGTTATCGAATCAGAGTTGAAGAAGTTTTTTAAAGATAAAAAGCTCCGGTTCAGGGGGTTGTCAATAGATAAATTTTTCACAGTCGAAGAAGAACTAAGTGATATAGGGACTGCTATTATAAATACGGTCAGCCTTGACGAGATCCAGCATCAGAAACTGGGGAAGATAATTGAGAAACTTGAATCAGCAGGTGTTGGAGTTATTTTGGTTAATTCTCAAATGAAATCCAAGACGAAAAGCTTTCATGTTTCAGATTGTAAGAGTTTTACTCTCAGCCATGGCGAAAAAAGTCAATATGATGTGCTATGGGATGATATAAAACGGAACTTAGCGGAAAGAAAACCGAGCAGGCAATTTACATCAAGGCCCAGCCCGAAACCCGATCTTGCAGGGGACGGGTTCGAAATTGCAGAACAATTGACCAAGGCGTCTGAGGTCGTGAAAAGTCTTTCCGAGCAATTGAAACTTGCAGGAATTGTTCAGCGGGATTTTCTGCCCAGGGAACTGCCTGATACCGAGCGGATAAAGTGGTCGGCATCGTTTAACCCTGCCGAGTGGGTGTCCGGTGATATATATGACGTGGAAAGACTCGATGAAAATCATATTGGTTTTCTGCTTGCTGATGCAGTGGGGCATTCAATGCCGGCGGCGCTTCTAACGATCTTTATAAAGCAGGCGATGGTTTTGAAAGAAATTAAAAATAATAATTACAGGATATATGAGCCTTGTGAAGTGTTGAAAAATCTGAATCAAAAACTTGCATCGCAGGAGCTTTCCGGCTTCAAGTTCGTGACATGCTTTTACGGGATAATCAATATAAAGACACTGGAGTTGAAATGTTCGAGGGCGGGACATCCATATCCTATACTTATGAGACCAAATGAATATCCTGAGCAATTAGAGGTTAGAGGCTCGCTTCTTGGGGTGTTTGAAAATGCAGAATTCAAGCAGGAATGTGTACAGCTTGAAAGGGGAGATAAAGTGCTTGTTTATTCTGACGGGGCGGAAACGCTTGTAGGACAGACAGGTGATTCTGAAAAATTTGTATTTACCCCCGAATTTTTAAATACAAAAGAGGGCAAGATAGAGGATGTCACTGATTTATTTACAGGTTTTGCAAATAATCTGAAAAGTTCCCCCAAAGAGATAGATGATGTCACTGCATTGGGATTTGAAATTAATTAACAAACATCATCAAAGCAATCGGGTGCTTTTTTGCGGAGTATATCGAGCATTAGCCTGCATGCCTTTCTTATTTCCCACTGGGCTTTAGGCGAAATTCTCAGAGCGAAGATGTGTCTGAATTCGCGAAAATTGGCGGATACTACGATCTCGCTGGTACATGCATTCGGGAGGACGAATCTAGCATCTTCTTTCTTCAGGCCTTGTTCTCTCCATTTGGAGTACATTTGAGCTATCTGCTGCATGTCCTCTTGGAATTCATTTTTGAGATTTTCAGGTACAGCTTTCGGAATGACGTATTGGAATTCATCTTCGCTGACATACCTTTGCGACTGCTGCGAGATGCTCATTAACCGGTGTCTTACCAGTTGGTGAGTCATTGCCCGGGAGCAGTTTTTAATTCGGAAAGTTGCAGAGGCATGTTCCAGCGGTGAATCATGGCCCATTTTGATCAATCTTTTTACAAAGCTTTTTTCCGAACCGTCTTTGATCCGTTTGAAACTCAGGTAGCATGTTCTGCCCGCTTCCTCGATGACTTTTTGGGGATCGGGAGTTATTGCAAGCAATTCAACTTTTAACTCTTCAGCCGGCGGCATAATATACCTTCCTTATTTACCCAGAACTTCTAATGCGATATCAATTTTGCCAAATGGGGCACTGACCGCAAATCCCTGGACGTGATAAGATATTTCTTCAATGATCTCCTGTGCGATCTCAATACCCAGTTTTATACCTTCCTGTTTTGTGGTGGTCTTTTTCATTTTTTCAAGGTATTTATCTGGTACCACGACACCGGGGACTTCGTTTGCCATGAATTCTGCGTTTTTATAACTAACGAAAGGCCAAACCCCTGCGATTATGGGAATTTTATGGTCGCTTGTTTTATCCATGAATTCGAGGAGCATTTCCTTGTCAAAGACAGGCTGGGTTATTGCATACTGAGCGCCTGCGTCCACTTTCATTTTAAATCTTTCAATCTCTCTTTCGAGGTTATCTGCAACGGGATTTGCACCGACGCCGAGTGTTAGGCCCGGCCAGTTTCCGATCTCGTTACCTGCAACATCTACACCCTGATTCATTCTTTTCAGAACACGGGTCAATTCAACGGAGTCAAGATCGAAGACACCCGTGGAATGCGGATAGTCGCCAAGTTTAGGCGGGTCGCCGGTAACAACAAGTACATTTTTTATGCCCATAACTGCAGCTCCCAGAAGATCGGACTGCATGCCGAGCAGGCTTTTGTCCCTGCAGCAGAAATGAAGTATTGATTCTATACCTGCATGCTGCTGGATCTTTACGGATGTGACCATTGCAGAAAGTCTTGAGCTTGCCCTGGGACCGTCCGGGATGTTTATAGCATCGATACCTGCCTCTTTGCATTTTTTGGCTTTTTGCAGGGTTTTATCCAGTTCCACTCCTTTTGGCGGGGAAATTTCGATCGAAAGTACCTTTTTTTTATTTGAGAGTTTTTTTCCGATGTGAGAAATTTCCGATACAGGTTTTTCTTTCTTCAAGTGTATTTCTTTTACTTCAGGCTGGATATTTATTTTCGTTTTCTTTTCTTTTTGAGGCTCGGTTTTTGTAAGTGGTTTTATGGTTTTTGCAATTTCTTTTATGTGTCGTGGTTCTGTGCCGCAGCAGCCTCCAATTATTCTTACCCCGTTTTCAAAAAATCTTTTTGAGTATTCAGCCATGTATTCGGGGGTGCACATATAGAGAGTTCTGTTTTCGACTCTTTGGGGTAAACCAGCGTTCGGCTGGATCGAGATCGGTTTATCCGTGGATTTTTTTATGGTTTTCAGGATATCGAGCATTGTTGAAGGACCGACCGAGCAGTTAGCTCCCACAACGGTACTGTTTTCTTTAGATAGTGACCGAATTACTTCAGGTGCAGGTTCTCCCAGGCTGGTTTCGTGGTCCTCGTTGAAAGTTGCCTGGGTGATTATTGCAATATTCGATTTTTTGCAGATGCTTTTTAATAACGAAATCAATTCCAGCGAATCAGAGAACGTTTCAAGTATGAGAACGTCGGCGCCAGCATCGATAAGATATTCTGCCTGTTGCGAAAGTTTTTCGCATACATCTTTCTTTTTTTCTTCGGGAAGATATTTATAATCCACGCCGCTGGGGCCGATCGCACCTGCGATGATGGTATTTTCGGTTTTATACTGGGCTGCCAATCTCACAGCTTCTTTGTTGATTTTTTCGGTTTTATCACCCAGGCCGAATTTTGAAAGTTTAATATGGTTTGCTCCGAAGGTGTTGGTTTCGATAATATCTGCGCCTGCCTCTATGTACTCTTTGTGTATTTTGCTTACCAGGTCGGGTTTTGAAATATTTATTTCGTCAAAACATGTATTGATGAATACCCCTCTTTTATAAAGAAGGGTTCCCATGGCCCCGTCGGCTATTAAAACTTGGTTTTTTAGTAATTTTAATAATTCGTCCTGATGCATAAAAGCTCCTTTGAATTTAACTTTTTTCTTCGATCTATTGATTCTATAGCAATCTGAACAATTCTTAAACAAGGATATAGAAAACCTGCTTAGAGTCATACAATTTAATCTAATCCAGAGAAATCAGGATTAATTTAGACAGCAGGTTAACAGCAATATAGTGAAAGTTAACAGCAATATAGAGCTAATTCAAATGATTTTTGCAAAAAAGTTCAATTAATTGGGAAAAGAAAAGGCATATAAAGTAATGTAATCAAGCGAAAAATCTTGCAAAAAATTATGTGATGACTATACTTAAATCGCTTTTTAAATAGCAGAGATCAAGAAAGGATTCTGTATGGGACAAAAAAATAACGATTTGAAAAAGATCAAAGAAATTGTCGAGATCATGAAAGATAAGGATTTGGTGGAAGTCGATATCAAACATGGCGATGACAGGATATTGCTTAAGCGGGCTCAGTCTGAAGCGAAGATGACCCCTTATCCGGCAATGCCTGCAGGGATGCCGGCAGCTGCTGCACCTGCGACACAACCCGCTCAAAAGCAAGCGGGAGAACAAAAGCAACAAGAGGCAGCGAAAGATGAAGATCTCGAGGAGATAACTTCGCCCATTGTCGGTACTTTTTATGCAGCCCCGAGTCCTGACTCCGATCCGTACGTAACGACAGGATCAAAGGTAAATCCAAGCACAGTTGTTTGTATAGTCGAAGCTATGAAGGTGATGAACGAGATCAAGGCAGAAACTTCCGGTGAGATAGCTGAGATATGTGTGAAAAACGGTGAGCCTGTTGAGTTCGGGCAGGTTCTTTACAAGGTCAAGCCGTAAAATTTTCGGATAATCAATTTTAGAATTTAAACAGGATTCTGTTTTATGTTTTCCAAAGTTTTAATAGCAAATCGAGGTGAAATAGCTCTGCGTATAATCAGGGCATGTCACGAATTAGGGATAGAGGCTGTGGCGGTATATTCCGAAGCTGACCGTGATGCTCCGTACCTTAAACTGGCTGACGAGACGGTTTGTATAGGGCCGGCGAGTCCTGCGGAAAGTTACCTTAACATACCCCGGATAATAAGTGCTGCAGAAATAACTGATGTTGATGCGATCCACCCCGGATACGGTTTTCTTGCAGAAAACATAAACTTTGCCAAGATCTGTGAGGATTGTGGAATCGATTTCATAGGGCCTCCGGTAGATGCAATGAGGAAACTCGGTGACAAGGTCGAGGCCAGAAAGATAGCTCTGGAAGCTGATGTCCCGGTGTCACCCGGTTCAGAAGGTGCCATAGGGTCAGAAGAAGAGGCGATAAAGCTTGCAGAGGAGATAGGCTATCCGGTTATGATTAAGGCATCAGCAGGAGGAGGCGGAAGAGGAATGCGGATAGCTCATAATGATGTGAGTTTCAGGCAGAATTTTAATGCCGCCAAATCCGAGGCTGATGCAGCATTCGGTGACGGCACGGTATATATCGAGAAATTCATAGAAGAGCCCAGGCACGTTGAGGTGCAGGTTATAGGTGATAAGCATGGGAAAGTCCTGCATTTCTTCGAAAGGGACTGTACGACACAGAGAAGGCATCAGAAAATGATAGAGGAATCTCCGTGTCCTGTGATAGATAAAAAGACCAGAGAGTCATTATGTAATTCAGCATTGAGACTTTTAAAGGAAGCGGGTTATTACAGTGCCGCCACGGTGGAGTTTTTGCTGGATAAGAATAAGAAATTTTATTTTATTGAAGTCAATACTCGAATTCAGGTTGAGCATACTGTCACGGAAATGGTGACGGGATATGATCTTATAAAGCTTCAGATTGCGGTTGCAGCGGGTGAAAAACTGGATATTGATCAAAGAGATATCAAATTGTCCGGCTCGGCGATCGAGTGCAGAATCAATGCTGAGGATCCTGACAGGAACTTTTCACCGTGTCCCGGTCCGATCGATACCTATATTCCGCCGGGGGGTCCGGGAATAAGGCTGGATACCCATGTGCACCAAGGATACAGGGTGTCGCCGAATTATGATTCTATGATCGCAAAATTACTTGCGCATAATATCAATCGTGATGAGGCGATCAATACCATGAAAAGGGCATTGAGGGAGTTTAAGGTCGGGCCTATAAAGACGACTATACCTGCGTGTCTTGATATATTAAATCATAATCTTTTCGTGAAGGCTAAGTTTGACACCAGTTTTGTGGAAAGAAATATCTTGTAGAATTCAGCAAATTGTTGAAAAAAGGCGGCAATTTAAGCCGCCTTTTTTATTAGCGTAAACTTTATCTATTCGCCTTTTATAAGGTCTTCATAGGTTTCTCTTTCCCTGATTACTTCAAAAGAATCGTCATCAACAAGAACTTCGGCGGCTCTTGGTCTTGCATTATAGTTGCTGCTCATTGTAAAGCCGTAAGCTCCCGCTGTAAATAATGCTAAATAATCTCCTATTTCGACCGGCGGCAGGGGCCGCTGCAGTGCAAGGAAGTCAGAACTTTCGCAGATCGGGCCTACGACGTCTGCTTTTTCAAGGTGTTCTATATCAATGTTCTGCATTCTCTTTTGGGGCTGGAATCTTTCCGAAACCTTTGCAGGCCAGATGAAATGGAAGGCGTCATAAAGGCAGGGTCGGATCATATCATTCATCGCCGAATCTACTATGATAAATTTTTTGGCACCACCTGTTTTTACATATAAAACTTTGCTAAGCAAGATGCCTGCATTTGCGCAAATACTTTTTCCCGGTTCCAGGATAAGTTTGAGTCCTTTGTCTTTCAAGAGCGGTACGAGCCCTGAAGCATATTGATCGGCGGAAGGGACATCTTCTCCTTTGTAATCGGCGCTGTAACCTCCACCCAGGTCGAGGACCTCGATTTTATGGCCTTTTTCTCGAAGTGTATCTATAAGCGGAAGAATCTTTTTTACGGCCTTTGTGTAAGGATCGATGGTTGTTCCTCCTGAGCCGAGGTGAACATGTATTGCACAGAGGTTTACATGAGAGTTACCACCGAATTCTTCGAATACTTTCTGTGCTCTTTCGATATCAACACCGAATTTTGATTCTTTTTTGCCTGTGGTTATGTAGCGATGTGTTTTTGGGTCAACGTCTGGGTTTACCCTAAGTGCTCCTTTTGTTTTAATGTCGTTTTCTTTTGCAAGTTTTATGAGATTTTTAAGCTCAGCTTCCGATTCGATATTGAAATATCCTATTCCTGCCTTTAGAGCTTCAACGATCTCTTTATCAGTTTTTCCCACACCGGCATATACCACTTTTGAGACGTCACCGCCTGCTTTCTGTACTCTGAAGAGCTCACCGCCGCTGACGATATCAAATCCGCTGCCTGCTTTTGCCATGAATTTCAGGATATTTATATTTCCGCAGGCTTTTACGGAGTAACAGATGGTGGTGTCTATTTCTTTAAAGGCGTTTTTCATTTTTTCCAGATGATCGAGAAATGTCGCCTTGCTGTAAATAAAAACCGGTGTCCCGACCTTTTGAGCGATTTTCTGAACATCGACGTTTTCTGCATAAAGCTTGCAATCTTTGTAAATAAACTGATCCATAATTTTCTCTAAAATTTAAAGGTTTTAAAAAGTTTGTTTGAAAAACGAGGCTTAAGTATATAGATTTTTGGATTTATTGCAAGGAATGAGAGTTCGATAATTCTGCTGTATTTCTGGGGAAGATTAAATAATAAAATAGTATTGAAAAATTTTCAATTTCTGGAACAATCTTCACAATTAAGGATTTTTTATTATGGAAGATAAAAAGATAGCATTATACGGTGGGACATTCGATCCTATTCATCCCGGGCATGTCGAGGTGAGTGAGGTGGCGGGAGAAAAACTGAATGTCGGCAGAGTGGTATTAATACCCGCCAAGAAATCCCCTCTTAAACCGAATAGTCCGATGGCCTCAGATGAAGACCGCCTAAATATGATCAAGATAGCCATCGCGAGAAGAGAAAAACTGGAAGTAAGTGATTATGAACTGAAGCAGGAAAAGCAAAAATATACGATACAAACGGTAAGGCATTTTAGGAAGGTTTTTGGTGGAAGTACACGACTTTTCTGGCTTATAGGGGCAGACAGCGTTAGGGAGTTAACTCGCTGGTATAAGATAGAAGAATTAATAGATGAATGTGAACTGTGTACGATGTACAGAGGCGGGGTTAAGAGGCCGAATTACGAAGGATTTGTCGATGAATGGGGCAGAGGGCGAGTGGAAAAGATGGAAAGGAATATTATTGAAACTCCCGAAATCGATATCAGCAGCACGGAAATCCGTGAAAAAATATCAAAAGGTGAAGATGTCTCAGAAATGCTTTTACCTGAAGTTTATGAGTACATAAAAGAAAGAGGATTATACAGGTAGTTGATCTGCTTGTTTTTTTAACCAGTCACACCATGTTTCCATATTTTCACCGCTAAAAGCGGATAATTCAAATATTATGATGTCCTGATTTAATTTCCGGATATCATCTTTAACTTTTTGAATATCAAAATCAACAGCACCGGTTTTTAAAAGGTCGATCTTATTTATAATAACAGCCTTTGAACCGGCGAACGAACCGGGATACTTTGCAGGTTTATCATTACCTTCTGCTGTAGAGAGAATAGTGATCTTGGCAGTTTCACCGAGCTGGAAAGCTGATGGGCAAACCAGGTTGCCGACGTTTTCGATGAAAATGATATCGGGCTTTTTAGTGAAGATTCTTTTCAGAGCGACGTTAACTTGTTTTGCTGATAAGTGACAGGCTCCATCGGTATTTATCTGAACAGCAGGTGCTTTTGACAGGCGAATCTTTTCGGCATCGATATCGGTAGCGATGTCTCCTACGATAACAGCGGGTTTTACTGTGTTTTTCAGTCTTTGTATAGTCGCTGAAAGAAGGGTTGTTTTCCCGGCACCGGGAGAAGAGATAAGATTGAAGCAGGGGATGTTGTTTTTTTTAAGCAGTTTTTCATTCAGACGAGCATATTTTTCGTTCAAGTTCAGTATCTTTTCTTCAACTTTTATTTTTTTTGACATATTTTGTTTCCCTCAGTCTTCGAATTCAACAGTTTCCAGGGTTAAAGGAGGTTCGGAATTCAGGCTGTATTCTTCACTTTCACAGTAAGGGCATAAAGGCGAGTTGATCTCGAATTCAAATTTGTTTCCACATTTTTTACAATCTGCCATTACCGGTTTTTTTTCATATTCTAAGATCATGTTCTCACAAATCGTCCCTTTAGAAACAGCTTCAAATGCGAAGTTTAAAACTTCTTCATTAATGCATGAAAATGAGCCGTAACTTATCTTGGCTTTTAAAGGCTTGGCCTTATGTTTCGTTGCAAGGTCAAGCAAGGTATCCAGAAGACTTTCTGCAACTGCGGTTTCGTGCATCAGCAAATCCTCGGTAATTCTCGTCCGTACGGTTTTTGTATAATTCTTTTTCCACCTATAGTGGTAATCATTTCTACTGCCGGCCGTGTTTCAGCTTCTTTGATTTCACCGATGATTAAGGTTTTTTTCCCTAATTGGTGGTCTTTGCAAATTTCTATGAACTGTTCGGCGTATTCCTGGGCTACGATGCTAATAAATTTTCCTTCGTTTGCAATATTTAAAATGTCAAATCCGAGTATATCTGCAGCAGCTTGAACTTCCCGGTCAACGGGCAGAGTTTCTTCGTCGATCTCAATAGAGAGGCCGGTATTTTCAGTGATCTCATTAAGTGTCATGGCGATTCCGCCTCGGGTGGGGTCTCTCATAAATTTTATGCCGGGTATTTGTTCAATTAAGTCTGAAATAATTCCGTTCAGAGGCGCACAATCACTCTCAAGTGTTGTATCGAAATGAATATCCTGCTTCTGACACATGACGGTTATGCCGTGATTGCCTACTGGGCCGTTGATCAGAACTTTATCTCCTGGCTTTATTTTTTCAATTCCCAGTTTTGTTTCCGATATTTGTATTCCGATGCCTGCGGTATTTATAAAAATGCCGTCACAAGCGCCTTTTTCCACTGTTTTAGTGTCCCCGGTGACAATTTTGACATTCGCTTTATCAGCAGTTTCTGAGATACTTTTTAATATTCTGTCTAAATCCTGTATTTCAAAACCTTCCTCAATGATAAATGAAAGTGAAAGGGCCAGAGGTTTTGAGCCGCATACAGCCAGATCATTTACGGTGCCGCAAACAGCCAGTTTGCCTATGTCCCCGCCATTGAAGAAGAGGGGTTTTATTACGTAACTGTCGGTTGTGAAAAGAATATTTTCAGAGTTGATCTTCAGAAGTGCTGAATCTTCCAGCTTGTTTAGTGTTTTGTTATGAAGTTCAGGGAGGAGATGTTCTTTTAAAAGTTGTTCGGTTAGTATTCCGCCCCCGCCGTGAGCTAAAAGGATTTTTTCACTATCTTTGGTCATTAATTCTATCTTTGCCTATTGTACTTGTACCATGCTGCACATGACCCCTCGGAACTAACCATACATGGTCCCACGGGTTCTTCCGGAGTGCATTTTTCACCGAATAAATGGCATTGATCGGGTGCAATTAAACCGGCAAGCACCTCACCGCATTTACAATCACCATTTGTTTGGGCAGGATTTTCGTCAAGGTCATATTTTAATTTTGCATCAAAAGGTTTGTACTCATCTTTAAGGCTCAAAACGCTTTTTTCTATTTTTCCAAGTCCTCTCCAATATCCGTCGGTTTCAGTAAATACCTCCTTCAGGATTTGCATTGCTTTCTGATTTCCTTTTTCGGTGACAATAGGCTTATAAATTGATTTTAATTCTGTTTTATTTTCGTGAATTTGTCTGCAAATTTCTGCTAGGCCTTCAATAATCTGCATCGGTTCGAAGCCTGCGACTACACATGGTTTATGAAATTCATCCACAATTGGTTTAAAGGCACCGAATCCTGTGATTGCGCTGACATGGCCCGGACATAAAAAGCCGTCGATATTTGAGTTTTTGGTTTTTAAAAGTGTTCTCATGGCAGGTACTACAAGTTTATGGCCGCTTAAGATGTGGAGATTTTTTATGTTTTGCTCTTTTGCTTTTTTAATGATGACTGCTGTGGAAGGTGCAGTTGTTTCGAAACCGACTGCAAGGAATATTACGGACTTACCGGGGTTTTCTTTAGCTATGTTCAAGGCATCTTCGCTGCTTAATATTACTTTTACATTATTTTTATTTTTCTTTTCAAGTGACCCTGAGTTGCCGGGAACCCTTATCATGTCGCCATAAGTGGCTAAAATGCAGTCATCTCTTTGGGCAAGTTCAAGAACATTGTCTATATATCTCTGGTCAGTGACACAAACAGGACAGCCGGGCCCGGAAACTAATTTTAGTTTTTCCGGGATCGATGATCTGATGCCGTTTCTGAAAATGGAAACGGTGTGGGTTCCACATACTTCCATAATATTTAAAGGCTTATCGGAGGCTTGGCAAGCCTTATCCATCAGATTTTGTGCTTTGCAAATTCTCTGTAACATAGCCTTTTACGGAGTTTTCTCCGTACCTCTATCATATTTTTTAATCTCAGAAATCAATTTCCAGGATTCTTCGGCCTCATCCTCATCCACTTTGGAAATGGCAAATCCTGCATGAACAAGTACTATATCCCCGATTTCAGCGTTTTCCAGCAGAGTAGTTTTAATGTTCCATCGATTTCCCATTGAATCCACTGTTGCGGAATCATTTTTTAATTCAACTATTTTTGCAGGTACAGCTAAACACATAATATACCAAAATTAAATATCAAAATCAATTTTACAATGTATTTTCCTGATTATTTAACATATTTACAGCAATAAAAGCCTGCCCCAAAGACAAACCCCCGTCATTGGAAGGCACTTTGATATTCTGAAATACTTCAAACTTCTCTCTTTTTAATTCCGCAGTAAGACCTTGGATCAGGTATTTATTACAAAAAACTCCGCCGCTCAATGCAACTTTATTTATATTATTTTTTTCCCTTGCAATCAGTGCAGTATCTTTCAAGGCTGAGATCATGGTATTATGAAATTTAGTTGAAATCACCTCTGGATCGGTTTTAAGAGCATCTTTCAATAATTGCTCAATTGTTTTACGAAGTGAAATTATCTGTTGTTTTCCGTTTTTCTTTTTTAATTCATAGGGATATTTTTCATTTATATTTTTATTAATACAGGCTTCAAGGGCCATGGGCAATTGTGCATCGAAGTTATTGTAATTTCCGAGTCCTGCCAGGGCGGAGACTGCGTCGAAAATTCTGCCTAGGCTGGAAGTTTTAATACAGTTGAAATTTTTATCCAGTTGTTTGCCTAGAATTTTTAATTTTTGTTCATCAGGTTCAATTTTTCTTAAAATTTCAAAATAATCATTGATACTAAAAGTATCTTTGAATGTATTTTTCAATAATCCCATTAAAGGTCTGATCGGTTCTTTAGATGCTTTATCTGCGCCGGGAAGAGCGAAATATTCCAGATGAGCGAACCTTTCGAAATCAGTTGGAGTTGCTAGAAGTACCTCACAGCCCCAGATTTTGCCGTCCTTTCCGTATCCGGTGCCGTCACATTCGATACCGATAACAGGTTTATAGATATTGTTTTCCGCCATAACGGAGGCGACATGTGCCCAGTGATGCTGAACTTTAATGGTTTTAAGTTTTTTTCCGGCTGCATATTTAGAAGAAAAGTAATTAGGATGCAGGTCACAGACCAGTACTTCGGGTTTTATCTCAAAGAGCTTTCCCATATGTTTAATGGAATTAATGAAGTGCTTATGAGCTTCCGCGTTTTCAAGGTCTCCGATATGTTCACTGCAAACAAGTTTGTTGTTTTTTGCAAAGCAGAAAGTGTTTTTTAAATCAGAGCCGAGAGCTAAAATGTGTTTTTTGGCCTTTTTGTTTATAAATACGGGTTCCGGGACATATCCTCTTGCTCTTCTAAGGGGTACTGCTTTTTTATTGATGATATGGATCACGGAATCATCGATCTGGCGGTAGATTGGGCGATTGTGCATAAGAAAATAATCAGCAATACCCGATAACTTATTGAATGCTTTTTTGTTATCTGCGATCAAAGGTTCATCAGAGAAGTTGCCGCTGGTCATTACAAGGGCTTCAATTTTTTCCTTAAAAATCATATGGTGCAAGGGGGCGTAACAAAGCATGAATCCGAAGGTGTCAACACCCGGTGCCACTGAATCAGCTATATCGGTATTTTGTTTTTTGGGAAGAAGGACAATAGGGGCCTGGGGGGATCTCAGGATATTTTCGGCGGTTTCATTTACTTTCGCAAATTTTTTTATTTTTTTTATTTCTGGTGCCATCATTGCGAAGGGTTTTTGTTCACGGTATTTTCTTTTCCGTAAGCGTTTTACTGCTTCATTGTCAAGAGCATTTACGACCAGATGAAAGCCGCCGATTCCTTTCAGTGCTATTATTTTTCCTTTGAGAAGTTTTTCCCGGGTTACAGAAATTACCTCGCCTACATTTGCAGCAATATTTTTATTGTTGTTGTCAATGAGCAAAATTGAAGGGCCGTCATCGTGGCAGGCTACCGGCTGGGCGTGAAATCGTCTGTCATTAATATCTTTATAATGCTTTTCACAATGCGGGCACATTTTAAAATTATTCATTGTGGTATTGCATCGGTCGTAAGGGATTTTTTTTACAATGGAGTATCTTGGGCCGCAGTTAGTACAGTTTATGAATGGATAATTGTATCGAAAATCCTGCTTGTCGAAAAGTTCTCTTAAACAGTCTTCGCAGGTCGCCAAGTCAGGGGGGACTTCTGAGGTGGGGTCGCCGTTGCTTTTACTTTTTATTATTTTAAATGCGTTTTCTTTTTTGAGAGAGGGAATATTTTGCCTGGTTATTTTTTGGATTTTTGCTGCAGGGGGGAGGTTTTTAGTTTTTTCCAGAGAATCTATAAATGAATCAGTCATTTCTTTTTTTCCCTGTACTTCGATGGTTACCCCGTTTGTGTCATTATAAATAAAACCTGTCAGACGGTTTGTGCGAGCTAGCTTTTTTATCGATGGGCGAAAACCTACGCCCTGAACAGTGCCGCTTATGTTTATTCTGATTCTTTCCACAGTATTCCTACTAAAAAAATATAATTAATAATTATACATATTAGACGATGGGAGGTTCAATATTTTATATTGTTAAAAAATAAAAGAATATAGCTGATTTGAAAGCAAAAAATATTGCAAGAGGGAATCGAGTTTGTTATTATTTTATCTTTACGGGGCCATAGCTCAGTTGGGAGAGCGCTTGCATGGCATGCAAGAGGTCGTCGGTTCAAGTCCGATTGGCTCCATTACACAAGCCTATGTAATTCAAGAACTTACGAGAAATCATTCTCCTGTAATTATTTTGTGATTTGGAAATTTATTGAATGCAATTATTAAATTTATAATCCTATCAAAAAAATCAAATATCACACAGCTGGAATTAGTCTTTGACGTATAAAATCTGGTGTCTGGCATTAATGCATAATTTCATTTATTTCCCCGGTTAATCTGTTCTTTAGAGAATTTGAGAAAGAAGTCGGTCCGGATGTACATGTATTTATGATCTGGGATCAGGCGGGGTTTCACACTTCAAAGAAGGTCAAAGTCCCTGAAAATGTTACGATTTTACCGTTGCCGCCATATTCCCCTCAGCTTAATCCGATAGAAAACTCTGGCAGTATTTGCGTCAGCACTATTGGGCAAATCGTATTTATGAGGGATATAATCGACTGAGAAAGACAGTTAATCAGGCATGGCATAAAGTCTGTTTGAACCAGCAAAAAATCAAATCAATCTGCCGGACCAAATATATTGGAAGCGAATTTATTTAATGGGAATTGTATCAAAGATAGTTAAGCGATTGTATGCAAAAGTAAAATTGCAGGGTACAAAATGACCATGTTCTGTTTTCAAGGGCCTTTATTAATTATGCAACATGTGTTGGTGTTTGGTCTTTATTTCACGTCAATTTTTTATACCCTAATATAATCCATGTACTTATTCAGATTTTCCATGAAAAAGCAAGATCAAAAATGTTTGCACCAGATAGGACTAGACCATGCAACTTCGCCGTCTTCCTGAACAATCCTTACGTAATAAAAACTTTCTCCATTATCCATTGTGTATTTAAATTCATCGTCTTTCCATGTGAATTTCAGATTATTACTGTCAGGACTTTGTGTTCTGTGGACCATGTGGCCGTTTTTAATTACTACCAGTTCCCTGATAGGTGCGGTTCCTGATATATTTATTTTGAATTCAGGTTCGTTATTTATTTCAACGATGTCCCCTTGAATATTTTGATCGAGATTGAAATCAATGATTATATCATCGGTGGAAGCGAAAGTATGCCTTTTTTTCATTGCATTCAAAATGCCCTGACGGGTACGCTCAGAAGTAAATACATTGGCGTAGGACATGTGAATAGAGCTGTGGTCGGAGCTTGCGATAAAACCGAAATGATGTCCTTTTTTTAGTGCATTTACTGCATAGCCTTCTGTCTGCATACAACTGGAGCTAAATCTTCTTTCATTGCTGAACGGCTGGGTTCTGGGGGCGCCTTCACATTCAGATGAATACCTTGCACCCTGATATAATTCTATAACTGTATCAACTTCTTCATCGAATCCGGTCCAGTCAGTTCCGCCACCGACAGTTGCAGAGGTGTGAGGTATGGTTATGCCGCCCGTTTTGCGAATATAGCTGTGGAGTTCGGAAGTTTTTTCTTTATCTTCCTTGTATTGAACACCTGAATCAGGGAAAGGTTTGTGTCCTCTTTCTGCTTCGATAATATTTCGATGTCCCTGTGGGAAAACAACGCTTCTTTCATAACCAAAAAGAGCGGTAAAATGTGGTTCGACATTGAACAAGTCAGTGATTTTCTGGGTTTTCCACCAGATGTATTCAACTTCGAGTCCAGGAGGCTGTGAATGGTCAGTAACAGCTGCAAAGTCGAGACCTGCGGCATCCATAGAATAGCGGAAAAGGTCATAAATGGAACCATCTCTTCTGCCGTCGTAGGACATGTTTGTATGTCTGTGCAAATCGCCACGGCAAAGGTGATAATTTTTGCCTGAATTATCTGAGAGGTAATTGCGCGCTCTACCCACAAATTGTTTTTGAGTTTTTGCAAATTGTGACATTTCCGATGAGGCAGGAGGGAGCGGTTTTAGTTTTGGAGTTACTACCTTAACAACAGGTGCAGGTAACTTAACGCTGAATATTCTGCTGTCATGAGATGAAGCAAATTTAAATTTGCTTTTATGGAAATTATCATTGTGAGAAACAGAAATCAAACCCTGGTCCGGGATCAAAACTGAAGCAACGTCGCTATCCAGCCTAGTGAAAGTTTCATTAAACGCCATCGGTTTTGTCCACTGGCTGCCATCAAAGCAAAGTGCGAAACTTTTATAACTTATGTCGAATAATTTCATGTCCCGATACTTAGTCCAGTGGCCTATCCCTTTATGAAGTACAACCCATGTCAGACCTGATTCATCGACATGAATTGAACGTGTTCGTTCTCCTGAACCTCTTTCGGTTACTCTATCATCGTCGAAGGCATCACTTGGGCTCGGTGCAGAATAAAGTTTACCGTTTTTGAAAAATCTGATTTTAATTCTGGACGGCCCAATAAGAAGAGAACCTTCCGGTTTTGCCTTTCTTTCGGCTTTGCTCATTTCATAACCATAATGGTTTCCGAAATCTTTTCCCCAGTTTTTTCCTCTTTGTTCGTATGCAATCCAGATGCCCGAGTCATTATAGGCAGCTAATTTTACGTTAGCTTCAAACTGTTCATTTGCTGATACCAGAAATTCATCATTCCACTTACCGTTTTTGTATTGTCGTAAGTAAATGTCGTATTTGCCGAGTCTGTAGCTGTCCCAGGCAACTGTTATTGTGCCTTTATTATCAATACAGATGTCAGGGAACCAGTCATTGCCTTCACCAGAGATCTTTTTTGGATCAGTCCATTTGCCATCTACTTGTTCAGAGAAGAAAATGTCGAAGCTGTTTTCTCCGAAACCCTGCCAGGTCATGGCAAGGTCACCATTCGGTTTTCTGATCACTTTTTGAGCAAAATCATTTCCTTTTTTGGGAAATAACTTTTTCTTATTTGACCATTTTCGGCCGTCATATTTAATCTGCCACAGGTACCAGTCGTTGTTGTTTTGTTCCGACCAGATGACAACCAGATTGCCTTTTTTGTCTATCTGGCAAGCGGGTTTATAGATGTCACCTTTTACCTGAGGTATTTGAAAAGGCTTTGACCACTTATTATTTTTGCATGAAGAAATTTGCAATGTGTCAAATTCGTTACCTTCAGTATAATTCTGCCAAACAGCCCATATGATGCCGTCAGGTGATTTGCAAATAGAAGGGTAATCGGACTGGCCTATGTCTGTACTTATTTGCGAAGGTTTATCGGTTAAATCTTTGTCTGAAGCAAATGCGAGGTCGGAAAGTGTTAATGAAAGAGATAAAGCTCCAGTTTGTTTTAAGAAAGTTCGTCTTTTCATTGTATCTCCTATAGACTGATATGGTATTATTCTTTTAAATTATATTTAAAAACTTAACCTTTTGTCTTTGGCATGTCAAATGCAAAATAAAATATTTAGAAAAAGCGGAATTTGAAATCTTTTTATAAATAAAATGCCGGCGGGTTGTAGTTCATCTTTTTAGGGTCGTAAATGATTATGCTGAAAAAGTTAATGCCTTTGAAAATATTGTTTTTACTGATGTTTCGATATATTCATATTTGATAAAAGTGATGAATACCCCTTATCCATTTACTTTGACAAAAACACATCTCAAGATGTCGAAATAATGCATAATATTGCAAAACAGGGTGACAAATCCGATTTTGGCAAACATACCCAAGAATGCGGTTTAGAGGGTTCTAAGGACCAAAAGGAAAATGGGCGATACAGGATTCGAACCTGTGACCCGCTGATTAAGAGTCCTTGTTTCCGCTCATAAAGCGTTGTGTAACAAGGTCTTATATGCGGTTTTTTGTGTCAAAAACAGGTTTTCAAGTGATTAACAAGTAAGCCAACAAACCATTAACCAATAGTTAGCCAGTAGCAACTGACACATTTTTGACACAAAATTCGCAACTGATTTCTCAATAAATATTCCAAAGAACCCAGTAAAATTTAGCACAATCAGCTATGCAGGTCAATAAGTAAAATCTTCCGCATCAAAAGCCAGGCGTTCTTTTAGTTTTTCAATAACCTCAAACACAATCGGACAGGTAGGTGTACGCTCAAGCATTGCCATTGTCCGTGTATTAAATCCCGGTTTTTTAAGATATGGGTAATCACGGCAATTTTGAGGACGAGCCTCATAAACGGTGCATTTCTTATCTTTCTGGAAAGGACATGGAACTTTCTTCATCTGCCAGCAGGCAGGTTCATCATCGTCTTTCGCATATTCGAGATATCTGTCCTGTAACTGATTGATTGTTATATTGAGCTCATTCGCCAAACGTTCTTGATCTTTGGTGGTAAGAGTTGGTTTTAGCTGTCTGCAGCATCGCCCGCAGCTGGTACATTCAATATTAGCTGCGACGGAATCTGCAATCTCATGTACAAGGTTATCGATCTGTTTTTCGCTAAGCTCATCATAGAATTTAAGGAATCTGCGGAACGCCCAGTTCTCATCTTCTTTTTGTCTGGCAAGATTTTCCAATTTATCATAGTTCATTAATGTCAACGGCTATATTAAATACTTTTACATTTTTGTTTTAAAAGCCCAAGAATGGTTTCTCTCAGATCAGCCTTAATTCTGTTTGATTCCTTTAGCACTCTTTTCGACAGTTCTGTTTGGGCCCATTGTTTACCGTTACTCTTGCTTGCAGCATCCATCAGTTTTGTAAATGCTGCTCGAATATCTATCGGTTCTATTGGGTCATAAAAGCTGCCAGTCAAATATGTCATTACCGCTTCAATGCCAACTTTTAAGGCAAATTCCGGATTCTTTTCAGCGAAATCTCTTGTGGCTCTTAGCAAAGTTTCCGGATCACTGTCGCCGGTCATGGCACATTCAAGAGCTATATCAAGCTGGCTGGCTGTTTTTGCAGCTGCAAACCACTTGCCTTTAACGCCGCTCTTTGCTATTAAATCCAATAGTATTTTTCTCTTGTCTATCGATGAATATTTTTTACAGATGGACCGATAGATATTAAGATTTGTTCCATAGGACGGCACTTTCAATCCGTATTTTTCATAGGCTTCTTCGATTCTACACATATCTATAAGAACCGATTCACAGAATCTGTCTATAGCGGGTTTGCTGTTATTTGTTTTCTGTTGGGAAAGAATATAATCGGCATAATCAAGGGCTTCCTGATGTTTTTTCTGTTTGAGAAATGCCATTGCCCAGAATTTGTGATGGAACCAGGAATATCTCTCGTCAAGCTCCAAAAGCTCTTTAAGCTCTTGATATCGTTCGGTATAGACAAGGCAAGACAAGCACATATCAACAGCACTGCAGTATTGATTTGTCGATGATAGTACATCTTTGGTGCAATCCATGAATTGATCTGCCCAGAGATGAGCAAGGCCGGGATAGACGCAAATTTCGCCCCAGTGGTCTCTCAAATCGTCGAATATCCCCCAGCCATCCTCAACGATAGCCTCGTAAAGTTTGTCCAACTGTTTTCCCCTGGTATTCATGTCCCAGTCAGCTTTTATAAGAATCGACGTAAGCGAATCGGTAGTGTTGTACATCGCGGTTCCTAATGCTCCTGAGGAACTATCTATATGCATTAAAGCTGGGTAAAGGCGAATAAATAATTCAATAACACCTTCACCAGCCAGTGCCGAATCTTTTTTAGCTACTTTCTTGATCTCAGAAACAGCTTCTTTCATTCGTTTAGAAGCCTTCGCCGTACCGTTCCAGCTATAGGCCTCTCTTCGAAATCGCGATTTGAATGTCCACTTATGCTTTGCCATTTTTTCCTACTCTTTTGGCTCATAGGCATCACAACGAAACTCATCTTCTCCCTGCTGGTCAGCTCTTGTCAGATTGCAGAGGATTTCTTGGTCGGGCTGTCCATCTTTTTTACATGAAACGCACAGATCAGGCTTTGGCACCAAATCAGGATTGATCTGAGTTCCATCATCATCGAAATACTTTGGCTTATTGTCTTCCATTTTATGCTATAGCCTCAGCTTCATATTATATGCTTTCAATTGCTTTGCCAATTCCTTGGACTTTCCGTCAGTATATTTATCCAGCTCTTTCCAAAATTGCTTGCTGTGATTTTTAACCTTTGTATGAACTAACTCGTGCAGTAGAATATAGTCTTGTAGCTCCGACGGCAGAAAGGCGATATTTATATTCAGGTTTATATTGTTCTTTCCTGAACAACTGCCCCATTTTGTTTTCTGGCAGCGAAAAGCTGCTCTCTTGTAAGGCAAATTATACCTTTTAGAGAAATATTCCAGGCGGTCAAATAAGCTTTTTTGAGCTTTCTCTAAATCAATATCAGAATCGATGTCATCCTGGATTTGAGCATGTTCTTCTATTTTTCGCAATTGCTTTTGAATCCATGAAGTCTTCGACTTCAAAAACCGCTTAGCTTCAGTAAGGTTGCCGTTTCTTGGAATAGTTACAGTGACAGTTTTGTCGGGACGAACGGTGATTCGTTGGTATTTTGCTCTTTGCGATTGAGCAAAAGTGACAGAGCCAATATCGCAGACGTGTTCAGACAGAATCATAATGAGTTATTAACTATCCTCTCCAGCAGCTTCAAGCGAAAGAGGTTCTATATCAGGTAAAATCTTACGGGAACCTACCAACCCTTCAATAGTCGCATAAATATCTGTTACGTTACCAATTACTTTATGAATTTGAGTTTCTCTCTTTTTCCATATTCTTTGCATTGACCTTTTTTCAGTATCCAAGTCTTCCTGCATTTGTTTATATGCGTTTACGACAGCCTTGATGTGCATGGCAAATTCCTGGCTTGTTATATAATTGAATATGACATCTTTCAAACTTTCCTGGTTTGCCTGGATTATTTCCGATCTTTTAAGCTTAATCAGGCTTTGCCGCAATGCCATCGCTAAACCGATCGCAGACTTGTAATTGGTAATCCATACATCTTGGTATATTCCGAATGATTCAATTTCAGAAGGAAGAGAAACAGACATAATTACCGCAATATTAGCCTTAGATTCTCGTTGATCGGTCTTAAGTTTTTCAATCCAACCTTTTTGGAAATCTTTTGTGTTTTTGGATTCCCACAGTATCGAACCACATGCTTTTCCCTCAGAGTTTCGAACTATATGTAAAATATCCGCTCCTCTGGCCCCTTTTTTAATTTCATCGAACTTATCAAATGGAAAGGCTTGCTGAAGAACTTCCTGGAGCTGTCCTTCTAAAGCTTCACCCTGTCTTTCCTGTGACCCTGTTTCTGCTTTGCGTTTAAGATTTTCAATTTGCCCTTGCATAGCCTTGATTAAATCATCTTTTTCACGCATCTTTAGCATATTTTCTTCAGTAGCTTTTTTGCTGGCCTCTTCGGCTATTTTCTTTCTCTCCCCAGCAATTTTACGTTCAATCTCTAATTCCAATTGTTCACTTTGTTCCTCCAGCCGCCTTTGTTTTTTAAGAAGCTCAAGCTCATTTTTAGTTGCTTCAGAGATTTTTTTATTCTTCTCATCAAGCTCTTCCTGCAATGCTTTTGTTTGTTCAGCATGTTCGGCAAGAATTCGTTTTCGTTCAGTTTCTGTAATTCGTTTACGCTCTGCCTTGAGTTTTTCAATAACTTGCTCTTCAATTTGCTGTTGCTGGGCATCAAGAGTTTTCTTTTGTTCAGCAATCTTGGCTCGTTCAGTTTTCAATATTTCGTCAACCCGAGCATCGACCGATTGCTGCTTCTTAAGTAATTCCTTTTCTTGCTTATTTAGTGCTTCGACCTTTTCTGCGATTTGTTTTTCTTTCTTTGTGGTTTCTGCAACATATTTGGCTTTTATACTTTGCTCTATTTGACTCGTCAAAGCTCCGGTTAATTCTATCTCAGTGCCACATTCAGGACATTTGATTGTCTTATCCATTTTAGGTTTCCTCATTTTTTACATTCGAGCGTAGCGATAAATACCCTTGATGTGATTATAAAAATATTTACCGACAGAATCTGCTATTAACAACTCATCATATATATTTTTAGGGACATCGAAATATTGGTATAGATGTCCGCTATTAAACTCGATTTCAAGTGTATTTGTGCTGTCATCATATCCAACTGAAGCAATATTTGACGAATCGACTGGTACTCTATTCATTATTGTTCTCCATGGTATTATTATTTTCAACAAGCAAACTAGGTGACTTGGGTTCCTGTTTTCTCCACACCTCTACTACTTCTTGGTATTTACTTGGTGCTCTTCTGACATTATTCCAGCCCCCTGGATTATCTTCATCGTAAACCACAGGATCGCTGCTATCGGGACGTCTGTTCTTGGGAGGAGGTTCCAAGATAGTCCGGACAGGTAGATGAACAGCTTCTCCTAAAATTATCATCTCACCTGTTCTTAGGATAGGTAACATATCAAAAAGTCCTGATAGATTATCCGATGTGGCTCCGATCACATGTCCTCTGTCTGTAGTATTTGATAATCTCATAGTAAATACAGTACCACATTGTGATAGAACAGTACTGTCTACTTCTGCAGGACGCTGGCTTATTATCATCGCTCCAATACCATATTTACGTCCTTCTTTTGCAATTCTCTTAACCGCACTTGCAGCAGGTCCCTTATCACCCTGTCCCAAGTAAGTATGGGCTTCTTCAAGCACAACCAGTAAAGGACGTTCCCTGCCTCCTTCTGGCAAGTTTCTGGCCCAAAATAATGAATCATAGATAATCCTCAATAAAGCACCTATTAGATCAGTAAGTATTGACGCGGGGATACCCGAAAGGTCTAAAATGGTAATTGGTTCATCTCCACCTATCCAACTTTCAAGTAAAGTGTCTAAGTCTTCTTGTGGCGATCCTTCTTCATTTGGAAACCAAGGACCCGGACGGAATAAAAAATTAAAACGAGGATCTCTCAATTTAGAACCCAAGCTATCTATAGAGCTACCAATATTTAATTGATTATCGCCCCAACGAATTTTTTCAGGATCGTCTTTGACATTTTTTACCCTTTTAAACAACGGAGGGATTGCTTTCATTACATTCCCCGGCTGAAGGATATTTTCGTTTTCATCTTTTTCCAAAGCCCAGTTTTTTTGGGTTAATTGTTGCCCACTGCCACAATAGTATGTTGCCCTTGTGCCACAATGCAAATCAAACCATAATTTATGGATGCTAAAGGGTATAGGGCTATCAACTGTTAACGTATCAGGTGTCACTCCCTGCCTTGGTTCTTTATTCAAGGAATCAATCTTTAATTCCGTTATTTTTTCAAGAACAGCGCCTCTTCCTTTGTCATCCATGGTTCCAATACTTATGGACAGCAATTCATCGAATGTCATCGCCCAGTAGGGTATAAACAATTCGTTTTCATTTTTTTCCTTATTGGCATTAATACGAAATACAGTGGCACGGTCTCCAAGAGCAGCTGCATACTCTCCGTGAATATCAAAAACAATGATGCGTGATGAAGGATATAAATCCTTATTTGACAAAGAAGCTAAGAGGTTGGCCACTGTTGTTGATTTTCCTGCTCCGGTGGCACCGACAACGGCCGAGTGCCGAGTTACTAATTTATCAATATTAATCATCGTTGGAATTGATTCAGCGCTAGCAAGATGGCCAACCTGCACATAATTACGAGTACCAGGACGTCCATAAATTTTTGCTAAATCATTTTCTGTAACCAAATAAACAAAATCACCAATTGTTGGATATTGTGATAGACCGCGTTGAAATTCTCCTTTAGCACTTCCCTCCCCGACCAATTCTACTGTCATCCATCTCCTGCCATATGGCTCTGTCTCTGCTATTGTCTCCGGGACAGCCCCCGCCCCAACTTGTGTAACTATACCAAAAAGATCAATGTATCCAATAGATATCCGAACAAAGCTACCAACTTGGCCTACCCTATAACCATGTCCATCAAGGAACATAAGCCCTGAAACAGTGCTACTATCAAGCACAACACTAACAGTAGACCCGCGAACATCTTCAACGGTACCAAGACACGTTGCGCTATCAACTCGCAAGTTATTATTCATCTTCTTTAATTTCCTTACCCATTAATTGAACTAGATGATTACCTAATTCTTTAAAGTCGCCGAGGTTAAACTTGACCTCTTTAATTTCATCATTTTCTTTAACTAATGATATCCCTATATGATTCTCAACGGCACTATCTATAGACCATTTACCTTGGCATGTGCCAATAACGGCCTCATTTTCTGCTAAAAGACTTAAATTGCTTCGAGAGGATGCAAGCTTTAATGCTTGCTCATAATCATTTATTGGCCCATACAAAAGTGCAAATGCCATAGCTGTAGGATTGCCTTTAAGTCCTTCGATAATTACTTCATTGATATGGTCATCTCCAAAAGAATAACCAGAAATTATCAACGCCGCCGCTGGTCGCTTGAAAAACTTTTTAAGTTTATCTAATAAAGCAAGATATGGCATTCTTCTGCTTTCATCGTATTTCAAATGAGAAGGGTGAATTACAACAGCCTTTTCTCCATTATTTAGGCCAAATCCTCTAACTACCACATTGCTGGAATCAGAAAGATACCAATTAATTGATCCATGCAACTTCCATAAACGAGCCCACCTATGAGGTAAATCATCTTCTTCCACAGCATGTGAATCAAAAAAAGGCTCCCTTCCTCCTATAAAACCATCGAAATAAGGAATCCCGGTTTCTTCAAGTGCCTGTTCAATTAGTAAATCATAGTTCGTGGTAAATATTTCAACAGGGACTTCGCGGGGCCTTGACATCCAGGCAGATAAGCTATGGTATGGAGTATCATTGTTTGGTAATTTTGATTTCATTACTTCACATATTTCTTCACAGATGATTTTTTCTAATTGTTGTAAATCATCCATCGAAAGCCCTCTAACATTAGAATTGCCGCATACCTGTTTAAGAGATCTTAAATGGCTTAGGATTTGCTCTATATTGGGATTCGTTTTTCCGTCTTCGTCGAATTGCTTATAAAGTTTTTCAAACAAGTCATTATGTTTATTTTTTTCAAAAACAGAGACTATATGGGCCGTCAAACCTTTGATATCAGGAATAAGTTTCTTGCCTTTTTCTTTAGGATGTTCAATAGCGGTTGGGCAACCAGCACCCAGAAAAAGCCCAATAGGTTTTTTATCATGGCTTAAAACCTGACTTAAATAATTCATCTGACGCAAAGGATCATGAGTATTCATTAGTTCTCCATCAATATCAAATTTTTCCTTTTTTTATCCACATAGCTCATTGATAAGTAAGTCCAAATATAGTATCTGACAACCATTTTCTAAAAGATTGATTGTCGCTAAACTGCTTAAACAACTCAGTATGATCCGAAAGTAAATCTGCCATTACTCGTCTTAAGGCATTGTCATGTTCTATGCGAGCGTTTTGTTTATCAGAATTCTTTATGGCATTTTGATAAGCCTTATCCGCTGCAACCATAACTGGAATTTCTTCAGTAATGACTTTTCGAATCTTGTCCGTATCTCTCCAATCAATGTTTCCAAACTGGTCATTGAATGCTTTGACTATATTGCTAAGATGGTCCAGTTCCGGCTCAGGTTTTCGACCTCCTCCAGTAGTTGGGACAGGCCCAACTTCAGAATCCGCATCTGGCAGTACAACCTCAAGTGTTGATTGCACCTCTACACGATAACTGTCCATATCAATCGCTTCAAGAATACCTTTAGACAAATCGGGTTCAACTGGTGCTGGTAACTTAGGAATAAGGAAATTCAAGAAAGTTGAAAGTTTTTCCCATTCAGCGTTGGTATACGGAAGTACAGAGGCCAAGAAAGCATAGGTACGTGTAAATGCCTTAGCCTTGCCTTTGAAATCAACCTGCCCATCTTCATCGAGTTCAGAATTATATACTGCTACGCAAGCGTCAAGAATGGGATCTAACTTATCCCTGTCAGCACCATTCAAATAAAGTTGTACCAAATCATCTATTTGACTGTTGGTGTAAACCTGATAGCCATCTAACGTGCCTTTAAGGTCATGGAGTTTATTGGGATCGGTCTCTTCACTTAAAATTGTTGTACGGTAGTAATCTGAAAACGCATATTCAATAACATCAACATCGTTCATAAAATCCAGTACAAATGTATCGTGCTTTTGAGGATGTGCTCGATTCAATCGCGATAATGTCTGGACGGCTTTTATGCCGGAAAGTTGTTTGTCAACATACATCGTA
Organism: uncultured Pirellulales bacterium; assembly: GCA_964508925.1. Lineage (GTDB taxonomy): Bacteria > Planctomycetota > Phycisphaerae > Sedimentisphaerales > Anaerobacaceae > CAZDVM01. The sequence goes on along the minus strand of CAZDVM010000004.1, from coordinate 15,130 downwards.
TGCAACAGCGGTTCATCATAACCTGTCTGGAATTTGTCAGCAACAATCAAAAACCGATAAGGGTCTTTCTTAAACTTCTTTTCAATCTGACTACTCGGAAATCCGTTGAGTAAGGCTTCCGTTACGAATGGCGGTTGCTTAAGCTGCATTTTGTTTTCTCCACTGTGTTCTTGTTGTTTTTAATAGCGGATATGCTTTCGGGTTATGGGCTAATCTTCGCGGTTCTAATCGTCCCGGCCTCAACGGAACCAAGTGTGATGCAATTTCACACAACATTGCTCGATAGATATTCGCTATTCGACTGACTGACGAGTTCGTAAGAACAGGTGCAAAAGCGATTATCACACGGATAGTATCGATAAAGCTGATTTGTGAAATATCTACTTTAGTGGCTATCGCTGTCTCAAGCATTATCGTATGAACTATGTTGATAGCACATATCCTGGCAGCAATTTCTTTGTAAATTGCTGCAGAAGATTTGCTTCTGAGTATGTCTGCACTGAGATCAACTTTGAACTGACGAAACAGCGATTCGATGCTCCATCTTTTCAGATATAACCTGGCAATCTCACTGGCGGGATAATTATCATCTAACAGAGAAGTTACCAACCATATACGCTGATATTTGCCACGAATTCTTGTTTCCACCTTGATAAATCTGGCCAGGATATACTTCGGCATTTCAGGGTTTTCACGCTGGTAGATGTCTGAGATTTTCAACTTTGCGACAAAATCATTTTGCCCATAACTCCACAATCTTTTCAATCTCGACACTATCAACCTTTGATGTTTTCTCGTAATATATTCAAGGCCGTTTTGCATGTATTGCCAGTAAAGATTAGAACCTGCGAAATGGCGGTCTGCAAGCAATATATCGCCCTTACGCAGTGTTTTGAGCATCGGCGTTAACAGTATATTTTCGTCCGTTTGATAACTGCCGATACTATAGTTAATAACCATCATAGTATCTACTATAGACAGACACACCATTCTTATAAGCGGATAAAGTCGCTGGCCGGTATTGCCGCTGGACAAGCCGAAAGTTTTGCAAAGCTCTTTGTTTTTTGATGTTGTCATACATGTGCCATCTGCTGCTATAACCCGATGGCCACGCCATTTATCGAACTTTTCAGAGTAAGCCTGTCCCTGTTGCGAAAGCCGTTGAACTATCTTGTTCCAGGCTTCAAGCGGCATACGTTTTCGGGCATTGGAAACAGTTCCTCTTGAGGGGGATTTTCCTGCCACCGATGGATGATTCGCCACAAATGACGACCATAACAATTGCCATGAAGCATTGAACGATTCCTCCGGCCAAATCGCAGCCAGGATCATGTGCAGAACAGTCACTATGGGAGTGATGAAACGGGTGCGATAGTTGTAGTTGGCTTGGTGGCAGGCATCGCGTATTATTTCGTCTGGCAGGATTTTGCGGATCGAATTGAGTGGTGCAGATTCGAGGCTTGCAGTCATTTTTGAAGTTTTTACAGATGCTTTGACGATAGATTTGTTAAGCATGATATGGTCTCCTTACCAATAAAATGTTTGTCAAATCTTTTATCGGTATTCGGAGGCCATTTTTATGAAAATCCCGTTAAGCAACCGCCATTCGCTTCCGTTACCTTTTTGCCGCCAAACTCAGGTTCTCCGGAAAATGCAACAATTGCTTTATATTGACTCTTGCGTTCTCTTAAATATTCAACAAAAGCATGATAATATTGAATTGCCCTTTGAATGCCGCTGGTAACTATCATCGCTCTTGCCTGACCGCCGATTTTACGGCGTGAGATAACTTGATTATGAAAATGATCTACCATAATTTCTGCTTTTTGGCGGATTGCATGATCATGAGACTCAACATATCTACGAAGTTTTTTCTTAGCTTTATTAGCATCATAAGTAGGATCATCCGGTATAGTTTTTATCAAACGATAATAGCTTTCAACCGGTGTGTAGTTTTTGAGAACATCAATAATGAATCCTTCCTGTATAGCCTGTTTCATTGTGTAGCTATGGAATGGGCGATGCTTAACCTTTTCACCTTCATTGTACGGTTCGCCGAATATTTGTAGAGTTTTGTTCTTTGGTGTAGCCGTAAAGGCAAAATAGCTTGCATTAGCAAGCATTTTTCTTGATTCCATAATTTGATTGATTTTATCCTCAAAAGTCTCATCCTCTTGCTCGCTGCTTTGTGTGGAAAGTGCAATGTTCATTTTTGCCGATGTACGACCACCTTGACTTGAATGAGCCTCGTCGATAATTATCGCAAATTTATTTCCTCGATGCTCATCGCCGATCTCGTCCAGAATAAATGGGAATTTTTGAACAGTAGAAATGATTATTTTCTTACCAGATTTTAAGAATTTTCGCAAATCGCCGGATTTCTCAGCATGACCTACAGTAGAGGATACCTGGGCAAATTGCTTGACAGTATCCTTGATTTGCTTATCCAAAACACGGCGATCAGTAACAATAATTATCGAACCAAAAAGAGCTGAGCCTTTTCTTTCCAGACCGACAAGCTGATGGGCAAGCCATGCAATGGAATTACTCTTGCCGCTTCCTGCCGAATGCTGTATTAAGTATCTTTTTCCAACATCGCTGACACCGGCATTTGCAAGTACCTTACGGACAACATCAAGCTGATGATAGCGAGGGAAAATCTGTTTGTATTTTTTACGTCCCTTTTCGTCTTTTTCTTCTGTAATTTGAGCGTAATTTTCAATAATATCCGTCAAATCCTGTTTTGTAAGAATTTGCTTCCAGAGATAGTCTGTCTCAAGCCCATCAGGGTTGGGCGGATTACCGGCACCATCTTTATAGCCTTTATTGAAAGGCAGAAACCATGAATACTTGCCTCTTAAATGAGTACACATACTAACTTCATGGTCATCAACTGCAAAATGCACAATACACCTGCCAAACTGGAAAAGCAGTTCCTTAGGATCGCGGTCGCGCTTGTACTGCCAAATGGCATCATCAACAGTCTGTTTGGTCAGCTTATTTTTCAGTTCAAATGTCGCAATAGGCAGCCCATTGATAAAGACAGCCAAGTCAAGAGCCAACTGAGTCTGATCTTTGCTATATCTTAGTTGGCGGGTAACACTGAAAATATTAGAAGCATAAAGCTCTTCAGCTTTTTTATTTCCTGGAGTTGGTGTTCCATAGAAAAGTTCTACCGAAGCCGGACCGTGTTTAACACCATTTCTTAGAACATCTATAACACCTCTTTTTGCTACTTCACCTTGCAAACGATGCAGAAATTGTGTCCGCTTTGGGCCATCTTCGCCAAGACCAAGCATTTCGCAAGTTTTTGATTGAGTTGTCTGTATAAACGCAATCAATCTTGTCAAATCAACCGCATGTTCCCGGTCGTAATCTTCATTGCTTCCCTGTTGATAGCCAGCCTCATTGACCAGCGATTCAACAATTAAACTCTCCAACCCTTTTTCACTTGTATCAGTTAGCTTCATCGAAATTTCCTAATTATTTTTTGGCAACCAATCCTTTTTCTCAAGAATCTCATAAGCTACACGAATATGTTCTTTCTTAAACATCTTCTTGCGTTCATTCCATTGGTAGGTTTTTTCAATTGCTTGCTCTAAATCCTGTGCACCATCTTTTGTAGCTACCCAATGCACCGTTGATAGCAACTCCATCCCAAACGGGGTTTCAAAGCCTGAAATCAAATCAACAACCCGATCAAAGTGCTTATGTGTAACATCATGTCCTTTGAGATATGAATCAGCACGTTTGATAGCTTCCGGAACTAATTCTATTTGTTTGTCCGGTCTGTCTTCCGCATCTCCAAACCCTTTTATGAAGTATCCTTCAATTTCATTAAGAACATGTCGCAAATTTTGTGCATAAGGGCCATAAGTTGCTTTGGTATATCTGAGCCGAAGTTTTTCACCAGATTCCTGCATAAAATACATTAATTTGTGAATCTCAAGCAGGCTGACAAATGGGTCCATTAGTGCCTCAAGATAGCGATTCATAAGAGCGAGCAAAGCAGCTCTTCCAACAGTCATTTTAGGCGGCTTTTTCTCTTTGACCATTTTTTCTATAGCAGGAGCCCCAGCGGGTTCATATAGAAAAACTTGAACTTCCGGCAAAACTTCAAAAGCTTTTTCTATCATTGGTTTAACTTGCTTCCAGGAAAGCCCCCCCAGTCCACAACCTAAGGGAGGGATAGCGATTGATTTAATTTTAAGTTTGCGAACTTCTTCTATTAACGCATCCAGTCCTTCTTGAATGTCCTCAATCTTACTTTTGTCTTTCCAGTGTCTTTTTGTTGGGAAATTAACGATAAACCGAGGATTTTCGAACCGATTCAAATCGAGTATTAACATTTTACTAGGTTGGAGTTGTTTTTTATCGCAGGCTTTTTTGTACACCTTAAAGTTTTCGGGGAAAGCCTTACGAAATTGCAAAGCTATCCCTCTGCCCATCACACCAACACAATTTACGGTATTCACTAATGCTTGTGCATCGGCTTTTAGTATGTCGCCTTTTGTAATTTTTATCATAATAACCTCATAAATTAATAGTACCAGTCTTGCTTAACACATACTTTGGGGGTACTAACATTTTTAATTTTTTCCATAACCTGTGCTTTTATATTGCTATTATACACGCCTATTTTTTCAATAAGATCCCATGGAAAAGATTCATAAGTTAGAAATTCTGCTTGCTTATACTCTTGAATCTTAGCGTCACGCCAATCTGTAGCATTAACTGCCGACCAATCAATAATATCATCGATTTGCTCTGGATCATTATAAAACTGGGCACAATAGGTTCCAGCATTTATATCGGAATATGCCCACCGAATGTTATTGCGATTTGCCCAATCGATTGAATCTTGCAAGTCTGCCTGTAAATGCAGTATAGGTTGCTGGCCGCCTCGGTAATCAATGTCCGGGTGATTACCCATGTGCAGGATATAAAGCATCACCGAGCGGGGGCAAAAATAAAACGGAACATACTGGCCTACCTTAGTACCCGAATGGCAAGTAACTTCAATTTCCTCAAACCTTCTTTGCTTAATTTTGGACATGCCGACAATTTCACAATCCATACCCATTTCAATACGCTTGGCATCTGACCAGATAACTTGATCGCTCAAGATGTTATCCAAATTGTTAATATGCGTAATATGATATATTTTTTGCCTCAATGCATTCATATAAGCTTTACTTTCTTAACATCATCAGTCGTCGGCATCAGTTACCTCTTGCAGTTCTGTTAATTCTTCACTTTCCTGTATTTCATCTAAATCATCAACTTCTTCAATATCCTCAACCGGCTCAACTGGTATGTCTCTGATATCAATCTTGCCGGTAACAACATCACATATTAAACTTATTCTATATTCTTGAATTAGCTTGATTTCACGTTCAGCCTTTGTTATTGCAGTATCAATCTCTTTGCATCCATTTTTAATATGCTCGATAATTTTTTCTTGCTCCTTTATGGGCGGCAAGGGGAAGAATGCACTTTTGATCCCGTTCTGAGATAAGCCATAACGAGTAATTCCATTAGCGGAAACTCTGAATTGATCAGCAATCAGCTCTGAACTAAAGGCTCGGAATAGATATTCACCTAAAATTACTCCTGCATTTGGCCTGATAACTGCAAGATGGTAAGCACAAATCACATCTTCGAAATCAGTTGCGACATATGCAGGTACCGCAATATCAGCCCAGTCCTCAGAGTCTTTGGTAATGAGCACATCACCTGCCCTGAGTTTAAAATTATCGATCTCAGCTTTGCTGGCAGTCGCTTTCATGAAAGATAACTCTGGAGTAATGTAATCATTCTTGTAAACATCGACATAATTACAGAGAAAAACGGGAATTTCATCGTCAACGGTATTTTTATCAACTCCGCTTGGTTTTACAGTAGCGATAGTTCTTAACCTTCGAGCCTCCCAATGTTCAGGTATATCGCCGAGATAATCGACGCCGGAAGGTTTGAGTTTAACATTAGGATCGATACCCTTTGTTACTGCCTGGTTGATAATAACCTGTTTTTGCTCCTTCAATACTTCTATCAAACGCTGCTTAGATTTAATAAATCTGTTAATACCTACTTCAATCATCTTTAGATAGTTAACAATATGGTCCTGTTCGCTTTTGGGTGGAATAATTACTGGAATTTGGCCAAATTGATCAAAATACAAGCGAAGCCTCATATCCATAATTCCGCGAGAATATCCTTTGAAAAGCTGTAGATATTTTTTTGTTCGAAATAAGTAATGATAATAATTAGTGTTACAATCCTGTATTGGTTTAAGAATGTCATACGCAGGACTTGTTACTCCATCATAATTGGAAACTCCAATTGCCCCCATCCATGCCAAAAGTTTGTTGACAATTAGATCACCTTTATAAACCATCCAATAATCATCTGTAGTCGAAGCTTTATTCCCTTTTTGTTCAAGTAACCGTCTGGGACGTACTCCAATATGGGTGTATATAGAAAGCAGTTCATGATTATGGTTGAATCCAGATTTCTCTGTTCTGAGCCGAAAAATGTTTTTAGTTCTGGTTAAATTCCAATGTTTTGGCAGCTTATCTAACCAAGCTAAATCATAATTCTTGTATTCATTATAAGGTTTATATTTATAAATCATAAATTATCATTCCCTATAACCAAGCATTAAAGAAGCCAATTCTATTTTATTGCTTAGATAGCCAAGTGTTGCACTGCTGATCTCACCTTCAAAGCGATTAACAATACTTGAACAAGCTTTGTATAAGTCCTCAAATTTGTTCTTTTCCATATCTTTAATTGTGTCCGGTAAATATTCCGGCTGCAGCATTTCTTTCTTTTCCATCAATAATTGCATTTGATGCAACGCGATATCCCGCCAGGTTTTTGGAGAAGCAGCAAATAAATGGGCTTCAATCCATCGACCCTGTTTACTATCCAGAAAAGTTTCGCCGCGAGGTTGCTCAAGAATATATTCAATTATTTCTTCGCTCTTGCAGTTTCCTGTAACATAATGGTGGTAGAGTTTGCTGTTAACCAGCTTCAAAATTACCAAAGGCGCAAACAATGGTGGGAATATGAAATGGTTGTCTTCAGTGTTCATATAGGCAACCACAAAGAGCCTGCAGCAATGTTCTATATCTCTTAATGAAAGTTTGAAGCAAAAGCAGAGTTTTGCAAATATATCAGTCAAACTTCGCTTATCGTCAAGATGTCCACGGCTTGCTTCCAGGCGTTTTTTGAAATACTCATTAAGCCCGAATTGATCAAATGTATGGGAACAGAAAACTTCAGGGCTGGCCTCTGGAAGTATAAACTCCATATCAATAAATCGTCTCAAATAACCATCTACGTCCATATCCTGGCCATATACGCATTTAACTGAATGACCGAGCTGTTCACGGTCGATACCGAGAACGAAATATATCCCGGTAACATCAAATAGATGCTTTACTTTTTCAAGCAGTTCAATTGCAAATGTCGGCCTGCATCTATCGAGTTCATCAATGACAATAACAAGCGGCTTGTCTTCTTGAGATAATTTTTGGGCTAATTCTTTTAATCGCTGCTTTAAATCACTTAATTTTTCACCGGCAGCGAGATATTCATCCACGGCTTTTAGTGAAATTGAAGACAGCTTTTTATCATCCAAATCAATTATTCCGGCACTTACTGTTCGAGCAGCATTAAAAACAGCGATTTTAAGTACAGGTGCCGCACATTCCTTGACAGATTTTACCATTTCCTTAGAGTCGGAATCTTTTAGATTTTTCCATATCTGCCCGATTAAAGCAATAAGAGCGTCATCGCAATAATCATCCTCCCAGGCACTGAAATAAATCGTCGTAAAACCTTCGTTTGTCAAGCTTTGTGACCACATTTTAAGAAAAACAGTTTTACCTGTTCCCCATTCCCCGTTTATGCTGGCAACAAGAGGGCCTGGAGTATTCTTAATCAGGTTGGTAAGTGCGTCTGCACATTTTTTCCTGTCCAACTTGTCGTTGACAAATGGGTCTTCCTTAGGAATAGAAATTTCGGTGGGTTTTAATGTACTTATCATGTCTCATTCTCCCCGTTACCCATCTGTTTTTCAAATGATTGGCGAACAAGACCAATGACATAGGGCAGCTCTTCAAGCGTAGATAATGTTACCTCCACGTCTCCATTTCCCCATCGTCCAAGACCCGTTACGTCCCTGCAAATTCCTTTAGGATCATCGATTTCAGGAAAGTTCATATTCAAAGATAATCTCAGACGCTTAGATTGCGGGATGACATCAACAAAATTAGTTTCGGCCTTATAGGCGACATAAAGTTTGAGAAATTCTTCAGTCACACAAGGGTCAAGAGCTTGTACTTTCTTTCTGAATTGCTCAAATAAGCTGTGAAGGGGCTCTTTCTGAAGGTATGGATGATCATCGATGCTATAAGTTGATACTGTTGGCTTGGGTTTATACGCTTCAAGAATATCTGGCTCAAGAGCGGGAGACCCCCACACATTAACGGCTTTTTGGCTAAGCATAGAGGCTCTTTGTTTGATAGCCTCTTCATTCCAGGTTTCAAGCTCGCCTAAACCTTTATTCATTCTTAGCGGGCTTTCCTTAAATCCTCCAGCTATGTCCCGCTTTTCAGAAAAAGAACGGTCGCTGTATTCCGAATTATAGCCGGTTAAGGTGAGATTTCCGAGGGTATGCAGCCATGTTTCTTGAATACGTTCCCATTCCGGACCGAGCGATTCCTTCCATGCAGATGAGAGATTTTCATTTTGAGGCATTATATGTTCAATAGTATATTCATCTACCGGAACTCGTTCTTTTCTACCATGATTTTCCATCCGCCTTAGCCAGTAAGAACGGTTTCTAAAATTGTATAAATCTTTGACCTGTAAGTCTTTTCCAAATTCCTTATCGTTAGGGAATCTGCGATAGGAAGGCAAAAGCAGGAAATGAGCCTTAATACTCTCCAAGTATCGATCCTTTTTGAGAGCACGAGTAAATGTTGCAAATGTTTTGTTCATTGAATTAGTGGGAATCGCACAAGCAGATCTTCGGAAAACATAGCTTTCCACCAAGCGAACTGCTCTGAAAAAATCATCCTTTGCCAAAACCTGCTGTATATAATCATGATAAAGTTCAAGCAGGAAGGGATAAGCAACATCGACCTTGAGTTCCCTTAAGTCGTGAAAAGCATTGCTAAGTTCACTATCTTCTTCCGCACCAAGAGCCATGGCACAGAAATACTTTGAAAAGTTTCTAATCTCCGATACTAATGCTTCAACTCCGTCTTTTGCTACCTCCGGAGCTTGAGAATATTTTTTAAATGCTTCATAAACCTGCCGAATATTGGGGATATCACCGGTCTTTACTGTTAAATAATGACGCATAAAACTGTCAAAGTGATTTGCATAAGCCTTTTGGCCAAAGTCTACTTCCATGGGATGCCAATATTGCTCATAAAGTTTTGTTTGCAGCTGTGGCTCAAGACCCATTAGAATATAATTTCGGATAAGATCAGCCTGGCTTAATTCCTTACCGGTAGAGTTGAGGCTTTCAAAGATTAACTGAGGATTATCCTGATCTCGGCTAAGAGAAATATCTACGATAACAAGCTTTGCTAAGCCTTTGCATAAAGCTTCAATTTCATCCTTAGAATCTCCAACCCATTGTTCAAAAAGTTCATAATTGGCAGCTATACTGAGGGAATGGTCCTTGGGCTGTTGGTCTTGATCAAGGATTGCCATTAAAGTTGTTTTATCAGTTTGCGATAAGATTAACTTATATCGCCTTAGACCGTCTTCCAAAGGATTCAAAAGAAAATAGTTACGTATTTTTTTTGCTGAAAAACCATCAATCGGTTCGGTGTTACCCAAACTTCTGGCAAGGGCTTCTATCAAAAGAGTTACTGTCGTAAGACGTTGTTGACCATCAATAACTAAAAGAGGTGATTGGCTTGATACTTGGTATAACCCTTTTTCGATGTAAACAATGGAACCGACAAAATGTGCGGATATATTATCATTTCGGCCCGTGCGTAATATGTCCTCCCATAGCTGGCGGCATTCACGTTCAGTCCATGTATACGTTCGCTGATATATTGGTATCACAAATTGTGGTGACTTTTTAAGAAAATCTAAAAATTTAGCTTCCGTTGCTTTCATTTTTCCTCCCCCACAATTTGTTCGAGCAGGCCTTCTGTTTCTTTTTCAAGGGTGAATATTTCAGCTTTTATTTCGTCAAGCGTTCGCAAAGGTGTTGGTTTGTAAAAATGCTTCGTAAAAGAAATTTCATAGCCAATTTTAGTTTTGGACTCATCAATCCATGCGTCCGGAACATATGGCAAAACTTCTCGTTTAAAGAAAGCTTCTATACCGCCATTTTCAAGAAGCGGCACCTGTTCAGAATCCCGTAAGCTTGTGTTAGACTCATATTCAATAACAGCCTTTTTACCGCTTATTTGTACTTCATAGAGTCCGTATAATGGATTAGCTTCTACTTTACTGCCTTTGTGTATTTTTTTAATTACTGGTATGCCATTTTCTTCAACAAGGCCGTTTGAAACCATTTCTTTGATTTCTTTTGAGGAGTATGCCTTTTCAGGATCAATGCCTTTTAACCTAAGTGGACGCTCAACAGTTACCTTCCAATAACCAAAACCTTCATTTGGAAATATCTTCGATTGCTCGGTTTCCTTGAATTCTAAAAATAAATCACATATTTTATTTATATGCTCTTCAGACAGTTCACAATTCTTCTTGCCAAGATTTTTTCGAAGGGGAACATACCATTGTGTTGCATCGATGAGTTGAACTTTGCCTTTGCGATGATCTAACTTTCGGTTAGTAAGTATCCAGATGTAAGTAGCAATACCGGTATTGTAGAACATATTCTCAGGTAAAGCAATTATGGCTTCAAGCCAGTCATTTTCTATTATCCATCTGCGAATATTGCTCTCGCCTTGGCCTGCATCGCCTGTAAATAAAGACGAGCCATTATGAACTTCTGCAATTCGACTTCCAAGCTTAGTATTATTTTTCATCTTACTAAGCTTATTAACCAGAAACATTAATTGACCATCGCTGGACCTTGTGATCATCTTGTATTCGGGATCACCATTATGTTCTACTATAAATCTTGGGTCGCTGAGGTCACTTTTTCCGCCCATTCGTTCGAGATCAGTTTTCCAACTTTTGCCGTACGGAGGATTAGACAGCATAAAATCAAATTCGTGCGAAGGAAATGCATCGTTTGATAAAGTTGAACCGAATTTCATGTTTTCGGCTTCCCCGCCTTCGCCCTTTAAGAGTAGGTCGGCTTTAGTAATCGCATAAGTTTCACCATTGATTTCCTGGCCATACAAATGTGTAGCAACATCTTTTTTATGTTCTTTTGCCAGTTCAACAAGCCTTTCTTCAGCAACAGTTAACATTCCACCAGTGCCGCAGGCTCCATCATAAACAAGATAAGTGCCTGACTCGATTTTCTCAGCAATAGGGACAAATATCAGGTTCGCCATTAACTTAACAACGTCACGTGGTGTAAAGTGCTCCCCAGCCTCTTCGTTATTTTCTTCATTGAAACGACGAATAAGTTCTTCAAAAATTGTTCCCATCGAATGGTTGTCCAAAGCTGGGAGTTTGACATTTCCATCAGAATCATATACCGGATTGGGACTTAAGTTTATTTTTGGATCAAGGAATTTTTCAACCAGAAAACCAAGAGCATCTGCGTCTACTAAAGTTGGGATTTGATTGCGAAACTTAAACTTATCCAGAATTTCCTGAACATTTGGCGAAAAACCATCAAGGTATGCTTCGAAGTCAGCCTTAAGTTGCTGTTTCTTTGCACGGGCTCTCAAGCCCTTTAAAGTAAATGGAGAAGTGTTGTAAAATGCCTGTTCCGAGGCTTGACATAATGCCATATGTTGATTAGATATCTTGGCATCATCAAGCTGTTTTTTCATTTTGGTTACAGCTTCTTTCCTATGTTCAAGCACAGCATCAAGGCGGCGAATCACAGTCATAGGCAAAATGACATCACGATACTTACCACGTACATAAACATCGCGAAGAACATCATCCGCGATTCCCCAAATAAAATTAACAATAGAATTATGAGTTATATGATCCATCCTTTGATCCTTATTTTTTATTTGATTTCGATTTGTGTCCCAGTTCCGAAGCATCTCCTGCTACTATCCATTCATCAACTTCCTTTATCTTGAACTTCAACAGTCTACCTACCTTATGAGCCGGTATTTTCTTTTTGGCGACCCATTTGTAGATAGTGTCTTTTTTTACCCCCAAGTGCTCCGAAATTTCGTCAATTGAGACCCATCTTTCAGCCATAATCAGCGATCCTTAAAAATAGAGGTAAAAATTCGATTCAATCAAAACAAAATTAAACCAGCTAACCAATCAAAAGTCAACTGATTTATTAGGATTTGATGGTATTGACTGGAATCGCCTAAGAAGTTCATATTCATTGCACAATCCTTGTTTTTGCCCAAAAACAAAGGCAAGTTGAGTTTTGGATATAACTCGATGCTCGATCACTGTTGCAAATATTAAAATAACCGGCAGATTTTATGCTAAAACACCTATTTTGGCCTGAAAATGGCGATTCTGTTGCTTTTTACGGGCAGATTCCCAAAAAGGCTTCGCAAAATAAACTTAAAAGCAATAATATCACTTGACATAAGTGCTATTATTGCCGATATTACAAATATGAACTATGGATATAATAAAATAGAAGAGGCTTTGCGGTTACTGGACGGCAGGCTGAGAATGAATGAAAGCGGCAGTTTTTCAATTGTAGTCTGCGGAGGTTCGGCTCTAAATGCCATGAATTTGGTTCAGCGAACCACAAAGGATGTAGATATAGTCGCTTTGATAAATTCCAACAGTCAGTTAGTAGATCCTGCTCCTCTGCCTGAAGAATTGTTAGCTGCAGCAAAAGAAGTGGCGGACACTTTGAACCTTCCCCAGGACTGGCTCAACAACGGCCCGAGCAGCGGTGATGGGGGTCTGTTCAGATTAGGGTTACCTGATGGATTCAAAGAGAGGTTAATAAAAGATTATCAGGGCGATAAACTGACTGTCTATTTGGCTAGTCGACTGGACCAGATTCATTTCAAGCTATATGCTGCTATCGATCAGTTCGGCAGTTATCACGCATCTGACCTCAAGCAGCTTTCGCCGTCTGATGAAGAATTACTTGAGGCTATTCGTTGGGCTAAAACACATGATCCATCCGAAGGATTCCATTCAGCAATAAAATTATTTTTACGGGAATTTGGTTATGAACGATTGGTTGACAAAATCTAAAAACCAATTCCAGGATAAGATATTCGATTTTCTCTGGCATCAATGGAACATTCTGGGAGTTGCCGGTACAACCAAACCGGAGGATAATAGAGTCATCGACCCTGAGGCCTTGTTGCTGTTCTCTTTAAGCATTTGCCGGTATGAACCACGCCTGTTTGATGAGATTATTGACTGGTTGTTTCAGAATGGTCAATTTATAAATGTACAGCGATTGGGCCAGATACAAAAGAAGTATGATTTCAACTGCGCCCCGCAGCTTAGTGCTGTCGCAGAGATCCTTTCAAAAAAATCAAGTTACAAACTCAAATGGTCAGGACTTTCAAAAAAGTATTATCACAAAGACAAAGAGCCTTTATTTTTCGACAAAGAAGGAAATCCGCTGCCTTGTCCAAATAATGAAAATGCTAATCCTGAATTTCTGAATCATGGCCTGCGACGAGGACAGATAAATTTAAGAGGTTATTCCCAGTCTTTTGATTTGCAAAGTCCAGCCTGCCTTTTGCTTCGTTTAAGGGCACTGCTCGGCATTAACGCAAGAGCTGAGATTTTGTGTCTTTTGGCATCTGTAAAAGAAGTTCACCCCAGCGAAGCTGCTCGCAAGATAAGCTATTACCAAAAAACAGTACAGACAACACTTGTTGAAATGGCCCAGTCAGGTGTAATCCTGACAAGAACTTCCAAAAAAGAAAAGTTTTACAGGTTAAAACCCGGCGTCCTTGATACGCTGTTAAAGCCACAAGATAAATCCCCTCAATGGATCAATTGGCCGCCTTTGCTTAGGACAGTCGAAATTTTATGGAAAAAGTTAAGCGAATTGTCCGGTCAAAGAATCGATTCTCTGCTGCTTTCTTCGGAATTGAAAAAGCTAATGTCATCAGTCTACCAATATTGCTCTGATGAGGTGATTAGCGAAATCATGATTGATGAAAATCTGCCGCCGGAAGATTTTGACAAACATTTTCAAGAGGCCCTTGTATTGCTTTCCAGTAAATTGGTTCAATAGGGGTAAGAAGTATTGACTCGAACTTCCCAAGGTAATCGCACAGAACTTCGGCTACGTATAATTTTCACTTGTAAGCATCGGCGACTCCCGGAAAAATAACTTGGTGGTATCGGCTGGAATTGTCGAAGAGATTCCAGATTCCCTGCACAACATTTTTTTGCCCCAAAATAGAAGCAAGTTGAGTTTCGGAATTTAGGCCGAGATTCAATAGCCAGCAAAGCCATGATAAATGCCTGTGAAACCTGAAGCCCTAATCTTCCGCTATTTATGAAGAAGCTATTTCTGTCAATCTTTACAATCAAGGAAATGATTATGCTGCGAACCAAGCTGAAAGAAAAAGACCTCGAAATCCTCAAGACTATCGCCGAGTACCGGATCCTGGCAGCTAATCAGATAACGGTCATTTTAGACAGGAACAAACAGGCCCTCAGGCGCAAACTCACGTCTCTGGAAAAGAAAGGGTTTATTGCAGCCGAGGTAAATGAGTTGGGTCGTCATCGCGGCAGGCCTGAAAGGTTATTTAGCCTCAGTTTGCAAGGCCTTGATTTACTCAAAGCTCAAAGAATCCTTCCGGAAAAAACGCCCAAAGAAAGAGTTCTGGCAGATAATATTTCCATTGTCGATCATCAGCTTTTGACAAACTGGTTCTGGGCTCACTTGATCCACCTGGAAAGAATTCACGAGCGAATCTGTATTGACTTTCTCTCAGAGACCTCACCTTTTCTGCCTCAGACCGAATCCGGCCATTATTATATAAGCGATTCTGCCGGCAAGAGCATTTTCACTCCCGATGGCGTTTTCATGCTAACCGAC
>CAZDVM010000003.1:0-230211 GCA_964508925.1 uncultured Pirellulales bacterium | reverse complement strand
AACTTACACCTTAAAAAAAGGGAAAAATGGTCTGGACAATGGGTAGGGTCTTAATTTGCAATTTTTTCTAATTTTGAAATCATTCTTTTTAATAAATAATCATCAAATGTATAGAGGTTTTCAACTGACTGCAAGTTTACTTTAAATTTTTGGATAATTTTTTCAATTGCTTGTTCCATGTTTCTAAAATTCCCATTTTTTTGTTTTAACTTTTTTCTTTCATTAAATCAAATCCAGTTTTTTAGGACGACATAGTTTTTTGTTGTGGAAGCGTCTTTGATTCTCGATGAGATGCCGATCAGATTTAAAAGCCAAATATCAATGCCTCGGTAATAATATTAATTTGAAAAAGAAGAGAACAGAAACCGGGAGCAAAACTAAAAAATTGACAAAGTTTGATTTTCATACTATATCCACACTTAAATTAAATTCATAAATAAGATATTGTTTGTACTCAAGAATGCAAGGGAATTTTGGTTTAAGGGATAAGTTAATCTTAAGAGTGTTCTTCATTTCATAGATAAAACTTTAACCTATTTTCGTAAAATTTTAGGAATTTTATTGCAAAAAATTTTTGTTTTGCGCAAAATAGTTGCAAAACAGTCTTTTTTTAATCGACAGAAATTGCTGAAAATCAGGTAAAATTTAACAAAATCGGGGAAAAACGGAAAAAATCAGCTTTTTTTGAAGATTTTGGGCATGTAAAGACAGCAGTGTCGGATCGACATGTCACGAAGGTTAAATAAGTGCCGTTCTGCGCGCAAGTTACAAGACTTTTGGAGTCGGCAAAGAAAGCGGCCTTGAATTTTGAAAAAAACATGTTCTTTCGGAATCGGCCGGAGAAATTTTAAAATTGTTTCCGCTGAGTTCGGGAAGAACAAAAAAGATATTATGATATTTTTGCAGGGGAAAAGATGTCGATAGTGAAGGTAGCAGAGAAGGCGGGGGTGTCACCGGGTACGGTGTCGCGGGTGATCAATAATCGGCCCGGGGTTTCGGCAGAGGTGATAGAGAAGGTGCGGGGTGTGATGGATGATCTGGGATATGTTCCGCGGTCGATAGACAAAAGGCCGGGGCCTAAAGCGAAGGGAATCGCCCAGCCAGTGTCGCGGACGGTTGCTTTCGTTGCCTTGATGGAGAGGTCGCAGTTCAACAGTCCGGTGTTTTCTAGAGTGGTTCAGGGAGTTGAGACGAAGTTAAGCGAGCTGGGTCAGAGCATGATATTGACGGTACAGCCGGATGTGGAGAGCAGGCCTGATTTTATGAAGAACGGGCCGGTGGACGGTGTGCTTTTGTTCGGAGGAAGGGCAGAAAAACTGGAGAGGGCAGGCGATATGTTAGGTGACATTCCGACGGTGAGTCTTTTTTCTCAGCCGAGTTCATTCAGCGATCTGGTGACGGTTGACAATATTCGGGTAGGTACTCTGGCGGCGGAGTATTTACTGGCAAAAGGGCACAAGAATACGGCTTATATCGGGCCTAAATCGGTTGATGACGATTTTTCTTACAGGCGGATACAGTTTCGGGATATCATAGAGAATGCGGGGGGGATGGTGCATGAGTATTCGGCGGATGACAGTGACTTGTTTATCGTGTCGGATAAAGAGAATATGGTGGACGAGCATAAGCTTCGCAGTTTGATGGAGAAATACTGCGGAGAGAGGAAGCCTGCGACGGGGTTGTTCGTGGGATCGGATATTTTTGTGTCTTCGGTATATCTGCAGCTTTACGAGATGGGCAAGAGAGCGGGGGAGGATTTCGAGGTAGTGTCGGTTAATAATGAGAGGCCTTATCTGCAGGCGTGTGTACCTCAGCCGGCGACGATTGATATCAAGGGTTACGAGGTCGGGCAGTGTGCGGTGGAGCGGCTTCTATGGCGGATAGAGAATCCGGATATGCCGATAATGTCACTTATGCTGGAGCCGGAACTGGTGGTGTGAGTTAAGAGATGGAACTAGGATTTTACAAATATAAATATGAGGGCAATAGGCTGATCAGCAAGGAGGAGCTGCGGCAAGGTGGTGACGGTTCGTGGTCCCTGAAGGTTTTGGAAAATGAAAGAGAGGGATACAGGGACATCGAGGCGGAGTTCGAATTGAAGGAGGGAGTTGAGGAGTCCTGTGGTGTGGGGCTGGAATTTAAGGTCGGGGGGTGGTCGAAGGAGAATTATGTTTTCATGCCGGGGGGAGTTTATGAGGGTAATCGTTTCGAGTGCGTGCCGATGGATTATCCGCCCTTGCTGAGGGATGAGATGTTTCATGAGTTAGAGCCCGAGGTGATGGTGACGGATATTCAGCGGTTGGAAAAGGATGCGGAGAAATCGAAGATCGAGCTGATGACCGGTGATCTCAGTACGCCCTGTATGGGTTACTTAGATGGTGATAAAAGAAGTGCGGTTTTGATATTTACGGAGCAGAAAAACGACCAGGGTAATATCGGGATGTTCGTTGAGGAGAATAATAAAAAAGGTGAGAGTTTATTTAAGCTATTGAGTCCGTGTGTTCGGGAAAGAAGGCAGCACTGGACGAGGAGGGTTGACAGCGGTGATGAGGGAGCAAGCTTGAAAGCAGGTGACAGGATAAATTTTAAGGTTCGGGTATATGAATTTAAGTGCGGGAACGTGCAGGGGCTTTTCGACAAGTTTTTCGAGGTGAGGAAGTGTATCGAATCAGGTGACGGTGGGAGATGTGAGCTGCCTTATTCTGCTGCTTGGGGCATTCTGGAAGAAAAGTATAACCGTGACAACTGGGTGGAGAAGTGGGGGTATTACGCGGTGGGGACAAATTGGCGTGAGCGGATAAATGAGAACTGGCAGATAGGCTGGGTCGGCGGATTGATGGTGACGCTGCCGCTTCTGACTAAAGGTGATGAGGTTTCCAGGAAGAGGGCTTACCGGAATATCGATTTTATTATCGAGAACGGCCAGGCGGAAAGCGGGCTGTTTTACGGGATGGGTGACGGCGAGCGATGGTGGAGTGACGGATTTACGGAAGAGCATCCTGGTAATATGCTTCTTTTGAGAAAGAATGCCGACGGGCTTTATTTTCTTTTGAAGCAGTTCGGTCTTTTGGGTCATCGAAATGAACGAGTGCCGATTGAATGGGAGGAAAGTGTCAGAAGGCTGGCGGATGCATTCGTGGAGATATGGGAAAGATACGGTCAGTTCGGGCAGTTCGTGGATATCGAGACGGGTGAGATAATAGTCGGCGGTTCGACGGGTGCAGTTACGGGCAGTGCCGGTCTGGCTCTGGCATACGAATATTTCGGCGATGAAGAATATCTGAAGGCGGCAGAGGAAAGCGGTGATCATTACTATGAAAAGGATATTAAGAGGGGATTGACCACCGGCGGGCCGGGTGAGATATTGCAGGCACCAGACAGTGAAAGTGTGTTTTCTGCACTGGAGAGTTTTATCGTTCTGTATGAGGTGACGGGGAATCAAAAATGGCTGGTAAGGGCGGAAGAGGCGGCAAGACAGTGTTCCAGCTGGGTGGTCAGTTATGATTATGAATTTCCGGAGGGTTCGCTTTTTGATCGGCTGGGCATTAAGACGACGGGTTCTATCTGGGCAAGTGCCAGCAATAAGTGCAGTACGCCGGGGATCTGTACACTTTCCGGTGACAGTCTGCTGAAGCTGTATCGAGCGACAGGTGGGGAAAAGTATATAGAGCTTTTGAGGGATATTGCAAACGGACTGCCGCAGTATTTGTCACGGGAAGACATGCGAGTCGGGAGTATGCCTGCAGGATGGATGAGTGAGCGGATAAATATGACGGATTGGGAGGGTAAGGATCAGATAGGGGAGATATTCGAGGGGTCGTGCTGGTGTGAGGTGAGTCTGATGCTTAGTTGTTATGAACTGCCGGGGGTTTATGTGGATGTTGAGAGGGAAAAGTGTTGGTGTTTCGATAATGTCAGGGCGGAGATTTGCGGTGATAGCGAGGAGATGAGTCTGGAAATTTTTAATGAAAGTAAGTTCGATGCTGAAGTGACGGTACTTGCAGAGGGAAGGAAAGAAAAAGAAATGAGATATGGAAATGACTTTCTTTCAGAGAAAGAAGGATTGAAGGTCGGTGCGGGTGAGAGCAGAAAATTCAAAGTTAAAGAAATGGAAGGAAAGGCGTTTTGTTAAAAGGATTTGAAAAGATCGGGCTGAGAATTTGTCCCGAGTTGATAGCCTACAAGGATAATAAAAAGGGTAAGGAAGCGGATTTCGGTGAGATCGGAGCTGAGAGTGGAGTATTTACAGCGGAAACTGCGGGTTTGAAAGTATCGCTGGATGCTAAAGTAAGAGAAGGGGAAGGTGTTTTTGACTGTGATCTGGCGTTTAAGGTATATGAAGGTGAGAACGAAAATGCGGGAGTGGGGATCCGGTTTGATATTGGTAAATGGTCAAGAGAGAATTATGTTTTTGTGCCGGCAGCTGTTTATGCGGGGAATCGGTTTGAGTGTCTGCCTTATGATTATCCGCCTCTGATGAGAGATGAGAAGTATCATAAATTAGATCAGCCGACTTATGTTACCGATGTGCCGCGGCTTAATGCCGGTGAGGGGGAGTCGAAATTCGAGATCAATACTGGTGACATGGCGACGCCGTGTTTCGGTTTTTATTTACCTGAGTTGAAGAAAGGTTTCCTGGTATTTACAGAGCAGGGTAATGAACTGGGTAATTTCGGTTTTACGTTTTCAGAAGGTGGCGGCAGGAGAAGTGCGAGTCTTTTGATATCGAGTCCGTGTGTGAGGGAGAAGTGGTACCGCTGGCCTCATGTTGTTGAGAGTGAAGAGAGGGGAGCGAAAGTGAAAGCGGGGGATGAGATCGAGATGGGATTCAAAGCGGTGTCATTCGATGCGGAGAGGGTGCAGGATTTATATGATAAATTCTTTGAGATGCGAAAAAGTGTTGTAAGGCCGACAGGGGAAGTTAAGGAGATACCTTTTTCAAGGGCGTGGGAGATCCTTGAAGAGAAATATAACAGGGACAACTGGATAGAGGAAAACGGATATTATGCTGTGGGTACGACGTGGCAGGATAATATCTGTCAGAACTGGCAGATCGGCTGGGTTGGCGGCTGTATGGCTACAGAGGCTTTAATCGGTTTGGGAACTGATGAGACAAGAGAAAGGGCATTTCAGGCACTGGATACGATAATTAACGAAACGCAGGCGAAAAGCGGTTTTTTTTACGGAATGTGGGAGGGGGGTGAGAATCTTTGGGGTGACGGCTTCGATGAGGAGCATCCTGCGAATATGCACATGACGAGGAAGTCAGCCGATGCCCTGTATTTCTTTTTAAAGCAGTTCGATCTTTTAAGGAAGATCGACATAGATATCCCGGAGGAATGGAAAGATTCAGTAAGAAACCTTGCGGATGCTTTTGTTGGTTTGTGGGGGAAGTACGGACAGATCGGTCAGTTCGTTGATGTTGAGACAGGTGACATTGTGATAGGAGGTACCACCAGTGCCGGGATACTGCCAGCGGGACTGGCGGAAGCTAGTGAGTTTTATGGTGACGGGAAATATCTGAATGCAGCAGAGGAGATCGCTGAGCATTATTATAAAAGGGATGTGAAGAACGGAGTGACTAATGCAGGGCCGGGTGAGATTTTGCAAGATCCAGACAGTGAGAGTGCTTTCGGGGTACTGGAGGGTTTTGCGGTTCTGTATGAAATGACAGGAAAAGAGAAATGGCTTAAATGTGCGGAGGAAATGGCCGGGCAGTGTTCCAGCTGGGTGGTGAGTTATGATTATGAGTTTCCAAGAAATAGTATATTTGGAAATTTGGGTATGAAGACACGTGGGACAGTTTTTGCCAATGTTCAGAATAAGCATTCTGCTCCCGGGATATGTACCTTGAGCGGGGATTCGCTTTTGAAGATATACCGGGCGACTGGAGATAAAAGTTATCTGGAGCTTTTAAGTGATATTGCCGGTACCCTGCCTCAATATATGTCACGAGAGGACAGGCAGATAAATGAACTGAAGCCGGGATGGATTAATGAGAGGGTGAATATGAGCGACTGGGAGGGGTTCGAAATGGTTGGAAACGTTTTTTACGGTTCCTGCTGGCCTGAAGTTTCGCTGATGTTGAGTATTCATGAGCTGCCGGGAATTTATGCGGATATGGATGAAAGAGAGATATTCGTTTTCGATAATATAAAAGCTGAAGTGATTGATGGTGTCGGTGAGAAATTCGTGCTGAGGCTTGAAAATCCGACGAATTTCAGTGCGGAAGTGACTATATATAAGGAAAGCGGCGAAGAAAGAAGGGAACCGCTGGGATTCAATGCTTTTTTAGGGCTTGAGAGAGTAGTGCTTAATGCCGGTGAAGTTAAAGAGATAATTTTAAAGGATTAGTGAGGACGATATGTACTACGGATTGCCATTGATAGATATAATTGTGATTTTCGGTTATTTTGCGATAGTAATAGCCATAGGTATCTGGACGTCACGTCATATCAAAAACAGGGAAGATTTTTTTCTTGCAGGCAGAAAGTTCGGCAAACTGGTTCAGGTATTCGCTACTTTCAGTGCCGGTACGTCTTCTGAAAACGCGGTGAGCCAGACGGTTATGGTGGCGCGGAACGGAGTAGCGGGTATCAGCCAGCAGATGCTTTGGGCGTTCGGTATGCCGATAAACTGGTTTATTGCGCTGTGGTACAGGCGGCTGAGGTATATATGTTTTGCGGAGTTTTTCGAGGAGAGATACGGTTCGAAGGGGCAGAGTATATTTTATTCGGTGATGAGTACGGGTCTTTTCATGGTGATCATCGGCATGGGGATGATGGCGATGACCAAGACGGTTGTGGGGATAGTGACAAAGCCGACGTCGGAACTGACTGCTGTTGAAAGGGCTGAATACGAAAGGGCACTTGAACTGGAAGAACTGCAGAGCAAGGACAGGAGGCTTTTGACACCTGAGCAGCAGGCCAGGCGCAAGGAACTTGAACTGGAAGAGCCTCGGATGGAATTTTCATATTTGAATGAAGATATTTTGATGTGGGTTTGTGCGGGAGTGGTGATAATTTATGCCGTGGTTGGGGGACTTGAAGCGGCGTTCTTATCAGATACTTTGCAAGGGATGTTCATTATACTGCTGTCTTTGATGATGCTGCCCTTTGCGTTTATGAAGATAAACGAGATGTACGGAGGTGAAGGACTAGGAGGTGTGATCGAGGTTGCGCGGAGCAAGCTGCCTGCGGAGGCGTTCAATATCTGGGGTTCGCCTGCGATGGTGGATTTTACTTGGTATTATCTGATAGTTCTTTTCATAATGTTATGGATCAATATTACAATCCTTGCCAATCAGATCGTGGTGACGGGTTCTGCCAAGGATGAATTTACAGCTCGGTACGGTTTTTCGATCGGTCAGTATGTGAGGAGGGCGTGTTGTCTTTTCTGGGGGCTGGCAGCTTTACTGATAGTGATCCTTTACAGCGGGAACATCAAGAATCCGGATTATCTTTGGGGCTATGCCTGCAGAGATCTTCTGGGGCCTTTGGGGATAGGTCTTGTCGGTTTGATGATAGCGTGTTTAATGGCTGCGATGATGTCCACTTCGGATGCCTTGATGCTTACGGCGTCTGGACTTTTGACCAACGGGTGTCTTAAGGTGGTAAAGCCCAATCTTTCTGAGAAGTGGTTTGTGTTCTCGGGGAGATTTTTCAGCTTTTTCATAATAGTTGGAGCGGTACTGATAGCTCAGCAGTTTGAGAACGTGATGCAGATCATGAAATTTTTCTGGGAATACGGTAATATGCTGGCGGCGAGTTTTCTTGTGGGCTTATTATGGCGTCGAGCGACACGGATAGGTGCTTGGAGTTCGATGCTTGGGTCTGCGATGCTGTTTTTGATACTACCGATACTGATACCTCTGATACCGGGTGTCAGGACGAATTCTTATCTTACCAAAACGACCGAGCCTAAGACTCTGGTGAATACTTATATTGCAAGGGAAGTTGATGCTGAGCGGAGGCAGGAGTCGATCGAAACATGGGAGCAGTTAAATGAAGAGGGCAAGGCCAAGGGTGAAAAGCCGGTGCCCTTGAAAGAGGGTGAGGAGTTTGAGAAGCAGTATGTCACGCCGATAAAGCCGATCTTCTGGTCGAATGATGTAAGGCGTGATGAGAATGATCAGTTGAGGGGTTACGGCAAATTGCATATCGAGCTGGTGGCACTGGACTGGTTGGGGTTCGACCTTGCTGAGAATCCTTATGCTTTAAATGAGACGATAAGGCTGATATATCAGACAGTTTTGCCTTTTGTTATAATAATATCAGTGTCGCTTATGACAAAGCCGGATGATAGGGAAAGGCTTGACAAGTTTTTTGTAAAGATGAAGACGCCGGTACTGGCGGATAAGAAGAAGGAAAAAGAGGAGCTTGGTAAATCCTTTGCCGATCCGACAAGGTTCGATCATAAGAAGATGTTTCCGAATACCAATTTGGAATTTCAGAAATTTACCAAGGATGACAAGTTCGGGTTGGTACTTTCAATTATTTTAAGTGTTATTTTACTTGCGGCATTTTACCTGATGGTACAGGTAGGTAAAGGTGCGTTGCTTTAATTAAATGAGAAGGTAAATTATGCGGGAATCAGCGAAAAAGTTGCGTGACAATTATGCTGGAAAGCCGGGTGTTCCGTGTTACAGGAGGACGTTCGGTTTGTGGATGTGTCTAGATAAATGGTATGATGAAGGTTTGCCGAGGGACGTCGATCTTGATAAGTTTTTTCTTTTCGATGAGCCGGGTTTTCATGCCCTGGATCAGCTTGGGTGGTGTGAGTCAGCATTTGTGCCGGAATTCGAGGAGGTTCAGGTTGAGGATCGCGGAGAGCATGAGGTGGTACAAGATGCTGCGGGACGTCACGTACTTTATTTCAAGGGACGGCGTCACGGTTTTATGCCGGAATTTCTCGATCATCCGGTTAAGGATATGAAAACGTGGGAGGAGAAATGCAAGTGGCGGCTCGATCCGAATAAGCCTGAGCGATATGAAGATCTGGGAGAGAGGATGGCAGAGGCCAGGAAGCTTGAGGCAGAGGGATTGATGATCCAACAGAACCTGATCGGTGGTTATATGTATTTGCGGAGTCTGATGGGGCCTGAGGGAGTACTTTACAAGGTTTACGATGAGCCGGAGCTTATTCATGACTGTATGAAGACGTGGTTAGAACTTGCGGATGCGGTGACGGCTAAACACCAGGAGTATGTGACTTTTGATGAAATATATTTTGCAGAGGATATTTGTTATAACCATGGGCCTTTGATATCACCTGATATGATAAAGGAGTTTTTGTTTCCGTATTACCAGCAGCTGATAAATAATATTAAGTTACGTCAGGAGGGCAGTGACAGGCATTTATATGTTCAGGTTGATACGGACGGTTTTGTTTATCCTGTTATCGATCTTTATATGGAGGGTATAGGGATGGATGTGATGGGGCCCTTCGAGGCTGCGAGCGGTTCGGATGTTCTGGAGGGGGGCAGGAAATGGCCTGAGTTGATTTTATACGGAGGAATAGATAAGAGGGTGTTGAGTCAGGGAAGGAAAGCTATAGATAAAGAGCTTGAGAGGGTTTTGCCGGAGTTGAGGGAGCGGGGCGGATATATACCTACATGTGACCACGGTGTGCCGCCGGAGGTTGACTGGCGGGATTATAAGTATTTCAGAGAGAAATGTGTGGAACTTGGAGGCTGATAATGGAAGTCGGATTTTCCAGCGACAAATGGGATAAAATAAAAAAAAACGCTGTGAAATGGTGGGAAGGTTCACTAGGCAGGCCTTTGATACAGGCAAGGTTGACGGGCAAGGAGCCGGAAGTGCCGGAGCCTGAGTTACCGTTTCATAATTTTACGTCGTTTTATGATTATTCCGTGCCGGTTGAGAAGATAATCGATGCGTGGGAATATAATCTCAGTACTGTAGAGCTGATGGGAGATGCTTTTCCGTATGTTTTGCCGAATTTCGGGCCGGGGGTTATAGCTTCTTTTATGGGAGCGAAGCTGGAGAACGGAAATGAGACGGTGTGGTTCCATCCGGAGGAGCATAAAAACATCAGTGACATTAAATTCGAATATGAGCCGGAAAGTTTCTGGTTTAAGAGGATAAAAGAGATAGTAAGTGCGGCTGATCAAAGATGGAAAGGTTCAGTACAGGTTTCGATGACGGACCTGGGCGGTAATATGGACATATTGTCTACGTTCAGGCCGTCAGAGAAACTGCTGATGGATCTTTACGATGAGCCGGATGAAGTTAAGAGGCTGGTATGGGAAGCTCATGAGGTATGGTGGAAGTATTATAAGGAGTTGTGTGAATGTACAGAGAATAATCCGGGATATACTGGGTGGGACAGAATATTTGCTGATAAGCCTTATTACATGCTGCAGTGTGATTTTAATTTTATGATCAGTCCTGAGCATTTCGAGGAGTTCGCCAGGCCGGAGCTTGAAAAGACTTCGTCGAAACTGGGCAGGTGTTTTTATCATCTTGACGGGCCAGGACAACTGGATAAGCTGGACAGTCTGCTTGAGATCGACGGTATCGACGGTATTCAGTGGATACCTGGTGCCGGCGCGAAGGAGATCCACGAATGGCCGGAGGTTTTCAAAAAGATAAGTGATGCAGGTAAGCTGGTTCAGGTAATATCCACTTTGACGAGCAGGCCCTTGGAGGCGCTTGATATTATTGCCGACCAAACGGGCAGGGCGGATAATATTATGTATGATCTGCATATTGACTTCAGCAAGAAGGGTGAAGTTGAAAAACTGCTGGATAAATGGGGAGTTGGGTAGTGTCAATGAGATTCGAAAAGGTTGTCGAAGAGAAAGGCGATTTATGAAATACGTGACGATTTTTCATGCAAATTTGAATTATGCCTATTTGACGGAAGATCGGTATGAGTTTGTGATCAGAAACAGTTATGAGCTGATACTGGATGTAATGAGAGAAGAGTTTTCCGGTACGAAGTTCGTTTTCGAAGCATCCGGTTTCACGGTAGAGCAGATAGCAGAGAAATGTCCCGATGTTTTGGAGAAGCTGAAGGGTGCGGTAGAGAATGGGACATGTGAGTTTATGGGGTCTCCATATGCTCATCCGATGCTGCCGAATTTTCCTCAGGTGGACGGGGAGTGGTCGATAAAATTCTCCAATGAGGTTTATGAACGGCATTTAGGGATAGTGCCGAAGAGTTTCTGGAACCCGGAGTGCGGCTGGCGGGATTATGTGCCTCAGCAGGTTGTGAATTGCGGCTATGAGAAGATGATTGGGGATTTTGAAGCTTACAGCCGGTCTTGTGACAGTGAGGGTAAACCTTTGAGGCCCGAGATATATGAGAAGGAGCATGAGGAGAGTCCGGGGTTTTATAATTTTGGGTTTAAATATGATCTTGAAGGTGATGAAAGGGCGATACATTTTCCTTTTAATAAAGTTGCGGGTCTGGGTGAAGATGAGCTGAAGATATTTTTGAGAAGTGACAGGATAGCCCAGTTCGGTGTCAGGTATTTCATGGGGATGGATGGATATTCGTTCGAGGATTACCTTGATCTTATTAAGAAATATTCTGCACAGAAGGAAGAAGAGAGTGAAGGGGCGTTGATAATATTTGCGGATGACGCAGAGTATGTGGGTACTAATGGCTGGTTCAGGTTGAAATATCAGAATAAGCCGGATAATGTTTTCGAAGCGACACCGGGGTCGCAGGAGAAATTGATAAAGTTAGTTTCGGAAGTTAAGAGGCTGGGTGAGTTCTGCAGATTCGATGAGGCCTGCAGTTTGGAGCCGATGAAGGAAGAAATAACTTTTGATGATGATTCTGCATGGCACGGCGGAAGGGCGTCAACATGGGCGGGTACACCGATGGCGAAGTTGTTGAGGCCTTGGCAGGACCTGGTTAGAGAAAAGCTTCATAAAACAGAAGTTGAGATGAGTGAAGAGGATTTAAAGAGGGCGTGGTATTATTTGACGAATTCCTATAATTCGGACGGTCAGTGGCCGCCGACACTTCCTGATGCGCCGCATATAATCCATCCTTATAATTACGAGTATTGTTTTGAAAATTTAATGTCGGCTGAGCTTATGGTGGGAGGAGTTGACAGGTCTAAGCTGGAGACGAGTGCGAAAGAGACGCTGGAGACTATCCTCGGGATTCAGCAGGAGCGGATTTTGGAAAAGGCAGAGAATTTGATAGAATCCGGAAGTAAGGAAGAGAAGAAGGATGCGGAACTTGCGAAGGGATTGATAGAGAGATCGAAGGTTTTGACTTCTGTGGAAGGCAGCAGCTTGCTCTATCCCTCGGAGTATAAGATACGTGCTGATATGCTGGTCGAGGGGAGACGACTTGTCGGCGGAGTAGTTTTAGAGAAAATCGAAGAATGAATTTTACATTAAATTTTAAGGAGATTGAAAATGGAACGACACGGAGCAGTATTGAAGGTAAAACCGGAAAAGCTTGAAGAGTATAAAGAGCTTCACAGGAATGTATGGCCCAAGGTTTTAGAGAAGATCAAGGATTGTAATATTCAGAATTATTCGATATTTCATAAGGACGGGTATCTTTTCAGTTACATGGAGTATACAGGTGACGATTTTGCAGCTGATATGCAGAAGATGGCAGATGATCCAACTACGCAGGAATGGTGGGAAGTCTGCAAACCCTGCCAGGAGCCGCTGGAGACGAGGGCAGAAGGTGAATGGTGGGCAGAAATGGAAGAAGTATTTCACTGTGATTAATTGTTGAAAATTTTGGGTAGAGGCGGTAAGGATCTTGCCGTCTCTTTCTTTGCAATTGGTAGATCGTGGGATTGGGACGGTTGAAGGTTGGATAATAATTTGTAGAGAGAATAATGATCAGGGGTAAAAAATGAAAAAGGCATTATTTGTTTTATCAGTATTTATTTTAGCGAGTGTCAGTTTCGGTTTTGATGTGACTTTTTATGTCGCGAAGAACGGCAACGATGATTTTTCGGGAAGGCTTCCGGGTGTTAACCAGAATAAAACTGACGGACCTTTTGCTACGCTGGAGAGGGCAAGGGAAGCTGTAAAAGAACTGCGAGATGAAAAGGGGGATGTTGCAGGTGAGATTAATGTTTTGTTGAGAGAAGGGGTTTATCGGATGGAGGATACTTTTTTACTTGAGCCTGAAGACGGGGGAAATAAAAAGCTGGAGATAATTTACAGATCGCGGGAGAGAGAAAAGGCGGTAATAAGCGGGGGAGTAGTTATCGAAGATTGGGAGAGAGTTAAAGGTGATTTGCCGGGTCTGCCGGAAGAGGCGAAAGGTAAAATATGGAGCGCTGAGATAGAGAAGGATTTTAAACCTCATTTTATGTATGTTGACGGTGAGCCGGTTGGTATATCTGAATTTCCGAATGGTGAATTTCTGGAAGGTGACGAGGGGATACGGGAATTTGGTGATCCGGGGCCAGAAGGTCAGAAGATTAAGTTTCCCGAGTCAGTTAAGGAATTCATCGAGTATCTGCCGGATAATGGAGATGTTGAGATGTCGTGGATACCGATCATCTGGGCTAACGGGATATCGGTACTGAAGGATTTCGATGTCGAGAATAATACCGCGATGCGTCATAGCAAGAATGTTCTTTATAAGGGTAATTCGAAAAAGGACTGGATGAGGGGGAACAGGTTTAAGCTCTTAAATGCGATACCTTTTATAAATAAGAAGGGTGAATGGTGTTATGATTCTGATGAGGGAAAGATTTACTGGTGGCCGATGGTTGATAATCCTGATGAGCATGAAGTGGTCTGTCCTAAGCTTTATGAGCTTTTCCGTTTGGAAGGTGATGAAGAAAAGGGTGAGTATGTTACGGATGTTACGATCGAAGGTTTGACGTTTAAGCATACCGACAGGATGCCGGAAGATGAGTGGCCGGATGAGTGGCTCAAGAGGAATTTTGAGAATCCGGATGCGGCTGTTTATATGACGGGTGTCGAGAATGTGACATTCAAAGGTAATAAGGTTATAGACGTCGGTACTTACGGAGTGACTCTTACTAATTATGCTCAAAAGATTCAGGTAGTTGGTAATGAGATAGCTAGGACGGGTTGCGGGGGTGTGCAGTTGTTCGGTTATGGGCCGGGAACTAAAGATGTGAATAAGAATAATATAGTTAAGCGAAATAATATTCAAGACATCGGAACTTCAAATTATATGCACAGTGCAGGGATTTCGATATTTCAGAGCGGGCATAATGAGGTGACGCATAATTTTCTTGAGGATCTGCCTTATGCGGGGATAGTAATTGTCGGGGCACACCGGGAGTATTTCAATGATTATATGAAGAACGGGGGCTGGGACCCTGAGAAGGATAAAGTTTATCATCATATGGATTCTTACGGCAATTATAAGGCCCAGTATAATGTTCGTTGGAATGATTTTCCGGAGGGGACATATAAGCGAATGATGAAGGGGGAGAATGATTTTGTGCATACCGATCTTTATCCTTACTTGCACAGTCGGGAGAATTTAATCGCTTATAATATTGTGTCAAAGGCGATGAGTTTTCTTAAAGACGGTGGTGCTCTTTATCCGTGGGCATGCGGAAAAGATAATAGGTGGTATTGCAATATCGTTCTGGACAGCGGTGACAAGTCGATATATATGGATGATTATACACTTAATACTTATATTGAGAATAATGTTTGCTGGAGAAATGGCGGTACGATAGCTAAGAAGAACGGGGGAGAGAGTTTCTGGTACGGAAACAGTTTCGGTTCAGAGATAAGGCCTGAAGGTTATTTCGATCTGCTGGATGAGATAATGAAGGATGTTAAAAGGGATGGAGGCTGGCCCGGTGACGTTGAATTGGAAAAGCCTTCTGTTTGTATAGATATAGATAACGGCAGGCTTTTTACGGATAAGAAATGGATAAGGATGGAAACTGATGTAGAAAGGGCAGAGATACGATATACAAGGGACGGCAGTGAGCCGACGATGGAATCCACTTATTACGATCTGCCTTTTCCGATCTATACTTCGGCGAAAATAAGGGCGAAGGTTTTCTTTAAGGGTGAGCCGGTCGGTGAATCTGATTATGTGCCGTTTGTCAAGATCAAGGAGCCGGTGAAGCCTGATGTTTATTTTACTGATTTGGATTATGAACTGAAAGAGGCGAAGAACAAACTGGTGCACTTCAATTCCAATGTTTCGAAGATATTCGGCACGAAGTTTTACAATGCTTTGAATATGTATTGTGACGATGAGTATATATGTGAACTTGAGCCGGAGTATAAGCGGTTTGTGGCAATGATAGGTATCGATGATGTTTCCGATCCGAGGGCGAGTACGGTATTCGAGGTAAAGATAGATGGTGAGACGGTTTATAAGTCAAAGAAAATGACACTTGAAAGCAAACCGGTGCATATTGATATTCCCATACCTGATGGCAGTGAGAAGATATCTTTGAAGGGTACGGGGTTTTCAGTGTTTTACTGGGTGTTCGGTGACTGGGTAAATGCAGGTTTTATGCTGGAGTAAATTATGAATCTTAAAAAAATGAAATTGATGGTTTTATGTTTGTTATTATTGAGCAGTTTGCTTTTTGCAGATTCTGTAAAAATATATGTTTCGAAGGATGGAGATGACAGCTGGAAAGGCACAAAGGATAAGCCATTTGCCAGTATATACAAGGCCAGGGAAAGGGCCCGGAAATACAAGGAAAAGTTTGGTATTGTGCCGGAGGGTATTAATATTATCTTGCGGGAAGGTGAATACGAGTTACCTCGGACTTTCTATTTGAAACCCGGTGACAGCGGGATAGTGGGAAGTCCGGTAGTTTATAAGGCATATAAGAATGAAAAGGTGCTTTTAAGCGGCGGCAGAAAGATAAAGGGATGGGATGAATATAAGGATGGTATTTTTAAGGCTGATCTGAATGAGCAGGGGCTTGAAGGGTTGGATTTTAAGCAGCTTTATTATAAGGGTGACAGGCAGGAGCCTGCGCGGTGTCCGAATGTTGATCCTGAAAAGCCTTTCACTACCGGGTTTACTTTTACAACTGAAGATGTGGAAGGTGACAAAAAAGCGATTATACATTATGACGCGAATGTCATTGATCCTTCTAAATGGGAAAATGTAAATACGGGTTACATTAATATTTTCACTCATCATAACTACGGAAATAAGCATCATGAGATAGTGGGTGTTGATGTTGAGAATTCTGTTATAGAGTTTAAGCAGAATCATCCGAGTGAGGTATATAATAAAGATTGCAGGTTTTATGTTTATCATATTTTCGAGGAGCTGGATGCTCCGGGTGAGTGGTTCTTCGATAAAGCGGATGGTGTTTTGTATTTCTGGCCGATGGATGGTAAGAAGCCAGCAGATGGTGACGTTGTTGTTCCCGCGGTAGAGAATCTGGTTCAATTTTTGCCTGTGAGAAATAAGAAGGAATATATTTCGAATATTCGTTTTGAAAATATAAGATTCGGGTATCCTAAGAAGTCTGCATTTGATGGCGGAGGGATTAAAGATTGTGTAATTGCGGGATGTGAGATATTCAATACTGGCGGGAGGGGATTATCGCTGGGGATAGATAGTTGTGATAACCAGATAATCAGCAATGATATACATGACACTTGTGGTGGCGGGATGAGAATTGGCGGGGAGATTTTTGAGAACCACCGGATAAGTGGGAATGTGATAGCCAATAATCATATTTATAATTGTGCATTGGTCGAATGTATGGAAGAAGCGGGAATTTATTTGCTGACAGCTGACAGGAATACGATCGCCCATAATCTTATTCATGATATCGGCAGGTGGGGAGTAGGATTGAATGCTGCCAGCAATACTGTGATCGAGTACAATCATATTTATAAAACCAATCATATAACTGAGGATGCAGGCGGTATTAACACGGTGTCGTCATGGGGCGGCTGGGACAATCATTTCGATCCTAATAACAATGACCATATACGTGGTAATGTGATCAGATTTAACAGGGTTCATAATTCCGGTGGTTTTGGGCGTGTTGCAAAATGGATGGATAAGCCTGATGTTAAGGTCGGTGAGATGAGAAAGCCTTATTTTGCCTGGGGTATATATCTTGATCTTGCCAGCAGCGGCACATATGTTTACGGAAATATTGTTTATGATAATTTTATGGGTAGTTTGATCATAGGGGGAGGCAGGGATAATCTTATCGAGAATAATATTTTTGTGAACGGTGAATATACTCAAGTTTATTCCTGCAAGTGGAGCGAGAGGTACCCGATGCATAATAACAGGATAGAAAGGAATGTGATAGTATATAGTGATCCGCTGGCGCATCTGTATAGTCATGTATCGCAGCATGGGCAGCCATGGCAGGCGAGTCATATAAGTTATGACTATAATCTGATATATAACCAGGGCGGAGATAAGAAAGTTAGTATGATGCAGAAGACTGAACCGATTAGCTGGGATGAGTTTAAAGAAAAGGGGATGGATAAGCATTCTATTTCTGCTGATCCTCAATTTGTTTGTGCTGATGCGAAGGATTACAGGTTGAAGGACGATTCGCCGGCTTATGAGCTAGGTTTTGAGCCGATCCCTTATGAGAAGATCGGGATGTATGAAGATGAATACAGGAAGGTAAAATAATGGATACAGATCTGAATAAGAAATTATCTGAAATAGGTGACAAGCTTGAATGCTGGTGGGAGCATGAGGAAATGGAAAATCCTTGTCTTGTTATTCCGGTGGTTTCCAAAGATGCTAAGATTCCAGAATCCGATGATATGGATAAATGGTGGAATGATGTGGATTTTGTGGTCGAGCGGGAAATGGCGACGATAGATGCCACGGAGTATTATGGTGAGGCGGTGCCTTATCATTACGTAAGTTACGGTGCCAGTGCGATGGCTTGTGCTTTGGGGGCGGAGCCTGAGTATGTGAACAAGGAGACTATCTGGGCACATCCGGTTTATGAAAGAATTGAAGATGTGATGGATATTACATTTGATCGGGAGAATTCTTTTTACAAGAAGATGGTCGAATGTCTGAAGGCTTCTGTGTCTGAGGCGAGGGGACATCACATTGTGGCGTCATATGCGTTCGGTGCATGTTGTGACAATCTGGCAGGTTTATATGGGACGGAGAATTTACTGGCTGATCTGATAATGAAGCCTGATGAGGTGAAGCAGGTTTTGCAGAGATTGAAAGAGATTTGGGTCGAAAGTTTCAATGAATACTGTTCAATCGTTTCAGAATCAGGCAATGAGGGTGGTGTCGGCTGGGCAGGTGTATGGGCACCGGGGAGTACGTTTCCGATACAGGAAGATTTTGCTTATATGATATCTCCGGAGATGTTCAGGGAATTCGTTTTGCCGCATACGGTGGACATGGTTGAAGCGATGGATTACCCGATGTTTCATTTAGATGGAGTGGGGATGATACCGCATTTGGATGCTTTGCTTGAGATTGAGAAGTTGAAGGTGATCCAGTGGGTGCCGGGGGCAGGTAAGGAGAGGTTGGATCAGTGGTATGATCTGATCAGAAGAATAAAAGATTCAGGCAAATCTGTGCAGGTTTTTGCAGAGCCAGAAGAAGTAGATGATCTTGTAAAGAATGTCGGGGGTAAGGGATTGCTGGTGACTTGCTGGACGGCAGATGATAAGCAGGCTCAGAGGTTAATCGAAAGATACGGAGATTAGAAAATGAAAAAGATGGCTTGTCTTTTGGTTTTGTTTGCAGTTTTATCAGTTACATTCGGAGAGAGTGTCGAAAAGGAGATGCAACGAATTGATGATGTAGATTATAAGTTTGGTGGCAAGACTGGGGCTTACTTGAAGGCGGTGACGGAGAACTGGCTAATGGGGATAGATGAGAGGAATCCTTATATTCTGAAAATGTATAAGGAATGCAATAAAGCGAAGAATAGCAATTTGCTGCCCTGGTCGGGGGAGTTTGCCGGGAAATATTTGACGAATGCCAGTGAGATAGCGGCTTTGACGGGTGATGAGAAGCTTAGAAATTATCTTGAGAAGTTTGTTGATGAGCTTGTTTCTTATCAGACTGAGAGCGGTTACCTTGGAGCATGGCCTGAGGAATATGAATTGACCAATACCAATGCTGCCGGGGGAATGACATGGGATACGTGGAATAATTATCATGTGATGATGGGTCTTGTTGAGTGGTATGATCTTACAGGTGACAAGAAGGCACTTGAGGCAGCTAAGGGTATAGTTGACAGGATGTATGAAGAGTTTTTCGACAAGCCTGATAAACTGATCCAAAAGGAAAAGATCGGCTGGGGTAAGGGTAATATGGAGTTTCATTTGACGGCGGCCCACGCTGCTGGGATCATCTACCGATTAACCGGCGAGCAGAAGTATCTTGACCTGGCTAAGTATGTGGTTGATGATGGATTTTCAAAAGCGGGTGACTATTACAGGAGGGGGCTAGCTGGTGAGAAGTTCTGTACGTCACCGAGTCGAGACGGCAGGAGGTGGGAGAGGGTACATGCTATAATGGGACTGGCGGAGCTTTACTGGGCGACCGGTGATGAGATTTATAAGAAGGCCTTTGAAAACATGTGGTGGAGTATTGCTGAGCTGGATTGTCATAATACGGGCGGTTTTACTACGAATGAGGGTGCCGGTGGTAATCCTTATGCTGCAGGTATGATCGAGGCTTGCTGTACGGTCGCCTGGGAGGCGATGACGGTTGAGATGCTTAAGATGAATGGGAATTCTGTGGCGGCGGATATCCTCGAATACACTTATTACAACGCATTAAGAGGGGCACAGGATATATCCGGTGAGTGGAACAGTTATAATGTAGGTATGAGGGGTAAGCGGATACCTAATACGATAGAAATTGGGTTTCAGAAAAGGCCGGGGACTGAGGAGCTGAACTGCTGTAGTGTGAATGTTGCTAGAGGATTCGGTATGCTCAGGGACTGGGCACTTATGAGGGACGGTGATGGGTTAGTATTAAACTGGTATGAAGCGAGTGAGTTTGAGACTAAGATAGATGGTGTGCCGGTTAAAATAAAGGTGACTGGTGAGTACCCAAAGAGAGGTGCAGTTGCAATAGAGATTGAAGCTAAGAAGAAAGTTAAGGCTCCATTGAAATTGCGAGTGCCGTTCTGGTCTAAGAATACGGCTGCGACTCTGAATGGCAAGAAGTTGGATGCGAAGGCAGGGGAGTATCTGATAATAGATAAGAAATGGGACAAGGATAAGATATTGCTTGATCTTGATATGTCCCTGCATTACTGGAAAGGCCAGAGGGACCTTGAAGGTCTTGCTACTGTCTTTAGAGGGCCTATACTGCTGGCTCATTCTTATCCTGAAAGACCTGTTGATGTTAAAAAATGGGAAGGATGGGTAGGATACGGGATAGTATATAATACCGGTGAGCCAGGTAAAGAGCTGGAAGTTGACTTCGAAGGCGATAAGTTGGAGCTGCACTTTAGCAGATACGCTGACGGGGGAATGATCAATGTAACGATCGACGGTGAGGATAAAGGGAATATCGACCTTTACTGTCCCGGCTGGGGGGAGCCTGATGTGATAACATATGATGGGCTTGGTGAAGGTGAGCATAAAGCGGTTATTACAGTTTTGGAAGAAAAGAACGAAAATTCTCGAAATACTTATGTGAGGCTGCATGATTTCAGGGATTTTGAACTGCCTAAGTTCGATGCTGCGGATATGAAACCTGAATTGATAGAAGCGGATAATGAGTATGATATTCTGATCAAGGTTAAAGATATTAATGGTGAGGAGGTAGTTTTAAGAGACTTCGATAGTGCAGGTGAAAACGGCAGATTTTATTATACGTGGTTCGAAGTTGCCAATGTTGAGAAGACTGATTTTTCCAAGAAAAATCCATTGAGAACCAGTCAGGTGGAAAGTGGAAAAAAAAAGAAAGTTGTGATCTCTTTTGAAAATGCGGTATCCGATACAGTTCTTTATGAGTTGAAGATTGCTTTAGGTTTGAATGATGATGAACTGAGAGCGTTAAACAAAGATGAATTAGTTGATGGTTCAATTTTTATTGCAAAACCTTCGCAGACAAAGTATTTTGAAGAGTTTGTGGAAAAGGGATTGACCAATCTTCACAATTTGGGATCTGACAGGGATGCTTATGAGGTATTTTATTATGGTGACACTTTAGTTTTACTGGGAAATACTGACAGGGGGGTATTGCAGGCGATTTATAAGCTGCAGGAGTTGATGAGGAGTAACGGCGTCAGTAAGGATATTCATATTGCTGATACTTTTCATTTAGGTAAAAGGATATTTCATGGTCGATTTAATGAATGGCCTGCGAGTAGAAGTGACGTGAGGTATATCAGTCACCTTGGGGCGACACATTGCCTGGTTACACATGACTGGCAGGGTGACCTGAGGAGGTTCTGGGGATATGTGAAAAGTGACGTTTTCACGAACGCCTTGCCAGCTGAGACTGTTGAAAGGCAAAACAAGCATCTGCACGAAATGGTTGAGGCATGCAAGGATTATGGGATCGAACCCGCGCTGTGGATTACGGAAATGGCTTGTCAAGGCGGGCCCTGGGTGCCGGAAGAAAAGAGAGAAGAGTTTCTTACCAGATTCGATGAGGAAGTTCTTTCTGACAGTGGGACATATGAGGGGAAGGTGCTTTGTTTTGGTCATCCGAAAGTTAAGGCTTTTTATCGTGAGACGATTGAGAAGTTTTTTGCAGAGTTTCCAGAGTTTTCAATAGTTTTTGTTTTTGGGCTGGATTCCAACGGAAGGTTTTGTGATCCTAAGACTTGTAAAAGATGTAAGGGAATCAGTCTTTATGATCAGAGGAACAGATTTCTTACATTTCTTGAAGAGGAATGTAATAAAGCCAAGCCTGGTGTGAAAATTCTCACTACCAACTGGGGCTGGGCGCACCATGTGGGAGAAAAAGAATTCATAGAAAAGCAGGGTGAATTGCCTGAAAATGTCGGGGTTTATCTTTCTGCTCAATATGACGCTTGGCAGCCTGAGCGTCAGGTGCATGATTTTATGCGTGACGTTAAGGAGGTCTGCAGAGAGAATGGTCAGTTGGTGATTGGGTATGATAACCTGCATTGGGGAGATGATTCAGTCCATAATGTTGGCGATATTCAGGATTATCCGCTGGGTATAGGGGCGAAAATAAGAAGGTGGCATGAGTTCAGGGCAGATGGGGTGTTTGATCACTGGGGGACATGGCCTGAAGATATTTCCAGTAATTCGATGGCATGCAGAGAGTTCTTTATCAATCCTTTGGCAGATCCTGAAGAGGTGGCAAAGGGCATTGCAGACAAGCAGTTCGGGAGACAGGCAGGTGGAAAGGTTTTTGAATCCTGGAAGGCTTTGGAAAAAGCTCATAGAATTCTTTCAAATGCGTGCATCTGGGCGCCTGGGCAGTGGTTTAACTGGTATGGTGGTAAGAATTATGTGCCGAGTTATGAGGGATTTGCAAAGCATGGTCTGGGTAAAGGATTGTTTGAAAAGCCGGCTAATAATTATGTTTATAATGAAGGTGACCTGAAAGATCAATGTGTGCGGGTCTATGAGGCTTGGATGGATGCGTATCGGTATTATGAGGAAGCGCTTGAATTAATGGATGAAGCTTATGAGATGGCGAGTGACAGAAAGTTGTTTTATTCTTACTGGTGGGATGGTGATAAGGAGTCACCGACTGTGAAGGAACATATCAGAAGGCAGAGGCTTTATATAAGATCCGTAGGAGTGACGGGCAGGCAGATCGGATTGGATTTTGGTTTGAGGGCTATTTGGCTGGACCATTATGGAAAGCCGGCTGAGTATAAAAAAGCAGCAAGGGAAATGCTGATGAAAGATGCCAAGGCCTGTGAGGAACTTAAGGAGTTTTTTGAGAAAACCAATGGCAAAGTTTTTTCCAATTTTGTAGAGGCTTTCAGTAAAAGGGCGAAAGGTATCCGGGAATATTTGAATTCAAAAAAAGATGAATAAAAGAAGCCGGCAGCGTTTATCAAAATTATTAAAAAAGTTTGGAAGTTAATAAATTTAAAGGATATGAAATGAAAACGATCGGAAAATGGTTAGTTGTTTTGGTTTTGATTTCAGTTTTAAGTGGGAGCTTATTTGGAGTGAAGAATCCGGAATATTATGAGAACAGGGATCAAGAGGCGTTCCAGGAAAATATGGAATGGTTTACGGATGCGAGGTTCGGGATGTTCATTCACTGGGGGCCTTCGTCACTGACTCAAAGAGAGATAAGCTGGTCGCGCAAGATGCTGAGAGAGGGTTGTGGTCATCCGGAGTGGGGGACATTGCCGATCGAACTGTATGATAATCTTTATAGAATATTCAACCCGGTTAACTTCGATGCTGAAGAGTGGGTAAAGATCGCCAAGAATGCGGGAATGAAGTATCTTGTTTTTAGCACCAAACATCATGACGGTTTTTGCAATTTCGATGCAAGCAATACTGATTATAAGATAACCAGTCCTGAAAGTCCTTTCGGAAGGGATATTGTGAAAGAGCTGGCGGATGCGTGTCATAAATACGGGTTGAAACTGGGGCTTTATTATTCTCAGCCTGACTGGCGTCACCCGGCCTATTTGACAGACGATCACGAACAATATATCGAATATTATCATCAGCAGGTTTGCGAACTTCTATCTAATTACGGTGAAGTGGACATTATCTGGTTTGATGGACTTGGTATGAACAAACAACAGTGCGGAACGGCAGAACTATTTCCGAAGATGCTGGAGCTTCAGCCGGGATTGCTTATAAATAATCGGTGCGGCGTGCCGGCAGATTTCGACACGCCGGAGCAGAAGATAGGGCAGTTCCAAGATTACAGACCCTGGGAAAGCTGCATTATGATCAGCAAACTGCAATGGTCCTGGGCACCGAACCAGGAAACTAAGTCACTTAAAAAGTGCATCCAGACACTGGTAAATTGTGCGGGTGGAGACGGTAACCTGTTGTTTAATGTGGGTCCGTTACCACTGGGTGATATAGAACCTTTGCAGGTTGAGAGATTGAGGCAGACGGGAGACTGGCTATTGAAATATGGGGAGTCTATATACGGTACACGCGGCGGGCCTTGGAAGCCGGATGATTATGGAGTGACTACATGCAAGGACAACAAGGTTTATGTTCATATTCTGAACTGGGATAAAGATACTGTGAAACTGCCCGCACCTGAAGCAGAAATCAGGGACAGTTATCTTTTGACCGGTGGTAAAGTGAAAGTCAAAGAAAATGGTGATAAATTGGAGATAAATGCCAAAAAGAGGTACAGAAAGGATATCGATACCATCGTGGTACTTGAACTTGATAGATCGGCAGAAGAGATAGAGCCAATTTCCATGCTGCCGCCATCGATCGCTAAAGGAAAATCTGCTTCGGCATCTGTGTCCATACCTTCTTACGGGCCGGAACTTGCATTTGACGGTGACAAGAAGACTCGCTGGGCCACACCCGGGGGTACCAAAAAAGCTTCAATCGAGGTTGATCTCGGTGAAGCTAAAACTGTTTCCAGGGTGATAGTTTTTGAAAGTCACGGCAACCGTACAGAAAAATTCGAGCTTTTGGGATTTGCAGACGGAGAGTGGAAGAAACTGGCAGAAGGTACAAAAATGGAATATAAGAAAGATATGAAATTCGAGCCGGTTGAGGTCAGTAAAATCAAGCTTGATATTCTGAAAAGTT
Source organism: uncultured Pirellulales bacterium (assembly GCA_964508925.1). Taxonomy (GTDB): domain Bacteria; phylum Planctomycetota; class Phycisphaerae; order Sedimentisphaerales; family Anaerobacaceae; genus CAZDVM01. The sequence goes on along the minus strand of CAZDVM010000003.1, from coordinate 205,570 downwards.
GGGAAGGGCCCACTATCGAAGAAATTCTGGTGTTCGAGAATTCTGAAGAATAATTGGATCAATTTTTTTATAAGGAAGTACCAATGAAGAAAATTTACGCTTTTGTACTAGCGAGTATTATTTTAATTGCGAATGCCGTGATGGCCCTTGAAATTCATGTGACGATGGATGGGGACGACTCCAATGCCGGGACAAAGGGTGAGCCTGTAAGGACAATCGGAAAAGCTAAGGAGATGGTGCGGCAGGAAGTTGCAGACGGTGCCAAAGAAGTGAACGTTCTTATAGGGAACGGAATATGGTATCTGGAAGATGGTGTCGTGTTCAATCAAGATGACGGGGGGACGGATGAATGCCGGGTGACTTATAAAACCATGGATGAGGATGATCCTGCGATCCTGATGGGAGGGATTAAGTTACAAGGATGGGAAAAGTCGGGAGAGGATATTTGGGAAGCTAAAATACCGGAAGGAAAGAAGGCAACACAGATATTCGAGAACGGCAAGAGAGTTCAGCTGGCGAGATATCCTGATGAAGGTTATCTTGAGATCGAAGGGGCGGTTGAGGATGCTAATCAGAGTTCATTTTATTATAAGGAAGGTGACTTATCTCCTGAAAAGTGGGATATGAGCGAGGCGAGAGTGTTTATCTGGCAGGGGATGTGGTGGTCGAGTCACTGGTTCAGCCAGGATAAGGGGGTTAAGAGTTTTAACCCGGCAGAGAATATTATCGAGATGGATTCGGAAGGTGGGTACCCGATGAATCCGGGCAATGAATATTATGTTTACAATGTGCCGGAATTTATCAGCAGGGATGGTGAGGGTGTTCTTCTTCAGAAGAGGGGGCAGGTGATCTTAAGGCCCAGCAGTGAGCCGATCGAAGAGCAGGATATATTCGTGACGACTGCAAGGAACCTGATACGGGTGCAGGGGTCGAAATATGAACATGTGAAAAATTTGCATTTTGAAAATCTTGATATAATCGGTTCCAGTGAGCATACGATCGTGTTTGAAAATGCCGAGGATTGTTCGGTTAAGTTCAGTAAGATAACCGGTGCGAAGATGAGCGGTTTGCAGGCGGCAAATGCCTGTGAACGGATAACTGTTTACGGCAATGAAATTTCTGATCATGGATATGCCGGGGTGGAACTGGTCGGAGGCAGTATCGTGCATCCGCCTGTTTACAGCAATCATCATCACCGGGTGGAGAATAATCATATTCATCACTGCGGCAGGCTGGTCGGACACGGTTGCGGGGTGTATGTTTTTCAGAGCGGTGATAATAAGATAAGTCACAATTATATTCATCATATGCCGAGGTACGGCACGGCGATGAACGGAACTAGGTACCAGGTATTGAAAAAGCAGATCAAGGAGATGACCTGGGAGAATCATTATGATTATCTTCACACCCGCAGGAACGAGTTTTCCTACAACCGCATTCATCATGTGAACTTAAAGACGCAGGATACCGGTGCGATGGAGTCGTGGGGGCCGGGACGTGACAATGTTTATAACAACAATCTTATTTATAAAGTCGGTAATATGGAACATCATCTTCAGAGCGGGATATATGCTGATGATGCGACGGATCATTTGACGGTGACTAATAATATAATTTACGATGTGATAGGCCCTTCGGGAGTGCAGCCGATGTTGATAAAAGGTATTCATAATAAAATCCATAACAATATTATGATAGTCGGCAAGAATAATTGTTCTGCTATCCGTTCGATAGAAATGGGCGGTGAGCCGGTGAATAATCATGTTTACACGAATAATATTATCTATTATAAAGACAGGGATAACGGCAGACTTGATGATTACCCGAGAGAGTTCGAATGGAAGATAGATTGTAAAAGTGACGGAAAGCATTATCTTTGGGTCAGGTATGCCAGCGGGTTGTACGGCAGTGGAAGGCAGGAAGGCAATCTCAATGAGATTTGCAGCTTGTCTGTCGATAACGGCGATCCTATGAGGCTGAGCGGTTTTAAGATGAGTTCTGACTGGTCTGATCATAAATGGGGTATGGTGCTTGAGTTCGATATGACCGAAGGTGAGCACTTGCTTCGATTCTATAATGAGTTGGGCAGCGGGATAAAGATAAGCAGGTTCGTTGTGGCTGATAATGAAAAGTGGGAGCCTGAAAATGTTGCAGACAATACTCATACTTATACAGTTAAGGCTGATATGAAGGATCAGGCCTGGAGGAGTATATACGAGTTTAATAACTGGTCTGAGGATCGGGTGGCCAAGGCGGATAACAATTTATTCTGGAAGCACGGCGGCAGACTTTTGGTTCAGATGGAGCCGAACGAAGTTGATTATTATGACTGGGTGAAAAAAGGTTATGATGCAAACAGTGTGATCGCTGATCCGATGTTCTATGATATCGAAAATAAAGATTTCAGATTGAAGCCGGAATCTCCTGCATTCGATCTGGGTTTTAAGCAGATAGAAACTGAAAATATAGGATTGAAAAATGACTATCCTGAAAGATTATCGAGAAAATAAGTGAAGGAATTATTTTTATGGGTTTCAAAGAAGGATTTTTGTGGGGAGCAGGTGCTTCCAGTTATCAGACTGAGGGTGCGGTTTACGAGGAGGGAAAAGGGATTTCTGTGTGGGATGAGTTTTGCAGACGGGAAGGTGCCATCCGAGATGGACATACAGGAGAGGTTGCGTGTGATTTTTACCATCGATATAAAGATGACATCAAGTTGATGAAAGAGGTTGGGTTAAAGGCTTATCGTTTTTCGATATCCTGGCCGAGAATCATGCCTGACGGTTTTAATGTAAATTCCAAGGGTCTTGATTTTTATGACAGGGTGGTAGATGAGCTGGTAAAAAATGATATAGAGCCGATCCCGACGATGTTTCACTGGGAGATGCCGCTGAATCTTTTTTATAAAGGCGGCTGGCTTAACAGGGAAAGCAGTGACTGGTTTGCTGAATATACTAAAGCAGTAGTGGAGAGGATATCAGACAGGGCGAAGGTCTGGCTTACCATAAACGAGACGCAGAGTTATCTCGGGCTGGGGCATATGACGACTGATTTTGCCCCGGGATTGAAATTGAGCATTCGGGATTTTTTGACAGCAAGTCACCATTCATTAATGGCACACGGTAAAGCAGCAAAGGTTATAAAACAGTTCGGTAAATCCGATATAAAGGTCGGAAGTGCGCCGGTGGGTCTGGTTGGAATTCCTGCCAGTGACAGTGAGGCTGATATTTCAGCGGCAAAAGAGCATACTTTTTCAGTGAACAAGAAAAACTGGGAGAATAATACCTGGTGGATGGATCCGCTTTACCTTGGTAAGTATCCTGATGACGGAGTGGAGTTGTTCGAGGAGGATATGCCTGAGATCAAAGAAGGTGACATGGAGATAATAGCAGAGCCTTTGGATTTTTGCAGTATTAATGTTTATTCAGGTGTTAAGGTCAGGGCAGGTGAGAACGGAAAGCCGGAAGTGATGAAGAATTTGCCGGGTAATCCGAAATCAGCATTTGACTGGGATGTTATGCCGGAGGCATTGTACTGGGGGCCCAAGTTTTTCCATGAAAGATATAATCTGCCGATATTTGTGACAGAGAACGGGATGGCAAATATTGACTGGGTTGCACTTGACGGCAAAGTGCATGATCCGCAGAGGATCGATTTTACTAAGCGTCACCTTATCAATCTGGAAAAATCCGTAGATGAAGGTGTGCCGGTAATCGGCTATCTGCACTGGACATTTCTGGATAATTTTGAATGGATCGAGGGATATAACAAGCGTTTCGGAATGGTTCATGTCGACTTCAATACCTTGAAGAGGACACCTAAAGATTCAGCATACTGGTATGGAGAAGTTATAAAAACGAACGGTGAATGTCTATAGGTTAAGGAGAGACCATGTTTAAGACGGAACTTACTGCTGTAGATTTCGGAGTAATTGCAGCTTATATTGTCACTCTTTTGGGTATCGGTTTCTGGGTCAGTTTCAAGAAAGGTCATAGCGAGGACCTGTTTTTGGCAGGTAAGAAACTAGGATGGTTTAACATCGGTTTGTCAATATTCGGAACGAATGTCAGTCCGGGGATGATGATCGCATCATGCGGGGTGGCTTATGCTTCTGGTATAGTGGCTTGGAATTTTGAGTGGCTGGCCTGGGTATTTCTGTTTCTTTTGGCGATGGTTTTTGTGCCTCATTATCTGAATACCAAGATAAGTACAATGCCTGAATTTCTCAATAAACGGTACGGGAAAGGGTGTCGGGAATTTTTAAGCTGGTACGCGGTCTTTTCTATCATGTGGATATGGATCGGGGGGATGCTGTTTGCCGGCGGTAAGATACTGATGCTTATCTTTGACTTTCCTTTCTGGCAGATCGTTGTTTTTCTTGCGGTAATTTCGATGAGTTTTACTATCGCAGGCGGTTTGACGGCAGTGGTAATCACTGACTCTTTTCAATCCATATTAATGATCGTCGCATCTGCCATGCTTACTTTAGTGACATTTTTCGAGGTGGGCAGTGTTGAAAGACTGATCGAGTCAGTGCCTGAGAACCACTGGCACTTGATGCAGACTGAAGGTGAATATCCATGGTATGCGATATTGCTGGGATATCCCATAATAGGGATATGGTTCTGGTGTACGGATCAGACGATAGTACAGAGGGTGCTTGGTGCCAGAGACCTGAACCAGGGCCAGCTTGGGACGGTATTTGCCGGGGCGTTGAAGATAGTCACTCCCATTATTTTCTTTTTGCCGGGGATAATATGCAAAGTGCTTCATCCTGATCTGGAAGATCCCGATAATGCTTATATGACCCTTGTGATAAATTACTTTCCACAGGGTATGTCGGGGCTGGTCACTGCAGTAATCGTTGCGGCGTTGATAAGCAGTATTGACTCGGGGCTCAATTCACTTAGTACGGTGTTCACGCTTGATATTTATAAAAAGTTCAAACCTGATATGTCACAAAAGGAAGAGAAGTATGTCGGACGGTTGGTGATATTGGCAGCGGGGGTCCTGGCAGTATTTATTGCACTGGTTATATCCCAGATCGAGATGGACTTGTTCGGAATAGGTCAATCTATGATCTCTTTTTTGGCTCCTGCTATGGCCTGTGTTTTCTTTATAGGTATACTTTGGCCAAGAGCCACATCAAAAGCAGCTTTGGTGACTTTGATCGGTGGTACGGTGATAAGTATTATTACGGCAGTAATGTATTACAGGAATTGGCCGAGCGAGGATTTCTGGCCTCCGTTTATGCTGCTTTCATTTTATCTTTTTGCAATTCAAGCCATCGTAATGGTGGTTGTTTCCCTTCTTGATAAAGAGCCTTCGGCAGAACACAGGTTGCCGACGCTTATAGAAGTGCATACAAGTAATCCTGCTACGAAGATAGTCTGGATATGGTGGGCTGTAATAGCTGTGATAATGATATCGATTTATATTTGGTTAGCTTAAGGAAAGGTTTGGAAGATGAAAGTTAAATTCCCAGTTAGTTTGTTGATCCTAAGTGTTTTGTGCTGTTCGGTTTTGGGACAGAAAAGTATTAAAACTGAGGTGACTTTTGAGCATGAGAAAAACTCAGGTGTGAATGAATATACGCCGAGCCAGAACGTGCCGGCTTTTCCTGAACGGTTAAAAGAAGGGATTGTAAAACGGACGGGTGCGGTTTATGACCTTGCTCCATATAAGATGAAGCCGATCGAAGGCGGGATGGCTTATATTGAGCCTAAAGATCAGGGAGTTTATGAGATCCATCACAGGAGAGCGGGAGTTGCGTGTGAGCCGGGTGCGGTTTACAGATTCAGGATGGAAACGAAATCCTATTTTGCTTCGGTAATGCTGGGGATAATGGAAGGTGATAAATTTGCTCCGTTCAATACTTTCAGCAAAGGTGACTATGAGATTTATCCGGGAAGAGTGGTTCAGAGATTTGCCAGTGACAAATATGGGATCGAAGTGGAAGTAGAAACGGTCAGTCCTGCGTCACTGCCTGCATACGGATTAATGTCGAAAGTGACGATTTTAAATAAAGGAAATTCGGGGAAAGATATCGAGCCGGCTGCGGTTTGTGTGAAGGGTACAAATACCAATGTTCCGGTGAGTAAACCTGAGAGAGCAGAGAAGCTGGTAGTTGATGTTCCGCTTGAAAATATTCCGGTGAGGCACGGCAATAAAGTGACAAATCAATTGATAATGCATGATACAGATTATGATATTCTTGCGGGATTCGAAAGAGCAGGCATAAAGTACGGGGATAATATTATTACCCGGGAAATTTCTTTAGGCGGAGGTGAGGAGGAATCGGTTAATTTTGCGGCGATAATCGATTCGGACTACTATGATAAAGAGGCACTTGATAGGGTAAGGGAATATTTCAGCAGGAACACAAATTTACCTGAATCGGTCAGGAAAGATATGATTGCCCAGGCAAAGAATACGTTTATCGATATTGCGGTGAACGGTTTTAAATCGTTTAAGGAGTTCAAAAAGGATGCGGGTAAGGCTTTTAAAGAGTCAAAGGAACTCTGGGATAAGGGGATTTACAGGGAGCGTGAAGTTGAGTTCGAATTCGATGACAAAATGCTGGAATCATTTTGTAATCTGACAGTAAATGATCATTTTTCCGGTCTTGTTCAGCCGCCGGGGTTGGTACATGATTCGAAGTATGGAGATGCATGGAATTATATATTCTGTTACAGGCATGTGCATGCAGCAAGTGACTTTGGTTTTGAGGATGAGGCCTTGAATTACCTCAGACTTTTATCATGCAATCAGAAAAAGAGCGGTTTGATAGCGAGTGTCAGGGCTGATTTTGATACTGATGCTCATCCGACCAAATTCGATGCTTCTTATATCGATTCTTTATGGCACTATTATAAGTGGACCGGCGACAAGGAAGGTCTGAAGCAGCTCTGGCCAACTGTGGTTGGTGCGTTGAAATGGCTTGACAGTTCACAGGATCCGGATGGTGATCTATTGTACAGGGACTTTTTGAATCAGTGGAAAAGTGATTATGATGACAGGGGACCGAGTTCGAGTTTTCAAACGGCGATCGTCAGGAAAGCTTACAGTGACGCCGCTAAGATGGCAGAAGTGCTGGGGAAAAAGTCTGATGCTGAGAAATATGAAAAGAAAGCAGAAGCAATTTACAAAAAGGCCCAAAGTGAGCTGTGGTCCGGTAAGCATGCGATGATGGGACCGAAGGGGCCATTGGGAATGTTGAGACTTCACCCGCAGTCACTTGAGGTTGAGATACCGGTTTGGACGAAGTTGGCAGATCCTTACCAGGCCCAGATGCTGGTGGACTGGTATATTCATCACAATGCTATGTATGATGAGGACGGCGGGATATGGATGTGCGATAACGACTGGTGGCCTGCTGCGTGGAGTCAGCATGTGCCGGCTCCGGGAAATTACCTGATGATCGGCTGGGCGTCTTTTTTGACCGGAAGGTATGAAGTCGGAGAGAATATTGTGAAGACGGTATGCAGAGGAAGTTATCGGGGTAATGCTCCGGGATTCGATTACATCTTCGGGCCGAAAGGCAGTATGACAACAAATGATCCAGGTACCGTTCAGGGTGCATGGGGAAGGGCATTGATCGAAGGATTGTTCGGTGTCAGGCCTGAAGTTGATAAGGGATATTATGTGATCAGGCCGGGGTTTAGTTCGATAAAGAAAGCGGGCTATGAGCGAGAGGGTCTGGTGATCAAGTGGAATGCAGGTTCCGGAAGTAAACAGCTTGATGTTGAGACTGATGAAAATGAGTATGCAGTTTTGGAGATACCGATTGAGCCGGGAGTGGAAATAGAAAAAGTCCGTCTTAATGGTAAAAAAATAAATTATGAGATTCTGCCGGAAATGGGCAAGCTTATTGTGCAGGTCAGGACGGAAAAAGGCGGCGGAAAAGTTGATGTCAAATATTCAACTATAGCCGATGAAATTTATAGTGTAAGTGACAATTTTCTACATGAAGGACAAATTGCTACAGTTGACCTGAAGGGTGTTGATTACTATTCAATCGATGACAGGTTCGATTTCTTCAGGGTAATGCAGAAGAAAGATGATACCTTTGAGGTCAAACTTTTGAAAAAAGGGTGCGGCAGGGCTGCGTTGTTTTTGAACTGTAAACGCGGTGACGTTGAATGGATCCAGCCAATCTTTTTCGATACGATCAAAGGTAAAGCAGTTGACAATGTTGAAAGAACGGTTGTTGAGGTGATCGAAGATGAAGATAAGTTAGTGACTGTTGATTTGGATGGGTTTTATAATAAAGATATACAGCGGGTGTTCGAGACCAAGTGGAAACAGGATTCGCAGGATAGCATTCATCAGACACTGGGTTACTGGTCACGGACATTGTTTAAACTTACCGAGGATTTGCCGAAAGATATAAAGGTGGGGCAGGTGCCGTTTAAGATCGGCAGGATGGGTCCATCTTATGAGGATTCTAATGATCTGATTTTTATAAGCAATACCGAGCCGAGGGAGCTTCCGTCGGGTTTCGAAGTTGATCTTGGAAAAAGGCATTTGCAGAAAATATATCTGCTGTCGTTTAATTTGAATATTCCTCAGAAGTGTTATGTGCCGGCTGTGCGTGTGAGGGTTAAATATGGTGACGGCAGTGAGGAAGTCACTAAGCTGACTCCGCCGATCAATTTCGATAATTACCAGCAGGACTTCGGAATAAATACTGTTGCATATCATTTAAAGACCGAGCCGGGTTATGGCGTTCCGTTCACTGCTCCGTTTAATTTCGAAATGGATCAGCATCATCTAACAATGACGGATATTATTTGTGATCCGGATAAGAAGGTAAAATCGGTCAAGTTCGAGAGTGTGGCGACGGAGACTTTCTTCGGCTTGGCCGGTATGACAGTTCTGGAAAATTAATAAAATTTATAAAAGGATTGAATTTATGAGCTTGAAGAAAGTTTTGGTCTTATTATTTGTCTTGATCATCTGTGGTCAGGGTTTTTGCTTCTGGGGAAATGATGACATTAAGATATATATTCCCGAGAATGCGACTTATATTGAAAAGCTGGCGGCTAAGGAAGTGAGGAAATATGTTTACCTGAGGACCGATGATCTGCTTGAGATAGAGACATTTACGCCTTATTTCAGAAAAGAAAAGGCGATAGTGATATCCAGGTACGGCTATAATATACCGACAGGGAAATCCATACCCGGAATAAAAGATCAGAGTTACAGGATGTATTCTATTGGCGACGACAAAAACAGAAGTATTTACATTGAAGGGTTCGGAACGGGAACACTTTACGGTGCATACAGTTTTATAGAGGAACTGGGTGTCAGGTTTTATCTGCATGGTGATGTTTTGCCTGATGAAAAAATTGATTTAAAATTGCCAAAATTAAGTATTAATGAAATTCCAAAGTATGGCATTGCCAATATTCCGAATTTTAAGTTGAGGGGACTTTTGCCTTTTCACGATTTTCCTGAGGGGCCTGACTGGTGGACGGTTGATGAGTACAAGCAGGTTGTGGAGCAGATGGCCAAGATGAAGATGAATTTTCTGGGGATGCATTGTTATCCTGCGCCGTCACTAGGGCCGGAGCCGACTGTATGGATTGGGTTGTCGGAAGATATCAATCCTGACGGCACGGTTGAATACGGTAATTTTACGAACTGGCACATGACGGGAAGGTATGCAGGTTACGGGCTTTACTGGCCGATGAATACCAGTGAGTTTAAATATGGTGCGAGCCAGTTATTCGAAGAAGATGCGCACGGGTTCGAACTGACCAAGCAGTACAATCCGTTTCCTAAGACGCAGGAAGGTGCAACTGATGTTTTCAATACTGTCGGTGACTTTCTGGATGAGCTGTTTAGTTACGGCAAGAAGACAGGGATAAAGAGTTGTATCGGAACGGAGACACCTTTGTATGTTCCGCCGCCGGTAAGAGGTCACCTGGAAGCTAAGGAGATGAATCCGGATGATCCGAATGTGGTTAAGGAACTGTATAAGGGTATGTTCGACAGGATCCAGAAAACGCATCCGCTGGATTATTACTGGCTATGGACAAATGAGAACTGGACCTGGCATGTGGTAAAGCAGGATGTTGTTGATAAGACAATTTCGGATATGAAGATAGCATTAGGGGCACTAGAGGAAGTCGGTGAGCCGTTCAATCTGGCGACATGCGGTTGGCTGATGGGTCATGTGGCAGACAGAACATTATTCGAACGTCACTTGCCTGAAAAGGTTGCTTTCAGTTGTATTAACAGGTCTGCCGGCAGCGAATTCGTCGATCCGACTTTTGCCAAGATTGAATGTCGTGATAAGTGGGCGATACCTTGGTTCGAAGATGACAGTGCAATGTGCTCACCTCAGTTATGGGCGGGCAGGATGAAAAAGGACGCTCAAGATGCTTATAATTACGGATGCAACGGTCTGATGGGACTGCACTGGAGGACGAGGGTGTTGTCACCCAATATTTCCATTCTTTCAAAGCTGGCCTGGGATGAAGATATCCGAAAGGGAGAGAAAGATAAGAACTTGAATATTTATGGTGCGATCGGCGGTTCGAGTCGCCGTTTCGAAGCTGAGATCGAAGGGACAGATGAAGATGAGCTTTACCAGACAGGGAGATACGGGCTAAAAAGATATAATCTAAAAGTACCCAAGGGTACCTATGATGTGACGTTGAAATTTGCAGAACTGCAGGCAGCTCAGGAAGACCGCAGGAGTTTTGGGATTGAGATCAACGGAAAGAAAGTCGCAAAATATCTGGACCTGTGGAAGGAAGCAGGAAAGAATACCGCTTATGATCTTACTTTCGAAGATATCCGAGTTGAAAATGAAAGACTTGAGATCAGGTTCTTGAATTACAGAGGGGCGGTTGTTGTGAATGGTATAGTCGTTGACGGAATGACCGATGCGTTCAATCAGTTCGCTGCAAAGCCTTTTACTTTGAAGATCAACTGCGGCGGTGGAGAATATAAAGATTACCAGGCGGATCTGGAGGCGATACCTGTTAAGAGATTTTTACCTGTGGATGATTTCTGGGCGGACTGGTGCAAGACACAGTTCGGTGAAAGTGTCGCAGAGGAGACCGCTAAGATATTTGAGCGGATGGACTGTAATATGCCGAGACCATCCAGTTGGAACAGAGGCCCCGGGCCGATCACTGCTAATAAGACACCATGGGAACAGGAAAAGAAGGCTTATGGATTTGTCACAGAGTTTGCGGCATTGAAAGAGAATGTCAAAGGTGCCGGCAATCAGGAACGTTTCAACTGGTGGATGAATAGATTTAAGTATACAAGGGAATTGGCACGGGTTGGTTGTCTGAGCGGTAAGATGGATGTGCTGATGGCGAAATTAGATGAATATGAAACTGACATGGAAAAAACGAATTACATTAAAGCAGAGGTTCTGCCTGTCCGGGTAAAGCTTGAGAATGCTTTGGAACAGATGTATTCGTATCTGTTTGCGACGGTGAACAATTCTACGGAACTTGGCACGATAGCTAATATCGAACAGCAGTCACTTTACAGGCTGGGTTTGGTTGACAAGTATGATGACCAGATAGAAAAAAAACTTAGTATCAAATGGCCTGACCGTGTGCCGCTTGAGGGACATTATAGTTATGAATATAAAGGTGAGCCAAGGTTGATAGTGCCTGCCAAGAGAGGAAGGCTGGAAGATGGCGAGGACCTGGAACTGAAGATACAGGTGCTTTCTGAAAACAGGCCAGAAGATATAAGTATGTATTGTAAAGAACTCGGTGACAAAGAATTCGATAAGATATCGGCTGAGCATGTGAGCAGAGGAGTTTATGAAGTTATGGTCCCTACGGAAAAGATCTCAGGTGATCTTGAATATTATGTCGAAGGTATATTCGAAGACAAAAAGCTTCGTTTTCCTGTGACTTCTCCGAATATGAATCATGTAGTTGTTGTAATCAAATGAGGATATGAAATGAAAAAGATATTTATAATTTCGATAATGGTTGCTGTTTTAGTTACAAATGCAATGGGTTTGGAATTTTATGTTTCTAAAGACGGCAATGATAATTGGCAGGGAAGCCGGGGCAAGCCCTTTGCGAGTTTACATAAAGCAAGATCAGCAGTTCGAGGACAGATCGCAAATGGTCTGGATGAAGACGTGACGGTTTTTGTAGGGCCGGGTACATATTATCTGAAGGATACGCTTCTTTTTGATCATAGGGACAGCGGCAGTGACGAATTTTCGATAACTTATAAGGCCTTGGATGAAGATAATGTTCCAAAGTTGGTAGGCGGTGTCAAACTAAATGGATGGAAGAAGTATAAAGGCCCCATCTACCAGGCTGATCTTGATTCAGGTTTGACAGCTAAGCAGGTTTTTGAGAATGGAAAACGGGTGGATCTTGCCAGGGCGCCTAATAAAGGATATTTCAAAACCTTAAAGCCGGTAGAAGATGCGAACCAGACCAGCTTTTATGTCAGAAATGGTGACATTGATTTATATAATCTTGACCTGAGCGAAGCAAGAATTTTCATATGGCAGGGACCTCAATGGCAAAGCAGATGGTTCAGTCAGGATAAAGGGGTTGAGAGTGTCGATGTTGATAAAGGCATCATTGAGATGGATTCAAGTGACGGCTATACCATCGATTCAGGCAATGATTATTACATCTATAATGTTCTTGGTTTGCTTGATAGTCCGGGTGAAGCGGTAATTGATCTTTCTGAGCGGAAGGTTTATGTCTGGCCGACTGAAGGGGAAGTGAACATGCAGTATTATTCTGTGTCAACTGCGGATAATGCGATCCGTGTAGTCGGCACGCCTGATAATATGGTTCAGAATGTTCACTTTAAAAATCTTGATATTTCCGGTGCAAATGCCGATGCGGTTTATTTCGATAATGCGAAAGATTGTTCGATAAAGTACTGCAAGATAGAAAATGGGTATCGGATGGGTGTAGGTCTTTATAATAAAAGTCAGAACATAACTCTTTACGGCAATGAAATTTCCGAGCACGGCCATCGGGGTGTTTATCTTTGCGGAGGTTATCCGACGGGAAAGCCTTATATGAATTTTGGTCACAAGGTTGTTAATAATCATATTCATCATTGCGGAAGATTAATCGGCCATGGTGCGGGTGTTCAAATGCTGGGAAGCGGTGACAATCAGATCACTCACAATCACATCCATCACATGCCAAGGTATGGAATTAGTTTCAAAGGGCTGGTTCTTGATTATATTAAAAACCATGTTCCCGAAGTGACGACGGAAACAAGGTATGATTATCTGCATACCAAAAATAACCTGGTCGCTTTTAACGATATTCATCATGTGAATCAGCATACCCAGGATACCGGGGCTATAGAAGCCTGGGGGCCGGGACGCGGCAATGTGATCAATTATAATTTGATCCACGATTTCGGGACGGATGAATTTAATCATATGTCGGGTATTTACCTGGATGATGCAGCAAATTATTTCACCGTGACAAATAATATTATTTACGGGATCACTGGAATATCCGGTAATAATTCTATCTTTACCAAGGGTATTCACAACCGGATTGAAAACAATATTCTGATCGTCGGTAACGGTGGTACCGGCACTGCGATCCGTTCTTTTGAGATGGCGAATGAAAGGGCAGATCATCATGAGTATGTGAATAATATAATTTATTTTGAAAAAAGTGAGCCGAGGCTTAAGGATTACCCAATGGAATACGAATGGGAATTTACGGCACCTGAGGACGGTACTTATAAGCTCTGGTTTTATTATGCTGCCCCGGCCTGGTACTCAGGCAGATGGGATTTCTATCATAAGATGAATACGATCTCCATCGATAATAAAAAGGTTCAACATATAAGTGATCTTTATGTTGAGCGGGATATGGGTTTCAGGTGGCGAAAGTCACGAACATATAACCTGAAGAAAGGCACGCATCTGTTGAGGTATTATAATGAAATGGGCAGCGGGCTGAAGATAAAGAAAATAGCTCTTTGCAGTGACGAGGATTGGAAACCCGAAGGTGAAGATTTCGAATATCCGGAAAATGGGCATCTGATCATGACAGAGCCCGGTATTGATCGTGACCTCTGGAGGACAGTTTATGAATTCCAAAATTGGTTAGATGACAGAGTGGCAAAGGCAGATAAAAACATCATCTGGAAACACGGTGATAGATTACTTGTCAGAAAGGGCGATGAGAATATTACTTTTGCTGACTGGATACGTTTACAGGATAATAAATTTGATCAGAACAGCGTTATAACTGATCCGATGTTTTATGATGTTGAGGAGCGGGATTTCAGGTTGAAGCCGGAATCTCCAGCTCTTGATCTAGGGTTTAAGCCGATCGATGTGAACAGGATAGGCTTGAAGGATGATTTTCCGGAACGTTTTTAAAAATAGACTTTGGACTTAATGTGAGAAAAAAATTATCAAAATCGTAAGTAAAGATGTTTGTTTCGGATTGAATCGAACGGCTCGGCGGATAATTAGCATGAAATTTTCTTGTAAAAAAACCTCAAAAAGTAAATAATCAGATTTAGTGATTTTTTCAATAAATGATATTGGAGGACAAAATGAGCGACAATGTAAATGCAAAATGTTTGCCGGCAGTAGAAAAGGGAACTCCCAAAGTGCCGGTTATAGGTGTTTTTGCTCCTTGTGACCCAAGGATAGATGAACAGAGCCGAAAACGTGCTCAAAATATAGTAAGACTTGTAGCGGACGAAATTTCAGGTAATGTAGTAATGCCTGACAACAGTGCGGTGCCGGTGGTTTATTCGGATGTGCTTGTGGATAGTGAATCTCAGGCGGATATAGTTGCCCAGCAGTTCAGACAGGCGGGTGTGGATATTCTTGTCTGTGCTCCTGATACGTGGGCGTTTCCGCAGCTGACGACGATCTCTTTACTGCAGCAATTTCCGAAGGATACTCCGATCAATATTACCTGCGGCAACAGTGGTCCGAAACCGGGAGTTGTTTATGCACATGCCCTTTCCGGTGCAGTCAGTCAGTACGGCAAGATGATAGCATTGAATGTCGGTAACTGGCCTGATACCGGACTTGAGCCGAAGATGAACAGGAAGACTGCAACGGCTTTGATCGAATGGTGTTATGCAGCAGTGACGAAAGTTGCACTGAAAGGCAGAAGAGTGGTTGTATTCGGTCATGATTCGATGGGAATGGAAACGGCACTTGCTCATATCATACCGACCAGGAACACTTTCGGTGTGGAGATAACCAGGCTGGATATGAAGCTTCTTGCGGATATGTTAAAGAAGGGAGCTTATGATAAGAACGAGCTTAAAGAGCTTAGAGCGTGGATAGATAAGCATATCGGTGACAGGCTGGAGCTTAATTCCGAGGAAGACAGCGAAAGATTCAATCAGAGTCTTGCGATGTATCTGATCAACCGTGACCTGATGGACGATCTTAATGCAGTAGGTGGCGGATTTATGAGTCAGCTTGAATGGGGCAGTGACGCAAGAGGTTTGCCGCTGCCGGTGGCTGACGCTATGGAATCGCTGTTTAACAGTACTTTCGATCATAACGGTACGAAGGCTCCGCAGCCTTATGCAACCGAAGCGGATGTGCAGGGTCTTTTGACTCAGCTGTTCATGACTTATCTCAGCGGCGGAAATCCTCCGTTATTTATGGACTTCAGGAAGGTCTGGGAAGCCTGGGAGATCAAGGAACTTGCCAAAGAACACAGCATAAGCGGTCTTGATGAGAATGCGGATTACATGACCAAGGGTCTTGTTGACGGTGATAATTCTGGAAGTGCCTCATTTAACTGGGCGGGTAAACCCGGTGATGCTCCCGAGGAATTGATGAAGAAGGTCACCATGCCTCTGGCTGATGAAGGTTATTTCCCCGGCGGAGGCAATTCGGTGACATTTATGACACCTGCAGGCATCGAAGGTATTGCAGGCAGGATGGCATACAGTGCCTTGAATAATAAGTTCAGCATGATCTGGGATGAGGCATCGACGACAGAGGTACCAGAGAAGCTCGGCCAAGAGATGTGCAATCTGACGACTCCGACCTGGCCTCATACTTTTGTTGTTCCGAAGTACGCCTCCATGGTGGAATACAAGCAGTATGCGCCTGCTAATCACTTCCACATGACTTGGAATCTGCCGGTTGCGAGACTGCAGTATTGGATGGATATGACTGGAGTATTAAGCATGACACCATGGGCTGCAAGGCCAAGTTATGTCGAAGGCGTTGACAGGCCTCAGCCTCTGATCCATTTGCTTAACGGCGGTGAGAATTCTTATAAATCACTGATATAGAGCGAGGTTAATTATGCTTAAAGGAATTCCGACGGTAATATCGCCGGACTTGTTAAAAATAATGATGGAAATGGGCCACGGCGATGAGATAGTCATCGCCGATGGCAATTTTCCTGCAGCTTCGACGGCTGAGCATCTTGTAAGATGCGACGGGCACGGAGTAAGCGAGATATTGAAGGCGATGCTTGATTTTTTTCCGCTGGATGTTTATGTGGATAAGCCGGTAACCTTGATGGAAGTAGTGCCGGGCGATGATACCAAGCCGGTGATCTGGGATGAATACAAAAAGATAATTATTGACAGCGGTGAGAAATTCGAGGAATTCGGTTTCGAAGAGCGGTTTGCATTTTATGAAAGGGCGAAAAAGGCTTATGCAATAATAGCTACCAGTGAAAAGGCTCTTTATGCTAATGTGATATTGAAAAAAGGAGTAATTTAAAAGGATTGATTTGCAGCTGGTTTTGTTATGGGTTCTGACGAGAAGAAAAGAGCGAAAGAAGAAGCGAAGATCCTTAAGAAAAAGCTGAAGGCCCAGCAAAAAATCGAAAAGGCCAAGGCCAAGGAATCGGCTAAGCAGGCCAAGAAAAAAGACGAGGGATCTACGGAAGTGGAAGATTCGAGTAAAGAGGAAAGATCCTCTCATATCGTTACTTTTGCCCAGGGAGTGAGGGGCGTATTGTTTCTGATACTTTCGATTTCTCTGATCGTGGCGATAGTTCTTTCCAACCGCGGTTACATAATAACGCTGGATGAGATATTTGAAAGTCTGGTTGCAATCTGGATCGGCAAAGTGGTTCTGGTCGTGCTTTCGATAGCTTTTTTTGTGATCGGGCTGAAGCAACTCAAGGCGATCAAATAAACTATAGGCCTTAAAACCGGCTTTTAGAGATTTTTAAAATTATTCTGAAAATTTTTTAAAAATTTTTGAACATCACAGGAGGCAGGCAGTACTAAAGGTAGACTTCATCATTCTCCTCCTAAAATGATAAAGAATATAATTGAAGCGGGTATAAAAGCCCGCTTCTTTTATTTTGTTTCAACTCTTTCGTTTTAAGTTTCATCAGTTCGAAGATGTATATACGGCAGTATCAGTCAGTTTTTTCTTTAATCCAACAATTCTTACGGATTTTTTTAATCGGTGTTTTTCGTGCTTTTTGGTCAGAATTTATTAAAATCTGGAAAAAGTTTCGCGAAAAAATTGAACTAATGGAGCGTGGTTACGTCTTTTTCTTATGATACGGGAACGATATTAAGGGATATACATGGAATTGAATGAAAATTCTGAAAAACTTGTTCAGCGCTGCAAGGATGGTGAGCGAGCGGCTTTCGAGGAGTTGTTCGCGATGTATCAGCCCCGGCTTAAGTATTTTATAAGGCATCTTAATGGTGACGGCAGGAATAGTGATGATATGCTGCAGGATATCTGGCTGAGGGTTATTAAAAAGATAAAAAAGTTGAATGATGTTAAGTCTTTTAATGTTTGGTTGTATCGTATCGCGAGGAACAAGGTTTATGATGGTTTCAGGCGTAAGGAGCGGTTTGTTAAGCTGCCGGAAGATGATGAAATTTCCGTATCAGGATGTGATGAGCCGGTGTTCGATGCTGATGATGCAAAGTTGCTCCATGAGTCGATGAAGAAGTTGAAATCTCATCATAAGGAAGTTTTGACATTGAGTTTTATTGAGCAGATGTCTTACAAATCGATAGCTGAAGTTATCGGCTGTAATGTCGGGACAGTGAGGTCGCGTATTTTTTACGCTAAGAAATCTCTTCGCAAAGAAATGGAGAGGCACAATGGAAGATAAAAAGAAATTATTCGAGGAGTTGCTAAAATCAGACGGTATTGATCCGGACAGTGTCTCAGAGGATGAACTAACAGTTTTCAGAAACATGCTGGATAGTGAGCAAAAACGAATGAAGCGTCTTTCATGGAAATATGTTGGGATAGTATGGATGTTTGCTTTGATATTGCTCGGGATATGTCTTTCTGAAAACTTTATTGAAGTTTTGCATATACCGTTTGTTATTGTCGCTTTAGTAGTAGTGACAGCGATATTGATGGTAAGGCTTCGATATGAGCCTTCTCATATTCGAAAGATATTAAAAAGCGGCAGAAAGGTAAACAAACTTTATTACCTTGTTCATGGCAGGCATAAAGGCTTGACTGTTGTAGGCAGGAAAGGCGGCAGGCTGCATATATTCTGGTTTCGGATATTTATGATCGCTGTCGGGTTGTGGGTAGTAATGTCACTAGGTGGTGCGGGAGTGTATTACTTGCTCTGTCAACGCTGGATATACAGTTCGGCTCCTTTGCTTTACATTTTTTATTGTACAGTCTTTAGCGTGTCGTTTGTAATATTCTTAATGTACACAAGTTTTAAAACTCCTTTAGATGAACTTCCTGAAATAAAAGACAAAACAGGAAGATCAAAACAAACTAAATGGCAAGATATATGGAGAAAAATTATGGGAAATAGAATGGTAAAGTTTGCGACGGCGGTGGTTATTTTAATGACGCTTGTGGTTGGGATAATAACATTGAATTCAGGATCTGTGGCTTATGCGATAGAGCAGACAGTTGAGGCTTTTAAAAATATACACTTTGTTCATGTAGTTAGGTATGATGCATCGGGGCAAGTAGAAGATGAAAGGTGGATCGAAATTAATCCAGACGGAACTCAGGGCAGGTATCGACAGGACACCGCTGGTAAATTTCTTGTCATCGATAATGGCCAAAGTAGATACATATATCGCAGGGACAATGATACAGTACTGCTCCACGATGAAACAGGGCCGAAGTATACCTGGATCTCGAATCTACACGATTTTTTTGAAGATATGACAGGAAACGGCTCTGTAAGTATAAAAGAGAATATTGATTATGAAGGGCAGAAAGTTCATTTAATTAGATGGCTCAAGCTGAATGTTGAGTGTTACATTGATCCTGTGACTAAATTGCCAATAGCCATTGGTCGAGACAAGATTTATTATGATCAACCTCCGGAGGGTATTTTTGATATTCCGGAAATACCTAAAACAGCGACTTTAATTGATAAACGAAAATCTAATGAGAGTTTCAGAGAGCCAGATTGGCTTAAAAGTGAAGAGCTTGCTCAAAAAACTTTCAAAGAAGCCAGAATTGCTTTATCAAAAGGTAACTATCAAGATTCAATTGAACTTTTTAAAAAGGTATTTCAACTTGAAGGGACAAGTCGTAATTGGGCCTGGTTTTGGTTAGGGCAAGCCTATTATAAATTGGGAGAATATGATCCGGCAATAGAGTCCTATACTAAAGTTATGGAAATGTTCGCCAAGCATAAAATGACCGCATATGAAACACATTACGCAAGAGGTCTGGCTTTTAGAGCAAAAGGCGATGAAAAAGCTGCGTGGGATGATTTTATAATTGCTTTGCCAATTATGATCGATTCTTTGAAAGAAATAGAGGGAGCAGAATTATTTGATTATGCAGATGATCCGCTAAACAAAGGAACAGGTTTAAGCGAGCATCAAAGATTCGATAACATGGTCAGACGACTTGAACTGATTGCAGAAGAGAAAACTAAACTAAAGCCGAAGTCAACAAAACAAGAAGTGATCGCTTATTGGGAAAACTGGTGGCTCAAAATAAGTGAGTAGTTTTATAAGTTGTATAAAGTTAGGTCGGGTATTTCCCGGCCTTTTTTGTTTTGGGGGTTGGTGACATATTTATTATACTTTAAGTGGTGTATTTTAATAAAAAAATGAACAAATGCGGGGAATTTAACTTATTTTTAATTGAACTTTCTAACTTTTTGGTTCAAATAGCCGATTGACTTATATAGGGAATAAGTTTATATTTATATAGGCGGCTAACCAATTTTATCGTAAAGGTGTACATCGGCAATGAATAAAGGATTATCCCTTATAATAACTGTGATACTTTTTTTGCAGCTATCGGCTGCAGGGGAAGGTGCCGATAATAAAAATAACAAGCCGACGTATAATTCTAAGCAGACCAACCAGAAGGAAGAAAAAAATCAAAACGGACTTAAGAGGGAGCTTAAGATATACAGGGAGACACTTCTTGAAGGTTCCAAGGAGCAGATAAGAAAAGATGCTGCTATGGAACTGATTTTTCATGATGACCCGAATGCCAGGAAAATCCTGCTCGATGTGTTGAATTCCGGTTCACAGAAACAGGCCAAGATGGTGATCTGCAAGGTTATCGCGGAAACCAGGACAACGAAGGAAGACATACCGAAATCAGGTGCTTTTATCGACCCTCTTTTAAATCTGCTCAAAGGTAATGATGTTGATCTTGCCAATATGGCTGCCGAGGCGCTGCTTGCCTACAGGTATGAGGATATAGCAGAAAAATTAGAGGGGATAATTGATAATGCCGAGGTGCCGGTTGCATCGAAGCTTAACGTAATAGATGCGATGAAACTGCAGCCTCACCAGAAAGCGATAGTTAAGCTGATAAAGCTGACAGAGAGTAGTAATAAGCAAATAGCCGATGCTGCGAAAAGTGCGGTTAAGGCATTGGGCATTCCCCAAGGCAAAGATGCTGAGGCGAGGCATCAGATAATCAAAGAGATCGAGCAGAAGGGTAAGGATGAGTTTTTGAAGGACTGGCTTATCCGGCAGGAAACTCAGATCAAGAATCTTGAGGGGCAGGTCAATTACTGGAAAAAACAGTATGTCAAATCGCTGGATAAGCTTTACGATAAGCTGCAGGATGATGCGGCGAAGGGGAAATTTCTTGCCCAGCAGCTTAACGGCAGTGACGGGATAATTAAATTATGGATACTGGAAAAGATAGAGCAGTGGAGGCAGGCGCCGGGATCGGATGAGGTATTTTTGAAGGAGGTCGGGCCTGCATTGATAGGGCTTATTTCTGATTCAAGCAGGAATGTGCGTTTGCGGACGGCTAATCTGCTTTCGATCATGGTACAGCTTAACTCTTCAGAGAGTCTTCTGAATCAATTGAAGGTCGAAGGGGATGAAGAGGTTAAGATGGCGTTATTTACGGCACTTGGCGGTGCATGCAATTATGCATTTTCTTCCAATTCCGGTATTAAGCTTGACCCGGAGATAAAGAAGCAGACCGTGGAGTGGGCGGTTAAATATTTAAGCGATGTCGATCCTTCCAAGGCCCAGAAGGGCGCAGAGGTCATGGAGAAGCTTCTTAGAAACAACGGCCTGCCTAAAGAACAGGTTAAGGTTTACTTTGACAAGCTGGTTGAGCGGTTCAAAGCAGCTGATAAGAAAAACAGTAATCTCCGGGCTGATATTCTGCGAGTTTGCGGAACGTTATGTGTGGAGAGTGATCATAAACAGGAAGCGGTTAAAAAGTTCAGGTCCTTTTTCGAATCTTCACTTTCCGATGAATCCGAGCTGGTAAGGGAGGCGGCAGTTGAAGGGCTTATAAATATAGATAAGACCAAGGCGCTTGCATTGTTCAGGGGTGGTATGGTCAATGATGAGAGTGCTGCTATAAGGATGAAGATAATTTCGCTTGCAGAAGAAGTCGGTAATAAGAATGACCTTTCATGGCTTATCGAAAGGTTGGGGGTAAATAATAATGAGGGAGAGGCGGCATGGAATGCGATGATGAAGATACTCGGCGGGGCTGAGCCTGCGGTTGTCAATCAATGGCTCAACCAGGTTGAGATCGCCTATAAAGAAGGCAATATAGCGGATGAACAGATGCTGGGATTTTTGAAGCTTGCCTCTGATAAGGCCGGTAAGGGAAAACTCGCGGATATGAGCCGAAATGTTAAGAAGCAGATAGCGGATGTGTATATCAAGAGGGGAAATTACCAGGAAGCGGCGAAGCATCTGGGTGAACTTCAGGAGATGATGAAATCCAGCCAGGAGAAGGAAAAGCTGGTCGCAGAACTGCTGGATGTTTATTTGAAATGGCCTAACGTTAAATCCGCAAAACAGCTTATCGAAAAGCATCTGCTGGAAAGTGATCTTGGCAAGGGAAGTGTTGTGGTGAAATTGCTGGACGAATATTTTGCAAGACCTGTAGAAGGCACGGATCCGGCGGCGGTTTACAATGCACTTAACAGTATTAATATCGAGCAGAAAAGGCCTCAATGGCAGAATATGATGAATAAGTGGGGAGCTAAATTCGCCAAAGCAGAGACGAAACAGGCTAAGAAGACTGAATCTGAGTCCTCATCAGGAAATTCACCGAATAAACCTAGGTAAATTATTGAATTTTTTCATACTGGTATTGTACTGGGGGTTAAAATTTCCTCAAATTCCTCAAAAATCTTCAAAAGTTTGCTTTTTTCTTGATTTTTTGTGATTTTTTTTGTTTTTTTAGTTTGCACTTTTGGTAAAGCTTCTATAAACTATCGAGTTCTTAAAAAGCAGGGTTTAATTTTTTGCGATAACGGCTATGGTAGTCGTACATTTTGCATTTTGTGATATTAAGCCTTTAAAAAGGCTTTGAATTTTGTTAAAACCAGCGTAATTCGCTGCTGTAGCTCAGTGGTAGAGCGCGTCCTTGGTAAGGACGAGGCCACGGGTTCAAGTCCCGTCAGCAGCTGAGAAGGTATTTCAAGCCGGTGCTCGTTGTATCGGCTGGGATTTAATATATAGTAGTTTTGTTGAACGAGAAAACAGAAATTAAAATACTAATTCCAGGGCACATTGGAGGTAAATTAGAAGATGGCTAAGGAAGTATTTGAACGAAAGAAACCACATTTAAACATTGGAACGATCGGTCACATTGACCACGGTAAGACAACGTTAACCGCAGCGATAACCCTGAGACTTCACGAGAGGTCGGGAACGGGTGTTATGAAGCATTTCGAAGAGATCGATAATGCACCGGAAGAAAAGGAACGTGGAATTACGATCAACACAGCTCACGTAGAATATGAGACAGAGAATCGTCACTACGCCCACGTTGACTGTCCGGGACACGCGGACTATGTGAAGAACATGATCACAGGTGCAGCCCAGATGGACGGTGCTGTTCTTGTAGTAGCTGCAAGTGACGGACCTATGCCGCAGACCCGTGAGCATATCCTTCTTGCACGTCAGGTAAATGTGCCCAGTGTTGTAGTATTCCTTAATAAAACCGACCAGGTAGATGATCCTGAGCTTCTTGAGCTGGTAGAGATGGAAGTTCGTGAACTTCTGGACAAGTACGAATTCCCGGGTGACGATATTCCGATCATCAAGGGGTCAGCTCTTAAGGCAATGGAGAGTGAAGGTAAAGATGATGAAGCATGTAAGTGCATAGACGAACTGATGGATGCTATTGACAGCTACATTCCTGAGCCTGAACGTGCAACCGACCAGGATTTCCTGATGCCTGTCGAAGACGTATTCAGCATTAAGGGACGTGGTACAGTAGGAACAGGAAGAGTCGAAAGAGGCATTATTCATGTCGGTGACGAAGTTGACATCGTAGGTCTGGAAGATGAGATCAAGAAGACGACCTGTACCGGTGTTGAGATGTTTAACAAGACTCTTGAAGAGGGTCAGGCCGGTGATAATGTAGGTCTCCTGCTTCGCGGAGTAGATAAGAAAGAACTTAAGAGAGGTCAGGTTGTTGCTAAACCCGGTTCAATCACTCCGCATACTAAATTTATGGGTGAGGTTTACGTACTGACAAAAGAAGAGGGTGGAAGACATACACCTTTCTTCCCGAATTATAAACCTCAGTTCTTCTTCCGTACAACAGATGTAACCGGAACTATTCTCAGTTTACAGAGTAGAGACGGTAACAAGGCGGAAATGTGTATGCCTGGCGATAACATCCAGATGGAAGTAGAGATCATTTCGCCGATCGCGATGGAAGACGGTTTGCGTTTTGCTATTCGTGAAGGTGGAAAGACAGTTGGTGCCGGTGTTGTAACCGAGATAATTGAGTAAATTACTTAACTGATAAAATCAACCAGGCCCTGCGGCTTTGATGTTCGCTTTTTAAGTGATGAAATGGTGAATATACGGCCGTGGGGCTTGGATAGTTTGTTTTAACAGCCGATAAATTCGAGATGAGCTATGGCAAAAAAAAGATCAAAAAGAGAAAATGTATGGCTTGAGTGCAAGAGCTGCTCTAACCGTAATTATCGAACCAACGTGAGTGTTGAGGGCGGTACGCCGAAGCTCGAGTTGAAGAAATACTGTCCTAATGAGCGTAAGCACACGGTTCATAAGCTTAGACGTAAATAAATCAGGCATAGGCCAGTAGCTCAATTGGCAGAGCATCGGTCTCCAAAACCGAGGGTTAGGGGTTCGACTCCTCTCTGGCCTGTTAGCAGATTTGAAAAATATTATAATTCAAAGGACTCTGAATTTATGAGACTGGATATCTATAAGAAAGGTCAAGGTAAATACACGAGGCTTTGTACCGGGTTCGGGCTCGGTATAATTGTGGCGCTGGGCTGTTTGAGGCTTTACCAGATATTGCAGGCGACTGCACTGAACCTTTGGGTTCAGACCCTTGTGCCGGCTGGTTTGTTTGTAGTATTTGCAATATTGATCTACGGAGTAGTCAATAAGCAGAATATAGCTGATTTTATGATAGCATCCGAAGGCGAGATGAAGAAGGTCAGCTGGTCGAGCAAGCAGGAGATCATAGTTTCGACGACGGTCGTTATCTCGGTGGTTATATTCTTTGCTATATTGTTCTGGATACTTGACCTTGTTTTTGCATGGCTGTTCAACGAGGTGATCTTATAGTTTCTGGTTCAGGCTTTTCGGCAAGAGGGAACTTGTCGGGTTCTCCTTTATTTGAAGGGGAGGGTAAAGAAGAATCGGATAAGCTTATTTAAATTTTCTTTATTTAGACAGGCAATAAAAAATGCAATGGTATGTATTGAGAGTACAATCGAATAAGGAAATGCGAGTGAAGGAGGCCCTTGAGCGTAAGGTGAAGATGGAGGGTCTCGATGATATTATAGGCAGAATCGAAGTGCCTGTTGAGAAAGTAAAGCGAATCCGCGGCAAGAAGCAGACGGTGCACAACAGAAAACTTTATCCGGGTTATGTTTTTATGGAGATGGAGCCGACAGAGGAAGGCAAGGTGCCGGAGAAAGCGTGGTTTGCGATCAAAGAGACAACAGGGGTAGGTGATTTTATAGGCACAGAGGGTGTTCCAACTCCTATGCGTGATACGGATGTTGCCAAGATGCTCTCTGAGGCGGAAAAGCCCGAAGAGACGCCGAGTATTAAGGTAGAATTTAATAAAGGTGACCATATAAAGATAAAAGAGGGTGCTTTCGAGAATTTCGAGGGGGTTGTGGATTCGATAGATGATGAGCGAGGTATTGTTAAGGTTATAGTCAATATATTTGGCAGAAGCACACCTCTGGATATTGAGTACTGGCAGATAGAGAAGGTTTAAGAATAAACGGTAATATTGTTTTAACAGATTTTGAATAAGGTAAAAAGATGGCTAAAGAGATAGAAACTCAGCTTAAATTACAAGCACCGGGCGGACAGGCGACACCGGCACCGCCGATAGGACCTGCACTTGGTCAGCATGGAATTAACATCGGGCAGTTCGTTCAGCAGTTCAACGAGAAGACTGCGGATATGAATGGAATGATAGTTCCCGTAGTGATCAATGTTTACAAGGATAAGAGTTTTGATTTTGTGGTGAAGAGTCCTCCGGCTGCTATTCTTTTGAAGGAAGCGGCAGGAATCGCAAAAGGCAGCGGGGAACCGCACATTGAAAAGGTGGGGACCGTAACTAAGGATCAGGTAAAGGAGATAGCTGAAAAGAAGATGAAAGACCTCAACGCATTCGATGTGGAAAATGCGATGAGGATAATAGAGGGAACCGCCAGGAGTATGGGCATAAAGGTAGAAGGCTAAGAGTTTAGTCTGAGCAGACCACGGCTTCGAACAGTGGGAGTGAAATACGGCATGGCCGTTAATTACGAACAGGAGAATTTATGGAAAAGAGAAGCAAAAGATACAGGAAAGAACGTGAGCAGATACCGGAGGAGGCAGTCAGTCTGGAAGAAGCCATAAATAAGGTAAAGGCTTTTAAGGATGTGAATTTTGACCAGACTGTTGAACTGGTGATGAATCTCGGGATCGATCCGAAGCAATCGGATCAGCTTGTCAGAGGTTCGATATCCCTTCCTAACGGAATCGGAAAACAGAAGAAAGTGATAGCTTTCTGTGAGGATGATCAGGTTGAGGATGCAAAGAATGCAGGAGCCATCGAAGCGGGAAGTGATGAACTTGTCGAGAAGGTCGAAGGCGGCTGGAGTGATTTTGATGTTGCGATAGCTTCGCCTAAGCTGATGAGCCAGGTTGGTAAGCTTGGAAGGATACTGGGGCCTCAAGGCAAGATGCCTTCACCCAAGAACGGGACGGTAACTCAGGAAGTTGTTCAGGCAGTAAAAGAATTTGCTGCAGGTAAAGTAGAATTCAGGAATGATTCGGGTGGTAATGTCCACGCGATAGTCGGTAAGCAGAGTTTCGATAAGAATGATCTGAACGAGAATATCAGATTTTTCGTTGACTCGATCAAGAAGATGAAACCGACTTCTTCGAAGGGTATTTTTATCAGGAAGTGCGTTTTGAGCGGAACGATGACGCCTGGTATCGAGTTTAAATTATAATTGTCGGAACTTAACTTTGTGTGGCTTTAAATTAATAAACGGGTGAAGATATGAGCAGATATGTAAAACATTTACTTCAGAAGGAATTCGAAGAAAAGCTAGAGAAGGACAACATAGAAGATTTTCTCGTTGTCAGAACTATGGGAATAGGCGGTAACGAGAATAATGAGCTTCGGGGTGATCTTTCGGATAAGGGAATTAAGCTTTTGATAGTGAGAAATTCACTGTTTAAAAAGGCTTTGAAGAAACAGGAAATGGATGAAGCGGCAGATCTTTTCGAGGGTCAGTGTGCGATAGCTTACGGTGGAGAAAGCATCGTCGATGTGGCAAAGGAACTTGTTGACTGGAAGAAAAAGCTGCCGACCCTTGAAGTTAAAGGGGCTTTTCTTGACGGAAGTCTTTACGATGCGGAAGGTGCGATTGAACTTTCCAAGATGCCGAACATGGCAGAACTTCGCGGTCAGCTGGTTACTCTTATGCAGAGTCCCGGCAGGAAGGTTGCAGGAGCTATCTCAGGTCCCGGCAGCATAATTGCAGGGCTTATCAAGGCAATCGAAGAAAAGGCAGAAGAAGCGGCGTAAAAATATCAGTTCGATGAACTGATCTAAAAATAATAAGTAAGAAGAATTGTTAATTGCTACTCGGCTGCCCCGTAACGGGTTAAACGGGACGGTGGAGTCCCGGCTACTGAGAGCAAGTAAAAAACAGGAGTTTTTAAAATGGCAGAAGAACAAGTAAAAGAACAAGAAGCAAAAGAACAGGCGAAGGAAAAAACAGAAGAAAAGAAAGAAGAAAAAGTGGAAGCAAAAACAGAGGAAGCTGAAGCTAAGGAATCAAAAGAATGGTCAGCAGACATCAAGAAGATCGGTGACGAGATCGTCGCTTTGTCTTTGATGCAGGCTAAAGAGCTGGCTGATTATCTGAAGGAAGAATATGATATTGAACCTGCAGGCGGCGGAGCAGTAATGATGGCAGGTCCAGCAGGCGGCGCCGGTGCAGAGGAAGAAGAAGAAGAAAAGACAAGCTTCGATGTAGTTCTCAAGAGTTTCGGTGACAAGAAGATCCAGGTGATCAAGGAAGTAAGAGGAATCACCGGTCTTGGCCTTAAGGAAGCTAAGGAGCTTGTAGAAGGTGCACCTAAACCAGTTAAAGAAGGTGTAGATAAAGAAGAAGCAGAAGAACTGAAGGGTAAACTCGAAGATGCAGGTGCAGAAGTAGAGCTTGCTTAACAGTTTTTATATTGGGTATTAAGCTGTAATTTTGGTTTTCAGGTTAGACCCGGGAGTTATTGATGATCTCAAAAACATTTAAAAGATTCGGAAAATATGATGATGCGATAGAGGTTCAGGATCTTGTTGCACTTCAAAAGAAGGCTTATAACGGTTTTCTTCAATTGGATGTGCAACCCCGTGAAAGGGAAGATTACGGTCTTGAAGCTTTGTACAGGGAGATATTTCCCATAGAGAGTTATGACAAGAGCATGACGCTGGAGTATCTTCACTATGAACTGGAAGAGCCGAGGTACACTACAACAGAATGCCGTCAGCTGAGACTTACCTACGGTTATCCGATGAAGATATGCTGCAGGCTTCACCGGAAAGATGGTGAGGATCTTGCAGAGCAGTCTATTTATATAGGTGAAATGCCTAAGATGATAGGCGGCGGTGAGTTCATTATTAACGGAGCCGAAAGGGTTATAGTCAGTCAGCTTCACCGAAGTCCGGGTGTGGATTTTGTCATCGACAGTAAACAGGGTGACAGAATTCTTCACGGCGGCAGGGTGATTCCTGAAAGGGGAAGCTGGATCGAGATCAGTGTTACCAAAAAGGATATACTGATCGTAAAGATTGACCAGTCCAGTAAGATACCTGCGACAGTATTTTTGAGGGCTATATGTCCTGAGCTTTCTACGACAGAAGATATTATTCGCGAGTTTTATCCGACCAAGAACATAAGTGTAGATAAGCTGGCCCCTGAGATGTGGTCAGTAGGGCCTATTGTCGATACGGAGACCGGTGAAGTTGTAGTCAAGCCGGGAACCCAGATAGGTGACAGGCTCGGTCTGATACAGCAGAGTGATCTAGACAAAGTTGAGGTTGTAACCAAAACCCGTGACATGCTTATTCTGAATACGCTTGCGGAGGATGAATGCAATGACCAGGATGAGGCCCTGTTGAAATTTTATATGAAATTGAGACCCGGCAATCCGCCGAACCTAGATAAGGCGAAGACATTCTTCGAAGAGAAATTCTTCGATTCAAACAGGTATCGTCTTGGCAAGGTCGGCAGGTTCCGCCTTAACCGTAAGTTCGAGCAGGATGTAGATGAAGAAGAAATGACACTTCGTCCGGAAGATTTCATGAACACCATGAAGTACATCCTGGCCCTGCGTGACAACAAAGGTGAGGTCGATGATATTGACCACCTGGGTAACAGGCGATTGAGAACAATCGACGAGCTTGCATCAGATGAGGTAAGGAAGGGTCTTTTGAAACTTCGCAAGACCATCCAGGAGAGGATGAGTTCCAGAAGGGATAAGGACAAGAAGATCAGGATAGCAGACCTAGTGAACAGCAAAAGCGTATCCAGCAGCATTAATTATTTCTTTGGCAGGGGCGAGTTGAGTCAGATAGTTGACCAGACCAATGCGTTAAGCCAGATGACACACGAGAGGCGATTATCTGCATTGGGACCTGGTGGTTTGAACAGGAGAAGGGCAGGATTCGAAGTGCGTGACGTACATATCAGTCACTACGGAAGAATATGCCCAATTGAGACGCCCGAAGGTACCAATATAGGCTTGATATCGTCACTTGCTATTTATTCGATAGTGGATGAATACGGATTTCTTCTGACACCTTATCAGAAGGTTAAGAACGGTAAGGTGAGCGGAGAGACGGAGTATCTTCGTGCAGATCAGGAAATGAAGGCGATCTTTGCACCTCCGAGTGCGGTTGATCCTGAATCCGGTAAGATTCAGAAGGGTCAGGTGATAGCACGAAAAGAAGGTGAGCTTGCCACGGTTGACAGCAAAGATGTGGGTTATGTTGATATTTCAACCAAGCAGACTGTAGGAGTATCGGCTTCGCTGATCCCGTTCTTGGAGCATGATGACGCTAACAGGGCGTTGATGGGTTCCAATATGCAGAGGCAGGCGGTTCCGCTGCTTAAGACTTCGATGCCTTATGTAGGAACTGGAATGGAAGAGACTGTCGGCAAGTACTCCAGCATGGTGTTGAGAGCTGATAATGCCGGGACAGTAACTTATGTTGATGCAAATAAGATCGTTGTCAATGATACGGATGAGTATGAACTGAAGAAATTCGCGGGTTTGAATGAAAGAACTTGTCTGAATCAGAAGCCTATAGTGAAGACCGGTGACAAGGTCAAGGCAGGGCAGGTGATAGCAGACGGCGGAGCTACAGATAACGGTTATCTGGCACTAGGAAAGAATATTCTTGCTGCTTTCGTTTCGTTCGATGGATTTAATTTCGAGGATGCTATAATCGTAAGTGAAAGACTGGTAAAAGATGATGAGTTTACCAGTATTCATATAGAGGAATATACAGCAGATGTAAGAGAGACCAGACTAGGTAAGGAAGAATTCACCAATGATATTCCCAATGTCAGTGAGAAGGCATTGAAGAATCTTGATGAAAACGGTGTTGTTCGTGAAGGTACGCGGGTTGAATCAGGTGACATACTTGTAGGAAAAGTTGTGCCTAAGAGCAAGACCGAATTAACGCCGGAAGAAAAACTGCTGCATGCGATTTTCGGCAGAGCGGGTGAAGATGTGAAGAACGATTCACTTGAGATGCCCAGCGGTTCTGAAGGTGTTGTGATAAGGACTGAGCTGTTTACCAGACGCGGTGCAGGAAGTGAAGAGCAGAAAGCGGCTCTCAAGAAAGAGATCGAGGAATACACCGAAGAGATGAAGGGCAAAGAGTGTGATGCATTCAGAAAGATGATCGAGGTTATTCATGACGAGCATGAAGTGACGATCGTTGACCCCTCGACACTGCAGAAGGCAGGAGCCAGTCCTGACAACGACGTAGTTTATGAGCAGATCGAAAATTTCGATGTGAAATGGGTTAAACCTGCTAATAAGAGAAAAGACGTTCAGAAGGTAGTGGATAAACACTGGCCAATAATAGAAAAACTTCAGAAAGAGAAAGAGCGTAAGCTTGAGAATCTGAAACATGGTGATGAATTGCCCAGCGGTGTTCTGCAGATGGCGAAAGTTTATGTAGCTACCAAGAGAACGCTTTCTATCGGTGATAAGATGGCAGGGCGGCACGGAAATAAGGGTGTGATCGCGAAGATAATGCCCGAAGAGGATATGCCTTTCCTGGAAGACGGAACCCCGATGGATATACTTCTCAATCCGCTTGGTGTGCCCAGCCGAATGAATGTTGGACAGATACTTGAGACACATCTTGGGTGGGTAGCGAAGGTTCTGGGATTCCATGCGGTGACGCCGGTATTTGACGGTGCTACCGAAGAGGATATCAAGAATCTTACTGAGGAAGCTAATGAAAAGGTTGCCAGCAGGACAAAGGAACTCGAAGAAAATAACGAGGCACCGAGCGAAGATGAGTTTTTCGTTAATGTCCCAGACAGTTTGAAGACACAACTTTATGACGGCAGGACAGGGGAGCCGTTCGATCAAAAGGCGACCATCGGATATATGTATATGCTGAAGCTGCATCATCTTGTTGATGACAAGATCCATGCCAGGGCGACCGGGCCATACAGCCTTATTACCCAGCAGCCGCTCGGCGGTAAAGCAAGGACCGGCGGTCAGAGATTCGGTGAGATGGAGGTATGGGCTCTCGAGGGTTATGGAGCGGCATACAGTCTTCAGGAAATGCTGACAGTTAAGAGTGACGATGTCGAAGGAAGGACTAAGATATATGAGTCGATGGTAAAGGGTAATAATACCCTCGAGGCGGGTACGCCGCTGTCCTTCGATGTTCTTTGTAACGAGATAAGAGGTCTCGGGCTTAATATAGGTCTTGAAAAGAAGAAGCTCGGAAGCTCGGGTCTTTAATAAATAATGTGGTAAATCGCGGATCAATTAAAGGAGCGTGACCATAAATGTTTGGAAATATTTACGATCGAATTAACGATTACGGTTCTGTAAAGATAGGTCTTGCCAGCCCGAATGATATAAGAAGCTGGTCGTTCGGAGAGGTGCGCAAGCCTGAGACGATTAATTACAGGACTTATCGCCCGGAAAAGGACGGTCTTTTTTGTGAGAGGATTTTCGGTCCTGAAAGAGACTGGGAATGTTCCTGCGGAAAGTACAAGGGCACGAAGTTTAAAGGCATAATCTGTGACCGCTGCGGCGTTAAGGTAACACACAGTCGTGTTCGAAGAAAAAGAATGGGACATATCAACCTTGCAGCGCCGATAGTTCATATCTGGTTTTTTAAGGCCATCCCCAATCATCTCGGTACTTTGCTGGGAATGAAGGCATCGGATATCGAGAAGATAGTCTATTTCCAGGATTATGTAGTGACAGACGGCGGGCAGAGTCCTTTGAAAATGCGTCAGATCCTCAGTGAGGAAGAATACAGAGATGCAGTCACCAAGTACGGCAGTTCTTTCAAGGCGGGTATGGGTGCAGAGGCAGTCAAGGCACTGTTGAAGAATATCGACCTTGAGGCGGAAAGTGCCCAGTTGAGGACCGATCTTTCGAATACCAGAAGTAAGCAGAAGATCAAGAATTACACCAAGAGGCTTAAATTAATCAATTCGATCTGCAACAGTGATAATAATCCTGAATGGATGGTTCTTGATGTTATTCCGGTAATTCCGCCGGACCTGCGTCCGCTTGTATTGCTGGAAAGCGGTAACTTTGCAACCAGTGACCTCAACGATCTTTACCGAAGGATAATAAACCGAAATAACAGGCTTAAGAAGCTTATTGATCTTAACGCTCCGGAAGTAATTATCCGTAACGAGAAAAGAATGCTTCAGCAGGCCGTCGATTCGCTTCTTGATAATAACAGGTGCAGAAGGCCGGTACTTGGAAGTAACAACAGGCCTTTGAAGAGTCTTACCGATATGATCAAAGGTAAGCAGGGCAGGTTCCGCGAGAATCTGTTAGGTAAGCGTGTTGACTACTCAGCTCGATCAGTGATCGTGGTAGGTCCGACGCTGAAGCTTTATCAGTGCGGTTTGCCCAAAAAGATAGCACTTGAACTTTTCCAGCCTTTTATTATCCGCAAGCTGAAACAGCACGGCCTTGCAGATACCATCAAAAGTGCCAAGAGAATGATCGAAAGGCGGGATGAGAAGATATGGGATATTCTGGAAGAGGTTATTCATCAGCATCCGGTGCTGCTTAACCGCGCTCCGACGCTTCACAGGATGGGTGTTCAGGCATTTGAGCCGGTGCTTGTGGAAGGAAATGCTATAATGCTTCATCCGCTGGCATGTTCCGGGTTTAACGCAGATTTTGACGGTGACCAGATGGCAGTGCATCTGCCGTTGAGTGTGGAGTCACTTGCAGAAGCCCATACGCTGATGTTGACGACATCTAATATATTCTCACCTGCAAACGGATCGCCGATGGTGACACCTTCGCAGGATATGGTGATGGGTAATTATTACCTTACTTATATCAATCCCGGCGAAAAGGGTGAGGGTATGATATTCCGGGATATGCAGGAAGCTATTATGGCTCATGAGATGGGCAAGGTACATCTTCAGGCCAGGATCAAGGTCATGATAGACGGCAATAAGGATATCGTAACCAGGCACGGTAAGGATACAGCAAAAGGTACTGCAAAGCAAACGATAGAGACATCTGTGGGCAGGTGCATATTCAATGATATACTGCCTGACAGTATGGATTTTTATAATCTTACGATGAGCAAGAAAATGCTAGGTAAGGTTATCAGTGCCTGTTTTCAGAGAGCCGGCAGTGCAGCTACGATAGACTTGCTGGATGAGATCAAGTTCATGGGATTCAGGCATGCAGGAACGGCAGGCCTCAGTTTCGGTATTTCAGACCTTAAGATACCTGAAAAGAAACATGATATAATAAGCGATACGGAAGATAAAGTTAAAAAGATCAGGAAGAATTACCAGGCAGGAGTTCTTACTGAAGGCGAGAGATATAACCAGGTTGTAGATGCGTGGACTCATGCCCGTGTCGGCGTAACAAATGAGATGATGAGGGGCTTTAAGAATGATAAGAAGCCGGATGGCAATCCTTATCTTAACCCGATCTATCTTATGAGTGACTCCGGTGCGAGGGGGAGTGTCGACCAGATTCAGCAGCTTGCCGGTATGCGTGCATTGATGGCTAAGCCAAGTGGTGAGATCATCGAGACGCCTATTAAATCTAATTTCCGTGAGGGCATGACGGTTCTTGAGTACTTCAGTTCAACGCACGGTGCACGAAAAGGTCTTGCTGATACGGCACTTAAGACGGCAAACTCCGGTTACTTGACCAGAAAACTTATCGATGTTTCACAGAATTTGATCGTGACAGAGCCTGACTGCGGTACGCTACAGGGAATAACCAAGAGTGTTTCCAGTACCGATGAGCAGGTGAATCTGAAACTTTCTGACCTGATAATCGGCAGAACAGCAAGAGACAATATCAGGAATCCGCTGACGGATGAGATGATTGTACATGAAAATGAAGTCATTACTCCCGAAATAGCTGAAAAGATCGAAGATCTCGGCATTGATGCGATCAGGGTTAGAAGTCCTCTTACCTGTGACAGTCCTCTCGGAGTTTGTTCAAAGTGTTACGGCTGGGATTTGAGTACCGGTCGTCAGGTTGAGGAAGGTCTTTCTGTCGGAATTATCGCAGCACAGTCAATTGGTGAACCGGGAACCCAGCTGACGCTGAGGACATTCCATACCGGCGGTGTAGCTTCTAGAGCGATCCTCGAAAGAGAGCAGAAGTCGCCTATGGACGGTAAGGTCAAATACCGTGACGTTAAATCTGTTGAATTTACCAAAGAGGACGGTACCAAGCAGAATATAGTTCTTAAGAGAAACAGTGAGATTGCGATCCTTGACGAAAAGGACAGGGAGCTTGAAAGATTTAAGATACCTTATGGCGGTAATGTTCTTGTTGAAGAAGGACAGGAAGTCAAAGCAGGTGACAGTCTCTTCGAATGGGACCCTCACAGAACACCTATCCTTGCAGAGGTCGAAGGATTTATAAGGTTCGTCGATGTGGTAGAAGGCGAAACGATGAGGATCGAAGAAGAGCGTAAAGGTCAGGGCGGTAAGCCTGTTGTGATCGAGCATAAGGGTGACAAGCATCCGCAGATCATAGTAGAAGATAAAGACGGTAAGATCCTTGACGTTCACTATCTGCCCGCCAGTGCCCGAATAGAGGTAGCAGAAGGTGATGAAGTACAGGCAGGTCAGCTGCTTGCTCATCAGCCTCGAGCAACGGGCGGAACTCAGGATATTACAGGTGGTCTTCCCAGAGTTACGGAGGTCTTCGAAGCTCGTAAGCCGAAAGACCCGGCTTCTCTTGCAGAGATATCAGGGCGAGTCGAACTTAGAAGTGACAGACGCAAGGGTAAGATGACGGTTACCATTAAGAGCGACAGCGGAATGGAAAAAGAACACCATATTCCAAGGGACAGGCATTTAAATGTTCATACCGGTGACTATGTTGATGCCGGTCAGGCGCTTACAGACGGTCCGCTGGTGCCTCATGATATCCTGAGGATTAAAGGTGAAGAGGCGCTTCAGAGGTATCTGATCTCCGAGATTCAGAATGTTTACCGTTCTCAGAACGTTAATATAAATGACAAGCATATAGAGATAATAGCATCTCAGATGCTGCGTAAAGTGCAGGTTGAAAATGTTGGTGAAAGTTCTTTCCTTCCGGGAGAGATCGTTGACCGTTATGAGTTCAGGAGAGAAAACGAAAGATTGTCTAACAGTCTTATCGTAAGCAGTGTAGGAGATGCCTCCGATCTGATCGAAGGTCAGCTGGTGACAAAAGAGGAACTCCAGAAGGTAAACGATAAGATCGAGATGATCGGCGGTGAACCGGCCAAGGGCAAGAAACCCAAACCGGCAACAGCCAAGACGCTTCTTCTTGGAATAACCAAGGCTTCGTTGAGATCGGACAGTTTCATTGCGGCTGCAAGTTTCCAGGAAACAACTAAAGTCTTGACGCAGGCATCATTAGCTGGTAGAGTAGACGAATTGCTCGGCCTTAAGGAAAATGTGATACTTGGACATTTGATCCCGGCGGGGACGGCGTTCAAGCCTCACTTCGACATGAAGGTCAAGCACCTGGCAGAAGCTCCTGTTCCGAAAGAACTGAGAGAGGAAGAGGAGATGAAGGAAGCCAAGGAGAAAGAAGAGAAGGCGGATGCCGCTATCAAGGAAGCATTAGGTATCGAATAAATTTTTGTGAACGAATATTAAATAACTGGATAAGAATTATGCCAACAACTAATCAATTAGTCAGAAATCCGAGAAAGAAGACAAAAAGGCGGAAAAAGAAGTCCGACATCAGCGGTCATCCGCAAAAGAGAGGTGTTTGTCTTGTAGTGAGGACTCAAACGCCGAAAAAACCTAACTCTGCTCTTCGTAAGATAGCGAGGGTAAGGTTGACCAACGGTAAAGAGGTAACTGCCTATATACCGGGAATTGACCATAACCTTCAGGAGCACAGTACGGTGATCGTAAGAGGCGGAAGAGTTCGAGACCTTCCCGGTGTGAGATATCACGTAGTTCGTGGTGTTCTTGACTGTGCTGGTGTAGAGGGCAGACAGCAAGGCAGAAGTAAATACGGTGCTAAAAAAGGAAAGTAAATTAACCTAAAGGTGTAGAATTTAAGAGGAATAATAATGGCCAAAAGGTTTACAGCTTCAAGAGAACAATTGAAACCGGATCCAAGATATAACAATAAACTGGTTTCAAAATTTATAAATTGTTTAATGTGGGACGGTAAAAAATCCGTTGCGGAAAAGATATTTTATGACGCAATGGACATAATAAGCAAGAAAATGAAAGACGAAAGTCCGGTGGAAGTCTTCGAGCAGGCGGTAAATAATGTAAAGCCTATGATCGAAGTCAGGAGTAAGCGTGTAGGCGGATCAAATTATCAGGTGCCGATGCAGGTTAATGCAAAGCGTCAGCAGAGTCTGGCATTCCGCTGGATATTACAGTCAGTAAGAGGCAAGAAGGGTAAGCCGATAAGTGAATATCTTGCAGCAGAGATTTTGGATGCTTATGAAGAAAAAGGTGCAGCAGTTTCGATGAAGGAAAATATTCACAGGATGGCGGAAGCGAACAAGGCATTCGCTCATTTTGCCTGGTAATAAAAGAAACTTACAATTTGCCGTAGTTTGGAGTTGAGGAACTACGGCATTTTTTTATCGTTATAAAAGTTTTTACAAAAAATAATAAGATTTACGGAAGATTATGAAAGACAGACTAGAGAGACTCAGAAACATCGGGATCATGGCCCATATCGATGCCGGCAAGACTACGGTTACCGAAAGGATACTTTTTTATACGGGAAAGACGTATAAAATAGGTGAGGTACATGACGGAACGGCAGTTATGGATTATATGGAAGAGGAGCAGGAAAGAGGTATCACTATCACTTCTGCGGCTACCAAATGCCCATGGCGAGATTATGAGATCAACCTTATCGATACACCGGGTCATATAGATTTTACCGCAGAGGTGGAAAGATCTTTGAGGGTTCTGGACGGGGCTGTTGCGGTATTTGACGGCAGTGAAGGTGTTCAGGCTCAAAGTGAGACGGTATGGAGACAGGGTCAGAAGTATGATCTTTCGTGTATCTGCTTTATAAATAAGATGGATAAGACCGGCGCTGATTTCGAGATGAGCGTCAAGAGCATCAAGGATAAACTGCCTGCTAATCCTATAGTTCTGCAGCTTCCAATTGGTGAAGAGGATGATTTCGAGGGGGTTGTGGATCTTATAGAGATGAAGGCTTATTATTTTAAGGAAAGTGAAGAAAGCAAGATCGGGAAAGATTGTATCGAGGTTGATATTCCTGATGAGATGAAAGAACATGCAGAGCTTGCAAAGCATGAATTGCTTGAGCTTGCGGCAGAGTTCGATGAGGAGATGATGGAGTTATACCTTGAAGATAAAGAGATCGGCAATGATGTTATAAAGCGTGCCATCAGGAAAGGTACGATAGCAAATCAGCTCCATCCTGTTTTGGCGGGCTCTGCTCTTCAGAATATAGGGACCAGGAAATTGATGGATGCAGTGATAGATTATCTTCCGAATCCTCTTGAAAGGCCTATAGTTTACGGACATGACCCGAAAGATCCGGAAAAGAAGCTGGAAGTGGTTTGTGATGAAGATAAACCTTTTGTGGGTCTTGTATTCAAGATCACTAATGATGCGCACGGTGATCTTTATTTTATCCGTATTTACCAGGGAACCTTGAAGAAGAGTTCCAGGGTGCTGGACAGCAGCAGAGACAGAAAAGAGAATATCACGAGGATATTCGAGATGCATGCCGGTTCAAGGAATCTTAAAGAAGAAGCCAAAGCCGGTGATATCGTTGCAGTTGTTGGGATCAAGGAGGCATTGACCGGTGATACGGTATGCGATCCGAAGTTCCCGATATGTTTAAGCAAGATAGAATTTCCCGAAACGGTATTGAGTATGTCGATCGAGCCTCACAGTTCTGCTGATAAGGCCAAGCTTACTGAAGCATTGACAGAACTGAGGAAAGAGGACCCGACTTTCGGCTGTAAGTTTGATCCTGAAACGGGACAAACGATAATAAGCGGGATGGGTGAACTTCATCTCGAGATACTGCAGCATAAATTAGTGCGTGAAAAGAAAGTGAATGTTCGGGTAGGTAAGCCAAGAGTTGCTTATAAGGAAGCTATCACTCAGAAGGCAGAGGCAGAAGGTAAATTTATTAAACAGACTGGCGGAAGAGGTCAATATGGTGATGTAAAAATAACCATCGAACCTCTTAAAGAAGAAGACGGTCATTATGCAAGAGAAATAGAATTCGAAAATAAGATCGTGGGCGGCAATGTTCCTAAGGAATATATCCCTGCTGTAGAAAGCGGAGTTGAAGATGCGCTTAATACCGGTGCATTATCGGGTTTTCCGGTGGTTGGAGTGAAAGTAACACTGATCGATGGTTCTTATCATCCTGTGGATTCTTCAGAACTTGCATTCGAACAGGCCGGTGCTTTGGCAGTGCAGGAGGCTTTGAAGAAGGCCAAGCCTGTATTTCTTGAGCCGATAATGAAGGTGCAGGTTGTAGTTCCGGAGAGTTATTTCGGTGTTGCCCAGTCGAGTCTTATGAGTAAAAGAGGAATAATTACCGATACGAAGGTACATCACGATACACGTGTGATTGATGCCAAGGTTCCGCTTGCCGAGATGTTCGGGTATTCCAGTGAATTAAGAAGTGCTACAGCTGGCAGAGGAACATTTACTATGGAGCCTTCCGCGTATGAACCGGTGCCTGAACAGGTGGCCGAAAAGATAATGATGTAAAAATTTTAATATTTTTTTAAAAATTTTGCAGTATTTGTTGACAGGCAGTAAGAAACTTGCTATATTTTTTGCCTTTCAGCCGTAGCGAGCATAGTCAGCGGTTGGTTATGCGAAATCGAGTTGGGCTGTGGCATATCTGGAAATGTGGTAGTCACGGACGACGTTGTTAAGGGCTAGGCTGGATGGTCAAAGATGACCCCGGGCCGAACCCGAGTCTTTTTTAAGGAAGGCGAAATTCGGCGGTGTTTATTCAGCCGGATGAAGAACCTTCCTGCTTGAAATAATCATTAAAAGAAGCGTGTAGCGGTGTAACTATACGCATTGGATAAGCAAGTAAGTAACCTTGCTGTAATAATAGAGGAATATATGGCGACAGAATCGGAAAAAATAAGAATCAGAATGGAAGCCTATGACCACAGGGCGCTTGACTCATCAGCAAAAGAGATCGTAGATCATGCGAGGCGTACAAATGCGAAGGTCAGTGGTCCGGTACCGTTGCCGACGCGGATCGAAAGATATACAGTACTTCGCAGCCCTCATATTGACAAGAAGTCCAGAGAGCAGTTCGAATTGCGTACTCATAAAAGACTGATCGATATTTATGAGGCTAATGCGAGGACAGTAGAGGTATTGAACCGCCTGGTGGTACCTGCAGGTGTATTTGTAAAGATTAAAGCATAGTTTTAAATAGATTTATCTATCGAGGCATTTGAATAATGGCTATGATATTAGGCAAAAAAGTAGGAATGACGCAAGTGTATGACGAGGCAGGTAATTTGTTGCCTGTAACAGTCATAGAAGCAGGGCCGTGCAAGGTAATGCAGGTTAAGACACCTGATACAGACGGTTACAATGCTTTGCAGCTTGGTTATAATGATAAAAAAGAATCCAGAAGAAAACAGCCGGAAATAGGTCATGCCAAGAAGGCTAAGGCTTTTCCGAAAGGAATTATTCGCGAGATGAGACTAGGCGAAGACGAAGAGCCTGAGTTTTCTTTAGGTGATAATGTTACGGTATCTGCTTTTTCCGAGATTGAAAAAGTAGATGTAACAGGAACAAGTAAGGGTAAAGGTTTTGCCGGTGGAATGAAGAGACACGGGTTCGGCGGTTTTCCACAGAGTCACGGTACTAAGAGAAAGCACAGAGCTCCAGGTTCCATTGCCAGTCATGCAAGTGATGCGGGTCACGGCGGAAACCTTAAAAAAGGAAAAAAGATGGCCGGCAGAATGGGCGGAGAAAAGGTAACTTCGCGTAATCATGAGTTAGTTTCGATAGATGAAGAAAAGAATTTACTGGTAGTGAAGGGTTCAGTTCCGGGTGCAACCGGAGGATATGTAGTCGTTCGTGCCAGTAAGCAGTCTTAAATAGATATATAAAAACGAAAGTAGAAAATGATCGATTTAGCAGTTTACAACAAAGAAGGCAAAGAAGTCGACAGTTTAAAGGTCGATGAGTCGGTATTTGGCGGAGAGGTCAAATATCAGTTGCTTAAACAAGCGATCGTTATGTATCACGCGAATAAGCGCGTGGGTACTGCGGCGAATAAAGGCAGGAGTGAAAAGGCCGGTTCCGGCAGCAAGCTTTTCAGGCAGAAGGGTACAGGTAATGCAAGGGTAGGAACCCGCAGAACCAATAAGAGAGTCGGCGGCGGAGTTGCTTTTGCCAAGAAAGTAAGAGATTTTTCAAAGAGGATGCCCAGGAAACAGAAAAAAGTTGCGAGGAATTCTGCAATACTTGCGAAACTTCAGAGTGAAGATGTGATAGTAATAGATGAGCTAAAGTTCGATTCGCCAAAGACGAAAGATTTTGCAAATATACTGGACAACCTTAAAGTAAATCGCAGTTGTCTGGTAGGTTTGAAGGAAAGCGACAGTAATGTATGGATGTCGCTCAGAAATATTCCCAAGGTAAGTATGCTTGACGCTAAGCAGCTTAATGCCGGTGACATTTGTAATCACCGTAAGCTGCTTTTGACAAAAGATGCTTTTTTAGCACTAAGTGAAGAGAATTAAAGTAGATAAATAAAACGGGTGTAAACGTGGACGAATATAGCGTAATAATCAGGCCATTAATAACAGAACAGGGTATGCACCTTGCAAGTGCGAAAGGTGCCTATTCTTTTGAAGTGGATAAAAGGGCCAATAAGACTGAGATCAAAAAAGCGATCGAGAATATTTACGATGTTAAAGTGGATAAGGTAAGGACAGCTAACCGCAAAGGGAAAATGCGGAGACGAGGCAGAAACATGGGAATGACGAAAAGCTGGAAGAAAGCTGTTGTTTATCTTCATCCTGATTATCATATAGATTTGTTCTAAAGTGACTCGAAGGCTATAATTATGGGTATTCAAACATATAAACCGACAAGTTCAGGACGCAGGAATTCTTCGGTAAATAAGAACACCGAAGTAACCACAACTATGCCTGAAAAGACTCTTTGCAAGCGAATCAAGAAGAACGGCGGAAGGAATCATCACGGTGTAACTACCAGCAGATTCCGAGGCGGTGGTGCAAGAAGAGTTTACAGGATGATAGATTTCAGGCGCGGGAAAGATGACTGCTCAGCTACGATTCAGACAATAGAATATGATCCCAACAGGAATTGTTATATTTCTCTGGTTGAGTATGAAGACGGGGAGAAAAGGTATATTCTGACACCTGCACGGGTAAAAGTCGGTGACAAGATAGAGAACGGCAAGGCATGTGAGATAGCAACAGGAAACTGCATGCAGGTTCAATCCATTCCTGCCGGTATCGAGATACACAATATAGAAGTGACA
Organism: uncultured Pirellulales bacterium; assembly: GCA_964508925.1. Lineage (GTDB taxonomy): Bacteria > Planctomycetota > Phycisphaerae > Sedimentisphaerales > Anaerobacaceae > CAZDVM01. Next base: position 163,429 of record CAZDVM010000003.1, on the reverse strand, counting down.
CCGGGACAAGGCGGTAAGTTGGTAAGGACAGCGGGATCTGCAGCCAGGATATCGGCGAAAGAAGGCGATTGGGTGACAATAGTTTTGCCCAGCGGTGAGATGCGAATGATCCGGAAGGAATGCCGAGCTACCATAGGAAGATTGAGTAATGCGGAATTTCAGAATGTTCGAATAGGTAAAGCCGGAAGGAAGCGTCACTTAGGTCGCAGGCCTCATACCAGGGCTAAGGCAATGAACCCTGTAGCTCATCCTATGGGAGGCGGTGAAGGAAGATCCAACGGCGGTCGTCATCCATGTTCTCCATGGGGTAGACCGGCGAAAGGCGGTAAAACAAGAAATCCTCGTAAGAACAGTAATAAGAGGATAATAAGAAGGCGTAAGAATAAACAAGGTCTAACAGTACTATAAATGAGGAATATAAATGGGTAGATCGTTAAAAAAAGGACCATTTGTTGATGAAAAGCTTTATAGAAAAGTTATGAAGCGTGAAGAATCAGGTAGTAAGGAACCGATCAAGACCTGGTCGAGAAGGTGTACTATAATACCTGAATTCGTAGGGTATACATTTTCGGTTCATAACGGCAAAGATTTTAATAACGTTTTCATTACAGAAAATATGGTCGGCCATAAGCTTGGTGAGTTTTCAGTGACCAGGACATTCAAGGGTCACTCCAGAGGAACAAGTTCCAAGTCCGTGGTATTGTAATAGCATAGATAAGACTTAAAGGTTTAAAATATGTTAAGTGTTGAAAAATTAAATAATTTGTGTAAGGAGCAGAATAAGTCCGATACTGAACTTGCAGGTCAGCTTGTAAGGGGCGGGCTTAATGAAAGAAAGTCAAAGGCAGCAGTGAAAAACTGGAAGAAGGGTTTGATGAAGCCTAACCCCAAGCGTGAGGATATTGAAAAACTTGCTGACGCACTTTCGGTAGAGATTAATGACATAAGCTGTTGGCGTTCGACTTATCGTTATGCTCCGGTATCTGCTCGTAAGGCGAGGCTGGTGACTGATCTTATAGAGGGCAGGCATGTTCAGGATGCTCTTGACATATTGAAGTTTACCAATAAGAGAGCGGCTTCGATGATAGAGAAAACACTCAGAGCGGCGATAGCAGATGCTGATGAACAGGCAGCGGAAGTGGAGAGTTTGTTTGTAACAGAAGCGAGAGTAGATGATGCAGGTGTCCGGATTGGGACCAAAAGATGGATTCCTAAAGACCGAGGCAGAGCTCATCCTATACGTAAGAAAGCCTGTCACATATACGTGACAGTTTCCGAGGTAGCAATTGCAGAATAGCAATATGAGGCAAAGATAATTATGGGTCAAAAAGTATCACCAATAGGTTTTAGAACCGGAGTAACACTGGGTTGGAGAAGTACCTGGTATGCCAATAAGAAGGATTACGGCAGACTTCTTGTAGAAGATCAGAAGATCAGGGATATAGTCGACAAGAAGTACAACAGAAGTATGCCGAAGGGTGCTGTATCCAAAACTGAAATAGTCAGAACCCGAAATGAGATCAAGGTAACTATTACCAGCGGCAGGCCTGGTGTTGTGATCGGTCCCAGGGGTAACGAAGTCGATAAGCTTCGTGAAGAACTGGAAGATCTTACCGGCAGGAAAGTAAGTGTCAATGTGGTTGAGGTTAAAGACCCTGATCTAGATGCTAAGCTGGTAGCAGAGATGATAGCAGAACAACTGGCGAAGAGAGCATCTTTCAGAAGGACGATGAAACAGCAGAGCGAATCTGTTCTGAATGCCGGTGCTTTGGGTGTTAAAATAATATTAAGCGGAAGACTTGGTGGATCTGAAATAGCCAGAACAGAAACGGTAAAATCCGGAAGTATTCCACTTCATACTCTGGATGCGAATGTGGATTTCGGCCAAGCGACCTCCAGGACCACTTACGGTTCTATCGGAGTTAAGGTCTGGATCTACAAGGGCAAATTCGGAGAAGAAATCAAGCCTCAAGGCGGGAAAAAAGGCAAAAAGGGAAGAAAAGGTAAGAAAAAATAATTAATTGAGTAAATAGACGAGTTGTACGTTATTCAAAATAAAGGGTTATTGTTATGGCTATGATGCCAAAAAGAGTAAAACACCGTAAGAGCCAACGCGGTAAGATGAAAGGAAAAGCGTCAAGGAACAATTACGTCACCTTCGGCGATTACGGATTGCAAAGCCTTGAACACCACTGGATAACAGGCAGGCACATAGAAGCCGGTCGTGTTGCAGCAACACATTATCTTCACAGAGAAGGTAAGGTGTTTATGAGGATATTTCCGGATAAGCCGATCAGTGCTCAGCCACTGGAAACCAGGATGGGTAAAGGTAAGGGAGAACCGGAATACTGGGCAGCACCAGTGAAACCCGGAACGATAATGTTCGAGATAGGCGGTGTAGAGGAAGAGTTAGCCAAGCAGGCGTTGATAAGAGTTGCTCATAAGATGCCTGTAAGGTGCAGGTTCGTAAAACGTAGGCATTCAATATAAGAAAGAATGAGGGTAAGCTTTGATGAAAGCTGAACAATTAAGACAGATGAGTACAGAAGAGTTAACTCATGAGCTTTCTGATCTACAGAAAAGGCTTTTTGAGATGCGTTCTCAGTCAGTGACGGAGAATCCTGAAGATACTAAGGCTCGCAAGAATGTAAAGAGAGATATAGCCAGGATCAAAACAATTTTAAACGAGAAAGAATAACCTAAGTGGTTGGATAAGATATGCAGGAAAGTAAAGTAAAAACACAAACCGGTAGAGTGATAAGCAAGAGCGGTGATAAGAGTATCAAGGTGCAGATCGAATTTAAGGTCAAGCATCCTATTTACAATAAATACGTCTCCAAGAGGACCAAAGTAGGTGTTCACGATAAGAATAATGAAGCCGGTATAGGTGATAAGGTTCTTATAGGTGAATGCAGACCTATTAGCAAGACCAAGAACTGGAGACTCTTGGAAATATTAGAAAAAGCAGTGGTTAAATAGTAAAGCGAGGAACATAAGGTGATTCAACAGGAAACAATGCTGACCATAGCGGACAATACTGGCGTAAAGAGCGCTCAATGTATTAAGGTCCTTGGCAGAAGCGGTTCAAGTAAGGGCAAATATACCAGGCCGACCGCCAGTGTAGGTGATGTGGTAACAGTAGCCATAAAAAGGGCTTTGCCTAATTGCCAGCTTGATCAGAAGAAGATCCATAAATGTGTGATAATCAGGACCAAGAGTCCTGTTAAGAGACCTGACGGCAGTTACGTTCGTTTCGACAGCAATGCAGCAGTGATGATAGACCCGGAAGGTAATCCAATAGGAACGAGAATTTTCGGTGCAGTTGCCCGTGAACTTCGCGAGAATAACTATATGAAGATAATATCACTGGCAAGTGAGGTAGTTTGATAATAAGTAGGTAGCAGAGAGCGATTATGGCCAGACATATTAAAAAAGGTGATACGGTAAAAATAATAGCAGGTGATCATAAAGGTGCTGTGGGTAAGGTACTCAGAGTAATATCCGGAGATAACAAGGTTGTAGTGCAGGGTCATAATCTTGTAAAGAAACATGTAAGACCTTCGCAGAAGCACCCTCAAGGCGGCAGGATAACGTTAGAACAGCCCATTGATATAAGTAATGTTCTTCCAGTAACCGGAAAGGATAACAGGCCTACGAGGGTTAAATATGAAGTAAGTGACGACGGAAGTAAGAAAAGAGTAGCTACTGACGGCAGTGAGATCGGAGTAATCAGAAGAGGAACAAAGAAAAAATAAGTCGAGATGACTTTTATATATTAGATTAAGAACAGGTGTAATAGATGGCTCGTTTAAAAGAGATTTATAAATCAAAAGTAATGCCCGAGTTGGAAAAGGAATTCGGTTATAAAAACAAGATGGCTGTTCCGAAACTTGAGAAGATAGTTGTCTCCATGGGTGTCGGAAGAGCGGTCGAAGACAAGAAATATATGGATCAGGCAAGAGAAGAACTTGCGAGTATAACCGGGCAGCAGCCAGTGGTTACCAAGGCCAGAAAGAGTGTTTCTAATTTTAAGCTTAGAGCAGGTGACCCGATAGGTTTAAAAGTGACATTACGCAAAGCAATGATGTATGAATTTCTGGACAGACTTATAAGTCTTGCAATTCCGCAGGTAAGAGACTTTCGCGGATTGAACCCGGACGGATTTGATGGTAAGGGCAACTTTTCAATGGGTCTTGGTGAACAGAGTGTATTTCCGGAGATAGACACTTCTGATCTTGAGATAGTTCAGGGGATGAATATAACTTTCGTAACAACTGCCGATTCAGATGAAGAGGCTTTAAAGTTGCTCGATCTGATAGGTATGCCGTTTAGAAAAGAAAGCCGTGAATAGAGATAATACTATTCGGAGAATTGAATGACAAGAAAGGCATTAATAAATAAGTGTAACAGGAAAAAGAAATATCGTGTAAGAGATTACACCCGTTGTAAACTTTGCGGCAGACAAAGAGCTGTTTACCGCAAGTTTCAGGTTTGCAGGATATGTTTCCGGAGGCTGGCTAACGAAGGTAAGATACCCGGATTGAAGAAAGCCAGCTGGTAATTGAAGAGTGACTCTTAGTTGAGTATTTTCTTTGGAGTTAGATTATGAGTTTGAGCGATCCAATCGCTGATATGCTGACAAGGATTCGCAATGCGTTGCGAATACGGTCAAAACATGTAAATATTAAAGCATCAAAGGTATGCGAAGGTATAGCCAAGGTGCTTAAAGAAGAAGGTTTCATCGTTGATTATGACAAGATCGATGACGGCAAGCAGGGAATCTTGCGTTTAGAGCTGAAATATACAGAAGAAGGTCATCCGGTGATATTTGAGTTGCACAGGGTAAGCAGACCCGGTTGCAGGGTTTATTCATCGGTAGAGGATCTTCCCTATGTACTGGACGGTCTTGGAATAGCGATAGTTTCCACAAGCAGTGGTGTGTTAAGTGACAGAAAATGCCGTGAAGAAAATGTAAGCGGCGAATTACTTTGTATGGTGAGCTGATAAAATGAGTCGTATAGGAAAACAACCAGTAGCGATCCCTTCGGGGGTAAAAGTAGAGGCAAAAGGGCAGCATTTGAAGATCAACGGCAGCAAAGGAACCGTTGAGTTCGATGTTAACCCGAAGATAAAACTCGAAGTTGATGATTCATCGAACGAAATAAGGCTTATTAATGAAAAGCTGAATGTTCGTGAATACAGACAGCTTCACGGTACGATGCGTGCTATTGTCGCCAATATGATAGAAGGCGTCACGAAGGGATTTTCAAAGAAGATGGAAGTCTACGGCACGGGTTATAATGTAAAGGAACAGGGAGGCAAGATCGTATTGAATGTCGGGTATTGTCATCCTGTTAGTCTGAAGGTGCCGAAAGATGTAAAGGTGGATATCGAAGTACCTGCAACAAGAGGTAATGATGTACCTGCAGTTTTTACTCTTTCCGGACCGGACAAGAGTGTACTCGGTCAGTTTGCGGCAGAGGTTCGCAAGGTAAGACCGCCTGAGCCTTATAAAGGTAAGGGAATTCGGTATGCCGATGAATATGTACGCAGGAAAGTTGGTAAAGCATTTGCTTCAACTGCTCAATAAAAGATACAGGGATAAATTATGAGAGCTGATTTAAGAAGAAAATATCACGTAAGAAAAAAGATCTTTGGAACGCCGGATCGTCCTAGGCTGACGGTATTCCGTTCTAACAGAAATATGTATGCCCAGCTGATCGACGATATAGCGGGAGTAACACTGGTTTCAGCCAGCACGAAGTTACCGGATTTGACCAAAGAAGTAGATAACGGTAGCAATGTTGAGGCTGCAAAGAAGGTTGGTGACACCATAGCTAAGGAAGCCCAGAAAGTCGGTATCAAGAGTGTGAGCTTTGACAGGAACGGTTACAGATATCACGGCAGGGTTAAGGCATTAGCGGACGCAGCCCGAGAAGCAGGATTAGTATTTTAAATCGAGAACGATAAGTTTTGGAGAAGTAAATTGGTAGCAGAACCTAATGTAACATATCAGGAAGGAAAGCCTTTGGAAGAGACAGTGGTTAAGATCTATCGCTGTTCTAAAGTAGTGAAAGGCGGACGAAAGTTTAGTTTTGCTGCTTTAGCGGTAGTTGGTGACCGCGAAGGCAGAGTCGGTGTCGGTTATGGCAAGGCCAACGAGGTGCCTGATTCTGTCGAAAAGGCAATGAAAGACGGTAAGAAGAATCTGCATAAGATCAAGCTTGCGGGTAATACTATACCGCATAAGATTGTAGGCAGGTTTATGTCGACGAAGGTTATTCTGGTTCCTGCAAGGCCCGGAACTGGTGTTATATCAGGAGCGAGTGCACGGCCGGTGCTTGAACTTGCAGGAGTTCAGGATGTACTGACAAAGGTTATAGGCAGTGCATCTCCCAAGAATGTAGTCAAGGCGACACTCAACGGATTAATCAGGTTGCGTGACAAAGAAATGGTAGAGAAACTTCGTGGAGTCGAAGTAGAAACTATAAAAAGGTGATCGATCAAATGTTAAATTACGAAATAACTTCAGTTGCAGGCAAAAAGAAATCTCGTAAACGAGTCGGAAGAGGTAACGGCAGCGGCAATGGTAAGACTTGCGGCAGGGGCCATAAGGGTGCTGGCAGTCGATCCGGATCAGTTTCACTTTCATTATTCGAAGGTGGGCAGATGCCGTTGTTCAGGCGTTTACCTAAGCGAGGATTCAATAACGCCAGGTTCAGAAAGGGTTACGAGATAGTAAACGTGAAGCAACTTGAGCGTTTTGATGATGGGTCCAAAATCGGTCATGAGGAGCTATCTGAGGCTGGTCTTATAAACGGTTTAGGCAGCAGGGTAAAGATCCTTGGTGATGGAGAGCTTACGAAGAAACTTGATGTTTCTGCTAATAAGTTCAGTAAGTCCGCAAAGGAAAAGATATCGAATTGCGGCGGCAAAGTGAATGTTGTGTCATAAAAAGGATTTTGGTTGAATTTCAGGGATTAAAAAATGATCGGAACGGTAATAAATATATTTAAGATACCTGATTTGCGTAAGAAGATAATCTTTACGCTGATGATGCTTGCCATTTACAGGGTGGGATATCATATTCCGATTCCGGGATTTGACCAGGAAAGTGTAGTCCAGGCCGCTGAGACCAGGGATACTGACAGCCCCCTCGGAAGAGCAGCGGAATATATGCAGATGTTTACGGGCGGTACTTTCAGTCAAAGTAGTGTTTTTGGACTGGGTATTATGCCTTATATTACTGCATCGATTATCTTAATGCTGTTACAGGAGGTAATCCCGACGCTGCGTAAATTGCGGCAGGAGGGTCAGGCCGGCTACAAGAAGATACAGGAATATACGCGATATTTGACGGTGCTTATATGTGTAATACAATCAATTGCGATAATGAAGATATTGATACCACACGTATATCCGGGCCTTAAAGGTCAGGCTATGTTTATGGGGATAATCACCATGACCGCCGGGACGATATTTCTGATGTGGCTTGGTGAACAAATAGATGAATACGGAATAGGTAATGGTATTAGTTTAATTATTATGGCGGGTATTATTGCCAGAATGCCCTGGGCGATAAGGCAGTTGATGCAAAGCGTTGATCTGAGTATAGGTGCTGCCGGTCAACCGGGTACTATAGGTCCTGCCAGATTATTGTTCCTTGTATTTGCCTTTGTTTTTGTTGTTGCAGGTGCGATACTAATCACACAGGGACAGAGAAGAATACCTATTCAGCAGGCAAAACAGATGAGAGGCAGAAGGATGTACGGCGGTGCAAGACACTATCTGCCTTTGCGAGTAAATCACGGTGGTGTAATGCCGATCATATTCGCATCCAGTTTTATGATGTTTTTGCCGATTTTATTTTCACAACTTGGAAATATAGAAGCCCTGCAGGGTGCGGTAATGAGTTCAATCAATAATGCTCTTACCCCTCAGGCTTATACTTATAATGTTCTTTATATGCTGTTGATATTCCTTTTCGCTTATTTCTGGACGACAGTTCAGTTTCAGCCCAGGGATATAGCGAAAAATCTTCGGGATTCGGGGAGTTTTATTCCCGGTTTACGTCCAGGCAGAAGAACAGCGGAATATCTTGAAAGTGTAATGTCGAGGATAACTTACTACGGTGGAAGCTTTCTTGCGATCATAGCGGTTGTTCCGACAGTGGTTTCGACGATGCTGGATATTGACTGGAGAGTAGCGACATTTTTAGGCGGAACGGGTTTGCTGATCGTGGTAAGTGTATCACTTGACCTTGTACAGAAGATCGAGGCGAATCTACTGATGAGAAGTTATGAAGGTTTCAGCAGTTCAGCCAGGATCAAGGGGCCACGTTAATGAATATAATATTATTAGGTGCACCTGGTGCAGGTAAAGGCACACAGTGTAAAAAAATAGTGAAAGAGTTCGATCTGGAACATTTATCCAGCGGCGACATCCTGAGACAGGAAAGATCAGAAGGTACGGAGCTTGGTAAAGAGGCCCAGAAGTATATGGATGCAGGCGAACTTGTGCCGGATCATTTGATAGTAGAGATGATGGCCGGTGCAATAAAGAAAGTATCCGATAAAGGATATGTGCTAGACGGTTTTCCTCGTACGGTAAACCAGGCCAAAGAGCTTGATAAAGCGTTGGAAGAAATGGGCCAGAATATTGATCTGGTGATAAATCTCGAGATTGATGATGAAACAGTAATGGAAAGAATGACAGGCAGGAGAAGCTGCCCTGAATGCGGCGCTGTTTATCACATAAAAAATGTACCGCCAAAGGTTGATGAGATATGTGATAACTGTGGTGCAAAGCTTGTCCAAAGAGATGATGATAAGCCTGATGTGGTGAGAAAAAGACAGAAGACTTATCATGAACAGACAGAACCGGTGGCTTATTACTATAAAGAATCAAAAGACTTATTGGAAATAGATGCAACTAGAGATGGTGATGAAGTTATTTCCATTATTTTTGATAAAATAAGAGAATTACAATCAGTTTAGCTTCTGTAAGTAAAGTGTGTTTAAATGGCAATAAAACTTAAAAGCAGAAGAGAGATAGAGCTGATGAGAAAATCGGGTAACTTAGTTGCCCAGGTTCTTTCAAAATTAAAAGAGATCGCAGAGCCGGGGATATCGACCGGATATCTGAACGATGTAGCACTGCAAATGACCAGGGAAGCAGGTGCGAAGGCGCTTTTTAAGGGTGTAAGAAGTCCTTATGCCAGGAAGCCTTTTCCTGGTGCAATTTGTGCCTCTGTTAATGAGCAGATAGTTCACGGCATACCTTCAGAAGATGTGGCGCTGCAGGAAGGCGATATTCTGAGTATTGATTTCGGCATCAAGCTCGGTGGGTATTGCGGTGATTCGGCAATAACAATCGGCATAGGTGAAATATCAGAAGAAAATGCCAGATTGATCGAGGTTACTGAAAAAAGTTTGCAAATAGCAGCAGAAAATATGAAGCCGGGTTTGAAATGGAGTCAGATTGCTGCTAAAATACAGAGTTTCGTCGAATCGAACGATTTTTCTGTAGTAACGGAATATGTCGGGCACGGAATCGGTCGAGATATGCACGAGGACCCTAAAGTGCCGAATTTTGTCAGTGATGAACTTCTCAGGAATGACATCTATCTGACAGAGGGGCTGGTGATTGCGGTGGAGCCGATGATTAACGCCGGGATTTCTGCGACGAAGACTTTGAAAGACGGTTGGACAGTCGTAACCAAGGACGGCAAGTGTTCCGCTCATTTTGAGCATACTCTTGCGGTATCAGAGGTCGGCTGTGAAATTTTGACATTAAGAGAAAAATAAGCGTATGGCAAAAAAAGATGCTATAAGACTTGACGGCGAAGTTCTGGAAGCTTTGCCGAATGCAGTTTTTAAGGTGGAACTTGAAAACGGGCATGTGATAAGGGCGCATGTATCAGGCAAGATGCGGATGCATTTTATTCGTATCCTGCCCGGAGATACAGTGACCGTAGAGATGAGTCCTTATGATCTGAACAGGGGACGTATCGTACTGAGAAAGTAGTTCGTTGAGCGATAAAGGTTGGTGAATAAAAATGAAAGTTAGAAGTTCAGTAAAAAGAATTTGTGAGAATTGTAAGATAGTACGCCGAAAAGGCGTTGTTCGAGTGATCTGCATTAATCCCAGACACAAACAGCGTCAAGGCTGAGTTTTTGACTTGCAGAGTTATATAAGAGTTAGATAGGAGATAATATGCCGCGAATAGTTGGTAATGATATACCGAATGACAAACATATATGGGTTTCACTTACCTATATAACCGGAATAGGCAGAGGCAGCGCTTTTGATATTCTGAAAGAGGCTGATATTGATCCTCAGACCAATGCAGGTGAAATGACTGAAGATCAGCTGAGCAGGATCACACAGATAATAGATGATAAATATGTTATCGAAGGTCAGCTAAGAAGACAGAAGGCACAGGATATTTCCCGTTTGAGGGAGATCAACTGCTATCGCGGGATCCGCCACCGCAAGGGTTTGCCGGTGAGAGGTCAGCGTACCCGTACGAATGCCAGGACACGAAAAGGACCTAAGAAGACCGTTGCAGGTAAGAAGGGTGTTAAAGAAGCCCGTTAATAAATAATCCGATACAAGGTAAAAACGAGGAATTAAAATATATGGCGAAAAGTAAGAAGAAAAGAAAAATAAGAAGAAATGTAGCAAAGGGTATCGCCCATATTAAGGCGACATTCAACAATACCCTTATTACGATTACCGATGTAGATGGTAATGTTATGAGTAGAAATTCCGCCGGCGGAATAGGTTTTAAGGGTTCGCGAAAGAGTACACCCTTTGCTGCTCAGCAGGCAGCTCAGCGTTGCGCCAATCAGGCGATGAGTTATGGGATTCGAGAGGTAGAAGTAAAAGTAAAAGGCCCGGGTTCAGGCAGAGAATCGGCAGTATCCGCTTTACAGTCGGCGGGCTTGAGGATTTCATCTATCGAAGATGCAACGCCTCTGCCTCATAACGGATGCAGGCCACCGAAACGAAGAAGAGTTTAAACCTTTAATGGAGAAAGAATAACAGATGGGACGCTATTTAGGATCATCTTGTAAACAATGTAGACAAGAAGGCATGAAGTTGATGCTCAAAGGCATTCGATGCGAGACCGCAAAATGCCCTATCGAGAAAAAGACTCGTAACCTTAAGCCTGGAATGCACGGCTGGAGCAGGGGCAGAAAAAGTAACTACGCGGTTCGGCTTCGTGAGAAACAGAAAGTCAAAAGATATTACGGCTTACTGCACAAGCAGTTCATGAGGTATTTCAGGCAAGCTGAGAGGATGAAAGGTAACACCGGAGAATTGCTTCTTCAGTTGCTTGAGAGACGACTTGATAACGTGGTTTATAAACTGAATTTTGCAGCTTCCAGGAAGGCGGCAAGGCAGCTTGTGTGCCACGGTCATATTTATGTGAACGGCAGTAAGGTTGACATTCCGGATTATACCGTGGATGTTGGTGACAAGATCACACTGAAGGCTTCAGAGAAGACCAAGAAGAAAGTTCAGCAGCAGTTGGAAGTTAATCCAAACTTTGTAGTTCAGAACTGGCTGCAGCTTGACAGGGATAAGCCCGAAGCATCGGTAGTTGCGATGCCTAGCAGAGACGATGTACAGATACCGGTTGAAGAACATTTGATCGTGGAGTTCTGTTCGAGATAATATTTTATAAAATTTTCAATGACTTACCGGAAGTAGTCATTTTCAAAGAGATTAGGAGGCCTGTATGCGAGTCACATGGCGAGGATTGGAATTGCCGACTAAAGTTGAACGTGATATGGCAGTATCGACAGATAAATATGGCAAGTTCTATATTGAGCCTTTTGAAAGAGGGTTTGGTACTACAATTGGTAACAGTTTAAGACGAGTGCTTCTTTCTTCGCTTGAAGGAAGTGCAGTAACTTCGATGAAGATAGCCGGCGCTAGTCACGAATTCACTTCACTTGAAGGAGTGATGGAAGATGTTACGGATATAGTTCTAAACGTCAAGAGTCTTGTAACCCGTCTTCACGGCGATGGACCCAAGACGATAAGTGTTTATGCAGAGAAGGAAGGGCCGGTTACAGCAGGGATGATCGAATCCGATCCTTCAGTTGAAATTATTAATGAAGACCTTGTGCTTGCGACATTGACAAAAGATATCGAATTTGAGATGGAAATGGTTGTCGAAAGCGGCAGGGGATATATTCCAGCCAGTGAAAGGATAGAAAACGCTGATAAGTCAGACCAGGAGATCGGAGTGATCGCACTTGATTCTGTGTTTTCTCCTGTGACTAGAGTAAGGTATCTGACGGAAGATACCCGTGTCGGGCAGAAGACGAATTACGATAAGCTGATCCTTGAGGTATGGACTAACGGGACGGTGACACCTGAGATGGCATTGGTTGAGGCTTCTAAGATATTGCGTAAGCATATTAATCCGTTCGTTCAGTATTTCGAATTCGGCGAAAAGACGGTTGCTGAGGAAATGGAAGAAGAGGAGCCTGAGGAAGAGATCGACGAGGAGCTTGCTTCCAAGCTTAAGATGCCGATTCAGGAGTTGGAGCTTTCTGTAAGAGCAAGTAACTGCCTCGAATCAGTAAAGATCGAGACGGTCGGTGATTTGGTAAAAATGACAGAGGCAGATCTTCTTAAAATAAGAAGTTTCGGCAAGACAAGTTTGAGAGAAATCAAACGTAAACTTGCGGATCTTGATTTGTCTCTCGGAATGACAGATGTTAATGTTTAATTATCAGAATATCTAGATAAAGAAGGATTTAGAGATATGCGTCATAAGGTAGCAGGGCGAATATTAGGCCGAGACCACGAGCACAGAAGAGCAATGCGTCGGAATATGGTTTGTTCGCTAATAGAACATGAGACAATTTCGACCACTTTGCCTAAAGCCAAAGAAATTAAGAAATTTGCAGAGAAAATGATTACTCTTGCCAAGAAAGGTGATCTTGCAGCTAGAAGAAAAGCTATATCTGAACTCGGTGACAGAGATATTGTTGAAGAGAGTGAAGGCGAAGTTGTTAAAAAAGGCACTGTGGTGGGTAAACTTTTCAGCGAGCTTGGACCGAGGTTTCTTGACAGGCCGGGTGGATACACGAGGATAATTAAGCTTTCCAAAAGAAGACTCGGTGACAACAGCCCACTGGTGTTGCTTCAGATTCTTGGCGAAGGTGAGAAATATGAGCCCAAGGCAAAGAAAAAGGCCGAGCCGGAAGTTGAGGAAAAAGTAGAAGAAACCGAAGAATTTGTAGAAGAAAAATCAGAAGAGACAGCCGATGAACCTGCTGAAGAAAAAGCTGAGAAGAATGAACAGCAGGAAGCAGTAGAAGAATCTGAAGAGGAAACCAGGGAGGAAGAAAAAGCTGTGGCTGGAACAGAAGAAGAACCCGAGGAAAAGGCAGAGGCTGAAGAGGGTAAAGAAGAAAGTTCAGAAGAAAAGGAAGAAAAATAGGGAAATATGCCGAAAAGTGATTGTATATTCTGTAAGATAGTGGCGGATGAAGTTCCCTCCGCAAAAATTTATGAGGATGAGAATATACTTTCCTTTCTGGATGTAGGGCCTTTAAGTGACGGGCATACACTGATAATACCGAAACAGCACATTGAAAAGATGGATGAATGCCCTGCAGATATTATGGCGAAAATAGCTGAAAAACTGCCTATGATAGCCGGGGCGGTTGTCGGTGCAATGAATTGCGACGGTTTTAACCTACTTTGTAATCGCGGAAGGCCGGCAGGGCAGCTTGTTGATCATTTACATTTTCATATAATTCCCAGGAATGAAGGTGACGGAGTTTTTGATAAATGGCCTTCTTATGAATATCCAGAAGGGAAGATGCAGGAGCTTGCTGAAAAGATAAGAGAAAACTTTTAAAATATCGAACAACACACTTGAATTTTATTAGTTTATTGTTAGAGTAGTAAATCTAAAATATACCGCGGGATAGAGCAGTCTGGTAGCTCGTCGGGCCCATAACCCGGAGGTCGGAGGTTCGAATCCTCCTCCCGCTATTAAGCATAAATGCTTATAAATAAAGGACTTGCGGTAAAACGTGAGTCCTTATTTTTTTGGCCAAAATGCCAAACTGTGTACCAAACTGTGTACCAAAAACAGAGCCAAAATCTTAAGGACTCCAGGAAATGTAATTTTTTTGGAGGTCTTAATCATGGTAGGCTTATTTAAGAGAGGTAAAAAATACTACGCTCTTTACTATGCAGGAAACTCAAAGAAAAGAAAGAGCTTAAATACTGAATCATATCAAATAGCAAAAGAAAAACTCAGGAAAATAGAATCATCTCTTTTTAAAGGTGATGATGTACCACTTCCCACAAAGACGCCGGTTGAAAAGATCATAAATGATTACGTCGAGCATATCCGGACTTATAAAACCCCGAAAAGTGCTCAGACAGATGTTTATTACCTGAGGCAGACTTTCGGAGTTATTTGTGAGGCCTTGGAGATCACTTCAAGAAAACCCACTAAAAAGGCAAGAAAGAAAAAACTCAAAGAGGGTGTTGAAAAAATGATTTTGGATAAAAAGTTTTTAAAAGGAGCATTTATGTCTAAAAGTATTGTCGGAGACTTGATAAATTTTCGAGGATTGGTTTATGCACCTTTAATATTCCGACGCAATTCTATGGATTTTAATCCGTAGATGAAGTTTTCCGGCGAAGCCGGACGGGCAAAACACGAACCGGCTATACTACGGGTTTTAACCCGTAGCAGTTTATTGGAAGCTTTAGCTTCCGCTGCTTAAAACGTTAATAAAATTGCGAAAGTTAACCAAAGGACATTTGATAAAAATAACTTTTTTAACGGTGCATCTTTGTCCCAATCTTGCAAAGCAAGCAGATATAGTAACCGATTTTTACATTTACTTTCTTTAGCTAGGTTGGATATTTTTTGACAAAAAAACAGTGAAAATTTTACAAACAAAATTTTTGTACAGATTAACTAACCTCCGATAAAAACCTTATAATTAGCATAAAAAGCAACAAAAATTTAATATAATTTTGAAAAATATTGCTTTTGTGTAAATTAAGTTTAATATTAATATTAAAAAAAATTATAATATCGGACCCCAGAGGGTTGAAAGATTAATCCTAAAATAGTATACTAGTTTGTGTAAAAGCGGAGTTTACTTAATTTGTTGAGTTTAAAAAGGATTGCAGGGAAGTTTTCCGGTTTTAATGTAATGCGGGAAAAGTATATCTAGAAAACTTAATAAGGATAATGACATGATTAGAAAAAAAGGAATTTGTATTGTAGTATTGGCCAGTCTCACTGTGTTTTTTCTTTCCTTAAATTCTTTTAGTGCGGATAAAGTTACTAATCCGCTTGAAGGAGAGCAACAGGAAAAACTTGAGCAGAGGGAAAAGGAAGAAAAAGAAGTTAAAAGAGAACCTGAAATTGATATTGAGGCGAAAGATATCGAATTACCCAGGGATGAAAGTACTGTTTTTGAGGTAAAAGAGGTTTCATTAAAAGGTAATTCATGGGTATCAACGGAAACAATATTCAAAAACATTCCTGATATTTACAATTCTTCTGATGTCTCTATTAAAAAAGCTCCTAAAGATGCTTTATATGATTTTAGAAATCTAAAAGAACTTGTAGAAAATCCCGGGATTACTAAAAAAATAACAGGGAGAACAGTTCAGGGTTTGACGGATTATATACTCAGGGTTTATCAAAGGCAGAGACTTGCAGGTATTTATGTCTATGTACCGGCTGATTCATTTCAAGATGGTAAGCCTAAAAACCAGAAACTGGTTATTTCCATAATTGAAGCCTCTGTTTCTGATGTCGAAGCTGAATTTTATAATCCTGACAGGGAACTTAAAGAAAAAAGCTACTTAAAGAGATCTTATCTGCTTGACTGGTCTCCGGTTGATAAGAAAAAGGGGCTTAATAAAAAGAAACTGGATGACTATCTGAATATCCTGAATTTAAACCCTGACAGATATACTACAGCTATAGTTACTACCGGAATGGAACCGAATTCGATTTCGGTTAATTACAATGTTTATGAAGCTGATCCTGTCCATTGGTATATTCAAACTGATAATTCGGGAAGAGATGATCGTGAATGGAATCCAAGAGTAGGATTTATACATACAAATCTTTTTGGTATCGATGATACATTTTCGGTTCTTTTTCAAGCTCCCTGGGATTCAAAGATTTTTGACGAATATTCCGTTTTCGCGAGTTACAGCTTGCCGATTTACGGGCCGAGGGTAAGGCTTGAATTAAGCGCAGGTTATAATGAATATGATGTTACCGGCGGAGGAGCATTAAATTTCCTGGGAAGAGGCCATACTGAGACAGCAAAACTTCGTTTTAATCTATTTCAGATAGATGAATGGTTATATGACTTTACCACTTCCGTAATTCATGAAGAAAGTCGGGTCAGTCCAACTGACTTTCCCGGTACAGGTTTCCTTACTTCTGACCTGGAAATTGATATGTGGGGCACATCATTTGAAGTTTATAAAAGAAATTATCTTTCGGACATTTTGTTCTCATTCTCTCAGGTAAGCAGCTTTGACGGTTCTGATGCTGCTGAATTTACTAATGCCCGGACATTAGCTCAAAGAGATTTTACTATATATACCACGAGTGCAATAATTAATCAGTACCTGGATGAAAATCAGATTAATAAGTTCAGCGGTTCTTTCAGGTGGATAACTTCAGAGGAAAGACTTGTGCCCTCAAGATTAACTACTTTCGGGGGTATGTATACAGTTAGAGGCTACGAAGAATACGAAATTGTTACCGACGGAGGGATATTGACATCACTGCAATATGAATATGATCTTGCGGCAAAGGAACAGTCACTTAAAGAGGATCCTGAAGAAGATCCATTTATTTCCAAGCTGGCACCGCTTGTTTTCTTCGATTATGGTCTGGCAGAAACCGAAGACCCGGTGACAGGTATAGGAGAAACAGAAGATCGTGAACTGGCTTCAGTGGGAGCGGGTCTGAAACTGGAACTGAGTAATAGCCTTACGGGTACGGTCTTTTACGGCTATCCTTTGATCGAAACAGAAGATACAGACGAAGGTACGGGAAGAGTACATGCAGGTTTTCTCCTAAGGTGGTAGTTGATCTGCATTTAAAATAATAATTAAATGGGTGATTAAGAAGTAACTTAAATTAGAATTTGGAGAAGATAAAATGATTAAGCTGAAAAAACTGGCACGGATGTTAGACATACGAGGGATCGTGTCATACTTACTAATATTCCAACTTATCATGATGGTACCTACCCAAAGCCTTCTGGCTGTCGAGAACGGTGACGTGGTTTCAGGGTCGGCAAACATAAATCAGAATGGTAATTTGACCAATGTAGATGTATTCAGCGATAAAACTGTAATCAACTGGGACAGCTTCGATACTACTCCTGATGAAGTGTTAGAATTTTTGAGAGCGGGCGGAAGCAATTTTGCCGTACTTAACAGGGTGGTCAAAGGCGGTTCGACGCAATTTGACGGCTCTCTGTTAGGTAATCAGGGACATATTATTATCGTAAATCCGATGGGAGTGGTTTTCGGGCCAAGTTCTTTTGTCCAGGCTCGCAGATTGACTGCATCTTCGCATGACATCACAAATGAAAATTTCCTGAACGGGCGATATATCTTCGAGGGCGGTAACGGTATGGTCGCCAATTACGGTGAAATATCAGCAGAGATGGTTGAGTTGATAGGTCAGAAAGTTCTTAACGCAGGTATAATAAGGACGCCAGACGGTTTTACCTTATTGGCGGCAGGAGACAAAATTGTACTTTCCGAAGATGGCAGTGACATACTGGTTGAACTCGCATCGGTTAATCCTTCTGAAAGTTCAATAGAAGGGATTGGCGATGTGGTTAATGAAGGTTCTATAGAGGCACTAGGCGGAAAGATCGTAATGGCGGCCGGTGATACTTTTTCACGTGCAATCTCAGGGCTTGATGAGGTCAAGGTTGCCGTTGACGGTGGAACAGGAAGAGTCGGACAGTTTGGTACGGCAGATGTAAGTTCTCAAGCCGGCGATGCAGGTGAAGTTATCATGACCGCTGCAGATTCTGTTGTTCTGGGGGAAGAAAGCGTTACTAAAGCAAATGCCGGTGAAAACGGTGACGGCGGAGAAATTATCGCTTACTCTCCTGAAACAGCAATAGTTGGCCAAGGTGCTCTTTTAGAAGCGAAGGGCGGCTCTGAATCAGGTGACGGTGGGTTTGTCGAAATATCAGGTCTGGATAGAATGTTTTACGATGGCGATGTTGACACGACAGCTGCCAACGGAGAAATGGGAACTCTGTTATTCGACCCGTGGAATATCAGGATTGTCGAAGGCAGCGGTGCTGATGACGATTCAGAACTTGATTTCCAGAGTTCTTGGTTCGGACTTACTCAGGATGAAGGGATAATTGAAGCTGGTGATGGTTTGTTTTTTGGGTATGAGAATTTCCAGATAAGTGAAGATAAACTTGAAAGTTTGAACACTAATATCATTTTAGAAGCTCTTAATGACATCACAATGGCTGATTTTGATAGTGACTTGCTGGACCTTTCGAATATGGGTGGAAATGGAAAATCACTTACCTTAACTGCCGATGCCGATAACTTCCTCGGCGGAGATTTCATCATGGAAGGTTTAGATGACACCATACTGACAAACGGCGGAAATATTAATATAAACGCCCATAATATCTTTGTCAGTGGGCTGACTACTGCCTCTTCGATCAATTCAGACGCAACAGCAGGTAATATCAGCCTCACTGCAAAAGGTAACATCACAACTAACGGCGAAATAAATGCAGGCGAACATCTGGAAATGCTCGGAGGCCAGGGATTCTGGGGTTCAAGCATAAATATTAATGAAAATATTACCGCTGGCAGCATGAGAATCAAAAACGGTAAAGATTCTGCTCCCGGAGAAGATACTATGTCAGGTATCTACCTTGCGGAAGACAAAGATCTTACAACTACCGATGGCGACATGATACTACAGGCGGTTCATGATATTATCCTCCAGGGAGATATATCAGCTGCAGGACATGTTTACCTCAATGCCGATGAAAATGGTTATGGAATACCCGGCGAAGAAGGTTATACACCGATCTCTAAATACGGCGGTGACCTCATTACCAAAAACGTTTCAGCCGACGGAAAGATTTTCCTATTCGGAAATGCAATAAAGATGTACGGCGACACAACTTCTACCGGTGACGACATCGTAATAATCGGCAGAACAAGCAAGGACTCCTCAGGCTCCACATTAATTGACAACGAAGCTTTCGGAAATGTGTATTCGATGGGTCAGATCCAATCTGCAGGTGATGTATTAATTTCCGCAACAGGAGCAGAATATATATCAGGATATTCTGGTAGTGGCGGAAACAATGGTAATGGGAATTCAGGTACCAATCCTGGTGGTGGCCAGGGACACGGCAACTGGAATACTGGAAACAACGGTAATGGATTAGGTAACTATCTGGGTGGAAACCAGGGAACGAACGACGACACCACAGGTATGGCAGGTAAAGCAAAAGGCGGTGGCGATGATGACGGTGATGGGACTTATGTATTCTCTCCCGGTCAGATCCACTTACATGATAATGTAACTGCAGACGGAAGTATTGTCCTTTACAATGACACATACACCTATAACCATACAGGACAAAGAGTAACTCTGGGTGCAGGTCAGGATGTAGTCCTTAAAAATGACCCTGAGGACATGTCCAGTGATAACGCAACTCTACTGCAAGGCACAGAGATCCTGAGGATAATCGCAGGTAACGAGATCGTCGCTTACGACACCCTTATTCAGGTACTCGGCAGTGAATTGACAATGCAGCAGGGACTCACACTTGATACAGCTGACTATATGTTCGGCAATCAGGGCGATACAGATCTAACTTTGATTAGTGATTCAGAGTCTGTAATTTCGAATACAGGTGACAATGCAGCTAATAGATGGCGATCCATAGGTGCTCATGCAAATCAGGATATAATACTTGACCGAAGTTACGGCAAGAAAGAAATAACTTTAGGTGACAGTGGTACGACAGAAAAGTCTCTCTGGGCTGAGAACGGTAACATTGAAATCGGCGGTTTCAATGTTGAAAATGCACCTGCAAATTCAGATTGGGACCTTAAAGCAGGGAATGAATTGAACATAGAAGTGATACACGGCATTGATCTCGGCGGCAATCTTTACAGCGGAGCACGTATGAGTTTAAAGGCCGACACTGACAAAAGATACGGTCACGATGTAAAGGTTGCAGGAGATATTGATTCACAAGGTGAACTTTACATAGAAGGTACCAATGTCAATATTTCAAATGCACATTCAACCGGCAATATGTACATTTATGCCCATGGACTTTACGGTACTGATAATGCACCTGACGAACCTTTGATAGGAAGTGGAGATGTTTATTTAAACGGCGAATTAAACTCACAGGGTCATATAGAACTTCGGGCTACTGATTTTGGTCCGGGAAGTGCGACTACAGGTCCAACATTTGAAAGTCCCGGAGATAAATCTTATTCTGCAGAT
Organism: uncultured Pirellulales bacterium; assembly: GCA_964508925.1. Taxonomy (GTDB): domain Bacteria; phylum Planctomycetota; class Phycisphaerae; order Sedimentisphaerales; family Anaerobacaceae; genus CAZDVM01. The sequence goes on along the minus strand of CAZDVM010000003.1, from coordinate 142,869 downwards.
GGAAAGATATACGCTCATGATAATATTACTGCTGCTAAGGACGCCATTTTCTACAGCGATACTATAGCCGACTCAGGTGTGGTAATTAAAGCCGGCGATGATATCCATATTGGCGGCAATGACGACACTACCAGCGGCAGTGAAACTGCATATCCGGATATAGACAGCTATGAAGCTAAGGATATTACAGGGAACGGCGATCTTACATTGATAGCCGGCGAAGCAACCGAAAATGATGATTCGATTTATGGGAACATTGCCGCAGGTGGCGATGTTATAACCATAGGCGATCTGTCTATGGCCGGTGAAAGAGTGGTAGTAGGAGGGAATGTGGATGCAACGGTTTGTACCGGAGGTTCAATTGAAATAACCGTTAATGATGAAATGACACCCGGAGGTGTTTCAGACAGTGACGTTGAAGTTTTTGGCAATATTACGGCTAAAGATGAAATAGTCATCAAATCCGGTGACAACGTTAATGTCGGCGGCAATGTGAAATCGAATGAAAGCTATATAGATATAACGGCAAATAATGACGGACTTCGAACTGGCGGAATTGAGATCGGTGGTAATGTTACCACAGCCGACAGTGAATATGGGGATATTGCTTTGCAGGTAAAAGAAAATGACGGCTTCCCTTCTGAAATCGCCGATGGTGATGTAATTGTTTACCAAGAGATTAATTCTGCAAAAGCTCTCGACGTCGGTTCTCAGCAGGGAATAATTTTTCTTAAAGGTGATGTAACAGCTAAAAAAGATATCTCTCTTACAGCAGGAGGTGATGAAAACAATGAGAATAACACCGGCATTTATGATATCCGAGTAAAAGGCAAAATGCAGACAACTGATGGTGGAAACATAAATGTAACTGTTACAGACGACCAAACAGGTGATTACCTGAACAATAAGGATGATATCTACTTCGAAAGCGAAGTTGACTCAGACGGCTCACTGGCTGTTGAAACCGGTGACGATGTCTTTGCAGACGGGTTGTTAAAATCCGGAAGTTATATGACGATCAACGCAGGAGATGATATTTACCTTAATAAGTCTGGTGTAAGTGCTGATTCCGCAGGGGATATGACGCTGGCTGCTGATCTGGATCCCGGTAATCCTTCAGCAGGTGACGTTGACGTTGAAGGTAACCTGCTATCTGACGGAAGTATTGAAATATCCGCTTCGGATAATACTATATATCTTGCAGGCGATCTCGTAGAAGCAGTTGATGATGTGACATTAAACAATAACGTGATAATGGACGGCGGTCATAACCAGAGGATAGAAGCTACCACCGGTAAAGTAACGACAAAAGGTTATGTTCATAAAACTACGGAAGGAGACCTCGATATATTTGGAGGATATAATGTTGATGACTGGCCAATGGCCTCCGTATGGGCTCAAGATGATGTAACAGTTGATAACGGTGAATTGAGTATTAAAGGTAATGCGATCGTAATGCTCAATGCGAGTATTTATTCCTCCGGAAATATGCTGCTTTCTGCTAATCAGGATGAAGATACAACTTTTGGTTCTTTAGTCCATTATGGTAATACAATAGAAAGTTTAAATGGTGATATTGATATGTCTGCATCGAATGACTGGATAAATTTATACGGAGGAAAAGATTCTGAATATGTCACCGCAGGAGAGGATATTATACTGCGAGACAATGTATGGGTACAGTACGACAGAAAGCTTGAAGCAGGAGATGATGTAGTGCTTGCCGGTGGGGAATCCATAAGTGCAAACGGTAGCCTGGATGTTCTTGCAGGTGATGACATTATTTTGGGAAGTGATGACATCGCAGGTCATGATGGCTTTGATCAAACAGGTTATCCTGGAAATGTTACAAGTCAGGGGGATTTGACCCTCAGTGCCGGTGATGACATTTACGCGTTCGGAGATATCAGCTCTTTCCAGGGCAGCATTGAAACCATGTCCTCAGATTTTACTACTTATCTTTATGAAAATGTATATGCTTTTGAAGATGTAACCCTGCACAATACAGCAATTCTAAAAGGTTTTGGTGATCAGGAAATAAATGCAGGTTACTTTGGCGGTTTGGGTACATTGACTGCAGATTCAGGTGTATACAAAATGAGCCCCGGTAATCTGGGACTTTATGGTGATAATGCCGGAATAGATGCAGTAGTACTTAATCCCTCCGAGTTTGATCCGTATGCTGTAACTACCTGTTCAGGTAATATAAATATTTTTGCAGAAAACGGTGATATACAGATAAACGGCGATCTATCAACTTTCGGTCCATGTGTTTATGATGAAATACTGCCCATAGAACCACCTCAAATAGCTCAGATAGATGGTGATGGTGAATATTATCCGAGAATTATTGAAATTCCTGAAATACGAGGTGGCGGCGGTGTTTCAGTTATTGCTAAAAACGGCAAGATATATACTGCCGGCGGTGATAATGACACTTTGAATATTGGTATAAATGCTTCTTCTACTTTAGACGGTATAGGAGTGCAATTGCCTGAAAACTATGATGGAGATGATGCAGTCGATACTTCAGAAATGAAGGCTGCCATAGTCTTGAAGTCAAGCGAAGACCTCAATATTGGCAGTGGTACTACTTTGACTACTAACGGTTCATATGACACTACCGGAACCGTCGATGACAGGCCGGGGGTAGATTTCCTTGATACAGATGTGCCGGATGTGAAATTTGCCGGTTTGCCGATAGATGTGGCTATTTATCTTGCAAGTAAGGAAGGGAACCTCTCAGTTGATGCAACTGTTAATCCCATACCCGTTGGCGGAGTTATGGTATTTGATGCTTTCGATACTGTTGTGCCTTTTGGGACTAATTTGCTTTCCTCTTTTGCAGCAGGAAATGTAAGCTGGCTTGAGGCATGTTCCAGAATAACTTCAACCTGGACAGAAGCTTTCGAGGACGGCACGTTGCCTATTGATGCACCCGGTGTCGACCTTTATGTTATGCGTGGAGAAGATCCGGATGTAGGAACAGGTGCCTGGGTATTGCTGGAACCCGGTGAAGACCCTGCACTGACCGAATCTCCATTTGCAGGTACGGAAACAAGGTCTATCGGCGTGGATGGTTGCCCAGCGATCTTAGCAGCAGCATCTAATGAACTTGGTGTTACCGAACAGCAGTTGAAGGTATCTCTTGATGAGTCTTATGCTTCTGCAACAGATATAGAGGCTTGTGAACTTTGTTCCAGGCTTGTGGATTCAGCAAATGTACTTCAGGATGAAAACAATCAAAGAATGCAGGCAATGGCAAATGTCTTCAACCAGGTTGTCCCCGAAGATGCACCATTTACTCCGGAAGTTTCTGACATGCTTGTAACAGCTTTTGAAGAAAATGCACAAGCGGGCGGAGATTATGCAACCGCAAGGGAATATATTGATGCATTTGTAAATTATGTAGCTATGGTTGATAGGCTCGGAGCTCCGGTAGAAGAGAATGACGGCTTCGCATATGCTATGATCAAATACGGCGGTGAACTTAATGAGAGCATGGCTTCATTCATTTCTTCAAGGGTTATGGAGACTCAGTAAGATTTTAAAGTTTGAAATAAGGCCCGTTGAAAAGCGGGCCTTTTTTATATTATGAATAGACGTTTTATTGGAGTTTTGCGGCGAGAGTTCTGCCGCTCCGAATTTTCCTGGCATCATCTTTTATTTTTTTAATGACCGAAACATCATCTGCAACTGAAGCTAACTTCAAAGCCCTATCGATTAATTTATCAGTCATTGCGTGATTTCCCTTCAATCGGTTTATTTCAGCCTTCGCCATTATTGCGGAAGCATTGAGGTGACTTTTTTTGCCGCAAATATTTTCTCTTATGGCAATAACTTTATCAATATGTGTTTCTGCTCGATTTATGTCACCCAAAAGCAACTGGCATTCTGAAACGTCTGAAAGAAGGGTAGCAGTATAAAGATGTTTACTATTATAATTTGTATTTATTTCAAGGATAAGCTTTTTGAGGCAATTTTTCGACTTTTCCTTCTTTCCTGAAGCAGCAAGAATTTTGGTTTTTTTCAATTTGAAAGGTATCAATGTTTTACTTTTTTCATCATGGGATTTCAGCATTATTTTTATAGACTTATTTAGAATATCCTCCGCTTCTGCATAAAGTCCTTGTTCGAAATATAAAGAGCTTAATTCCCGCATGCTGTAGGCAACATAAGGATGATCCTGATAAAGGGCTTTTTTCTGCATTCCTATACCCTTCTTGTATGCCTTTTCGGCCTTTTCGTACATGTCAAGATTCTGATATATCATTGCCAGGTCTATATTGCATATTGCCCTTTGTTTCTGATTGCCTTCATTACCGGCTTGTTTCAAGGCTGCTTCGGCATAGGGCCTTGCTTTGGAAAAAAGTTTGTATGCCATATAGGACCTTGACATTGATTTTAAGGTTTTCGATGAAAGACCTTTTGTTTTAACCTTTCCTCTTACAGAAGAAGTATTAAATAAAAATATAGCAGTTAAAAATACCGCTAAGAGTTTTGTTTTGTCTAACCTTAAATTTCTCACAGAAAACTCCCGATAAATAAAAATACATTTAAATAATAAAAAATAATATCTGCATTGCCAAATCCACACCTGAAAATATTGGTTAATGCCAAGCTTAAATAAATATAAAATCCAACTACTACTTTCAGTATAAACCATGTATTAAGTCCTATAATCAAAATGCAATATGTCCCTCAAGATTTTTCAGCAGTATGACGATTTCTCCGGTATAAAAGCAATTATAAAATGGGGGCGATAAACTGGCCTTGCAGCCTGAAAAACAGATATTTTATAAGGCTCGTTTTATATTAAAATTTTAAAAGTCCGATAATAATATTTTTGAAATTATCAACTTAATGGAGGTTCTAATATTGCCGTTCTAAATCCTGAGTTTGGATTAGGTAATTTTGCTTCCAATATCAGGAAAGGTAGCTTTGACAATGCGTAACGAAAATGTTGTTGGAAAAGGCAGACTTATTTTTGCTGTATTGATTTTAATCTGCTTAATAAATACATGTCCCGGAAAGACCAGCAAAGGCTTAAGCTGTAAAACTCTCCAGACCATATCGAGAGTAAAAATGTCTTACGGAAGATATAAAGAGGCGGAGGATTTTGCCGAAAAAGCCCTTCAGAAGGCTTTGGATAACAGTGTTCCCATAAGAAAGATAGCTGTTTATGCAAGTGACCTTTCTTATGTTTATATGAAACTGGGACTTCTAGAGGATGCAGAGGGTTTATGCAGATCAGCTCTTTTTCTCCAGGAAAAAGAATACGGCCCAGATCATCCATACATAGGCTATACTAAAAGAAGTCTGGCGAATATTCTGAGAAAACAGAATAATTTCGAACAGGCACTTAATATTATTGAACAGGCACAGCAGATTATCGCCAAAAACCATCCCGGTGACAAAATGGTCATGGCACCTTTTGAGGTTGATAAGGCCAGAATTCTTATAGAAATGAAAAAGTACGAACAGGCAGAGCAAATTTTAGAAGATGCTTTTGATGTCATAGAGAAAAGTTACGGCTCCGAGCATATTTTCACCGCGAAGATCAAAGGGTTCGTTGCCAGAGTCTACGTTCTTCAGGGATATTACGACAAGGCAGTACCTTTGATTCACGAATCTATTGAGACAAGGAAAAAAGTTTTCGGTGAAGGTAATCCGAATTTCGCCACAGATATGATGTTCCTTGCAGAGGTTTTCTACACCAGGGGATTTAAAGAGAGAGCATTTAAAATTGTAAAAAAGATCAATTCTGACTGGGACCTCAATTATTTGCAAGAAAACATTAAAAGTAAGAATTAAATTTACTTTTTGTGAACTATCGTCAATTAAAACAAGTTATTTAAAAATCCAAAAACACAAAAAATCTATTGGCTTACAGCCTTAGGGATGCATTTTTCATCTTACTCTGTAAAATAACAGGGGAAACATTTATATTATCATTTCATAAAAATTATTCTCCTGAATAGAGTGACTGTATTTCGCTTAGGGTCAGGGCGTATTCGTAAATTGCCATGTCATCGATGAGGCCCCGGAATTCATAGCCGTTGACCGGATTTTTGCCGATGTTCACATCCACCAGCGGGTCGGTGGATATTGTACCCGTTTTTGACATTCTTCCGATTTTAATGGCATTTTTGTAAAGTATCATGTCAGTGCCGTCATAGACCGCGGTAACGAATATCCATTCACCTTCGGTGAGGTCGCCGCTGTTTGCAATCAGGGTGCTTGTAGTGCCGTCGGTTTTTAGTCTGAACCGCAGTTTCATGCCGTTATTTTCATAAGTACCCAGCATCCAGTAATGGTCCTGTTCTTGTTCACTTGTTGCCTTGGATATAAACCTTGACTGGTCGATCAGGTTATCAGTTTTAATCCATGCGGTTATTGTCAAGCCAGAACTGTAAATATCGAAATTGTTTACATCGACATAATCATCGATGCCGTCCAGGCTCAAGACTTCCGAACCTCTGTTGGCATCGTAAACAGTTGTTGCACCGTTGAGCATTACCCCGTCGTTATTACCTGCTTCATCCAGAGCGTTACCTTCGAATCTCCAGAAAGATAGGTAGGTGGGGGCTTCTTCGCAGGTACTGAGCCAGTGCTGGCAAATCTGCATCAAATCGTTCATATCGCAAATTCCGCTGTAGTCAACGTCTGCAGCAGGATGCCAGTAATTCCAGTTCGATGCAAGGATCTCAAGGTCGTGGAAATCAACTGAGCCCATGCCGTTAATGTTAGCCCTGAGGCATTCGCATTCATCACCCAGGCCGTCGTTGTCACTGTCATACTGGCTTGGATTGTAAGTCAGAGGGCAATTGTCATCGATATCCAATATTCCGTCATCATCGTCGTCGGTGTCACATTCGTCACCATAACCGTCACCGTCGGTATCGGTCTGGTCGGGATTGTAAGTATCAGGGCAGTTGTCGTTTGCATCGCTTATTCCGTCATTGTCTATATCTGAGGGGCCCTGCCAGCCCTGCAGCAGTCCTGTTCCGAAAGTGCTGGGATCGTTCCATGCGGTGTCGTCGACGGTTATCCACGATCTTTTACCATCTCTTTCGCCTCCGTTATCGTCATCGTTTAGATGGACTTCTACTCCGATCAGACCATCTGCCGCAGGAGTTACTCCCAGTGTTGACCACGGGATCAAACATTCCAGGATATAGCCGTCTGCAGTCTGGATTATATCGAAAATAACGCCTTCGGTGTTCTTAGGGCCTACGCCCACGTAAGTAGTGGGGTCATCGTAGCCGAACTGATATTGATAGTCATTTATGCCGTCATAAGATGTCCCTTTGCTGTTGTCTGCATCTATATATATCTCAACGGAATCGTCTTTCCAGACGGTGGCTGAGTCATTGATCAGGATATCATCATCGACATCGACCAGGAAATAAATGTTGTTTGCGTCCCAAAGAGCCTTCCATGTTCCGTAAAGATCATTGACATCATTTACTTCACCGGCGGGGATTATGGCGATATCGGAAAAAGATGCATCCGACCATTGAGAATCTACGGAGCCGTCAATTACAGGGGCTGTCATAATTTCAGGAATTGTTACATCCACCTGTGGGAGGACTTCCGTTGTGAAACTCCAGATCTGACCCGGAGTTGTGCCGTATTGATTTTCCTCAACCACCTGCCAGTAGTATGTCGTCTCATATTCAAGTGTGTTCGGTTCATATGAAGATAATGCTGTCTGCGTTAAGAGCGGTGGAGGAGAAACAGTTCCGAAATACAGATTATGGGTATCTGTCGCTGTGCCTGCATTCCAGTTGAGGGTGGTGTTAACGGATATCCCCGAGGTACTGTCGGCAGGATCAGGTGCGGCAGGTTGTCCGGGGAGAATTTCTCCTTCTTCGAGAAGGCCGTCGCCCAAGGTACTGGGATCGTGCCATGCAGTATCGCCTGTGGTAAACCAAGATTTTTTGCCGTCCCTGTCACCGCCGTCATCATCATCATTAAGATGTATATCCAGGCCGATTATGTTATTTACATCAGGCGTTACTCCAAGAGTGGCCCAGGGGATGGAGCATTCGAAAATATATCCTTCCGTAACTTCGTTTATAACGAAGCTTATTCCTGTTGTATTGTAGGCAGAGTTGCTTCCGATATGTACCGTTCCCGGGTCATTATACCTGAAAATGTACTGATAATCATTTATGCCGTCGTAGGTGGTGCCGTCACTGTTATCTGCGTCGATATATATTTCGACGGAATCGTCTGCCCAGGAGTTGGTCGAATCATTCACGAGTAAATCATCAGTCACTTCCACCAGGAAGTAAAGATTGTCGGTATCCCATATTGCCCGCCATATTCCGGAAAGATCGGAGTCACTTGACACTGTTCCTATGGGTATATTTTGGACTAAATAGCCTGACTGCTCAGTCCAGACACTGTCTATAGCCCCGTCAATTTGCGGTGCTACAGGCCCGTCGGGAATAAGTGCATCAGACGCGACTGATCCTCCGGTTGTGAAACTCCATAAAGTACCTGCGGTTGTTCCGTAGGCATTTTTCTCATCTATCCGCCAGAAGTAAGTGGTGTTGTAGGACAGAGTTCCCGGGTCAAAATTATTTTGTGTCACATTTCCTGCAAAAGAGGGGGGATCGGCGGTTCCGAAATAAACATCATGTGAAGCGGCATTTAAGCCGACATCCCAGCCGAGATCGGTTAGTGTACTTACGTTAAAAGCACCATCGGAAGGGACGGGGTTCGAAGCCATACCAGGAGGCTGGTTTATGATGTCGAGATAAGCATTAGAAAGAGTATTCGGATCGTGCCATGCGGTATCTTCATCTGTAAACCAGGATATCTTTCCCTCTCTCTGTCCGCCGTCATCATCATCGCATACGTGTATGTCCAGGCCGAAAAGATCGCCTGAATTGACAGAAACGCCCAGTGTGCTCCAGGGGATCAGAACTTCGAAGCGATAACCTTCGATTGTGTCTGCAAATGCATATGTGATGCCGGTAGTATTTGCTGCAGAGTTAACCCCGACACCCAGGTCTTCACTGCCCCAGCCGAAAAGATATTCAAAATCATTTATTCCGTCATAGGAAGTGCCTTTGCTGTTGTCGGCATCGATATATATTTCCACACAGTCATCCTGCCAGATATCAGTTGAATCATCGATAAGAGTCTGGTCAGTGACTTCTATGAGAAAATACAGGTTGTTGGAGTCCCACATAGCCTGCCATGAAGCTGACAGATCGTTTTTGTCATCGATCGTTCCCTGCGGTATTTTGGTTATAAGATTTTCAGGGACATTTGACCACATGCTATCTACAGCTGCATCTATCGAAGGTGATATTTCGGTATGGAATATAGTGACATCTCCCTGGGGTTCATCCAGGGTAGCGCTCCATCCACCGCCATCGACCTGCATATCCATTGAATATATTTTGTCCTGGCATGTTATATACAATGTATTGTTGTCCTGCCCACCGAATGTTACATTGGAGCAGAATTCGGGTATTGGTATCATATCCAGCTGTTCACCCTGAGGAGAAACAATCCAGACTCCGCCTCTGCCGGTCAGGTAGAGATTATCCCATTCGTCGATGGTCATACCGTCGGGGTCTGTCATATCAGGCACATCCGGGTCGAAGAATATCTTTCCGCCGGCTTCATCTACGGTGCCGTCAGAATTGATCGGATAAACCTTCCATAATTTTTCGTTACTGTCACTTATATAAAGTTTCGTGCCGTTATTGGATGCTATGATGCCGTTGGGCTGTGTCATGTCCGTTATTACTTCAGTTACAGTACCGTCCTGTGCCAGTCTGTAAACCACACAGTTTTCTGCAGGCCATGAGGGTCCTGTAAAGTAAATATCGCCTCTTATGGTCTGGCACAGATCATTTGGCTGTTTGTTTATGCCGTCTGCAGAGTCTGCAAGGATTTGAGTTTCCCGGGGGCCTGCGGTGCCTATTTTATGAGCGGCAATGGACATTGTATTTTCCTGGGCAGCTAAAAGACGTCCTTCTAAAGAAAGAAAGGTACCGTTAGTGCCATTTGCCGAATCTGCCCAGATGCTTGCCGTTCCCGGAGAATCCAGCTGCATAATTCGGTCTTCGGTTCTGTTGGTAAAATAAAGTTTTCCAGTTACGGAGTCCCAGGTCGGGCCTTCGAAATATTTTCCGGCTACATAATAGACTTCAGTCAGGGTTGCTGCGTGGTCAATGAGTTCTTCAGTGACCATTACAAGCTCTATTCCCTGACCGTTTATCGGGTCGAGATTACGGGAATATTTCTTAGAGTCTGCATTATTCCAGTGCTCATGAACCCCCAGGCTTTCTGTCAGGCCCCCATCGTTATTAGGGTCATAATTAGTTCCCGAAGAGGGGCTGGGTATCAAAGCAGCTTCGTGAAGGTAGTCATCCGCTCCGGACATTCCGGGCCAGCCTGGCCATTCTTCATATAAAAAGTCATAGGAGACAGAGTCGGCGGAGACCTGATCCTGTGACAGGAAGATGCTCGAAGGCCAATCTCCGTTAAATGGCGACATGTTCCATTCCACAGGTATCGACTGCCAGTTTTCTCCAGCGAAAAGCCCGTCTATCAGGCTGAGCAATGTCTTGCCGCCCAGTTCCGGGTGCCCCATCAGATCGACCAGTGCTCTGTAATTTCCCATCCCGGGAGTGTTTGCGGGCAGGCTGTCGTGCATGTTGTACCATGCATCGGGATTGGGCTGATCTCCTGCATTGGGATTTCTTCTGAGAGAACCGTAATGGTTCTTTCCGTTTACGGTGATGCCTCCCATATTATGAGTTTTTAAAATCGGGAAATTTATAAAATAATCCGCTTCTGCAAAGGATTGGGGTATGTGATCGACTTCGGTTACTCCCGACATGCGGGAAGGATCAGGATCGCTGAAATAGAATTCGACATTTGAATATTGGGATTGAGTTCTGCCGTCACCTCCCACTCTGGCCAGATAAACTACATTTTCCAGACCCGGCGTTCCATGCACCATGTCGTACCAGTAATTGGGCATAATTCTTCCCGGATCTCCGATAGTTATATCCGAGGGATTAACTCCTGCTTCATCAATAAGCTGTAATAACAATGCTATGGTCAGCTGAGGAGAATTATCTATATAATTATGATTTTCAACCTTATTAAAGTTGCTATCTGCGTTATAGCATAAAGTGTGATTTGCCTTGATGGCGATCTTTTCTCCGGGTGTGTAGCCGACGTCTCCTTTTCCTTTGCTTATGTTGAAATTGCGGAATATTGCATCCCAGGCGTTCGCATCGGCGGTTTCATCTGCAAGGGCACGAACAGCACGGGAAAGCATAAGATTTACTCTTGTCTGATCGGTATTGTGGCTTTCATACCAGTGATCGGTCTGACTGGAACTTGTATAAACCCAGTCAGTTGCATTGGGGTCGTAAACCCACACCACTCTTCCCTGATGTATGCCCAGGCCGGTTCCCAAAGGCTGATTGCTGACCAGCGGTTCGTGGGCATAGACCGGTTTTTGGTTATTAAAACTCATTGCAGTCCAGAGAAAAAAGACAGCTGCGATAATGAAAACAACTGCTAAAAAATATCTCGACCTTTTAAGGTTAATTTTAGCTTTTTTGAAGGCGGTAATGGAACCGATTATTCCCATAAGCCAGATGACGAAACCGCTTGCAAGTGGAAAGGCAACTCGCTGACAGGGATAAGTTGCCCTTGACGGTTTGGGTATAACCCGTATTAAAAACCAGATCAAGGCCAGGAAACCTGTAATCGGTAAAATGCATTTCCAGAATGAATGTTTAATTGAAAATTTCTTTTTTAAACTGTGGTTTTTTTGATGAGACTTTTGGCGGAATTGATACATTTTTTCGACCTCCCGTAACCATTTTAAGGGCAGGGTAGAAAGGAATTGTGTTCATCCTGAGACAAACCCGTAACGTCTGCCCTTTAATAAAATTTTTAAAATTCTTCCCTCCTGGAATGATCTGAATTAATTTTATTTTAGCTTTAACCAGTTCGCGGTCAAGGATTTTGTAAATATTTTTTTTCATATAGTAAAATTTTTGGTGATTTGTCTTGAAATTCCTGAATCAAGAGTTTATTTTTTAATACAGGCATTTCATGATGAGAGGAGAAAAGGCAGGAAGCCGGCCTTTAAAATTGTTACTTTTCAGATTTGCGGAATTGTTGCCGCTGAAAATAATCTGTTGAAAATTTTTTAACTTTTTTAAAGGAGGGCTTTAAAATGTTAAAGCAGAAAAATTTCTTTTTCCAACATTGTTTATTTGTCTTTTTGTTGATTTTGTTATGTTCACCTTTACTTTTTGGCGCTGCGGTACCGGTGCCGAAAACCTCAGTTTCACCGACCATTGACGGCAGTGTGGATACTGTTTGGGATGATATTTGGAGCCATGATATAGCCAATATCATAGGCAGCGGAACAGTCGATGACAATAACGACCTTTCCGGCACCTGGCAGGTAATGTGGGACGCAAATAATATTTATTTTCTTATAGAAGTAACCGATGACGTGCTCATTAATGACTCCACATATCAATGGCAGGATGACTGTGTAGAAATATACATCGATGCTGACAACAGCAAGGGTACCAGTTACGACGGCATAAATGATTATCAATATCAGTTCAGATATGATGACTCGACAGTTTATGTCGGAGTGGGCCCGCAAAACACTGCCGGTATAGTTTTCAGTCTTATCGAAGTAACAGGCGGTTATATTCTGGAATGTTCCATGCCTTGGACTACGCTTGGTGTTTCACCTGCAGTAGAAAACATGATCGGAGTTGAAATACAGATAAATGATGATGACACGGGCGGAGACCGCGACGGTAAAAAAGCATGGTACGGCACTACCGATGATGCATGGCACGATCCCAGTACATTCGGTGAAGGAATGCTTACTGCTGAATTAGCTCTTCCCGGCAGGGCGACAGTTCCTGTCCCGGATCACATGTCAATCGGCATATCAACTGATGATGATATTTCCTGGACTACAGCAGGAGGCGGCTGCATGCATGAGATCTATTTCGGGACGACTAACCCGCCGGCATACGCTGCTACGCAAATAGAGACAACTTATGACCCTGGCAGCTTAAGCGCGGGTACAACTTATTACTGGCAGGTAAAGGAGACTAATCCAATCGGTGCCGAAACAGGCCAGATATGGATGTTCACCACCGAACCTGCCGGCAGCGGCTACGATGTGGATATTCCGCAGACTGAGGCTCCTCCTGTAATTGACGGGGCAATTGATACCCTTTGGTCAGATGCTCCTGTAAAGGGGTTCCCTTATGTTGTTGCAGGGAGTATAAGCGGGGATAGTGATCTCTCGGGGACCTGGAGAGTTCTTTGGGATGTAAATAATCTCTATCTTCTGGCAGAAGTTACCGATGATAGTCTGATCAATGATTCTTCAGCGGTATGGAAAGACGACTGTGTGGAGGTTTACATCGACGCCGACAACAGCAAGGGCACAAGCTACGACGGAATAAATGATTATCAATATCAGTTCCGGTATAATGACTCTTCGGTATATGTAGGAGTCGGGCCTCAGAATACAACGGGAGTTACCTTCAGCCTTATAGAAAATGCAAGCGGATATATATTTGAATGTCTGATCCCTTGGTCGACACTCGATTCTTCCATTACACCTGCCGTTGATAATCTGGTAGGTGTTGATGTGCATATTAATGACGATGATGACGGCGGCGAAAGAGACGGCCAGATAAGCTGGCATGATCAAATCGGCCAAGCCTGGAATGATCCGACTACTTTCGGGACCGGGATATTGATCGGTCCTGTGGGAATTGACACCGACGGCGACGGCGTTTATGACAGCGAGGATAACTGTCCCTATACTCATAATCCTACACAGGCTGATTCCGATACAGACGGCACGGGCGATGCCTGTGAATGGTGCGAAAGAGCAAATCAGGACGATAGTGGCAATGCCGACTTCATGGATTTCGAAATTATCGCAGACTACTGGCTGACGGTCGGATTAATCGGTGACAATAACGGCGACGGAATGGTAGATATCGATGACATAGGTTATCTTTCTGATTACTGGCTAATTACCTGTCCGTAAAAAGTGGTTAATAAATTCCGGTTCAACGAGATGGGGTATTCAGTAATATCCCATCTTTTTTAAATAATATTGTAAACGGCTGGCTGATAAAATTATATTAAAGCTTGCAATGACAGATAATTGCTAGGTTTTAAAGATTCACGCTTTGTTGAAAAATAAAAAGTAAAGAGCTATGGTTTAACCCGTAGCTCTTTACTAGTTTTCACTAACTAAATTAATATTTTACTTTCCTGCTCTGAAGTTGCCTATTGCTTCTGTAGTTGTCAGGAACCTGTCGTAGAATCTCAGTTTTTCGATCTTTCCGTTAAATGAGGGTGCGATCCTTAAAGTATCGCTTCCGTTTGCTTCTCTCAGATCGATACTGAAACGTCCCCAGCCGAATTGTCTGAATTCTGCACCGTCGCATAATTTGCCGTCTACGATAAAAGATATCACTCTCGGGCCTGCATCAACTATCACTGCGATGTGGTGGAGTTTTTCGGTTGTAAGAACATCGGGGTCACAGTCCCATCTGTTTTCCATTCTTCCGTCATTTAAAATGATTTCCACCGTTTTTCGAGGTGAAACTTTAAGGCAGAGTCCCTGTCCTGTTTCTTTTCTTGTATCAAGAAGGATGTCACCGGGGTTGAGTTTGTCGAATTTAATCCACATGTCAACAGAAAATGCCTGTCTTAGATTTTTAGTTCCGTAATCTGCCCTGTGAATGTCCCTTACATTAAAGACAGGCAGTTTGGGCATTTCGGTTTTGAAAGGCATTTCTTTACCGTTTTCCGGAAGGTCTAAAATTATCCCTTTTTTTGCGACTTCCTTTATTTCGAATTGATTCCATAATTTTTCGAGGAAATCGGGATCAACTTCATGGACCCTGGCTTTATCTTTTTGGGTTTCGGTCAAAAAGTATTGGCCGTCCTCTTCAACCAGATCGGGATAGCTCATTCGTATGAAAGGGTCATCGTCATAAAGAACAATTTCCGGCTGAGTCCATTTAAGTTCCTTTCCGTTAGGACCGTCGACTTCCAATCCGCCGCAGAGCCAGACGGGATTTCGGTCTTCATAGGGGGCATAACCCCATTCGTATTCCATCATATCGGGGATAAAGTGTCCTCCGTGGTTGTGACACCAGTAAAGGAATTTCCCGTTATTGCATCTCCATGCAAAGTTGGCGGCACGGGGATGTTTCATTTTTCTTCCGTCGGCGTATTTTTTGTATTTAGGCTCTTCCCAGGTGTGTCCTCTGTCTCTGCTGTAGGTGTAAACCGGATAGCCGTCGATACTTCTGTACACGCAGTAGAAAGTACCGTCACTTAGGACACTGAAACTTTGTTCACCTGCTACAGGACCTCCTCCAGGAGGGGTTCTTAAACCTACGTCACCATCGGGCAGAGTTTCCCAGTTTATTTTTTCGGGGTCTTCTTCGGTCATAATGTTATCGCTTTTCAGCAAAACACCTTCATTAGAGGTGAAAAATCCTGCTCCGATTCCTCCGACTTTGTGGAGGGGTACATAGCCGATACCGTCATAAGTGAATGCTTTTCCCACATTCCAGAAGTATCTTATTTTACCGCCGTAGGGGTTGTTGAGATCGATTTCGAATTCTCTTACAGGTACATTGTATCGCTTTTCAGACCATGTTTTGCCGTGGTCGTCACTGTATTTGAAAACGAAATATCCCAGGGAATCCACCCTTGTACACTTACCGTCCGGATATGCGGGTTTGTCACCTTTTATCCAGCGTATATCATCAGTATTGTGATTGTAGAAGCAGTAAATTCTGCCTGATGGAACTTTCATTAAAACAGCGTATGATGACTCAGGGCCTTCGGGATCTTCCAGGGGAACTGGTTTTGACCATGTTTTTCCCTTGTCGGGACTTCGCAATGAAGTCACGTGCTGGCCGCTGGAACCTTCTTCCCCGAGGCCTGTAGTTACGACACAGAGCCAGTGATCATCATCGGTTTTGACTATATAAGGTTGATCTGAATAACTTTTAGTGGGAATTTCATTGCCTGTAATAATATGTCTTTTGTCTTCCATTTAAATATCCTTTTTAATCATTACTTAATAAAATTTTATCTACAATTTTTATTCATGCAGTGCTTTGAGATTTTCTTCTGGAGTTCCCGGTGGAATCTCACAACCTGCCATCAGAATAAACCTGTCACCTGCTTTTTTCTTACATTCCTGTGCAGTTTTTTTAACGTCTTTTACAGTTCCCTGAAGCATAACTTCGGCGGGATTTATATTTCCGCAAAGAGTGATCTCTTTCCCGACTTTTTTTCTGGTAAAATCCAGGTCCACCATGGAATCGATATCCAGGATATCCGGTTTGGCCTTTGAAATGAATTCTAGTATATCAGTTATATTGCCGCAAATATGAAGTTTAACCTTTACTCCAAATGATTTTATTTTTTCAACAAGTTTTATGTGCAAAGGTAAAACATATTTTTCGAAAAAATCAGGCCCTATTAAACTTGCAGCGGCATCACCTATTCCGATCATATCGGCACCGGCTTTTACCTGTCTTTCAGCGAAATTGACAGCAGTTTCTATCAAGATATCGGAAGCCTTTAGGAACATATCCGGGTGGTCGAAAAGATCCATCATTGTATTTTCCACACCCCTCAGGTCGGAATATTCCGCTATGGGGCCTTCTATCCATCCAAGGATGCTGTGGGTTTTTCCTACCTCTTCCGCCATGATCTGTATACTTTCAACCCTTTGTTTCATACGGGAGCAGTTCTGAATTTCCGGTACTTTAAGTTTGTCTATATCTTCGGGTGAATTGATAAGAAGTGACTTTGGTTTGGGAACATCGTTTTCAGGGTAGTCGAACTGCATTCCGAAACCTTCTGCTTCTCGGAAAGGGTCACTTATTGCACTTACCTGGTCGAAATCGAATTCCCTTGCCACTTTAATCTGGGCATCTGCCAGAATTGAGCCGTCCAGGTAATAATCCCTGTAACTTTTTCCTATATAATGAGCGGCCCAAGACATAAAGATGGGGGTGATGGGGAGCCTGTCGGCTTTTTCACCTTTTAAAACAGCATAGATTCTTTGTTTAGGCAGCATTTGTTAACCTTATTAATGAGTTTTTTTACTGTTCTTTTGCTAATGAGCAATATAAGTTTGGTAACAGAAATGTCAAGAAATTTATATCAAATATCATATCAATAAAAAAATTGTTTTCTTTTAAAAGTTAATATTAGGCTCTATTTTATTGTATAACAAAATATTTTTTGAAAAAAGGTTGCAAACATATCAATATTGATATATAAAAACATATCAATTTCAGGTATATAAAATGATATCCAAAACGGTCAGTTTACAACGTCAAATTTTAAAGGACTTACTTGCAAAAGGCGCAAGAGAGGGAGACCGTCTGAGTACAATTCGTCAGCTGGCCGATAAATACAAAGTATCTTACGTAACCGCCCAGAAAGCTGTAAAAAGCCTGCAGGAAAAAAATATTCTTAATTGCAGACAGGGTGCGGGAATCTATGTAAAAAATATCAGCGGTTTTGACGAATTTAAAAATCTATCTACCGATATTTTTCATTCATGGGACATCCTTGCAGGCAAAAAAACCGAAACCAAGAGCATCGGCATCGTTCTGCCTGAATGGGTGAAAGGATATGGAGGTCTTGCGATCCATGAAATAATAAGGAGCATTACCCGTTATTCGGATGATCATCCATGGCATATTGAATTGATAGATTCCACTGAAGAAGAATCAGCCAAGCCGGAATTTTTAGACAAAATAGCGGTTCGTGACCTGGAGGGCATAGTGTGGCTTCAGCCGCTGCCTGCAAATGAGATGAACTTGATGAGGTTAATAGATCACGGCTATGAAGTTCTTGTGACAGGTAGGAAATTTCATCGCTTGCCTCTTACTGTAGTCTGGGCTGATATCCGGGATATTGCAGAGAATATAGCAGATTATGCCGTGAGTCACGGGAAAAAGAACCCCATAATAATGTCAAATGCAATGAATATGGATGATTACTGCAAAGAGTATATAGAGAAATTAAGGGGGAGTTTTGAAAAGAGAAATTTAAAAATAACTGATGGCGATATTTATTCTTATCCAAACAAGTTCGATGATCTTTCAGAAAGAGAAAGACTTGAATATGAATATCTCAAAAAGCATCCCGATACGGATTTAATAATATTATTACAGGATTATTTCTATTCATCTATAACGAAATGCATTAAAGAAGGTATCTTTAAAAATTTAGACAATTTGGAAATCATGGATATCCCAGCTGAGTACTGTCATGAAAGAAAAAATGTTGAAGGAATTCCAATAAAAAAGATCAAGCATCCCTTTGAAAATATAGGCAAAGCTGTTGTAAGGCACTTCGAAGAGTGCTGGTTGAATAAAGATAAAATCAAAGATAATAAAATCGATCTGAAAGTTAAAATTAAATAATTTTATATAAGATCAGGGAAAATAAAATTATGTTTAAAGGACAGATAAAAAAGAAAGAAAAGAGAAATCCGTGGCTTTATATCCCTTCGATGACACTTGTTCAGGGCATGCCGATAATGTTGGTGATGCAGTCGATTGCAGTTATTTTAAAATCCCTGGGTGCATCTAATACTTTGATCGGGTTGACTTCTTTGTTCATGCTTCCAATATCTTTTAAGTTTATTTGGGCCCCGATCCTGGATATGGCACTTTCAAAACGAAAAGAGGTGCTCATACTGCAGATGTTGATGACCCTTGCTTATGTATTTACCGCTTTTATGTTCATACTCCCGGGTGACAAGATAGTTCTTGCCCTTATTGGGTTTGTGGTCATTTCTTTACTCACGGCTTTTTATGATATGCCAATAGACGGGTTTTATATTGTTTCACTGGATTCCAAACAACAGGCATTCTTTTCAGGTATCAAGACGGCAATCTTGAGGATATCCTATATTTTTGTAAGTGGTGTTTTAGTTATGATAGCTGGTTTTGTGGGTGAGAGTTCAGGGAATATGAACCTCGGCTGGATGGTATTTTTTCTTATCCAAGCGTTGATTTTCGGCCTGACTCTTATCTGGCACGCAATAATAAGTCCTTATCCACCCAATGATGTTCCTGCAAGGGGAAAAGGATTTTTAAAGGATTATTTTCACACCTTCAAAGACTTCTTTACTATGCCTTATATGGTTTTGTCGGTAATATTTTTCCTTACCTATCGTTTTGGAGAAGGTGTTCTGGTCAAGATGATACCTGCTTTCTTTTTGGATTCTCCAGAAGCCAACGGTATGGACCTTGCAGTGAGTCAGCTCGGATTTATGTATGGGACCGTAGGTATGGTCGCAACTATTATAGGAGGGCTTCTCGGCGGCTGGCTGGTTAAAAAGTACACCCTGCGAAAAACTGTTTTATTGTTTGCAATCTGCATGACTTTTCCCAATATTTTCTATGTTTTTCTTGCGAGATTTACTCCGGATGCTGTCTGGACGATCGTATTTCCTTGGGGCAGTGAATATTCTATTAACATCTGGGGACAGTTGACTATTCTGCTTGAATCCTTTGGTTACGGCCTCGGTTTTACGGGACTTTTTGTCTACAGTCTTTATGTAGCGGGCAAGAGCAAATACAAAATGTCATTTCTTGCTATTGCTGTGGGAATGCAGAATATCGGCTGGATGATACCACAGAGCGTAAGTGGATATATACAGGAACTGATAGGTTATGAAAAACTTTTCCTCCTTTCCGTTATTACTCCGATACCTGGTATTATTTGTGCATATCTAATTTCTAAAATTCCCAATCTTGAACCGGAGGAAGAGAAAGAGCAAGTTACTGAGATTAAGGAGTAATCTAAAAGTTATTATTTTAAGAATCATATTGAAAAATATCTGAACAACAGAATAATTTGCTGTTGTAGATTTTATAAGCGTGGTCATCTTTATAGGTTGATGGTTTTTAA
Organism: uncultured Pirellulales bacterium; assembly: GCA_964508925.1. Classification (GTDB taxonomy): domain Bacteria; phylum Planctomycetota; class Phycisphaerae; order Sedimentisphaerales; family Anaerobacaceae; genus CAZDVM01. The sequence continues at coordinate 122,853 of CAZDVM010000003.1, read as the reverse complement.
ATTTTTATCTTCGTATTGAATTAAAACACCTTTACTCCTATACTGATTAGAATGAATGATGATAATTTTAAAAAGCAGGATGTAATATTAGACAGTATTGCTGACGGGGTTTTTACAGTCAACAAAGATTGGAAGATCACTTCATTTAACCGGGCAGCAGAAGAGATAACCGGTATCAGCAGAGAAGATGCTATCGGGAAATCATGCAGGGATATTTTAAAGGCGGATATCTGTGAGTCTAACTGTGCTTTATTTCAGACCATGGAGTCGGGTAAGTCTGTTATAAATAAACCTGTACACATAATAGATGCCGACGGCAATCGCAAGTCCATAACCATATCCACTGCACTGTTAAAAGACGAGAATGGAAAGATAATCGGCGGGGTTGAAACATTTCGGGATATGACAGTTGTCGAAGAGCTTCGCAAGGAAGTACAGAAGCAGTATTGCTGTGAAGATATTATCAGCAGGAATCATAAAATACAGGAAATTTTCGATATAATGCCGCAGGTTGCGGAAAGTGACTGTACGGTATTGATAGAGGGGGAAACCGGCACGGGTAAGGAGCTTTTCGCAAGGGCTATACATAATCAAAGCAGGCGAAGTGAAAATCCTTTTATTGCGGTAAATTGCAGTGCATTGCCTGATAATCTTCTGGAATCAGAGCTTTTCGGGTATAAAGCGGGCGCTTTTACCGATGCTAAGAAGGACAAGCCGGGACGTTTTGAGCTGGCAGATAAAGGGACGATATTTCTCGATGAAATAGGTGATATTTCGCAGGCGATGCAAGTAAAGCTTTTGCGGGTGCTGCAGGAAAAGACTTATGAGCCGGTAGGTGCAGTGGAAACGAAAAGAGCTGATGTCAGGATTATAACGGCAACTAACAGAGATCTTGGTGAGATGGTTGAGGCCGGTAAGTTCAGAAAGGATCTTTATTACAGGGTGAATGTGGTAAAGATAACATTGCCCCCTTTAAGGGAAAGGGTGGAGGATATTCCTTTGCTGGCAGATCATTTTATCAGTCGTTTCAACAGCATATATAATAAAAATATAGCGGGTATGAGCAATGAGGCAATGGCGAAGCTGATGTCCCACGATTTTCAGGGTAACATAAGGGAGCTTGAAAATATTATCGAAAGATGTTTCGTTTTGTGCCAGGGAGATGTGATCGAAACCAAGCATCTGCCTGGATTTTTAAGGAAAGAAGCAGAAGGGCACCAAAAAGACGAGCAGAGTCCTGATTTTCGAACTTTAAAGCAGATGGAGAAGGTTCTCATAGAACAGGCGATAAGAAGAAATAACGGCAATAAGACAAAGGCAGCAAAAGAACTTGGTATAAATCCAAGTACTCTTTTCAGAAAGTTAAAAAAACTGAATATTGAGATTTAATTTTGATCACAATGCGTTGCACAATGCAATAAATGGCTTCCTGTATTGTTGCATAATGCAATTATACATTAAGTCAAATTCATTGGTTTCTTTTTAAATACATTTCGTAAGTCTTTATAATGCAATAACTTATGTAAAATATTTTATAAGATTCTACCATACTGGCATAGGTATTGCTAAAGTATTGATGGAGGTATGTTTAATGAAAATTGCAATACCGGTTTGGCAGGGCAGAGTTTCGAATGTATTCGATTTTGCCTGCAAATTATTGATATTAGAGAATAAGGACAGTGAAAAATTTCAAGTTGGCGAGGTTTCGCTTGTAGAAAGCAACAGTCTTGAAAGAGCAGCCAGGTTGAAAGAATGCGATGTTGATGTTCTTATTTGCGGGGCGATATCAAGGCCTTTGGCTTACATGGTGGAAGGAGAAGGTATTAAGCTTTATCCGTTTATAACGGGTACGGTAAACCAGGTCCTGGATGCATATAAAAAAGGAGAACTGGATAAGGCAGAATTTAATATGCCCGGCTGTTGGATGAGACAGGGAAGAGGGAAAAGGAAAAGATGTCGAAGAGGGAGAGGATACAAAAGAAAAGACAATATTTATTAATTTAAACTGCTTAAATGAAAAGGAGATAGAAATGATCGTTGCAGTTACATCAGAAGGAAAAGATCTTGAAAGCAAAGTTGATCTGAGATTCGGAAGGGCTAAGAACTTTATTATCTATGATACGGAAAAAGACGGCTTCGAAGTAGTAGATAATGAACTTCAGATGAATATACCGCAGGGAGCTGGAATACAGACAGGAAAAAATATAGCTGACCAGAATGCAGAGGCAGTAATAACCGGAAATGTAGGGCCTAATGCTTTTAAGACTTTAAATGCAGCGGATATAAAGGTTTTTCTTGCCGGTGACATGACGGTTAAAGAAGCTCTTGAAAAATTTAAACAAGGTGAACTTGAAGAAGAAAAACATGCAAATGTTGAAGGTCACTGGATGTAAATTAAAGAAAAGGTTGTTTTATGAAAGTTTATTTAGATTGTATACCATGTTTTTTTAGGCAGGCACTGGATTCTGCCAGGTTCGTGACTGATGATGAATCGGTGCATGAGAGAGTGTTGATTGAAGTCATGAAACTGGCAGAGAATTTTCAGGAAGTAGATAATTCACCTGCTATGGCTCAAAAAATACACAGGATAATAAGGCAAGTAACGGAAAATCCTGATCCTTATAAGCAGCAGAAAAGAAATTCCAATGAGCTTGCATTGAAATTACTGGATGAGCTCGAAGAAAAGGTTCACAGTGCAGATGATTCGATAGATGCAGCTATCAGGCTGGCAATTGCCGGTAATATTATAGATTTCGGTGTACATAGTTCGCTGGAAGATGATTACATCGAAAAAATTATTACTGAATCTTTGACAGCAGAGTTCGATGACGGACATGTTGAGAAGTTCAAAAAGGCAGTGGAAAAGGCAGAAGACGTTTTGTATTTGGGTGACAACGCAGGTGAGATAGTTTTTGACAGGGTACTTATCGAGCATCTGCCTTATGAGAAAATAACGTTTGCGGTGAAAGGTTCACCTGTGATTAATGATGCGACTATGGAAGATGCAGAAGAGGTAGGGCTGACTGAGATGGTTGAGGTTATCGATAATGGTTCTGACGGGCCGGGTACTATGCTTGAAACCTGTTCAGGTGAGTTTTTAGAGAGGTTCGAAGATGCTGATCTGATTGTCTCAAAGGGACAGGGGAACTATGAGTCATTAAGTGAAGTTGATAAGAATATTTACTTTATTCTAAAAGCCAAATGTCCCGTTATCTCCAGGGATTTAGGATGCAAGATTGGAAAAATGATACTTTTCAATAAAGCGGTTAAGGAAAGGGAAGAGACAAATGCCTAATTTCGATGGTACAGGGCCTAACGGCAGAGGACCAATGACAGGAAGAGGGCTCGGATATTGCGTAATGAAGCAAACTGATGGGAAAAATGACTTCGAAGGATATGTCGGCAGAGGCTTGAGGCCTTTCAGGGGTGCTTTTCCACCGAGTCCGGGTTTTCCGATTGCCGGTTTAAATACCTATTCGGCCAGAAGAAGGATAAGGCCCTTATGGCCGGTAAGACGAACAAATTATTTTGGAAGAAGATTTTACGGGAGAGGGAGAAGAATGTTTATGAGTTGGAATCCATTCATTGTAAATAGATTTATTACGAAGGGAGGCAGATATGCCACGCGGTGACGGAACTGGTCCGAGAGGACAACGCCCAAGAGGGGGCAGAGGTAGAAAGGGTGGTCCTTATGCAGCTGGCCCGGGCGGAAGTTGTGTTTGCCCGGTATGCGGCCATAAAGTTCAGCATGTTGCAGGTCAGCCCTGCAATCAAAGGGACTGTCCGAAATGTGGAAACAGAATGACAAGAGAATAATTAGTTAGAAAGGAGATATTATTATGCCAGGTGGAGATGGAACAGGTCCTGCAGGTATGGGACCAATGACAGGAAGAGCTGCAGGTTATTGTGCAGGCTATGGTACACCGGGATTTGCTAATCCAATGGGCGGAAGAGGATTTCGCGGTCGAGGCTTCTTCGGAAGAGGCCGAGGCTGGAGAAACCGCTTTTATGCCACAGGTATGCCGGGCTGGATGAGAGCAGGTTACGGTTATCCGTATGGTTACGGATCGGAATATGCTTCTCCGGCTGCTCCAACTGCTGAACAGGAAAAAGAAGAACTGAAACAGCAGGCACAATACATGCAGGAATCCCTGGATGCGATCAATAATCGCATCAGTGAATTAGAAGAAGAAATGAAAAAGTAGGTTATAACTACTCACTTTACAGGAGAGGGGAGTCTTCGGACTCTCCGATTCTGTAAGTTGTAATTATTCCAGGATTATATAAAAGCAGGAGATTTATATGAAAATTGCAGTTGCCAGCGGTAAAGGCGGTACAGGGAAAACAACCATAGCCACTAATCTTGCTGTTGCACTATCTTCGAACGGACAAAAGGTTCAATATCTGGATTGCGATGCGGAAGAACCTAACGGGGCTATATTCTTAAAACCTGAATTCGAGGTTACGGAAGATGTCACGGTAGGTGTGCCGGAAGTTGATCTTGAAAAATGTACAGGTTGCGGGAAATGCGGACAGTTATGCCAGTACAGTGCCATTATTTCAGTCAAAGATAAGGTTCTGGTATTTGAAAATCTTTGCCATTCCTGCGGCGGCTGCATGGAAATATGTCCTGAAAATGCAATCCGTGAAACACCTCGAAAGATAGGTGTAGGACAATACGGCATGGCAGGTGACGTTTTATTCGGACACGGTGAACTGCAGATAGGTGCAATTCAGACACCTGCAATGATAAGCCATATAAAAAAGAGAGTAAGAGAAGATGCAATTAATATACTCGATGTTCCTCCGGGGACATCCTGTCCTGTGATAGAGGCAGTAAAAGATGTCGATTTTGTGGTACTTGCGACAGAACCGACACCTTTCGGCCTTAATGATTTGAAACTTGCAGTGGATATGGTAAGAAAACTGGAATTGCCGTTTGCGGTTGCAATAAACAGAAGTGATATGGGTGACGGGAGTGTGAAAGATTATTGCCAACAGGAAGGTATAGAGGTAATTCTCGATATCCCAAATGACCGGAAGATAGCAGAGGCGTATTCTCAGGGTGTGCTGATGATAGATTCTATACCGGCTTATAAGGAAAGGTTCTTGGAGTTATTCGAAGCAATAAATGAAAAATTGACGGTAAAATAAATTCATCAAAGGATATATATATGAAAGAATTAGTTGTTATAAGCGGAAAAGGTGGAACCGGTAAGACAAGCATCACTGCAGCCTTTGCATCTCTTGCCGAAAATGCAGTACTGGCGGATTGTGATGTAGATGCAGCCGATCTTCACTTAGTTCTCGAACCTGATACAAAAGAAGAGTCTGATTTCAGCGGGGGCAAGCAGGCTTACATCAATCCCGAAAAATGCATCGGCTGTGCAAAGTGTCAAAATCTTTGTCGATTCGATGCAATAAAATTTGACGGGCCGGGAAATGAGGTGATAGAAAAAACTTACCGTGTCGATCCGATATCGTGCGAAGGATGCAAGGTTTGTGTTGAATTCTGCCCGGTTGAGGCGATAGAGTTTAATGAGGCCTTAAACGGCAAGTGGTATATTTCTGATACCAGGGTAGGACCGATGGTTCATGCAAAGCTGGGTATAGCAGAAGAAAACAGTGGCAAGCTGGTGACATTAATAAAGAAGAAATCTAAAGAGCTTGCAGAACAGGGCAAAAAAGATCTTATAGTTGTTGACGGCTCACCGGGTATAGGCTGCCCGGTAATAGCATCCATTACCGGTGCGGATGTGGTTTTGATAGTAACCGAACCGACACTTTCTGGCATACATGATCTCAATCGAGTAGCAGAACTTGCTCAAAGTTTCGATATCAAGACACTTTTGTGCATAAATAAAGCTGACATTAATCCTGAGATGGCTGAAAGGATAAAAGAAGAGGCCAGGGAAAAAGATATTAGAGTGATAGGAGAAATCCCTTATGACGATGCTTTTACGAAGGCTCAGATCATGAAAGCTACATTGATAGAATATACGTCTTCACAGGTTTCAGAAAAGATTAAGAACATGTGGCGAGAAGTCACTTATGAACTGGTATAGGAAATTTATTGATTTAAGGAGTTTTAGTTTATGAAAATAGCAGTACCGGTAGTACAGGGGAAATTGAGTATGCATTTCGGTCATTGTGATAATTTTGCAATTATCGAAGTGGATGAGGATTCAAAAAAGATACTGAAAATGGAAAGCAAGCAGTCGCCTCGGCATGAGCCCGGAGCGCTTCCGAAATGGCTGAATGAGGAAGGTGTATCGCTGATAATTGCAGGCGGTATGGGACAAAGAGCGCAGATGCTTTTCGATCAATACGGAATCAAGGTGATAGTAGGTGCCAAAGGCGGAGAACCTGAAGAACTGGTAAGCTCTTATCTGGAAGATGATCTTGCAACTGGTGCCAATATTTGTGACCATTAACTATTAAAAGGTTATTATGAAAATATTAACACCTAAAGAAACAGGTTGGAGAAGCTCTAGGCTGAATGATATCAGAAAGTGGGAAGAAGAATGTCCCTGGGCTGATTTCATTGATGAGGAATTGATATATAAACAACTGGAAGAAAACAGTGATGCCGATAAAAGACAGTTACTGGATATAATCGAAAAGGCAAAGACTAACGCTCTGTCTGGCGACCTGTTGAGTGTTTCAGATGTTGCGGCTCTGCTGAACTGTGATGACCCGGAAATCTGGGATGCAGTTTTTCAGGCTGCTGAGCATATTAAGAAAAATGTTTACGGCAACCGGGTTGTGCTGTTTGCGCCGCTTTACGTTTCAAGTCTGTGTGTGAATAATTGTGCTTACTGTGGATTTAGAAACAGTAACCCGGCGGTAAATAAAAGAAGGCTGGTTGGTGATGCACTGAGAAAAGAGGTGGAAGTCGTTGTAGAGGAAGGACAGAAACGACTGATCCTGGTTTACGGGGAGCACCCGGATAGTGACGTTGATTACATATGTGAAACTATAAAGACGGTATATGACACTAAAAAGGGTTTTGGTGAGATAAGACGGGCGAACATTAATGCAGCACCGTTATTTGTTGATGAATACGAGAAGGTAAAGAAACAGGGAATCGGTACTTATCAGATATTTCAGGAGACATATCACCACGATACTTATAAAAGGATTCATCCTGAAAATACTTTAAAAGGCCGATATAAATGGCGGTTATTTTCACTTCACAGGGCTTTTCATGCAGGGATCGATGATGTTGCGATCGGAGTTCTTTTCGGCTTGTATGACTGGAAGTTTGAAGTGCTGGGGCTTTTATTGCATGCAATGTCACTTGAAAAGGAATTCGGAATAGGGCCTCATACTATTTCATATCCCAGGCTTCGTCTGGCACTAAACAGTCCTCTGACAGAAGGTTCAAAGTATCTAGTAAGTGATGAGGATTTTAAGAAACTGGTAGCGATAATAAGGCTGATGTGTCCTTATACCGGTTCTATTCTGACGGCACGGGAAGAGCCTGAAATCAGGATGGAAATGATCGATAAGGGCGGTGTCAGCCAGATGGATGCAGGGAGCAGGATAGCAGTCGGGGGATACAGCGGAAGCAAAGATAAGGATACAATGGATTTGCAGCAGTTTATGCTGAAAGACAACAGGTCGCTCGATGAATTTATCTACTCACTTTGTAAAAACGGACACTTACCATCTTTTTGTACAGCAGGATATAGAGAAGGCAGAACAGGTGCTAATTTTATGCCGCTTGCCAAAAGTGCCACGGTGAAGAATTTCTGTATTTCAAACGGGCTTTTGACCTTCAAAGAATACCTGATGGATCATGCTTCAGAAAAAACAAGAAAGATTGGCGAACAGAAGATTCTGCCAAAATTCCTGGGATGGGTAGAAAAAAATGTCCCGGAACTTTCCAGTAAAGTGAAGGAAAAACTGATTCAGGAAGAAAACAATGAAAGAGATAAGCATTTTTAATTATGATAAAAAACAGATTAATAATACTTAAGCCAAGAATATAAGAGATTATGTAAAAAACTGTGAATTTTATTAGAAGATAAGCAAAATGAAAATAGCCGTAGCAAGTGATCATCGTGGTTATACTGTAAAAGAGAAGATAAGGGTGGTCTTGTCAGAGCTTGGCCATGAAATTAACGATTTCGGCTGTTACGATGAGCGATCCGTTGATTATCCTGACTTGGCATATGCCGCAGCTATAGAAGTAACTGAAAACAGAGCAGACAAAGCTATTTTAATTTGCTCTTCAGGGATGGGAATGTGTATAGCAGCAAATAAAGTTAAAGGAATAAGGGCAGTAACTTGTTACGACGAAGTTAATATCCGAGTTTCAAGAACACATAATGATGCCAACGTACTGTGTTTGGCAGGAGATTTAGTTCATTCAGAAAATTTACGAAAGATGATAGATATCTGGTTGAATACGGAATTTACAGGCGGACGACATGAAAGAAGATTGAAGAAAATAATTGCAATTGAGGAAGGTAAAGACCCAAGAAATATAAATTCAGGTTAAAAAAATAACTTAGTTTTATTATTTAAATTACTGAATAAAAGTGGAAGAAAGTTTGAAACAATGAATCCCTCTATACTAAAGAGTTGTAAGGCATGTGGTAAAGAAATAAGCAAGTATAGCCCTTTTTGCCAGCATTGTGGACATCCGCAAGGATCTAATATAATTATCTGGCTTCTCGTGCTTTTCCTTGTAATTTTCCTTGCTGCTTATACGGCTTTGATGATTTATTGTGTTTATCATCCGGAAAAGTTTATATCTTTATTTCAAAACAGCAGATTTTGAACTGAAATAATTAAGATATAATCATGGTAAACAATAAGTATAATGTTGCGGCAGGTACAAATTTTAAGGATAAATTGTAATTAAAGAAAGGGTAATTGAATGGCTAAAAAGATCGTTATTGTAGGTGGCGTTGCAGGTGGAGCATCAGCGGCAGCAAGATTACGTCGTCTGGATGAAGACGCAGAGATAGTCTTAATTGAAAGGGGAAAATATATCTCTTTTGCTAATTGCGGATTGCCTTATTATGTTGGTGAAGTAATCGAAGATCGGGATGATCTGCTTGTTCAGACTCCTGAAAAATTCAAAGGAAGATTTAATGTTGATGTAAGAGTAAATAGTGAAGTAATCAGCATCGAGTCCGGTAAAAAACAAATTCATGTAAAAGATAAAAAATCAGAAACTGATTATATAGAAAAGTATGACAAGTTGATACTGTCACCGGGTGCTGAACCTGCAAGGCCTCCTATAGAAGGAATAGATTCTTCTCGTATATTTACAATGAGAAATATTCCGGATGCTGATGCCATTAACGAATTCATTGAAGAAAATGCCCCCAAGCGTGCTGTAGTTATAGGCGGAGGATATATAGGCCTTGAAATGGCGGAGAATCTCAGAGATCGCGGTATGCTTGTTGCAATAGTTGAAATGCAGGATCAGGTTATGCCGACACTGGACAAAGAAATGGCGTCCTCGCTTCATACTCATTTACATGAAAAAAGTGTTGCACTTTGGCTGAATGATGCAGTTTCAAAATTTTCTGAGAGCGATGAGAAACTTATAGTTGGTTTAAAATCCGGGATGGAACTTTCGTGTGACATTGCAGTTCTTTCTATAGGAGTAAAGCCTGAAATTGATTTAGCCAAAGATGCCGGTTTAAAGATCGGTAAAACGGGGGGCATAAAAGTAAATGAGCAATTACAAACCAGCGAGCCTGATATTTATGCAATTGGTGATGCAATAGAAGTCGAGCATTTTGTGCTGAAAAAGCCGATACTGATTCCTTTAGCCGGTCCCGCGAATAAGCAGGGAAGAATGGTTGCGGACAATATATGCGGCAAAAAAAGTGAATATAAAGGTACTCAGGGTACAGCGATTCTTAAAGTATTTGATTTGACTGTAGGTATGACGGGAGCAACTGAGAAAGAATTGAAAAAAGCCGGTAAGGATTATGAAAAAGTGTATCTTCATCCCGCAAATCATGTGGGTTATTATCCGGGTGCCCAACAGATGCACATTAAGATGTTATTCAGTAAACCTGATGGTAGGATTTTTGGAGTTCAGATAGTAGGCAAAGATGGAGTGGATAAGAAGATAGACGTCTTTGCAACAGCTATCAGATTCGGTTTGACAGTTTTTGATCTGGAAGAATTGGAATTAGCTTATGCTCCTCCTTATGGAAGTGGAAAAGATGCCGTGAATATGGCAGGATTTGCAGCTGTTAATATTTTAGATGGAACGAATACTATAAAGCATTTTGAGGACCTTAACGGTGATGATTTCTTAATTGATGTTCGAACTCCTAAAGAAGTTGAAAGGGGAAGTGTTCCGGGAGCTGTAAATATACCTGTAAATGAGCTTCGCAGCAGGGTTGATGAACTGCCTGAAGATAAGGCTATAAATCTTTATTGTTCTGTGGGTATCAGGAGTTATATAGCTTCAAGAATATTGAAACAAAAAGGTTTTGAAGTGAACAGTCTTCCCGGGGGTTATTCTACGTATGTGACACGAACCAGTGAAAAATTGCTGGAAGGTAAATCAGCCCAGCAGTTAAGGGATGAATTTTGTACAGGCTTTTGATGATTACGAAAAAAACATTCAGATAATGTAAGTTTTTTATAGAAAGGGGTTATAATGAAAATTGCAGTGACTTCAACCGGGACGACACTTGACGATGCAGTAGAATCTAGATTCGGTAGATGTGCATATTTTCTGATAATTGATACAGAAGCGATGGATGTTGAACCTTTGGAGAATCCCAATATTGCATTGGGAGGAGGTGCGGGAATCCAGTCTGCACAATTATTATCAGAAAAAGGTGTAAAGTCTGTTTTAACAGGCAATTGCGGCCCTAATGCATTTACAGTTTTCGGGCAGACAGGTATAGAAGTAATTGTAGGTGTAAGCGGTAAGGTAAAGGATGCAGTTGAAAAATTTAAAAACGGAGCGTATTCTTCTGCCTCCGGGCCTAATGTCGCGAGTCATTTCGGCATGGGAGGAGGAAGAGGAATGGGCAGAGGCGGAGGAATAGGGCGAGGTTCCGGTATGGGAAGAGGACGCGGAATGGGTATGCGCTCATCCCAATATTCTGATGATATGCAGGAACAATATCCACCTGCAAAGCAAGATTCGAGCCGGGAACTTGAAGATTTAAAGCAGCAGGCTGAGCAGCTTGAAAAGCAGAAGAAGGAATTAAACAATAAGATCAATAAAATGGATAAAGGCTCAAGACATAAAGCAGTTGCCGTGGTGGATACAGAAAAATGTGCGGGCTGCGGGATATGTGTTGATGTTTGTCCGGTCGGTGCCATCGAAGTTGATCAGACGGCAGTCATTAATGAAGAAATTTGTACCGGCTGTGCAAGATGTGTGGCAGAATGTCCAAATGCAGCGATTGTTATAGCTCAGAAAAAAGTATAAATGAAAGAATTTAAATTTTAAATTTTCATTAAATTACAGGGAGTTTTCCAGATGGAAAGGACATTAAAAGCAGATGAGGTAACAGTGGGGTTTCATCCTGATGGATACAGGATCGATAAAACAGCTTCGCCGATGAACAGATATACAAAATGGGAGATATTAGAAGGTAAAGGCTGGTGTAATCCAAAGCCGGTGTGTTTCGATTCACTTCCTGAAAATGGATGGATCGCTAAAGATGCATTTGACTGGAATGAAAATAATTTAAATGTAGAACTTATGTAGAGAATAGAACAGCTATAAAGAGAATTATGGGAAATGAGGCTGCAAGATGAAACACGATCCTGATTTCATGGAAAAAATTACAGAAGACATCGAATCCCGTAAAGCTGCCAGAAAGATACTGGGGGTTAGTGAGACAGCGGATAAAAAGGAGCTTAAAGAAGCTTACAGGAAGGCTGCGGTTAAATATCATCCGGATCATAATGAAAACACCAGGGAATCGAACAAGAAATTTGCTTTAATAAAATGTGCTTATGAGCTGCTTGCATTCGATAAACCCTGTGAGAAGCTGTTAGAGGAGATAAATTCATGGGAGGGGGTTCCGAATGATCAAAAATACAACCTTGATAATCCATGGGGACATTTTCTGTGGTGGAAAGAGAAGTTCTTTACTTCTGAAAAAACAGGCAATAAAAAGAAAAATGAGTCAAATTCATGTATTTAGAATTTACAAAGTATAATATTTTTGTTAAAAGGATATGCTAAATAATTTGTCAGTTATCTGAGGTTTTATAATGCAAAAAGGGTCGGCAATTAAGCTTGAATTCGATAAGGCCGCAAACAGCTATGATAATTGGTACAGTTCCAGAGCAGGGAAAATGTATGATCGCTTCGAGAAGAAAGCTTTCGATGAATTACTGGCAAATTATCATGGTGGAAAAAAGCTGCTGGAAATAGGCTGTGGGACCGGACACTGGAGTGAGTATTTTGCAGATAATGGCTTTGAAGTTACGGGCGTAGATGTATCCGAGAGCATGATGAAGAAGGCTAAAGAAAAGCAGATACCTAATACTGCCTTCCAGGTTGCTGACGGGAGGAAACTTCCTTTTGAAGATGATGCCTTCAATGTGGTATCTGCAGTTACGGTTCTTGAATTCAGTTCCGATGCTGAGAAGATCCTTTCTGAAATGGTTCGTTGTGTCAAAAAAAATGGAACGATATTACTTGGACTTTTAAACAGTTTAAACTCTTATAATCAGAAAAGAAGTGAGAATCCCAGTAGTGTGTTTTCATCGGCGAAGATGTATAACCCGGGAGAAATTAATGAGATCGCAAGTAATTATGGTCAAACAAATATCAGGGTAACAGGTTTTGTACCTGAGAATGAAAAGTTAATCTGGCTGTCTCCGATTTATAATTTTCTAAATCGTTTTTTCAGAAATAAAAAAGGTGCATTTATTGCTTTAAGGATCAGTCTATGAATATCCAGGCAGAGGTGAGTATTTATCCTTTGAGGACTAAAACCCTTACAGAATCAATAAATTTGTTTTGCGAGATATTGAAGTCTAAAGGATTGAAAGTTAATACTGCATCGATGAGCAGTATAATTCAGGGTGATTCAGAAGTTTTATTCGATGCCTGCAAAGATGCCTTCGATCAGTTGGCAAAAAAATATGATGTGATAATGAATATGAAAATTTCAAATGCGTGTCCTTTAAAGGAATAATTTTAATTTTTTTAGGGAGAAACATAAATGTCAAAAAGGAATACTCAAAGTCCCCTGGAACAGGAAAAACAAATGGAAATGGAGCAAGATCAGATTCGTCAGCGTATGGACAGGATCAAGCATAAAATTCTTGTCCTTTCCGGCAAAGGAGGAGTAGGTAAAAGTACTGTGGCGTTAAATCTTGCTGTATCACTTTCCCTTCAAGGAAAAGAAGTGGGGCTTCTGGATATCGATATTCATGGGCCGAGTGTACCCAAGATACTTAACCTCGAAAAGGAAAAACTAGTAAGTGTAGGTGATGCTATAATGCCGATGACGGTGACGGAGAACATGGTTGCTATGTCCATAGGTTTTATGTTGCAGAATCAGGATGATCCAGTAATCTGGAGGGGGCCCATGAAATACAATATGATAAAGCAGTTTTTAAAAGATGTTGAATGGTCTGACCTTGATTACCTGATTGTAGATTCTCCTCCTGGAACAGGTGATGAACCTTTATCCATCGCTCAGCTGGTAGAAGAACCTGACGGTGCCGTGATAGTTACGACCCCTCAACAGCTTGCTATAACGGATGTAAGGAAATGCATTACATTCTGCAGACAATTGAAGCTGCCGGTTCTGGGAGTCATCGAAAATATGAGTGGTTTTGTATGCCCGAAATGTAACGAACAGGTTGAGATATTTAAGTCTGGCGGCGGTGAGTCGATGGCCCGTGAAATGAATGTGCCTTTTTTGGGAAGAATTCCACTTGATCCTCAGATTGTAGATGCTTGTGATTCAGGGCAGCCTTATATTGAAAAGTATAAAGATAGTAAAGTTTCTGAAAGTTTTAATAAAGCTGTAAGTACTTTGACTGAAAATATTAGTAATCCTGATTGAAATCGAAAGCAATTGAATTTTGGTAAAACTTTTAACTTTGAATAGAAAGTATTTATGGAAGTTGAATCAACACATAAAGCTATTAGTGACGTAAGTAATAAGGTACATCCTCAATGTGTTGTATGCAGTTCGGGAAACGTTAAGGGATTGCATCTTGAATTTATTAAGGACGGTGAAAATGGTGTGAAATCTTATTTTGAGTGTGATGACTCATTTCAGGGTTATCCGGGTGTATTGCATGGAGGTGTCATTTCTTCGATATTGGATGGAGCGATGGGAAACTGCATTTTCGCTCGCAGGCAGGCGGCAGTTACCGTTGAAATGAAAACCAGGTTCAGGCATCCGGTTTTTACAAACCAAAAGATGACGGTGAAAGCAAGGATAGTCCGGAAGTCTCATCCTTTATATTTGCTTGAAGCTGAAATTATTCAGGATGAAAAGGTAAAAGCTACAGCAGAAGGCAAGTTCTATGATCAGCCGGAACTGGCGGAAAAACTGGAATTTATTAATGAATAAGTTTAGTAAGTTTATTGTAAGTAAATTACAAAAAAGAAAAATTTTAAATATTTCTATGATGACCGAATCGGAAATGATCTTAAAATATGAAGAAATGGCAAAGGAGATTGCCGATGAGCACGATCTTAAAAGCGTGTATTTTGCCCGTATTTTCGGCAAGCGAAGGCATTATCTGGCTGGTTATGGGAAAAAGAACCTTTATATTTTTGATTCTTTGAAGGTAAGTAATGATATTGAAATGTTCTATGCCGGAAAGCTTGATCAAAAGCAGAAAGATGAAATCAGAGAGGAACTTAATATATGCTGACTTTTCCAATTTAATCAAATATATTACACAAAGGAACTTTGAAGAAGGCATTTTGTTTAAATTTTAAAATTAATAATCTGGCTGTATTGCAAACATCTTATAAGATGTTTAAAAGTTTGTTGTAATACTATCTTATATTTCATATAACATTTTCCGATTCAATCAATATTAAATAAAGGATTTTTAATTGCCTGAACTTACGTATACTACCTATATAGGTGCATCCATATTGGCCGGTGTAGTGGGAATTTTGACCGGTATTTTTGGCGTTGGGGGAGGTTTTATCATGACACCTGCACTTATAATCCTACTCGGAATACCCGGCAATATCGCTGTAGGCACCAGCTTACCCATAATATTCATTAACAGCAGTTATGGTCTGTTTAAACGTAAAGGGTCGGGTACTGTTGATACAAAATTAGGCCTGACAATGGCAGGAGGCAGTGTCCTTGGTGTATTAGCAGGTGTAGGGATAGTGAATCTTCTTAAAGGTATGGAACCTGTGGAAATACTTGGAAGACCTCAGGATCCTCTACAGTACATTCTTTTATGTCTTTTCTTACTACTTCTGATATGTATCGCAGGATATTTGATCTACGATTTAAAAAGAAATTCAAAAAATTTGACTGAAAATCAGAAAGGGCTATTGTCAAAAATATCAATTCAGCCATGTATGCATTACACATCTCTGGGGGACGTAAAAATATCCGTTCCGTTAATTGTCTTGCTGGGTTGTTTTGTTGGAATTCTGACTGGATTGCTGGGAGTTGGTGGCGGGGTGGTAATGTTACCGGCTTTAGTATATCTGATAGGTCAGAGAACGGTATGTGCTGCCGGTACAAGTCTTTTGATTGTTTGGGTAGCCTCATCGATAGGTACAGCAGGACACTTGATAAATGGCAACGTAGAAGTAATTCTTCTGGCTGTAATGGCTGTATTGGGAATTGCGGGCACTAATATCGGCACCACTTTAGGTCTTAAAATGAAGGGACACAAAATCCGCTTTTACTA
This sequence comes from uncultured Pirellulales bacterium, assembly GCA_964508925.1. Taxonomy (GTDB): domain Bacteria; phylum Planctomycetota; class Phycisphaerae; order Sedimentisphaerales; family Anaerobacaceae; genus CAZDVM01. The sequence continues at coordinate 106,989 of CAZDVM010000003.1, read as the reverse complement.
TGTCCTTGTAGTAATGCTTGCAGTTACTATGGTGGCTTACAAGCTGATATCTCTTACTTTTAAGTCATAAAAAAAAGGGCCGATATTAAGCATCGACCCTTAAAAAACACAAAATTTAAACTATTTTACGCACTTTCTCTTTCAGCTTCTGTTACTTCCGTAACAGGCAGAGGTTTTTCTGCCGGGATATTTCTGGTCATCTTCTTGATCTGTGCAATAAGGATGCCCGAAAGTACCAGTGCAACTACAAACAGCCCGCCGAAAATATAAAGCGTTAGATTGAAACTTTCTGTTGTTTCGTATAAATAAGACGTTAATCTCGGCCCTGCAACACCTGCAAGTGCCCAAGCGGTTAGAATACAGCCATGTATTGCAGAAACCTGCTTTGTACCGAATATGTCACTGATATAGGCAGGTACGGATGCAAATCCTCCACCGTAACAGGTAATTATCAAAAATACCAGCATCTGGAAAATTAACGCGTTTGCTGCTAGTGCAGGGATTAAAAAGAAAGCAGCTATCTGGATTATAAAAAAGGTTACCCACAATGAAGGTCTCCCGATTATATCAGAAAGCGAAGACCAGCCAATTCTTCCCAGTCCGTTAAAGATTCCCATTAAACCCACCATTGTGGTAGCCTGTAGAGCAGTCATGCCCGCTATCGCAACGGCCATATCCTTGGCAACTGATATCAATGCGATACCACAGGTAATATTAATAAACAGCATGAACCAGAGAATGTAAAATCTCGAAGTTTTCAATGCCTCATTTACGGTCAAATTCCCCATTGATATCATTTTTTTCTTGGGTTTATCTTCTTTTTTAGCAGCATTTTTAACTTCAAATTCAGCTGGAGGTTTTTCAAGATATAAAGAGCTGACAAACATTACAATGAAATATCCTGCCCCAAGACAGTAGAACATTGCTTCCAGTCCTACTGAATCCATCAGGTTTTTCATCGCAAAGCTGGAGATAAAGGAAGCGAATCCGAAACCCATGATGGCCATTCCCGTTGCCAGACCTCTTTTATCCGGAAACCATTTGATCAACGTAGAAACGGGAGTTATATAGCCGGTTCCGAGTCCCATTCCGCCGATTACCCCATAAAATAAGTAAAGCATCCACAATGATCCGCTTCTTACCGCTAAACCTGAACCTGCTAATCCGATCCCAAAGAGAATACTTGCGATCATACCGGATTTCCTCGGTCCTATCTTTTCCACGAATTTTCCTAAAAATGCTGCTGAGAAACCTAGAAGAAGAATTGCGATGGTAAAAGTCAAGGTCGTTTGCCCGAGATCCCAGCCGAACATGTCGATTAGCGGCTTATTTAAGACACTCCAGGCATAAACCGATCCTATAGAAATGTGTATTCCAACGGCTGAAAGGGCTATAAGCCATCTGTTCTTCATAATAAAATACCTCCTTAAATCATATAAAATAACATCTTATCCTAATAAAAGTGCAATAAACAGGTCAAAGCAATTAACTTTAAAAAACTTATTTGAACCAACAAAAGTCATTTAATCTTATATATTAGCAAGATTTTGATATGACAGTTAGCCCTAAAGCAACAGCAGCGGGTAACCTGGAAAAGTAAAATTTATAGGCAAAAACCTGATATAAAGTTTCAAATTATCCCTCTTGTAATACATTTTTTTAAAGATATAATAGCCTATTGAATCGGGCATGTTGCTTTGAGATTCGCAAAAGTATTATCAGCCCCGAGTTTTAAAGACTGGTAATATAAAAGTTACATTGAATGACTCGGATTTCATTAACAAAGTGCGAACAAAAATCAAAGCAGCATGCCCACTTTTTTATACGAATCAATATTTTGCTTATTAGCAATTACTGTAGGCCTTTACAGGTTTGCAATATTTAGTTCTTTAGCTGCTTTAGTTTCGTCAGGTCTGCTTACACAGGTTATAATAGGGGCATTTTTCAATTTTTCAGGTTCCTTTTCAGCTAATTTGGCGATCTCTATCATCGCATCTATGAAAGCATCCAAAGTTTCCTTGCTCTCTGTTTCTGTGGGTTCTATCATCATCGATTCTTTTATAATGGTGGGAAAATAAACCGTCGGCGGATGGAAATTGTTATCGATCAAACCTTTTGCGATGTCAACAGCTCTTATACCGTTGGTTTTGTATTGTTTATAAGCGCTGAAAACACATTCATGCTTACATAGTCTGTCATAAGGCAGTTCGTAATGCCCTTTAAGTTTTTCTTTTATGTAATTTGCATTCAGCACCGCATTTTCTGCGACTCTTTCCAGGCCTTTTTTGCCTAGCATTTTGATATAAATGTAAGCCTTCAGTATAACACCGAAATTTCCGTAAAAGGGTGCAATATATCCTATGGATTTTTGTCTTTCATATTCAAGAGCAAATGTGCCGTCATTTCTCTTTACCACTATCGAAACCGGAAGAAAATCGATAAGCTTATCGACGACCCCCACAGGCCCTGAACCGGGTCCGCCGCCGCCGTGAGGAGTTGCAAAAGTCTTGTGAAGGTTTAAATGTACTATATCGAAACCGAAATCCTTTGGCCGGGCTTTACCGACTATCGCATTAAGATTTGCACCGTCATAATAAGCCAGCCCATCGACATTGTGCACAAGATCGCATATTTCCTTAATATTCGGATTAAACAGTCCCAACGTGTTCGGGCACGTCAGCATGACACCTGCTACCTCATCGCTGAGTTTATCTTTGAGAGCATTGACATCCATGACTCCGTTTTCATCGCTTTTAACTGAAACTACTTTATAGCCTGCTATCGCGGCACTTGCAGGGTTAGTGCCGTGCGAACTGTCGGGTACGAGCACGATCTTTTTATCATTACCTTTGTCCCGGTGATATGCCGCCATGATCATAGTACCTGTGAGTTCTCCGTGGGCTCCCGCCATCGGCTGTAGGGTAAAGCCGGACATGCCTGTTATCTCCTGCAAAAGATTATCTGTTTCCCAGATGATCTCAAGTGCTCCCTGGGTAAGCATACCCCCATGCCTTAACTGAGGCAGCAGCGGATGCAGATGGGCAAAACCGGGATAGGATGCTACACGTTCACAAACCTTCGGATTATATTTCATTGTACAAGACCCCAGTGGATAGAAATTCGTATCCACCCCGAAGTTTCTTTTTGACAGTTCAGTAAAATGCCTTACCACGTCCAGTTCACTGACCTCCGGCAGATTAGCCGGTTCTTTTCTCAGATAGTCCTTTTTAAGATTTATAGTTTCACTCACATCTGAATAGGTCTTCTGTACCGCTCTTCTTCCGGGAACACTCTTTTCGAATATCAATTTCATAAGCTAGCCTCCAGTGCTTCTGCCAACATTCCGATCTCTTCTTTGGTCCTCTTTTCTGTCAGTGATATCAGTATTGAGTTATCCATATCTGAATAATATCTGCTCAACGGGAATCCCGCTGCAAATCCTTTATCAATTAATTTTCCTATTATTTCTGCTGCCTGGCAGGGCAGGTCCAACACGAATTCATTAAAGAACCATTTCGCTTTGAAATGCGGGTTTACTCCGTCAATTTCCGTAAGTCTGTGATAGGCGTGACTTGCCTTGTTCGCACACAACTGTGCTTTTTCCCGTAAACCTTGCTTTCCCATCAAACTGAGATATGTGATCGCTGATAGTGCACAGAGAGCCTCATTGGAACAAATATTCGAAGTCGCTTTTGCTCTTCTAATATGCTGCTCTCTAGGTTGAAGTGTCAAAACGAAACTGCGGTCACCGTTTTTATCAGTTGTTTCTCCTGCAATACGTCCCGGTATCTGACGGATATATTTTTCTCTGCTTGACATAAATCCGAGATAAGGTCCGCCGAAAGACATGGGCATACCAAGGCTCTGTCCTTCTCCGGTGACAATATCTGCACCCATTTGTCCGGGAGTCTTTAATAGTCCGAGCGATATCGGGTAACAGGAAACGATTAGCAATGCTCCCTTTTCGTGAGCGTATTCTGCGATATCGGTAAAGTCATCTATGCATCCGAAGAAATTCGGATTCTGAAGGATCACTGCACCGGTCTCTTCATCGATCTGTTCGAATATCTTTTCCCGGTCGACCTGTCCCTGGCTGCAGTGTGTTGTTTCCATGTCGATCTTCAGGTTCCTGGTATATGAATCTATCATGACACGGTATATTGGATTAACACTGTTATCTATCACGATCTTGTTTCGCTTTGTTATCCTGAGTGCCATCATCATTGCTTCATACATCGCCGTCCCGCCATCATACATAGAACCGTTTGACACTTCCATATCTGTCAGACGGCAGACGGCAGACTGATATTCATACATGGCCTGCAGTGTTCCCTGAGCAAGTTCCGGCTGGTAGGGCGTATAGGCGGTATAAAATTCACTTCGGGAAATCACCGAGTAAACTGCTGCCGGTATGAAATGGTCATAAAAGCCACCTCCCAGAAAACAGATCAGGTCCGTATGATTCTTACCCGCGAGTTCAGCCATGTGGTATCGGGCCTGCTGCTCATTCATCCCTTCAGGCAGGTTCAAACCATCCACCCTCATTTCTTCGGGAATATCAGAAAAAAGGTCTTCCATCGAAAGGCCGATATCCTTCAGCATTTCCTCACGCTGCTGTTCCGTATTTGATATAAATGGCATAGCAGAATCCTTTGCTTTTTAATTAAAATTCATATGAGTGGCAATCTTTTATTCGATTCCCTCGAGGTACTTCTCATATTCTTCATCGTTCATCAGGTTCTCTGTAGATGATTTATCTGTTATTTCGACTTTGCATATCCAGCCTTCACCATAGCAGTCATCGTTTATTAATTCCGGCTTAGATTCCAGTTCATTATTTACTTCTGTAACTTTCCCGGTGACAGGAGAATATATATCACTGGCAGCCTTTGAGCTTTCCGCAACTGCAAATTCATCACCGACGCTTACATCGCTGTCAACTTCCGGAAGTTCCACAAAAGTTACTTCTCCTAACATTTCCTGGGCATGGTCGGTAACCCCTATTGTTGCAACGTCACCATCCACTCTCGCCCATTCGTGTTCCTTTGTGTAAAGTAAACCTTTTTCAACCATAATGCATCTCCATTAATTTAGAACCTAACAAATCTTTGAACCACTTTTCCTTCAAGATCAGGCTTAAGTTTTTGACCTTTTTCAACCTTCTCTAACTTTCCCTTCTTCGACTGTATTTTATTTCGGGCAAGGTAGTATACCCCCAGTTTTCTGCCTTCATCTGTTTTCTCTTTCTTAATAAATGTATGGGCAATCTGTTTGTCTTCTATTTTTGAGTTGCTCAAAACCCACCCGACACATTTGTTTTCCGAATCTAAAACTGCATCCTTATACCTCATCGGCCTGACACCTTTTTTTCCGGGCATCTGTATTCTTGCCACTTTCATTGTGTACTCGGCCTTAATTTTCTCCATCTCTTTTTTTCCCGTAAAAAAGTCTTTTTCGAATTTAACAGCCCAGCTGTAACCTGTTTCTATCGGGGAAATGTTAAATTCTCCGTCTATTTCATGGCCGTATAACGGCAGGCCCGCTTCGATACGCAAACTGTCGCGTGCCCCCAGGCCGCAGGGCAGGACACCGTAATTTTTCTCTTTATCAAGAATTTCATCCCAGATAGTTCCTACTTCATCCGGTGACACAAATATCTCAAAACCCGTTTTCGAACCGGTGTATCCCGTCTTTGACACGATACAGTCTATGCCAGCTAATTTGACTTCGGTAAACTTAAAAGAACCAAGCCCCGATATTTTTCCTTTTGTATCACTATCGCAAAGTTCAGCGATTATTTCAGCGGATGCGGGCCCTTGTAAAGCGATATTAACTTTTCCACGATTTCCCGTTTGTGTTCTTAAGTCTAAAAATTCAGGCTTTGCAAAAATCTTAAAATCAGGTCGCTCTAAATCCAAAACAATTTCATCCTGCAAAACGGCCTGAATATATGCTTTTATTTTAGGCTCATTAGCTGCATTTACAACTATCATAAACTCATTTTTCTCAAGTTTATAAATAATTACATCATCCAACACAAAACCTGCTGCATCGAGGATATAAGAATACTGTGCCTGCTCAACATTTAAACTTTCAATGTGATTAGTAGTGATAACATTCAGAAAGTTACCGGCATCTTCTCCTGCTATTTTCAATACTCCCATATGAGTACAGTCGAATAAACCCGCAGTTTCTCTGACTGCCTTATGTTCCTCTGAAATAGAAGAATACCATAAAGGCATAAGATAACCGGCAAAATCGGCCATTCTGGACTTTTTAGTCAATTCCAGGTGATTGTCATACAAAGCACTTTTCTTGATTCCGTCATCTTTTTCAGTAAATTCAATTTTTCCATTTGTCTGTTTGAGCATTTGATTTCTCCTTGCCTAATAACATGCAGCAAAAAAATGACAGTTTCAAGCAAAATTGTGCAAAAGCCTGGTTTTTTTACAGAATCACGGAAAATAAAAACAAAATTACAGATTGGTTTGTACAAAAAAGTTGTAAGTTTTTCACAGATTTTATTTAGATCAGGAACTTTCCTCGCCGGTAATTAAGGACTTTTCTCCCTTTATTTTTCGTATGGTTTCAACTAGTTGGCCTGATGATTCTGCTTTATGAAGATATTCGCTTGCACCCGCATATAACATTTTTTTCCGCGTTTCCGGGTCATCATCCATACTCAAACCGATAACATGAATATCGGGCAGTTCTTTTTTAATGACTTCGGTCGCCTTGATGCCGTTCATACCCGGCAGGGATATATCCATCACCACGACATCCGGCTTTAGTTCTTTCGCCAGTTTTACCGCTTCATAGCCGTTGGTTGCCTGTGCTGTAACTTCGAGGTCTTTTTCTCCTTCGATAAGATTGCACAATCCTTCTCTGACGAGTTCATGGTCATCAGTTAGAAGGATTTGGGTGGCATTTACCTTTTTAACCTTTCCGCTTTCATCTTTTTTATAAGATTCGATAGGTATTTTTTCCGCTACATCCTCTGAAATTTTCTGGTCAGTGCTTTTGGTTATTTTTATAGCTATGGAAGTTCCCTTACCTGGTGCACTTTTAATATCTAGATTTCCGCCGAGGTATTTTATCCTTTCCTCGATATTAAAAAGTCCGAATCCTTTTTCTTCGGTATCCCTTTGCTTTGCCTTCTTTGGATCAAACCCCTCGCCTTCATCGCTGACAGTAACTTTTATTATGTTGTTTTCGCAGACAGCTTCTACAAAAACTTTATCTGCTTTCGAGTGTTTAACGCAATTGAATAAAAGCTCCCTTACCGATCGATATAACAGGGTAGCCAGGGACTTAGTGTCAGGTTCTGCTTCCTCCGTTTTTTTAAGCTCTACCTTCAAGCCCTGTTTCTTTTCCATATCTCTTGCCAGCCATTCTAAAGCTGCAATAAATCCGTTTTGATGCAGAACTGCCGGGCTGAGTTCATGTGACAAAGTCCTGCATTTCTGAACGCTGTCGTCGATGAGTTCTTCCAGAAATTTCATTTTCTTTACTATTTTTTCAGAAGGATTTTTCGGCTTTACGAGTTGAAGATGAAACCGGATCGCAACAAGATACTGCTGCAGGTCATCATGGAGAATTTCGGCTATTCGCTGCTGTTCCCGCTCTTCTGTATCGGATAATTTCAATGCAAGCTGTTGTAGCTCATTTGCCCTGTTTTCCAATTCAGATGTACGCTCTTCTACGCGTTTTTCCAGCTGATCGTTTAACTGTCTTATTCGTTCTTCGTTTTCTTTTCGCTCAGTTATATCCTCAAAAAGGATAGCAACTCTGTATTCTTCCGGCTCACCGGTTCTGAATGCATAAACATCATACCAGCGGTTTATCGATTTTGTTTTTGCGACGAATTGTTTCGGCTTACCGGTTAATCCAACTTCTCCATAAATTTCAAGCCAATGGTCTTCGAGGTCTGGATTTAATTCTTTTATTGACTTTCCCATTGCATCCTTGAAGCCGGTATGTTTTTTAAAAGCCGGATTGACTTCTATAAAAGTAAAATCTACTGCCTTGGAATTTTCATATTTTAATTTGATAATACAAAATCCGCTGTCAATAGAGTCAAAGAGTTCTTTGTGCCTGGATTCACTCTTTTCAAGAGCTTTTTGCATTTTTAAAAGGGTTTTGTGTAAAGAGAGTTCCCCATCTTTATTTTCTCTGGCAAGGGGCAAAATGGCCGTCAGCAAGCATATTCCCCCTAGATATTGAGATATCCTTCCCGTCCAGCTTAAAGCACTTCCTACGTTATTTAGCAGTAAATAGCCTAATAGGCCGACAGAGATCAAAGCCAGCCCCATAGAATAAAATCTGAAAAAATGAGATGAATCTTTCTTATTAGAGTCCGCCATCAAAATAGAAGATAGAACGAAGGTAATTATGGCTCCTGAAAGTATGGTCTGCCGGATTAATGTGGGACCGGAACCCTGGACGAAAAATTCGGGCGTCAAACCGGTTAAAGCAGAAAGGGTTATTATGCTTAAAATAAAAACTGCCAGAATGTAAAACAGGGATAATGGTAAGATTTTATTGTTACTCGTTTCCATATCGTTTCGCCATATAACAGCAGCACTTAAAAGGTGAAAAATACCAGCAAACAAAGCTCCTGAATTCTGTGCAGTGATTCCGGTATTAAGCTTGTCAAGGCTGATCATTATTCCACCGGCCATGGAAGCTATTCCGAAACAAAGGAGGCCCGAGCCGAAAAAAAGCAGGGAAATTTCACCGGATTTCAAGAAACTCCTGCCGGCAAGAAATGCAATTATAAGACAGATAAATGTCGAGAATATGAAATTTAAGCCGAATAAAAGAAATGGTGGCTCAAATATCGGGCCTTCAGGCAGTAAAGAAAGGATGATAACTGCTAATGCAAAAAAAGGAACCGATAGCCACAGCCTTCGGTTTAAAACATCTTTGAAGGAAGTCCAGAAATTACTTACCTTTATATTTTTCGCCCTTAAATCATTCATAGAAGCACCTTTAAATTAAGTCTGTCGATTAATCCAGATATTAGCGAAAAATTAAGAAATTTGCCAAATCAATTAATTCAGCATCTAATAATACAACTTAGGAAAGCTGGAGAGGCATAAGAATTTCTTCTTTTGCCTGCTGTTCCACTGATATAAGAATTCATTTATTTCAATCATTATAGTTTCCGTTTCAAAAACAACAGTAAGCGATAAATCCCGGTGCTTCCAGAATAATTTCAGGATTTTGGTAAAAATCTATTTTTTTTTTTAGAAATGTGGGGAATGTTTATTTCAGTAAGATTTCGCATTGCAATAAATTTCCTATTACATTTCTTTACACTTGACCGTTTGCTGTGTATTCTGGTATTTTCTTGCTTTTAAAAGGATTTCAGGAGAATTTTATATACATGGATGCTTTCTGGAGATTATTCAAATACATAAAGCCGCAGTGGCCTCGCGTTACATTTGTGGTCATATCGGCCCTAATCATCGGTATTCTTTTTTCAGTCAGCTTCATGACCGTAATACCTCTGTTAAAGGTCATGATGGGCGAAGAGGGGCTGCACGGGTGGATTGACAGAAAAACCTGCCAATGGCGATACGGCATAGATTTCTACGTTCCCGATGCCGTTGATCTCTCCTCCAGCACGGAAAGAAATAATTTAACAATAATGGGTATCGAGGAAGACAGCATCTCAGAACGCTCTAAGGTGAAGCTTTCCGACAGGATAGTCGGCATAAAAACAGGTGAAAAAAATTATGAAGATGTGACTTCTGCAAAACTGCTCGAAGTTCTGGCAAGTTATCGGAATTCTCACGTTAAGCTCCATGTTATGCGGGTTGCAGAGGATAACGAATTCGAATCGAAGTACATTCAATTAGCTACCCCCGGCCCGGAAGAATTCAAGGACAAGGAAAAATACGGCCTGCTTCAAAGAATTAAATGGAATGCAAAGTGGCTTGCAATCGATTCGTCACAGTGGCTGATCGGATTTTTACCCAGGGAGCAGGCCTCGAAGGAAAAATCCGTGGTATTCATAATAATCATCATGGGTATCATCACCATAGTAAGATGTACGGCAAGGTTTTACCAGGGATACCTTTCAAACAAAATTGTCCAAGTCACTGTCAAGGGCCTCCGAGAAGACACCTTCGCTCACATCCTTAAAATGCCCGTCGGTTTCTTTTCCGGTTCAAATACAAGCGATACTATCAGCAGGCTGGTAGGGGACATCAACCAGTCCGGAAACGGCATTAAAGTACTGTTCGGAAAGGCCCTTAGAGAACCCACAAAAGCCATCTTTTGCCTGATAGGAGCTATGGTTATAAGCTGGAAATTGGTTCTTATATTTCTTACCTGTGCACCAGCGATTATAGGCCTCGGGGTGATACTCGGCAGAAAGATAAAGAAAAGTTCAAGAAAATCAATGATCAACAGTGCTCGTATGCTTGCAAGGCTGAAAGGTGCCATCACCGCTCTCAGAGTGGTTAAGGTTTACAACCGCCAGGACCACGAACACGAGGAATTCAAAAAGATAAACGCCAAATTCTTCAAACACAAACTTAAAGTAGCACGAACTGATGCTCTTACAAGTCCGGCAATGGAAGTTCTCGGTATGATCGCAGGTTCTGTCGCCTTGATAGTCGGCGTCCACTGGGTGGTGAATTCCGGTATGCAGCCTAGTTCGTTCTTCGGCCTGCTGATACTTATAGGGACATCTGCAGAGTCGGTCAGAAAATCAAGCAACATCTGGAACAAGATCCAGCAGGCAAACGCGGCAGCCGAAAGGGTGTATTCGGTTGTGGATCAGCCCCTTGAGATCGAAAAAGAAGGAGCACAGGACATACAGCCGCTGCGGGAAAAAATAGAGTTCAAAGAGGTAGTCTTCTCATATCCCGGCTCTGAAACTCCCATCTTAAAGGGGATCAACCTGGAAGTAAAAGCCGGTCAGACCATTGCCGTGGTCGGTCCCAACGGCTCGGGAAAAACTACCCTCGTAAATCTCATCCCGAGATTCTACGACCCCGACAACGGAAAAATTCTCATCGACAATCAGGATATATCGCAATATACCTTCAAGAGCCTCCGCGACCAGATTGCTATGGTGACACAGAATGTGGTTACCTTCAACGACACCATCGCAAACAACATCGCCTACGGCAAACCCGGTGCTTCTATGGAAGAAATAATTTCCGCTGCAAAACTATCCTACGCTCACGAATTTATCGAACCTATGCCCGACGGCTACGAAACTTTCATTGGCGAAGACAACACCGGCCTTTCCGGCGGCCAGCTGCAGAGGATCGTTATTGCTAGGGCGGTACTGAAAAATCCCAAAATCCTTATCTTCGATGAAGCCATGAGTCAGGTCGATGCAGACAGCGAAGCCAAGATACACAAGGCACTTGAGGAACTAACCCATGACCGCACCTGCTTTGTCATCGCACACAGGTTCAGCACCGTAGTTTCTGCTGACACCATAGCCGTACTGGATGCAGGCAGGATCATCGCACAGGGCACCCACAATGATCTCATGCAAACATGCCAGGCATACAAAAATCTATACGAAACCCAGTTAATGGGATAACAAAAGAGGTTGGCGATTAAGGGCAAAGTTTTAATATCAAATTTAAAAATAAGTAACCGTTCACAGAAATTTTCATAAATACTTAAATTGTTAAAATAGGCAATTGCGATTTTGTTTGTAATTTGATACAAAAGGTGTCATGAACTATCTTCCGGTGTAGCCCACCCTTTACCTCCAGGACAAAGTCCGCCGGTTCGATCTTGCTGCAAACCTTGAGGTTTTGCCATTTGGGAAAGCCACTTATTGTACATATTGGCAAGTTTTTTAACGACCCGGGGATTTTGATCGGCGAGATCATTTTTTTCGCCGGGGTCATTTTCAATATCGTACAATCTCCAGGGGTGCTCCTTTTCAGGTTTCATCAGCCGCCAGTTTTTATGCCGCATTGCAAAGACGGTATTGTCCTCTCCGTCCTGTCTGCTGAAATAGATCGCCTCATTCGGGTGGCCTTTTTTATCACCCCGTAAATAAGGTAAAATGTTAACTCCGTCGCAGTGTTCCGGGATTTTTTTACCGGTTACTGCGGCAGAAGTAGCGTAGATATCAAGGGTGGAAACAAGTCCTTCGAAAGTTTTGCCTGCCGGGACGGTACCTTTCCAGCGTACTATATAAGGCTCGTGGACTGCGCCATCCCATTCAGAAGATTTACCTCCACGGTAGGGCAGATTACGAGCATGATCTTTTAATTCGCCGCCGTTGTCGCTTGTAAAGAAAATAAGTGTGTTTTCGTCAAGTTTATGTTTTTTGAGTTCAGCCATGAGTTTACCGATTGCATCATCAGCTGCAACAAGAGTAGCTGCTAAAAACCTACGTTTTTTATCTTTTATATGAGACACTCGATCCAAATATCTTTTAGGTGCCTCTTCAACCGGAAAGTGAACAGCAAGCGGTGCAAAATATAAAAAGAAATTTTCACCCTTGTGGCGATTTACGAAATCCACCATTTCATTTCCCTGTTGATCGGTCCAGTATGTACCGTCTTTTGTGAAATAAGTGGGGTAATTAGGCTTAACTCTTTTTTCGGGTTCAATTTGACTTCGACGTGCTACTTCCATAAACCCTTCGTTCAGCGGGCCTTGCTCCCTGGATCCGATATCCCACCTTCCTACCATTCCGGTTACATATCCGGCATTCCGCATGAATTCTGCCATTGTCGGGTGATCTTCAGGAATAGAAGTTCCTCTGTCCCAGTTTCCATATACGCCGAACCGCTGAGTGTACATTCCGGTTATAAGAGCAGTTCTGCTTGGGGAGCAAACCGGGCACATTGTGTAGCCGTTGGTGCATTTTACTCCTTCTTCAGCCAGTTTATCAATATTCGGAGTAGGTATGTCAGGACATCCGAAAGTTCCTATATCACCATAGCCGAGATCATCCATAAGAATAACGATAACATTTGGTCTGGATTTTTTCTCTAAAAAAACCTTCTTGCCCATTGCGAAAGCAGTAGAAGGCAGCAAAGCCGCCCCAATTACCGTCTTAAGAAATAGCCTTCTAGTAGGTTTTCTTTCTGAATTATCATTATTCAAGTGCATTACGGCTCCTTTATTTTTATTCAGATTGCAAAAGTCAATTGCTGTTAAAATATCAAATTTTTTCAAAAAAGCCAAGTCTTTAACATGCCAAAAAATCAGGCTGGTGCATAATTTTATTTTAAAAACTAAAAAGCAAAAAAATAAAGTCGTCGAATATTCAGTTAATAATCATCAAAAAGAAATGAACCTTAAGGCGAAGCCTGTTTCTTTTCTGGTTCTTTTACTGTTTTACCGACTTTTATTATGACATTGGTAGGGCATTTTTCTTTAGCATTTTCGTTCTGCTCATTTTCTTCATATTTTTCGTAATCCAGGCAGGCAAGATTTTCCTCGACTGAAAAAATATCACTTTGTTTAGTACATAATTTACAGCCAATGCAGCCGACTTTGCACATTTGCTTGGTTGTTTTTGCATTTTCCTTGCTGCTGCAGGCAACGGTCATCATATTTTCCTCTACGAATGGAACCATTTCGATAAGATCGCGGGGACATGCCTTTGCGCATGCGGTACAGCCTGTGCATTTGTCATAGTCCACTGTTGCCAAACCGTCAATAATACGCAGTGCATCGAAATTACAGGCTGAAACGCAATCTCCATATCCAAGGCAGCCGAATTTACATGCCTGTGCATTTGCAAGAGCATTTGCTGCGGTACAGCTTTTTAAACCGCTGTATTTACTGTAATAAGTTTTATCTCCGCTTTTAGCCCTGCAATGCACGATCGGTCTTTGAGGGACAGATGATTCTCCCGATAACTGTAGATTAAGTACTTCAGCTATTTTTTCACTTGTTTTTTGTCCGCCCGGAGTGCATTTGCCTATGAGTTTTGGGTCATCGACTACGGCTTTTGCATATGAAGCACAACCTGCAAAGCCGCAGGCTCCGCAGTCAAGATTTGGCAGTACATCGTGAACCTGTTGAACTTTCGGATCTTCCTGAACTTTCAGTTTTTCGCTTGCTATAAGAAGAATAACTGCAAAAACGATCCCCAGTGCCAGCATTGTTGCACCGGCACCGACCGGACTGTTGAAAAAATTATAAAAAGTATTTGTTAATTCTGCTAAGATCATCTTATCATTCCTGAAAATCCCATAAATGCCAATGTCAGTATGCCTGCTGTAACCAGCGTTATCGGTGCACCCTTAAAGCAATCCGGCATATCCACCAGTTTCAGCCTTTCCCTGATTCCCGCCATAATGCAGATAGCCATCGTAAATCCAATACCGCCGCCTATACTCGTAACCACTGCCACCGGAAGATTGTCAACTTCCCACAAATGAATAAAGAGGCATAGTCCCAGTATTGCACAATTTGTTGTTATCAGAGGAAGAAAGATACCGAAACTTTCATAAAGTGGCGGGAAAAATTTCCTGATATACATTTCTACAAGTTGAACGGCACCTGCTATTACCATGATAAAAGCTACATATCTGAGTACTTCCAGTTGAGGAACGTTCATTAATATCAGATTATCTATCAGCCAAGTAATGGTTCCGCTTAATGTGACAACAAAGGTAACAGCAAGACCCATGCCGAATGCCATGTCCAGTCTTCCCGATACCCCTAGATAAGGGCATATACCGAGAAATTTGGTCAGTACAAGATTGTTTACGATTACTATTGATATAAACGCCAGCATTAAGGTTGTGAAAGTATCCATATTATTTTATCCTTTTTGCTTCATTTTCCTGCTTATAATATTTATCAGAGCCAGTAAAAGCCCTAAAGTAATAAATGCACCCACCGGCATACCCATTGATGCCCATGGATGAAAATTTTCGGGCATAACACTAATATCGAATATACTTCCTTTGCCGAACAGTTCACGAATAGCAGCCAAAAGGCAGATTGCAAATGTAAATCCTCCCCCCATAGCCAAAGCATCAACGATGCTAATATCAAGTGAATTTTTACTTGCACAGGCCTCTGCTCTTCCGATGATCAGACAATTTACAATGATCAAAGGAATATAAGGTCCAAGCTCTGCACTCATCTTAGGCTGATAAGCTTTTAAAAATAAATCACATATAGTAACAAATGTTGAGATAGTCAAGGTGAACATAAGTATCCTGAGGTGAGGTTTCAGAAGTTTTCGCATTAAACTGACAACAATGTTTGCACATGTCAAGACGAAAATGACACTTAGCCCCATGGTCAGTGCAGGCTTTAAGGCAGCCGTTACCGCCAGGGTTGGGCACATCCCTAAAAGCAATTTGAATACAGGATTTTCTTCCCAGAATCCCCCGATTAGGGTTTCCTTATAAATTGCAGGTCTTGATAAATTGGAATCACTCATTTTTTGATCAATCCCTTCTCTTTCATTTTTTCTTTGATCGGCAACAGTGACATATTGATTATATCAACGACGGCTGAACTACTTACGGTTGCTCCGCTTATCGCTATAATTTCAGAGTCGATCTTTGAGCTTTCACCCGTTTTTTTCAGGTCAAGTTTTTTTGCAGGAGCACCTTTAAACTGATTTTTGAAATATGCATTTTCGATTTTTGTTCCGAAACCCGGAGTCTCATTACTGGAAAGGATGGCATATCCTTTAATGGAGTCGATATTGGAGTCCAGGGCTACGATCAACTCGATCTTATCAGCAAAACCTGAACCTTCTGTTGTAAATCCCCAGCCAATTACTGAATTATTTTTTAAAGCTTTATAAATATTACTTTTGAGTTTTTTATTTTTCCCAGTTTTGACTGTAATAGTATCGACCTTTTCAAAATCCTGAGCGTTTATCAGGGTGCTCAGTTTTTTGTTGATTTTTTCTTTTTTATTTTGCTGAATTTTCGGCTGCAGATAATTATTTGTTCCTGCAAGCAACATACCGAAGAAAAAAGCTGCAGCAATAAGAAGCCAGCTTTGTTTTAAAAAATAAATCAGTTTACTCATTTTCATGGGGCTTTCCTCCTGCCGGTACGCGTTTAAATAATCTATCTATCAAGGGCGTCACTGCATTCATTAAAAGAACGGAATACATGACACCTTCCGGATATTCTCCAACTATCCTGATAAGCATTGTAATTGCTCCTATACCGATGCCGAAGAACCACATACCTCTTTTGGTCAAAGGTGCAGTGACAGGATCAGTTGCTATAAAGAAAGCACCGATAAGCAATCCACCTGTCATTAAATGGGCGATTGGTGAAATATATGCTTCCGGATCGATAAGCCAGGCAATGGAAGCGAATGTAAAAGAGGAAAGTAAAACAGCAAGGGGGATATGAATATTTATGGTTTTTCTGAGAAGCAAATAAAGTCCACCAATAATGAGGGCAAAGGAACTTGTCTCACCTAAGCATCCGCCAATGTTTCCCCAGAAGGCAGCTTTTATATTGTGGTTTACCAACTGAGAACCCTGATCTGTTTTTATTGCAGTTTTACTGTGCCCCAGAGGTGTCGCCTGTGTCATTGCATTAACAGATTCATTTTCAGGTGATATTGTCGGCATCTGAGTATTTATATCTGCAGGCACTGTCCAGGTTGTCATCATCATTCCGAAAGATGCCGTTAAAAAAGCTCTGCCGACCATTGCAGGATTAAATATATTACCGCCAAGCCCTCCGAAAACCATTTTTCCTATGGCTATTGCAAAAGCGGATCCTATAACCGCAGCCCAGATCGGAAGAGTAGGAGGGACTGAAAGGGCCAGTATTATACCAGTAACGACTGCGGAAAGATCTCCTAGAGAAGCGCCGGGATTTTCCTTTTTCGCTAAGACATTGCAGATCAGTTCCGTCGCCATGCAGGAAATTATGCAAACTGGTATAAGAATAAGAGCATACTTTCTGAAGAAATATCCTGCAGCTATCATTGCCGGCAGCAAACCTATAATAACATCGAGCATTACCTTTCTTGTCGATAAAGCCTCGTGTATATGTGGTGAAGGAGCTATTTCAATGTCTCTAAGCATTTATTTTTTCCTTTGGTAATTATTTATAAGATCAGAAAAATTATTTAGGCATCCTTTTTCTTTTTCTTGCCAACTGTATTTTTCCGGTTTTTATCAGACCGGTTAATTCTATATTTGCAGGGCATACATAGCTGCAGCTACCACATTCTATGCATGCATCTATGTAATAACTTTTTGCCATATCCAGATCATTGTTTTTAACTGCGTGCGCGATTTGAGTAGGATTAAGATTTTCCGGGCAAACGTTCAGGCACCTGCCGCAGCGGATACATTGGGTCTTTCTTCCCTGGAATTTTGCTCTTCCGATCTGTTTAGAGGTAAGAACAGTTAAAGCTCCGGAGGTTTTGGTAATTGGAGTATCGAGGTCGGCGATGGCTATTCCCATCATCGGTCCGCCTAGAACGACTTTAGCTGATTTTTGAGTTATTCCCCCGCAGAATTCTATAAGTTCATTTGCTGTGGTTCCCATCGGAACATAGTAATTTCCCGGATTTGCTACAGCTTCACCGGTTACAGTGACTACCCTGTGAGTCAAAGGTTTTTTAAATACTACTGCTTCTGCAATTGCTGCTGCTGTGGAAACATTCAGAACGCAAACTCCCATCATAGGCGGTATTGCTCCTGTCGGCACATTCTTACCCAAGATAGCTTTAATCAGCTGCCTTTCTCCGCCTTGAGGATATTTCGTTTTTAAGGGGACTACCTCGTAATTTTCACAACCATCAGTGTTTTGGATTGTATTTTCCATTATTTCGATGGCTTTTGGCTTGTTGTCTTCGATGCCGATGAAAACCTTCGAAGAACCTGCAGATTTTTGCGCCATTTTTGTTCCGGTGAGGACCTTATTGCTGTATTCAATCATTAACCTGTAGTCACAGGTTATATAAGGTTCACATTCACAGCCGTTGATTATAAGTATCTCTTTATGAAGTCTGGGATTTGATTCGATTTTTACCCGAGTCGGAAATCCTGCCCCTCCCATCCCGACTATACCTGCCTCCAGGGCGGCATTGCATATCTTATCTGAGTTAAGTGTTGATGTATCATAATTTTTAAATTTTTTATCGGGCAGGATATTTTCGGGTTCGTTATCCTCTGCGGTTTCTATAGTTATCCCAATGCTTCTGCCAAGAATCGGGTGAGGTTTTAAAGAAATATCTTTTACTTTTCCTTTTACCGGGCTGTGAACCGGTGCTGAAACATAAGCATCACTATGTCCGATCTTTTGTCCTTTTTCCACTTCGTCTTTTTTCTTTACCAAAGGATCACCAATGGCACCAATGTGCTGGCTTAAAAGTACGGTTATTTCTTTGCCTGTGGGGCCAGGCTTAATGGGTTTATCCTCCGTGAGTTGTTTTTTGTCAGGAGGATGAGTGCCGCCTGTAAACGAATTATTCACTAACCAGTCAAAGATCATTTTTATCCTGTTATTTTTCTAAAAAACCAGATGATAATTTTTAAAATAAAAATTGCAAGAAATGTTATTATTAAAGCCGATAAAAGGCTTAATATAATTTTTAATTCATCAGATTCAATAATTTCGCTGAATATTTTGTCAAAAGCTGTTAATGAAGCAGCAAAAACGATCATTGGAATTAAAAAAGCTTCCAAAACTTTCAAAAACACAGATTCGCCTTTATAGCTGCCTAATTTGTTATAAACATCCTTGCAACTATCCTTAAAACTGCACTTTTCACATTCCTTTTGTTCTTTCATTTCACAAGAGATCGATTAAAAGTGCTTATATAATAAAACTTATAACTATTTTCAAATAGAAATTACAGTTATTTTAGATTTATACAATTTTATATCAAATTTGTTCCCGGTTAATTTTTAACAAAAAAAGCCCGAACTAAGCCGGGCTTTTTTTGAATAGAATTTAGTTTTTTTGTTACTTTTCTTCTTTCATTTCAGAAACCCTTTTTCCGCATTCAGGGCAGGTATCAGCAGCAGAGCCTGGTATCCTGGAGGCACCTGCAGGGAATACTAAATCACATTCGGGGCATTTATAAGCTTTTTTAAGTGCATATTCCCCGCATTCTTTACATTTTATTGGAGGAGCATGCTGTAGACTTGGATTCTTTCTTACTTCCTCGATTTCCTGTTCCAAATAAGATCTTTTTCCCATTTGATACTCAGCCCCGCAGTTAGAACATTTTACCCAGATTTGTTCCTGGTTTGTTATACCTTGAAGCTGATCTCCCCCACCTCCGGAAGATTTAAAGAATATCATCCCAGCCGCTCCAAGACAAACAACAACAATAATGATCATTACCAATTTCTTTATATCCATTTGTAACCTCCAGTATTACATAAAAAAATACTAATTTATATAGGTTATTAAGTCGCAAAATGTTTGTCAATTTCTATTTTTTTATTTTATGTTCTCCACAACAACCCGGGTTCATTTTTTTCTATTTCAAAAATTCTTTTGGGTTCCTCAGGCATTGCTGTTCTTGCAGAAAGGTAGGCTGACTCGATTAAAGCCATGTTTTTAAGATTTTCTTTGTTGGTTGGTTTAAAAGAGTTATTTTCCGGTTCCAGCAGGGAGAGTGCATAATTTTCCAGCATTTTAAGGGTATTTTCTTCGGTTTTTGACTGGAAATCGATCTTTTCTACTAGTTCGAAGTCCTTGTTTTTTACAAAGATCGATCCATCTATTTTTTCAAATACATAATCTATTGTTCTTATTCTTAATTCAGTTTTTTCTTTGTTCCCGTCCGTTAAACACACAATATTACCGATAAGATTTTCATTAAAGCTGAGGTTTAGGACAGCTGTATCTTCGGTAATAAAAGACCTTTGTTTTCTGTCTAGGGCCTTATTTGTGGTAAGAGCGAAAACCCTGTCAGGTAAGTCAAAGCAGGTTACTATTTGATCTACAGCGGTATATGAGTCATAAAGCAGAATACCACCGCCTGCCAGTTTTACATCCGTCCTCCATTTTTCAAGCTCTCTGTTGGGAACAGTGATTTTAGCGTTTACGAAAAGTGCTTTTTTCTTTTGTTCTTCATCTATAAGCTGGTTAAGTTTTGAATAACTTTCTGAAAATCGCAAGGAATTCGCAATGCAAAAGGTGGTATTGCATTCTTCAGCAAGTTTGAAATATTCACAAAATTGTTCAAAATTTACTGCCGGGGGAAGCAATTTCAGGATGTTGAACTTTTTCTTCATCGCCATTTTGAGATACTCATCAAGGCCGTGGTATGATTTGGTAACAACTAAACAGTCAAGTTCACATTGTAAAATAAATTGCCTGTAATCATCATATGATCTGCAATTAAAATCCTTGGCTGTTTTATTGCTTTTTTCCTGGTCTGAATCTGCAATTGCCTCTAATTCGAAGTATGGACTTTTATTGAGGGCATTCATTATTTGAATCCCCTTGTCATTTAACCCCAGAATACCCGCTTTTAGCTTTTTTTGAGGCATTTACTTTATTGCCGCCTTAAAATTTTTGTAAAACTAATTAAAGTTTAACACTGAAAAATAAAATTAATCTTTTTCGTTTTGGGGAATAATGAAATGTTCAGGCACAGGAAATTCTGAACACATCAATAATACTTCTTTACCAACTTTTTCTATTACTGCTTCATTGTCAATGTTTTCAGCTACTGTATTTATAAAAGATGCAATTTGCTCTGCCTGAGGTTCTTTCATTCCTCTTGTAGTCATTGCAGGAGTTCCCAGCCTTAATCCGCTTGGATTGAAAGGGGGTGCTGGATCATTAGGTACTGAGTTACAGTTGGCGATGATCCTTGCCCTATTAAGTGCCTTTGCAAGTTTTTTACCGGGAATATCTTTGTTTCTAAGGTCCAGTAAAAGTAAATGGTTATCCGTGCCGTCTGAAACCAGTTTAAAACCGAATTCCATTAACTTTTCAGCCAGGGCTTTTGCATTTTTGATGATCTGTTTTGCATAATCTACGAATTCGGGAGTATCTGCTTCTGCCAAAGCTACTGCGATCGAGGTAAGCGTATGCATGTGAGGGCCGCCCTGTAAACCCGGAAACACGGATTTGTCAACTTTAGAACTGTGTTCATCTTTGCATAGCAACATTCCGCCCCGTGGGCCTCTCAGGGTTTTATGTGTCGTGGTCGATACGATGTCAGCATGTGGAACTGGAGAATTATGCAGATCAGCTACAACAAGGCCTGATATGTGAGCAATATCACTGACATGATACGCACCTGCTTCTCTGGCAATATCTCCGAAAGCTTTAAAATCGATTTCTCTGGGATAGGCAGTTGCACCTGAAACAATTATCTTAGGCTTATGTTTTTTTGCAAGTTCTCTTATTCGGTCATAGTCGAACCTTCCTGTGTTGTCATCAACTTCGTATTGAACGGAATTAAATATTTTTCCTGTGATGCTCACTTTCCAGCCATGGGTAAGGTGTCCGCCGTGAGGCAAAGAAAGTCCCATTATTGTATCGCCCGGTTCTGCCAATGCAAGATAAGCAGCAAGGTTTGCAACTGAACCTGAATAAGGCTGCACGTTTGCGTGGTCTGCGTCGAAAACTTTTTTCGCTCTTTCCTGAGCTGTGATCTCAATCAGATCTGTAACGTCCTGACCTTCATAATATCTTTTACTTGGATATCCCTCAGAATACTTATTGGTCAGGCAGCTTCCTTCTGCCTGCATAACAGCTTTAGAAACGTAATTTTCTGAGGCTATGAGCCTGATAGAACCACCTTGTCTTGCTTCTTCCTGTCTTATCAATTCGTAAATTTTAGGATCGTATTGTTCTAATGCTGAAATCATTTTTACCTTCCTTAATTTGAGTCAACTTTATTAGTGCGAACAATTTTAAAACGTGTTTATAACAATGAAAGTGATTTAATACAAGTATTTATTTATTGACAAAAACTGACCGATTAATAACATAAATACTTTAAATTTTAATTGATAATACAAAAATGGCAGAAAAATACAATAAAGAGAGTTTGGAAAAGGCAGAGCTTTTTTTTCAAAGGGCTCAGAAAGTAGCTTCCTCAGGAAATTATGAGTATGCTATAGAAATGTACCTTGAGGGGTTGAAGTACGCCCCTGAAGAGATAAACAGGGGACATGTGCCCTTATATGATCTGGCTTTGAAAAGAAAATCAGAAGGCGGCAAAAAGCCTACAGTAATGGAGAAAGTGAAAAAGCTCAGGGCTAAAGAACCTCTGGAAAGGATGATAAATTCTGAGTATTTACTGGCAAAAGACCCGGATAATTTAAATTTTGCCGAAAATCTTCTAAAGGCCGCAAAAGAAGCTGATCTTGAGAAAGTTGTACTTTGGATAGCGGATCTGGCGTTTCAAAAAAATAATTCTAGAGATAAACCTTCCGTTCCGATCTTTCTTTTATTGAAAGATACTTATAAGGAGATGGAAAAACCTGAGAGAGCTCTTGCTGCTTTAAGATGTGCAATTCAGAGAAAACCTGAAGACAGGGAACTTGCGGTGGAATATAAAAATCTGACTGCAGAATTGGCCATGTCCAAAGGGAAATACGATATGGGAGAAGATTTCAGGGTTTCTATAAAGAATCGTCAGGAACAAGAGGAATTGCAGGCGCAGAAAGCGAATTTGAAAAGTGAAGATTTTCAGCAGAAGGCAATAGATTCTGCAAGAAAGCAATATCAGAAAGACCCTTCCAGCTCCAAAAATATTTTCAATCTCGCAAACACTCTTGCAAAGACAAAAAAAGAAGAACTGGAAAATGAAGCTATATCCTTACTTGCCAAAGCTGCGGACGAACAGAAAAATTTCGCATTTGAACAGAGGGCCGGTGAAATAAGAATAAACCAATTAAAAAGGAAACTCCGAAAGGCGCAGGAAATTCTCGAAAAAAATCCCGGCAATCAGAAGGCAAAGGAAAATGTGGATTTCCTGAGTGAAAGGATCAGGAAATTTGAACTACATTTTTATAAAAGATGTGAAGAAAATTATCCCACGGACAGAAAGATAAAATACCAATATGCAAGCCGTTTGATGGATGCTGGTAAGTTTGATGAAGCGATACCGCTTTTGCAGGAGGCACAGCGGGATCCTAAGTACAAGATACGAGCAATGAATAAGATCGGCCTTTGTTTTTATGAAAAACAATGGTATCCTGATGCAGTCGATATCTTTAAAAATGCTATAGAATCACATAAAATTAATTCTGATGAAATTGCCAAGAATTTACAGTATAACCTGGCAAAAACTTACGAAGCGAGGGAGGAAAAGCAGAAAGCATTTGAACTTTATAGAAAAATTGCTCAAATTGATTTTGCATTCAGGGATGTTCGTGATAGAGTAGACATATTACGAAAAGAATTAACTGGGCCAACCTCTCAGTGAAAATAAGTTTGTTAGTTTAAAATTTGAAGGATACAGGAGTATAAAGTGGCACATTCTTTATCAGCCAAAAAAAGAGTAAGACAAAACAAAAGAAAAAGAATGATAAACAGGGCTCGCAAGAGCAGATTAAATACCCAGATCAAGAAGTTCGAACAGGCTTTGGAAACTGGAGATGCCGAAGTTGCAAAAGAGCAATTCCGGTTAACTAAGAAACTTCTGGATAAAATTTCATCGACCAGCACAATGAATAAAAAGACCGCATCCAGAAAGAAATCCAGGCTGGCTAAAAAGCTTAATGCTTTGACTGCTCAAAAGTCTTAAATTAAAATTTGGTAAAATTAGTTTTAACAGCGGCCGGCCAACAGGCTGGTCGCTTTTGGTTTTTAAAGAAAAGGGAATTATGCCGGAGATTTACAAACACAAGATATTGAACCTGCTTAAGCATAAGGAATATTCACCGCAAAAAATCAAGCGGCTCGCTGATACGCTGGATATACCTGAGGAAGATTATGAACAGTTTAAAGAGGATATTGAGGACTTAGCGGAAAATGGGCAGATTGTAGTCAGTTCGAATGATGCGGTTTCCCTGCCTCCCATGGCCGGCAAGATAGTGGGTACCTTCAGGGGTAAAAAGAAGGGCTTCGGCTTTGTTGTTCCCCTTGATCCCACCCTGCATGGTGATCTTTTCATACCTGCCAAAAAAACAAAAGGTGCAATGACTGGAGATACTGTCGTAGCCAAAGTCTCTAAAAAGAAAAAAAAGAAAAAGGAAATGCTTCTGAGCGGCAGGATAGTTGATATTCTTGAAAGAGCTCACGATAGATTTGTCGGTACATTGAAAAAGACCTCTGAAGGTTGGATCGTTATACCTGACGGCACAGCTTTTACTGAACCGGTAGTAGTGGAAGATGTCAGTGCCAAAAACGCAAAGAAGAACCAGAAAGTTGTGGTTGAGATACTTCAATATCCAACCCGGCAATTCGCTGGTCAGGGTGTAATTACAAAAGTACTTGGAAAAGCAGGTAAATACGATTCTGAGATACAATCTGTAATTCATCAATACCATATACCTGAAGAATTCGATAAAGAATGCCTTGATCAGGCGGGAGAGATGGCAAGAAGTTATGATCCTGAAGACAAAAAGGACAGAGAAGATATAACCGACAAGGTTATAGTCACGATTGATCCTCCTGACTCCAAGGATTTTGATGATGCTATTAGTCTTGAGTTCGATAAGGAAGGTAATTATGTACTCGGTGTTCATATCGCAGATGTAAGCAATTTTGTTACACAGGGGTCGGCTCTGGATGAAGAGGCTCAGGAGAGGGGAAACAGTGTTTATCTGCCGGAAAAGACTATTCCCATGCTGCCTGAGATACTCAGTAACGGTGTCTGCAGTCTTCAGCCGGATAAGAACAGGTATGCAAAAAGCGTTTACATTACTTATGACCATGATGCGAATATTTTAAACCGCCGCTATACAAATAGTATGATAAGATCATCTCAGAGACTTACCTACCATCAGGCCGATGCTATAATCAAAAAGAAGAATAACGATTTCGATCAAAACGTTATCGACCTGATGAAAAATATGGAGAAACTTTCCAGGCGGATCGAAGCCCGCAGATATAAAGAGGGAATGCTTCATCTTGATATACCGGAGATGGAGATTATTTTCGATGAAAAAGGACAGGTTACCGGCGCCCAAAAAGCTGATGACAGTTATCCTCACACTATAATTGAAATGTTCATGGTAGAGGCTAACGAGGCTGTGGCCCACCTTTTTGATAAAAAGGATATTCCTTTTATGCGGAGAATTCATCCCAGCCCCGATCCTTTGAGCATGAAAAGCCTTGCGAGACTGCTGAAAAGTTTCGGCCTTGATTTTCCCAAAGAACCATCTAAATCTGATCTGCAAAAACTGCTGGATTCGGTAAAGGAAAAGGAATATTCATTGGCAGTTAATCTTATGGTTTTAAGGAGTTTTGAGAGGGCGGTTTATTCTCCTCTTGAGATGGGACATTGGGCACTTGCATCTACCAATTATTGTCATTTCACCAGTCCTATCCGAAGATATGCCGATCTGATGGTTCATCGTCTTCTGGATAGCCATATAAAAGGACAACTCAAAGGACAGGATAGCAATGCAGTAGTAGAAAAAGATGAATTAAAGAAAGTCGGCGAGCATATCAGTTTTACCGAGCAGAGGGCAGAAGATGCAGAAAGAGACCTGAAGGAAGTAATGATCCTTCACATGCTTAAAAGACATATAGGAGATGAGCTTGATTGTGTTATTACCGGCTTAACTAATTTCGGCATTTTTGCGGAATCGAAAAGATACGGCATAGAGGGACTGATCGATCTTGGTGACCTCGGCCCTGACAGGTGGAATTATAATCCCAAGACCAATTGCGTAAAAGGGCAGCGAAGCGGACTTAAACTTCACTTGGGCAGGCCTTTAAAGTGCAAAATAGTTTCAGTTAATCTGCCTGCAAGACAGCTTTCGCTTGCTCCCAAAGAACCCCTGGTTTCAAAACCTTCCAAAAAGAAGAGGAAAAAAGGTAAAAAGAGCAGAAGGAAAGGAAAGAAAAACAAGCGTAAATCGAACAGAAAGTCAAAGAAACGGTAGAGAGAAAAGAAGTATCAGCTATGATTTCTTGACAATATAATACTTTTTTGCCATACTTCCCCTCATAATTTTATTGTAATTTTTATTTTGGAGATACCCATGAAAGCATCCGAAATGAACAAAGGTCAAAGCATAAAAATCGATGGTAAATTATATATAGTGGTGGATTATCAGCACGTTAAGCTCGGAAAGGGCGGTGCTGTGTATCAGACTAAGTTAAGAAGCATCGAGGACGGTTCAATACAAAACGTGCGCCTTCGCTCAGATGAACAGGTGGAACAGGCGTACCTGGATAAGAGAATTTATGAATATCTTTATTCCAGCGGCGACGAGCATGTTTTTATGGATACTGAAACCTATGAGCAGATATTTTTGAATGACGACCAATTCGGAGATGGTAAAAAATACTTAAAAGCGAATGAAAAGATTCAGATAAGTCTTTATGAGGGCAAGCCGGTGATAATCGACCTGCCTAATACTGTTGATCTTGAGGTTGTTCAGGCACCGCCGGAAATAAAAGGAGCAACTGCTACAAATCAATATAAACCTGTTGAGCTTGAAACGGGTATAACTGTTCAGGCACCGCCGTTTATAAAAAAAGGGGATATTATTCGGGTAGATACCCGAAGCGGTGAATATGTTACTAGAGTAAATACTTGATATTTTTGAAAAGCTGAAAAGTCTATGGTAGTAAGTAGAATAAGTCAAACTTTAAAAAATATATTCGGCTCCAGAAACGAGCGAATCTTGAAATCTTACCAGGAAACTGTTGACAGAACGGGCGAGTTCGAAGAGCTAATGCGTTCACTAAGTGACGATCAGCTCAGGGCCAAGACGGATGAATTCAAAGAAAAGCTCAAGAACGGTTTTCAGCCTGAAGATATTCTACCAGAGGCTTTTGCAGTGGTAAGAGAGGTGGCAAGCAGAAAAGTCAATATGCGTCACTTCAATGTTCAACTTATCGGAGGACATGTTCTCTATGACGGCAAGATCGCGGAGATGGCAACAGGTGAAGGTAAGACCTTGGTTGCCACACTATCAGCATATATGGTGCATTTGACCGGCAGGAAAGTTCATATAATTACAGTTAACGACTATCTTGCAAAGCGTGACGCGGAATGGATGGAGCCGGTTTATGAAGCATTGGGAATGAGCGTGGGGGCTATTCAGTCTTCCATGGATACTTCCGGAGGCACAAGAAGAGAGCAGTATCAGAAGGATGTCACTTATGGAACGAATAATGAGTTCGGTTTTGATTATCTTCGTGACAACATGAAGATGTCCATCGATGATATGGTACAGGGTCCTCTGGAATATTGTATAATTGATGAGGTTGACTCGATTCTTATCGATGAAGCCAGGACACCCTTGATTATTTCAGGTCCTGCATTCGATGATGTCAGCAGGTATAAAAAAGCCGACGGTGTGGCAAAGCAGTTGATCTCACTTCAAAAGGGTTATGACCGGGTCAAAAATAAGATAGATTCACTCGAAAGAAAGATCGCCAACACTGAAGGTGAACTATCCGAAGCAAAGAAAGAAAAGAATAAGGAAAGAATAGAAAAAGCTGAAAAAACTTTTGAAAAGTTGCAGAAAGAACAGCAGGCAGCTCAGGATGAATTGGAAACCAAGACGCAATATTACGAGGTTGAGTTCGATAAAAAGGCAGTTCATTTGACCCATGAGGGGGTTGGAGCAGCTCAGGAAATTGCCGGTGTCGGTTCCTTCTTTACCGGTTCGAATATGGAATGGCCCCATCTGTTGGAGCAGAGCTTGAGGGCTCATATTGTCTTCGAGCGGGAGAAAGATTACGTGGTGATCGATAACAAGGTAGTTATCGTCGATGAGTTCACCGGAAGGCTTATGGAAGGCAGGCAATGGTCAGATGGGCTTCATCAGGCAGTTGAGGCAAAAGAGAATGTAGAGATCAAGGAAGAGACGCAGACCCTTGCAACTATTACCCTTCAGAACTTCTTTAAACTTTATGATCAGGTTGCCGGTATGACAGGTACAGCTGTCACCGAGGCAGAAGAATTTATGAGTATTTACGGCCTGGACGTAGTCCAGATCCCCACTAATGAACCTTGTATAAGAGATGACAGAGAAGATGTTATATATAAGGGTTCTAAAGAAAAATTTGATGCAATTGTGGAAAACATAAATGAAGTGTCACTTCAGGGCAGACCGATACTGGTCGGCACAATAAGTATCGAGAAAAGTGAAGCTATCTCAAAGGCACTTAAAAGAAAGCATGGTGTTGACCATGAAGTTTTAAATGCAAAACAGCATGCACGTGAAGCTGCTATTGTTGCTAAAGCGGGACATCAGCATACTGACAGGCAGGGCAGAAGCCGGGGTAACGTGACAATTGCTACGAATATGGCAGGTCGTGGTACCGATATAAAGATCACTGATGAGGTGAAGGAATGTGGAGGACTTCATATAATAGGTACCGAACGTCACGAAGCAAGACGAATTGATAATCAGCTCAGGGGACGTTCGGGAAGACAGGGTGATCCCGGTTCAAGTCAGTTTTTCCTGAGTTTCGACGATGACCTCATGAGGATATTTTCTCCTGACTGGACAAAAAAGGCCTTGTCGTGGATCGGCTGGCAGGAAGGGGATCCGATCTATCACAAAAGAATCAGCAAGGGGATTGAAAAGGCACAGAAAAAGGTTGAAGAAAAGAACTTCGAAATAAGAAAAAGCCTTCTGGAATATGATGAAGTAATGGATTACCAGAGAAAGATATTTTATTCCAGAAGAAAGGAAGTTCTCAAGGGTGAAAACCTTAAAGACATTATCTGGGAAATGCTGGAAAGGTCGATAGAGGATGCCTGCAACAGTACTCTTGACGACAAGTACCCTGAAAACTGTATTATCGAATGGGCGAAAAACAATTTTGATGTTGAACTTCGAAGCTCCGAGGTAAGAAATCTGGATGCAGAAGAGGTTGAAAGTAACATCAAGGATAAGACCAAAGCTAATGTCCGAAATGAAATATCACTTTCACTGGGTGAATATCTCGAAGATTTCCAGGACCGTTCCACATGGAATGAGCAAGGGCTTTGCAAGTGGGCTATGAGTTCATTCAGCGTTCAGCTGACACCTTCTAAAGTTAAAAAAATGTCTGCAGGCGAAATTGAGGAAAATATCGCTGAAGCTGCCTGTGAACTTGTGGACAGGAAAGATTGTTCGCAGATAATTGAATTCCTCAAAGAGGATTTTCCTGCAAAGACTCTCAGGGATTGGGCCAAAAATAAATTCGAGATCAAGGTTAATATTTCAGAGATAAAAGAAAAATCTGTAGAAGACGTTATCGAGACCCTTAAAAATAAAGTGCAGGAAAAATATAAGCAGCGCGAGATCGAATATCCTGTAGAGTTTGCAATGAATATGGCCTACGGCCCGGAAGGTGAGAATATCTATGGCTATGAGATGATAGCAGATTGGGCAAAGGCTAAATACAATGCGGATATTTCTGCAGAGGAAATAAAGGATTTGAAACCGCAGACTCTCCATAAAAGATTGATGGAGTTGAGCAGCAGTTATAGCAACGGCCAGCTCGAAAAAGAGATCGAAGAACAAAAGGCAAATCTTAACAGGGAAGAACTTGTCGACTGGATAAACAAAAGATTTGACACTTCACTTGATATGGATCAAGTAGAAGATGATGGTGAGATAAGGCTTGATGTTCTTAAAAACG
This sequence comes from uncultured Pirellulales bacterium, assembly GCA_964508925.1. Lineage (GTDB taxonomy): Bacteria > Planctomycetota > Phycisphaerae > Sedimentisphaerales > Anaerobacaceae > CAZDVM01. Next base: position 77,302 of record CAZDVM010000003.1, on the reverse strand, counting down.
AAGGCAGGAAATTTTTGAGAAAAGAGCTTTCTGACCTTGAAAAATATGTATTGCTTCAGGTATATGACAGCGTCTGGAAAGACCATCTTTATACAATGGATCACCTGAAGAGCAGCATCTGGACAAGGTCTTTCGCTGAAAAAGATCCGAAGATCGAATATAAGCGAGAAGGTTTCAGATTATTCAATGACATGCTGAAAACGATCGAACAGAGGGTGACAGATATTGTATTCAAGGTTCACCTGGAAGCCGGTGCCAAAGCCAGAAGCGTCTGGAATGTAAGTCAGATGGAACATGACCAGGTTCAGCAGTTTGCAATGGCCGAAAGACAGAGGGCAGCGGCACAGGCACCTCAAACCGATAATAAAGTTCAGCAGATCACGCTTGATTCTCCAAAGGTCGGCAGAAATGACCCTTGTCCGTGCGGCAGTGGTAAGAAATATAAAAAATGCTGCGGCAGGCCTTATTGATCATTTAAATAAATAATTCGTTTATCTTAATTATAAATACGGAATTTTTCTGCGAATAAAAAAAGGAACGCCGCAAGAAGTTCTTGTCGGCGTCCCCAAAGAGGGAGAAAAATGGTAATCTATTATACCTCGTTAAAGGTATTTAGTTCAAATCTTTTTTCATTTTGCCAAAAATATTATTGTTTGTCAAAGTCTTAATGTTTAATTAATAATAATCAATGAATATATTTTTGCAAGCTTTGTGTAAGAATTTTACTTAATTTGTGTATTATATGAAACATACTATAAATATGTCCCTGATAAATATAAAATAATTAATTTTATTTTAGTAAAAAATTTCTTCTCTGTTCAGGTAATTTTGATTTTCGCAAATCTTCTCTTGCCGATTTGAAGCACCATATTTTCTTCGGGTTTTATCTCAAGATTTGGATCTTTGATCTTTTCCCCGTTAATACTTACCGCTGACTGTTTGATCATCCTCTTAGCTTCCCCGCCGCTTTTAACGAGTCCACTTTCAACCACCAGTTTTTTTGCTATAAGAGGTTCGTTCGAAATCAGAATTTCCGGCATGTCGTCGGGCAGTTTTTTCTCTGCGAACACTTTCTCGAAATGAGCTTCTGCATCCTGTGCCGTTTTTTCGTCATAAAACTGACTCACGATCATTTCTGCCAGTGTCACTTTAGCAGTTTTGGGATGAGTCTTTGACGGATCGGTCATTTCTTCTATCTTATCCTTGGGCATATCCGTTAAAAGGGTGAAATAATTTTCCATGAGTTCATCGGTAATACTCATCACTTTTCCGAACATGTCTTTCGGTTTTTCGGTGACGCCTATATAATTGCCTTTTGATTTACTCATTTTTTCTTTGCCGTCAAGACCGACTAGTATCGGCATTGTAAGAACTACCTGCGGTTCCTGTTCTTCTATTCTCTGCAGGTCTCTTCCGATTAGATTATTGAATGTCTGATCCGTGCCGCCAAGTTCCACGTCACTTTTGATCATTACTGAATCATAACCCTGCATGAGGGGGTACAGAAATTCATGAATACCGATCGGATCGCCTTTTTTATATCTTATTTCGAAAGTGTCCCTTTCCAGCATCCTGGCAACTGTCATGTTACTGGTTAGTTGAAGTATTTCTGCAAGGTCAAGTTCTGCAAGCCATTCACTGTTGTACCTTACTTCCAGCTTTTCCTTGGAAGTATCCAGAATTTTCCCTGCCTGCTGAAAATAGGTTTTGGCATTTTCTTCGATCTCCTCGCCTGTAAGCATTGGACGAGTGGTATTTTGTCCGGTGGGATCACCGATCCTTGCGGTATAATCGCCGATGATGAGAACCGCTTTATGCCCCATGTCCTGAAACTGTTTCATCTTTCTTAAGACAACCGTATGGCCGAGATGAATATCAGGGCTTGTAGGGTCAAGTCCGAGTTTTATTCTCAGAGGTTTGTTTTCCTTTGCAGATTTTTCCAGTTTATCTGCGAGTTCTTCTTCGCTTAATATGTCTACTGTACCGCGTTTTAAAATATCCAGTTTTTCAATAATCTCATTTGACATTTTAATTTCCACATAAATTTAAAGTTAACAGAGCCGAAAATTATACGCTAAAACCTTAATCAAGGCAAGTTATGGTTAAAAATTATAAAATCATAACAATTTTATTTATTTTTGAGCAGAGTATTCAGCAAATATATTCCGTAAAGAATAATTGCAACTGCCCAGAAAACAAGACATGTTTTTTTTACAACCGGCTGACTTAGATATAATGATTTATTATGAAAAAACTTCCAGTAATAGTGTTTTTCGGCAGGCCAGAATAGCCTTACATCGTAATGATAAATACCGTCGATAAGAATATGTGTCCAGGCGCCGATCACTCCGGATATTAAAGCTGTTTTAAATCCGGCCGCAAATGGAAGTTTAAGCAAGTCCATGAACCACTTGAAAAAAGGATTAAGAAAATAACCGACCGGAACCCCATAACACACCCACAATTGTTGCTCCTAAAAGCGTGTGTGCATACCTGTGAACCGGCCAGCCGAGATTCAGAAAGCCGATTACCAAAACCTCGATATCGATTGCGACATTTGCCAGTATTAAAATCGGCAGATTAAGCCATTTTTTTAATATCAGGGCGATAAATCCGCTGAAGCCGAAATGATAAGGCGTAAAAGGCATTTTTAAATCCCGCTTAAATATTCACCTTTTGTAAGGTAATTCTGGACATAATCTTTTATTGCATCTTCAAGTGTCCAGGTTTCTTTGTCGTATCCAGCTTTTCTGATCTTGGAAATTTCTGCCTGAGTGTAATACTGATACTGGTCTCGAATGGATTCCGGCATAGGTATGTATTCAATGTTCGGCTCTTTGTCCAGGGCAGCAAAAGTAGCATTTACCAGATCATTCCAGTTCCTTGCCTTCCCGGTTCCAACATTATACAGTCCGCCGATATTCTTATGTTCTAGAAAGAACAGTGTCATATCTACTGCATCTTTAACATAGACAAAATCTCTGAGTTGCTCGCCGTCTTTATATTCGGGACGATGAGATTTAAAAAGCTTTACCTTCCCTGTTTCCTTTATCTGTTCGAATGCTTTCAATATAAAACTTCTCATAGAGCCTTTATGATATTCGTTAGGGCCGTAAACATTGAAATATTTCAAACCGACGATCTGCCCCAGGACACCTTTTTTACTGGCCCAAAGATCAAACATCTGCTTTGAGTATCCATACATATTCAGCGGGACAAGCTTTTCTATTTTGCTTTCATCGTCTCTGAAACCCTGCTCTCCGTCTCCGTATGTTGCTGCACTGGATGCATAAATAAATCTCGCTCCCTGCATAAGTGACCAGGTAGCCAGTTTTTTTGTATATTCAAAATTATTCTTAACCAGAAATGAGGCGTCTTTTTCAGTGGTGCTGGAGCAGGCTCCCATATGGATAACCGACTTAATACCCTCGAGCTTGTTTTCCTCCACGGTCTCTAAAAAATCATCTTTTTCCATGTAATCGGCATACGAAAGCTTTCGAAGGTTTTTCCATCTGTGATCTGTCTGAAGTTCATCGACTACAAGGATATCATTGATGCCTTTTTTATTTAATTTTGCGATAATGGCAGAACCTATAAAGCCTGCACCACCTGTTAGAACTATCATATTTTGTTCCTCATTTAATTTTAAAAGAGATAGCTTAATTTTCCGGCATGATAATGTCAAGTAAATGAAGCGCATTAAAAAGGCCGCCTTTTCGACGGCCTAAAATCTTTTGTTATGATTGCCTAGCACATTGCGATGTAACTTGCAATGGCAAGTATAAGGATTCTCCTTTTAGTGACTATAAACGGCAACCACTTATCGTAATAAAACTTCTTCATCATAACCTCCGAAACCGACTTACTTCTAATCGCCATTCATTTCTGACATCATTATACCAAAATGACGTCCCGCAACAAAGAGAAAAAATTATTCTCCACTATAAAGTCTTGTAAATAAAGCATTTATCTCAAAGCAAATTTAAAAGCGATTTTGGTAAAAGATCAATGTTTTTAATCATTAAGCCAGTTTCGAAACTGCTTCATTCATGCATTTACTTACAGCTATTCTCTGCGGGCAGACCGCTTCAACTTTTCTGTAATCGAAGTTATTCAGGTTTCTTCGAATATTTGCCGGGATCTCGGCGAAAAGCTCCCTTGCTCTTTCTGTATCTCCGTAGCTGTTGTAGTACATGAGATATCTCATTATCTCGCTTACATAAGGCATTTCCGGCAATGCTTTTTCACAGATATTAGAACATCCTGCACAGTAATCACTGCAGGTTGCATCAGCATAATTTTTGAGTATATTCATTTCGCCTTTGGTAAGCTTCTTTTTATCCAATACCGCTTCCACATTTTCACGTACAAGCCCGACATTTTCCATTCGGATGCATGCTGTACAGAATCTTTCATCAGAAAGAACCGCCTTGATTTTTGCTTGTGCCGGAGTGTATCCTTTTTCGATAAAGGGTTTCAGCATTTCCTGTTCTTCATCTCTTTTCCTGGTCTTCCCAACTACCTTCATCGCTATCAGGGCGATTCCCTTTTCGTTACAGGCCTGTACGGCTTCCTTCATGTCATTTCGCTGCATCAGCCTGAAGTTGTAAGATGTCATAATGCCGTCTATCCAGTCGGTTTTAGATGCCGCCATAAGCACTTCGGGCATGTTCTTGTGAGTGCTGAAGCCGAAATACCTGATTTGACCTTTTTTCTTTTTTTCTTCAGCCCATTTTCTCAAATCATCTGTCAGCTGTTCACCCCGGCTGCAATTATGGATTCCATACAGAAGATCAATATAGTCGGTATTCATTCTTTTAAAGCTTGTCTGCAGTCTTTGTTCTTTTTCTTCCATTGTTCTTGCACGGGAAGATTTAGTTACTATAAATAGATTCTTTCTTAACTCGGGACTTCTTTTGATGAATTTACCGATACCTTCTTCGCTTTTACCGCCTTGATAAGCATGGGCTGTATCCCAATAATTTACTCCCCATTTAACGCAGTTTCTCAGAACTATCTGGCTGTTCGGTATATCGAACATACAGCCAAGGGACAAGGCGGGAACTTTTTCATCAGATCTGCCGAATTTTCTTTTAGGAACCTGTGGCATCTTTGTTTCTTTTTCAGCCTTATTGGGATCCTTTGCGCCGTGGTTGCCTGCTAAACTTTCTTTTGCAAAAACAGATCCCACACTGACAGCTCCTGCTCCTTTTAGAAAGTTCCTCCTGTTGAGATTTTTATTTTTTTGGTCCATGTTCCAGTTCCTCCGAAAAAAACAGTTTTATTTTAAGTTTATTTTGCAGGTTAGATCTAAGGAAGATTAATTCCCCCATGATACCTCCCGCATTTTCCCGTTTAAAGAAGCAATGACCTTTCACTGCTTCTCGATTCTCCCTCACCGGAAACCCTTACCGCTTTTTTGCCGGTTACGGGACATTCGTGTTCACAAACCCCGCATCCTATGCATCTTTCAAGGTCGATGTAAGGGCGCTGCAATTTTACTTTTATCTTAATATCCCTGCCCTCTATACTAATTTCATTATCTTGCTCATTTTGAATTTTAATAGAATTCCTAGCGTTTTGCAAGATTTTAAATTTTTTATCTTCTATGAAACAGTAATAATCTCCACCGGCATATTCATTTTCAGGCAGATTCCCGTCAAGTGATAAAATGGTGCCGTCAACTTTAACTACCTTGTGGTTTCCGTTTCTGACCGTATTGAAGACTTCTTTGGTGTAGATAGCCTTCGGACTAACAGGGCAGTTTTCCTGACATACAATGCAGGGCTTGTTCATCGCCCAAGGCAGACACCTGTTTCTGTCAAAAAAAGCGGTACCAAGCTTGATAGGTCCTTTATCCTCGAATTCTCCGACACCGAGTTTTTCCTCCAGGGTTATAGGTCTCAGGGCAGCGGTGGGACAAATCTGACTGCAGGCGGTACAGTTAAGCTGACATCCGCTGGTACCGATCCGGTTGTTTAAAACCGGTGTCCATAAATTTTCGATTCCTCCTGCCACGCTCGCAGGCTGTATGACATTTGTCGGACAAACTCTCATACACTGGCCGCATTTTATGCATCTTTTCAGGAATTCTTCCTCCGGCAATGCTCCAGGTGGCCGGATTATTTTATGATACCAGTTGCTTTCTGCAGTCCCTGCAAGCCTAATAACCGGTGCTGCCACTGCTCCCGCGGCAATTGACCAAACAAAGCCTCTTCTTGAAACATCGGGGTATGCTTGTTCTCCGCCGGCGGATTTCTCTGGCTGATAGGCGATCATACCGTGCTTGCAGTCATCCAGGCAGTTAAAACAAAGCACGCATTCGTTCCATTTAATCTCACCCATCGGTTCGCATCCCCCTTCACAATTCTTTTCACAAATTCCGCAATTGAGGCATTCTTCCTTGTTTTTGCCTATCCTCCAGATCGCAAACCTGTTTATTATTCCAAAAAATGCACCAAGAGGGCAAACGAATCTGCAATAAAATCTCGGTATCACGAAATTCAAAAGCAGGGCAGAAATGAATATCGTAAATACAAGCCATGCTCCTTCGTAATACCTGTCATTTACGAAGATTGTATTCGTGGAACTGTCTGCAAGAGGAAGAAGTGTCAAATTTATACTTCTTGTCACCAGGGGGATTGGGTCAAGTAATCCTGCCTGTAAGGTAGCGGTTGCCGAAGGGAATATTGCCAAACCTATAAATACTGCCAGGATAAAATATTTTATGTTTTGAGCTTTTCTGTATTTGTTAAGTTCTATCTGTTTAGGCACTTTCTTTTTTCTTCTGCCGATCCATCCTAAGAAATGATGCATTGAACCGAATGGACATACCCAGCTGCAGAAAAATCTGCCGAAGATTATAGTCAGAACAACAGTTCCTGCACCCCACAACAAGGGCCAATAAAGCTTATGAGTTGTTAAAAGAGACATCAGCCCCACAAGCGGATCAAGCTGCAATATCCAGTTAACGGGCCAGTCCCTGATTTGCCACCATTCGGTTCCTACGGTACTTGCAACACAGAAGAAGATAAAAAGGCCGAAAAAGAATATCTGGCTTATCCTTCTTGTAGTAACAATCTTCATTATTTTAGTCCTGCCTCAGCAATTTTTGGTTTTAAAGATTCAATATCAGTCGTGCCGACACCCGCATTTACCGCCTGTCTCAAATAGGGAAGATCTTTGACTTTCAGATCAAGAAGTCCTGCTCCGAATGTATCTGCCGCCACCATATCCGTACTTGCGATCATGGTATTTGTCTGCCTGAGATCAGAAAGTGACCCTCCCGTCGGGCCGTTAGTTATCATCGACTGAGTGCCGTCCAGTATGACGAAAGTCGGTTTAATCATCTGTGACAGTTCAGAAATTATGCGGTTTATATCCTGATGGAATATATTTCTTCTGCCCCCTAAAAGGCCGTACCAGTTCTTCATCGTCATTGAAGCTTCGCTTCTGTGGTGATCTTTTACAGGCGTGATCCCTATTATCTTGTCAATATTGGCAAATGGCTCGAAAAATACAGGCCAGTCCACGATAAGCTTTCCATTGTCCAGTGTCGTATTCTTAAAAAGGTTCTGTTTAGGAAGGATTACTTTTGCCTGGGTCTTCTCGACGGCACTTCCTATCCCGCTTAAAGTAAAACAACTGGAAGGGTCATTGATCGGATTGTCTGTTACGATGACTTCTTTAGCACCGGCTTTGTAGCAAAGCTTAACCACCTCTACTATCAGGTCTGGGTTAGTGGTAGCACAAAGCATGGCAGGAGTTGCGAAAGCGACATTCGGCTTAATGGCAACGGTGTCACCTTTTTCGATAAATCGATCCATGCCTCCCAGCAATTCTATGGCCTTTCTTACTGTTTCTTTTCTATCTGGCCCTTTTGCGACACTTAAAACCTGTCCCTGCTTGCCGGCCACTGAAAAGTCGGGATAACTTACCAGGTCATTTCCTTCATCACCGCCTGGTCCTTTTCTGTCAAGCGTTAAATAAGCGCCGGCTGCAGTTATTCCGACTGCAGCACCTGTTTTTGTAAGTCTTTTAATGAATTCTCTTCTTTTTATTTTATTTTCCATGTAAAAATCTATTTTAAAGATTTAATTTTTTCTGCAAGGCCTTCTGCCAGCTTAACGGCATTTTCCTTGCTTTCTGCTTCGTGAACTCCCGCTATGAAGTCACCTTCTGCAAAAATTATCATCCAGTAACCGTAAAAATCAAAGGCTTTGGTTCCGATTTCATTTAGTATTTTATTGTCTGTTGTTTTTTCTTTGGCATCGTTATCTTGCAGGAATTTAACATAGTCTTCCATGAGCTTTTTCGCTTTTTCGGGATTTTCTCTTCTGCTCAGGTACCCGATAACTTCTGTATCTTCGAATCTGTAACTTGCTGAATAAATATCTGTAAATCCCTGATATCCGAAAGCACTTGCGGTATAGAAATTCTCACTGCCTTCGATCATATTATCCAAGGCCAGCAATTGCTTTTCCCCGATTTCTTTTTTCTCTTTAATTTCAACCTTACTCTTGATATTTCCCAAAGTTCGCTGCATTGCATTATGAAGTATTTCGGATTCCTTAGAACCGACCATTTCGATATAGAACTTGCCGTGCACTGCATATAGGCCATTTGAAGTACGGTAGGCATTTTCGATGTCGTCTATATTTACAGAGTTTTTTCTTTTCTGCTGGCTGTAAACGGCGAAAGCGTTCTGATTTTTGCCCATATCAAACAAATAAAGCTCCATCCACAGGGATTTTTCATCTTTTTTGGCAAATCGCTGGGTTTTAAGTTCTTTAAAGCCTGCTTCGAGGTATAAAGGTGCTTTCCCGTTGATCTTTTCGAAAAGGGAATCTTCATTATAAATTTCTACTGGTGAAAACATTTCGTAATTTTCGGGTTTAAATTCTTTCAGTCCTTTTTCACCTTTTCCCTCTGCAACTTCAGCTTCTGTGCCTTTTAAGGCCAGTTTACGGGCAGTTTCGGCATCGATACCATATTTGCTCATGTCATAAGAGGTTTGTTGAATATAAATTCCCACCCCGATTAAAACAATAACACAAAAAAGCAGTATACTTATCGTTGTTTCTAATTTTGATGGTCGTTTTGCATTATTTTTCATTAAAAACTCCAAAAGCAATAAGCTTGACCATATTGACGTTTTAAACTATAGTTTTATTTTCTTTCAAAGTCAAATTAGAATTATTGACCGCAATAATTAAAAGTTGTAAGCTTAAACGTTTTAGAATTGATTTTATTTTATAACAGGAGAATATAATGTTTGGATTTACTGATTTAATGGCTTTTTGGACTCCAGGTCCTTTCGAGCTTATAGTGATTGCAATTGTGGCTTTACTGATATTCGGCAAGAGACTGCCGGAAGTTGCAAGAGGCCTGGGTAAGAGTTTTACCGAATTTAAAAAGGGCTTAAGTGAAGTTAATGATGAAGTGAACGAAGCCAAAGAAGACATCGAAAGAGATGTCAACGACTTCAAAGCCGATGTAGAAAACGAAACAAAAAAAGCTATTTCCGGCGATGAAGAAACAAAAAAAGAGGATGAACCCACTTCCTGATTATTTCTTGTTTAAATAATGGTAGAAGATAAACAAATCCAGAAACACCAGGACCTCGATAATTCTACAATGAGCCTCGGCGATCATTTAGAAGAACTCCGCTCCAGGCTGATCTATGCAATAGTCGGCCTGGCAATTGGCGCAATAATCGGGCTTTTATTTGCTCCCCATGTGATAAATTTCATGCAGAGACCTTACATGCGGACAATACAGAGAATAAATGCCCCCACCGATCCGAATCAGGCGGCTGCTCCTGTTGTATCTCCTGTCATGCAGAGCCTTGCACCTGCAGATGGTTTTATCAGTTATCTAAAGATAGCGATGATAATCGGAGTGCTTATTTCTTCGCCATGGGTGTTTTACCATATCTGGATGTTCGTAGCTGCCGGTCTGTATAAACATGAGAAAAAATATGTGTATATGGCAGTGCCGTTTTCTGTAATCCTTTTTATTGCGGGATCGTTGTTTTTTGTACTGGTGGTTGCGCCGATTACGATGAAATTTCTTGTAAATTTCAATATGAAGTTCCTCGGAGTTCAGTCCAACTTCACTTTCAAGCAGTACATGGCTTTTGTTACCAGGTTAATGCTCGTTTTCGGGATAGCATTTCAAACTCCCACAGCTATCTTTTTCCTTAACCGAACCGGCATACTGAGTATAAATTCCTTGCGCAAAGCAAGAAAATATGTATTCCTTTCGATTTTTGTACTGTCCGCAATGGTGACACCTCCTGATGTGATCTCACAGGTTACACTTGCGTTGCCTTTGTATATCTTATTTGAGATTGGAATACTGATAAGTTTATGGTCGGATAAGAAACGGAAAGAACAACTCGAATAGTATTATTTCTTAAAGGGTAAGGATGCTTAGAATAGGAAATATACAACTTGATGTACCTTTCTTTCAGGCACCTCTTAGCGGTTACAGTGACTATCCTATGAGAAAGCTTGCCTACGAATTTGGCTGTCCGCTTGCATTTGCTGGTGTGATGTTGGCAAAGTCCGCAGTTCATCCTAAAATTCTCAGAAAGAAAATATTCCGGCCCCAGCCTGATGAAAAACTGGTTGGTGCACAGATACTGGGAAGAGATCCAGATATGATGGCAAAAGGTGCTTCTGCTTTAGTTAATACAGGTTATAAAGTTATTGATATTAATTTTGCATGTCCTGCAAGAAAAGTGCTGGCAAGAGGCAGGGGAGGTGCCATATTAAAAGAGCCTGAACTCGGAATAAAGATTTTTAGAAAAGTGAAAGAATCCGTAGATGTTCCGGTCATAGTCAAAATCAGAAAAGCATTTCAAGACGACAGCAATTCTGAACAAAATGTACTTGAACTCGCTGATGGTTTAGTTAATGAAGGAGTGGATGCTCTTGTCGTTCACGGCAGAACAGTTGAAGCAAATTACAAGGGTAAAGCGGATTGGAAATTTATCTCTGAAATCAAGACTAGATTTAATGAAACCACCGTGATTGGCAGCGGAGACCTCTTTGAATCAGAAGAGATAAAAGAAAAAATAATATATTCAGGTATTGATGGCGCCTTGATTGCAAGGGGTGCGATAGGAAATCCCTGGATATTCAGAGAATTGAAGGCGGTTTTTAATGGAGGTAAAATTCCCGAAAGTCCGTCGTTAAAAGATCAGGCCAAAGTTATAAAAAGACATCTGGAAATGGCCCTCAGTCTGTTCGATGAAAGAAGATCAGTCCGATATCTGCGAAAATTTCTCATACAATACTGCAGACTACACCCAAGGAGAAAGAAAGCCCAGATGGAGTTTATGTCTGCTAAATCTAAAAATGAACTCAAACATATCCTGAAAAAATGGTATTTGAACTAGTAATGCCATAAATTTTAAAAAAATTATTGCACATTTCATTTTATCTGTTTGTATAGAATAATGTAAAAATGGTTAAGTTTTAAGGGAGCGGAGACCATGAATAATCGAAGATCAAATTATGACCTTGCTCATGATGTCCAGAGTTTCATAAATCATAACTTACCTTCTGATTTTGGCGTTAAACCTTCAAAATTTCAGGAGAACCCTATTTGGCAGAAATTTCGGCAACAGGGTACAGATCTCTGGCTGGACAGTGGAAATATGGATGAAATAAAGGATAACTGGACTGATGAGTTTACCTCTTTAACTACGAATAATACTCTATTAAACCGGGAGATACAGAAGGGGAATTACGATTCATTGATCGAACAGTTTATTCATTTTCTGGAAAATTATGACAATTTGACAGAATACCAGAAAATGCTGGAAACGGCATTTATGCTGAATTGTCACCACGCTTTAAGGTTGGTGGACAAATTCGGAGCGAAGGTTTCTGTTGAAGAACATACCGATCTTGCGAGTAGAGTTGATCAAGCAGTTGAATACGGAAGAAGATTTCACAGAATATCACCCACTAATTTTTATATAAAAATACCTTTTTGTCCTGCAGGACTTTTAGCAGCCAGAAGACTTTCCGATGACGGCATACCTGTAAACCATACTTTGGGTTTTTCAGCCAGGCAAAATTATGTGATGGCCAGAATTGCAAGGCCCGCTTTCGTGAACGTATTTCTGGGAAGGTTAAACAGTTTTATAGCAGATAACGATCTGGGTAACGGAAATAAAGTAGGCCAGAAAGCAACACTTGCCTCTCAGGCTGCAATTACGAGGTTGAGACATATTCCTTTTATCAGCACAAAACAGATCGCAGCAAGTCTTAGATCGGCAGATCAGGTTTTTGACCTTGCTGGTGTGGATGTTATAACTGTGCCTCCGAAGGTTGCATCGGAAGTTCTAGGCATCGATCCGGATTTGGATGTCATAAGTGACAAGACTTTTGCAAACTACATTCCCGAGGTTCGCCGCGACTTAGACAGGAAAAGCTATAGACTTTCCACTTTATGGCTTATACCTAATGATCTTATAAAATGTCTCGATGATCTTGACAAAGAAGATATTTACAAATTTTCCCCTCAGGATTTGATCGATTTTTTTGCTGATCATAATTGTTCAGATGTTTTAGTTGACTGGACCAAAGAACAGCATCAAATGAGTCGTAAAGAGGGAAAGATTCCTCAGTTGCAGAACTGGAGAGAATTACTGGAGCATAAGATCATAGGCCTCGATTCCCTGATGAATTTGGCAGGTCTGAATAGTTTCGCTGTAGATCAGAAAGATATGGATGAAAGGATTAAGGATATTATGCATAAGATGATGGTTCACCGTTAAACTGCCGGGCTCCTTTTTACCGAATGAATTAGTAATGGAAATTAAATCCCAAAGGATGTATGAGTAATAATCAAAAAAAATACCGCAACAGGTTGATAAATGAATCCAGCCCCTATTTACAGCAGCATGCACACAATCCTGTTGACTGGTATCCCTGGTGCAAAGAGGCTTTCGATGAAGCGAAGAAACTCGACAGGCCCGTATTTTTATCAATCGGTTATTCAACTTGTCACTGGTGTCATGTCATGGAGCAGGAAAGCTTCGAAAATGAACATATTGCTTCGATCATGAATGAAAATTTCATAAATATAAAAGTCGATCGTGAACAATACCCTAACATCGATGAAGTTTATATGCAGACTGTTCAGCTTATGACTGGTTCAGGAGGCTGGCCTTTATCTGTTTTCTTGACACCGGAGGGTGAATCTTTTTATGGAGGGACATATTTTCCACCCCAAGATCGTTATAATATACCCGGCTTCGAAAGGGTCTTAAAAAGTGTTTCGCAAGCATGGAAAAACAAAAGAAATGAATTACTTGAATCTGCTTCTTATATAACTAAGACGTTAAAGGGGTTGAGACCGGAAAAGATAGAGGGAAAGCCGAGTCAGGAAGTCATAGATTCAGCCTATGAGTATTACAAATCACATTATGATTTGATAAATGGAGGATTCGGCAAGGAACCGAAGTTTCCTCAGCCTCTCGCTCTTGATTTTCTTTTGAGCTACAATTATCGAATCGGTGATAACTATGCTCTGGAAATGGTGACTAATACTTTAGAAAAAATCTCTACCGGTGGAATAAATGACCATGTAGGGGGAGGCTTTCATCGTTATTCAGTTGACAGAAACTGGCTGACCCCTCATTTCGAAAAGATGCTTTACGATCAGGCGCTGTTAAGTGACGTTTTTCTGAAGACTTATAAAGTGACAAAAGAAGATGAATATCTGCAGGTCGCAAAAAAGACACTGGATTATGTGTTAAGGGACATGAAAGATCAGCAGGGATGTTTTTTTGCAGCGGAAGATGCGGATACGAAAGGCAAAGAAGGTATTTTTTACCTGTGGACGGCAGATGAGATCGATAAATTGTTCCCGAAAAGAGAAGCCGCTGTTTTCAAAGAATATTTCGGGGTGACTGAGGAAGGCAATTTTGAGAACAACACGAACGTTTTAAGTATATCGAAAAGAAAGGAGTTTATTTGCACTGAACTTGGTATTAAAGAAGATCAATTCGATAAAATAATTTCCGGCGGATTAGAAAAATTATATGAAGAACGTTCAAATAGAAAAAGGCCGCATCGTGACGAAAAGATCATTGCCGCCTGGAATGCCCTGATGGTCTCAGCTTTATCCGAGGCATCGGATCTGCTGCAGGATTATAGATATATCAATCAGGCTGTGAAATCGGCTGATTTTATTATGAAGAAACTATTCAAAAACGATTCTCTGGCAAGGTTCTTAAAAGACGGAAAAACTGTTGGTGAAGGATTTTTGTGTGATTACGCATTTTTATCTAATGCTCTTTTCGATCTTTATGAAACTACCATGGATCAGTTATGGCTTGAAAGATCATTAAAGATTGCAGATATAATGATCGATAAGTTTCATTCCGCCGGTTCAAACTTATTTTACAGTACTCCTGAAGGTAGCAGATATCTGATAGTTAATGACAAACCGGTTTATGATCATGCAATCCCTTCAGGAAATTCTTATGTCGCTTACATCTTGCTCAAATTATACCGTGTAACCTCTAAGGAAAAATATTATGATCTAGCGGAAGGAATTCTGGTCGATTCCTATTCAGTAACCTCGAATTCTCCGCAGGCCTCAACTGCCATGTTCAAGGCGGCAGATTATTATCTAGGTCCTGAAAGAGAGTTGGCAATCGCAGTTGAGAAAAAAGAAGATGCAGAAAAATTTCGCAAGTTTGCCAACAGTATTTATTTGCCTGACACTTTATTTCTTTATAATACCTCCGAAAATAATCTGGAAAATATTGCACCAGATCATGCAAAACAGAGGACTGTTGATGACAAAGTCACGGTCTATGTCTGCAGGAATTTCACCTGCAAAAAACCGGTGACAGAAATTAATGACCTGGAGAAACTTTTAAAACCATTGCAAAGGAAGTAAACATGAGCGAAAAGGATAGAGCTTTCATGCAGTCGGCACTGGAGGCCGCTTACAAGGGAGTGAATAAAGGGCAAGCACCATTCGGAGCTTCCATCGTTAAGAATGATAAAGTTATAGTTTCGGCACATAACATTGTCTGGCAGTCTATGGACATTACAGCACATGCCGAGATAAACGCAATTAGAAAAGCCTGCAAAGAATTAAATACGATCGATCTAACAGGTTGTGTTATATACTCCACCTGCGAACCGTGCCCCATGTGCTTTTCTGCTATTCACTGGGCAAAGATAAAAAAAATAGTTTTCGGGACGGGGATAATGGATGCTGAAAAATTCGGTTTTTCGGAATTGCCTATTTTAAATGAAACTATGCGTGATATCGGAAAAACAGACATTGAAATAATCGGTGACTTTATAAAAAAAGAAGCTGTAGAACTTTTCGAGTACTGGTCAGAAAAACACGGAGATAAAACTTATTAGCTAATCCATGATTACTTCGTCACCGTATTCGGGAACCTCGACATCCCAGCCGGTCTGCTGTCTGACATAATCTCCGAAAGAGATAGCGCTTTCACTTTCACCGTGAATCACAAATACTTTTCTGGGTGATTCTTTAAGGTTTTTAAGCCAGGCCAATAACTCGTTTCTATCTGCATGGGCTGAAAATCCGTGTACCCTTTCTATATTGGCATTGACATGCCATCTTTCGCCGAGGATTCGGACTTCCGAGGCACCGTCAACAATAAGTCTTCCAAGTGTCCCGACCGCCTGATATCCAACGAACATGATCGTGTTCTTTTCATCTGTTATATTGTTTATAAGATGATGCTTGATCCTTCCTCCCGTACACATACCCGAGCCTGCGATTATCATTATAGGTTCGGTTATATAGTTAATGGCTTTTGATTCGTCACTGCTTCCGGCCATGGAAAGTCCTTCTATCTCAAATGGAGAATGGTTTAATCGCACGTGTTTTCTCATTTCTTTGTCGTAAAGCTCAGGGTGTTTTTTGAAGACCTTGGTTATTCTGCTGGCCATGGGACTGTCCAGGAATATCTTAAAAAAAGGTATCTTGTTTTCCAGCCTCAATTCATTGATGAAATATAAAAGCTCCTGGGATCTTTCAAGAGCAAAGCTGGGAACGATCACATTTCCTTTTCTTTCGATGGTTTCCCGAACGATCTTGCCGATCTTTTCTTTGCTGTCCAATTCTTCCTGGTGAACCCGGTTGCCGTATGTGGATTCGATAAGTACGTAATCTGCAGTGTCAAAAACAGTCGGGTCACAAACGATGGGGCGGTCAGGCCTTCCGATGTCACCGGAAAACAGAATTATCCTTTCTTCACCGTTTTTTCTTATCTTGGCTCTAATGATCGAGGAACCAAGAACATGACCTGCATCATAAAGAGTTGCTTCTATGCCGTTCCCTAATGGAATTACTTCTCTGTACGGGTAAGGCTCAAAAAGCGGAAAGCAGCTTTCAGCATCTTCTATGGTATAAAGAGGCTTCACCGGATGAGGACCCACTCTCCCCTCTTTCTGGTGACGTTTGCGTTTCTTTTCAGCATCTTCCATCTGGATTTTAGCCGAATCCAGTAAAATTATCTTTGCAATATCTGCTGTAGCTTCAGTACAGTAAATTTTACCGTTAAAACCTTCTTTTACAAGTTTTGGCAAATGTCCGCAATGATCAAGGTGCCCGTGAGTTAGTATGACTGCATCTATTTCAGAAGGTTCTACTGCAAATTTTTCCCAGTTACGGTCTCTTAGCTGTCGTTCCTGGTACATTCCGCAGTCAATAAGTACTTTCGTTCCGTTTGCCTCAAGAAGGTGTCTTGAGCCCGTGACGTTCTGGGCTGCACCTAGAAAGTTTAATTTAAAATTCATAATTTTCCTTAATTTGTTTTTTAATTAGTATCGGCCAAATCCCCGGCCTTATAAAATGTTTTTAGAGCATGAATTTATAACTCAAAAGTTTATAGATCAGCTTGGCTGCCAGAAAATCCGGGGCCTTATTCATTTCATTAGGGCAAAGCTCTACCACATCGAAACCGATAACATCTTTTTTCTCGAAAACCATCTTAAGAAAAGCAAGTGTCTCATACCACAATAATCCTCCGGGCTCCGGCGTTCCGGTCGAAGGCATGATGGAAGGATCAAAGGCATCCAGATCGAAGGTAAGATAAACTTTTCCTGAAAGTTTAGAGACTGCCCTTTGCATCCAGTCTTTTTTACCTGTGATATTCTCTGCAAAAAAAATATTTCCCTTTGCCTCATCATTAAGCTCAGCCTTCTCAATACTTCTTATACCTACCTGAACTATCGGTGTGAGTTCCTTTGCCCGTGCCATAACGCAGCCGTGATTATACTTTGAACCCTGATATTTGTCACGAAGATCTGCATGAGCATCCATATGCAAAATAGTCATATCCTTGTATTTTTCTGCACTAGCCTGAAATGCCCCAATCGAAACGGAATGTTCACCGCCCAAAATAACAGGGAACTTTTCTTCTTTATAAATTTCAGAGACTTTCTTATATAATTTATCTATCATAGCCTCTGTCGAATTTCTTTCTGTTATATGATCTTCGCAGAAAATCCCCAGTTTATAAACTTCGCTGTCGGTTTCGATATCATAATTTTCAAGGTAATAAGAAGCATTTAAAATAGCGTCCGGCCCCTTATCGGCTCCTTTCATCCAGGTGCTAGTTTCATCATAACACACGGGCAGAATGACTATTCTTGAGCTTTCCGGATCACGGTATTTATTTTGGAAATCACCAAATTGAGGCTTTTTCATTTTTTCTGCCTTACTCATCGAAAAGGAACATTGCTATAGCTACTACGGTTGTCCAAAGGTCTTTTTTACCCCGGGCGGTCTGAGTGGCGTTTGTGGTTTTTATAAAAAGTCCGCTGGATTTATATGCCTGTTCTTTTTCAGACCACGCCTTGTCAGGGTCAAGTTCCAGACCAAAGGTCGTTGCAAGCATATCAGCCGCCAGGTCCTCCGCCATTTCCGATGCTTGTTCTCTATTCATACCGTGGCTGTGCACTTCACTTAAATATCCCCATTTGTCCTTGTCTTTAGGCCTTGCAAGACCTACTGATGATGCTACCAGTCTGCCGTGTTCATTGGTATCGCACCTTGCCATTACACAGAATGATATCTCCCCCGGCACAACTTGTTCTAGGCCTTCCTTTTTTGGAATAAGCTTACAGTTTGGCGGAAAGATTGATGAAACTTGAACAAGATTGAGTTGTGCAACCCCCGCTGATCTGAGCGCCTCTTCGAATGATTTCAATCGGAATTTGTCCTGCCCCACACCTTTGGTAAGAAATACTTTGGAAGGTACGAATAAACTCATTTTATCCTCCTTAAGAATTTTATGGCGAATCGAATATTCGGCATATTAATAAAAATATTATAAAAACTAGATTTAATTTGGATTTTAGCATTGTTTATTATGTTTTAAACAGAAATATTTGAAAAATATAATATAGGGGAATCCTTGATAAAAACCCAAATTTGCCAAAAAAGATTTGAATAAGCTTATCTGGTTCTTATAATTTTGCAGATTTGTGTAATTATTAAAGAAAGTCGAACAGAGACTGAATTCGATTATATATTCTATTAGGTTGTTAAAGTCGTAAAGGGATTTTTAAAATGGCAAAGAAAAAGAAAAAACACCTCACGAAAAAGGAAATAGAAAATTTCAAAGAGCAGCTTCTTGAGAAAAGAAATGAGATATTAGGTGATGTTCTGGATATTGAGGATTCATCCCTGAAGAAGGAAAAAACAGAGTTGTCAGTTATGCCGATCCACATGGCTGATGCCGGTTCAGATAATTACGATCTGGACAATTCATTAGGACTTATGGAAGGTGAAAGAAAACTGCTTGTTGAGATAAATGATGCACTGGAAAGGATCGAAGAAGGTACTTACGGTATTTGCGAAGGAAGTGGGAAACCGATTCCTAAGGCAAGGCTGGAGGCAATTCCGTGGGCCCGCTATTCAGTTCAATATGCTGAAAAAATTGAAAAAGGACAGGTTAAAGAGGAAGAAAACTATAATAAGTATGATTTTGCTCCCGGTATAGACGATGAAGAGGAAGAAGAGGAGCAGTAATTTTACTTTTTTGATGAATTAACTTGAACTGAATTAAAAAATTACTTTTTACTTTTTACTTTTTTCTGTAACCTCTGACATAAAAATTACCACTATCAACATTGAAAGAGTTTATCCTTTAAATTCTCGTGTTGATTTTTAATGGTAGACAATCATCTTTTTTGAAACATAGACCTTTTTAAATCGTCTTAAATATTAACAGCTGAGTTTTTAAATTTGGTTTAATATCAGCATTAAGTTATAATGATACTCTTTAATGTTAGTGGAATTCTTGTTTTAAAAGTTTTTTAGAGTGATACGTAAAATTAAAAATTTAGATAAAAGTATTGTAATATTACTTAGTTTGATTTTTGTACTCTTTGTTTTTACAGGAACTGGCTGTAAATCTCCTGATCAATACAAACAAGAGGCCGATGAAGAGGTCTATGATATAATCAATGAAAAATGGAAACCCGATTTTAGCAGTCAGACCAATTACAAAATAAATGATGTAAACAAGGCCCCTGACTCACTTCCTGAATTCGACCCAAACCAAATAACCGGAAAACTCACCCTGGCAGATTCCCTTGCCATAGCAACATCCAATAATCGCGATTATCAGAGACGTAAAGAACAGCTTTACCTTGTTGCCCTTGACCTGACATTCGAAAGACATAGGTTTACGAAAAGATGGTTCGGCACTGTAGATACTGATTACCAGAAAACCGGTGTAAACAGGGGCTCAACTTCTGAAGATGAATCTGTTTCAGCAAATTCAGATTTCGGCTTTAACAGGCTACTGAAAACGGGAGGTTTGATAAGCATTGATCTTGCTAATAACTGGAGCAGTTTTCTTACCGGTAATGCAGATACATCTTTTTCGTCGGTTTTGTCTGCAAGTTTTACTCAGCCTTTATTAAGAGGTGCCTGGGAGGAAGTTGCCGCAGAAAGACTTACTCAGGCAGAGAGGAATGCTCTTTATCAGATCAGAAGTTTTAACCGTTTTAGAAAAGAATTTTTGGTTTCGGTAGTTTCAGAATATTTCAGGGTTCTGCAGCAGAAAGATGCAGTTACAAATGCTAAAAACAACCTTGAAAGAAGAATAGAATCACAAAAAAGGTTGGAATTGGAAGCAGAGGTCGGAAGAAAGCCCGCTTTTGAGGTTGACCAGGCAAGACAGAGTGTTCTGGAGGCAGAGGACAGCTATGTGCGTGCCCAGCAGAGATATGAAGGACTTCTTGACGATTTTAAGATCAGGCTGGCTATTCCTACAGATGCGAATATAATTCTTGACCAGAACGAACTCACAGATTTAAAGGATAAAGGCATCGTTGAAGTTGATTTTACCCTGGAAAATGCACTTGATACGGGATTGACAGTACGCCTTGACCTTGCTAATTCTGCGGATTTTGTAGATGATGCCCAAAGAAAAGTAATTGTTGCTGCAGACGGGCTGGAGGCCGATCTGGATTTTTTCGTTGATACCTCGGTTCCTTCCTCAGGTGATACAAGAGCGGAAAGACTGAGATTTCATGAAGGTACTTACAATCTGGGTTTGGAATCAGACTTGCCGTTCGATCGAAAATCAGAAAGAAATACATATAGAGAAAGTTTAATTGAACTTCAGAGAACTATAAGAGAATATAATGAAGAGATAGATCTGATTAAACTTGAGATAAGAGATGCCTACAGAAATTTAAAAGAGGCAGCTCAAAGATATTATATCCAGAAAAACAGTCTGGAATTGGCAAGGCAGAGAGTGGAAAGTACATCTTTTCTACTGGAACTCGGAAGGGTCAGCACGAGAGATTTACTTGAAGCACAGGATGCATTGCTGCAAGCAGAAAATAGTTTGTCTGAGGCTGTTGTTGATCATCTGATAGAAAAATTAAACTTCTTTAAGGATGTTGGTATTATGCAGGTTAGACCGGACGGATCATGGAACTTGCCTGAAAATAATCAAAGGGAAAATACATAATGAAAAAAAGTTATAAAATTTCGCTTATAGCAGCTGTGATTGTAGGCTTAATAGCAATAAGTCTACTTACTGCCGGCAAAGAAACTTCCTCCGGAAAAACCGGAAACGACGGTTCACATTTTATCACTGAAAAAGATGACCTCGTGATCAGTTTTACTGAAACTGGGGGTATAATGGCCTTGGAGACCTATGATATAAAATCACAGGTCGAAGGCAGAACGACTATCGTAAGTATTGTTGATGAAGGAACAGTTATTACACCTGAAGATGTTAATAAAGGCAAAGTACTGGTCGAGCTGGATTCATCAGAAATAGAAGACAAACTTACCCAGAAGGAGATCAATTATCTTTCGGCAAAAGCAAATCTCACCGAAGCCAAAGAATCATATGATATACAGCTTAAGGAAAACAAAAGCAATATTCAGTCAGGTGAAATGAACGTTAGATTCGCAGCCATTGACCTCAGAAAATATATAGGTGAAACACTTGCCGATAAGTTGATGAAAGATAATGCTTACGAAAATTATGACTCTCAGAAAATTGCAGATTTAGTTGATCATAACGATCTCGGAGGAGACGCTCTTCAAAAATTGAGAAAGCTCAAGGATGATATTACCCTGGCGGATATGAAATATGCCAGGGCTTATGATAAGTATCAGGGCACAAAGCAATTGTATGAAAAAAAATATGTTGCAGAAACAGAGTTAAAGGGTGATGAATTAGAGGTCGAAAGCCTCAAAATGCAAAGACAAAGCGCAAGAACCGAACTCAGCCTCTATAAGGCCTACGAATTCCCAAAGCAGACCGAAAAACTAATAAATGACCTTAAAGAAGCAATTTTGAACCTCGATAAGACAAAGGCCCAGGCAAGATCGAAACTGGCTCAGGCAGAAGCAAAAAAACAAAGTTCTCAGGCAAAATATGATGTGCAGAAAAAAGAATTCGAGAAACTTCAAGATCAGTTGGAGGCATGTGTTATAAAAGCCCCTGCTCCAGGACAGGTCGTCTATTCATCGAGCACTTCCAGAAGAAGACGAAGAGAACCTATTGACGTAGGAGAAGAGGTTCGTTACAGACAAGAGATAATTTCGATACCTGACCCCACTCAAATGAAAGTGGAAATCAAGGTTCATGAGACCTGGGTTGACAAGGTTGAAGTTGGACAGAAGGCAAAGGTTACTATAGCAGCTTTTCCGGAAAATGAATATGAAGGAGAAGTTCTCAAAAAGGCTCCCTTGGCAGATCCCCCGGACTGGCATAACCCGGATTTGAAAGTCTATACAACCGATGTGATAATAAACGGCAATCATAAGGAACTGAAAACAGGAATGACTGCAAAAGTGGAAGTTATTATAGATGTTCTGGACGATGTGATTTATGTCCCCATTCAGTCAGTAGTCAATATAGAGGGAAATAAATATTGTTATGTCGAAACAGCGGGAGATGTTGAAAGGAGAGAAGTCGAAACCGGTCAGTTCAATACTGATTATGTTGAAATTAAAGAAGGCCTGCAGGAGGGGGAAAACGTAATGCTGAATCCTCCCAGGAATCTTGATTGACAGGTAAATTAAATATGAGCATCGTCAATTTTCAAAATGTTTTCAAAAACTACAAAATGGGAAAGATTCAGGTTTCTGCCCTTAAAAATATTGACCTTGAAATTGAAAAGGGAGAATATGTTGCAATTATGGGGCCAAGCGGTTCGGGTAAATCAACGATCCTGAATTTGCTGGGATGTCTGGATAAACCATCACAAGGCAAGTATGAACTTGACGGAAAGGATGTTTCAAAACTCAATGATGAACAGCTCTCCAATATCAGAGGAAAGAAAGTAGGATTTATCTTTCAGTCTTACAATTTGATCGCCCAACTCAATGTCATCGAAAATATCGAAGTCCCCATGTATTACCAGGGCATTACGGAAAAAGACAGTGCCATAAGAGCGACGGAACTTGCAGAAATGGTAGGGCTTGGCAATAGAATAAAACACAGGCCTAATGAATTAAGCGGAGGACAGCAGCAGAGAGTGGGAATTGCAAGGGCCCTTTCAAATGACCCGGTCATGATACTCGCTGATGAACCGACAGGAAATCTGGATACACAAAGCGGTGGAGAAATATTAGACATACTCCACGATCTGCACCAGAAAGGCAAAACACTGGTAGTTGTCACCCATGATCCTGCAATCGGAAAACATGCTCAGCGAACTATACATTTAATGGACGGTATGATAGAAAAAGATCAAAGGAACCATCACTGATGCGTTTTTTTGGATTCAAAAAAACGATCAAACTCGGCTTGAAAAGTCTATGGATGCACAAGCTCAGATCAACCCTTACTACACTGGGTATCGTTTTCGGCGTGTGTTCTGTTATAGCTATGCTTGCGATCGGAGAAGGGGCAAGTAAGGAAGCTCAGGAAGCTATAAAAAGACTGGGTAGTACGAACCTCATTGTAGAAACCGTAAAGCCCCCGGAAAAACAGGCTAACCAGGGGGATCAGGATGATGTACAGCATTACGGGCTTACATACAAAGATGCTGAGTCCATAAGAAATACAATCCCGAATGTCGAAGTAGCAATTCCCGTCAGGGAAATAGACAGCCAGGCAAGATTCCAGGCTGTAAGATCATCAGTTAAACTGATAGGAACCGTTCCTTGGTACACCGAAATTTCGCCGATAAGTATTAAAAGGGGCAGGTTTATTACAAGCATCGATGTACATAATCACATGAATATATGTGTTGTTGACAGAAAAACCGCTGAAGAAATTTTTAAATTCCATGACCCTTTATACAAAACTTTAAAGATGCAGGGGGCATATTTTAAAGTTGTCGGTATTGCAGGTGAAAAGAAAACCTCCGTTTCAAACGGAAGGCTGAATTCCGACTCTCAAAATAAAAGTTCTGCTTCAGGTCGCGTTTACATTCCGATAACAACCGCAAAAGATAGGTTTAGTGAGCTCAATGCAAGTTTCAGCGGAGGAAGCAGAGAGATCGCAATGATCGAATTGCAGAAGATCACAGTAAAGGTTCCGACCATTGATGATGTTTTGCCGACCAGAAATACCCTCCAGACCCTTTTGAATCGACTTCATGAAGGCAAACAGGATTTCAGGATAACCGTCCCTCTTGAACTTCTCAGGCAGGCCAGAAGAACCAGGCGGATATTCAGCATAGTCTTGGGTTCGATAGCTGCAATTTCACTTATCGTCGGTGGAATAGGAATTATGAACATAATGCTTGCAACTGTAAGTGAAAGAACAAGGGAAATAGGTATCAGAAGAGCTCTGGGCGCAACTAAGGTGGATATTGTCGTGCAGTTCTTAACCGAAACCGTGATCCTGACCCTTTTGGGAGGACTTTTCGGAATAGCTTTAGGGGTACTGATCCCTTCTCTGGTCACTTACTTCGGAAAAATGCCGACCGTTATAACCGGCACCTCACTAATTTTGGCATTCGGCATATCAGGTGCCATCGGTATCGCATTCGGGATTTATCCTGCATATACTGCAGCAAACATGGACCCGATCGAATCTTTAAGGCACGAATAAACTTGCAAGATATTTGTCTTTTTATTATTCTTCATCTTTAAAAAGAAGGATTTTAATATGAAGGTGATCGATTTTCATACACATGCTTTTCCAGACGGGCTGGCAGAAAGGGCAATAAAGACCCTGGAAGGTGAGGCTTTCGGCGTAAAAGCCCATTTAAACGGCAAAATCTCTGATCTTTTGGCTTCTATGGACAAGGCAGGTATTGAAAAAAGCGTTGTCTGTAACATTGCCACCAAACCTTCTCAATTCGACCCCATACTTACCTGGTGCAAAGAGATAAGATCAGACAGGATAATACCCTTTCCTTCATTACATCCTGAAGATGAAAATATTGAAGAAAAGATAGATTTGATAAAGAAAGAGGGCTTTAAGGGCATAAAACTGCATCCTTTCTACCAGAAATTTTATGCCGATGAGGAAAGGCTTTTCAGCATTTATGAAAAAACTCAGGCGGAAAACCTTATGCTGGTGATGCATACAGGCTATGATATTGCATTTCCGGAAGAAAGAAGGGCGGATCCGGCAAAATTAATGAAAATAAGAAGAAAATTCCCTAAATTAAAGTTAATAACCACACATCTGGGAGCATGGAAGCAGTGGAAAGAAGTGGAAGAATTAATGCTGGGCAGCAAGGTATATATGGAAATATCCTTTTCTTTACAATATTTAAGGGAGGATTTTGCAAAACAACTGATAATGTCTCATCCTCCTGATCATCTTTTATTCGGTACAGATTCACCTTGGGCAGATCAGAAGGAGTCTCTGGATTTGCTAAAAAAACTGAGAATTCCACAATATATTCTTGATAAGATTCTTTATGAAAATGCCGAATCACTTCTTGATTCACGCTGATTATAATCCGTGGAATGATAAAAAAAAATTCAAATATTGTGAAAAAAAACTGAAAAATGCAAAAAATATCACAAAATACGCAATTTTTTATGGATTTTTACCTAATGTTTCTATAAATCATAACGATAAAAGAAAGTTGGGAATAAAGGGAAAAGCAGGAGTTTAAATATATTCTCCTGCTTATTTTTTTTGAAAGGAGATAAAATGTTAGGTATCGAAGACAAGTTGGTTGCCCTTGCCTACTTACTCTGCCTTTTAAGTGTGCTTATATGCGTAATTTACGGCATATTTAACTGGAATAAGGGTAAAGCGGAAGTAGATAAGGAAGATATTGACTGGGCTCAACACGAAAAAGAAGTTGAGGAAGAATTTTAATCAAATCAAACTCTCATCAGCATTTATTTGGAGAGGAGTATTATGTTAGCACAAGTAGGGTTAAGTGAAATTTTTATTGTTTTAGCCTACCTTCTGTTGATCTTCTACCTGGGCTGGATCGGCTATATGAAAACAAAAACCGCTTCTGATTACCTCATCGCAGGCAGAGGTGTCCATCCGTTTATCATGGCCTTAAGTTACGGCGCAACTTTTATTTCAACAAGCGCGATCGTAGGATTTGGAGGTGTTGCAGGAATGTTCGGCATGAGTCTGCTGTGGCTTACATTCTTTAATATCTTTGTGGGTATTTTCATAGCTTTTGTATTCTTGGGAGGGCCCACCAGAAAAATGGGTCATAGACTGGACGCTCATACTTTCCCGGAATTATTGAGCAGGAGATTTAACAGCAGGTTCATTCAAATTTTTGCAGGCTTGGTTATATTTTTGTTTATACCCCTCTATGCATCTGCGGTTCTGATTGGCGGTTGTGAATTTATTTCCACTAAATTCGCAGTGGATTACCAGGTTGCCTTACTGGTTTTCAGTGTACTTATTGCAGCTTATGTGGTCATGGGAGGCTTAAAAGGGGTAATGTACAGCGATGCCATGCAGGGCTCGATTATGTTCATAGGAATGATATTTCTTCTATGCTGGACTTATTCAAAACTCGGGGGCGTTACTTCTGCCCATCAACAGTTGACCGAACTGGGAGAAACACCTTCGATCTTCAAGAGCATAGGTTTCCAGGGCTGGACTGAAATGCCTAAAGCAGGATGGGGTGAAAATCAATACAGCCTGTGGTGGATAGTTATCTCTACTATCACACTTGGTGTTGGGATAGGCGTTCTCGCTCAGCCTCAGCTGGCTGTCAGATTTATGACCGTAAGATCGAAAAGAGAATTAAACAGGGCGGTCCTGGTAGGTGGGATATTTATCTTTGTTATGACAGGGGTCGCCTTTATCGTCGGTTCATTGAGTAATCTCTATTTCCATAAGTATGAAAAAATAACGGGCCAGGTAGTGAAGAAAACCGATTTAACCTGGGTGATCGCTAAAAAAGAAAGGGACCTCGTAAAAAGATTACCCTGTGAATTATGGCATATTGACACTGATACCGACGGAGAAGCTGATGTGGATATAGTCGCAAAAGGCTACGATCTCAAAATGGTTGATGGAAAACCGGTTGTTTTACCCGAAGGCCATGGTGAAACCGAAGGTGTGAAAAAACTATCAGCTTTATTGCCTAAAGCTGAGATCGTTGGACAGACGGAAACCGGCCAAAAAATTATCGAGCCCAGGTCTAATTCCTTCATGAGGGCACTTGTAAAGGATAAAGAAGGAAACTGGATGTTCAATACGGGCAGTATTATACCCACATTTGTAACTAAGGCTATGCCGGACTGGTTCGGCCTGTTATTCCTTCTGACATTGCTTTCTGCAGCAATGAGTACTCTTTCAAGCCAGTTTCATGCTGTGGGAACCAGTATCGGAAGAGATGTTTATGAGCAGATAACCGGCAAGCACGGCAAAAGTATATTAATGACCAGGATAGGTATAGTGATCGGTATTGTTATTGCATTGCTTATCAGTAACTATGCAAGGGGAGGCTTTATCATAGCCAGGGCAACGGCTATATTCTTCGGCCTTTGTGCCTCTGCTTTCCTGCCGGCACTACTGGGAGCACTTTTCTGGAAGAAAATGACCAGGGCAGGTGCAATATCTTCTATGGTAACAGGTTTTGTTATAACCGCTTTCTGGCTCACCTTTATCAAGGATAAAGAGGCAAGGGCACTGGGAATTTGTAAATTTTTATTTGATAAGCATTCACTGCTCTTGGAGCACCCTAACTGGTCGGTGGTGGATCCGATAATTGTTGCACTGCCAATATCGTTGATCGTGGCGATCGTAGTGAGTCTGGTTACTGAACCTCCCTCGGAAGATCATTTGAAGAGGTGTTTTACATGATTTTTTATGGAAAAAACTGGAAAAAAGATTAACGAATATGCAAAAAGATTGACGAAGGCTCTAGCGAGAAAAAAATTTGTTTAATGAAAGGAGTTCTGATAATGAAAGCAGGGAAAGTTAAGTTCGGTTTTATTGTAACCCTGTCCATTCTACTTGCCTTTACATGTGTTGCTTTAGGGCAGGAGACTGAAGAAACGGAAAAAGCTGAAACTAAAAAGCAAGTTTACACAGGCGGAGATCCCTCTGAACCTCACCATCATTTATTTTACGATGCCGATTGGCTGGATGAGTTCCATAATCCGACCGACTGGCTCGAAATGGGTCTTGATTTCAGGTTTCGTGAGGTCTTTGCAAGGAATATTATTGGATTGAACGAAGATGCCGTTGATCCAGTTACGGGTTCACCTGCAAATAATCATCATTATGAAAGAATTAGAACCCGTTGGTCAACCAAGACTAAACTAACTGATGATATTGATTTCAACACGAGATTGACTTGGGAATTTTTTATGTTCCACAGTGATCCTTTTCCCGGAAAGGAACAGGATGTAGATTTCGATGAAGCGATTTTTGACCATTTCAACCTTACATTTAGAAATGCTTTCGATATGCCTTTAAGGGTTGTTGTAGGTAGACAGGACATTATCTTAGGTACCGGCTGGCTGGTTCTTGAAGGTACTCCTGCAGACGGTTCCAGAACAATTTATTTCGATACCGCAGTTAGAGGAACCTACCAGGTTAACGAAGAAAATAAATTAGATATGATCTTTTTGAAAAATTATAATGATGAAAATAAATGGCTTTCCCCGATAGACCCGGAAGATACCAGGAAAGGAACATACGGTCAGGATGAAACCGGTGCAATTCTGTACTGGACAAATAATTCAATAAAAAACACACAGGTTGAAGGATACTATATCCTCAAAAACGATACATCTACAAGCAGTCCGGTTAGGTCTAAAGGACCAGCATCTGAGATTCATACTTTAGGTGCAAGATTATCCGGCGACCTTGACGAGAACTGGTACTACAGTTTCGAAGGTGCAAGACAGTTTGGACAGAAAGCATTAAGCAGAAAGGGAGCAGGATTTTCTGATGATGTTGATGATAAAAAAGACCTCGATGCTTGGGGCTTTAATTCGCGCCTTCAGTATAATTTCAAGGATGTTTATAAAAATGAGATTCACTTAACAGGTGAGTACCTTTCAGGTGATGACCCCGATACCAGCGATAACGAACAGTTCGACCCTCTCTGGGGTGAATATCCGCAGGCTCAAAGAGGCGGTGATCTGCTTGCCTATGCATATGCAATGGAGACTAATTTAGGTGAAACGACAAACCTTTGGAGAGCAGGTGTGGGGCACAGTTTCAAACCCGCAAAAAAATGGACCTTTGCATGGGATTACAACCTGCTATGGGCAGATGAAAACACTTTAGGTGCAGGGAATAATAATAATAGTTTTTCAACTGGTGACAACTTCAGAGGACAGCTTGCAACAGCATGGCTGAAATACAGGTGCTGTAAGCAATTTAATTATTATTTATTATTTGACTATTTCGTTCCCGATGATTATTATGCTGACTCCAATCAGGATGAAGCATGGTTTGCAAGATTCAACATGGAGTATACTTTCTAAAGTCAATAGTTTAGCGTTTCAAAAAAGGCCTGATGGTAAACCTCAGGCCTTTTTTATTGAACAAATAAGTTTTTTTATTATAATTTAGAATTCTATGGCTAAAAAAAGAACTAAAACAAAAGAAGCGTTTCTATCAGGTAACGAGGCAGCTGCAAGGGGAGCTTATGAAGCGGGTTTAAGTGTTGCTTGTGCATATCCGGGAACTCCCTCTACGGAGATCATGGAATCACTTGCAGAATTCAAAACTCTAGATGTAGAATGGTCCGTAAACGAAAAGGTTGCCTATGAAGTGGCATTGGGTGCTGCTGTCGGCGGTGTTAGAAGTTTATTTGCCTGCAAGCATGTAGGATTAAATGTGGCTATGGACCCTCTTATGACTTCTTCTTATACCGGAACACAGGCGGGCTTTGTGATCGTGGTTTGTGATGACCCCGGCATGCATTCATCTCAGAATGAGCAGGATACAAGATGGGTAAGCATTTATTCAAAAATGCCCTTGCTGGAACCCTCAAGCCCCGCAGAAGCGAAGGAATACGTCAAAGAGGCATTCAATATAAGCGAAAAGTTTGATACTCCTGTGATCGTAAGGATGACTACCCGTATCTCGCATACAAAACAAAACGTAAAACTGGAAAAAAAGCAGCGGGCCAAAAAAGTCAGGTTCGAAAGGAACCCGCAAAAATATGTAATGGTTCCCGCATTCGCAAGAAAACGTCATATCGAGATCGAAAAAAGACTTAAAAAACTGCAGAGTTTTTCAAACAGGTCAAGACTGAACAAGCTTGAAAAGAACGGAAAGAAACTTGGTTTTATTACCTCAAACGTAACTTACAACTATCTCAAGGAGCATTATCCGGATGCATCTTATCTTAAAATGGGCTTCAGCTATCCTTTTCCGGATAAGAAAATAAAAGAACTCGCAGATTACGTTAAAAAACTCGTGGTCATGGAGGAACTCGACCCCTTCA
This sequence comes from uncultured Pirellulales bacterium, assembly GCA_964508925.1. Taxonomy (GTDB): domain Bacteria; phylum Planctomycetota; class Phycisphaerae; order Sedimentisphaerales; family Anaerobacaceae; genus CAZDVM01. The sequence goes on along the minus strand of CAZDVM010000003.1, from coordinate 46,940 downwards.
TTGAAAATCATCTGAAAGAGATGGGAATCGACTTTACAGCAAAAGATCCTTCATTCAGATGCGGAGAACTTGATCCAACTAACATAGTTGATGCGGTTGAAGGCAAAAAGAAAAAAGCTGATAAACAGAATAAGCGTAAACCCAGAATGTGTCCCGGCTGTCCCCACTGGTTCTCATTCTCCACATTAAAGAAATACGATCTTTTCGTGGCAGGGGACATCGGATGTTATACTCTGGGAACATTGCCTCCGCTTTCATCGCTTCATACCTGCGTTTGCATGGGAGCAGGGGTGACATTTAATGAAGGACTGAGAAAAGCAAGACCTGATAAGAATATCGTTGGATTAGTAGGGGATTCTACCTTTGTACACTCTGGTGTCACAGGGTTGATAAATGCAGCTTACAACAAGGCAAAAGGCGTGATATTCATCCTCGATAATTCCATCACAGCAATGACCGGTGGACAGCAGCATCCGGCAACCGGATTGACAATAAGGGATGAAAAAACCAAAAAGCTGGACCTTGTTGAATTATGTAAAGCCTGCGGGGCAGATAACGTCGATGAGGTCGATCCGACGAACAGAAAAGAGTTCGACATGATCGTCGAAAAAAGAGTTAACCAAGATGCTTTATCGGTCATAATTTCGAAGCATCCATGTAAATTATTAAAAAGAAAAGTATAACTGATTATGAGTAACAATAGCGTTTGTAATGTGACATTAGGTGGTGTTGGCGGTCAGGGTATATTAAAAGCTTCTGAGATTCTCGGCTGGGCCGCAATGCTGGACGGAAACAATGTTAAAAAATCCGAAGTACATGGAATGGCACAAAGAGGCGGCTCTGTAGAATCTCATTTAAGATTCGGTAAAGATGTTTATTCGCCGTTAATCCCTGAAGGCGGAGCGGACTTCTTGGTATGCTTTCACAAAGACGAACATAAAAGGCTTAAAAAATTCCTGAAAAAAGAAGGAACCGATCTGGTGGATTATCTCGATGAGGCCGAAAAACAGGTTAAGGATTCGCCGAAGTGCCTTAATACATTTCTTATAGGTGTGTTGTCATCCAGGCTGGATATCGAAAAAAAATGCTGGCTGGATGCTATAAAAAAGGTGTTTCCTAAAAAATTCTATAAAATGAACAAGGGATTTTTTCTTAAGGGAAGGGAATTAGGACAGTCATGATTTGGAAAGAAAAAGTTGAATGTGCGGAAAATTCAGACCTAAAAGAACTTCAGTCCGAAAGACTCAAAAGTTTAGTCAATTACATCTATAACAACTCACCAGTTTACAAAAAAAAGATCGAGCAGAAAGGTGTCACTCCCGACGATATAAATTCGATCGATGATATTCAAAAGCTTCCCTTTACTAACAAGCTGGATATGAGGGATAATTATCCTTATGGCCTTTTTTCTTCTCCGGTAGAGGATGTGCTGGAAATTCACGTTTCAAGCGGCACCACAGGCAATCCTACACTTGTCGGTTATACAAGGGAAGACCTGGCACTGTGGTCGGAGGTAATGGCACGAACCCTTTGCTGTGCCGGGGCAGAGCCCGGTGACACCATCCAGATAGCCTATGGCTACGGCCTTTTTACCGGGGGATTAGGTTTTCATTACGGTGCCCTTGAAATGGGTTTAAAAGTTATACCGACTTCTTCCGGCCAGACTCAAAGGCAGTTAAAGATTATGCAGGATTTTGAGCCGAGGATACTTGCCTGTACACCAAGTTATTCTCTTTACATGGCAGAGGCGGCAAAGGAAATGGGACTTAATCCTGCCGAGGCAAGCTGGGATATCGGGATTTTCGGTGCAGAACCCTGGACCGATCCTATGCGTGATGAGATCGAAAAATACTGGAATATGATCGCAACTGATGTTTATGGATTGTCAGAGATAATCGGGCCGGGTGTTGCTCAGGAATGTACATATAAAGACGGCCTTCATATATTCAGTGATGTTTTCTATCCTGAAATCATCAATCCCGATACTGGCGAACGTGTAAAAGAAGGGGAGGATGGAGAACTGGTGATCACGACACTTACTAAAAAAGGCATTCCGCTGATTAGATACAGAACCAGAGACATAGTCAACATGACCACTGAAAAATGTAAGTGCGGCAGAACAAGCCCTCGGATCAGCAAGATCAAAGGCAGAACCGATGATATGATCGTGATAAGAGGGATCAATGTTTTTCCGTCTCAGATCGAACATGTTCTGTTGGGTATCGAAGGTACGCACCCTCATTACCAGATCGTAGTAGACAGAAAAGAACACAAACTTGACGATGTTGAAGTTCTGGTAGAAGTCGAAGAAAGTATTTTCTCTGATGAGGTAAAGAAATTACGAGCACTTCAGGATGAGATCAAAAAAGAGATCGAGGCAGTGCTCTCGGTTGGGGTTAAGGTGACATTAGTCGAACCCAAGACTATCGAAAGAAGCATGGGCAAGTCAAAAAGAGTAGTTGATAAAAGAGCTTAAGTCTCAGGGAGGCAAAATGAAAATAACTCAAATATCAGTATTTCTTGAAAACAAAAAAGGCAGGCTTTTTGAAGTATGTTCTCTTCTCGGTGAACACGAAATAAATATCAGAGCTTTGACAATTGCAGAAACAGAAAGTTTCGGGGTTCTTCGAATCGTTGTGGACAAGACTGAAGATGCCTTGAAAGTGTTTAAGGAAAATAACTTCGTTGCAAATATTACCGATGTAGTAGCAGTTGAAGTCGGTGATCAGCCCGGCGGACTGGCCCAGGTTCTTAAAGTTCTTTCTGACAACGATGTAAATATTGAATACATGTACGGCTTCGTAGAAAAATTCACAGACAAGGCACTGCTAGTATTCAGGTTCGAAGAAACTGAAAAAGCACAGAAGATTTTGCAGGAAAATGATATCAAGATCGTAACCCGTGAAGAAATAAAGGGCCTGTAGGTACCTTAAAAGTTATAAATTTTAAGAGCTTAATATGGACGTACAATTCAGAGATAAAGAGATAGAGACTCTAGATAGGAAAAGTCTTGAGGGAATCCAACTGAAAAGATTAAAACAAACCGTTGACTGTGCATTTAAAACTTCTTTTTATAAACGCCGCCTTAAAAAAGCAGGTATCAATTCAAGCGACGATATCAAATCCCTTAAGGATATTGAAAAGATTCCTTTTACCACCAAAGATGATCTCAGGCAGAACTTTCCATATGGATTGCTGGCAACTGAAATGCAGGATGTGGTAAGGATACATTCTTCCAGCGGGACAACAGGAATTCCGACAGTTATTTATTTTTCCCAGGACGATGTAGAGAGATGGACCGATCTGATCGCACGCTGTGTCACTTCCACTGGTGCGGGTAAAAAAGACATATTCCAGAATATGATGACCTATGGTCTGTTTACAGGAGGATTGGGACTTCATTACGGAGCAGAAAAAGCCGGGATGACAGTAATACCGATCGGTGGCGGAAATACCAAACGTCAGGTACAGATCATGCTTGATTTTAAAACTACTGTTCTACATGTCACTCCAAGTTATCTGCTTCATATTCGAACTAAACTAAGCGATTTGGATGTAACATTAGGTGATTTATCCCTTAGAAAGGCATTTATCGGGGCAGAACCGCATTCGGAAAACATAAGGCTTAAACTCGAAGAATTGTACGGCATAGATGCCTATAATTCTTACGGGCTAAGTGAAATGAACGGGCCGGGAATGGCATTCGAATGTGTCTATAAAAAAGGTATGCACGTCTGGGAAGACGGCTATATTTTAGAGATCGTTGACCCAGCTACAGGGAAAGTGTTTGAAGATGGTAATGAAGGGGAGGTTATAACTACAAATCTAATCAGAAGGGCGATGCCTTTGTTAAGATACAGAACCAGAGATCTTGCAAGTGTTATTCCCGGAACTTGTGAATGCGACAGGACTCACCGAAGGCTTTCGAGGATTGTCGGCAGAACCGATGATATGATGATAATCAACGGAGTCAATGTCTTCCCCTCACAGATCGAGGAAGTTATAATGAAGATTCCGGAAGTCGGGACTAACTACCAGATCCATATCGAAAAAGCAGGCTCTCTTGATAAACTCAAAGTTAAGGTAGAAATATATTCCAAGATGTTCAGCGGTGACGCCAGACAGCTTGATGCCTTAAGAGAAAAAATTAAAGAGGAATTGAAAGCCTCCATCACTATAAATCCGGTGATCGAGTTACATGAACCGGGTTCTCTGCCAGTTTCAGAGGGTAAAGCGAAAAGAGTTGTTGATACAAGACCGAAAGTATAAGGGAAGGGTAATATGGCTAAACAGCTTAATATCTTTATAGAAAACAGGCCGGGACGTTTGAAATCAGTAACTGGATGTCTTAATGAGCTGGATATTAATATCAGGGCTTTTGCGATTCAGGATAGAGGTGACTTCGGCCTGATGAAACTGATCGTAAATAAACCTCAGAAAGCACATCTTGCACTGGCGGATCACGGCTTTGCATGTGCTCTAAAAGAAGTACTGGCGATTTCAGTCCCTGATAAACCCGGGAATCTTCATAAGCTCACCACCGCTCTTGCCGAGCACGATATAAATGTAATAGATGTTTACGGCTTTGTATTACAGCCGAATGAAACTGGTGTTTGCTGCCTTGAGATCGAAAACCTTAAAGACACTAACGCAGTTGAAGTTGTCGAAAATGCCGGCTTTACTATTCTTGAAGACGAAGAACTCTACGAAATTTAATTACTAGGCTTTTTTCTTCCTCGCTGCTCGTTTTCTTTCTACTTCTTTCAGAAGTTGCTTTCTCATTCTGATCGAATTGGGCGTTATCTCTACCAATTCGTCATCTTGAATATATTCAAGCGTAGCTTCTAGGCTCATTTTACGCATCGGCTTGACCTTAGCGGAATTATCCTTTCCCGACGCCCGGATATTTGTCAATTGTTTCGATTTTACAGGATTAACGGGAATATCTTTATCTTTGCAATGCTCTCCTACTATCTGACCTTCATAAACCTGATTACCCGGCTGAACGAAGAAACTTCCACGGTCAAAAAGTGAATCCAAAGCATAAGCCGTCACCTGTCCTGTATCCATGGATATCATCACGCCTGCCTGTCTCTGAGGTATTTGGCCTTTATATTCATCATATTTTTCGAAATTATGATGCATTATAGCTCTACCCTTGGTTGCGGTTAGCATTCTCGCATGCAGACCGAAAAGGCCGCGTGCCGGAATTAAAAATTCCATATGCATAAAATCTTCCGAACCCGATTTAGTGTCCATCTTTATAAGCTCACTTTTTCTATGGCCCAGAAGACTCATAACGGCATTTTGGCATTCGACGGGGCAATCAATGACCAAAAACTCCATAGGCTCATAAACTTTGCCGTCGATATTCTTATAAATAACATTCGGCTTACCTACACAGATTTCATAGCCCTCTCTTCTCATATTCTCAAGCAGTATTCCAAGATGCATCAAGCCTCTCCCGGAAACTATAAACTCATCGGCTGTATTTCCCGGCTCGACTCTCAAAGCTACATTCTGCTGCAGTTCTTTATCCAGTCTTTCTTTCATCTGACGACTTGTAACATATTTACCTTCTCTGCCGGCAAAAGGTCCGTCATTTATCCGAAAAGTCATATTCATAGTCGGCTCATCGACAGCGATTATCGGCAGCTGTTCGGGCTCATTTGCACAGGCTATAGTATTTCCTATATCTACCGATTCAAGCCCCGAGATGGCAACTATATTACCAGCTTCTGCCTCTTGAACCTGTTTTCTTCCCAAGCCGGTAAATTCCTGAACCTGCATTACTTTTTGAGAGGTCTGATTCTTCTGCCGGTCAAAGACTGTTACTTTTTGCGATTCTTTTATCTTACCTGAAAATATTCTGCCTATGGCGATTTTACCGACATAGTCAGAATAATCGAGAGTAGTTACAAGCATCTGCAAAGGTTTCTTACAATCATCTTCAGGGACAGGCACATGGCTGATTACCGTTCTGAATACCGGAAGCATATTATTTCGTTCATCTTCCAGCTCGAAAGCAGCCCAGCCGTTTTTGGCAGAGGCATAAACGATCGGAAAATCCAGCGCCTCGTCATCGGCTCCAAGTTGGATCAGCAATTCGAATACTTCATCTATAACTTCGTCAGGTCTTGCATCATGCCGATCGACTTTATTTACCACAACTATTGGCTTAAGATCGTGTTCAAGTGCTTTTGTAAGAACAAATCTGGTTTGCGGCATAGGACCTTCAAATGCATCAACTAAAAGAAGAACACCGTCAGCCATCTTCAGAACACGTTCAACCTCGCCTCCGAAATCAGCGTGGCCCGGGGTATCGATGATGTTTATTTTATATTCTTCCCCGTTCTCTTCAGTAAAATTAACAGCACATATCTTACTTAATATGGTAATGCCCCGTTCCCTTTCCAGCGGGTCAGAGTCCATAATCAGGTTATGCTGGCCTCCTGCCAGTTTGTCCAGGTCTTCATTCCTGAACATACCTGACTGATAAAGAAGCTGGTCTACAAGTGTTGTCTTGCCGTGATCAACATGGGCTATTATTGCTACGTTTCTGATATTTTCTAATTTCATGATTGGTTTCTGAATCCTGATAAGGTTAAAAAAAGAGAACACAGTCTAATGCCGAAAATACAAAAGTCAATTAAAATTGTTCCGGTAAAATTGACAATTTTGTTGATTTATAAGATTTTTCGCAATAAATTGAGGTTTTATTAAATTTCTCAATTGGAGGGATATTATGAAAAAAACTTTTATTACGCTATTGGTATTGTGTCTAAGCATAAATTTGTTTGCACAAAGAAAACCTTACAGACTCAAAGAATCGAGATTTTCTCTGGGTTTTGGAGGGATAGTTCAACGAAAGCCATATAAAGGATTCGATACACATGGCTATCCGATCCCTTTCGTTAATTATGAGAGTAATACCTTTTTTTTCAGGCAGTTAACTGCAGGTTATCATTTATTCGCCGATGAGAGAATAGTATTCGATCTTATAGCACAGGGCAGACTTGACGGTTACGATGACGATGACAGCAGTGCCCTCGAAGGTATGAGTGACAGGGACCCAAGTCTTGATGCCGGTGCCCAAATTTCAGTTTTTGACGGCTGGGGGAGAACTAAACTCTCATTTGTGGGTGACACTTTGAGTAAGCACCGGGGCCATCAAGTCGAAATATCTTATTCAAAAAGATTTAGTGATGGCAGATGGAGTATAATTCCCTCGACCGGAATAGCTTATGAAAGCCAGAATCTAATTGATTATTACTATGGTGTAAGAGATAAGGAATCCCGCCCGGGAAGACCTGCTTACGAAGCTGATGCTGAATTTTCATTTATCGCTAGTCTTGCTGCAAATTACCGTTTCAACGAAAAATGGAGTTTCTATAGTTTCGTCGGCTATCGGTTTTTCGGAAGTGAAGTTACGGACAGCCCCATAGTCAGCAGGGATTATAATATTACCGCAGGTGCTGGACTATCGTATAATTTTTAATTGGATGTATTAATGAGTTATAAAGCTGTTTTATTTGATCTTGACGGTACATTGCTTGACACTCTTGAGGATCTGGCAGACGCTATGAACGCTACGCTCGAAAAGATGGGATATCCTCATCACAGAGTAGAAGAGTACAAGTTTTTTGTCGGAGACGGAGTGGTAAATCTCGTAAGAAGAACTCTGCCGAGAGATGAATTAACTGAAGAAAATATCAAAAAGGCCTTAAAGCTAAATAGGGAAGAGTATCGCCAAAGATGGCATAATAAAACCAGACTTTACGACGGGGTCCCCAAAATGCTTGATTTCCTTGAAAAACAAAACATTCCGAAAGTCGTTCTTTCAAACAAACCTCACGAATTCACCAGAAAAACGGTAGAACATTTCTTGGGAAAATGGAATTTTCAGGTTATACAGGGGGTCGATGAAAATACGCCCAAAAAACCTGAAACAAAAGGAGCCTTGAAAATCGCCAAAAAGTTAGGTATAAAACCAGAAGAGTTCCTTTACATCGGGGACACTAATACAGATATGCAGACTGCGGTTGCGGCAGGTATGTACCCGGTGGGGGCTTTATGGGGATTCAGAACGGGAGATGAGCTCAGAAGAAATGGAGCTCAAAAAATAATTGAAAAACCGTCAGAGATTACTGAATTTTTTTAGTTGTAGATTTTATACCAGCAGGGGATAATATGTTGTACAAAGAATACGGATCAACAGGTATTAACGTTTCAGCTGTCGGATTCGGCGGTATGAGATTCGAAGATCAGAAAGACGTTGAAAAATGTGCTTCACTTTTAAAGAGGGCGTATGATAAAGGCATAAATTATTTCGATACCGCACCGGGATATGGTGACAGTGAGAAACTTTTCGGAGCAGCATTTAAGGATATGCTTAAAACCCGGGATGAAAAACCTTTTTATGTTTCCACAAAAACGATGGAGAAAAATGATCCCGGAGAAGCAAGAAGAGAGCTGGAAACTTCACTTGAAAGAATGGGGCTGGAATATATCGATTTCTATCATGTCTGGTGTGTACTTTCTCTAGATGATTATTTCGGAAGAAAGAAAAACGGTATCATAAAAGAATTCGAAAAATTCAAAGACGAAGGCCTTGTAAAACATATAGTTGTCTCTACACACATGACCGGCACAGATGTGGGAAAAATGTTGGATGACTATCCCTTCGAAGGTGTCCTGCTGGGATACTCTGCTGCAAATTTTGCCTATAGGGAAGCGGGAATTGAAGCTGCAGGTAGCATGAACACGGGAGTAGTCGTTATGAATCCTCTTAACGGCGGTCTTATTCCTCAGCATCCGGAAAAATTCCAGTTCTTAAAGACCAGGCCGGATGAAAATGTGGCCAAAGCAGGAATAAGATTTTTACTGAATGATCCTCGTATTACTATTGCCTTGGTCGGAATGGCAAATGAACGGGACATAGATGAGGCAGTCCAAGCAGCTGAAGGTTATAAACAGATACCTCAGAAAACCATAAATGACATGAAGGCGAGTCTGAAAGATAATTATAACGAATTATGTACTGCGTGCCAGTATTGCGATAAATGTCCCCAGGGCATCGAAGTGCCAAAAATAATGGATTCTTATAATATTTACATGCTTACTGGAAAAACCGGGGATATGATCGACAGGCTGAGATACCATTGGGGGATAGACCTCGAAGACAACTATTTGGATAAATGTACTGAATGCGGAGTCTGCGAAAAGGCTTGCACTCAGAAACTCCCCATTATAAAAAGGCTCAAATTCGTAAGAGAAGAAGCAAAAAAGGTCCTCGAAGAAGAAAAAATGAATGCTTGATTAAAAAGATCCTATCAGTATTCTGGATATCATTGACAATAATGATAAATCAAATATCATATGAAAAATTCTGATTAAAAAAGAGAGGTGTAATGAAATCTGATACGCAAACTATAAATATAAATACTGATAAAGATAAGCTTTTCGATTTTATTTCTGACCCGGAGAACATGGCCAAATGGGCACCGGCCTTATGCAGCGATGTTAAAAAAGACGGTGATTCCTGGCAGCTTACCACTAAAATGGGCGAAGTAAAGCTTGATTATGTTTCGGATAAAGAATTGGGCGTAGTTGATTTTTCACTTTCACCGCCATTGCCCATGACTATTAATATTTATACCAGGATATTGCCTAATAACGGCTCAGTGGATTTTATCCTGACTCATTTTCAGATACCATTTACCCCGGAAAGTGCCTTTGAAAAGCAAAAGGGAAAAATACACGAGGGTATGGCTGCCCTGAAAGAGCTTGTTGAAAATAGGGATTGAATTTATGGCTCTCAGCCGTTCAAAGGAAAAAGTTCTATCTTCTAATGCAAAACCTCGTCTGGCGTTGATCATCTCCGAAAATATAGTCAATGAGTATATTAACTCACTTGAGCATCTTCTCGTAGCTCTGGTTGATGAGTCTATTCCAGTAGCTTTGATATGTCCACGCAAAACAAGATTAAAACTCATCGCACCGCCCACCGTGAAGATCATCACATACCCCCGGATCGAACTTCCTCTTATGGAATTTCAGAACAAACGTCTCCTGTTAAAGGAACTTGCCGAATTCGGCCCTACCGTCATACATTGTTTTTGCGGTAAACTGGCTGAAATTACAAAGTGGTTGTCAAGAAAGTTGAAAGTGGATTATCTTCAGACGATAGATTCCCTTGCTTTTAAGTTAAAACATAACACCACTCGCTCAAAAAGATGTAAAAAACTGATCGTTCCCATAGAAAGTATTCAGAAAAACCTTTTAAAACAAAAACCATCTTTGCAGTATAAAATCCGGGTTGTCAGGCCGGGTACTTTCGTTGACGAAAAGAAGAAATGTTTTTCAGTTTTTTCACAAATTCCCAGCATTGTAATCACTCATCCCATGGACAGGATTAGAGACTTCGATAAAGTGTTTGGAGCAGTAAAGCATCTGCTTATAGACGGTTACGATTTTATGGTATTTATTATCGGTGGGGGAAAAGAAGAAAATAAAATAAGAGAGCTTATTAAGGATCTGGCCCTAAGCCCTCGCATAACCATCATTCCGAAATACGCGCCTTGGAGGGAAGTACTCGGAGTAGGGGACATATATCTTCAGCCGGTACCTTTAAATCGTTTCAATCCGCTGATGCTGGAGGCTATGGGACTTGGGTCTCTGGTGGTAAGTTGTAAAGGGGGCGTGGATGATATTGTTATTGAAAATGAAACAGCTTTTACTTTCGAAGAGGATGACGAACTCAGTCTCTACTCAACAATAAGAGATATCCTTAACGATAAAATAAAAGCCCGGAAAATAGCTGCTGATGCACAGCATTTTGTCCGGGCCAATTTTTCTGTAAGTAAAATGGCGGAAAAATTGATTGAATTATACCGGCACCCCTAATCCAGCAGACCGTAATCTTTCAAAATTTCCCTGAGCTTAACCTTTTTTTCATCCTCAAGAGGCACCATGGGCAATCTCATTTCACCCGATGCCATATTTAGTATCGACATAGCTGCCTTAATTGGTATCGGATTGGTTGAAAGTGTCAGCAGGCTCTTGCATAACTGATAAAGTTTCGCATGCCATTTTCTCGCCTGTACAAGGTCACCGTCTAGTATAAGATCGGTCATTGCCTTGACATCCGCCGGCACGATATTAGCAACCACGCTTACAACCCCTTTGCCCCCAACAGATGCAAGAGGAAGTGTCATCGAATCGTCACCTGAAAGGATCGTCAGGTCACAGCCCGTAGCTATCGAACTTGCCTGATCCATACTGCCGGTGGCTTCTTTAATAGCTACGATATTGTCATGCTCGCTTAATCTTATGATCGTATCCGGCATCATGCCTGCTCCGCATCTGCCAGGTATGTTGTAAAGCACGATCGGCAGATCGACTTCATCACCAATTGCCTTAAAGTGCCTGTAAAATCCTTCCTGGGTTGGTTTGTTATAATATGGGCATACCTGTAAAGTGGCATCTGCTCCGGTTTTCTTTGCGAAAGCTGCCAGTTCGATCGCTTCTGCCGTGCTGTTGGAACCCGCACCTGCGATCACAGGTACTTTGCCTGATGCTTTCTTTACAACCCGCTTTATTACTTTCTTATGTTCCTCGTGACTTAAAGTTGGTGATTCACCGGTTGTGCCGCAGGGCACCAGAGCATCGATACCATTTTCAAGTTGAAAATCGACCAGCTCATCTAGCGTCTGAAAGTCAACTTCACCGTCGCGAAAAGGAGTTATTAAAGCTACCATCGAACCTGTGAACATAAATAATTTCTCCTGTATCAATTATTTTATTAATTTAAGCTAATATTTTCAAATATTCTTTAACTGTATCTGCAAGTCCAATCTCAAGAGCCTCCGCTGTCAGTGCATGTCCTATCGAAACCTCAAGTATTCCCGGTACTTCCTTGCAGAATTTACCTGTATTTTTTAAATTAAGGTCATGGCCTGCATTAAGCTCAAGACCCACTTCCAGTGCCTTTTCAGCAGATTTTTTATACTTATACAGCATATTTTCAAGGTCTTTATCTTTCCTGAATGAAGTGGCATACGGCTCAGTGTAAAGCTCAATCCTTTTAGCTCCGATTTCCTTTGCTATCTCGAGATTTTCTGTTACCGGATCCATGAAAAGACTGACCCTGATACCGTGACTATTAAGCTCATCGATAACAGGTCTTAACTTTTCATGATTTTCGACAAGATCCCATCCGTGATCGGAAGTAGGAGCCGAGGGATCATCTGGCACTAAGGTTGCCTGATCGGGTGTGACTTCCTTAACTACTTCCATATATCTGCCGCAAAAAGGATTACCCTCGATATTGAACTCCTTATCAGGGTATTTGTCATCCAGAAGCTTCCGGAGTTCGTAAACATCGCTGTATCGAATGTGCCGTTCGTCCGGCCGAGGATGGACCGTTACCCCGTAAGCACCTGCATCCAGTACAATACAAGCTGCTCGAATAACACTTGGAATGCCGATAGTCCTGGCGTTTCTAAGCAGTGCGATCTTATTTAAGTTTACACTAAGTTCAGTCATTGTCAGCCAATTCTTGTTTAACATTTCGAAAATAAATTATACATGAACGAATAATACCATCAAGAAAATTACAACCATAAATTCTTACAGAATATAGAATTGCAGATCTCTATACTTGCCACAGGTCTTTCATTAAAGTAATATGTTTAACATGATAATTAAGGATAAAACAGCTATAATAACCGGTTCCAGCGGCAAGCTCGGCTCTGCCATTGCAAAAGCACTTGCAGAGCAAGGGGCCGATTGCTTATGCCATTATTATAAAAACAGAGAAGAAGCCGAAAAGACACTTCTACAAATTAGAGAACTAGGCAGAAAAGCAGAACTCCTGCAAGCAGACCTCCGAGTCGAAGATGACATAAAAAAACTTTTTAAAGAAACTGAACCTGCAGAACCTCGGATTCTTATAAATTCCGCCGCAGTTTTTTACAGGCAGCCCCTGGATCAGGCGGATGCAGAAAGTGCCGGGCAATTGTTGGATTTGAATCTTACCACTCCCATTTTGACGGCTAAATATTTCATTAAAAATGCACGGAAGCTCGAAACTGAGCCAAAAGAAATTAAAGGCAAGATCATTAATATGGCAGATGTGGCCGGCCTGCATCCATGGGCTGAATATTCGGTTTATTCAGCATCTAAAGCAGGCTTGATCGCTGCTGCAAAGTCACTTGCAAAAGAATTTGCGCCTGCTTTTACCGTTAACACGGTTTCGCCGGGACTGGTATCTTTTCCGGATAATTTCACTGAAGAGCAGATCGAAAAGCAGGCAGAAAGGGTTCCCATGAAAAGGGCTGCCGATTACGGTGAAATAACGGAGGCGGTGATTTTTCTGCTTAAAAACGACTATATAACCGGCAGAGACATTACCGTAGACGGCGGAAGATATATTTGAAAGGTTTAGATATGAAGATGACATGGGCAAACAGGATATCGTTATTGAGAGTATTTTTGATAGCCCCTTTTGTTGCATTTATGATCAAAAAGAACTCTGCAGATATTTCGGCCTTACAGCAGGACCTTTGCCGGTATGCTGCCTTTGCGATTTTCATAACCATGGCCTTCAGTGACATGGTGGACGGCTATCTTGCAAGAAAGAAAAACCAGGCCACAAGACTCGGCGCATTTCTCGACCCCATGGCGGATAAATTGCTCATGACCTGTTCTGCAATTCTTTTATCAATTCCCTACACCGGTGTCGAGGGCTTTTTATTGCCGCCTACGGTAGTGGTTTTGATCATCGGCAAAGATATTTTCCTGTTCATGGGATTTCTGGTCGTTTATTTTACAACTCTTGAAGTCAGGGTGAAACCGGTTTATATAGGAAAAATAGCCACCGCACTGCAGCTGGTGATGGTTGCGTGTATCCTTATGGCACCTGAAATATCAAAATTAATACCTGCCTGGATATGGGTATTGAGGACTATCTGGTGGACTGCTGCGGGTACTGCGATACTGGCGACATTGATCTACGCAAGACACGGCAGCAAAATGGTTCAGGAATTCGAAAAAAGGCAAATGCAAAAAAAATAGTTTTTTTTAAGCGATCTGATGCATTTTAACGCTTTTTTTCGTAAAATATCTGGTTTACAGAAAACATGATTCGTTTTAATTAGAGTAAATTATGAAATTCAGCAATATCGAAGAAGTACTTAAAGATTTAAAACAAGGCAAAATGATCGTTCTGGTCGATGATGAAGACAGGGAGAACGAGGGCGATCTTGTCTGTGCGGCAGAAAAAGTTACACCCGAGGTGATCAATTTCATGGCAAAGAACGGCAGGGGTCTGATCTGCCTTCCCATGACAGAAGACAGGTGTGACAGACTTAATTTATATCCTCAGGCCGCAGAAAACACTGCGCAGTTCGAAACCGCCTTTACAGTCAGCATCGATGCCGCCCAGGGCATATCAACAGGTATCAGCGCAGCCGACCGGGCAAAAACCATTCAGGATGCGATCGCAGACGATGCAAAACCCGCTGATCTGGCAAGGCCGGGACATATTTTTCCCTTAAAGGCCAAACCCGGCGGTGTACTTGTAAGGGCAGGCCAGACCGAAGGAGCAGTTGATTTAAGCAGACTGGCTGGACTGAAACCTGCCGGCGTGATCTGTGAGGTTATGAAGGATGACGGCACCATGGCAAGGGTGCCCGACCTGATGAAATTCTGCGAAGAACATGATATGAAGATTACTTCGATCGCAAAACTTATCGAATACCGGCTCCAGCGTGAAAGTCACATAAAAAGAGTGGAATCCGTTCATCTTCCCACAGATTACGGCGATTTCACCATGATAGGCTACGACAGTCCGAACTCTACCGAACCTCACTTGGCACTTTGCAAGGGAAATGTCGGCGAGTTGGACGATAAAGGCATGCCGGTGATCCACGACGAGCCTGTATTGATCAGGGTTCACTCAGAATGCATGACAGGCGATCTTTTCCATTCCCAAAGGTGCGAGTGCGGCTTTCAGTTGATACGATCAATGGAGTTGATAGAAAAGGAAGGTAAAGGAGCCGTTATCTATCTTCGCCAGGAAGGAAGGGGGATCGGCATGGCAAACAAACTTCGTGCTTATAAGCTGCAGGAAAAGGGATATGATACCGTCGATGCAAATCTCAAGCTGGGCTTTATGGCAGATAAAAGAGATTACGGCATCGGGGCACAGATAATTCGCGACCTCGGTCTAAGAAAGGTTCGAATACTGACTAATAACCCCAAAAAGGTGAGCAGACTCGAAGTTTATGGAATAAAGATAGTCGAACAGATACCTATCCAGACCAAGGCAGGTAAACATAACAAGAATTACCTCAAAACCAAAAAATACCGTTTCGGGCACATCCTCGATGAGGACTTCTGAAAATGCAGGGAAACAAAAATTTATATGTCCTGATAATTTGTTTTAGCTTATTTATAATCGGCTGCAGCGGCGTTTCTTTTAAGAAAAAAGAAAATAATTCAATACCTCATAAAGATATACACCTTAAATATACCCCGGAAAAGGTAAAGATCCTGCCCTTAACCGAGATAACTTCAGGCAAAGACGCCAGAAAGATCGAAGCATTGATTTCGCTTCTTGATAAATACAATTCCCAGGTAAAAGCACCTGCTGTTTTCCGGTTCGAACTCTTCGAGTATGTTGAACGATCCCCTGAGCCGAAGGGCAAAAGGGTTCATATCTGGTCCGATAAAGATCTCAAAGACCCGGAAATTAATAATGAACTCTGGAACGATTATCTCAGGGCATATGAATTTCAGCTGGATTTAAACCAAATACCGGAAAATACGTATATTTTACAAATTACTTGTATTTGCCCCGACGGCAAAAGGCTGAAAACCGCTGAAAAAATAAAAATTTAATAAAATTAACCAAAAAACACTGAATTAATGCAAAATTACCGGCTATATAGAAATTTTATTTTAATAAAGTAACTTACTTGACAAGCCGAAGCTTTTTATGTTATAAATAATAGTGGATTCCCTGTTAAAAAGGGTAAGACAGGGTTTGATATAAATAACTCCAGTCCAGAAAAATTGAATCTAAACGGCAAATTGGTGAAGGTCGGCTGTTTGGATGTATTAGGGTTTATTGAAAACCCTGAATTTGAAATATTGTTTTGGTTTTATACCGAAGGAACTTTTTTAATTAAATTTTTGAAGGAGGAGTTATTGTGAAAAAAACAATTCTCTTACTAATGATCTCATTATTGGTGATCTCCACAAGTTCGGCTTTTGCCGATTATAATTACTGGCGAACACCGATAAATGATGATTTTGCGGATTCTAATAACTACAATCTGGGGCATATACCTACAGCTTCGGATGATGGCGCAGTTTATGACCAGTATGGTGCCGTTGATCCGTGCGTTCCGGTTTTGACCTCTACCTATCCTCATGTTATTTCCATGTTAGTGCAGGATGGGGGAAATGCCATAATCGGCAACGGCGGTTCTTTAGAACTTACCAGCTTGGGAGTTAAAAATACAGGTACACAGGCAACTTTGACTGTTGCTGACGGTGGTTACCTGGACGCTTCTGCTAATATATATGGAGCACAAGTATATGATGGCGGTCTAGTAGATATTCAGGCCGGTGGTGTAATGGATTCAAACCAATTATTAGTTGGTTCGGGTGCTCTGACTGGCGGTAAACTCAATATTGACGGTACACTGAATGAAGAAGTACAGTTACATGTGAGATATCTGGATTCTGATGTAACCGTTGGAAGTACAGGTGTGCTGAATTCTACGAGTCAGATTCTCGTTTATGATGGTGGTTCACTGACTAATAACGGTACAATTAACAGCGGTGACTATCTGCAGGTTTATGATGTGAATGATAATGGTACAAGACCTGTCATAACTAACAATGGTGACATAACCGTTGACTATCAGGTTCTTGTTCAGCTGGGTGGTAAGTTGATCAATAATGGAAATCTTACCATCGATGAACCGACCCGAAATCAGGGTATAGTTGTTCAAAATGAAGATGTTGATCTGGGTACTGTACCTGAATTTGTAATCGGAAACGGCGGTGTTTTAAGCGCCTCTACTTTCGCTCTTGATGCAAACGGTGTTCTTACCGTTGAAGACGGCGGTACGCTGGAACTTAACAACTTCCCCGAAGCTGATAATTCAGGTGAAGTATTCCGGGACGGCTCTTCTATTACCATTAAAAGCGGCGGAAGTGCTCATTTTTATGATGGTAAAGGTCTCTGGCAGGATAGAGGCGGCGATGAATTAGGTGATACCAATATCACCATAGAATCAGACGCTACCATTGAAACCGATTGCTGGACACAGCTCTTACGTCATTCTGTTGCAACCGAATCTACCGGTCATTTACATGGTCACTGGATTGCAAATGCAGCATGGGCTCTTGGTACCAAGGGTGGAACTGGTGATTTTCATGTCCATGACGGTGGTCTGTTAGAAGCTCACGGAGCTGCATTTTTGCTTGAACAGGACACTTCCGTAATCGTTCATCCAGGCGGTTCTATCGCAAGACCTACGGATATAGCAGCATATGAGAGCGCAGAACAGCACTTCTGGGACTACATCAACGGCACAGGGTATACCTATCTGGTTAATGGTGATACTTACTTTGGTACTATAGAAAAAAGTGCAGATGCCGATCAAAAGCAGGCTGAATGGTCTTTTACAACAGCAAATTTAAATGGCCAGGACATGCTTGTACTTTCTCTTATAGCTCCGCCTAATGATGTTGTATGGCAGGTATCTCCTGTAGGTACAGCCGACGAACCCGTAGATCAGCTTGAATTCACTACTTCCTTAGATGCTGATGAGCACCTGGTTTATTACGGTCCTAATTCAGTTGACGTTAACGGACTGGATATACCCTACGGCAGCTTTACAACAAGCTGGCAGCAGGACGCTTCAACGGATGTATGGTTCACCAAGGTTACAGGCGTACCTGAGAACAATGATGTTGTATTGTCTCTGCCTTCTTCTGCTCTGCCCCAGATGGGCGATATCGAAGGTGAAAATGACTTAGACGGATTCGATGATGACTATCACTGGAGAGTCGACGAAGTAAACAGTACTACTGTTCTGAAAAAAGGTGATATGTACACATTCGACATAGCGTATATAACTATCGACGATTTCGAAGATTACGCTGATGATACCGAACTTTCTAACAAATGGTATAGCCCGTACGATACCGTACAACTTGAAGAATCTTCCACAGGATATATCATGGGTGCAAAATCGCTTGAATGTGTCTATTATGAAGACCTTGAAGCCGATTTTGTTAGAAAGATGTACGATGTATCGGGTTATCCGAGTGATATTGATATGACCGATCTTACCATGAGAGGTGCAAACAACATGAGGATCCGGTTCAAAGGTGCATCAGATGTTTATGACCAGCAGTTGTCGCTTATACTTTCCGATGGTTCTAATACAAAAACCATTGACTACACCGGAGGCGAAACGCTTGCAAGCGAGGCATGGTATCCTCAATTCAGGATCTGGGATATTGCTTTGACCGGAGATATGAACTCAGTTGACCTGCAGAATGTGCAGGAAATTAAACTGAGACTTCCGGGTACCGGTCCATACGGTGGGCAGAAGAGTCTGTATATAGACAATATCAGACTTTACACCAGCAGATGTGTAGATCAGGCTGTTCCGGAAGCAAGCTTTGACGGTGACTGTGTGGTAGATATGGATGATATAGGCGTAATGAAGGAAAACTGGCTGGAAGCTGCTGAGGATGTAACTCCGACAGCACCTGCAGTAGGTCCTATCATTTACTATACATTCGATCAGTACACCGGTCCATTCGGCAGTCCTGATACAAACGTACCGAATGAAGGTACTCTTGCACCTGCTCACGAAGGTATAACCTACCAGAAGTTAAACGGCGAAACCGACGTTGATCAGTATACTAATGATAACTATGACGGTACAACCGGCTTCAGTATCAATTTTGACAGCTGGAGAGGTGAAAATTCTGACGGATCAACACAAGACGATCATTCAGTATATCTGGTCCAGGATGTAAACCAGGTTCTCAACGATCTGGACGGCGTTACCATTTCAATGTGGATTAAAGGTAGTTCTAATCAGCCTCTGGGTAACAGAGTATTCTGCGGCTGGGATGAACTAACCAGTAAGTCACTGATGGGTATCGTTGTTACTGATTCGGGACAGGTACATTTCCAGGCTCGCAAGGATACTACTGATGATATACCTAATCTTGTTTATCAGTGTGAAAGTACTGATGAGTTCAGAGGTGTCTGGAACCACTATGCCTTTGTCAAGGATGCTGCAAATGACAGGGCACGTATTTATCAGAACGGTGTCCTTATAGAGCAGCAGCAAGAGAACACCGACCCGATCAACGGCATAGAGGAACTGGCTTTCGGAGGCGTACCTTCAGACGGATGGGGATATGACGGTCGATTAGATGAGATCAAGATCTACGACTATGCACTGTCTCCCGCTGAAGTTGCTTATGAAGCTGAATTTAAAGCACCTGTTAACGGTGGTGTAGTTTCTCAGCCTCTGATGAGTCCGGCTGATGTTGAAGATGACGGCAAGATCGATCTGAAAGACCTTGCAGGTATTGCAGAAACCTGGGGCCTTGATGTAGACTGGCCGTAATCTTTAGAATGCATCTATAGATTAGCTCAATCAAAAGGAGCCTGCGTTTCACAGGCTCCTTTTTTAATTACTCCAATTTAAAATTCCAAACCGTAATAATTTCCGGAATCAACATACCTATACTTATATTTATCAAATAAATAGTAATTTTAAAATAGTATGAAAAATCAAATATAAATAGCTTATTAATAAAATAAAAAATATCATTGAAAGCAAAGAGACTTGTAAAAATAACCAAATTGAGAGAAATAGATAACCCGCATTGAGAAAATAAAAGGAAATTGTTATAATTTGAAATAATCATGCTATTTACTTCGTTGTATAAAATGTAGTTTTATTTATATGAATTTAACTGAAGTCTAATTGGTGAAGGTTTAATTGGGTAATTTTTTTTAATTTTTATCAGGAGGAGCAATCATGTTCAGAAAAAGTATTTTATTGGCATTTCTAATTATTTATTTAATCTCTACCGCTTGCTTTGGTGTTACCGGCCTGAGGTATAACTGGCAGTGTACAGATGCAAATGAAGGAGGTAATTTATGGAACGATCCTAATAACTGGGATGAAGCTGAATATCCTGATTTTAATGATCTGGCGATTATAGGTGCTGATAGTTCCATTGATTGTAATATACCTGCAGGTACATGGGAAGTTGAAGGAATCAAAGTTGAAGATGGTGGAAAACTTATTCTGTTACCAGGGGTGGATTTAACGGTAAACAATAGAGACTTGTTAAATCTAAAAATAGCTTTTAGCGGAACAGGTACTTTGGAAGTTCGCTCTGGCGCTTATATTTACAAAGACGGTAACTTCGTACTCGGAAAAAAATCCGGTAACGAGGCTCATTTTGATATTTATGGCGGGGTTGCTGAGGCGTCCGGCAATATTAATATGGGAGTATCAGATGCTACAGGCTATTTGAATATTTACGATGGTGGTGAAATAACTGCAAGCGGTCTGAGTTTGGAGAATGGTCAGATTACCATCGGAGAAGGTAAAATGTTATTGACCGGTGGCGATTACACTTCTCAACTTGATACTCTATTAGAGAACGGAGATATTGTGCCTGTTGATTCCAGGTCTTCTATTGCAAATTCAGTAATAGGTGGTGTAACTACCCTGGAAATAATCCCACCTGATCCGAATAAAGTTTGGGGTTCACAGCCGATTGGAAATGTATATTATCAGCCCACAGATTTGTCTTTCAACGAAGCTGATGTCGGTGCTGATGAACATATTGTTTATTACGGAACCGGTTTTGAAGATGTAAATAATGCTGATTATACTGCCTCTGCGACAAGCACTTGGCAATCGGATGCAAACGGCATCTATTACAAAAAAGAAACCGGTGAATCGGTAACAGTTAACATCCCAAGTGCAGTCCTGCCCGTTATGGATGATGAAGATTATCACTGGAGAGTTGATGAGGTAAATAACACAGACAGTATCGTCTACAAAGGAGATACCTATACTTTCGATATTCCGTTCATTAAGATCGATGATTTTGAAGACTACGCTGATAGTACCGAACTTTCTAATAAATGGTACAGTCCGTACGATACAGTAGAAATTGAGGAAAGTCTATCAGAGTATATCATAGATTCTAAATCTTTAAAATTGGTGTATTATGAAGATCTTGAAGCCGATTTTGTTAGAAAGATGTACGATGTATCGGGTTATGATGAAGATATAGATTTGACAGATCTGACTCAAGGGGGGGCAAATAACATGCAGATCCGATTCAAAGGTGCATCGGGTACTTATGAACAACAGCTTTCACTTATATTGTCCGATGGTTCTAATACAAAAACCATTGATTATACAGGTGGTGAAACGCTTGCATGCGAAGCGTGGGAACCATTTAGAATCTGGAATATTGATTTAACAGGAGATATGAACTCTGTTGATCTCCAGAATGTGCAGGAAATTAAACTTAGACTTCCGGGTACTGGTACATATACCGCTGAGCCGAATAACCTGTATATAGACAACATAAGATTATATCCAAGCAGATGTATTGAAGGCGTTGTACCAACAGAAAGTTTTGACGGCGACTGTGTGGTCGATTTAGATGATGTGGGAATTATGAAGGAGAACTGGCTGGATAAAGCTGAAGATGTTACACCGGTTAATCCGGGTACCCCCGAATTACACTATGACTGGGACCATTTAGAGGATACTAATTCAATAAACCAGGGTTCTCTCGGAAGCTCTTATGATTATGATGCTCAGACCGTTCAGAAGTATAACGGTGAACTGGAACCTCTCGATGATATGATCGATGCAAACGGCTACTCAGGAGATTGCTTCTATTCCGATTTTTATAGGTGGGAATCTGTAGCTCAAACCGATCATACTTGTTATCTGGTTCCAGGTATCAGTCAGGTACTTGCAGATGTAAACGAGGTAACAGTCAGTTTCTGGGCAAAAGGCGAAGACCTTCCTACACATACTTTGGCATTTTACTTTGACGGCAGAGAACTGACGAACAGGACCACTATTTTAAGTGGAAATGTTACAGGTACTGCTGATATAGCGTTTACATCACAGACAGACGGCGAAGATACCCTTGTTTTCGACACTAACGATACTTCACAGTACGAAGGTGTCTGGAATCACTACGCATTCGTCAAGGATGCTGAAAAGGGTATCCAGAGAATATACGTTAATGGTATCGTTGTAGCCGAGGATCAAGAATACACCGATTTCAGCGGCGTAGAGAATTTTGTTATCGGCGGTAATGACAGGGATAACCAGATTTACAGTGGAAGAATTGATGAATTCAAGCTCTTTACAAAGGCTCTCACACCGGGAGAGGTCGCCTATGAAGCTGGATTGTCCGGTACTGTTTCGCAACCTCTGATCAGTCCGGCTGACGTTGAAGATGACGGCATAATCGACCTGAAAGACCTTTCAGGCATTGCCGAAAACTGGGGTATGGAAGTTCTTTGGCCGTAAATTTTAAACACCAAATGAAGGTCTAAATCTCAATAGGGTCTGCTTAAAGCAGGCCCTTTTTTACTATAAAACCGAAATGAGAAAAATAAATAACCAATTTACGTTTTGGAGCTTCAAAATACTTTAAATAACAGTAAAACTCTTGATTACTTTTGACCGATTTGTTATATATTAAGTTAAGATAAATAAGATTATTAAGAAAGCACTAGTTGCAGATTTTATATCTGCTGAAAAGATCTTCGGGATAAATGGTGAAGGTTGATCGGCAAGGTGCCGAATATAGAGCCTCGAAGATTGAGAATATTTTGATAACTTTATTGTAGGAGGAGATTTCATGTCCAGAAAAATATTCATTTCGACATGCATCCTTATTTTAACTTTACTTTTTGTAACAGGTAGTGCTTCTGCTGCTAGCTACAATTATTGGGATGGTTCCGAAGGAACTGATTTTACTGAACCCGATAACTGGAGCACTGGAGTACTTCCCACTTCTGTAGATGAGTGCGTATTCAACGGTACCTGGGCTAATTACTTTAACGATTCAATTTTGAGTTCAGTTTATGCTAATGATGTTAATGCCCTGAATATTCAAAACGGCGGAAAATTGACCGTTAATGCAGGCGGCAGCCTGGATGTGGTGAATTATGTAGTGCCTTTTGGGGCAGGCTCAGAACTTGTTATTGCCGGTGCCTTAAATTCAAATAGTGCCGGAGCACAGGTTTCTGCTTACAACGGAGGTAAAATAACCGTAGAAAACGGTGGTATATTACACGCAGTTGGCTGGCCTAATATTACTTTTGATGGAACTACCGATGTCGGGGGTATTCTTGACGTCAACGGCGTTGTGGATGCTGATGCTGGTATCGAAGTTGACGGTAACACTTCTCAAATTATTATTCAGCCAGATGGAGAAATTAATGTATATGCCGGCTATGCCACAGCTCAGCGAGGCGGTGAATTTCTTGTAAAAGGAACTCTTAATTCTGACGTTGAAGTTGGAAGCGGCTATTTCACCAGCGGAATTGACCCTGATGATTCTGCACTTTCAAACATTATCTTCGATAGCGGCAGCCAGGGGAATATAAACAGTTATTTAGTTGCTGAAAACAGTGGTTTGGTTACCCTGAAAGACGGTTCCAATGTAAATGTTGCCAATGAAATAGTTGGCCGATATAACGGCTCAGTTAACCTTGAAGAAGGTTCCAATGCTGTTGCACAGAACATTGTTGCTCACGATGGCGGGGTTGTTAACATAAAAGGTTATGTTAATACTGACTCAGGAAATATATTCAACCTGGGCGAGGTTATTGTAGACAGCAACGGCGTCTGGGATGCAAATACATACGATAATAAATTTATATTGGATTCGAATTTCACTTTGACTGTCAAAGGTGAGTTCTATACTTTATCCGATACTACTACAATTTTTGGAAAAAGCACTGTAGATGGAAATTCGATTGTAAATGTTGAATCCGGCGGGCTTATTTATACGAAATCAAGAATTAAGTTTGCCAGAAAATATGCTGCAAGTACTAACAAAATGCATATTCATGGTGAAGTCCGTTGTGATGGGTCTTTCTTTATAGGTGATAAAGGCGGCGGCGGAGAAGTGCACATCTATGAAGGCGGTGTTCTAAATAATAATGGAGCGAACTTATTTCTTGAAACAGTTGACAGTAAGATAAAAATGCATGACAACTCTAAATTAATTACTCCTGACGATGAAGAAACGATCCAAAGTTATATAGACAATACAGGAACAGTTATTGTAGCAGAAACAAATTGTGAAGGTGCGATAGAGATGGCAGCTGATGCTAATACCGCTGCAGAATGGGCATTTTCGGAAAGTGAGGACGGTCGTACTGTTCTTGAACTTATTGTTCCTCCGGATGATGTGATATGGAATGCTGCACCTGAAGGCGGTATTGAATATAGTGAAAAAGATCTGACATTCAGGTCCGGCTTAAATGCAACTGAGCATTTGATCTATTACGGACCGAATTCAGTAGATGTAAATTCAGCGGATATTGATCCTGCTAATTTCACTACAAACTGGCAGCAGGATTCAAACGGCGTATGGTATATTAAGGCTACCGGTGACCCCGTAGCTCAGGACTTACCTGCCGGTGATCTGCCTAAAATGGGTGATGAAGATTACCACTGGAGAGTTGATGAGGTAGTTTCGGGAAGTCCTGTAAAAGGTGAAGTATACACATTTAATATAGAATATGTAACTCTCGATGACTTCGAAGATTTTACTGATGACAGTGACTTAGAAACGAAATGGTACAGTGAGTATTCTGGTGAGTACAACTTGAATACAAATACAGATTACACTGTTGATGATCAGTCTTTACAATTATATTACCCTCTTTACTATGGACAATGGACATGTGAAAGGGATTTGACTGTTGATGGTTTTAGTAATTTCACCCAATTGGGTGCTAATAATATGAGTATTTTATTCAAAGGTATTGAAGATAACCTGGATCAGAAACTTTCTATCAAAATTTCAGATGGTACTAACTCTTATACCATCGTTTATCCGGGACCTGAAGACCTTAGTAGTTACATGTTTGAGAATTTCGAGGTCTGGAACATTGATCTAACCGGAGATATGAACTCAGTTGATCTTTCAAATCTGGATAATATAAAGATTGTCCTCGATGATATTGCTGGAGCTTCTATGGATGATGACGATGAACTTTACATCGATAATATTACTTTGTATGCATCACGTTGCATAGATGGTGAAGGCCCTGAAGCAGACTTCGATCAAGACTGTCAGATCGACCTTGATGATGTTGGTGTATTGAAGGAGAACTGGCTGGATTCTCAGGAAGATATAACTCCTGTTAATCCGGGCACTCCCGAAATACATTATGACTGGGACAATATCGAAGATACAAATTCGATAAACCAGGGTTCTCTCGGCAGTTCTTACGAATATGATGCACAGACATATCAAGACCCGGAACCGTTAAATGATATGATCGATTCCAGTGGTTACATTGGAAACTGCTATCACTCAGATTTTTACAGATGGGAAATTAACGGTAATCAAGACCATACATGTTATTACATTCCGGGTATTGATCAGATACTTGAAGGTGTTGATGCTGTAACTATAAGCCTTTGGGCTAAAGGTGATACAGGTACATATGGCATACCGACACATACTGTCTCCAGAATGTTCAGCGGAGTTAATAATCTAAATTATGTCTTGGCAAGTTTCGTACAGCAGGATGGAGATATTGGATTCGTAGCTGACAATACTGGCGAAGAAACACTTATTTACAGTTTCACAGGTGATGAAACTACGATAAGAGATCAGTGGAATCACTACGCATTCGTAAAAGATTCTGTCAAAGACAAGCAGAGAATTTACCTTAATGGGGTAATGATTGCTGAACTTGAAGATAATACTGATTTCACAGATGTTATTACCTTTGTTATAGGCGGTAACGATAATGACAACCAGATATATGCAGGAAGGATCGATGAGTTTAAGATATTTACCAAAGCATTGACTTCTGCAGAAATCGCATATGAAGCCGATCTGACCGGTACTGTTTCTCAGCCGCTGCAAAGTCCGCGAGACGTTGGAAACGACGGCAAGATCGATCTGAAGGACCTTGCAGGAATTGCAGATAGCTGGGGTATGGAAGTTCTTTGGCCGTAGTTTCAAGCATCATAGATTAAAACAATTCAAAGGGGCCTGTATTTTGCAGGCCCCTTTTTTTATCATACCTTTAAAATTTAGATATTGACCGAAAACAGTTGATTTGAGATTATGAACAGAATATCTGAATTTAAAGAATAATAAACCATGAGTGATTATATTAATCTTAAAAATAAAAGAATGACATTAGATGATATGGTTCTCGTAGAACAGGCCAAAGGAGGCGATGCATCCGCCCTCGAAAACCTCATTCGAAAATATCAGAATCGCATTTTTAACGTAATTTTAAAAATTTCCGGAAATTATGAGGATGCGGCGGAACTTACACAGGAAACGTTTGTCAAAGTTATTGAAAGCATTGATACCTTCAAAGGAAAAAGCCGGTTTTATACATGGCTGTACAGGATTGCGGTTAATTTAACCATAAATTACTGCAAGAGGGCGGTAAAGCTGGGTTTTAGGTCTCTTGACCAGAACAAAGGTAATTTAACTGATGAAAATAAGAGATATTTAAAGGATATTCTGACCAATAGCTCGGCAGAAGAACCTTCAACTAGTGTTCAGAATAAAGAAATAAACGAGATAGTTATGCAAAGCATTATGAAACTGGACGACGACCAGAGAGCGGTGCTGGTTCTAAGAGAGTTCGAGGATATGTCCTATGATCAAATTGCCGAAGTTTTGGGCATAGAACTCGGAACAGTCAAAAGCAGGCTGAGCAGGGCAAGAAATAATCTCAAGGAAATTTTGGAGATGATATTATAATGAATGAAAACCTGAAAATAGATGAATTACTTAATGCTTATGTCGATGGCGAACTGTCACCTCGCCAGGAAACAGAGGTTCAAAGACTTTTGGACCATGACGAAGATATCGTACGTAGGCTCAATGAGATCAAATCAGTAAGACATCTGGTTAAAAATCTTCCTTCAGAAAATCCGCCGGAAAATATCTTGGAAGATATAAAGTCCAAACTTGAACGGCATACTCTCCTTGAAGAAAGACCTCAGCAGAAAACAGAAATAATAGGAAAATTCAGTTTGTTTGCAAGAAAAATTGTTTCCTATGCTGCTGTTCTGGTCATGATCTCAGGCCTTGTATTCGTTATATATCAGATCGTAAGTCCCGATCTTTCTGAAAACACTGATATTGCAGCTAAAAATACGGATTCTGTAGAAATAGCAAAAGAGAATGTTAAGCCCGAGCTAAACAACCTTACTTATAAACCTGAAAATCCAGAAATTGACAATCAGGAAATACCTGCAAAACTAGCTCAAGGCTTTTCCGGGGAGTTGTCTCTTTACTGTAAAAATACCGAATCTTTAAATTCTGCTCTTAAGCAAATAATAAAAAATCATAACCTTAATGCTTCACTTAGACCTGACTATGAAAATCAAAAAAATATTTTCAGCATAAATTTATCTTACAGAAAGTTTAACTCTTTGATCGAGGAGTTGAGCAACCACTGGAAAGGCATTTCTTACTCAGAACTGAAATTTTCAAGTGAAAATGAAGACCATCTTGTCGGTGGAGTAAAACCCGGCCAAATACTTGAAATTGCAGGAATGTCAGATATTCAAAAACAAAAAAAAGCAGCTCGATATTTTGCTAAACTGAATGAAATGACAAGTTATGAGGAAAGGATTCCCGATAGATCACCAGAGGAAGTTAATACATCCACTGTACCAAAGCCTATATTAGCAGGCGGTAAAAGCCCTGAAAGATCAGTTGACTCAGATCGCTCTGAAACTGAAAAGGAAGTAGAAATAAAAATTATCGTAATGCCTGAGAATAAATAAAGGATTATTTATGATCTCTGAAGATAATTGTTGCTTTGTATTGGTCGATGTTCAGGAAAAACTCCTCAGTAAAGTTCATGAATGCCGGAAATTAATAGAAAATCTCGAAATTGTTCTAAAGGCATTTAACATCCTGGATTTGCCTGTAATCTGGTGCCAGCAGGCCCCAGAAGCTCTCAGTTCGACTGTCCCTGAATTAAAAGCTCATCTTGAAAACAACACCCCTCTAAATAAAACTTCTTTCAACTGTACCGATAGCAATGAATTCAATCAGAAATTAAACGAACTTAATAAAGAAAATATTATCCTTTCTGGTATCGAATCTCATATATGCATTTACCAGACAGCGGCAAGCCTGAAAAAAATGTCAAAAAATGTAACAGTGATTGCAGATGCGGTTTCTTCAAGAAACCCGGAAAACAAGAAAATAAGTATAAATGCAATGGCCGAAATGGGTATTAAAATATCATCGACCGAAATACTGCTTTTCGAATTGCTGAAGACTTCCGAACATTCCGAATTCAGAAAGATATCGAAATTGATTAAATAAATCAGGCCGATTTTTTATCTTTTGCTTTAACTTTTGAATTCTTCTTTTTTGCTTCGGTTTTTTTATCTTTGCCGTCGGATTTGCTGCTTTTATTATTCTTTTCTTTATTTTCGGCTTTTTTATAATTTTCGCTTCGGTAATCGGTTTCGTAAAAACCTGAACCTTTGAAGATCACTCCTGAACCGGTACCGATAAGCCTTCTCAATTTCATTTTCCCACAGTTTTTGCATTTTTTTAAAGGTTTTGCAGTGATCGATTGAAATTCTTCGAATTGATCACCGCAGTATTCGCAAATATATTCATATGTCGGCATTTTTTACTCCGAATCCTTTTCGTTATTTTCCTGTTCTTTACCTTCTTCGGGTTCTTCAACTTCCTTTCCGGCTTCTTCTTGTTTTTCTTCCTCTTCTTTTAATACTGCTGCTTTGTTCACAACAACTTTGCTGGGCCGGATAACACGATTATTTAGTTTATAACCCGTTTGAAATACTTCGACTACTTTATTATCGTCAACTCCAGGTTCAGACTTTTGCATCATAGCCTGATGGAGAGATGGATCGAACTGCTGTCCTTCAGCATCTATTTTTTCAACTTCATGAGCTTTTAAAACCCCGATCATCTGATCGTAAACTATTTGCACTCCTTTTACGACCGATTCCACATCTTTTGCTTCCTTTGCATTCTGCAGAGTATGCTCAAAATTATCCAGTATCGGAAGCAGGGATTTAATGATTTTTTCCTTTTCATACGCTACTGAATCAGCTATTTGCTTAGGAGCTCTTTTCTGAAAATTAGCATAATCGGCACTTACTCTCTGAAGTTTGCTGAATATCTCATCTCTTTCTTCCTGCAGTTCTTCCAGCTTTTTGTTTATCTCTTCCAGTTCTGACTCAGGCTTCTTTTTTTCTTTTTTTGCCTTTTCTTGTTTAGCCTGTTCATTTTCTTCGGCTCTTTGCTGTTTTTTTTCTTTGTCTGTTTTTTTATCTTTCATTTGTTATTTCCGAAAAACTTTTTCAATTTATCAATAAAGTTTTTACATTGCGGAAATAGTCCCTGGTTTTCAGTTTCCGCAAATTCCCTTAACAATTCTTCCTGCCTTTTATTAAGTCGTGAAGGTATTTCAACCTTAACTCTAACCAGAAGGTCACCTTTATTTTTTGTTCTCATATCAGGCATACCTTCTTTCTTGATGCGAAATACATTGCCGTGTTGTGTTCCCGGAGGTATTTTTAATTTTCTTGTTCCGTTCAGAGTTGGCACTTCAATTTTGTCACCCAACGCTGCCTGTGTAAAACTGATCGGCACATCACTTATCAGATTATTGCCTTCCCTGCGCAGAAACTCATGGGGCTTTATCTTAACATAACAGTAAAGATCTCCCCGGGGCCCCCCGTTTTGTCCAGGTTCGCCTTCTCGTGAAACTCTTACTGCCTGTCCCTCATGAACACCTGACGGTATTTTAATATTCAATACTCTCTTGCGAGGCTCTCTTCCGGAACCCTTGCACTTTTTGCAGGGGTTAGTAATGACCTCTCCTGTGCCTTTACATTGCGGACATGTTGACACCATTTGAAAGAACCCACCGCCGCGGGCAACTTGTCCGCTTCCTCCGCATGTGGGACATTTTCCGGGTTTTGCGCCGGCTTCACTTCCGCTTCCGTCACAGGCACTGCATATATCTTGCCTTGTAAATTCTATAGTCTTTTCAGTTCCCTCTGCTGCTTCTTTAAGTCTCAGACTCACTGTCGTTTCGAGATCATAACCCTTAGTCGGTCTTTTACGGGCAGTACGAGACCTGCTTCTGCCTCCACCGAAAATGTCCCCGAATCCGAAAATATCAGCGAACATACTTCCGATGTCATCGACGTTCATTCTTGAGAAATCATGCATTCCCGCACCCCGAAGTCCGTCATGGCCGAACTGGTCATATTGGCGACGTTTCTGTTCGTCACTCAATACTTCATAAGCCTCGGCACATTCCTTGAACTTCGCTTCTGCTTCTTTGTCTCCGGGGTTCTTATCAGGATGAAATTTGATCGCCATGCGTCTGTATGCACGCTTAATATCATCCTGTGAAGCGTCCTTATTTACTCCAAGAACTTCGTAATAATCCCGTTTAGCCATCTGAACCTTTCAAAAATCAAATAGCCGACCGGCTCTAACCGGTCGGCTGTTCACATCTCAAAAATTAACTTACTACTCCAAAGGGCAGTTCTTCTTCTTCATCTTCAAGGTCTGTAATGATAACTTTAGTTGTAAGCATCAAACCTGCTACTGAAGCTGCATTCTGCAATGCTGTACGCGCTACCTTTGTCGGGTCTATAATGCCGGCTTCGAACATATCTACGAATTCACCCTTATTTGCATCGTAACCCATATTCTGGTTCTTGGCAAACTTATCCATCAATTTTTCAGCGATCACATCGCCTTTTTCACCGGAATTCTCAACTATCTGAATTATAGGTGCCTTCAAAGCTGCTTTCAGAATATCAAAACCCAGTTTTTCGTCACCTTTGACTCTTTTTCTTCCTTTTTCGAGTTCTGCGATCGCTCTCAAAAAGATCTGACCTCCACCGGGGATAACACCTTCCTGTGTAGCTGCTCTTGTAGCGTGAAGTGCATCATCCAAGAGGTCTTTCTTTTCTTTCATCTCGGTTTCGGTTGCTGCTCCTGCTTTAACCACTGCAACACCGCCTGATAGTTTAGCAAGCCTTTCTTGCAGTTTCTCTTTGTCATAATCACTGGTTGTCTTTTCGATCTGTTTTTTAATCTGTTCACATCTTGCTTCGATATCCTTGGTCTTGCCTGCACCTTCGATGATAGTAGTATCTTCTTTTCCTGATGTGATTTTCTTTGCCTGACCCAGTTGCGAAACTTCGACTTTATCAAGTGTGATACCAAGTTCTTCGCTGATCACTTGACCGCCGGTAAGAATGGCAATATCTTCCATTATCGCTTTTCTTCTGTCACCGAAGCCTGGTGCCTTAACTGCACATACTTTAAGTACACCTTTGAGCCTGTTGATCACAAGCGTAGCCAGTGCTTCGCTTTCCACATCTTCTGCTATAATAAACAGGGGCTTGCCCATCTGGGCTACTTTTTCAAGCAGGGGAACGATCTCTCGGACATTGGATATCTTCTGGTCATAAAGAAGCACATAAGCATCCTCGAATACCGCTTCCAGGTTGTCAGGGTTGGTCATAAAGTAAGGAGAAAGGTAGCCTCGATCAAACTGCATGCCTTCTACGACTTCCAGTTCGTTTTCCATTCCCTTTCCTTCTTCAACTTCGATGACACCTTCTTTGCCGACCTTATCGATTGCATCGGCAAGAATTTCACCGACTGAAGGAGTGTTATTTGCACTTATTGTTGCTACTTTTGCGATGTCATCGTGACCCTGAACAGGGGTGCTTGAATCGCTTATGAAGTCAGTTACCATTCTTGAGGCCCTGTTAACTCCTCTCTGCAGACTAACGGGATTTGCCCCGGAAGCGACATATTTCAGGCCTTCTTTGAATATTGCTTCCGCAAGAACCGTAGATGTAGTAGTGCCGTCACCGACCACATCAGAAGTCTTGCTGGCAACCTGGTTGACCATTTTCGCCCCCATATTTTCGAATGCATCGGGAAGTTCTATTTCTTTACTTACCGAAACACCGTCTTTTGTCACTTTGGGTGATCCCCAGCTTTTCTGAAGTATCACGTTTTTACCGGTCGGACCTAAAGTAACCTTTACTGTAGAAGAAAGGGACTCCAAGCCTTCCAGCAGCTCTTTGCGAGCCATATCATCGAACATCATTTTTTTAGCCATTTTGAGTATCCTCTATTTTTTATTTTCAACTTAATCTTCAACGATTCCAAGAACATTAGATTCTTTAAGGATGACATATTTTTCGCCATCTATTTCCACATCGTTACCTATGTATTTTGCGTAAATAACTTTGTCATTTATTTTGACATCCATAGGCTTGACTTCTCCGTTATCAAGGGTCTTTCCCGGGCCGACTGCCACAACTTCACCTATTTGAGGTTTTTCCTTGGCAGTGTCAGGCAGGATTATGCCTCCTGATGTCTTCTCTTCAGCCTCCAACTGTTTTATAACTACGCCGTCTTCTAATGGTCTTAGTTTCATAATTGACTCCTTATTATTATTGTTAAGCTCATTTGGAAATCTGTATAAAATTACTTAAGGCATTACATCATGCCCATACCGCCGGGCATTCCTCCCATGCCTCCGGGCATACCGCCCATTCCTCCTGGCATTCCTCCCATGCCGCCCATTCCGCCTGGCATACCGCTGCCTGGCATTCCGCCACCGGGGCCGCCTTCTTCGTCCTGGCTGGGTTTCTCTGAAACCACACAGTCGGTTGTCAAGAGCAGTCCTGCAATACTGGTTGCATTCTGAAGGGCGATTCTTGTCACTTTAACGGGATCGATTATTCCCGCTTCGATTAAATCTTCGAATTTATCATCAAAAGCGTTGTAACCGAAGGAATCTTTACCTTCCATTATCTTTTCAACTACAATGTTTGGAGTCTGGCCGGCGTTCTCTGCTATATAGTAGCAGGGCATACTGAGTGACTTTTTGACAATCTCTGCCCCTGTCTTTTCGTCACCAGAAAGTCTCAGTTTGTCAACTGCTTCCATACATTTGATCAATGCTACACCGCCGCCTGCTACAATACCTTCTTCTATTGCTGCCCTTGTTGCATGGAGGGCATCTTCGATACGTGCCTTGATCTCTTTCATTTCTGCTTCACTCGCTGCTCCGACATTTATCTGTGCAACTCCACCGGTAAGTTTGGCGAGTCTTTCCTGAAGTTTTTCGGTGTCATAGTCACTGGTTGATTCTTCGATCTCACGTTGAATCTGCTTAATTCTGCCGTTTATCTGGTCCTGGCTTCCGGCACCTTCTACGATAACAGTATTATCGTTATCTATGGTTACTTTCTTTGCTCTTCCCAGCTGTGATATGCTTACACTGTCAAGTTCGATACCGAGATCTTTGAATATCGCCTGTCCGCCAGTTAGGGTAGCAATATCTTCGAGCATTGCTTTTCTTCTGTCGCCGTAACCCGGTGCTTTTACTGCTGCAACATTCAGAACCCCTTTAAGTTTGTTTACTACAAGTGTAGCAAGTACTTCACTTTCCAGGTCTTCAGCGATGATCAGCAAAGGCTTCTTGGTTTCTGCAACTTTTTCAAGGATCGGCACGAGTTTGGTTATGTTGCTTATTTTTTCTTCAAAAACAAGAATATAAGGTTTTTCAAGTTCACAAACCATATTCTCTTCGTCAGTAACGAAATGAGGAGACAAGAATCCTCTGTCAAATTGCATGCCTTCAACAAAATCAACTTCCGTATCCAGGCTTTTGCCTTCTTCTACGGTAATTACACCGTCTTTTCCGACTCTTTGAAAAGCCTCCGCCATTATCTTGCCGACTTCTTCATCGTTATTAGCTGAAACTGAAGCGATGTTTACTATGTCGTCTTTCTTTGAGATATCAATGGGTTTTGAAATTTCCTGAAGTTTCTTTACTATTGCTTCCGATGCTGCATGGATTCCTCTCCCAAGGCTCATGGCGTCAGCACCTGCCGCCAGATTCTTGTATGCTTCTTTATAAATAGCTTCGGTCAGAACGGTTGCGGTTGTAGTGCCGTCACCTGCGATCTTAGAGGTTTTACTTGCAGCTTCTTTTACGAGCTGAGCACCGAGATTTTCAGTTTTGTCCTTAAGTTCGATTTCTTCTGCCACGGTAACTCCGTCTTTGGTTACTGTCGGACCTCCGAAACCTTTATCTATTACTGCGTTTCTGCCTCTGGGACCAAGTGTGGATTTAACCGCTGAAGCCAGTTTCTCAACACCGGTTAATAATTTTGATCTTGCATCTGCTTCAAATGCTAAATTTTTTACTGCCATATTTAATTTCTCCTTATCTGCTCCGAAATTAAGTTAAATGATCTTCGCAATTCAATGTAATTATGTATGCAAACTTAATACCAAAAAACATCTTTGAACAATAAAGAAAAGGCAAAAAAACATAAATGCAGAAATAATAAAGATTTAATGAATTTTAATTAATTTCTAAGGTGTTAAAAGAATTCGGGCTTAAATCTCAAAAATGCAATTTTGGCATAAGCTGAAAACTCGCTTACGCCATCTTGACAGGCCGGTTGGGCTAGCTTTTATGCCGAAGTTCCCATTTTTCCTCTGCTTCAGGTTTCCTTAAGTACCTGGGCTCAAGACTCATTACATCCTCGAATGATTTTTGTTTGGTCCTTCTGTTTCCAAGTTTTAATATTGTAGATGCCTTCGGCACCCAGTACTTTTCCTCAGAAATTATTATATTTTCATGTTCAAATTTCTTTCTGTGCCTTACAAGTCCCTCACCAACAATAACGATCTTTTCAGTTTTACCGCAAAAGGATTCAATAAATTCATCTGCTTTAATCAAGTGGTCATCCATACATTTTTCAAGCATGCCGTTATTCCACTCGTAAACTGCTGTAAAGAACTGTTTTCTTTTTGCATCAAGCACAACTGCCAGCTTATCTGCATTAATGTTTTCTTTGAGGATGAATTCCCGGCCGTTTTCAGCTATTACATCAAGGGTATCCACACCGATTATTTTAACTGAATTCGCTAAATTTATCATTTTTGCTGCGGTTACTGCTATCCGAAGTCCGGTGAAACTGCCAGGGCCTATTGATATGAAAATATGTTGAATATCCTTTGGTTTGCCTTGAATTTGTTCTAAAATTTGATTAATTGTTGGAAAAATTTCTGAGCTGTGTTTGAGAGGAGAAGAGAACTTTTTTTCTGCAAGAATTTCCTTTCCGGCTCCCAATGCAACGGATCCTATTCTTCCCGAAGTTTCTAATGCCAGAGAAAGTGGGTTTATATTTTTTCCTGTTTTTGAATTTTCTTCCGGGTTTTTTTCGGACTTTTTCATAAAAATTCCAAATTAAATTAAATTTTAGCCTTTAGTTTTTGCCGATTTACCTTATTATAACTGCCTTTATTTGCCGAATTAAAGATAAGCGGTTAAGGCAATTAACAAAAGAATATTAGTATTTAAGAAGCGAATAGGCAAATTTTTTCCTTGAAAAATATGATTAGAAAAGATAGGATATTTTTCTATAAGTCGCCTATTTTAAACAATAAGGTATATAAAATGTTAAATTATAAAAAGTTATCCTTGTTTTAAACAGGAGGATGGTTTTGGAGAAGCCAAAAATTTCATTTAAAAATTGTTTTAAAAATCCCGTTATAATTTCTTTAATAGTTTTGATCACTCTTTCGGTGGCTATTCCTGTTATTGCAGATTCAGCATCAGGTGACAAAAAGCAGGTGGCAAAAAAAGTTGCAGACAGGTGGATCAAGGTTGGTACAGCTCAGTATAAGAGAGGTATGTATAAAGAGGCTGAGAAGTCATTGCTCAGGGCAAAGGACTACAAAACCTATCTCAGCGATCAGGAGCTGCAAAAGCTTAACAACCTTATATCCAAATTACGTAATGCAATGCAGGAGGGGGTCAGGATAGAAGAACATCTCAAAAAAGCTGAGCAACTTATAGATCAAGAAGAATACATAAAAGCAAAGGCCCACTTGGAAAAGATAAAAGGCAGTGAATATCTTACACCGGAAAATAAAACAGCTGTCAATAATTCCATTCAGTTGGTAAGGTCGAAACTGGATACCAAAAAGAAGAAAGTTGCAGAGATTTACGAACAAAGCGTTGAATTATATGAAATGGGACAGTATGAAGCAGCAAGAGACGGTTTTGTAGAAGTGGCACAAAGCGGTCTTCTGGTTGCACCAAAGGGTAAAACCCCCGAAGACTACCTTATAAAAGTAGATTCGAAACTGGCAAATCAGGCAGAACAAGTTAGCATCCAGGAAAAAAATAAAGAAAAAGCAGTGGAGGATGTTTTCGATGAAATGGCCGGCGAGCTTATGCAGGAGAAGGCTGATAAACCCAATAAACCGAGCCAGCAGCCAGAAGAAATAAGATCACCTCAACCAGAACCCGCTTTTCAGTCGCAACAGCAGCAGATGTCAGTGCCTAAAGCTCAGGACGATGGAACTTATATAGAATCCATAGAACGTAAAAGAAAAATAATTAAAAGTCATACGAATGCAGTTGTAAATAATGCAGTTTCAAAGGCTGAAAAGCTAATCGCAGAAGGCAAATATGATCGGGCATGGAACGCAGTAGAAGAGGCTCAGAGAACGGTAAATAAAAATCAGTATCTTTTGGGTGAAGATGTTTATAAGGCTTATAACCAAAAATTAACCAACCTATATGAAAGAGTTGAAGAAGGAAAAGAACAGCTTCAGGAAAAACTGCAGGAAAAGAAAAGACAGGAGGCGATCGAAGCTCAGGAAAAATACAGAAGGCAAATGGAGATCGATCGTCAAAATCGAATTAAAGAATTAATGCAGAATGCTATTAAATATCAGAAACAGCAGAGGTATGAAGAAGCCCTGGGGCAACTGGAAAGTCTTCTGGCTCTTGATCCTTTAAATGACCAGACATTGATCTTAAAAAGAACTCTGCAGGATGTTATAAGCTTTAGAAGGCAGCTTGAGATTCACAATAGAGAAAATGAGGAAAGAGCTGAACTTTTAACTGATACCGATGAGGCAGGAATTCCGTATGCTGAAGAAATTACATACCCTGAAAACTGGAGGGAGATTACCGAAAGACGAAAACCTGATGAATCTTTCGGGCAGGACCCGGCCGATATAAGGGTTAATGAACAACTTGACCAGATCGTGAGTTTTCCGAATTTCTCCCCCGATATGGCTTTTCAAGATGCAATTGATGCTATAAGGAATTCGGTCGACCCGCCATTGAAGATAATAGTTTTATGGCGTGATCTTTATGATAATGCAGATATTGAAGAGACTACTCCGATCGAAATGGATTCAATTGAGGATATTCCTGTAAGAACAGCACTTGAAAATCTTTTGGAAGCAGTTTCGGGAGGTTTTGCTGAACTGGATTATGTAATTAACCAGGGAGTTATAACTATTGCTACTGTCGAAACTCTCCCCAGCGATCTGAAAGTAGTTGTTTATGATGTTTCAGATCTTATTGGAAGACCTGCTGACTTTTACCAGGAGCCTGCAAGTGGAACACAGGGGGGTGGAGGAAGTCAGGGAGGAACAGTCGGTGGAGGCTTCCAGGATACTGGCCAGCAACAGCAAAGAGGTGCTCAAGAAATGCAACAGGGTGCCAGTCAAAGAGTGACGAATCTTATTCAGCTTATCCAGGAAACAGTAAGGCCTCCTTCATGGTATGAAAGAGGCGGAGAAGGTACAATTAATCCTTATGAAAATAAAAAATTAAGCATAAGACAAACTCCGACTGTACATAAGGAAATTGATGAATTACTTAAAAATCTTAGAAAATCACATGGTCATCAGGTTTCGATCGAAGCAAGATTTCTTGTAGTCAGTGAAAATTTCATGGAAGATGTTGGAATTGATGTGGATTTCAGGTTTGAAAGGAGCAGCCGCTGGAGTGGTGATTTTGATCCGCGAGGTAATATAGCTGTCAACCAGAATCATGCGGATACAACAAATATTGCCTCTACCACGGGTATACCTGGTTCTTTAGGAAATATTTCTGATTCTTTATCCACCTTTTTGCAATATAATGATCTTTTATTAAATGATCTTCAGGTTAATTTCCTTATTAGAGCTACACAGGCACACAGGGATTCAAGGTCCCTTACTGCACCAAAGCTAACTGTATTAAGTGGAGAATCAGCAGCTTTAAGGCTTCAGCAGCAATTCAGTTATGCTTCGGAAATCGAACCGGAAATTAATGAGATCGGCGACCAGGGGGCATTTACCTTTACATTTGATTACGATGAAGTTGATGTAATAACCGGTTCTACACTGAATATTACACCTATTATTACACCGGACAAAAAGAATGTACTTCTGAATATTGACGCAATATTAACCGAATTTTTGGGATTTGAAGATTTTACCTTTAGTTTGGGATCTTTGCAGGAAGATGTAAATTCCGTGCAGACCCAAACGATCAGGTTGCCTAATGTCGAAAGATCCCAGGTGCAAACAAGGGTTAGCGTACCAGATGGGGGTACAATTTTACTGGGTGGACAAAAACTTACTGTAGAAGAAGAAACTGAGGCAGGAGTTCCTGTTCTCAGTAAACTGCCTATAGTAGGAAGGTTATTCAGTAACAGATCCAAAATAAAGGATCAGAGAGTTCTTCTTATCCTCGTGAAACCGACTATAATCCTTCAGGAAGAACAGGAGCAGGATGCCTTGAATGCTCTTCAGGATTAAAGGAACAATCCCTGAAATAAATTAATTATTATAGGATTTTTTGTAAAAAAACTGAGTTAAAATGAATACAGAATGGATTCAGTTAAGAAAAAGGTATTTTTTAACGATTTATAGCAATAAAAAACATTTTAACATATATTTTGGAGGCGGACGATGAAACGTCATACCATTTTTGCAATTTTATTGATATTAATAATATCTACTTGTTCCTTCGGTGCAGAATACCGAAAAGATAGAATTCTTGTACAATTCGAAGATACAGGACCATCATCTCCTTTGAGAGATTATGTAACAGGCCCTTTATCTTCAAAAGCATTAAAGGGTGTTATATCCAACATTGCATTGCAAAACACCTCTGTAGAAAGAGAGTACAGGATTGTACCTGAATTGGCGGTTATTAAAATACCGGTACATAGTTCGGTATATGATGCTATCACCAATTTTTTCAACACCCCCGGCGTTAAATTTGCTGAGCCCGATTATTTAGTATATCTCACAGAAACACCTGATGATCCGGGCTTTCCCGATCAATGGGCACACCAGGTCATGGAGTCCGAGAAAGCTTGGGATGTTGTAACCGGTTCAAGTGATGTAAACGTCGCTGTTATCGATACAGGAATTCATTATACCCATGAAGACCTTTCAGAAAACATTTGGTTTAACGATGGGGAGGACATGGATGTATTTGGTTTATTTGATCCCAATGATGTCAATAATGTTGATGATGATGACAACGGTTATATTGATGATGTTATAGGCTATGATTTTGCAGGTGAACAACCAGAAGAAACACCGGAAGATGAACCAGATCCCGATCCGGATCCTAACGATTTCGATGGGCATGGTACTCATGTCGCCGGTATTATAGGTGCAGTAGGTAATAACGCTATTGGAATAACAGGTGTAAACTGGAATACTTCTTTAGCGGCCTTGAAAGTATTTCCGGATGAGGGTGAAACGGCAAGTTTCGCTGATTTGATCAGTGCAGTTGAATATGCTGATGACATGGAGTTTGATGTAGCAAATATGTCTTTGGGTAGTTACGGGTATGTCGATGCTATGAGAACGGCTCTGAATAATGCTTCGGATACACTTTTTATAGCCTCTGCTGGAAATGACGGATTAGATACAGATACTAACTTACATTTTCCATCTGGTTATGATCTGGATAATATTATTTCTGTTATGGCAACTAACGAGTTTGATCAGCCTGCTGGCTTTACAAATTATGGTTTAACTTCAGTTGATCTTGCTGCACCGGGTGTAGGTATACTAAGTACTTACTTAAATCAGGGTTACACTAATATGAGTGGAACTTCCATGGCAGCTCCACAGGTGGCCGGTGCCGCAGCACTTCTACTTTCTCAGAGTCCTGACCTGACGATCCCTCAGGTTAGATTACGCATTCTTTCAGCTGTAGATAGACTTGACAGTCTTGAGGATCTCTGCGTTACTGAAGGGCGTTTAAATCTCTATTTAATTACTGAGATGATTGATCCGGGCGATGACGTTTTTCTTGTAAGAAGCGGTTCTAACGTTAGTTCCCATAATTCAATACAGGCTGCTATCGATGCTTCTATGGGCGGAGATGTTGTAGTTGCTGAGCAGGGAAACTGGTTTTTTGAAAATATAGATTTTAAAGGTAAAGATATAAGGATAGTCAGTGGTGACACTTCTTCAACCCCGGCAACCCCGGATCCTAACTCAGAAACTACCTTTATATCGGGAAGAATTACCGACCCTAATTACCTGGTTACTTTCAATTCAAACGAAACAAGTTCTGCAATACTAGAAGGATTTACACTGGAAGGCAGTGTGCAGTCGGCAATATATTGCAATAATAGTGACCCTTCTATCAAGGACTGTATAATAAAAGATAACCAGGCACTTGACGGCGGAGCTATTTATTGTTCTAACGCAAACCCAACAATAACAGATGATTGTATGATATATAATAATACCGCCGAAAGAAATGGTGGTGGTATATATTTAAATGCTTCTGTATCTACAATTGAAGATGTAAACATATTTGATAATACTGCTTCGAGTTTCGGCGGAGCTATATGTTTAGAAAATAATTCAACCTTGAATCTTACAGGTATACCTATAACAGGAAATACTTTATCTGGAAGTACTGTTCAAAATCCTTCAGGTGCAGGTATATATGCAGGTTCATCAACCCTTAATCTCGAAAATATCACAATTGCTAATAATAATACAGATGTTGATAATGGAAAGGGAGGTGGCATATTCCTGTCTGATTCTGATGCCGTTATCACCGAATGTAACTTTACGGCTAATAATGCGAAATTGAACGGCGGTGCAATTTTTATTGACAGCTATTATTACGTTAATAATACGATCAGCATTCAGGATACTCAGTTCAAAGGCAACCAGGCTGCATATGGAGGTGCTTTATTTGCCTGGGAGATCAGAACCGATAAAGGAGACAGTCTTACTATTGATAATTGCTTATTTGCAGAAAACCAGGCTTTAAGTAACAGCGGGGCTTCTATTTATTTCGATGGTTCATATGCAGAAATTAATAATTCTACTTTTGCTGATAATATAATTAAAGGCGGTTCTGACCCGGAAAATAAAGCAGGGGCAGCTATATTTAGTACATGGGCATATGACGACACGAATATTTCCGATAGTATTTTTGCAAACAACCAAGGTGTAGCTCTTTACGAAGATGACAGTTATTCAAATATAAATGTTAATTACAGTCTGTTCTTCAATAACGGCTCATATGATTTATATGATTATGGTACAAATTATTTCTATACTTCCACTGCAGCTGATCCCGATATGGGCGGTATCGTAACGAACTGTGTTTACGGTGATCCTTTATTTGTTACCGCAAAACATGGTGATTATTATTTAAGTAATTACAATGCAGGCCAGTTGTTCGATGCACAGGGTGAACTGGCAGATCCTAATTCAGATGCAAACAGTCCGGCTATCGATGCAGGTTCAGATACTTCTGCTAACTTGAATTATGATAATACAACAACAAGAACGGATCATACCTCTGATGACGGGTTGGTTGACCTGGGGTTTCACTATCTGGATACCAACGTTCCATCTGCTGTGAATCTGAATGTATCCATGACAGGTTACGGTAGCGGATCTTACTTTATAGATCCCAATGTCTATACTTCAGATAATACAATTAGCGTGCCGGCTTATTCGCATGTAAAAATAAAAGCAACTCCTGATCAAAGGTCCATGATCGACTCAGAGGCATGGACAGGAGTTGACTGGATAGATCCTAATCTTCCGAATATCGACCCAAATCAGCCGCAGAATTATGATCCCAACAGTATAGCAGTTGTAAAAATGACAGAATATAAGCAGGTAGAAATTGAATATACTGCAAAAACTATCAGACTTTCAGTTGCTTTAGATAGTGAATCCCTGGCAGGTAATGTGAAACTTACTGGTTGGCAAAGGGATCGAAATGACACTGATAAATTCGTAAAAAGAACTACTGATATGAGGGGTAATTTTTTAAGAGGTACAAAAGTCTACCTAGAAGCTGAACCTGCTAAAACAACTTATAAAACGATTTGGAACGGTACAAGTAACGACAGCACCTTCGATATTTATAATACCGTTGTCACTAACACACAAACTAATTCACAGACTCTTACGGTCAAATTTGTAGAACCTGTAACAAGAAACTTCCCAAGCGATCCCTACGCAACTGTACAAGACGTTATCGATGCTTCAAATGACGGCGATACGATCATTCTTAAGGAACATTCAGAAGACCAGCCATATACAATTCAGTATGGCTTGGAAATTAATGGCAAAGCGATTACAATACAAAGTGAAAACCCTGATGATGCGAATTGTGTGGCAGGAACTGTAATAACAATGTCTGACGCACCGGGTAGTTTTGTATATCCGTTCGTTCGGATGAATAACGTTTCTCACAATACCATAATAAATGGTATAACTTTCAGAGATATGTCATTCTCTGTTAATAATGGCATAAACGGAAGTGTAAGTCAAGGCCGCCCCCATGGTGCAGATGGCGGTTCCGCACAGGGACTGATTTTTGGTCTTTACTCCAATTCTTCTCCGACGATCAAAAACTGCCGGTTTGAAAACCTTTATTTTGAAGCAGGTGACGGGGGGGATGGCGATAATGGTGCAGCCGATTGGCCTGGACCTTCAGGTAATGGTAACGGCTTTGACGGAGGCTGGCCCGGAAAAGCACAGGGCGGGGCGATTTATGTAGGAGCTAATTGTAATCCATTGATTATTAATTGTACTTTTGAGGAATGTATTATTCAAGGTGGTAACGGTGGAGATGGAGGCGACCCGGCACCTGGCGCAGCTTTAGGTGGAAGAGGCGGCGGTTGGAACTATCGAAGCAATGCTCCTGATTGGTACCAGAGACCTTGGTACAATCCAACTGATTCTATAATTGTAGAAAGAGAACCTAAGATTCATTATTCCGGTCGCGGCGGTGCTATTTTCTTTGATCAAAATTCAATACCGTATGTTGAAAATTGTACTTTCATAAATTGTGAATCAAGGGGCGGATTGAACGGTGTTACCGGGGCTCCAAATCTTGAACCTGCACAGAGATTTGAAATGGATAATTCAGGAGGTGCAATTTTCCTGACAAATATTCAGGATGGCGTAATAAAGAACTGTAATTTTGTAGCAAACAGCGCTGATGCAAATCTGCCGACAGAGTATGAAAATGATAAACTTATGGTAAGCTACGGTGGTGCTGTAGCTGCTGTTAATTGCGTTGATATTGATATTGAAAATTGTACCTTCCGGGGTAATACAGCTTGTCAGGGTGGGGCTATTTACGGAAAATGGTCTGAACCTAGGCCTGATACAGACTGGAACTGGTTCACTACTATGGTACATGACAGCGAATTTACAAACAATTCTGCTTATCACGGCGGTGCTGCATATTATGATTACAGTAAACCGTGGATAACTAATTCTGAATTCATCGGGAACAGTGCACACGACTTTATGTACCCCGATGCAAACGATATGAATTCGGTTGGAGGTGATGGCGGTGCTATAGCAGTCTTTGATGCAAATGCATATATTGCAGACTGTAATATCTCTGACAATTACTCTCAGAGTTCAGGTGGCGGTATTCTGCTCAGAGGAAGCAATTACGCACACATCAAAAACAACCTCATATCAGGAAACATTTCAGGAAGAGACGGTGGCGGTATCTCTGTAAACTGGTATTACACTGCTGACATAGAAAACTGTACGATTTACGGCAACCTGGTAAGAGGTAATTATTACGGTAAGCGTTATGGAGGCGGATTATATTGCTCTTATTCCAGTTATGCAAATGTAATAAACAGCATATTATGGGGCAATGTCGCTTCATATGGCGGACAGATCGCGGTTGGTGCGGGATTTGATTATAATGATTCAATAGTTTCGGAAGTCGATATTACACATTCAGTAGTCCAGCCTGCTGCAACGAATTTTTATGATATTAATGATTTGATCGATTCGGAAAGTGCTGTCAGACCAGGCTTTGACGAATACACACTTGAAGCGAATGACGATGATTCGACTGAACGTATACCGATGGGATTCAGCATTAATTTCTTTGGCAACGAGTATAACATGCTTTATGTCAACAATAACGGCAACGTGACATTTGATCAGTCTCTGAGGACATTTACACCGTTCGGTTTGACCGAAGATGTGGGAATTCCGATCATTGCTCCCTTCTTTGCAGACATAGACACAAGAGACCAAAGTTCCGGCCTAGTAACTTACGGAACAGGAGTTGTTGATGGTAATGATGCTTTT
Organism: uncultured Pirellulales bacterium; assembly: GCA_964508925.1. GTDB lineage: Bacteria > Planctomycetota > Phycisphaerae > Sedimentisphaerales > Anaerobacaceae > CAZDVM01. The sequence goes on along the minus strand of CAZDVM010000003.1, from coordinate 2,135 downwards.
GGTGTTAACTGGATCGATGTAGGATATTATAATAGTCATGCTGAAAAGCGTAACAGTTTTCAGTTGGTTTTAATCAGCAGACCTGATCGCGGTGTCGGTGACTTTGATATTGAATTCAACTATTCAGACATTAGATGGGAGACAGGAGATGCAAGCGGCGGAACAAATGGTTTTGGCGGTGATTCTGCAAGAGTAGGTTTTACAAAGGGCACCGGCAACATAGGTACCTATTATGAACTGGACGGTTCAGGTACTCATGGTGCATTCTTAAACAATGGTTCGCTGTCTTTGATTAATCATGCAAGAAAAACACCTATTGCGGGAAGATATATATTTAATGTTACAAGTGGCGCACCGGAAATTCCGCCGGGACAATCTTCGGTATATGTTGGTACCGGTTGTGATGTGAACAATTTTGATGTCTTAGATGAGCCTAACGATGCAGATCCATGTGACCCCTGGGACCCTAATGCAGGAATTATTGAAAGCAACCCTGATTTCGTGAAGGGATATTACCTCTATCAGAATAATTTGTATCAGGGTGAATTTGATCCTTGTGAACCGAATAGCCCATGTGTTGACGCAGGCTTAGGTTTACCGAACGAGGCCGGTATGTATCACCATACGACTAGAATTGATCATGTTCAAGATACTAACATAATTGATATCGGTTACCACTATGTATTAAATCAGCAGGTTGGAGGGGACTTCAATTACGATGGAAAAGTTAATGTTGGAGACTATAGTATTATTTCCAGATTTTGGTTGAGCGATGACTGTGATGCTCCTGATTGGTGTTGGGGTGCTGATATTAACAGGGACCATAAAGTGAACTTCAAAGATCAGCAACTTTTCTTTGACGAATTTATGGGTAAGGTTGAAAATAATCCTCCAATGCCTGATCCTTTAACATGGGAATATATACCGAATTCCAACGGACCGACTTCTATAGTTATGACAGCAACAACTGCAATAGATGATTCAAGAGTCCTTTATGATGCAAATGCTGTTGAATATCAATACAAACGTCTGAATTTGGATAACACTAAGTTATCTGCCTGGGATTCAAATACAACTATGTATGATACAGGACTGACAACAGGTGAAAGATATTACTACAGGATAAGAGCAAGAGATAAATACGGTAATACTACGCAATGGTCTGAAGAAAAATCTGCTGTGCCGGGAACGCCCAATGATGAGAATCCGCCAACTCCGGATCCGATGGAGTGGGCTGTTGAACCGTATGCAACTTCCAATACTTCAATATCAATGACAGCTGCCACTGCATCTGATGAAAGCGGAGTTGAATATTACTTTGAATGTGTTACTGGCGATGCAAATGTTCCTGATTCCGGCTGGGTAATGAATCCTGAATATACATTCTATGATCTTACATCGAATACTTATTACGGTTTCAGAGTAAAAGCAAGAGATACTTCTGAAGCTCAAAACGAAACCCTCTGGAGTGATATTGTTTATGCAATTACTTCTTCGGATGCAAATGGACCTGACGATCCAAACGGTCCTGTTGGACCGACAGAACCGATCCCTCCAGAGATTTTAAGTTCTTATATGGAAGTGGATGAAGTTACTGATTATGAGAATGCCTATTATGATGTTATCACAATTGATTCAAGTGATGACGTTGCAGCTCCGTTAGTAGAGTACAATATTGTATGTTTATCGCCGGCAAGTTACCTGTCTACAGGATGGTTTGATAAAGAACCAGGTGTTGCGAATATGCAGCTTTCAAATGGCGGTACATTGACATTTACCGGGGATACTATACAGTATCGAATTTACCTTACCAGTGGTACAGCGCCCCTGCAAAGAGAATGGAAAGTTCAGGGTAGAACTGATGACGACCAGATATTAGAATCTGATGTCTTTTATATACCTGAATAATTATGCCTTATAAAACCGCTACCGCCTCAGCGGTTTAAGGCTTATGGCCCCGTCTTATAACGGGGCTTTTTTATACCTTTAGAATAAGTGCAAAGCATTAAATTCAAGTAAAGAACCACCAGATAAATCTGGTGGCATTTTAGAATTCAAGCTTCGCTTGTCCGCTGTCTTCTTTGCCCTGCATTTCTATGTATTTCCTTATCGTAGATTCACTAATACCAACCGTT
>CAZDVM010000002.1:0-252518 GCA_964508925.1 uncultured Pirellulales bacterium | reverse complement strand
TCTGCCGGGCTAAATATATTGAAAGCGCATTTATTTAATGGGAATGGTATTAGATATTAAAGTTCTAAAAAATGAGCAGATCAAAAGTATAGCAAAGCAGAATGGAATTGGAGTCCATTTCTGCGGCTGTAAAAATTCAGATATAACAAATGAGTTCTGCGGCATAACACAAGACATTAATATACAAAAAGAAAACACTCTTTTTGAAATTTGAACCATTTAGATCGATAAAACACTTGGTATTATTAACAGTTAGAATGGCCAAGAATTTTAATTCTTTTTTTGCACGTCTTCCGGCAGTTTTGCCCAGCATTCGATGACCTTTTTACATTCATCAGGAATATCCTTGTGTACGCATAGTGCACACTTTGAGTATAAAAATGTGTCCGGAGAGTTTTTTGGTTCTGTAAGCTTTTGTACAACCATCTCTGTAATAGCTTTTAGTCGCTTGCCATTTTTGCGTGCATAAATATTGTTAGTCCTGATTAATATAAAAAAGCGAAAGTTTTCTATTCGCAAAATTCTCAGCGAAAAAGTGCCAGTTCCAATGTGAAAATATCACAGGATCCTTTTGTCTTGTCTAAGTTCCGTACCTCAAATTTGTTTTTACCTTGCACAATGTCCGTCAACTCAACTTTAAAAAACTTCAGCTTGTCAGCAGTAGGATAACCATAGGGCGTTTTGTGAACAGGGGTTGACAACTCCGTGCCTTCATATTCACATGGTTGAAGCGGTTTATCGTTTAGCCATGCCCCGATTTTCAAATCCTCGCAGCTTTCTTCGGTTTCTACTCGTAAAATTGCTTGGGAAAATTTTACCTTTTCAGTATCGTCGGCAATTAGTACCTCGGTTTCAAACTCATTTTTTACACCCTTGTTTCGTTCCAACATCAGTCTTTCCCAAAATGGGACCATCACATATTTTTTAGAGACTGTTTTCAAAAAATTAATATCGGTAATATCATTCAGGCCTTTAGCCGCCTCGACCCGCTTGTCATGAAGGGACGGTGAACCGTGAGGAACATAATCATAATTGAAAAAAGAGATACCGTCGGCACCTCGAGCAAGAAAGTTAAGTGCTGTAGCACGGTAACAGTCCAAAGTGGTCAGACGTGAGCCATCGCTATAGCGTGCACCTTTAACATAGATTGCTTGGGACCAACCTTCCAGTTCTGCGTATAGTTTGGCATTTTTAATCTTCTCCTTGAAACCTTTAATATCCACATTCAAACTGTGCAGATAGTAGGGGGACATATTAACCATGTCAACCAGTTTCAATTCATCCCATCGTGCCACATCCAGTCCGGCATAGTTGCATTTTTCCAGCGTTTCCGGAACCCTCACACAGAGTTTCAGTGATTTACCACGTTTTCTTCCGAACCGGTCAAGCATTTTTTTAACTCGCTTTACAAAGTCCGTCATTACCTCTTTGCCTTTTTCGATTTCATGGTTATAGAAAAAACGCGGTGCACGTTGGAAATCCAGTTCCAGTCCGTCGATGTCATAAAATGTGCAGATTTCCTCAAGAATCGAAAAATACCAGTCCCTTACGGGTTTGAGCATATAGTTGTGCATCCGGACATTATCTTCCTCCCATTTCCATGTGATTGAGATATTCGAATCCCCCAGCCAATACTCTGGGTTATTGCGCCAAAAGTCATTGTGTGTTGGATAGTTCACATCGACAATATTATGTGCTTCATTCATCCGGTACGAAATAAAAAAATCCTTCCCTATTTTTCGGCAGGCCTCAAGGGCATCTCTGACTGGATCACCTCCATTGCAAATATACTTCATCAGATAGCCGTGTCCCCTGCGCCGAGGTTCCTCATGCCCGTCCATGTACTTCTTCCACATTGGATCAATCTTGGAAGGATAGGCATGGCTGCGGCCGGCGTTCGGGCTTACTAAAACAAGATCAACATCAGTATCTTTCAGTTTCTCAATAAAACTGCCGATATAGGCTGGTCCGGTAGTTTCCGGGTCTTTATCTTTCAAAAAAGTATACGCTATCATACCATCATGATTGAATAAACACTTGTAGTCCACCTTCTCCGATGTGGGATGATATTTATTGGCAAAGCAGCTCCCGCATATGTAAGCTAATACAATTATTAGTGCCATGACAAAATAAAACTTTTCAAAAAATTTCATGAGTTCATCCTTTCCAATTACTATTTTCCAATGATCTTGTTTAAATGATCCAGTACAATTTCTTCTAATCTATATGGATATTCAATATTAAATTTTCTGCAGAGATCCTTGGCATCTGATGAGAAAACCTCTATCTGCCCTGTAAGTTTTTCACTTATAGAATCGATGTTTGGATGACATAAATATTTCATAAGGTTGTCCCTTTTTGTCTCGTACGGTAAAGACTTGACCGCCTGAGGCCACCACGAAAGCGAACTGGTCTGCCGGTACAGATTGCCAAGCACAACCAGATGATTGTTGAACAGTTCCTGTTGGACATATACTAACTTAACAAAGTCCCGGCGTTTTAGGTATTTCGCATGGGTATATATCCAAATCCAATAAGCTTCAATATGCCAACGCAGTGATTCCGATGAAAATTCCTTACCGTCCATTTCATCAACTACCTGAAGAAGTCCGGATTTGTCAAATAAAATTCTGCCTGGTAAAACCTTTCTACCTGGTTTAAAATCTTCGCTATCAATCGAGATATCATACTGTAAAAGATTGTCACCGATCCTGAATAAAACTGCGTAGTTGTGATGTTGAGGTGTGTTATAGCGTTCTGCCCAGATCAACTCAACACTGTCGCTCAAAGAGGCAAAAAAATCGGGCAGCGAATCAACAATTTTTTCCAAGGCTCCAGAGCGGACAATGAAAACCGCATCGACATCTGAATATTCGTCCTCATCGAAAGTTCCTGCTGAACCTGATACAAATCCAGCCAAGACACGATTATCCGCTTCCATTAGTATGACCGAATTGTCAAATACCTGTTTCAATTCTGAGTGCATCAAACATCCTAATCAATTAAGCTTTTTTATTGCTTTTTAAAAACGTTTAAATTTAGTCGTTATATTGAACTGCAAGAGCTTAAATTATCTTACAACCAGAATAACCGGGCTTCCTGCATTTTTCAGCATCATCTCCTGTAAAAATTTAAATTACTTGCATAAATTAGACTATTAATTCTGTCCAAATCTTACAAATAATTTCAAAGTTTTTGACATGTTATTCATTTAAGAGTAGCTTTAACAGTATTTTGATGGGGTAGTAAATTTTGCTTCTACGTTGCTGAAATCTGCAGGGGATTTTGACTACGACCAAAAATATAACCTATACGACTTCACCGATAGCAACGATACCGTTGACTTAGCAGACTTAAAAACCCTTTGTGAAAACCGGCTGAAATAACTAACAATATCTTAATGTAGTTCTGAAACTAAACTCACAAACAACTTATTACCCACTCATAAACGCTTTAACAGTTACGCCAAAAACACGCCAATAAAAACGTCAAAAGTCAGGGCGCATAGCGGGAATTACAGTTCGCTTCGAGAACCGAAAGGATTTATGGAAATTTGAAATAAAATAAAAAGTAACGATAGAAATTATATTAAATATTTTAATTAAATATTTAGAGTAACTTTATATTTATTATAAAAAAATTTAACGCATTATTTTGTGTGCTTTTTTCTGTTGGTCTACATTTTCTCCATGAAAAACAAGTTTCTAACTTTACAAAATAGCCATAAACTTAATGCTTTTCTGCCTTTACTTGGGATAATTAAAGGCTGTATGGATATTTGTTTTCCGGTCAGTTTTATAAATGCTTTTTTGTGCTTTGTTTATTTTAGCAAGATAGTGTTGGGCAGTTTTTTCACCTTTTTTCGCCGCAGAACTAAACCATACAACTGCTTTTTTGAAGTCTTTTTCAACACCCAATCCTTTAACATACATCAAGCCGAGATTGGTCTGTGCTTTGACGTGCCCTTTTTCTGCAGCTGACCTGAATAATTCAAATGCCCTTTTTGAATCTTGCGGCACCTTGTCACCCTTTGCGTACAATAATCCGAGTTTTGTCTGCGCCAAAGCAAACCCGTTTTCTGCTGCTTTTTCAAACCATTTGACAGCTTTTTCGATATCTCGATCGACGCCAAGTCCCTCGTAATGCATCCAACCTAGAGTATATTGCGACTCGGCCACATTCTGACCGGTAGCAAGCTTTAACCATTTTCTCGCTTTTTGATAATCCTGCCTGACACCCTCCCCTTCATAATAAAGCAAGCCCAGATCATTCTGAGCAGCAGCTAAACCCTGTTCCGCAGCCTGTTTGTACAACTTAAAGGTCCGTCCTAAATCTTTACCGACCCCGTGACCTTTATAGTACATTACACCAAGCAGATGCTGAGCATGTGAAAATCCCTGCTTTGCTGCAAGGGAAAAACATTCATATGCCTTATTAAAATTTTGCTTTACTCCATTTCCTTTGTAATAAAGTAAACCAAGACAGGAAAGGGCTTGTGGACTGGAATTTTCAGATGAAGCTCGTTTAAGCAATTCTTTTGCTTTCTCATAATCCTTTTCCACACCTTTTCCCTGGATGTACATACACCCCAGATTATTCTGGGCGGCTTTAAGTCCTTGTTCTGCTGCCTTTTTATACCAGTATACTGCCTTTTCGGGAACTTTCAGTACACCCCGGCCATCTTCATACATCATACCCAGAGTATTCTGAGCAGGAGTATACCCTTGCTTAGCTGCCTCACGGAGCCATCTTGCTGCTTCTTTATGATTTTGGCAAACTCCTACGCCGTTGTTATACATAGTCCCCAGGGCGAACTGTGATTTTGCATCTCCTTCTCTTGCTGCTCTTTTAAGGTATTTTCCTGCTTTTGAAATGTCTTTTTCTGCCCCTTCACTGCGTACATAAAAAATCCCGAGATTTCCGATGGCAGCGGTGTTATTTTGTTCGGCAGCCAGTTCGAATAATTCTTTTGCTTTTTCAATGTTTTTCTTTACGCCTTTACCGCTGTAATAAAGTTTACCGAGGTTATTTTGGGCAAAAGCAAAACCATGTTCAGCAGAAAGTTTATACCATTTTACAGCTTTTGTTAAATCTTTCTCGACGCCTTCACCATTTTCGTACATCAAACCCATAAAAAACTGAGCCCTTGCATCACCTTTTTCAGCCAAAGACCTCCAGTTTTTTTGGGCGATTTTAAAATCTTTATTTTTATAAGCATCCCACCCTTGTTGTATTTCTGAGCCGCAGCCTGTTAGAATTAAAGTTAAAAAAGTTAAGATTAAACAAATTCTGATATTGCGTTTGTTGTATTTGTTTTTTTTGATATTTGTATTTTTGAGTTTCATTTTAAGCATACCTTATACTCCTAAAGTTTAAAATATATATGGAGTATCGGAAAATTAGAATTAAGTATTAACCATGGATAATTCTCTCAAGAAAGGAATACAGAAGGAAAGCCTGATATTATCAAATGAATCTAAAATTAATAATGCTTTATGTATCAGATATCAGTTTTTGGAGTGATTTTTTTTACAGAAACTATATGTTAGAATTTTGTTAGTTTTTCATTAGCTCGAAATTTTTAGAATATAGTCCTATAAAAAGTTATTTTTTAAGAGAAGGTCCGTAAACATTTTTAAAATTTGCCGGAGAAGCTGATGGAAAATTCTCTTCCTTTTGTGTAGGAACTTTTCGTGACATCATCGTTGAATCTGGAGCGGTAAATTTCTTCTACTTCAGGGTTAAGCAGATTTTTGGCTTTGAATTTTAAGTTCCAGTTTTCGCCGAATTTTTGCGATAAAGTAAAATTTAATGTTCCGTATTCCTTTTCGTAAACATTTGGAATAAATCTTGCATCATCGACACCCGCACCTGCAACAAGGGTATCCCCTCGGACCGTATAAAACAGCCCCAATTTTGTGCCGATATCCTGTATATCATAAGTCATGTATAAGTTATATAAATATTCGGGTGCGTTAGTCATGTCTCTTTTATGAAATAACCTGCCTATACGACCAAGATTTACTTTTTCCTCTTCTGTGATGGAAACTTCCGAATCGATAAACGTTGCATTTGCCCCGACGGAAATTCCTTCCAGTTCCTCCCAGAAATATCCAAGTTTATGACGTGTTTCCAGTTCGAAGCCGTCAAGAGTACCTTCCGGATAATTTTTAGGAGTAGTAAAGTCTATATAAGCAGTGGGAACCTGGACGTATTCGATGGGGTCGGTAATGTCTTTGTAGAAGTAAGAGATCGAAGCCAGTCCACCTTCATAAGGCCTGTAATCGAAACGAAGGTCATAGTTTTTAAGCGCACTCATTTCAAGATCAGGATTACCAATGAATGTATCGGCTCCGAAATATTCCCTCTGCTCAATGGGTGTTAATTCTTTAAAGGTTTGTCGTGCAACGGTTTCACTGTAAGAACCCTTTAATGTGATCTTTTCGTATGGTTCGAATTCAAAACCAATAGAGGGTAATATATCTTGCTGTTCAAAATCCACGTCTGCCTCTCCTGGAAGCAGTTTCTGGCGGGTGGGGGGGTTAGGATACCACACAACATCATCCTCGGCATCATTTTTGATACTGAGTTCAGTATCCTCGTATCTTGTTCCGCCTATCATTTTGAAGTAGGAAGTAAGAGGCACGTCCAGCATATAGTACCACGCTGAAATTTCCTGTTTACCTTTATAGTCCACATCTATATCAGTTGCTTCCATGGCTGTGTAAAATTCTTCCTGATACACCTCATCATATATGCTGCTCCAGTATTCTTCCCATGTGGCCTCATAGCTGTATGATCCGAATGGATTGTTGAAGTTTTTAAATGATTCCTGATTGAATTCCCGGTCAACTTCATCGTTAAATATCCCGAATTTCATAAAACCTTCATCGCCGCTCCATTGTTCGAAGGGCAGTTTCAGATTTAAAAGATACTGGTTGCTTTCTTCGGTTATGTCTCGCCATGTTCTGGTTATGAAACCAATGTTTGCATTACCTGTAACCGGTTTTTTGGGTTTGTGTAAGCCTGTAGTTTCATCTATTGGATACCATTGTGTGGTGAATTGTCTTTTATCGGGTTCATCCATGGTAGCTTCACTGGTTGCAAATGTCCAGTCTATTTCAGGGGGTAAAAATGCGAAATAATCTGTTAATGTGAATTGAAGACCGGGGAATTTGTGTCTTCCGCTGAACTGTAATGTAGTGGTCGTTCTTTCGGTGTATTTAAGAGTTTCATTTCTTCTGTAGGGAGCCTTTTTAGAGCCTTCCTGGTTTCCCGGGTGGTTGGGGTCATAGGGATCATAGTTTTCATATTCAGGACCAAAAATATCAGGCCAGTATCTGTGCAGAGCTTCTTTTCCCCTGGTATCTTCTGTTAATGTAGCGGTATCTTCAGCAGTTCGGGTAAATAAATAGGCAGTTGATAAGCTGTGATTTTCGTTTTCTATGCCCAGTGTTCCCAGTGTTCCCCATTGTACTTCCTGTTTTGCCTGAGTTACATCGTATAGTGAAGTATAGGTGGTTTCTTCAAGGTCTCCTACATCGCCGTCGTATTTAGGTATTAATTTATCATCTCCGTCTTCGAGCCAGTATTGATCACTTATTCCATTATCGAAGAATGAATTATCGCGTTTATAAAAAAAACTACCATAGCCGCCTATTTTCAGTCCATCCTCGAATTCATGTTTTCCGCCTCCTGCCACAGACCAACTGTAGTTCGAAGGCGCGCTTTCCTTCGAGATACCAATAGGTCCTTCCCACCATGCCGGCCCCGGAGATTCCTGTTGATCACGTGTACCGTCGTCTTTTCCCCAGGTACTTACACCGCCTCCCTCATAGGAAAGAAATTCATCTTCTCCATGAACCTGGGTATTGAAACTTGTGCCGGCGCTGAATGTAATGATAGGTTCCTCGGGAATACCCTTGAGAATAATATTCACAGCACCGCCTGATGCATCCCCCTGCTGATCAGGTGTGAATGTTTTAGATACCTGAATACTTTCTATGACAGTTGCGGGGAACTGATCGAGTTCCACGGCACGTTTATCTGCATCTGCGGTGGGTAATCTGACACCATTTATTTTCGATACCACGAACCTGTCCGGCAAGCCTCTAATAACCGCGAATTTACCTTCTTGAATGGTAGCACCCGAAACAAGTTTCAATGCACTTGCAGCGTCACTTGCTCCCGCCTGGCTGATTAGTTCTGCACTTACCGAGTCCATAAGAGCAGGACTTTCCATTCTAAGCTCAAGCAGGGCGGCTTCAGTTCCTGTCCCGATTTGAACATCCTGAACAACAAATTCGTCCATCTCTGCAAAATCGCCTGTAAGAGATGCGTTTACTTCCGTCATCTGTCCCGGAGATACGACGACGTCTGCCTTGACCTGGCGGGTGTATCCGTTTTTTGAGAAAACAAGAGTGTAAGTTCCCGGTTTCACTTCTCCGATTACATAATTACCTTCTTCAGTTGTTTTCGTTTTCTGATCAGTTTCTGCTATAGTGACAGTTGCATTAGGCAGTGGGGCATCAAAATCCTTGTCGTAAACCATACCGCGAATACTGCCCGCCTGTTCTGCCAAAGCAGTGTTGATCACGATCAATAAGACCAGGATTATAAATGCTAAACGGTAAATTTTAAACATCTCCAACATTATTTAAGGATCACCCTCAATCTTTTAATTGCATATCAAAGTTCATCAGTGACCGACTGATTCCAGGATATTCATTTAAAAATTGAAAGTGATTAATCATTTTGTTATTTGCCGACCATTTATTTTTTTAGCGAAATTAGTAGGTGTGTTTTTTATTTATTTATTGTGACACCTAAAATTTCGCATTTTTCATGAATTTTATCCCATGTTCCTTTATCCGGTTTAACATTGTTCAAGGCCATAGAATTGCAAATTGCTGAAAAGTCTTTAGCTCGTGGTCTGTGATTGGGATTTTTAAAACTTTCCTCAATGGCTATTTTGTAAACGGATAATGCTTCTTCAGGTTTTTCCATTATCTGATATGACTCAGCAAGAGGTAAAACAGTTTCAGTACGGTAAATATTCCAGATACTTCCTTTTTCTTTTTTGAATTTTTCCAAAAGTTCATCAGCTTGAATCTCTGCCTTTTCAGTATCACCCGCTTTAAATCGAAGTTCTACAATTTTAGCAGCATATTTAATGTAATCCTCTGAGAGCCAGTTATTCTTATCCAGGAATTTCTGTGCCTCATTTACAAGTTCAAGGGCTTTATTCTGGTCATTTTTTTCAAGGGCGAATTCGGCAAGTTTCATTATCAACTTTATGCGGATCGGTACCGGTAATTTTTTCCAGGATGTCTTTATCTTTTCCTCTGCTTTCAAGCGATACTGCTCATTTTCATAAAATCGTTTAAAAAGCTCAGTGTATCCATGTAATGCATTATGAGTTGTTTCGAATCCCTGCAATGTGACCAGACCGTCCAGTTTTTTCACATGTTCATCAAATGAATTTGCATCTGCGTTTTTTGCGTTGGCAATGGCTAGTTTACCCTGTTCGGATTCGACGACACCTTCGTTATATTTATCAGCTTCGGTTTCATTGCCGAGAATTTTATGTGTCTGGGCTATCTTAACTTTTATGCGATCCTTGCGCCACTGCTGTCTGAATTTTTTATCAGCGATCTTTTCGGCAAATTTCAGATAATGGTTTGCCTTTTGGCTGTTTCCTTTTTCAGCACAGTACAATGCCAGGTTTGCGTAACATAATCCCATTCTCCAGTTCTTAACTTGTTTAGTGTAAATTTCCGCAGTGACCGGCTGGTTAAGTTCCAGATATGCTTCAATGACTTTCTGCTGTGTTTTCGATCTTTCTTTTATGTGGGGTTCCACAGATATTGAAGAAGCACTTTTAAAGGCGATATTAAGCAGTTTTTTCTGATAATTTTTAATAGGTTTATTAGTTATTTTTATTTTCTTTTGAGGAGTATTTTTTTCTGCAGCTTTTGACTCAGTTTTCTTGTCGCACCCGCAAGAGAAAAGAAAAACCAAAGAAAAAGCTAACATTAAAAATATTATTCTGGGTTTCACGGTTTCTCTATACATTCTAATTTCTCCTGTTCATATATTTTATGTTTATAAGAATTTTAAGAACCTGCATATTTTCGAACTTACCACTTATCAGCTTTTTTAAATATCCCTATCAATCAGATAGCTGAGGGTCAATTAGTTGCGACTTCTATTGTCAAAAAAAGCCGATAATCGTCGATAATTACTTAAAGAAACGATATTAGCTGACCCTGCTCCTTTAATTATGGAATAAATACCACAAATTTATATAAATACTGTTAGGGAAATATTTGGATTTTGTTAGACGAGTAAAATTGCGGGCTTATCAGTGTTGAAAACCCAACATTTTATAAATTTGTAGAAACCGTGAATTTCAAATATTAAAAATGGCAGGAACCGAAGTTCCTGCCATTTGCTGTTATATGCTGATCTAATCGCTTCAAGCAATTAGTCCTGGAGCCATTCGTCGCCAAGCTGAGCAAGGTCGATGAAGTCAACAGAACCGCTGCCGTCTGTGTCAGCAGAGAGATCGTTCATTGATGTATCAGTGAAACCGAATGCATCAGTAGCTGTCCAACCTTTGAGCCAGTTATTGCCTTCAACGAATCCACCTGCATTCAAAGCAACTGCGTCGCCTGCGGGCAGTGGGTTGATGCTTGTAACAGGAGCGATATCAAGTGTATCTTCCGGTCCGTTAACAGTTACAACAGCTGCACGTTGCAGAGACTGAATTGGCATAACAGAAGCGTCTTTAACGTTTCCGCTGAAGTTAGCGCCGATACCAGCTAAACGATCGTACTCATCATACTTAACGTTATCACCGTAAACAACACTATTTGTGATCTGGCAAAGCATACCGGTCGGATCCTGTGTCATGTATGTTCCGTAAATTGCATCGAAATAAGCAGAGTCAAAACCGAATCCGACTGGATCCTGATAACCGCTTGTGATCCAATTGTTATAGCTTGTTGTCCAGTGCTGGTCCCAGTTCATTGTACCGTCTGCAGGAGTATTGCTTGTTAGCTTGTCGCCTGAATCATCAAGACCTGCTGTTCCGTCGTAACCTGCGGCACCGTCTTTGTCAGCGTTATCGAATTTTACGATGTGGTCATCGAGGTCAACCCAAACGCACTTGTCATACTGAACTCTAGCGTTATCACGCCATGCAGTACCGGCATCACCACCAGCGTTAGTAGAAGTACCCGGCTGACCTACTGCTGTGAAGTTTTCAATGCGAACTGTTGTAACAGGCTGAGCGTCTGCATCTTCAGCACCATCGTGCTCGAAGCAGTTGTCGCCAACACCAGAACCCTGGTCTTCGACCTGGCTGTAACCCTGTACGATCAGGCCGTATTTAGCGCTTCCACGCCAGCCTTCGTCAAAGTCAAGACTGTCATCACCAATGTTCCAGATATTGACGTGGTCTAACTCTACAGTACCGCCCCAAAGTTCGATACCGTCATCAACGTTGTTCATGATCTCAACGTGGTGTACGTCAGTACCGCGACCAACTGCACCTAAAGACATACCGTTAAGCTCATTGTTCTTACCGATAACTTTTCCGCCGTAACGAAGTGAAAGATAGCTTATGCTTCCGCTGCAGTCGTTGTCATCGTCGCCGCCGTAAAGAACTGATGTATCACCGGTGAATTCGGTGTCAAGACCTTCCATGATCTTTTTGTTAAGACCATTAGGATCTTTTGAGTTAGTGTAAGTTGTATAGCTTCCGCCTGGAATCCCGTCATCATCTTTGTCCCATGTAACAGGCTGTTCTTCGTAGTGAGAAGCTGAAATGTAACCGTTACCAAGAATAGCTAAGCTACCCCATTCAAGACAGCTTGCACGCCATGTGCCAGTTTTAGGATCACCCAGGGTGTTAATTGCGATAACCTCTGGAATGATGCCGCCATCGTAGGTAACATCGCTTCCGTCCCATGTAGCAACGTCTTCAGCAGAGGTCATGATCACGGGCTCTTCTTTTGTACCGTTAACAAAAATCTTTGCGCCGCGAAGAATAGCAAGACTACCTTCGTCAGATTTGAAAGATGCAACTACAACACCTTTATCAATAGTAAGTGTTGCACCGGGCATTACCTTTACCAAACCGTCAAGATGGTAAGGATGATCGGCTTTTGTCCAATGTGTGTCTTCAGTGATATTACCACTTACCATTGTACCTGCCATTACTGAAGAGCTCAAAGTAAGAGCTGCAATTGCGATCAGTAACATTAACTTTTTCATAATTTATCCCTTTCTTGTGTTAACTTTTCTTGGGTATTAATCTTTATCAGGCAACTCACCTGAAATTAAATACCCTCCTCTTACAATTCCTTTTACAAATACTTACAATCAATAACAGAGTAACCTTCACTTTCTTTTTGATTCAGGCACCGCACCTGAAACAAAACTCCATTACCAAATTTCAGTAATTTTAAAGAGCTTGAATTTTTTGAGATCTGATCCTCCTTAATTGAACTACAAAATCTAATTGGACACTTCCATTTGACTTCAAAAATGTTTACTTGTCCGGGATTATATCCTTTAGTATTAGAGATTGATTAAAGTGTTATTAGAAAATGAATAATTTAACTAACCCCTCCATATTATCTTTTAAAACATACGAAATAACTTGTCAGAAAGCCAGAAATAAGCCGGATAAATGGATGCAAATAAGTTTAAATTAACAATTTCCTAACTTGCTTTACATTGTTCAAAAAGGTAAAAAATTATATAAGAAATTTTTCCCGGAGTTTTTTAATATGAGTAAATGTTCTGATTGCGGCTTTAATAATATAGATAACGCCCGGCAGTGTGAGAATTGTTCCAAACCTCTTGCAGGTTTAGATCCCCGTTCCGGCCTCGCTACATTCGGCGGAAGCAGCGAAGGTCAGGTATTGGCAATGCGCTATATCATTATCCGGGAAATTGTAGCCGATCTAATAGGGGTGAAATACTTAGCAGAAGATGCAAAGGAAGATATAGAAGTGGTCATCTGGGCTTTTCCTGCGATAGAATATGAACAGAACGAAAACAGTCAAACCATTTCACAATTCAGTATCGCCCTTAACCAGCTTAACTATAATAGTGATGTAAAGATAACGGACAGTTCTTCTGATAAAAATACACGCTTCGTAGTTCTTCAAGGGGTACTGGATAAAATTCAAGCTGAAAAAAGTACCCTCGAAGAAAATACCGAGCAGACCCGGGAGTTGCAAAAGACAAAAGAAGAAAACCAAAAAAAGGTGAAAAACCTTCAAAAAGCCCTGAAAAAAGCAGAGCAAACTGTCGAGAGTGAAGCCGAGTTCCGCAGGCGGGCAGAAGAAAAATGCATCACTCTGGAAGAAACCGCCCTGCAGCTTAAGCAGAAAATAAAAGAAGCAGAAACCGATCTTAAAGATGCCCTCCGCGATGCTCAAGAAAAGACGGAAACAATGCAGCAAGCCAGGGATGAAGCTCTAAGAAAAAACGAAAAACTGCAGAGAAAAATTGACGATTTATACACTCAACTGCGAAACAAAGAGAATGAACTGACCTCTCAATTGAACGAAGCAGAAGAAAAATTAGAAAGTTGGGAACGCTTAAGACAGCAGGCCGAAAAAAAGATCGCCGGCTATGAAGAAAAAATTGAAGAACTTCAAAAAGAAATATCCCGAAAAGAAATTGAATTCGAATTAAAATTAAAAGATTTAAAAGAAAATCTCGAAGCCGAGAGACAAAATCGTTTACAGGCGGAAGAAAAGTTCGAGGATCAGGAACAAAAAATTGCAGAACTTCAGGTCAGGATCGAACAGCAGCAGAAAGAATTTTCTTATGATCTGGACAATGCAGAACAGATTGTAAAGTCACTCCGGCAGCAGAAAGAACAGGCCATACAGGACAAACAGCTGATCAAACAAAGACTGAATGAACTTGAAGAGGAAGTAAACCAGCGGGAAGAGAAATTAAAATCTCAGCTTCAGGAAGCGGAAAATAAGTTAAAGGAAAGGTTTCGGGCTGATTCGGAAAGCGAAAAGGAATTTTCTGATCAGACAAAAAAAATTAATGTACTTCGGGCAGAGTTCAAACAAAAAGAGGATGAATTTGATGCTCAGCTGGATGAAGTTGAACGCAAACTGAAATCTGAATTCAAGGCCAGAAAACAGGTCGAGGACAAGCTCTCTGTTTATGAAGACAAGATCGAATTGTTCAAAAAACAGCTGGCACTGGAAGAAAAAAAACATGTCTCCGCAATAAAAAAAGCCCAGGACAGAATTCGGACTTTAACCGGAGAAAAAGACGAAGTTCAAAAAGGATCTTCTGCAAAAACAGTTAAAATATCACAGGAAGATGCATCAGATAAAAGCCTTTCTGAAAAGAAAGAATTCAATCCTCTTTTTAAGATAAAGATCGCTGCTGCAATTTTCCTGCTTGTTTTGATCTGCGGGATTTTATTCGGATATCTGTACAGGCCGGCTTCTGATAATCAAAGCGTAAATGACTCTGTTGCTGAGCCTGCCGGCGAAATTTCAGCTAAAAAAACCGAAGTAAAAAAGCAAGCCGATGTCACCAAAGCAAAAGTACTTTCAGCATTGGACAAACAACAGCAGGGATCAGGGATTTCGGAAAATGATAAGAAAAAAAATAATGAAATAGAAAAAGCAACTCCGGAAATGAAACAAACCGAAACTGAAGCTATAGAACGAGATGAAAATGCTGAAGAAATAGATATTAAAGAAAAAGAGCAGGGCAACAGTAAAAATTTCTATACAGCCATTCTGGAAGCCGGCGACCCTAATTCCATGTTCGAACTCGGTTTGAGATATTATCTGGGCGAAGAAGTAGAGCAGGATTTCGAAAAGGCTTTTGAACTGTTTATAAAATCTGCAGAAGCTGATAACAAAAAAGCCATGTACAATGTCGGCAGGATGTATCACGAAGGTAAGGGTGTCGAAGCTGACCATCAAAAGGCCATTAAATGGTATGAAAATGCCGCAAAAGCCGGAGTCGCCAGGGCAATGAATCAGTTGGGCCAGATATATTTCACCGGTGAGATCGCAAATGAGGATATGAAAAAGGCGGTCAAATTTTACGGAAAATCTGCACAGCAAGGGGACTTAAAAGGCCTTTACAATATCGCCGTTTTGTATCTTCACGGAGCAGGGGTAAACAAAGATGAGCTCAAGGCGGCACATCTTTTCAAAAAAGCCGCCGAAAAGGGCGATACCGCTTCTATGTTCCAATTGGCAAAGATGTACGAAAACGGCACCGGCATCAAAAAAAATACTCAGAAGGCCGTTGAATGGTACCGCAAGGCTTCCAAAGCAGGGCACAAAGCTTCCCGGCAGAAACTGGTTAAGCTGGGTGAGAACTGGTAAAAGTTAATTCAGGATTAAATAAAGCTTGACCCTGCAAAAGCCACGCCTTTTTTAATTTGATTATTTATGTCCGGTTTTTATTTCTTTGCAACACGTTTGACCTGATCCAGGTATTTCTGAACATTGTCACGCGGTTCAATCTGTTGTGCTCGCTTTAATAAAGGGATCGCTTCTGTATACTTGCCTTTTCTCACCAGAAGTTGGGCATGGTGCACCAAAGCGTCCGCTTCATATTCGGGAATACTTTCTGCTCGTTCGTAATAAAATATTGCTTTTTCAGATTTGTCTTTTCTGCCGTAGTGTTGCCCTAACAGTATCAACGCCTCTCCGTCAGTCGGGTCGAGTTCAACGATTTCCTTAAGGACCTGAACCTCTTCTTCGCCGGATCCGCTGGCAACAGCCAGGCGGGCACGCAATTTCAGCAGTTCTTTCTTGTCTTCTTTTTTTAGCTTACCCTTATATTCTTCTTCTACATGTTGAATAAGTTGTTTAGTTTCTTTATGAGCGGCACGGGCAGCCAGTATTTTAGCGGCACGAATGGCCCGATCGGAATTGCCTTTTTTATCTGCTTCCATGGCACGGATATAGGAATCCACCGCTATTTCGTAAAGCTCCTCGTTGATATAAATGTCACCCAGCATATTTAGACTGTCCACGGTTGATTTACCCAAGTGATCCACCAGTTCATAAATCTCCGCAGCCTTTAGCGGTTTTTCCATTCCGATATAGGCATTAGCCTGAAGCAGCCAAAGGTCTGACCTATCCGGATGATTTTCTATCAACTGATCGCAGATGCTCACGGCCTCTCCGAATCTTTCCTGTTTAAAAAAGCACCTGGCAAGGCCCATCTTCCAGTCGATGGTTTCTGCATCCAGTAGAATAGCCATCCGGTAAGCTGATTCTGCAGACAAAAAATTGCCTGCAGATGCATAGGCGTATCCAAGAAGACCGTAATTCAACGAATCGTTACCGCCGAGTTCTATAACACGCGTAAGTGCAGGTATTGCTTCTTCGAATTTGCTTTTTCTTATATAGATAAGACCTAGATTTTTCCAGGCACGCATGAACTTAGGATATTTTTTTACTGCAAGCTGATAGATTTCCGCTGCCTTATCCATCTTCTCCTGCTGAAAATATATATTTGCGAGGGTGAAATCAAAAACGGCACTGGCTGCTTCGTTACGTTCCTTCTCCAGCATCTCGACTGCTTTATTCATTTCATCCGATGATATAAGCTCAAGTATTTCCTCCATCGTTTCACGCTCAGTGACAGTCACCCTGGGCTCTATCTCTGTTTCTGCTATATAGCTTTCTGTAAATCTTTTTTTAAATTCCGGATCGTTCCATATCTTAAGCTCCTGTTGACTTAAGTGAATTTTATCTGTTTCCAGCTGGATCGGTTTTCCCTTTTTTGCAACACTGACCATCGGAGAAAGCAGAAAGATCCAAGCGGCAATAATAAAAAACAATGTAGCCCTCGAATTAACAAAAGTTTTGTTCTGCCATAAATTTGAATATCTTTTTTTCTGTAATTTTTTGTATTTCATTACTTCACAATCCTTTCTTTTTTATTCTTAACGAGGTTTCGGGAAGGTTATCGGTACACGCATCCTGAACCTCACAGCATTGCCGTTACGCTTACCCGGCTCGAACTTCCACCTTTTAACGGCATTAAGAGCGGGCTTTTCGAATACCGGATGAGTCGATTTCTGAACCTTAGGATTCACCACTCTGCCTTGTTTATTAACTACAAAAATTATATACACTTTACCCGGGGCATTTTTCCGGACCCCTTTGGTAAATCTCGGGCTTGGCTGATAAACCACCCTGGGTTTCTGGTCGAGATCGGATAAAGAAAACAACGCATCGACATCTTCGTTTTTGGAACCTATGGTATTAAGCTTCACCACGAAATCTCCACCCATTATTCCTTCACCGAAGCCGGGATTAAGTGCAAGCTCAAGCTGATCTAGGCCTAACGGAGGAGTTTCCTGGTTTAACTCTGGCGGCTCTTCCTCAGGTTCCGGTTCCTCAGGCTCTTCCGGTTCCGGTGGAGGATCCGGTGCCTCCAGCTTGCCTGTGTCAACTGAACGAACTACCATATTCGATTTCGGAGGCTTGTTAAGGGTCTGCATCAAAGGAAGCACCATAAAAAAAGAAAGTGTCAATCCAAGTGACCCCACTATGACCATTGATCGGTGCAGCAATTCTCTAATGAACCAGAATGATTTGCGTTTTTTGTTTCTCATAATAATTCGATCAATTTGCTTTTCTGGTGGCAACACTAACTTTTTCCGCACCTGCTAACTTTGCTTCATCGATTATGCGTACCAGTAAACCTGATTGAGAAGAGGTGTCAGCCTGAATTATTACAGGAATATCTTCTTTCTGCAGCATTCTTTTGACAAGCGGCTGAACTCCGCTGATACCTATCTCACGCCCTCCGTAAACGACCTCTCCTTTTTTCGTAAGAGCGATCAGAATACTGGATTTCTCCAGCTGCACAGAAGACGCCGCCTGAGGCTTATCTACCTCTACCCCCGTTTCCTCGACGAAAGTCGTTGTTACTATAAAAAATATCAGCAGAATAAATACACAGTCCATCAAAGGAGATATATCAATACTGGTTTCCTGCTCGTTATCTGAAGTAGTTTGGCGAAAACGTCCCATAGTTTCCTCAATACTTAATTAGCTCTAAAATTATTCTCATTCTTCCCAAATAAATTATTTATGCAACTGCCTTTTTCCTGTTTAACTTTTTATAAAGATTCTGGGTGCATACAGTTTCCAGGTGAGCCAGAAAAGCTTTGTATCTTTGGTGCTTTCTGGCCAGTTGATACTGAAAGAAAAGTCCCGGTAATGCGATCACCAGCCCTGTTTCCGTCGTTACCAATGCCTCAGATATCCCTTCTGCAACAAGCCCCATTGTCTTGTCACCTCCAGATCCGGTTGCAAGAGCCGAAAATGTAGATAACATTCCCGTTACCGTACCCAGCAGGCCCAGAAGGGGGGCAGCACTTACACAGATCTTCATTACTTTCAAATCACGTTCGAAGGGTTTTATCTCTGTAGCCCTCAGTTCCTCAAATGAAACCGCTGTTTCTTTAATACTTTTTGAGTCGGTGACAAAATCCAGAAGTTCTCCGATCGGCCCTTTTCGTTCTTCCGGATGATCGATCCAGTGCCGCCATTTCCTTTCAGGGACCGACTGGAAACCTTTCCCCGACAGTTTAAGGTAAACATGTATCCCGATGGCAAACATAACCAAAGAGATAACCGCTATAGCCACCATTGCCCAGCCGCCGGAAAGCCAGATCTCAAGTGCCTGATCCCACAGCGTCTTGACCTGTTCTAATATTTGATTCACGTTCATATGTTTATATCTCC
Source organism: uncultured Pirellulales bacterium (assembly GCA_964508925.1). Lineage (GTDB taxonomy): Bacteria > Planctomycetota > Phycisphaerae > Sedimentisphaerales > Anaerobacaceae > CAZDVM01. The sequence goes on along the minus strand of CAZDVM010000002.1, from coordinate 233,739 downwards.
GTTACCTTCACCGTTACCGCTTCTGCTTATTCTCCCGAGCAGTTGGTCGTCATGGTCGAGAACTGGCATACTGATAAGATCGTGCTGATCCAGTAAGCTATGAACCTCATCACGATGCGTATCTACACGCGTAAATAAAGGAGTCTTGTCAATTAAAGTTTCTACAAGAGTATACTCGGGCTTTATCAAAAGCTGCCTGATTTTTACATGACCCATATATTTACCGTTTTCATCTACCACGAAGATTGAATCGATATCGTCATCTATATCGACACTTCTTATCTTCTTTATTGCCTCCGCTACGGTGCAGTTTTTAGCTACACTTATTACTTGAGGATTCATAAGGCTTCCGGCTGAATCTTCAGAATATCTGGATTGAGCCTCTTCTTCAGTGGTTTCGCTTTCCGGCTGTTTCTGTTTATCCGTAACCTGCAAAAGCTGTTGTACCTGCTGAGGCGTAAGTTTTGCAAATGAATTGTTACTTTCTTCTTCACGGTAGGGTGTCTTTCCCACCTGGTTAACAAATGATACTGCCGCCTTTTCCATTTTATTTACCACTGTACGGGCTTTTCGAGAGAGGAAAGCATGAAGTAACAGCGAAGGTATCGCAACTATCAAACCGAATTCGGTGGTAATAAGTGCCTCCGAAATTCCCCCGGAAAGTGTCTTAACATCACCTGAACCGAATACTGTGATCAGCTTAAAGGTATTTATAATACCCGTCACCGTACCCAGAAGCCCAAGCAGGGGAGCCGATGCTGCAGTTATCGCAATGAAAGGTAAAAACCGCTCAAGTTTCAAACGGGTAGACATTACCTTTTCGAACATTACCTCTTCAATAAGGTCACGAGGCTCTTTTATATGCTCCACACCTTTTTGAAGCATTTGACCGACCGGCCCCTTTATTCTGTCGACCTTTTCCTTAACCTTGTTTTCATCATGTTCTGCAACTGCATTAAGCAGTCCGTCGATCTTTTTTTGGGAAGGAGTTTTTACAAACAGCATATGTATCCATTTAAAAAGGGCTACGAGCAACGCCGCACCTGCAAGTGTAAATATAGGATACATTACAGGACCACCCTTTTTGATGTGTCCCAGCAGCGTTTCCTTCGTCTCCTCGATCTTATGGGCATTCCCGAGCGATGGGTCAAGCGGGATTTGACCTTCATTAATTGCAATTAAATTCTCTGCAGCGTTTGCATCCGCAGGGTTCGCAAAAGGTATGATAGCCGGCTTCAAAGACCCCAGCTGCTGCTCGATGGTGCCCACGTTCTTACCGTCATCTGATCTGAATATCGCAGTCGGACCCATCAGAACGAATTTCCCTTCCTTAACAAGTCCTATAGGATTGACTGCAGTGCCTTCGAAACTCGTACCGCCGAGATTATCTTCTAGTCGGCTGAGCGAAACTTCAAGAAGTTCGGCCTGGGCTTCGAAAACTTCCCGTTGTGAAAGATTACTGTTTTCCGTCGCCAGTTTTGCCTTTTCCAGCGGATCACTATATCTGTCGATCTCAGATATATGAAGACGCGATTCGAAGTTACGCATATATTCACTTAAAAGGTTGGATAGATAAGTTGCTTCTTCTTTACGCTTCTTGATTTCGGAGCGAAGATTACTTAGATCAAGCGTTCTGGTATCCAGAAGGCGCGATGTCTCCTGGTATTCGTCGCGAATTGCGATTAACTCTGCTTCCAGTTCATTAAGTTTCTTACTTAACGGTACCTTTTCCGCTGCCACTTTTTCCCTCAGTCTATTAAGTTCCGCCACACTTTTTTCGAGCTTTCGCTGAACTGATTTGGATGCTTCTTCAAATTCAGTTTTCGACTCAGATTCCGATTTTTGCTCATTAACTTGCTGTTCTTGTTTTTCGGGACTTGCAATGTTCAACAGTTCCTGTTCCTCTGCGTCCCCTGTGCCATTTTGAGCAAATAGTATAAAAGGCGTTACCAGAATCAAAAAAATCGTTATGATATTTTTTAGTTTGACCATTTGAAATTATCCTTTTTAGTGAATCTCGACGGGCACCTGTATGAACGATGCCGGTTTCTCATTATTCAATATTGCAATCGCATCTGCTATATTTTCAGCAGCTTCGTTTTTCGTCTTCCATTCCCATTTTTTCTCTCCTGCTATACCGATACCTGCTGTGTTTTCGTTGCCGCTCACATAATAAGCCTGCCCTATACCTACATAGATAGCGGTAACTTCGATCGTGCTGCCGTCATCGAGCTTCCGTATTTCACTTGTAGCCGAAACTTCCCCGTTGAATTTATCGATTTCGTTCAGGATTCCCACTACGTTCTGAAACCTCTCAGCTGATGCCTTTTCCGTTTTATCAGAATCATCCGGCAGTCTCTGACTTAAAGGTTTAACTCTATCTTTGATAGGACCGGGCAGTCTTTCAAGCAGATCTTTTGTACGTTCTTCCAGAGATACCAGGGTATCACTAAGAGATGCAGAAGTCTTCTTGAGCTTTTCATTTTCTTCAATCAGTTCCTTACGTTTTTTATCTGCTTCGGCAATGCTGTCTTCTGCATCGCTGATCTTTTTGCGAAGGGATTTTATCTCTCTTTTTACCAGCCCGATTCTTTCATTCAACATTTCCTTGGCAAGTTCGAAGTCCCGTTTTTCTTTTGAAATGATCTTTTGGGTCTCAACCCATTTTTCAAGGGCTGCCTTTGTGTTTTCGATCTTTTCATCGTCTTTCCCTGCGGAAATACCCGTTGAAGCAAAAAGACAGATAACGAAAATCAACAAAAATATTACTGTATTAAAGCTGATACTTATCTTTCTTGATCTGCTGAATTTGTGATTTGTTTTTTTCATAATGTTTTAACTTTCCTGCTCATATAACATAATTTTTGAACATTTCTCCGAAACAAGTGTGCACTGCATCCTGAGGTCAGAAGTAATTGGTGTCACCTCCATCGCCCGAAATAAGAAGGCTTATTTGTACAACACTCGCTTTTAAAATTTAAATTTGCCATCAAATCATCTTCCCCGTTCAAGGTTCTGATTTTTGAGTATTATAACCGGGTAAATAATTTGGCTTTCATATAAAGATTTTATTACGTTTTGTTAGGAATTGATTAAGCTGTTATTAGAAAAATGATAATTTATAAATAAGGTATGCTTGAATAAGTAGAATACTTCTTTTTATAAGGTGGTACTTCTTTTCATGTTTATATTATTAATCAGGCGTTTAAAAAAGATGGACTCGTAGGTCATAATATAAATTACAATTAACCTATTAAAAAAAACCGCAGAACTCCTCCTAACAAAAAACTCATTATTTCTTAAATGATACCTAATAAGCCCTTAACATTTCTTCATTATAAACTAACGAAATCGCCAATAAAGAATTTGTCAACACTCGCTGACCATGCACAAATTCTTTAGCCCCCGTGAGTTTTCTCCCGGGGGTCTTTTTTTTATTACTCCTGCAATTCCTTCAGGCCTGTATAGTCATCCAGCTTACGGGTTATCTGCTGGTCAGTTTCTGTTATAACCACTTCTGCTGTGCTGAATATCTTACCTTCATTCAGATGGCCTCCCACGGCACGGTCTTCATCGGATATCAGGATATGGATATGAAGCGCAAGTTCATTTTCGCATTCACCCACTGTGCCCTGGGCGGAGACGATCTCCAGCGGCCCCTGGAAATCCTTAGTGATATACTTTCCTGGAAGTTCCTTTAGAAATCCAAGTTTTACGGATCTCAAAGAGCCTATGATCCCGGTAACTATTCCTGAAGTTATGCCGTTGGATTTGCAGTATTCGCTTATAGACTCCACTAGTTCCTTATCGGGTTTTACACGAAACAGGTGTGTTTTATTTGTGTTCATATTCATAAATATCTGCTCCTTTTTTATTTTTTTGATGATTGAAAACCGTATTTTATTCAGCGGTTTTCAAATAGTCAAGGTTGCAATATTTACTGTGTTTCAATAGGCAACACAATTGGGCTGATCAGTTTTAGGTAATTTAACTTTGGTATTCGAAATGTTTTTTTACTTTTTGCTGTAAAGATCCAGGCCAAGGCAACATTATCATTGAAAAACCGGCGTAAATTTATTATCTAAGGAAGGAAAAATTATAAGACTTTTACAGGAGTATAAAATGATACCTGACCTTAAAGAATTTGAAGTATGGTTTGTAACCGGCTCACAGAACCTCTATGGCGAAGAAACTTTGAAGCAGGTGGCCGATGACTCGGCTAAAATCGCAGAATATCTGGATTCCTCAGAGGATATTTCCTGCAGAGTAGTTTTTAAGCCCGTAGTTACCACCCCTGAAAAGATATACAATCTCTGCATCGAGGCAAATGCTGATAAAAAATGCGTGGGTCTGATTATGTGGATGCATACCTTCAGCCCGGCAAAAATGTGGATCGCAGGACTTAATGCACTCAAAAAACCGTTTGTACATCTGCACACACAGTTTAACCGTGACATCCCCTGGGATAAGATCGATATGGACTTCATGAACCTTAACCAGTCCGCTCACGGCGGCAGGGAGTTCGGCTTTATCTGTACCAGAATGAAAAAGAACAGGAAAGTCGTAGCAGGACACTGGAAGGAAAAACAGGTAGCCCGGGACCTTGACACATGGATGAGAGCCGCAGTAGGCTGGAACCAGTGGCAGGGAATGAAGATCGCCCGCTTCGGTGATAATATGCGGGAAGTTGCAGTTACTGAAGGTGACAAGGTGGCAGCGCAGGAAAAATTCGGCTATTCGGTCAACGGCTATGCGGTAGGTGATCTTGCTGCCATGGTGAAAAATGTTACTGATTCCGAGATAGATGAGGTAACTGCAGATTATAAAAAACAATACCAGGTCACAGGTGACATAAATTCCGATTCCATCCGCGAAGCAGCCAGGATCGAAACAGGCATGAGAAAATTCCTCAAAGAAGGCGGTTTCGAGGCATTTACCACGACATTCGAGGATCTGCACGGCCTGAAACAACTACCCGGCCTGGCGGTTCAAAGGCTTATGAAGGAAGGTTACGGCTTTGGTGCTGAAGGTGACTGGAAAACAGCAGCCCTTGTTCGCGCAATGAAGATTATGTCATCGGGACTAAAAGGTGGAACCTCATTTATGGAAGATTACACCTATCACCTTGACCCGAAAAATCCTATGGTACTCGGTGCACATATGCTGGAGGTCTGTTCATCACTGGCAAAGGAAAAACCGAAATTGGAAGTTCATCCTCTGGGCATCGGCGGCAAAGAGGACCCTGCAAGGGTGGTATTCGAAACTCCTGCGGGTAACGGTGTCAATACCACATTGATCGATCTGGGCGACCATTTCAGAATGATCGTTAATCCCTGCAAAGTTGTTGAACTGCAGAATGATATGCCAAATCTGCCCGTTGCAAGGGTTATGTGGAAACCCAAGCCCGATATCAAAACCGCAGCGGCGGCATGGATACTTGCAGGCGGAGCACACCATTTCAGTTTCAGCATGGCACTGGATCAGAAGCATATGGAGGATTTTACAGAAATGGCAGACATCGACCTGCTGACCATAAATGAAGATACTAGGATCGCTGAGCTCAAAAATCAGATCAGGTTCAATAACCTTTACTACGGAAAGAAATAGGCTTTTAAAAGTAAAAACGGTCGCAAAATATGAATCGGCATAATGAAGATTACGGAAATGCTGTTTAAAGCCAGCGTCTGACTTTCTTTTTGTAATCCCTGAATTTGTCTTGAAATTTTTCTTCAAGCATTTTTTCCTCAACAGGAATAAAATGTAGATGCGAAACAGTAAAAAAGATCACAGACCCTGCAAAGGCAGAAAGCGAGCCTAGAAGAATTGCTATACCTGCAAGGATCAGCAGAAAGCCCAGGTACATCGGGTTCCGGGTAAATTTAAAAGGCCCTTTGTAAATCAAAAAGGTTGCTTCCGCGAAAGGCTTTACCGTGGTATTGTGTTTTTTAAATAACCTGTCTGCCCGGAGATTCAGCCATATACCCAAAACAAGAAAAGCAATTCCCGTAAGATTCCACGGAAAGGCGATCACCTCTGCAACGGGAAAGATAAAATGCAGGATCACCGCAGTAATAATGCTTATCAAAAGCCACAGCGGTGGAAGAATCTTTTTCCTTTCCAGGTATTTTTGTGTATCTGAAATCTGATCCATATTTTCCTTGTCAGCTGCCAGAAGTAAAAATTTATATTAGCAATTTTACATTTTTTTTGCACCTGTTTTTAAATTCTTTCTTTTTCATTAAAAATTATAGGAAGATAAGTTTGAAAATTTTGAAATTTCAATTCATTGACAAGTATTAAATTTATTTTTAAAATAAAAGAATGAAACTTCACAGGGAGGTTTTGAAAACGGGCAGGGAAAAACCCAGCTATGGTTGTAATTTACTATGATTAGATCTGAAAAAGAATTCTATTGCAAATGGCGGCCCCATCCATGGCATGGCTTGGATGTTGGTGCAGACCCCCCGACTGTTTTAAATGCCTACATTGAGATAACCCCCAGCGACCCCGTAAAGTATGAGATTGATAAAAATTCAGGTTATCTGATGGTCGATCGCCCCCAGCTGGGATCATCCTTACCGCCGATGAGTTATGGCTTTGTGCCGAAAACTTACTGCGGAAAGAAAGTAGCTGATCTATCTGAGTACACCGATGAAGGCGACGAAGACCCGCTGGATATCTGCGTAGTAAGCGAAAGGCCCGTCAGCAAGTCCGAGGTCATATTGACCGCTAAAGTCGTTGGCGTTATCAGAACTCTCGATGAGAAAAAAGCCGATGATAAGATACTTTCAGTACTGAAGGATGACGCCTTCTGGGGTGATATCGAGGATATTTCTCAGCTGCCTGAAATGATGGTACATCGGCTTAGGCATTATTTTTACAGCTACAAAAATATTTCTCCGGGAGACAAAAAAGTTTCAGTAAAGGGGGTAGGAAATGCAGAAGAAGCCTTCGAGATAATAAAGGCAGCGATGCAGGACTATCAGGATAGATTCGAAATGTTTCAAGATAAAAGTTAATTTTTATATACGGAGGAAAAATGAAAATTCATCCGGGAAAATCTTATCCTCTGGGAGCAACATTTGACGGCAACGGAACTAATTTTTCGATATTTTCGGAAGTGGCAGAATGCGTCATACTGTGCCTTTTCGATGATGAAGAAAACGAACAGCAGATCGAATTAAACGAGATGACAGGCTACTGCTGGCATGCTTATCTGCCGGATGTAAAGCCAGGTCAGCGTTACGGCTACCGGGTAAAAGGTCCCTGGCAGGCTGAAAAAGGTTACCGTTGTAATCCCAACAAGCTGTTGATCGACCCTTATGCAAAGGCGGTTGACGGCATGGTTCAATGGGATGATTCTATATTTCCTTATGAAAAGCCGCACCCTTTGAGCCTGCCAAACCAAACAGACAACTCGAAATTCATACCCAAGTCCGTGGTGATAAATCCGTTTTTTGACTGGTCTTCATCGCGAAAGCCCGATATACCCCTGCACGAAACGATAATTTACGAGACTCATGTAAAAGGGTTTACAAAAAAGAATCCTGAAATACCCGAAGAGCTCCGAGGCACTTATGCAGGCCTGGGACATCCCGCTGCGATCAAATATTTAAAAGAGCTGGGGGTGACTTCGGTCGAATTAATGCCTGTACATCAGTTCATTCACAGTCATAACCTGATAAAAAAGGATCTGAAAAATTACTGGGGATACGATTCGATTGCCTTTTTTGCACCGCACAATGAATACAGCTCGGAAAAGGGTAACCAGGTCTCGGAATTCAAACAGATGGTCAAAAATATGCATGATGCCGGGTTGGAGGTTATACTGGATGTTGTGTACAATCATACCGCCGAAGGAAATCACCTTGGCCCCATGCTGGCATATAAGGGGATAGACAATAAAGCATATTATCATCTGGATACTGAAAAACCGCAGTTTTACAAGGATTTTACCGGAACCGGAAACAGCTTCAACTTAAGGCACCCCAATGTACTGCAACTGGTCATGGATTCCCTTAGATACTGGACAACCGAAATGCAGGTGGACGGATTCAGGTTCGATCTCGCATCAACACTGGCACGAGAGCTTCATGAAGTTGATAGGCTGTCATCGTTTTTCGACGTTATTCACCAGGATCCGGTTTTGAGCCAGGTAAAACTTATAGCAGAACCCTGGGATGTCGGCGAAGGGGGATACCAGGTGGGTAAATTCCCTACTAACTGGTCGGAATGGAACGGCAAATACCGTGATAGCATGAGAGATTTCTGGAGAGGAGAAGCCGTCACCATCGGAGAGCTTGCAGAGAGGGTTTCAGGAAGCTGCGACCTTTATGAAAGAACCGGCAGAAGACCTCACGCCAGCGTGAATTTCATAACCGCCCATGACGGCTTTACACTGCAGGATCTGGTCAGCTATGAAAACAAACACAATGAAGCCAATAAAGACGACAACAAGGACGGTACCGATGACAACAGGTCGTGGAACTGCGGTGCAGAAGGCCCTACCGATGATAAAGACATCATAGAATTCCGTGGAAAACAGAAAAGAAACTTCCTGACAACACTTTTTGTGTCACAGGGAATTCCCATGATCCTGGGAGGTGACGAAATTGGAAGAACCCAGTCAGGAAATAATAACGCCTATTGCCAGGATAACGAACTATCATGGTATAACTGGGAAAATATCGATCAGAAGCTGAAGGATTTTGTCACTGAATTGATAAATATGAGAAAAGAACACCCTGCCCTTCACCGCAGGGACTGGTTCCAGGGAAGAGAATTGTGGCGAACGGGTCTGAAGGACATCGGATGGTATGACGCAGAGGGAAATGAAATGAAAAAAGATGAATGGGAAGACCTCGATAATAAATTCCTGGGACTTTTCTTAAACGGTGATTTGGAATATAAGGACAACAACGGCGAGCCGGTAGTAGACGATGATTTCTATATCACTTTCAATGCCGGTATCGAAGGAAAAGAGTTCGTTCTGCCTAAAAGAGATTCGAATAAAAAATGGAAAAAGATAATCGACACTCGATACGATGAAGTGCAGGATGAAGTTTACAGTGGACAGGACAGCGTGATTATGGAAGGATATTCAGTGATGGTGTTCCAGCATGTCGAAGAATAACGAAAAAAATATCACCGCAACTTACAGGCTGCAGCTGACTCCCGATTTTGATTTCTATGACTGCATCAAAGTGCTTTCATACCTTTCTGAGTTGCAGGTGACAGGTATCTACACTTCCTCATATCTTAAGGCCGAAAAAGGCAGCACCCACGGCTATGACGTTGTAGACCATCAAAAAATAAACGATGAACTGGGCGGCAGGAAAGGTTTTGACAAATTTGCAGAAAAGATGAAACAGCTTTCATTAAAGCATATCTTAGATATCGTGCCGAATCATGTTTCCATAAAAAGCGAGGATAACAAACTCTGGCAGGATGTTCTTGAAAAGGGGCGTGACAGCAGGTTCTTTGATTTTTTCGATATAAACTCAAACCCGCCTCAAAAGAGACTTCAGGATAAAATTCTTTTACCCGTTCTGGGAGGTCATTACAGCGATGAAATTGAAGATTCCAGGCTGACCATCCAGCTGAACGAAGGTGATATTAAGGTGATTTACTATGAAAACTGTTTTCCTCTTTCTGTAAAATCCAAAAAAAGTATCATAAAATCCGGCCTTGAAAACTTCGGTGACACAGAAACAAATAACATGGCAGAGAGGTATTTAAAAGAAAGTGACATAGCTCAGGTATTTGCCAATAAGTCACTTCGAAACTGCATAGCAAAAGAGATCGAAAAGATTAATAACGACAAGTCCATGCTGGATGAAATTCTAAGCCGACAGAATTATCTGCTTTCTTACTGGAGGGCAGCTGATACCGATATTAATTACAGGAGGTTCTTTTCTATAAACGATCTGGCGGGCTTGAAGGTAGAAAAAAAGGAAGTGTTCTATCACGTTCATAAGCTGATATTCGAACTTGCATATTCCGGTGACATTGATGGCCTGCGGATCGACCATATCGACGGGCTTTACGACCCGAAAGCCTATCTTGAATCCCTGAGAAAAAGGGTCGACTCCAAATGGATCATCGCAGAAAAGATACTGTCACCTGATGAAAAACTACCCGAAAACTGGCCTATAGAAGGCACAACTGGTTATGATTTTTTAAACAAGGTCAACGGCCTTTTCATTTACCCTGAAAACAAAAAACAGTTTACCGACCTCTATCAGAAGTTAACCGGCAGAACAAAAATCTATGAAGATGTTCTTTTCGACAAGAAACTTGATCGACTGAATAACAGTTTCTCAGGCGAAAAGAAGCGGCTTCTCGAGATGCTCGAAAAAACAGCGATGGATAACTTCAAATACCGTGATCTTACCTTAAAGGAAATATCCCAGGCATTAGAGACACTTATCGCTTCATTCGATGTTTATCGAACATACATAAGCACACCCGATTTTTTCATCAGCGATCAGGACAGGAAAATACTCGAAAAAGCGATTACAAAATCTAAAAAGCGAAGGTCCGAACTTTCTCACCTTATTTGGGAAATATTCGAAGATATTTTTTTTGCAAAAATCAAAAATGACACTGCCGGCCGGTTTATCATGGCTTTTCAGCAATTAACCGGCCCTGTTATGGCAAAAGGAGCAGAAGACACTGCATTCTACTGTTACAATCGTTTTATATCCTTAAATGAAGTCGGAGGCAATCCATCTCAATTCGGCACTTCACTTGAAGATTTTTTATGCTACTGCAGCAAGATACAGGAAAAATGGCCTCGGACAATGCTTACTACTTCCACCCATGACACTAAGAGAGGCGAAGACGTTCGCATGCGTATCAACATGCTCTCGGATATCCCCGACACCTGGAAAAATACCGTTGAGAACTGGTTCGAAATGAATAAAAAATATCATAAAAACAACTGGCCTGATTCCAACTCAGAGTGCTTCCTGTATCAGACACTGGCAGGCTGCTGGCCTGTCGAAAAACAGAGGATCACCGATTACATGATAAAAGTTGCCCGCGAAGCAAAGGAAATAACCGCATGGAAAGATCAGAACCAAAACTACGAAAATGCTTTAAGGGAATTTATTTCGGGTATTTTATCAGATGATGAGTTCACCCGCAGTTTAACAAAACTGGTGGAAAAGATAAATTACCCGGCAAGGATTTGCTCGCTTGCAAAAACCCTCATTAAGTGTACCGCACCCGGGATACCGGATATTTACCAGGGATCAGAACTCTGGAACATGTCACTTGTTGACCCTGACAACAGAAGATCGGTAGATTATGAAAAAAGAAAAAAACTGTTCTCGAAATTAAATCAGCTTTCTCAAAACGAGATTTTAAATGAAATGGATTCTGGTCTTCCCAAGATGTATGTCATCCATAAAACTTTGCAGGTAAGAAATAAATTCCCAGAGATCTTCGACGAAGATTCTGATTTCAGATCGGTGAATATTTCAGGAGAAAAGTCCCATCATGTAATAGCTTTCAGCAGGATGGATAAATTGATCACACTGGCGCCTCGATGGCTGATTAAGCTTAAAGGCGACTGGAAAGACACTGCTGTTACTCTTCCAGAGGGACAATGGAAAAATATATTTACTGACGAAGAGATTGAAGGCAAGGTCCTGATCTCAGATTTGTTTGAAAATTTTCCGGTGACTTTACTGCTGGAGGAAGAATATCATGAGAGAATTTAAGGTCTGGTCTCCAAAAGCAGAGAATATGGAACTCCATGCTGACGGCAGAAAATATAAAATGAACCGAAAAAGTGACTGGTGGTATTACGTTCTTGAAGCTGACAAACAGGTGGATTACGGCTTTATAATCGACGGCGAAGGCCCGTTTCCAGACCCCCGTTCACAGTACCAGCCCGAAGGTGTGCACGGCCTTTCCAGAACCGCCGATCACAATGAATATAAATGGAAAGATGACAACTGGCAGCCGGCACCTCTTTGTTCTGCCGTAATATACGAACTTCACGTCGGTACCTTTACAGATAAAGGGACATTTGAAGGGGTCATAGAAAAACTGGATTACTTGAAGGAACTCGGCATTACTCATATAGAGCTAATGCCCGTAAACGAATTTTCCGGCAAAAGAGGCTGGGGTTATGACGGTGTCAGTTTATTTGCACCCCATCATAGTTACGGCGGGCCGACTGGTCTAAAAAAACTCGTAGATGCCTGTCATTTAAAAAACCTGAGTGTCATCCTTGATGTGGTCTATAATCATTTCGGCCCGGAAGGTAATTATACCGGCTTTTTTGCGCCATACCGCACCGATAAATACAAAACCCCTTGGGGCGATGCGGTGAATTTCGATGATGCCTACAGCAATGAAGTCCGAAATTTCGTCATCGACAACGCCCTCATGTGGCTGAAAAACTACCACATTGACGCCCTGCGAATTGATGCGATACATGCCATTTTCGACCAGTCTGCCATCCATATATTGGAACAGCTTGCAGATGAGGTCAGCCGGCTGGAAACTGAAATGTCAACAAGTCACTTTCTTATCGCAGAAAGTGACTTAAACAATCCCCGGGTAGTCGAAAGCAAGGACATCGGGGGATATGGATTAAATGCTCAGTGGAGTGACGATTTTCACCATGCTCTGCATACTGTCCTGACTGGTGAAGACCAGGGCTATTACGCTGATTTCGGCAATGTCTCGCATCTTGCAAAAAGCCTGCAATCGGTTTTCGTTTATGACGGCATTTACAGCGAATTCAGAAAAAGCCTGCACGGAAGAAAAGTCAGGGACCTTAACGCTCATAAATTCGTAGCCTGTATCCAGAACCACGACCAGGTGGGAAACAGGGCAGTAGGTGACAGGATAGGTCACAACATCTCCCCGGAACTTGAAAAAACAGCAGCCGCTGTCCTGCTGACCTCGCCGTTTATCCCCTTGATCTTCCAGGGACAGGAATGGTCGACTTCATCCCCTTTCCAATATTTCACCGATCACGAGGACTCGGAACTGGGAAAAGCGGTTACAAAAGGAAGAAGAAGAGAATTTAAAGGCTTCGGCTGGAACCCTGAAAAGATCCCCGATCCGCAGGCTGAAGACACTTTTAAAAACTCAAAACTGGACTTCTCTGAACAGGATTCAGGAAAGCATAAGGAAATAATAAAATGGTACAAGTCACTGATAAGTTTAAGGAAAAATGAACCCGACCTTGTAAAAGATAAGTTAAGTAACATAGAAGTGCACTATGATGACATCGAAAAATGGCTTAAATTCAAAAGAGGGAAAATAGTCACCGCATGCAACTTCAGCGGGATAAAAGTTAAAATAAACAATGAGAAAAAAGAAGATACCGAAATCCTGCTTTCTTCCGAAAAAGAAATAGAAATAAACAAAGAATATATTTACTTGCCGAAGGAAAGCGTAGTAATTTATAAGATAATTTAGTTAAATCGATTTAATTAAAAAGAAAGGCCTTGTTATGTTAAAAGACAGAGCCGCCGGAATCCTGCTGCCGGTATTCTCACTGCCGTCAAAATTCGGCATAGGGGACTTTGGCCCGCAGGCTTACAATTTTATCGACCAGCTTCTGGAAAGCCAGCAGTTTTACTGGCAGATACTTCCACTGAACCCGTCCGTACCTGACAGTAATAATTCACCCTACAGTTCTCTTTCCGCCTTTGCCGGAAACACGGTGTATATCAGCCCGGAACTTCTGGTCAATGACAGGCTGCTGGAAGAATCCGAAATAAATAATACTCCGGAATTTAGCATTAAAACCGTAGATTACAAAAAGGCAGTCGAATTCAAATCCGGCCTTCTTACCAAAGCCTATGAAAAATTTAAAAACGGTCAGGATTTAATAAAGGAATACGAAAAATTCTGCTGGGAAAATCACAACTGGTTGGAAGAATACGTAACGTTTTTTGCTTTTTATAAAAAATTCAATCAGTCCTGGTCAAAATGGCCCGAAGAAATTCGCGATCACGATTCCGATGCAGTCAATGATTTGAAAAACCAGCTGAAAGACTCTATAGAATACTATAAATTCGAACAGTTCATCTTTTACCGTCAGTACTACAAGCTCAAACAGTACGCCTCCGAAAAGGGAATAAAGATATTCGGCGACCTGACCTATTACGTTGACTACAACAGCGTCGATGTCTGGGCAAACCAGGATATATTCAAACTGGATGAAGATAGAAAACCCGAGAAGATAGCTGGCGTTCCCCCGGATTATTTCAGCGAAACCGGCCAGCTGTGGGGAAATCCCGTTTACGACTGGGATGAATTGAAAAAAACCGATTACAAATGGTGGCTAAAAAGACTTCAGCACAACCTCAACATGTATGACCTCTTAAGGATCGATCACTTCAGGGGACTAGTCGATTTCTGGGAAGTACAGGCAGGCAGCAAGACCGCCGAAAAAGGACAATGGATCGAGGTGCCGTACCGTGACTTTTTCAGAAAACTGTTCAGAGAATGGCCCTTCGCAAGACTCGTCGCAGAAGACCTGGGAAAGATATCCGCAAGCGTAAGGGAAGCGATTTATGAATACGAATTTCCTTCCATGAAGGTGCTCTTGTTTGCCTTCGAAGGTGACGTTAAGGCAAATCCTCACTGCTTGTATAACCATAATAAAAATTCAGTGGTCTATACCGGTACCCATGACACCAACACTGCAAAAGGCTGGTTCAGGCAGGAACTGACGGGCGAAAGTAAAAAAAGGCTGCTTTCACTCTTAGGCGACGAGGTGAATGAAGACAAAATCTCATGGTCACTTATCAGGCTCGCCTATGCATCTCCCAGCAGTATCGCAATTATCCCTCTTCCGGACATCCTCGAATATGATGAAACAGGAAGGATAAACAACCCCAAAAAATCCGAAGAACAGTGGAATTGGCGATACGAGGCAGGTGAATTTACAGATTCGATAAAAGAAAAACTTAAAGAACTCACGGAGAATTTCGGCAGATACTGATATAAAAGTCCCGAGTTAAATAAAAAACCCGGCAAGACTTGCATTTAAAACTTTCTTGCCGGGTTTTTGATTCGAATATGTCTGCCTTTATTTTCTCTTTTTCTTCTTTTGTTTCTGCTGTTGTTTCTGCTTCTGCTGCTTTCTGATTTTCGCCCAGGTATCCCGCATTGTCACTGTCCGGTTGAATATCAGCCTCCCCTCTTTTTCGCTGTCCGGGTCAAGGCAGAAATAGCCTTTCCTTTCAAACTGCACCCTGTCAAGGTGCTTTGCATCCTTAAGTGACGGCTCGACCTTGCAGCCAGTGAGTATGTTCAGAGATTCAGGATTTATATTTGATGTAAAGTCCTGTCCCTCCTCATCGACTTCATCCGGGTCGTCCTTTGCGAAAAGATGCTGATAAATCCTGCACTCAGCATCCACGCTGTGCTCACATGAAACCCAGTGCATGGTGCTTTTAACTTTCCTGCCGTCCGGGGCGTCACCGCCTTTGGTCGCAGGGTCATAAGTGCAGTGAACCTCTTTTATACTACCGTCCTCATTTTTTACCACGTCGGTACAGGTAATAAAATACGCATATCTCAGACGAACCTCTCTGCCCGGTGACAATCGGTAAAACTTCTTCACCGGCTCTTCCATGAAATCATCCTGTTCTATGTAGAGTTCCCTTGAAAACGGCACCTGTCGTGTCCCTGCAGATTCATCCTCGGGATTGTTGATCGCCTCCAGGTACTCGGTCTTGCCTTCCGGGTAATTAGTGATCACCACCTTCAAAGGCTTAAGAACGCCCATTACCCTGTTGGAAGTTTTGTTCAAATCCTTTCTGACACAGTGTTCTAAAAGTGCATAATCTGCGGTACTGTTGTATTTGTTAACACCGACCGTATCACAGAAGTCACGGATAGAAGCGGGCGAAAAACCCCGCCTTCTCATCCCGGAGATAGTCGGCATCCTCGGATCATCCCAGCCGTCAACGTAATCTTCCTTCACCAGCCTCAACAGCTTTCTTTTACTCATTACCATATTGGTGATATTCAGTCTGGCAAATTCTATCTGCTGGGGATGATGAGCATCAAGCTGATCAAGAAACCAGTCATACAGGGGCCTGTGATTTTCGAACTCCAGCGTACACAGCGAATGGGTTATTCCCTCGATGGAATCCTCCAGCCCGTGTGCCCAGTCATACATCGGGTAAATGCACCATTTGTCACCTGTCCGGTGATGACTGGCACGAAGTATCCTGTACATAACTGGGTCACGCATATTTATATTAGGATGGGACATATCGATCTTTGCTCTCAATACCTTGGATCCATCCTCGAATTCCCCGTTTTTCATCTTTTCGAATAGCTCAAGGTTTTCCTCTACCGGTCTATCTCTGTACGGACTGTTTTTTCCCGGCTTTCTCAATGTCCCGCGATAGTCCCTTATCTGTTCCGGGGTAAGATCATCCACATAAGCCTTTCCCTTTTTTATAAGATCAACCGCATATTCGTACATCTGATGGAAATAATCGGAAGCAAATCGCAGCTCATCCCAATCCCAGCCAAGCCATGCAACATCTTTTTTTATCGACTCGACGTATTCCTCTTCTTCCTTTATGGGATTGGTGTCATCGAATCTCAGGTTGCACGTGCCGCCGAATTCCTCTGCCACCCCGAAATTCAGACATATACTCTTGGCATGCCCGATATGCAGATAGCCGTTCGGTTCGGGAGGAAAACGGGTCGCAACCTTGCCGTCCCATTTTCCGCTTTCGGTGTCTTCTTTAACGATCGTTCTGATAAAATCCAGACTCTCTTTACTTTCATTATTGTTGTTCGATCCAGCCACGCTAACCTCTCTAACTAAATTCATTTTAAAAATATTCTCAATACGAGCGAATATAAACCGTCATCCATCAGACCTTGTACAATAAAACACGCATTTTTTCAAAGAAATTTACATAATTGCCCCCTTTTAAAGGCCAAATCGCCCTTGTTTTATACCTGCAAAATAAAAGCTCCGCAAGTCTTCCCAAAGCTTGACATCAGGCCCTCTATAGCGTATTCTGCAGGGTCTTGTTATATTTTTTGTAGAAAAATGAGGTGAATAATGATAGTAACTCGTTTCGCACCATCACCAACCGGATATCTGCATGTCGGAGGTGCAAGAACCGCGCTGTTCAACTGGCTTTTAGCCAGGAAAAATAACGGCAAATTCATCCTGCGCGTCGAAGACACCGACCAGAAGAGAAACACACCTACTGCAATGAAACAGGTTATGCACGATCTTAAATGGCTCGGCATCGACTGGGATGAAGGCCCGGAAGTTGACGGCCCTGCAGCACCATACCTCCAATCTCAAAGACTGGACATATATAAAGGATACCTCGATAAGCTACTGCAACAGGGAAAAGCCTATTACTGCTTCGATACTTCCGAAGAGCTCGACGCCCAGCGGAAAAAAGCACTCAAGGAAAAGAAAAACCTCATTTACGAAAGACCGGAAAAATTCCCCGCAGAAAGCGATGTCGAAAAAGCAAAAGCAGAAGGCAGACCTGTAACGGTTCGCTTTGTAGTACCGCAGGACCAACCTTTGGTGGTAAAGGACATCGTCCGAGGCGAAATATCCTTCGATCCTAAAGAGATCGGCGATTTTATAATCTGGAAATCAGACGGCTTTCCAACTTACCATTTCGCCTGCGTCATCGACGATGAACTTATGAACGTAACCCACGTCTGCAGGGGACAGGAACACCTAATGAACACACCTGCCCACATGGCACTGCAGAAGGCACTGGATTTCAGAACCCCCGTTTACGCCCACATGTCTGTAACCGTAAGCGAAAGCGGCGGAAAACTTTCAAAAAGAGAACGCCCCAAATCTCTCAGACAGAAAATAAACTCCATGCAGGAAGTAAATGTCGAAGAACTTGCAAAAGCAGGAGGCGTCTCCGCAGGGGATATCCAGACTTTTCTTAAAGGTAAAATCACCCCTGACATGCCGGTGGTCGATAAATTAGCCGATTATCTAGGATTCAAGCTCCCGGAAATTAATGTGATAGACTTCTTCCGAAGCGGCTACCTGCCGGAAACCATGATAAACTTCTTGGCACTTTTGGGCTGGAACCCCGGAACGGAAAAAGAGATCATGTCCGTTGACGAGCTGATTGAATCGTTCGATGAATCCAGACTTTCGAAAACTAACAGTCTTTTTGACAGGAAAAAACTCCTGTCTTTCAACACCGAACATATAAAATTAACTCCCATAGATAAACTGGCTGATCATTTCAGGGCATACATAAAAGAGATTGATTCACCCGTTGATCAGGCAGATGACGATCTCTTAAAACATCTGATAGAAATAAACCAGGGAGCAAGAACCCTCGAACAGATCGAACAGAAATGCAGGTTCTTATTCGTACAAAACAACGGGATAGAATACGACCCCAAGGCCGTCAAAAAGGTACTTAAAAAAGCAGGAGCTATCGAAATACTCAGCGAAATTAAGAAAATATTCGAATCCATGCCCGACCTCGATGAAAAGGCCATTGAAGAAAAACTGAGAAACCTGGCAGAAGAAAAACAGGTGGGCCTCGGCAAAATAGCCCAACCCATCAGGGTGGCTATCTCAGGCGGAACCGTCAGCCCGCCGATCTTTGATTCGGTTAAACTTTTAGGCAGGGAAAACACCCTGAAAAGAATGGAATATACTATTAATAAATTCAGTGAAAACCAAGGAGAATAAAATGTCTTTACTCGTGACAGGGTCCATTGGTATCGATACCGTCCAGACGCCGTTTGGTACCAGTGAAAATTGTATTGGGGGCTCTGCCGTCTATTTCAGCATGGCGGCAAGTTATTTTTCCCCTGTCAGATTCCTCGGCGCAATAGGTGCCGACTGTCCGTTCGACCTTTACGAAGTTTTCGACGGCAGAGCGGTCGATCTCACCGGCTTGGAAATTCGGCAGATGAGCAAGACCTTCCGCTGGAAGGGCTCGTATTTCGGCAGAATGAACGAAGCCGTGACCGACGCCATAGAGCTTAACGTACTTACTGAAGACCCGCCCACAGTGCCGAAAACCTTCAGGGACAGCAAGTTCGTATTCCTGGCAAACACTAACCCTATCCTTCAGATGAAGCTCCTCGAACAGCTCAAAGAGCCGACCTTCATCGCGGCAGACACCATGACATGCTGGATCCACAGCAGTGCAGAACACTTAAAACAGCTTCTTAAGAACGTCCACGCCTTGCTGTTAAATGAAGATGAAGCTAGGGCTCTTGCAAAAGAGGAAAATCTCGTATTGGCAGCAGATAAGATACTCGACCTCGGCCCTGAATTTGCAGTGATCAAAAAAGGCGAATCCGGCTCGATCATCTGCAAGGATACAGGTGAAAAATTCCTCCTGCCAGCTTATCCATCACACGATGTCAAGGACCCTACAGGTGCAGGTGACAGCTTTGCAGGTGCGATGATGGGATACCTGGCGGATAAGGAAAAACTGACTTTCGAGAATTTGAAAACCGCAGCCGCTTACGGAACCGTTGCTGCCTCTTTCACCATCTCGGACTTCTCCCTGGAGGGGATCAAAAATATAAGAAAGAATGATTTAGATGATAGATTCGATATATTAAAGGAGATGACCCGGTTTTGATTATGCGCTGTTTTATTGCCCTGGACATAGATGAAACTGCACAGAACGCCCTGAAGGAACTTCAGCATAAGCTTAAAAAAGAAGTTGACCTTAAAAGAGGTGACATGAAGTGGGTTGACCCGGAAAAAATTCACCTTACTCTGAAATTTCTCGGCGATACCAAAGATGAGGTGATCCCCGAAATGTGCAGAGCACTTGAAAAAGCAGTCAGCGGACACAAAAATTTCGACTTGTCCTTAAGCGAGATTGGATACTTCGGAGGCAAAAGCGCAAGAGTTATCTGGGTGGGATGTGACAAGGGCAGCAGGAAGCTGGGAAAACTACAGGCCGATATCGAAAACGAAATGGATAAGTTCGGCGTGCCTAAGGAAAAAAGAAAATTTTTTGCTCACCTGACACTGGCACGGGTGAAAAACTATAAGGCGGGGATAAAACTCAAAAAACTTATAAACAAGGATAATGAATTTAACGCAGGGCCGATTATCGTGGACTCGGTGATACTTTACCAGAGCCAGCTGCAGTCCGACGGCCCGGTATATACGAAGTTAGGAACGTTCAATCTGAAATAAACCAAAAGGAATTGGAGAACAATATGGCAAAGAAAAAGACAAAAACGAAAAAATCAGGAAAAGAAACCGCTCTCAAGAACGTGATCTCTCAGATCGAAAAGCAGTACGGCCAGGGAGCCATTATGAAGATGGATGAAGACAGTGCCCCCAAAGTCGCAGGCATCAGTACAGGAGCCTTGTCACTTGATCTGGCACTGGGTGGAAACGGTGTTCCAAAAGGAAGGGTCACCGAACTTTTCGGCCCGGAATCTTCCGGTAAGACCACCCTTGCCCTTCATACCATCGCAAACGCCCAGAAAGAAGGCGGCGTAGCTGCTTTCATCGATGCAGAACACGCATTCGATACCACATGGGCTAAAAAACTCGGTGTCGATGTCAGCAGCCTTCTGGTCAGTCAGCCCAGTACCGGCGAAGAAGCTCTGGAAATTGCGGAAATGCTGGTACGCTCGAACTCCGTAGATATCATCGTGGTTGACTCCGTGGCGGCACTTACACCTAAAGCAGAGATCGAAGGTGAAATGGGTGACAGTCACGTAGGCCTGCAGGCAAGATTGATGTCACAGGCAATGAGAAAACTGACATCCATAATAAACAAAAGTAAAACCGCTCTCATCTTCATCAATCAGATAAGAATGAAGATCGGCGTTATGTTCGGAAATCCCGAAACCACAACCGGCGGAAGAGCACTTAAATTCTACAGTTCCGTAAGGCTGGACATAAGGAGAGTGTCAACCATAAAGGATTCCCAGCAGGGAGCCGTCGGCAACAGGGTACGCGTCCGTGTGGTTAAAAACAAGATCGCACCGCCGTTTAAACGCACCGAATTCGATATCATGTTCGACAAGGGCATCAGTTACATTGGAGACCTGCTGGACCTGGCAGAAACCGAAGAAATAGTCGAAAAAAGCGGCGCATGGTACAACTACGGTGAAGTCAGACTGGGACAGGGAAGAGAAAATGCAAAACAGTTCCTCGAAGACAATCCCGAACTCTGCGATGAGCTGAAAAAGAAAGTCTTGTCAGCTAAGGGACTTCTCGATGGTGAGAAAAAGGAAGAAAAAAAGAAAAAAGAAGAATAGCCGGTTAATTTCAAAAGGATACAAAAGTGCTCACTGCAAAAGAGATCAGGAAAAGTTTCATAGATTTTTTTGAGAATAAGCAGCATAAGTTTATTCCCAGCGCCCCCATCGTGCCCCAGCATGATGATTCGCTGCTTTTTATAAATGCGGGTATGAATCAGTTCAAGGATATATTCATGGGTCACGCACAACCACAGGCAAAAAGAGCGGCAAACAGCCAGAAATGTCTGCGGGTAAGCGGAAAGCACAACGACCTGGAAGAAGTCGGAAAAGATACTTATCATCATACTTTCTTTGAGATGCTGGGAAACTGGTCTTTCGATGACTACTTCAAGGAGGAAGCCATCAAATGGGCATGGGAACTGGTGACGGAAGTATGGGGTATCGATCCCGATAAGCTCTGGGCTACCGTTTTTGAAGGTGACAAAGAAGATGGCCTCCCAGAAGACAAGGAAGCGAAAGAACTCTGGACTAAGGTGACACCCATATCTCCTGAAAGGGTACTTTCTTTCGGGAAAAAGGACAACTTCTGGGAAATGGGAACAACCGGGCCTTGCGGTCCATGCAGTGAGATACACATCGACTTAGGCCCAGAAAGGTGTGACAAAAAACACATACCGGGGCATAAATGCGAAGTTAATGCCGGCTGTGCAAGATTTATCGAGCTATGGAACCTGGTCTTCATCCAGTTCAATCGCTCAGAAGACGGCTCACTGTCTCCTTTGAATGCAAACTACATTGACACCGGGGCAGGACTGGAACGCGTCACCGCAGTACTGCAGGGCAAAAAGAGCAATTATGATACCGACTTGTTCATGCCCATAATCGATAAAGTCAGCCTATTGACCGGCAAACAATATACCTCCGAACTTGAAAATAAAACAGATAACGCCTTTCGCGTAATCGCAGACCATATCAGGGCACTTACATTCGCCATTACCGACGGTGCCATCCCCTCCAATGAAGGCAGGGGCTATGTAATCAGAAGGATCCTCAGAAGAGCATCCCGCTTCGGTCGGGAACTTGACCTCCACGAACCCTTCCTTTATAAGCTCGTCCCCGTTGTCGTTGACATGATGAAGGAAATCTTCCCCGAAGTTAAAGACAGGGCAGAATACGTCTCCCAAGTCATAGAATCCGAAGAGGAAAGCTTCGGCAGAACATTAGACAGGGGTATCGAGATATTCGGCGAAGCAGCAGAAAAGGCAAAGAAAGCAGACAAGGTCATTACCGGTGAAGACGCCTTTCAGCTTTATGATACTTACGGCTTTCCGTTCGACCTGACAAGGCTCATGGCAGAAGAAAGAGGTCTGAAAGTCGATGTCGCGGGTTTTAATGATCTAATGGAACAGCAGAGAGAAAGGGCACGGGCAGCCCAGAAAGATACCGGCCCGCTGGCCGGAGTCTCCGAAACCCAGCTTCCCGCAACTGATGACACCCCAAAATATGAAACCAATACATGCAAAGCAAAAGTAAAAGGTTTTGTCACTGATTCCGAATTCATTGAAGACGGCAACATAAAAGAAGGCGATGAAGCTTCCATAATTCTGGATAAGACCTGTTTCTATGCAGAAGCCGGTGGGCAGATAGGTGATAACGGAATAATACAATCGGATGAAGGTAAGTTCTTCGTTGAGACCACTAAAAAGATCGCCGACTGTGTACTTCATCAGGGCACCGTAGCAGAAGGTAAGATCTCCGCAGGAAGGGACGTGACGGCAAAGGTCAGCGAAGACAGGGACGCCACGCGAAAAAATCATACCGCAACTCATCTGCTTCAGTGGGCTCTTCAGAAAGTGGTAGGCGGCGATGTCTATCAGCAGGGAAGCCTGGTCGGCCCGGAATATCTCAGGTTCGATTTCACCTGTCCAAAGGCCCTTACAGAAAAGCAGATAAAGGAAATTGAAAAAATGGTCAGGCAAAAGATTAACAAAAGCGAACCGGTAACTGTTAAGACAATGCCCATAGAACAGGCTAAAAAACTCGGAGCAATGGCCCTTTTTGGCGAAAAATACGGCGATGAAGTCCGGGTCGTGGCGCTGGGAGCAGAAGATGAAACCAGCATCGAAGAAGGCTTTAGCAAGGAATTCTGCGGCGGAACTCACGTTGACAACATCGGAAGCATCGGCAACTTCAAGATAATAAAAGAAGAAAGCATCGCCACCGGTGTAAGAAGGATCACCGCCCTTACCGGAAAGGCATTAAACGATTTTTTCGAAAAAAGAAGCGACATGATCGATCAGATATCCGAAACCCTCAAGGTTCCCGATGATGAAATAGTGGAACGTGTCACTCAGCTTGCAAAGGAAAGAAAGAAACTAAAAAAGAAACTGAAAAAAGCAGCCAGCCAACCAGCAACCGACGTAATGGGTGAAGCAAGGAAAATGCTCGAACAGGCTGAAAAAATAGATAACGCTTCTGTAGTGGTCGGCATGCTGAAAGGGGCCAACGTGGATGCCGCCCGCTCAGCTATCGACATGATCAAGCAAAAAGCAGAATCGGCTGCTATATTGCTGGGTTTTGTGATGAAGGATAAGCCCATGCTGATATGCGGCATAACAGATGACCTGGTAGAAAAAGGTATCAAGGCAGGTGATATCGTGAGCGAACTTGCGCCCGTCATCGGAGGAGGAGGTGGTGGAAGGCCTCAGATGGCACAGGCTGGTGGTAAAAAAACCGATGAGTTGCAAAACGCACTCGATAAAGGCAGAGAACTCATTAAGGATAAACTTTCCTGATATTTAATTGCTCAGGGAGAATAAATGATAAAATTTGTCTGTCCTTCATGTGGACATAAACTTACAGTAAAATCGAAATTTGCCGGCAGAAAGGCAAAATGCCCGAATTGTCAAACCGAAATTAATATCCCCGAAAAGCAGGAAGAAAATTTATCGAGTAAAGGGATAGAACTTGATTTCGATAGCAATCCCGCTATACAGCAGGGTGAAAGCGGCAAAATCACATTCAAATCCGACCCCGCAGAACCTTTTGACGGCTATACCCTTCAGCAAAAAAAGCAGGAACAGGACCGGATAGAAAAAATAAAAAGAACCACCAGGAAACATTTCTGGCTGTTTGACATCTTCCTTTATCCCTTAAACAATCCGGGCCTGTCCATCATCGCCATTTTCACCGGAGTATTTTATCTTTATTTTCTTTTAGACGGGCTTTTTCGCTTGATGTCAATGATGTTCCCGCCAATGTTTGTTTTTCTGGCATTTCACTGGGTTTTCTGGGCAATTGTAGTAGGCCCTGTGATGTATATGTATTTATTATGGTATTTTACGGAGTGTATAAGTGACAGTGCAGAAGGTTATGTTCGCTCCCCGCAATTAATCGCCATTACTCCCGGTCCTTTCGAACTGTTAGGAAGATTCTTTCTGGTACTTTTTTCGATAGCAATCCCCTTCTTGCCCTTTATGTATTACTTTTTCTCATCCAGTGACCCTTTTTCATACAAAGGTGTAGCTCTTTTAACCTTTGCGGTCTTTACTTACCCTATGATGCTGCTTTCGGTCTCTGTCAATGGTTCATTAGAGGGCCTTAACCCCTTACGGGTATTATTCGGCATACTAAAAACTTTTTTCAGTTATATCGGCCTGCACATATCCTTACTCATTTGGCATGCCCTAGTTGCGGTTGTATATCTGATCGTCTCAAACTTTGCTTTCTTTATGCTGTTTTTCGCATATCCCCTGATGATTTACCAGGTGCTCGTAACAGCACATCTGCTAGGCAGGTTCTACTTTAAAAACCAGGAAAAACTGAAATGGGACGATATCTAGCTTTCGGTACGTATCCGAACGCTTTTTGCATGGGCACTTAAACCTTCTGTCTCTGCAAGCCTGATTATGTCACCGGCATCTTCTTTTAACTTACTGTCACTGTATTCGATTATGCTGGAGGATTTCACAAAGTCGTTGGAACTTAATGCACTGAAAAATTTGGCACTTGTCCCTGTAGGTAAAGTATGGCTCGGCCCTGCAATATAGTCACCTGCTGCAACGGGAGTAAAAGGCCCTACAAATATGGCACCTGCATTCGAAACTTTATCCGCAATATCTCTGCTCTTATCGCCGCATTGTATCTGCAAATGCTCCGGTGCAAAATCATCGGTTATTTCAACCGCCTCATTCATATCGTCGCATACGATTATCCCGCTGTTATCTTCAAGTGACTTCATGGCTTCATCGGATCTGGGTATGTTGGCAAGCTGGACATAAAGTTCCTTCGTGATCGCTTCCCCTGCCTCGATTGAGTCCGTGACAACAATGGCACTGCTGTCATGGCCGTGTTCTGCCTGGCTTAGCATATCCGCTGCAGCCCATGCCGGGTTTACAGAATCGTCAGCTATAATCAGCACTTCGCTTGGCCCTGCAACAGAATCGATGTCAACAAGCCCGAAAACCTCCTTCTTGGCTAATTGCCCCCAGATGTTGCCCGGACCGGCTATCTTATCGACTTTAGGTATAGTTTTCGTTCCCCAGGCAAGACCTGCTATGGCCTGTGCACCGCCGATGCGGTAAACTTCACATATCCCCAGTTCGTGGCATAGACCGAGAATTACCGGATGTATGCTTCCCTCGAACCTCGGCGGCGAAACTATCGCGATCTCCCGTACACCTGCAACCATCGCTGGAACTGCCGTCATTATCACCGTCGAAGGCAAGGGCGCTGCCGCCCCCGGTACACAAACACCGACCCTTTTCAAAGGAGTATATTTAATGCCTTTATGATCGAACTTGTCGCCGATAAATATTTCTGATTGATACCTCTTGACGTTATCTATAGATTTGCGGAGCGAAGCCAAAAGCTCACCGTCCATTTGACCATGTGCTTTTTTCATATTCTCTTCTTTTATTATGAAATCTTCGGGACTTAAATTCAATTCATCGAATTTAAGCGTATAATCGCTGATGGCACGGTCGCCTCTTACCGCGACATCCTGCACAATCTCACGGACGATATCAGACTTATCCCTGCTGTCTTTGAGCACCCCGGCGATGGAGATGTTATTCTTCAAGGCCTCAATTCTTTCACGAAAACCGTCCGCTTCCTTGGTTATCAATAAATCTTCCAGCTTAAAGTTCACAATATCTTCCTGCCTTAAAAATTCCCGTAATCAAATGTTCTCACTGCTCTTTCCAGAAGCAGATATTTCTTTCTCTTATATTCCGTCACGATGCCGGCAGCCCTGAATCTTATTTTTGATAGACGATCTTCCTGAATGTCTATCGCATTTTCAAGAGCCTCGCTTTTTAACAATCCCAGCTTCACTTTACTGATACTCATTCCCAGCATATCCACATCGAAGACATACTGGCCACTTTCACGTTTTCGAATGAAACCCGTCCTGTCCGAAAGCACATAATCTTCCTCAAGCTTGATATCTTCGACTAACTGCCTTGTCTTGATAACCGGCCTTTTTTTGATCTCATTCAATACCTCATCCGGTACGCTCAGAACATCGTTTGTATCATTAAAACCCGGCCTTGCCGGCTCATTTACCTCAGCTTCATTTGCATCTGCTTCGTTCGTATCGGACACATTAGCGTCTTCGATATTTTCTGAGTTTAAATCATTCGGCTCCTGCTGCTTTACGGCAAGAAAATAAATCGGAAAAATGTAATTCTCATCCTCGAATTCGGTGAATTTACCCCAAAGCTTTATCCTTTCGGTTTGCCTCTTTTCAATATCGTATTCGATCTTTTCCAGTATCGAGGATTTTAAGAGCTCGAAATCTCTTCCGGCTTTTATTGTTAAATACGGGGTATTCACATCCTCTTCATATTCGAACATCACCGTCCCCTCTTCTTTTTTTTGCAATTCCCCCACAACAGAAACAACTGCCGTACCGCCGGGAACGGTTTCTTTTTGCTTATCCTTTTCATCTGCCTTTTGTTCGGCAAATAGTAAAGTGCAGTTCAACAGAATTATCAGTATAAATAATTTCTTCATATTTTAACAGTCACCGTCAAAGATTATCGATTAAAGAATTGATGACTTCTTCCGGGTTTTCAACCAGATCAACGAACCTTTTCAGCTTAGGGTCTTCATCCGCCATCATTTTTACCAATGACTTCCAGAACTCACTTACCAGTATAATGGGCTTTGATTCCTGCGTAAATCCTTTATTCTGATATTCCCATACCATCGCAACTTCAACCAGCGTCCCCGTCCCGCCGGGAACGGCAACATAAGCTTCACCAAGCTCAATGAGTTTTGAAACCCTCTCGTTAAAATTGGAAGTCTGTATCTCCTTGCTTATGTACGGGTTTGAAGAATTCCTGCTGAAAGCTGTGCATGTCACCCCGATAGTTTTTCCGCCCGCTTCTCTTGCACCCTTGGCACCGGCTTCCATTGTCCCGCCGTATCCTCCGTTTACGACGGTAAAACCTTCCTGGGCAAGCATCTTACCCACTTCATAGGCAAGCTCGTAAGACGCATCGCCTTCATGGGCCTTCCCAGAGCCGAAGATGGTTATTTTCTTATTGTTCATGCATTTTCCAGAGTATGTTTCAGTTTACCGCCGGCAAGCAGAATTTCCCTGTCACGTTCGGAAAGATTAAGCCTGCCTGTAAATTCGAATCCGCCGGTCTTATCAAGCACCGTAATCTTTTCGCTGGACTTAACCGCGTCCCTGAGATTCTCGATAACCAGCTCGTCATTTTCATTAATTTTATCGTAATCTCCCGAATTTTCAAACTCAATCGGAACAATACAGAAATTTATAAGGTTCGCCTTATGGATTCTCTCGATGCTTTTAGCTATAATTGCCCTTACTCCAAGATACATCGGGCAAAGAGCAGCATGTTCCCGGGATGAACCCTGTCCGTAACTTTCACTTGCTACAATTGCACTTCCGATACCCTGTTCCTTCAAGGCAAGGCACCTGTCCGCAAAACTCGGTTCGTTCTCCTCGTTAAAGCAGTTAAATACCACCTTGGAATATTCCGGAACATTCGACCTCAGCTTAAGAAATGCACCTGCCGGCATAATATGATCCGTGGTTATCTTATCGCCGCATTTAAGCTGTACCTTTGCCTGCAAATTCTCTGCGAGTTCCGGAGCTGCTTCCGGCACAACAATGGTCGGTCCTCTCAATACCTCCACTTTTTTCGCCTTTTCTTTCGGCAGAGGCTTTTCGATCATGTCATCGTTTATCAAAAATTCATCCGGCATTTCAATCTTTGGAAACTCGATCCCCATAAGTTCAGGCAGTTTTCTCGGATCGGTGAATTTACCCGTCAATACCGATGCAACAGCCGTTTCAGGACTTACAAGGTAGGACTGATCTCCCGGCGTTCCCGTCCTGCCCGCAAAGTTACGGTTAAATGTCCTCAGGCTCACTACGCCGTCCGCCGGGGAAAATCCCTGTCCTATGCAAGGCCCGCATCCCGCTTCCAGTATTCTGGTCCCCGCTGCGATCATATCAGACAGCCCGCCATCATCAGCCAGCATATTCAGTACTTCCTTGCTCCCCGGGGCTATGGCAAATTCCACCATGTGATGAATATCCCTTCCCTTAAGTACTTCCGCCACCATTTTAAGGTCTGTATAACTGGAATTGGTACAGCTTCCTATCACTATCTGGCCCACCTCGATATCCGAAAGCTCCGATACTGGCTTTATATTATCCGGAGAAGAAGGACACGCCGCCAGTGGTTCAAGCTCCGAAAGATCTATCTCGATAACCCGGTTATACTCACAGTCCTCATCGGCAGATAAAGGTTTAAAATCCTCACCTCTTTTCTGCGCCTTTAAAAAGTGCTCGGTCAGATCATCGCTCGGGAAAACACTGGTTGTTACTCCCAGTTCCGCCCCCATATTTGTTATGGTTGCTCGCTGGGGAACCGTCAGATTTTTAACGCCTTCGCCGAAGTATTCCACGACCCAGCCGACATTTTCTTTAGTACTCAAAATACTCAAAAGCTTCAATATCACATCCTTGGCGGATACCCATTTCGGAAGTTCACCAGTCAGCTTTACCCCGCAAACCTTCGGAGCGTTTATATAGAAAGGACCTCCTGCCATTGCAACTGCAACATCGAGTCCTCCTGCACCCATAGCCAGCATTCCTATACCGCCCCCTGTGGGAGTATGGGAATCGCTTCCCAGAAGCGTTTGACCCGGCTTGCCGAACCTTTCCAGGTGCACCTGGTGGCAGATCCCGTTACCTGCCCTTGAATGATATGCCCCTATCCTTGCAGCTATCGTCTGAAGGTAAATATGGTCATTGTGATTCTCCGGCCCGAACTGACTCATGTTATGATCTATATAGCTTACCGAAAGATCCGTCTTTACCCTTTCTGCACCCATCGATTCGTATAAAAGATACGCCGTCGTTCCTGTTGCATCCTGCGTAAGGGTCTGATCTATACGGATACCTGTTTCATTGCCTGCTTTTAACTCACCTTCGACAAGGTGCTTTTCCAGTATTTTGTAAGTTAATGTCTTGCCCATCTGTAAATCTCCGACTGATATTATTTGAAAAGCAGTAATCTATCAAAAATAAATGCCGAATACAATCAGTTTTCACATCACCCAATAAAAAAAGCCCTGCATCACACAGGGCTTTTTAAAGTTTCAGCCTTTTAGGCTTTATGCCGGCTTTTATCTACGTCCGCCACCTTAGCCTTGAATTTGAGGTTCATTTATCAGGCATGCATCTTTCTTATCATTTGGATATTCTGCGTTACTGATATCTTGCAATTCATCGCCAGGGCAGTTACCCACTTGTTTATCTCTCTGCGAAGCTTCTTGAGAATTAAGTCCGCCCCATGTAAACCAGATATTGTCGTTATCTATTCCTACATTGGCGCTCTTTGCAAATTCTACATGGCCGTCAGCGAACAATACATTTTGACCATTCCGGTTATGAGCAGCTGCATTCCAGACACCTTCCTGGTCTACATATTCACCACCTTGTTGATCCCAATATTCTTCTGGTGTTAAAACTTCATCATAGTCGGGGTCATTTTCCAAACCGTTATTCCTGTAATTAGCATTTATATCGAACCAGGGGTTCCTGTCAGCTGCTACCGGTGTTCCCGGATCATCATCTGCTGTTACAGGAAATGGAACTATTGCATCTTGACTTCCCACAGTAAAGTTTGGACTTCTTGCCGCAAAAGGATTCTGGTAAGAATAGCTGTAATGTTTCCCCGGATTATTAGTGAAATCCCAGAGACGATCCAGATTTGATATAGTATCATCCTGTATATCCTCAACCTGGAGCTTCTCTGCTGTATCTCCCTTACATATAAAGTTTTCCGGAGAGCAACTGGCATACTTGCACAATAAATACCAGCAAGATCCAATAGTTGCCTCTCTTTGCGTACCGAAAGCATCTCTTCTGGTATCTGCATCATAATCGTCTATTTGACCGTCTTGAGCCAATTGGGGCATTGATGGAGCTCTTCCCCTGGGGTCCGGGACAGGATAACCTCCAACCGGGTAACTTGCATCATTGTCATTTGAATAAACAAGGCAAGCCTTGCCTAAACCTGACAAATTACTTCCGCATACGATCCTGTTTGCCATCTGTCTTACTCTTGACAGAGCAGGCATCAGGATTCCCATCAGAAGCGCTATGATCGCGATCACGACCAAAAGCTCAACTAGTGTAAAACCTTTCTTTCTCATTTTAAATTCTCCTAATTAATTGTGAGATCCGCTCTTAAAAGCCGCAGTGAGCAAAACTGTTTAAAAAACATAAACTAAAAGTACACGCCTCAATGCGAATCTCAATTACCAATTTTCTTATTGCTCAAAACGGCTGGTTTAACGTACCTACCGATAGTTCAACAACAAATTTTAACAGGTTCAAAATTTCTTACCCTGTGGCTTCAACAACTGCATTGTTATTATTTAAGGTAGGCAGGCTAAATATGAAATGTTAAAAATAATAATATGATGGCAGTAAAGATAAATATAATAACTTAACTAACCCACCTATCTTCTTACGTAAAATTTAACAAAATCTGAATTACTTGTCAATTAAAATTTCGTCAAATCTGCATATTAACTTGAATTTTGTTCTCTTTCCTTTAACATTCTTTACTACGTTGTTTAATGAGGTATTGTTTTATGGAAAATGAAAAAAAACTTAATGAAGTAAAAGAAAAATTAAAAAAACATAACCAGCAGCACCTGCTGAAATTCTGGGACGAACTGAACGAATCAGAAAAAAATGATCTTATCTCACAGGTCGAGGACCTGGAATTCGATAAGATAGACCAATGGGTTCAAAAGTACGTAAAACAGGATTCTCCTGCCTCTATTCCTGAGGACTTTCAGGCGGCACCTGCCTATGACCCCAAAACAGACGACTCTGAGCAAAAACATAAGCTTCAAAGTGCAAAGGAAACCGGCAGAAAACTGATCTCAGGCGGTAAAGTAGCTGCATTTACAGTTGCAGGCGGACAGGGCACAAGACTCGGTTTTGACGGTCCAAAGGGTGATTTCCCCGCAACTCCTGTCAAAAGCAAACCTCTTTTCCGGGTATTTGCTGAACAGATAAAGGTTGCCTGTGAAAAATACGACGCTCCACTTCCCTGGTACATCATGACCAGCCCATTAAACCATGAACCGACCAAAAATATCTTCTCAAATAACGACTTTTTCGGCTTGGATGAAAACAATATCATGTTTTTCAAGCAGGGTACTAACCCCAACTTCAGCTTCGACGGCAAGATCTTCCTGGCAGACAAACACACCGTCGCAAAATCACCCGATGGCCACGGCGGTTCATTAAAAGCTTTATATAAAAGTGGGGCAATAGAGGATATGAAACAAAGGGGAATTGACTATATAAGCTACTTTCAGGTGGACAACCCCCTCATCAACATCTTTGACCCGCTTTTTATCGGACTTCACGCAGAAGACAACGCTCAGATGTCCTCCAAGGCCCTCACCAAGGCAGAACCGAAGGAAAAAGTCGGTAACTTCTGTCTGGTCGATGGCAGGGTAACAGTCATCGAATATTCAGATCTTCCCGATGAAATGGCGGAAAAAACCAACCCAGACGGCTCCTTGGTATTCGAACTCGGCAGCATCGCCATTCACATGATAGACAGAACCTTTGTCGAAAAACTCAATAAGGGAGGCGATTTCTCATTGCCTATACACAGGGCTGTCAAAAAGATCCCTCACATCGACGAGAACGGCAATAAGATCGAACCTGATGGGAAAAACGGCGTCAAACTCGAAACCTTCGTCTTCGATGCACTGCCCCTGGCAGAAACTTCTATAATATTGAAAGTTGATCGCACCCAGGAATTTGCACCCATAAAAAACGCAACCGGTGTCGATTCTCCGGAAACCTCCCGGCAACTCCAGATCGAAAGGGCCGCAGACTGGCTTGAAGCCGCAGGCATCGAAATCCCGAAAAAACCCGACGGCTCCCCAGACTGCATCATTGAAATGGCACCGTCATTCGCTCTCTACAAAGAAGATGTAAAACAAAAAACCGGCCAGGTTAAAGACATCCAACCCGGCGACGTCGTTTACCTCGAATAGAAGAATTTAAAAATCAAAGGCCTCGGCAATTGACGTCGGGGTTTTTTATATTATCAGCATCGCATCGCCGTAGGAAAAAAAGCGATACTTTTCCTCGACGGCGTGCTTATATGCCTTCTTGATAGTTTCTATCCCGCAGAAAGTAGCAACAAGCGCAAGAAGCGTGGACTTCGGCAGATGGAAATTTGTCACCATTCCGTCGATTATCTTAAACTCGAACCCGGGCATGATAAACAGCTCCGTATCACCACTGGCCCCGGTCAGCTTGCCGTCTTTGGCTACCGTCTCAAGGGTTCTTACAGAAGTCGTCCCCACCGCTATAACCTTTTTGCCTTCTTGTTTTGCCCTTTTAATTATCTTGGCATTTTCCTCATCGATTCTGTACCTCTCGCTGTGGATATCATGATCCCGCAAATCCTCTGTCTTTACCGGCCTGAATGTTCCAGCTCCCACATGAAGTGTCACATGAGCGAACTTTATCCCCTTTTCCTTCAGATTCTCTAACAGATAATCGGTAAAATGAAGACCTGCCGTCGGTGCCGCTACCGCTCCGCTATTTTTTGCATAAACCGTCTGATACCTTTCCTTATCCTCTTCTGCCGTCTCAATATCGGTATCCCTTTTTATGTAAGGCGGCAAAGGCGGAAAGCCTATTTTACCCAGTATTTCTCCTGTTCCCTCATCGCTCTTAACTTTGATAATACACTTTCCTTCTGATAGTTTCTCCATGAGGTCGGCCCGCAGATACTCGTTTCCTTCTTTATCATTTAATATAAATTCCTCTCCGACCTTAACCTTTCGCATTCCCTTAAGCATTATCTCCCAGACGTCCACCTTTTTCTGCGAAAGATACAGCCCTTCCAGATTCGCCCCTGTGACTCTATTGCCGTAAAATCTCGCCGGCAGCACTTTCGTGTCATTTATTACCAGGCAGTCACCTTCTTGCAGAAATTCTCCGATATCGGAAAACTTCCTGTCAAAAAGTTCACCGGTTTCCCTGTTCAGAACTAATAGCCTCGATTCGCTTCTCTCCTCAGCAGGCTTCTGGGCTATCAACTCCTCCGGCAGATCGTAATTTAATTCTTCAGTCCTCATTACTTCTCGTTATCAATTGTTTTTTCAAAATGCTGGTAATCCTTCAGATTTTTCCAGTTACCACCCCACTCCCAGCCTCTATTCTTGAAAGCCTCAACCACCGGCCCGCCTGCCTTGATCATTCCCTTTTTATTCACATTTCGTTTTAAATAATTTCTTCCCTCCTCAGGCAGCACCGCATCACCTTTAACATAGGGATTCTGAACCGGATTTATATCTATCGCCTTGCCGTACGCATGTACTGAAAACCGCGTATCATCTCCGGTTATATACCTGCAGTTAAAAGCCGATGTGTTGTTTGCCTTCATGGAAAGCTTATCATTTCCCTTGTAATGGTATACCGGCCTTATCTGCTCTATCCTGAACCCCGCCTCGAATATCTCACCGAATATCTCACCGATCTCCTCAGCCACATCCTCATGAACGATCAACTCCCCGTCCTCTCTGATCGCACCGTTAAAGTCAAAATACATCACCTCTACCATCCTCAGGTCCTCGATTCCCACCGGCCCGTCATCTTTCAGGCTGTATTTTCTCATCAGTTCCACGGTTTCAGCCGGCACTTTTCTTGCCTGGTATCTATACACCTGAAATTCATACTTTGAACTGCAGCATCCTGCAAAGATCAAAAACAAAAAGACCGGCAATAAATTAGTTGATCTGTTTTTCATTGTACCACTTTAAATTTAGAGTTATATTTTTTACTAAAACTGAGATTATATCGGTTTTTATGTAAAAACAAAAATATTTAAGTGTCGAAAGGTTAAAAAATGACCAAAAAGCAATGTATCAGTTTTTTAAAGATTGTCATTTTAATGACTTTATTAGTCACGGGGATTTGTCTCGCTAACAAATCAGAAACAGCTCAGAGCATCAAGGAATTCAAAAACGATAAGTTCGGCATGTTCATTCACTGGAGCATACCCTCCGTACCCGATAAGCAATGGGAAGAACTGATGGGAAGACCCAGGGACAAGGTTATAGACCGGGAAACCATGTGGAGCATGAGAAGGGGAAGGATACCGGTTGAAAAATACGAAAAACTCACCGATGTTTTTAACCCGGTTGAATTCGATGCAAATTCTTTTGCCGAAACCGCAAGAGTTGCCGGTATGAAATATATCGTCATAACGGCAAAACACCACGACGGCTTTGCAATGTTCGATTCTAAAGTGACAGAATATGATATTGTCGATGCCACCCCTTACGGAAAAGATGTTATGAAGGACCTTGCCAAGGCCTGTGAGAACCAAGGGTTGAAGCTATGCTTTTATTACTCACAGGCCCAGGACTGGCATCACCGGCACGCCATAGGAAATGATTGGGACTTTGATAGGTCGGAAAAGGATTTCTCTATTTACTACGAGGAAAAATGCAGATCCCAGATAAAGGAGTTGCTCACCAACTACGGCCCGCTGGGTCTGATATGGTTTGACACTCCGGCAGGTATTGATGAAAAATACAGCAGAGAGCTTTACAATATAGTAAAAGATACCCAGCCGGCATGTCTTATAAACAGCAGGCTCGGAAATGGTTATGGTGATTATCTGTCAACCGGTGACAATCAGATCCCAAAGGCAGTTACGGATTTCCCATGGGAGGTACCTGCCACCATAAACAATCACTGGAGCTGGAAGCAGGATCAATCATGGAAAAATCCCGATGTCACCATAGAAAAGCTTGTGGAAATCGTAAGCAGGGGAGGGAACTATCTTCTTAACATCGGTCCGGATCCAAAAGGTAATATCCCCCAAAAAAGCATCGAATACTTAAAAGAAATGGGCAAATGGCTCAATACCAACGGCCAGGCGATCTACGGCACCACTCCTAGTCCCTTTAGGAAGAGCTTCTCCTGGGGCTATGCTACCGCAAAACCCGGGTACATCTATCTTCTGATCACGGATTGGCCTTCTCAAAACATCCTTCTGCAGGGCCTGAAAAGCAAAGTCGAAAAATGTTATCTTGTTAAAGACAAAAAAACTATAAATTTCGAACAGTCTTACGATTCCGAGATCGAACTGAATGAACTGCTTATTGATCTTTCAAATGTCGAGCCGGATAAATACGTCACTACTGTCGCTTTAAAGCTCAAAGCCGGGCCTGAAGTTGACACCACTGCTATCCAGCAGACCGACGGGAAGGTATCTTTGAATGCAAGCGGTCTGCCATTAAATTTCGGGAGGCACGGTTTTGTTATTCCTACGATCCCCCGGGACGGCACGAAAGTTAAGGCACCTGATAGTAAGATTGATATGACCCTTTCCCCCAAGGCCGATTACATCGAAAACTGGCTGGATGAAAGATCCGTGCTCAGCTGGAATTTCAAAATAAAAGAACCCGGCGAATTTAAAATAAGGGCAGTGATTGCAAAGATTAGACGCTGGTCATCATCAAATAAAAAAGAACGTAAAAGAATCTATCTAGCCCCGGGCAAGCATCGGGTCAGCGTAACTGTGGACAATAAACATAAGATTCATACCTACATTCCCGAAAACGATAACGTAAATGATCCCGCAGATGTTGCAGCAGACCTGGGTACAGTAACGATCGACAAAAAAGGACTCCACTCTTTCACCCTGAAGGCAGATGAAATCAACAGAGAAAAAAGAATCGGCCTGACACTAAAATCCATTCAACTTATGCCAAAATAATGAAGAGTGGGAAATATGGATGAAGCTGGAAAAAACACAGGGCTCAAAAAGTCCCGGATAACTTTTAGAAAGATTTTCTGGTCGGCAGTAATTATTTACTTGGTAATTTTCTGGATTTTATTCATGATTATACTTGAAGGAGCCCATTTTTTTTATCAGCATCCACAGGTTTGGCAATTTCTTGCAGATGCCTTTATCTTATCAGGTCTATTATTTGTGCCCTTTCTATTGCTTTTTCTACCCTTGTCACATAATTCTAGCAGGTTTTCGTTTATTTGTCTTGCTACTTAAAAATCGAACGAAATCTTAAACTTTAACAGGTAGACTAAGCTTTATCTCAATACAAAAAAGTTAAATCCATCAAGATTACAAACCCCTTTTATTCATTGCGAAATAAGCAAAAAGTTCAACCCCTATATCGAACAAAAAAATAATTACCAAAGTATAGTTATATGTCAAAAAAATCACAGTAAAATTCAAACGGAAAGCTGCAGTTTTCACTTATTTAAAAAGTTAGACATTTAATTCAGTTTTTAAATAAGTCACGAATAAAATTAACCGATTTTTTTGTTGGAGGAAAAGATGTCGTGATTTTAGTTCGATTTGGATGATTGAAAATGGTCAAAAGAGATTATTTCGAAAAAACAGCCACTACTATCGCTTCTCTGGATAGAAAGCAGCTTACCAGGAGGATCAAGAATTTTAGGGGCAGGTTTAAGCTCGATTTCACAGACAAGTACCTCAAAAAACAGAGCGTCGAAAGATTAAGGCATATTCTTCTGGCTGCGATGATCACATCAAAACGTAAAAGTAACTGAAGGCTTCTGACTTATCAAAATGGTTAGGCGAGTGTAATATAAAAAGCCGGAGTCAATCAACTCCGGCTTTTTCTTTTGAGATAGCTTCAATTTAGAAACATATATACCAAAATTTATTAACTTATCACCATCTCAAAAACCAAAATCGTATATAAGAAGGAAAAGACCGTATCTCAATACTATTAATATTATAACAATATCAACAATTCAGACAAGACAAATTTTGTAAAAATTTAAAATTTTTCACTATTTTTACACATTCTTGCCCAAAATATCCTCCGGAACCCTTTAAAACAGCTTCAAACACCCCTTAAAATCAATATTAAACACATTTCAAGCTGTTTTTCAAGTATTTTACTTATATATCTTTTTATATACGAAAATTTTGCTGTAAAACCGTGTACCTTGCTAATTCTTTGGGTAGAGTTTATTTCGACAGCGGGGGGAATTGTTTGTGTAAACTGGGAGATAACGGAGCCGGTACAAGTTGAGAACGGTACCATGCAATAAACGGCAGTAGTTCCGTATCGTCTGGAAATACTTTACAGAAAATTTCCGGGAAAATTTATGCGGTATTTCGCTGAATTCTCGTTTAATTCTGATATACTCTGCAAAAAGTTTTTCAAAGGTAAGCGTAAAAAAAGGATCGGATATGAAATTAAAGGTTGTACTTGTTTTATCCTTGGTTATGGTTTCTGCTTTGAGCTGCAACAGTGCAAAAGTATATTGTCAGGATGAGGTAAAGTTTTATGTATCACCTGAAGGAAGTGACAAATTCAGGGGAACGCATCCATCCAGCCCTTTCAGAACAATACAAAAGGCAAGGGATGCAATCCGGGACCTAAAGACTAATAAAAAACTCGCCAACAGTAAAGTAACTGTGACTCTGTTTGAAGGCACCTATCCGGCCCGTAACAGCATGATCTTCGATGAAAGGGATTCAGGCAATCCAGACAACCCGGTCATTTACAGGGCTGAAAAAAAAGGCAATGTTCGCCTGCTTGCAGGAAAGGAGGTCGAAAACTTGAGGCCCTTGCCCGAGGACAAATACACAACTTATTTTTCCGATCCCGAAGTCAGGAAAAACATTTACATTGCCGACCTGCACCAGGCCGGCATCGAAAGCATCGGCAGTCTGAAAAATGTCAGGTTTAATGACAGAGTCGAAAACTGGCCTTTGATAGAGTTTTTCATAAATTCTGAACCCATGCAGATAGCAGCCTGGCCAAACGACGGCTGGGAGCATATAAGCGGCTTTTCGGAAAGTGCACAGACACTCAAGAGGTTCGGCATAAAAAGGGGAATGAAAACCGATAAGATACGCTACAGCTCCGATGTTCCGAACACCTGGCAGCATACCGGTGACATGTTCGTACACGGCTACTGGTATAAAGACTGGGCGGATGCCTTCCTGAAGGTCGCTTCCATCGACAAAGAGACAAAGACAATCACCATCGCACCTCCCCAGAGCAAATTCGGCTACAGGAAGGGACAGAGGTTCAGGTTTCTGAATGTCCCGGAGGCACTGGATAAGCCCGGAGAATGGTATGTGGATAAGAATAAAGGCCTGCTTTTCCTCTGGTCCGAAAGAAATATAGAAGATGCAGAGGTTATGGTGACCATAAACGAAGAGCCGGTCTTTGAGGTAGAAAATGCAGAGAATATCAGGTTTGAAAATTTAACCTTAGAAGGAGGAAGGAGCTACGCATTTCACCTCTCTGAATGCAGAAATGTCACTATATTTGGCTGTACTATAAGAAATTTCAGTGCAAATGCGGTCAAATCCAAAGGCGGTTCTGATATCACCATAGAAAACTGCAGTCTCTACAACCTGGGGCTGGGAGGTATGAAACTAAATGCAGGTGACATAAAAACCCTGACACCCTCTGGCTACCTGGTCAAAGACAATGAAATTCACCACTTCAGCAGGCTCATCCGAACCAACAGATCGGGTATTGTGATCAGGGGAGTGGGCTTTAAGGTTATCGGCAACGTGATCCACGATGCCCCCCATAACGGCATCCGATTTTCCGGCAACGAAAATCTGTTCGAATCCAATGAATTTTACAACCTCTGCCTGGAGACAAACGATGCAGGGGCACTTTACGCGGGCAGAAGCTGGACACAGAGGGGTAACGTGGTCAGGGACAATTATTTCCATGACCTGCCTGAAGGTGATAAAATGGATGTAGTAGGACTTTATATTGACGATATGTTTTCCGGCACTTTGATAGAAAACAACAGCTTCGAAAACCTGCAGATGGGAATTCTTATCGGCGGCGGGAGGGACAATATCGTAAGAAACAACTACTTCGAAAATGTAAAGTTCGGAGTCCACCTGGATTCAAGGGGCATTGCATGGGCTAATGAGAGGATACTGAGAAGAGAGGGTTCCTGGGATATGTTCGGCAAGCTCGAAAAAATTCCTTACAGAAAACCGCCTTATTCTGTAAAATACCCCGAACTGGCAGATATCCTGGAAAATCAGCCTTTAAAAGCAGCCGGTAATAAAATAATAAACAACACCTTCTGTGACTCCAATAATGCCGGCAAGTGGCTGGAGATAAGACAGCAAGTTGAACTGCCTTTAAATACAATTAAAAACAATAAAAAGGATTGCAGGAAGGATTAAATCATGAAAAAAGTACTGATAATCTTAACTCTGATTATAGCCTCCGTTTGCATCGCAGCTGATACTGACAAAACAAAGATCGCAGATGTCGAAGATTCAGGACTGGCGGAAAAATACAAACAGACCGAAGGAGAACATATTAAATGGTACAAAGAGGCAGGGCTCGGACTCTTTCTACACTGGGGCATCAGCGCAGCTGACCCAACCGGAAATCGCGAAATCTCCTGGTCAATGATAAAAGACTGGCCTCCCGGAAATTCACAGGCTGACGGCGAAATGACACCCAATGAATATTTCGCTCTGGCTGAAAAATTCAACCCCCAAAAATACAATCCCGACAAATGGATGAAGGCCGCCGCCGATGCCGGCTTCAAATACGCTGTCCTCACCGTAAAACATCACGACGGCTTTGCCCTCTGGCCAAGTGACTACGGCAATTTCAGCACAAAACAATACCTCGACGGAAAAGACCTTGTCAAACCCTACGTCCAAGCCTGCAGAAAACATGGCCTGAAAGTCGGGCTCTACTTCTCTCCGCCGGACTGGTACTTCAACCGAGAATACATGTCCTTCAGACTCGGTACAGAAGGCTTCGACCTCTGGCCAAAGACCCAGCCAAACGAACCGCCGCTGGGCCTGGACCATGAAGAAATTGAAGTCAAGCCAATGACCGAAAAACAGATCAACAAGTTCAAAAAATTCATGAAAGGACAGGTAACAGAACTGCTCACAAACTACGGCAGGATCGATCTTCTCTGGTTCGATTACAACTTCGGCGGCGAATGCGGGATATCCATGGAGGAAATCCGCGAACTTCAACCCGGAATCGTAGTCAACCACAGACTCCACGGCCACGGCGATTTCCTCACCTACGAACTGACTCTACCTTCCAAAGAACCGCCGAGTGACGTATGGGAAACCTGCACCACCATGGGCCAGGGGTGGGCATACAGAAAAGATGAAACGCACAAAAGCCCGGGTTACTTCCTGAAGTGGCTGGTAAAGGCCCGTTCCATGGGCGGCAATTTCCTCCCCAATATCGGCCCGAGACCCGACGGCACTTTACCCGATGAGGCATACAAACTGTTAGAAAAAGTCAGCGAATGGATGGAACACAGCTCAGAGTCGGTCTTCGATATAAAGGGTGACGGTCCCTACTGGGATGATATATGCAATTATCCGATTACTATGAGCAAAGATAAAAATATCTGGTACATCCATTTTCTGCCTGATACAAACGACCCCGCCGTTGTTAAAACGGACAGAGAACCCGAAAAGCTGACACTCCTTAGAACCGGTGATGAAATAAAACACAGCCGGGCACCTGAAGGCATTTTGATAAAGCTGAATAAAGACCTTAGAACTTCGCTCGTAGATACCGTTAAAATATCTTTTTAAAAGCCTTATACCGATGCGGATAGGAATTTTTGTGCCTTAATTTAACAAATATAGTACTTTCTTGTAATAGTTTTTCGTGAATTGAGTGTTTTTTTGCGCAATTTGAAGTTTAAGCTGATGTGTTTTTTCTGTAATATTTGAACATGGAAACGGCCCGAAAGGGCCAAAAACCTTTCCTCCTTTGAAGAGCCGTCCTCAATTCACCTTGGGGACGGTATTTTTATTTCTTCTTAATTTGTCGGATCGGCTATTTTTCCCATAAACAGGATGCTTGCGGATTTATTTTCGCGGATAAGTAAGATAAATGGGTGATCTGCCCTGAAAACCTTCGGCTCAGACATTCCCCTTCCCATTATAACGGCAGTCGCCGCTGCTACTTCGGTCCCCTCCTCGTTCACTTTAAAATAAGCCTTATGCACTACATCGCTGATTCCGGTATTTATCTCTTCGAACATGCCGGAAAAATCTGCCCGGGCAAACGCCTTTTTCATACTCAGTGCCTGCAGGGGCTGTTTCAGTTCCGCTCCCCACTTTATCTCAAATCTGGGAAGGTAAACATCAACCTCCCTTTGAACAAGACGTGAAGACCATTTCCGCAAGTTTCCCGAATTAAGCCGGCTTTCAATTTCCTTTATCCGGTCAACTTCGGGAAGTATCAACTGCATCGACAGTTCGCCACCTGAATAAGGCAATTCCAGCAGTTTAGCACCTTCGATCTCTGCATACCTGAAATCAGCCTTTTGATTCATCATTTTTACAGTTACTTTGTTTTTATCTGAAATATAAAAATCGCAATCTTCCGTTCTATTCGGGTCGAACTGATCCGCCCATCTGCCCTTGAAATATATGGCATTTGTCACTATCATATCTAACGGGCCTCGCAATTTCAGGTGCTCTGGTTTGAGAAGCTCTTCAATCTTACCCAGAGTATTTTCACTTACCCAGCCGTTTATCATATTCAAAGCCTTTTGCACTTTGGAAAAATCTACTAAGGTAACACCGGCTTGATAATACGCCCTGACCATCTCCGCAAGTTCCTTTTTTATTTTTACCCCTAATGAAGGCCATAATGCGTTGGCAATGTTCAACTGTATCTTTTCCTCTCCTGCTATCTTTTCCAGCCTTTTGCGTAACTCGAGAAACCCGGCATGGGGCATGTCATTACCGTCTGGAAAATGAAGAACGTTGGCCATCTGCTCTGCCGTCTCACCTTTTGCACCTGCATAGACAATCGCCAGTGCAGAAGAAATGCTATATGGAGAGAAGAAAAGATTCTTCTTTTCCGTTTTGAGCTTTGAATAAAGATCGAATGCAAAATCGTTATTGCCTTCGACCAGCGGATTTATATCGTTCGGCTCGACCGCCCGGACCACAGCTGTCGCTGAAAAAAATACCATCAACGCGATAAAAATCTTTAAACCTGAATTGACTTGACCTCTCTTTACCATTTTTCAATCCTTCCTTATTTCATAAAGATACCTGTAATCTTGACAAAGCCTATTCCGTAAATTTATATAATATATGATCGGTAAGCATTTTCAAGCTGTATTTAGTTTTTGATTCATTCAAGCCGCTGATTACAAATATTTGTTGATGACCTCAAATATTATGCAAATCCATTAATTGTTCAACAACTAAAAGCATTATGAAATACAGAGTGCAAATAAAGGTTAATCTAAAAAACTAGTGATTTGGAAAATTAAATAAAAAAAGCCAGATTCCAAAACGAGTAGAATCTGGCTTCGGAGGAGGGTGATGAAAAGTTTATTAGTCAACTAATTATTAAATCGAATATATTTTAAATAAATCTTTAACTTAACTTAATAAAAAACTATGATTTTTTTGCTTTCGCTTAAAGTAAAATAAAGTTAAAAGTTTATTAAATTCGGTTTCAAGTAAAAAATCTTAAAATTTAGCCTGAAAATAGCTTTTTTTTAAGCTTGATTTTAAAAAATTCTTTTAATATCTTAACTTTTTAATTGTTAAATTCAAAATCCGCAAGGTATTACCAATGAATAATAAGATCACAATTGCAGATTTGTTCGAATTAAAGCAGAAAAAAAAGAAGTTGTCAATGGTAAGTTGTTATGATTTTTTGACGGCAAAACTGGCAGCAGAAGAGGGGGTTCAGTCCATTTTAGTTGGCGATTCAGGGGTTCAGTTCATGCTGGGCTATGACTCTACGCTCCCGGCGACCATGGATTATATGATCACAATCACAAAAGCCGTAAATCGTGCAGCACCAAAGGTTTACCTGATTGCGGATATGCCGTTTCTGTCCTATCAGACAGGCATTTCGGAAGCCTTGAAGAATGCCGGCCGATTTGTAACCGAAGCGGGAGCGGATATGGTAAAAATAGAGGCTACAAGTGCATATCTGGACGTTATTAAGGCGGTCAGCAATGCAGGTATGGCCGTTATGGCTCACATAGGGATCAGGCCTCAGCAGATAGGCAAAAAGGGAAGATTCAAGGCAGAAGGTACGACTGCGGAAATGGCGGCAGATCTTGTAAGTCTAGCTGACAAAATGGTTTATGAAGGAGCAAGTGCTCTTTTGCTGGAAGGTACAGCGGCTGAAGTTGCAAAAATGATCACCGAGCGGGTTGAGGTGCCCGTAATAAGTTGCGGATCCGGGCCTGATTGCGACGGCCAGGTGCTGGTGGCTCCGGATATACTGGGCCTTACCGAAGGCGCAAGTCCAAAGTTTGCAAAGAGTTATGAAAATTTAGCCGAAAAGACGAAGGCGGCTTTCAAGGCTTATTCTGATGAAGTCCAAACGGGTGAATACCCGGATAAAAGTCACAGTTATCACATGAAAAAAGGAGAGATGGAAAAGTTGAAGGAATTTTTCAAAAAAGATTCCTGATTTTTTTAAAAAGTACAAAAATGTTGCATTAAAGTTTGCACTTTTTGCTCACAATTCACTTTAAGTTTATTTATGTGGAAGATTTCGCTTTAGAAAAATTCCCCGGCTGGTGATCAGGCCGGGGAATGAATTTAGTTTAAATATTTTAGATAAACTCAACTTCTTTTGCTGTGGTGAAAGTCCTGATTTTTTATGGAAGTCTGATTCATCTGGTGATAGCTTTCGATAACGTTGCAGAGCCTGTCGAGCATTTCCCTGCCTTCTTTGCTTGCTTCCAGTCCCACGATCTGCACGCCGTAGCATATCATGCTTTCATCTACAGTGGGAAGTACGCATCTTACCTGGGCATTGAACATGATGGGTTTTTCGTACGGCATGGGTGTGAACCTTACGCCGATGAACTGGCCTTTTTTAAGATCGGGGTTTTTATCGGCTGGAAGTGCAATCTGTGCACCGCCTGCAGAGACATCGACAAGTCTTCCCTGCCAGTAGCTGTTTTCGGGTGCCTTTACTTCCTCAGTTGCAGAATTTCTGTGCCATACCTGAACATTGACTTTCATGGAACC
Organism: uncultured Pirellulales bacterium; assembly: GCA_964508925.1. GTDB lineage: Bacteria > Planctomycetota > Phycisphaerae > Sedimentisphaerales > Anaerobacaceae > CAZDVM01. Next base: position 188,935 of record CAZDVM010000002.1, on the reverse strand, counting down.
CGGCACTTTTACCCTGTAGAAACTTCTTCTCTGAACCATTTCGATGGTTCTTGGGACTTCTATGACCAGAACGCCGCCGCTGGTACGTTCAAGAGAAGGCTCAAGGTCTACGATCTTTGAGTCGAAAATAAATTTTCCGTAGCCGAATTTTATCGAAAATCCGACCGGCTGTTCTATCTGAACGTTCAAGGGGTGGGGTTTCTTTCTGGGTGCTACCTCTACATAAAGCCTGTTTGCTCCAAGTCTTACTACATTTACCTTTGCTACATGCCATTTCCCTTTTGATAAATATGACATAATGGCAGGAATCTGCTCCTCTATAATCGTTTCGAGCATCTCCCTCGGTTCAGATTTTCGCAGCATTGAATAATTTTTCATAAATACCCCCTGTGATACTTCAATATCACTTTTTAATTTTCAAATTTAACTGCTTACACCTGAAATTATAAGAATCAAAAATTGAAGTGCAAAATTACAAAATTGAAATATTTTAAGTTTTTTTTGCGCTTTTTTAAGATTTTTGAAACGGTTATTGAAAATCCAGGAGCCCGGGCTTATTATTACCTGCTATTATGAAAACAAATAGACCGCTTGAAAAACTCGGATTCGATAAACTTGTGTTGCTGGGATTTCTGGTGCTTTCGCTTATCATAGCCAGGTTCATTGTAGTATCCAAGTCAAAGATAGAATGGTCGCGTCCGATAAATTTAAAATATACCGGGCTGAAAATGGCGATCCCTACCGGTTCGGGATGGAAGCATAAGAATCTCTGGAAATACAGTTCCAGCAGCTATACTCTGGCTTCAGACCTTTCAACCAGGTCAGGAGGACAGAGATGTATTGTGATGTATACTTATATGATATCGCCTGACCCCAACACCAGTGAAGAATTTTTCCGGAAAACAGGCACGGAGCTTCAGAAGACCATCATAGAAAAGGATACGATTCGGAAAGAAGGGCTCGGTTTTAATTGGGCGAAGTTTAAATCATCAGAGGATTCTTTGGATACCTATTATATAGCGAAGGCAGATCTAGGCCATGGACATCAGCTGAAAATAGAGGTCTTTCAGAGTGCAGTAAATTTCGACATTGCAGAAAAGGTATTTTTCGATGCCATTGAAAGGCTTCAATACAGCCAGCCGGCATATTTCGAAACTTCAAAATATATGATTTCTGAGTTCAGGGATAAAGGTTTAAGGCAGCTTTTATACAGACATCCGCTAACATCGATTTTTGTGAAAAGTGATAAGATGAATAATAAGCTGGGGTTCAATAAAGAAAATATTAAATTCAAGGCAGAACAGCCGGAATATGATTTTACCATGGATTTTTATCTTTTTAACAGGGAGCCGATAATAATAGAGAAACTTTCCCAATTTCACTGTAATAATAATATAGGTACCTTCGAATGGAAGACCCAACATCAGAGTGCAAATATCGCACGCAATATCATCTTACAGAAAAAAGAGGAAAAACTTATCGTTAACCAGTTTCAGCCGACTACTAAGAAAAGGACACTGCAGCTCACAGGCCTTTCCTTTCCGGATATGATGCTGGATACTCTTCTGCCCGAGTTACTGGAAAGCAGTTCCCGGAAATTCTATATAGACGTGATAGATGAGAACGGGTTTTTAGTTCCGGTTTTCATAACGAAAGACATCCCTGCAGAATTCATACCAAAGGGAGATGAAAAATCAGCGTTAATGGTAAGGCTCTTGACAGATTCAAACTTCAGGCAGATCGTTTATTTTGATAGTAACGATATTATAATAAGGAAAATTCTGTTGCATGAAAAAACATACTTCCTTGAAAGAACAGACAGAGAGACTATACTGGAGGCTTTCCCGGAAAGGGAGGAATTTCTTAATCTAAGCAATGAAAATCTAATATAAAAGGGGATAATATGAGTGACTTATATGACGTTATAATAGTAGGAGGCGGACCTGCCGGGCTGGGTGCTGCTGTTTATGCTGCACGTGACAAAAAGAAAACCATGATATTGGAAAAGTTCTTTCCTGGCGGGCAGATCAATAACACCGACCGTATCGAAAACTATCCGGGTATAATGAAGATTGACGGGCCGGGACTGGTAAACGAAATGAAAAAACAGGCGGAGACCTTCGGCTGTGAAATAAATACAGGCCACGAAGTAACCGAACTCAATAAACTCGACGACGGTAATATCGAGGTTATCTGCGATGATGATAAATTCACTGCAAGAGCGGTTATACTGTCACCTGGCAGTGACTATAAAAAACTCGGCGTTCCCGGCGAAGAGGAATTCAGACAGGCAGGAGCGGGAGTAAGCTACTGCGGTACATGTGATGCACCTTTCTTTAAGGGAAAACACGTAGTTTCAGTCGGCGGGGGAAACACCGCAATAGAGGAGACCATTCACCTGGCACAATATGTAGATAAAGTCACTCTCGTGCACAGAAGAGATGAGTTCCGGGCAACCCAGGTGCTTCAGGATGAGCTTTTCGAAAAAATGGAAAAAGACGATAATAACATAGAGATCAAGTACGACACAGTAGTCACTGCCATTGAAGGTAAGGACAAGGTTCAATCGGTTAAGCTCAAAAATGTCAAGACCGAGGAAGAGGAAGATTATTCCTGTGACGGTGTTTTTATCTTCATCGGCATGGTACCCAATACTGATTTTTTGGAAGGTTTTATTGAGCTGAACGATCAGGGCTTTATCAAGGCAGACTGCGCTTATTTGAGAACAGCTGTTCCCGGCGTTTTCGTAGCAGGTGACTGCCGGGTGGGTGCGGCAATGCAGCTTGCCACTGCAGTTTCAGACGGTGTGATAGCAGCACTGATGACGACACAGTACTTCCGCGATCCGGACTGGTGGACAAGACCTCTGGAAGACATTCTCATGCCCGAAGGCTGGTAAAACACCAATTCTCCAATTAAGTATAAATAAAAATAGCAATTATGGGATTTTTGAACTGGCAAGGCCTATACCGGATTCAAATTGCATCTGCCATGAAGTAATGAGGATTAAGCTAGTTTTTACAAATAAAGCGTCTTCATTTCAAATGAAGTTTTTGCCATGAATTGAATCACTTGTCCGTTATAAGCTCGAGATCTGCGAAATTAACGATTCCGTCGGGGTTATAGTCGCATAAGATATCGGTTTCTGCCAGCCAGTATGTCTGGAGTTCTTTTATTATATCCAGCATGAAACTGTCGGCATCGAAGACGAACCTGGGGTATTTTCCGGTTGTCATTATCCATATATCATCGCTTCCGTTCGAGGTTTCGCCGATCAGATCCCAGCCTGCTGCGGTAAATGTATCGAAGTCCTGCAAATTCTCAGTGGGTAGGCCGGTGACATTCGTTTCAGGCTCTGACGATTCGTTTTTACCTATACCCTCAAGGCCGGGATTTATATCGCTGTCCCAGAAACAGTTTTCATAAAAGACCGAACTTCCTGCAGTGCTTATGCCGATAAGACCGCCGACATCTGTGCTTCCGTCCACGTCACCGGCTGCATAGCAGTTCACGACCTCTCCATTGTTTCTGCCGGTCAGGCCGCCGATACTGTCCTGTCCGTTAACGGTGCAGATCGAATAGCTGTCCGAGATATAGGCGGGATAGCCGACTGAGTTTACGGTATTTTTACCGACCAAACCCCCGATGGTGGAGCCTCCGCTGACTTCTGCTTTGCTGAAGCACTTATTGATGGTACCTTTGTTTATTCCCACAAGTCCGCCGACCAGCATGGCACCCTCTATGTTGCAGTCTGCAAGGCAGTTTTCGATGACGGCATTATCCCCGATTGACAGTGATACCAGCCCGCCGGCACAGTAGTCTGCAGTGACGGTGCCGCGTGCCGATGAGTCTTTTATGATTCCTTCATTGGAGCCCGCAAGTCCGCCTGGCTGGTCGCCTTGGATATCTATATCGACGTGACAGTTCCTGATTGTGCCGTAGTTGAATTCAACCAGTGCCCCTTCGCCGTAAACCGAACCGTTCTTTATGTCGCAGTTTATAACTTTTCCGTAATTAAAGGTGGCAAGTGACGGGCCTAAAGTGTCGGACTCTACCAGAGTCAGGTTTTTAATGACTGCATTTTCTGTCACCGTACCGAAAAGACCGTAACTCGCGGACATGTCGGAAGTGTCACAGAAATTGAATATCCTGTGGCCGTTGCCGTCGAAAGTTCCGCTGAAATGCGTACCGGCAGGATCAACTTCGCCGATGATTCCTGCTGCTGGTCCGTTTATCTCAGCCCAGAAGATATCATCCATTAGTATAAAACTTTTAGACCAGTCCAAAGGGTTTATACCAATATAATTTAACTGTTCTGCATCCCATATCTGATACGGGTCACAGGGATCTCCGGTGCCGCCTCCGTATGCACCGAATGCCGCAGAAAGTAAAAAGAAACATACAAATAATCCGTAAATAATAAATGATTTATCCATAAATCAATCACCCCATTTAAAAGAATTAACAAGGCTGAATACCATAACATATTTCCCAAAATCCGCAAAAAAAATCTTCATTTATAGTCGGCAAGAAGACTGTATTACGGTTAGTTTTTTTCTCAATCTTTACGAAAATCTTTAAAACAAAATGCAATATCTATCCGTTATTAAAAAGAGCATGGGCAGGGCTGATCTTGCACAAAATTCAAAACATATCCAATCTAATTTTTTTGATATAGAATAACACTTCAAGTTTCATTATTTTCCGCAGAGTGACATTCCAGCCCTGATGCTTGAATGGTGAAACGAAGTTGAACCAAGTATTTTATTGCAAGTTGCAAAATCCTATATCTATAAGGTTGAAAAATTATGCTGGCGATAAAGGAATATTTATTTTGTTCACTTCGGTCAATATTATATTGATTTTGTAAGTAACTGTAATACTATGAAAGTGTCCTGCCGGCATGCCTTAAAATTAAGGAATCCGCTAATTTAAGTAGTTAGGAAGCAATCTTACTCGTCTTAGTAAGCTTATTCGCTGAAAAACTTATGACTTAAACCTGTTTATTCCTTCAAAATTAAAAAGATTTTTTATTTTTGGTTTTGTTATGAGGTTTTTTGGCAGAATTTTAAAAAAGTCTTGCATATATGGTAAACTTTTGTATATTTTCAAAACTGATGCTCTGTCGCACGGGGTAGCTTGTGGCCTTTCGGGCCATGTGGGGCCAACAGTTCACGGCATGGTTGGTTCAAGCCTCCGGCAGTGCCAAGTCAGGTCTGATTCGTACTTTCAGGCCTCCGTGACAGCTTTGATGGTTTTGAACAAGCTGCTGCTGGAAGACTATTTTAGATAGAAGCATCGATATTTGTTTAAGAAACTACCCCATGGTGTAATTGGTAACACAAGGGCTTTTGGTGCCCTCGTTCCTGGTTCGAGTCCAGGTGGGGTAGTATTTTTTATTTAAAAAGGAAATTTTAAATAAACAGCTTTCGGCGGGTCGGTTTTGCGACCCAGCAGAAAGTATTTCAGGAAGGAAAAACTGGAAAAATGTTCTTGAACAACAATATTAAGGTATTCGCAGGAAGCGGGTCACACGAACTGGCGAGCTCGGTTTGCAATTACCTGGATATACCCGTTGGCGGGGCGAAGGTTACCACCTTTCCCGACGGTGAAAGGTTTATCAAGCTGGAAGATGATGTCCGGGGAAGGGACTGTTATATTGTTCAATCGACCTGCGATCCGGTGGACAGGAATCTGGTCGAGCTTCTGATATGGATAGACTGTCTTAAGCGGGCCAGTGCAAGAAGGGTTACTGCGGTAGTGCCCTATTTCGGCTATGCAAGACAGGACAGAAAAGATGAAGGCAGAGTGCCTATAACCGCCAAACTGGTGGCTAATCTGATAGCTACCGCAGGTGCAGACAGGGTTATATCGATCGATCTGCATGCACAGCAGTTGCAGGGTTTCTTCGATATTCCCGTCGATCATCTGACAGGCGAAATCATTTTAAGCAGGTACTACAGAGACAAAAAGATAGAAAAGGTAACGGTGGTTTCACCGGATGTAGGTAATATAAAGACCGCCTCGAAGTACGCATCGCACCTGGGCGGAGACCTTGCGATCGTCCATAAAAAGAGACTGGCGGGCGACGAGGTCGAGGCGGAAAAGGTGATCGGAAGCGTAAAAGGCAGGAACGTGCTTATGGTTGATGATATCATCGCCACTGCAGGAACCATGTGCAGTGCAGCCAAGCTTGTAAAAAAAATGGGTGCAGAGAGCGTGATAATCGGTGCAACCCACGGCGTTTTTGCGGGCCCTGCACTTAAAAGGTTAGAGGATGCTCCTTTCGATGAAGTGGTGGTTACAGATACCATACCCTTAAAGCCGGAAGCGAAAAAGATAAAGAAGATCACGGTTCTTTCTGTCGCATCTATGCTCGGTGAAGCGATAAAAAGGATACACAGAAACGAATCGGTTAGTGCGTTATTTAATAATTTTGAGTAGAAAACGAACATAACTATAAGTTGTAGTGAGGAAATTATGGAAGAAACAATGCAATTGAAAGCTGAAGTGCGGGATAAGGCAGGTTCACGTGCCGCTAAGAGAGTCCGTAAAGAAAGTAAAATTCCCGGTGTGGTCTATGGGCACGGCGAAGAAGCAGTAGCTGTTTCTCTCGATCGGCACGATTTTATCGAGGCTCTTCATCACGGGCACAGGGTTTTTGAGATAGATATCGACGGAAAAAAGGACACCATGATGATCAAGGACCTGCAGTATGATTATCTCGGCAGGGATATTATTCATTTTGACCTGGTCAGGGTGGATATTACGGAAATGGTGGAAGTTACCGTACCGGTGGAATTCACGGGAACTGCAGCAGGTACCCTGGAAGGCGGTATTCTTCAGGAACAGTCCAATACCATTGACGTAAAATGCCGGGTTAACCAGATACCGGACTCTCTGCCGGTAAGTATCAAAGGACTTGAGATCGGTGACAGCCTTAATGCAAAGGATATTGAACTGCCCGAAGGTTTCGAATTAATCAGTGAACCTGAATCAGTCTTGATCACCTGTACTTACATCACCGAAGAAGAGATCGAGGAGATCGAAGAAGAAGCTCTTGCTGAAGGTGCTGAAGAACCCGAACTTATCGGTGCCGAGGAAGCAGAAGGTGAAGAAGTTGCCGAAGGTGAAGAGGCAGAAGCAGAAGCCGAAGCTCCCGCTGAAGAAGAAACCGAGGAAGAATAAATTTCTTAGACAGGAAAACGGCCTATTATGTCTGATGTGAAACTGATCATCGGGCTGGGAAATCCCGGCCTGAAATACAAGAAAACGAGACATAATGCCGGGTTCTGGGTCATTGATTCTCTGGCAAAAGAGTTGGGGATCAAGGTTAAAAAAAAGAAGTTCGGAGCAGTGCTCGGCGAGGGCATGCTCAAGGATAAAAAGTTAATATTGGCAAAGCCGTGGCTTTATATGAACCGCAGTGGTCAGGCAGTTGCGACCATTGTCGGTTTCTACAAGCTGGATCCGGAAGATATCGTGGTTATCTATGACGATATAGCACTGGATACAGGCAGGCTGAGGATAAGGAAAAAAGGTTCCAGCGGCGGGCATAACGGGCTCAAGGACATTATCAGCAAGCTTAATACTAAAGAATTCGCCCGTGTCAGGATCGGCATCGGACAGAATGAAAGGATGCCTGCAGAGGCTTATGTCCTTTCAAAGCCCGAAAGTGAAGAACGGAAAATTCTGGATGAAGCCGTTGCAAATGCCAAAAAAGCCGTTTTTAAATGGCTCAAAGAAGGTGTTGAAGCTGCTATGAATGAATTTAATTCTGCAGCAGAAAACAATAAAGAAAATGATTAAAGAAAATTTTGTTTCAGGAGGTACAGACTTGGAAACTGTTATCAAAAGACATTATGAAGCTATGTTCCTGTTGGATTCGGCCCTGGCTGCTTCCGACTGGGAAGGGATAAATGACCATATCAAGGCCATCTTCGATAAGCTGGATGCGGATATCATCTCAATGAAGAAATGGGATGAAAGAAGGCTCTCTTATGAGATCAAGGGCGTGACCAGGGGAACTTACATCCTTGTTTACTTCGAAGCGGATCCATCCACTATAAGTGAACTGGAAAGACAGGTAAAACTTTCCGAAAGGATTATGAGAATGCTGGTCTTAAAGGCAGATCACCTTACCGAAGAAGATATGAAAAAGGAAACTCCCGCTACTGCCGCTGAAAAAGAACAGGAAGAAAAGCAGGAAGAAGCTGAGGAAGCTTCGGAAAAACAGGAAGAAAAAGAGGAAACTGCCGAAACTGGTGAAGAAGCTGAAGAAGCCGCAGAAAAAATTAAACAGGAATCTGCCGAAGAAAAAGCTGAAGCATCTTCAGAAGAACAAGAGTCAGTTGAAAAAGAGGAAGAATCTTCACAGGAAGATAAAGAATCAGAAGAAAACAAAGAAGAATCTGAAGAAGAGGCTTCCGAAGAAGACAAACAACAGCAGTAAAGAGAAATTTTTAAGGAAAGAGGAAAATTATGGCATTTTTAAACAAAGTAATGCTGATAGGTAACCTTACCCGCGACCCGCAGCTTAGTTACCTGCCCAGCCAGACGCCAGTTGTAGAACTTGGGCTTGCGGTAAACAGAAACTACACTACAAAAGAAGGTGAAAAAAGAGAAGAGACCTGCTTCGTAGACTGCCGTGCCTTCGGAAGACAGGCGGAGGTTATCAACAAGTACCTGAGCAAAGGCAGGCCGGTATTCATAGAAGGCAGGCTCACCTATGACACCTGGACGGCGCAGGATGGCAGCAAGCGGAGCAAACACCGGGTTACCATAGAAAGTTTCCAGTTCCTCGGAGGCGGCGGGAGTGGAAGAAACGACTCCCAACAGGGTAATGCAGGCTACGGAGGAGACCAGAGGACACAGCAATCGGAAAGTTATCCGCAGGATCAGGATGACGATATACCGTTTTAAATTGAATACTGAAGTAGTAAACGAAAAGATTGAAATTTATTTTTTAAACAGGTAGATGTGAAATGGCTAAAAGAAGAAAAAGAAGAAGACCAAGTTTTTCAGCTAATCGTGACAAGACACAATGTCGTTTCTGCAGAAGAGGCGATGACTATGTAGATTACAAGGATATCGAGACCTTGCAGAAACTCCTGACTAACAGGGGTAAGATCTATTCCCGAAAGAGAAGCGGCAATTGTTCAAGCTGCCAGAGAAAGGTCAAAAAGGCCATCAAAAGAGCAAGGTATATGGCCCTGTTGCCTTATTCTGCGTAAAAATTTGTTTTCGGCTTGATAAGTTTTGTAAATTAAGATTTGAAAAAGACCTGGTTAGGAGAATATAATGAGAATATTGCTTTTGGAAGATGTAGATAAACTGGGCTATCTTGGCGATGTTGTTGATGTCAAGGATGGTTATGCAAGAAATTATCTGATACCTTACGGATTTGCGACGATACCCACTGAAGGTGCGGTAAAGTCGATCGCAGAAGAGAAGGAAAAAAGAGCCCAACAGAGACTCGAAGAAAGAAAGAGAATGGAACAGGCTGCCGAAAATGTCGAGGGAGCCGAGGCCGTTATTTCTGCAAAGGCTAATGAACAGGGCCATCTGTTCGGTTCGGTAACAGAAAAAATGATAGCAGATAACCTGCGGAAACAGGGTTTTCAGGTTGCAGATGAAATTGTTCAGCTTCCCTCTCATATTAAAGAGGTAGGCGAGCATGAGGTTGCCTTGAAATTTGCACAAGATATTACTGCAAATGTGAAGGTAACTGTGGTATCATCGGAGGCTGAAGAGGTTATCAAGGAAGCCCAGGCTGAGGAACAGTCAGAAGAAAAGGAAGAATCAGAAAGCGAAGAAGGATCAAGTAGCGAAGTAGAAGCAAGTGGCGAAGAAGAATAAAAATGCCGGAAAGATCAAGGCAGCGGAGCTGCTGGATGAGGCAAATTTTCTGGATAAGGAGATGCCCGAATCTTTAGCTGCTGAAGCTGCAGTTATAGGATCTATGCTGATCGACCCGGAAAAGATCGATTCCGTGGTCGATGTCTTAAAAGCAGAGGATTTTTATCATCATGAACACCATTTGATTTATGACGCAATTCTCGCTTTATACGAAAAAAATAAAGGCGAAGGCCTGGATGCCATACTTCTGAGAAGTGAACTGGAAAAAAGAAAACAGATCGATGAGATCGGGGGTGTCGATTATCTCGGTAAGATCTTGGACTCGGTCGCTTCCAGTGCCAACGTCATGTATTATGCCAATATTGTCAAGGATAAGTCACTTCTCCGGGAAATAATTCAGGCTGCAACAGACATATTGAACGATGCCTACAACGAAAGAGGGGACATCGAAGAAAAACTTGACAAGGCAGAACAGAGCATATTCAGTGTCACTAATAAGCGGATCACCGGGGCAGCTTCCTCGCTGAAAGACCTTGTCACCGAGGTTTATGAACTTATAGAAAAAAGGGACGGTGCCCAGGTTACAGGCCTTCCGACCAGCTACAACGAACTTGATGACATGACCTGCGGACTGCAGGACGGCGAGATGATAATTATTGCAGGCAGACCCAGCATGGGAAAAACCGCATTTGCTCTTAACATAGCTGAACATGTAGCCTTGCATGAAAAAAAACCGGTTGCCATTTTTTCCCTTGAAATGGGAAAACAGCAGCTGGCAGAGAGATTGCTTTGCAGCAACAGTAAAATGGATTCACAGAACGTAAGGCGCGGGCTCTTGGGTGATGATGATTTCCAGGAACTGGTCAGAACATGCAGTATGCTCTCGGAAGCTCCTATATATATAGATGACACCCCGGGATTGACACCGTTACAACTGAGGGCAAAAGCCAGGAGATTAAAGAGCCAGTACGATATACAGATGATGGTGGTGGATTACCTGCAGCTTATGAGCGGTTCGGGATCCAGCAAGGAATCAAGGCAGCAGGAGATAACGGAAATTTCCAGACAGTTAAAGGCGGTTGCCAGGGAACTGAATATACCTGCCATCGTTTTGAGTCAGTTAAACAGGGCCGCCGAAAACAGGGAAGACCATAAGCCCAGAATGAGTGACTTAAGAGAGAGCGGCAGTATCGAGCAGGATGCCGATGTAATAATGCTGCTGCACAGAGAGGACTATTACCGAAGGAATGAACCTGATTTTCAGCCTACTAACAAGGCCCAGGTGATAATAGCAAAACAGCGTAACGGTCCGACGGGAGTTGTTGAGTTAATGTTCATCGAAGAACACACCAGGTTTGAAAATCTTGCCTCTCCGTATGTTGAAGAACCTTTTTAGGAGCACGGAAGTTATGAGAAAAAAAGTTCTTTTGATCCTGTTAATTTCTTTTTGCGCACTGAATTTTTCATTCGCCCAAGACACCTCCGACACATACAGAATTACTGAAATAAAGATCAAGGGAAACAGGACGCTTGAAAAAAATGAGGTGCTTACAAAGATCAGAACCAGGAAAGGTGAAATTTTCGATCCGGAAGTAGCTGCGGAGGATGCTGAAAGAATTGCAGAGATGCAGGCCGTCGGTGAGGCATATTATAACGATGAACAAATTGAAGAGGGCGTGCTTGTTTTTGTCATCGACGAAAAAAATTATATATTCGAAATTCAATTCGAGGGAAATAAAAAGATAAGTGACGGCAGTTTAAAAAGGAAATTATCCCTAGAACAGGGAGACTACGCTGACAGTCCGACCTTGGATATGAATAGGGAAATTGTCGAATCTGCTTACAAGAAAAAAGGTTATCCCTTTGTGCAAGTTGAAATTGAGCAGGCATTGCTGAAAAAAGGTATCTTGAAATTCAACATTAAAGAAGGTGCAAGGGTCAAGATCGATGAGATCAATTACAAAGGTAATGAAGGATTAAGTGACAATGCCCTGAAGAAGATATCCAAACTGAAAAAGAAAAAGCTGCTTATTTTACCCAACTATTATAACGAAGAAAATATTGAAAAGGCAGTTGCGAATCTTCAAAAGGGATACTATGAAAACGGCTACCTGGATAGTGAAGTTTCTGTTGAGACTGAATTTTCAGAAGAAAAAAAGAAGGCAAGGATAAATTTCATTATCGACGAAGGACCTGCCTACAGCATCGAGAATATATCCTTTGCGGGAAATGAATATTTTTCAGATGAAAGGCTCCGGGACCTTATTACTATACAGCAAGGTCGGATCTTTAACGGCCCCAGTGCAGAAAAAGACAGAGAAAAGGTCAGGGAACTATATCTTGAACAGGGTTTTATCAATGCTGAAGTGACATTAGAAAAGAACTTTGTTGCCAGCGATATGGTGAAAATCGAATTTGATATCGAAGAAGGTGATCAGTTCAGGATCGGAAGGATAGATATCAGCGGCAACCAGGAAACACAGGATAAGGTGATCCGAAGGGTGCTTGATGAATATAAGTTCAAGCCGGGAAAAATTTATAATGCAGATATCGCAAGGGGAACCGGCCAGAGTGAACTTGAAAAAGATATCAGACAGCAGACGTTAATGGAATCCGTTTTGATAACCCCGGACGGAAACCAGCCAGGCCAAAGAGATGCACAGGTCAATGTCACCGAAGGTAAGACCGGTTCTGTAATGTTCGGTGCCGGAGTAGCAAGTGACAGCGGAGTGATCGGACAGGTTGTTCTTCAGCAGAGAAATTTCGATATCACAGATACCCCCGAAAGCTTCAAGGAATTTATAACCGGCCAGGCCTTTAAAGGTGCAGGTCAGAAAATGCGGATTTCTCTTATGCCCGGTACTGAATGGAGTGAATATTCGATACACTTCACGGAACCTTATCTGAACGACAGGCCGGTGGCTCTTGACCTTTTGGGTTCAAGTTATCAAAGAGACCGTGAAAGTTACGATGAACAGAGAACCAAGGGAATGGTGGGACTGGAAAAAAGATACTCCCGGATATGGCGGGGCAATATCGGCTTCCGGGCAGAAAGCGTTGATGTTGAGGACATCGAAGCGGAGGCTCCTGATGAAATCAGGGAACTGGAGGGAAGCAACAATCTTTTCGGTGTAAAGTTAGGCTTGCGGCGTGATAAGACTGATGACAGATACCTGCCGACCACTGGTGACATTTTCTCAACTTATGTAGAACAGGTAGTAGGTGACTTTGATTTTACAATACTAAATGCCAGTTATAGGAAATTCTGGACTGTTTATGAAGATCTTGCAGGAAAGAAAACTGTACTTGCAAGCAAGGTCAGGGCAGGGAACATATTCGGCACTGCACCTGCATTTGAGAAATTCTATGCAGGTGGGCAGGGCTCCCTTCGCGGCTTTGATTACCGCGGTGTGAGCCCCAGAGGCGTAAACCCGCAGACAGGAGAAAAGGACGACCCGATAGGAAGTGACTGGATATTCCTGGCAAATTCAGAGCTGACCATTCCGGTGACTGAGGAAGTGGTCTCACTGCTTTTATTCGTAGACAGTGGTGCAGTTGAAGAAGGAGGCTACCGTGTCGGTGCAGGTGCAGGCATCCAGATAATGTTAAAGAGATGGTTCGGACCGGTTCCCATGAGATTCGAATTTGCAAGTCCTTTGATGAAGGATGACGACGATGAAACACAAGCATTCAGCTTCTCAGTGGGAAGGTTGTTTTAGTTAATCTGTAATTTTTTGTAGAAGGGATCTTTCAATGAAATTAAGAAATTTAGTTTTAGTTGCAGTAGTTGCTTTAATAGTCGCTTTTTTGGGTTATGAATTCAGTTGGGCAGAACCGGAAAGTAATAGTAATATCTCCGTGGCCACCGTAAACATCAGGGCCGTTTTCCAGAATTCCAAGGCAAACGAAGAGTATAAAACCAAGGCAATGAAGGAGCAGAAGGAGATATTGGCTGAAATGGAAGAAATGAAAGAAGAACTGCAATCCCAGCAGGAAGGTCTGAAAACTTTCAAACCCGGTTCTGATGCCTACGACAAGGCCAAGCAGGAACTCATGATGACACAGGCAAAACTGGAAGCAAAACAGAAATTTTATGAGCAGAAATTTTCCTCCAAGGACAAGGACTTTACGGAAGGTCTTTACAAGGATGTTCTGGAAGTGATAGCTGAAGTAGCTGAAAACCAGGGCTATGACCTTGTCCTGGAACAGGACCAGCCCGAACTGCCCAGCCCGAATGCACAGGAACTGATGCTTTCAATAAGAACCGACAAGGTTCTTTACAGCGGTGGACTGGATGATATAACCGATGAAGTAATTGCGGAAATGAACAACCAGTAACATCTGGTATTTGCAAGAGGGATGGCTGTATGAAAGTAAAAGCAAAAAAGATCGCTGAAAGATTGCAGGGTGAGTTTCTGGGCAGTGAGGATAAGGAACTTTCCTCGGTGAAAGACATAAAAAGTGCCGAAAGAGAGGATTTAACCTTCATTACCGGACATAATAAATACCTGGAAAGCCTGCGGAAGTCCAATGCCGGTGCTGTTTTGACCTCAAAGCAAATCAATGATCTCGCTATGCCGCAGATCGTTGTAAAAGACGTCAACAAGGCCTTGATAGAGGCAATGCACATTTTTGCCCCTGAACTGAAAAAGCCTCAGCCGGGCATAGACGAAACCGCAAAAGTAAGCGAAAATGCAAATATAGGCGAAGGTTGCAGTATAGGGCCTTTTACGATAATCTGGGACGGTGCAGAAATAGGTGAAAATACTGTTATCTCAGGCGGATGTACTGTCGGAGAAAATACGAAGATAGGTAATCATTGCCGAATCGACGATAATGTGGTAATCTATCATAACTGTATTTTAGGCAATAATATAAATATTAAGGCAAACAGTACCATCGGCGGGGACGGTTTCGGCTATGAGTACATTGAAGGTGCTCACCGTCATATTCCCCATAACGGTAATGTTGTGATTGAGGATTTTGTCGATATAGGTTCAGGAACCTGTATAGACAGGGCAAAATTCGGCAGTACCATTATAGGGGCAGGAACCAAGATAGACAACCTTGTGCAGATTGGACATAATGCAAAGATAGGCAAGTTATGTCTTATAGTAGGTCAAGCTGGCATAGCCGGCAGTACTGAGGTTGGCAATGGAGTGGTGCTGGGAGGCCAGTCAGGATTGATCGATAATATAAAGATCGCTGATAAAGCCATTATCTGTGCAGGCAGTATTGCTTACGGCGATGTAAATGCAGGAGAAGTTGTGGCGGGAACACCCGCTATAGACAGGATGGAACATTTGAGATCTTCCGGCTTGCTGCGAAAATTGCCTGAGATGAAAAAAGACTTGAAAAAGGCATTAAAGAGGATAGAAAGGCTTGAAACCTCAGAAAACAATAAAAAATGAAGCTAAAATCACCGGCAAAGGTTTGTTTACCGGCAAGGACTGCAAGGTTGTCTTCAAGCCAGCCGAAGAAAATACGGGGATCGTCTTCGTAAGAACCGATCTTGAGGAACCTGTACGCATCGAGGCTCTTTATAATAATGTGGCAGAAAGGCCTCGCAGGACGACTCTCGAGAAAAACGACGTATGCGTTGAAACTGTGGAACACTGTCTTGCCGCTGTGATTGGTTTAGGAATTGATAATCTTACTATAGAAGTTGATTCCAGTGAACTGCCTGCAGGTGACTGCAGTGCCGACCAGTTTTTGAAAGTGCTGAAAAAAGCGGGAATCCAGGAGCAGGGCGAACCCAAAAAAGAATTCGTTATCGAAGAACCTATCAATATTTCCGTTGACGGAGCTTCTATATATGCCCTTCCCTTCGATGATGAGGAATTGAATATTACTTACGATCTAAACTACGGGATGCACACCGGCATCGGAAGACAGCTCTTCAGCTGCAGGCTGAACCCGGAATTATTCGAAAAGAACCTGGCACCTGCAAGGACGTTTTTGTTGGAGGCGGAGGCAGTTCAGCTTCAGGGGCAGGGTATTGGAAAGCACCTGGGGCCGAAGGACCTGCTGGTGATAAATTCAGACGGGCCTATAAAAAACAGTTACAGATTCGATAATGAATGTGCAAGACATAAGATCGTTGATCTTATTGGGGACATTGCACTTGCTGGAAGGTCAATAAAGGGAAGGATAGTTGCATATAAGAGCGGCCATTCCCTGAACCAGAAGCTGGCAGGGAAAATTTACGAGCAGGCAAGTAAAAAAGAGCGGGTCAGTAAATCCGGGACCGATGCTCTGCTGGATATAAAAAAGATCCAGCGGATACTCCCTCACAGATATCCCTTCCTGCTGGTTGATAAGGTTGTAGAGATCGAAGGCAATAAGAAAATAAAAGGAATTAAAAACGTCACCTTCAACGAACTGTTCTTTCAGGGACATTTTCCCAGCACCCCTATAATGCCCGGGGTTTTGATAGTGGAAGCGCTTGCCCAGGTATCGGGACTGCTCTTTGCACAGAGTCTTGAACATACCGGTAAGTTGGCGGTGCTTTTGGGAATGAATGAGGTCAAACTAAGAAAAGCAGTTGTGCCCGGTGATCAGCTCATTCTGACGTCGGAAGCTGTAAAGGTGAGAAAACGAACCGCTGTCTGTAAGTGCAAGGCCATGGTGCGTGAAAATTTGGCGGCAGAAGCGGAAATAATGTTTATGCTCGTAGATGATGAGCAGATATAATTAAAATTTATGATCAAATATTGGTGAGAGGAAAAATGAGCCAGATACATCCGAATGCAGTAGTACATGAACAAGCAGAATTAGGTGAAGATGTGTATGTCGGCCCCAATTGCGTGGTGGAAAGCAATGCGGTAATAGGTGACAATTCGCGGCTGGAAGCCAATGTCTATATCGGAAAAGATGTAAAGGTCGGAAAAAACAATCACTTTCATATGAACAGTGTGGTCGGCGGCATGCCCCAGATATTCGGACTGGATAGAAACGCCAAATACGGAAAACTTCAAATAGGTGACAACAATATGATCAGAGAAAACGTCACTATCCATCCGAGTATGCACGAAGGTGAACTGACGAAGATCGGTAACGGAAATCTTTTTATGGTGGGAGTGCACATAGGTCATGATGTCACTATAGAGGATAATATCGTAATGAGCAATTTCACCCAACTAAGCGGACACTGTAAAATAGAAACAGGTGTGTGGCTCAGCGGTATGGTTTGCCTGCACCAGTTCGTGACTATGGGTAAGTGGTCTTATGCTGCTGCCCTGGCAGGTGTAAATCATGATATACCTCCCTACATGACGGTAAGCGGCCATTATCCACCGCTGGTCAGGAACGTCAACAAAAGGGGGATGAGCAGGGCAGGCCTGGGTGAAAAGGAGCAGAAGAAGGTCTTGAAAGCGTTCAAGAGACTGTATAAAAACGGCGAGCCTCTTTTGGAAAATGCAAAAACCCTGGCAGAAGAAACTGAAGATGAACATGTCAAATGCATTACCGAGGCGATCCTTAAAAGCTCCGAACACAGATTCGGCAGGTACCTGGAAAAATTCAGAGAATAAATTCAGATTAGAGAATATATTATGAAAAAGATAAAAACAGCAGTTATCGGTGCAGGCAAAATGGGCGGGATTCATGCAAAGGTTTATGACCAGCTGACCCAGAGTGACTTCGTTGCAGTTGCCGATACTGATAAGGAAAAAGGAAAAGAACTGGCGGAAAAATACAATTGCGACTTCTATGAAAACCCCGATGATCTGATCGGCAAGGTGGATGCTGTTACTATATCCACCCCGACTGTTCATCATTACAGTATTGCAGAAAAGTTCCTTCAGAACCGGATACCGGTGATGATCGAAAAACCTTTAGCCTCCAGTATCGAACAGGGAAAGAAGATCGTTGAACTTTCCAAAAAATACGGTGCCATAGCTGCGGTGGGACATTCAGAAAGATGCAACCCCGTCGTACAGGCCATGAAAAGGCTCGAGATCGAACCTAAATTCATTCAGGCAAACAGGATTAGTCCTTTCCCTTTCAGATCAACCGATATCGGGGTGGTCCTAGATGTGATGATTCACGATATTGACATCATTCTGTCACTTGCAAACAGCGATATAAAAAAGGTCGAAGCCGTCGGTGTCAATGTTATCAAGGAACATGAGGACATCTGCAATGCTAGACTGCTTTTCGATAACGGATGTGTTGCTAACGTCACCGCCTCCAGGCTGGCCTTGAAGACAGAAAGAAAGGTAAGAGTATTCAGCAGGGAAGCATACCTGAGCCTTGATTACTTCAAAAAGACCGGGATCGTGATCAAAACAGCTCCCAACGTTGATGTAGTCGAATGGGTCAGGGAAAATATGGAAGATGAGAACTTCGACTTTTCCCAGGTAAACTGGCCGGATCTTCTGCATATCGAGGAACTTGAAATTGACGACAGAGAACCCCTTCGTGTCGAGCAGGAATCTTTCCTAAAGGCAGTGGCGAATGAAAACCATGCTCCGGAAGTAACAGCAGAAGAAGGGCTGGCGGCAATGCAGTGTGCCGACATGATCCTTAATTCCGTAAAAGAGCATCAGTGGGAATAGGCATGTTTCACAGATCAATTTTCTTTCTCTGTGTATTGATCTTGATATCCGGTTGTGATAACAAAAGCAGGCAGAGTATTCATATAAATGAGTTAAAAAAAGTTAAAAAGAAAGCTGAGCAAATGTCAAAAAAAGTAAAAATCGAAACAACCAAAGGTGATATAGTGATAGAACTTTACGAAGACAAGGCACCGGTCACCGTAGGAAATTTTCTTAATTATGTAAATGATAATTTTTATGACGGGCTGATTTTTCACCGGGTAATTCCCGGCTTTATGATTCAGGGCGGAGGTTTCAGGGAAGGTATGAAAAAACAGCAAACCGGCGATCCCATCAAAAACGAAGCGGACAACGGCCTTAAAAATAATAGAGGTACTCTATCTATGGCACGTACCAGTGACCCGGACAGTGCAACTTCGCAGTTTTTCATTAACCTTAATGACAATAAGTTTCTGAACTACAAGGGCCCCTCCAATCCGGGTTATGCAGTTTTCGCAAAAGTAACCGAAGGGATGGATACCGTCGATAAGATTGCAAAGGTCGAAACTGAATCGGTAGGTTATTATGACGATGTCCCAAAAGAACCGGTTGTTATCGAGAAAACTAAAGTGATAAAAGAATAGAAAGCCTTTTATATTAAACTTATTACCAAGGCGGTCTACCCAGGCCGTCTTTTTTCTTGAAAAATATCTTTTTCTGTGAAATCATATGTAAATAAATGTTAAATAATGGAGGAAGATATGTACATGTTTACAGATATAGCGGCTTACTCAAGAGGCCTTGACCCTTCTATCGTCAGAAACATAATTCTTGCGGTTATAGCTGTTGTCATCAGGGCAACATTTTTGCTGACCATGCAGAGGGCATTGGCAAAATGTTCGCAACAGGCCCGCAGGATGTCACCTAAAACCATGTGGTTCGGTATTATCCCGGTCTTTCACTTGATCTGGAATTTCGTGATAGTTTTTGCGATGAGCACAACTCTTGAAAAAGAATACAAAAAAAGAAGTATCCCGCATCCCCCCAAGCCTGCCAGAAATATCGGGCTCATATGGTCCGTTTTGATGGTATTTGGCCTGGTATCTTTCAGTGGTGTGCGTTTTCTGGTTATCACGGGAATAATAATTTTTATTCTGGCGATCATAATGTTCATTGTTTACTGGGCAAAAGTTGCCATGTTCGCAAGCAAACTGAACCACCAGGAAGAAGTTCCCGAAGAAAAACAAAAGGCTGGACAGACTTCAGGAGAAGAACGCCAGTAAAAGAAAATCACCGAAGAAGAAAGGGAAGATTAAGCAACGCAGTCATCGAATAAAGAGGTTAGCTCCTCTTTTGAGATCTTCCAGACAATGACTGTAAAGGCGGTGTTTTTGTCAATTTCTGAATTCAGGGGCTTTTCGAAATACTGCCCGCCTGCTTTTTCCACGTAGGCCTTCTTGTCGTCAAAGACGATATTGCCTTTTAGCCTTAAAAGTTTTTCACCCAGGTAATCTACAGCCTGTTTGAATTTATCGTGTATCATTTTCTCATCTTTCTTGACAGAAACCGCGATGATATCCTCCGGCGGTTCTTCGATTAGTTTCTTGTCCCTTGATTTGTGCTGAAGTGACGAAACGAAGTCCACTGCAATATTTCCCATGACTGCATCCGTTACCTTTGCCTCAGGGTTGAGGTCTTTGAGTACTTTTTTCAGTGTTTCGATCTCGTTTTCATCTACCAGGTCGGTCTTGTTGATAATAATGCCGTCTGCCCAAAGTACCTGGTTTTTTACCGGTTTTAAGAAAGGTGCAGTTTTGGTGAAATTCTGAGCATCGACAATGCAGATATTTGCCTTCACCTCAAGGTCATCTTCAAACTGGTTTTCCTTTACGAAGCTTTCGATATCACTTGTTTCTGCTATTCCGGTTGCCTCTATTATCACAGCATCGGGCTTGATTTCATTTACTATGCCATCAAGGGCCTTGAGAAAATCAGTTTTTGTACAGATACAGAAAATACTGCCTTTGTTGATCTCGAATTTTTCGTAGTCACCGGGATCTACAAGCTTACCGTCGATGCCGATCTTGCCGAACTCATTGATTATCAAAGCCAGCTTTTTATCTTTCAGATGCGGGGTTTTGAGCAGATGGTTCAGGGTTGTTGTCTTTCCCGCACCCAGGTATCCTGTCAGAATGTAAATCGGTATCCTGCTCATCCTATATCCTTTATCCACTCCTTGATCACCATTACTTCGGGGGTGGTTTTTGCCGATTTCAGCTGATACTTAGCCACCACCACGGCCGGGGTCTGGCTCATTGTGATGCCGTAGGAATTTATCTTATCTTCATCAGTCACTTCCCTGATATCAACATCTGCCCCCAGTTCCATGATAGCCTGTTTTACATTTTCTTCGACCTTATCTCTTTCTTCGCTTTCTTTTCCGAGGATGAACATAGTCGCTTTTCGCTGGGTGATCTTCATCTTCAGCTTTTCGTTGATCCGTTTCTGTATGGCTGCGATAAGCTCGTTTTTAGGCGGTATCTGGGAAACGAAGGTTATCTGCCCGTCGATGCAGATGGTGGGTACGTTCCTGACCATAAGCGAAGACATCAGTTGAAGCGATTCTTTGTATTTTATCTTATGTTCGTGCCATTCCACGATACCCTCAAATTCCGGAGTAATCTTCTTTACAGCATCTACCATATACTGACACGGTGCACAGGCTTCTGAATCCAGTGTTATAATATCCACTATAACCTTGTCCGCATTGCCGTATTCCGACATATCCAGCCTGTCTTCTATATCGTCTTCGACCTTCATGGCCTTGACCACATCACGCTGGTAAGGGTCATCGACAATTTCGAAGATCGCTTCCAAGTTCTCAGGCGGTGTCGCATAAGGCAGGTCACAGCCCGGGGCAAGAATAAATCCTTTTTCCCCTCCTGTTTCCAGGCAGGCTATGGCGTTTTTTTGAGCATCGACCGGTTTACCCAGAAGCAGCACGGAAGTAAGCTGGAGGTTGCCGCCGAAACTGATATCCCTTTTTACGCATTCTTCGCGAACGTAATTCAGCGGGATGTTTTCATCTATTGAAATATTATCCGGCTTACAGTCGCACATTACTGGAATGTTCTGCTGAGCATGGCCGCATACAAAGAATGAACCTGCAGCATCCATTTTTCTTATGTTCTCAAAAATCTCGGTTGCATAAGGAGATACGAACTCATTGAATTGATCCGGGCCGATCTGACTTGTCATTGGATCTACTACTGCAATTACATCACAGCCTGCATCTATATAATATTTGCTCATTGCATTGCCGACATCCTTGCAGAAATTCAAAAGTTCGTGTATCTCGTCAGCCGAATCGAACATCTTCATGAAAATATCCGTTCCCATCAAGTGAAGCGCCAAGGTGAAAGGTCCCGTTATAAGGCCGTAAACCGCGATATCGGGATGTTTTTCCCTGATCTTCTCCGTTGCTTCAAGAACCGTCTTTATTCTTCCGTCCTCAGGTCCCGGTACCGAAAAGTCCTGGAGTTTCTTGCCGTTTCCCAGCGGATGACTTACAACTGCCGGGGGATTGTCATCGGCCCAGTTAAGATCACAGCCGAAGGTCTCTGCCTCGATCTGCAGGTCAAAGGTTACAGGAATACCGTCCGGCTTGTATCTTTTGACCACTTCATCTGCACCTCTTACCATTAGATCAGCGGATTTCAGGTATTCAGTTGCGGTCTTATCAAGTAGTGTACCCCCATGAGCCCCTGTAAAAGGTACCCATGGCGTTCTGTCAACTTCCTTGCAGTGTATCGCTTTTAAAACTCTTTCTTTGCCTGTCATTTTCTAACTCCGAATCAATATTTATAATTACGTTTTACTTTGAATATTTGTGACTAAAAATCATAATAACATCTCCCGATGAATTGACGACTTTAAATAAAGCCCATTCTCATTTGTATTATAATAGAGAGAACTTTCAGAAAATAATAGTATTCAAAAAGTTTATCTTTTGCACTATTTTGCTAAATCAGCTGAATTTTACTCAAATAACCTCATAACGCAGTTTTGTTACCTCATGGTGTGCAATACGGGATGGTTCAGGGAGCCTGTACTTTATTGCACTTTTAAGCACAATATTTACGGAATCTGATAAATTGCACCTGTTGCCCGGTGAGATGAATAAAGGTTTTACATCAGTGCGGGTCCTGACCACCGCCCCGACCAGCTCATCTTTGTATTTTAAATCGGTAAATTCCCCCTTTTTTACTCCCGGTTCTTCGAATTCTCCTATAAGCCTGCTTTTGGCGCAACCTATAGTGGGAACTTTAATGAAAAGGCCTATGTGTGATGCAAGACCTAGTTTGCGTGGATGGGCGGTACCCTGGCCGTCGATGATAAAGACATCCGGCACATTTTCTATCTTTTCAAGTGCTTCAAGGCATACCGGGGCCTCCCTGAACGAAAGCAAACCCGGGATGTAAGGCATTTTAACGGGTCCGAAGGCGTGTTTTTTCTCCACAAGCTCCATTTCAGGGAATTTCAAAATTACAGTACAGGCGATAACTTTCTTTTTGTCCTTAGTAAAGGCACAGTCCAGTCCCCCGATCAATTCCGGCTCTGATCCGATCGGTTTTTCTTCGATTTTACCGGAAAGCTCATCCTGAAGCTTTCTGGCTTCTTTGTAATTTAGATCCCAGTCGTGTATGTGATTAACGTGCATATATCAATAAATTATAGGCTTTTGATCGATTGTTGTCTAAAAAAGATTTTGTCTGCAGGAACGCTTTTGTTAAAATTACGGGTTTATAAGTCATTAAAAATTCAGGACAACATCAGGAAAATAAATAATAAACATGGGAAACGGTTTAGATAAAGCTATAAAAATAACGGGAGCGGCAGAGCATAATCTCAAAAATATCGATGTCGAAATACCCCGCGATCAGTTGGTGGTCATTACCGGCATCAGCGGCTCAGGTAAAAGTTCGCTTGCCTTCGATACCATATACGCAGAGGGCAGAAGAAAATACGTGGAATCTTTAAGTGCCTATGCTAGACAGTTCTTGGAGCAGATGCAGAAACCGGCCATTAGCGAAATCTCCGGCCTCCCGCCCACCATAGCCATAGAGCAGAGAAGTGCAAGCAGCAACCCCAGGTCAACCGTTGCAACCACTACCGAGATATATGATTATTTTCGATTATTATTTGCCCGCGCGGGAACCCCGCACTGCTGGGTCTGCGGCAGGGAAATAACCTCCCAGCATTCCTCTCAGATTGTCGAATCCATAATTTCACTTCCCGAGAAAACGAAACTGCAGGTCTGTGCACCGGTGGTACGAGGCAAAAAAGGCGAGCACAAAGATATCTTCATGCATATCCAGAGGGAAGGCTATGTCAGGGTCAGGGTTGACGGCACCATCTACGATGTAAAAAGCGTTCCTTCACTCGATAAGAACAAAAAGCACGATATCGAGGCGGTGGTTGACCGGCTGATAATAAAAGATGGGATAAGAACCAGGCTATCCGATTCTATAGAGACGGCCCTTAAACTTTCAGAAGGAATAGTCCTGATACTCAGCCAGAAACCAGAAGACAACAAAAAAAACGGCGGAAACGGCGAGTGGGAAAAGGCGATATACAGCGAAAAATTCGCCTGCGCAGAACATCCTGAAGCGTCACTGGAAGAACTGTCACCGAGATTGTTCAGTTTCAACAGTCCCTACGGTGCCTGCAAGGCATGTGACGGGCTGGGGACAATTCTTGAATTCGATACCGAGCTGATAGTGCCAGACAAGAGCGTGTCGCTTGAAGACGGCGCCATCCAGGCTTGGCGTAAGGGCGGCAAAAGAATGAACATATTTTACAACCGGCTTATCCGAAAATTCTGCAGTGCTATGGACATCAGCAAGTCAACGCCTTTTAAAAATATACCCAAAAACGCAAAGCGGATATTAATGCACGGGACCGATGAAAAAGATGAACAAAAATACGGCTTCAGCTTCGAAGGCGTCATCCCCAATCTTATGAGAAGATGGGAAAATACATCCAGTGAATACGTAAAGGCCCGCCTGCACAGTTTTCAGTCCGAACAGCCCTGCAGGCAATGCAGCGGAGCGAGACTTAGAAAGGAGGCCCTGCATGTCACTGTCGGCGGAAAGAACATCCACGATCTTACCAGTATGAGCATCGAAACCGCCATAGGTTTCTTCAAGAACCTCAAGCTGGATAGGGAAAAAGAACAGATTGCCTCACAGATTCTAAAGGAAATTAATGCAAGGCTGAAATTTATGAGTGACGTCGGCCTGACATACTTGACACTTGACAGAAGGAGCAGCACCCTTTCAGGCGGAGAAGCCCAGAGGATCAGGCTGGCCACCCAGGTGGGAAGCGGACTTGTCGGTGTGTGTTATGTTCTGGATGAGCCGACTATAGGGCTACACCATCGGGACAATACAAGGCTTATGAGCATATTAAAGCAGCTTACCCGCATCGGAAACAGCGTTCTGGTAGTCGAGCACGACGAGGAGATCATCAGAAATGCGGACCATATCCTGGATATAGGCCCGGGGGCAGGAGCCGCCGGCGGCCATGTAGTGTCCCAGGGTAATGTAAAAACTATTCTTGACTGTAAAAAATCTGTCACCGGACAGTATCTCAGCGGAAACAAAAAGATATCCCTGCCGAAAGAAAGGAAAAAATACAACCTCAGAAAGAGCATCCAAGTCAAGGGAGCATCGGAAAACAACCTCAAAAAAATAGATGTGAAGTTCCCTCTGGGGGTATTCACCTGCGTAACAGGTGTTTCAGGTTCAGGGAAAAGCAGTCTGGTAAATCAGATACTGCTGCGGGCAGTCAAAAGAAAGCTCTACAGTTCCCGGGAAAAACCCGGAAAGCACAAAAGCGTGGTCGGCACCGGTGCCATAGACAAGATAATCGAGATCGACCAGTCACCCATCGGCAAAACCCCCCGAAGCAATCCCGCTACTTATACAGGCGTATTCGATGAGATAAGAAAGCTTTTCTCTAAGACACGCGAAGCAAAGATACGGGGCTACAAGCCCGGGAGATTCAGCTTTAATGTCAAGGGCGGCAGGTGCGAGGACTGCAAGGGACAGGGCACCAAAAAGATCGAAATGCACTTCCTGCCGGATGTATATGTCACCTGTGAGACATGCAAAGGAGCCCGCTACAATCGCGAGACCCTGCAGATAAATTATAAGGGAAAAACCATTGCAGATGTCCTTGATATGCGGGTTCGAGAGGCACTGGAATTTTTCTCAAGTTTCCCCACAATAAAAAGGATACTTAAAACGCTAAATGACGTGGGCCTGGGGTATATGCAGCTGGGCCAGTCCAGCACTACCCTTTCAGGAGGCGAGGCCCAGAGAGTCAAGCTGTCATCGGAGCTGGGAAAGACTGCAACATCCCACACGCTTTATCTCTTGGATGAGCCCACGACCGGGCTGCATTTTGCGGATATCCACAACCTGTTGGATGTACTGAAAAGACTTGTAAGAATGGGAAATACGGTTGTGGTAATAGAACACAACCTGGATGTCATAAAAATGGCAGATTACATCATAGATTTAGGCCCCGAAGGCGGCGATGAAGGCGGACGGATAGTAGCAAGCGGCTCGCCGGAGGAAATAACCGAAAAATATCAAAGCTACACAGCAAAGTACCTGAAGGAAAAAATCGAAGCTGACAGAAATAAGTGAGGATTTGATTATGGCAGTTAATACGCTTCAATGGAAAGGCTCGATAGAGGGCAGCCTGGAACTCCTAGATCAAAGAAAATTGCCGAACGAGGAAACCTATATCAGCTGCAAAGAGATCGGGCAGGTTTATGATGCGATAAAGACCCTGGCTGTTCGCGGAGCTCCCGCCATAGGAGTCACAGCAGCTTACGGCCTGGTATTGCCGTTTCAGAAATTGGATGAAAATTGCGATATTGCCCTTGCAGAAAAAGAATTGCAGAAATCGATAGATTGCCTTTCAAAGTCGCGCCCGACTGCGGTCAATCTTTTCTGGGCGATGAAAAGGATCAGAAAAGCAGCCGAAACTTTTGTAAAAGAAAACCCCGCCGCTTCGAAAGACGATCTTGCAAAACGGATATTGGATGAGGCGAACGAAATAAATAATGAAGATATACGGATGTGCAAAAAGATCGGCGAAAACGGTCAGGAATTTATCGAAAAAAACGCATCTATCCTGACTCACTGCAATGCAGGTGCTCTTGCAACTGCAGGACAGGGCACTGCATTGTCGGTTATTTACGAGGCACAGTTTCTGGACAAAAAGCCCACTGTCTATGTCGATGAAACCAGGCCTCTGCTTCAGGGAGCGAGACTTACCGCCTGGGAGCTTGTTAAAGAATGGATTAATACCAACGTTATCTGTGACAGTGCAGCAGGTTCGCTTATTAAGCTGGGCAAAATCGACTGCATCATTACAGGAGCTGACCGCATCGCAGGAAACGGCGACACCGCAAACAAGATAGGGACATACACCCTTTCGGTACTGGCAAGAGAAAACGGCATACCGTTTTATATAGCCGCTCCCTCCAGCACATTTGATATGAATATCGAAAGCGGTGACGAAATACCCATCGAAGAAAGAGACCCACAGGAAATAAAAAACTTCTCAGGAACACAAACCGCTCCCGAAAATGCTAAAGCCTATAACCCCGCCTTCGACATAACACCGGCAGAAAACATAACCGCCATTATCACCGAAAAAGGCAATATAATTTCTCCCGATAAAAAAACCATTGAAGCTTTGATAAACAGTTAATTTTTTTAAATGATTTGCAAATAAATTTATAATAGACGATAAAAAAACTTGACTATAAAAGCGATGAATAATATAATCCTAGGCACTGATAATAACAAACAAAGTAAATAATTTTTCGGAAAAAGAAAAATAAAAAGAGGGGAGGGTGAAATTCAATACATTCACCTCTTGATTTCATTTTCCGGCATAAAATAGATTTAGGTCTGTGATTTAAGTATGCGCAGATAAAATATTTAAAAAATTTTTGGAGAAAAGGAGAATGATTATGAAATTGAGAGGATTGGTTATCGGTGTGGCCATTGTTGCAGTTTTATCTGCGAATTTATTTGCAATTCAAATTATGGAACCCGGCTTTCAGATCGAAACTATTGCTAATTATAATGCCGGTGGTACTCGTGGTATAAGTGATATCGCTTTCGACGGTGACGGAAATCTTTATATCCTTCACGCTAGTACCAGTGAATACACAGCGAACGGAAGGATAATGAAAATAGATTACCAGGGAAATGTTTCCGTGGTAAAAGATAATATTCAAAGACCTGCCCGGATTACCTATGGCGGAGGTGGTGCTTATGGTGATTATATGTATATGACCACTATGTATACTATAGAGAAAATTGATTCCGCAGGAAATGTTTCGTTTTTCGCTAACTGTAATTATCCATATAACGGAGTAGGGCCTGTAACTTTATATGAAGATCAAATGTATTTCTTTACGAGGTCTTATGATGCCGGTTACAAAGTTGATGTGAATGGAAATATTTCATCTTTCAGTCCTTTCCCAGGTCATCATAATGGTGGAGGGCCTTCAGATTTGGCAATTAGTAAAGGCAGTGATTTTCCCGATGGAATGTACATAGGTTCAACGTTTACATATTCTTTCCTTTTAGATTTAAGCGGCGTTTTTAGTCTGGATGAAAATGGAAATGCTACCAAAATTACAGATGAAATCGCAACAGCCGGTTTTATGGAATTTGATAATACAGGAAACTTTGGGAAAGACTTGTTTATAATGGGTAGAGAAACATTGAATGCAGATGCAGAAATATATCGAATTGATGAAAACGGAAATGCATCACTTTTTGGGGATATTAATCGTTCAATTAATTATTGTTCAGGAATAGATTTTGATGATGGAAATATGTACTTCGCAGAGCATACTATTTCAAATGATGAAGTTAACGTTTATAAGATCAGTCCTTCTTTGGTTGAAATGGTAATTGATATCAAGCCGGGAAGTTGCAAAAACCCTGTAAATGTAAAAAGCAAAGGTGTATTGTCTGTGGTCATACTCGGTTCAGAGGAACTTGACGTAAACTCCATAGATATAGCTTCTATCCGGCTGGCAGGAGCACGCGCAATCCGAAGTTCTTTTGAAGATATAGCCACACCATCCCATGACGACTGTAAATCTTTCCTGCAACCAGACGGTTATACCGATCTTGTACTGAAATTTGAAACCCGGGAAATAGTTGAATCACTTGGTGAAGTGCTCGACGGTGAAGAATGGATATTGACCCTTGACGGCATGCTTTATGACGGAACCGGTATAGAAGGTGAGGACTACATTACGATTCTTGCAAAAGGAAAAGCTAATGTCGAAGGTGCCGGAAATGAAAACGGAAAAGGAAAGGCAAAGGGAAAAAATAAATAAGCTTCCCTCTTCTGTAATAAAGAAAGCAGCAGGCATTAAAACCTGCTGCTTTTTGTTTTAAAACTGATTGTTAAAAAGTTTATATCTTAGTCAACTGCAACTACTTCTTTTGTCTCCGGGATCTTTTCCTTAAGAAGTCTTTCAACGCCGTTTTTCAGGGTCATTTGCGCCCCGGGGCAGCCGCTGCATGCACCCTGAAGTCTGACCTTAACAGTGTTGTCTTCATCACAGCCGACTAACTCTATATCTCCGCCATGCGACTGTAAGTTCGGCCGTATGACTTCGATCATTTCTTCCACTTTATCATGAAAAGTTTTTTCGGCTTTTTCACCGCATCCGCAATTTTCGCACATATCAATATCTCCTGTAAATTCTTTTCAAATCGTCTCTTGTAACATACAGGATTGTAGCAGATTTTGTTTAAAATATGAGGATTTTTTGAAAGTTATTTGCCATTTTGTCGAAAAATTGAAAGATTTTAACTGAAAATTGCATATTTTTTACTGCCCCTATTGACAAAAAGGGCGTAAAATGGAATAATATTTTCCTGTATTTTGCTGAAAAACAGGAAATGCAGAACCTGAGACACGAGTACTTGTCTTGTGGTTACGGGATTGCAGCAGGGTTTTAAACCTTCTGCAAGTCGGCTGGATTTTTGGGTAAATCCGGAAGGCTTATAGAAGTTGCCCGGCGGCGCTGCAATTGACCGGAATAACGGAAACAGTTTATCAGGAAAGGAAAAAAGATGAGCAAAAAGACCAAGCCTAAGGCTGCTTCAGCCAAAGCTACTACAAAAACAGGCGCCGAGATCATCGTCGATGTTCTTATAGAGCAGGGCGTTGATACCATGTTCGGCTATCTGGGTGGAGTAGTTCTTCCATTATTTGACAAACTTTATGATGCACCGATCAATTTTGTAATCCCCAGGCATGAACAGGGCGGCTGCCACATGGCGGATGCCTATGCAAGGGCCACCGGGAAAGTCGGCGTCGTTGTAGCAACCAGCGGTCCGGGAGCATGTAATCTTATTACCGGTTTGGCAACTGCAATGATGGACTCGGTTCCCATGGTCGCACTTACAGGCCAGGTTAAAACCGAACTGATCGGAAACGATGCGTTCCAGGAAGCAGATACTACGGGCATAACCAGACCCATCACAAAGCACAACGTTATCGTCAAGGACGTTAAGGACCTTGCCAGGACCATTAGAGAGGCCTTTCATATCGCTTCAACAGGCAGGCCCGGTCCGGTTCTTATTGATCTGCCGGTGGATATCGAGGTTACCAGCACCGAATTCAATAAGAACGAAAAGATCGACCTACCCGGCTACAAGATAAAAACCAAAGGCCACGGCAAGCAGGTGAACGTTGCAGCAAAAGCGATCGACGAGGCCAAAAAGCCGGTTCTTTATGTCGGCGGCGGAATTATTACCGGAAAAGCAACCGATGAATTAAGGCAACTGGCAGACAAGGCAAACATTCCCGTCACTATGACTTTGATGGGGCTGGGTTCTTATCCGCAGGATGACCCCAAGAGCCTTGATATGCTGGGAATGCACGGCTCTGCTTATGCAAATTACGCGGTTCAGGAATGCGACCTTTTAATTGCGGTCGGGGCCAGGTTTGATGACAGGGTAACGGGAACAGTCAGCGGCTTTGCACCCAATGCAAAGATCGTTCATGTAGATATAGACCCCTCAAGCATCGCAAAGAATGTCAATGTAGATATCCCCGTTGTCGGAGATGCAAAGAAGATTCTTAAGGATTTGGCTGATAAGGTAAAGGCACAGGATAGAAAACAGTGGCTCGATGCCATAGCAGCATGGAAGAAAAAGCACCCTTTCCGCTATGACCAGAAATCAGAGGAAGTTAAGCCTCAGTACGTCATCGAAGAGCTTTACAGGCAGACAAAGGGTGATGCGATAATAGCTACCGGCGTAGGACAGCACCAGATGTGGGCCGCACAGTTCTATAAATTCAAGAGACCGAGACAGCTTCTGACTTCAGGCGGACTCGGCACCATGGGTTACGGCCTGCCGGCAGCTATCGGAGCGCAGGTTGCATGCCCAGATCAGACGGTTATCGATATTGACGGTGACAGCAGCTACAACATGACAATGACAGAGCTTTCTACTGCCGTTATGTATAATCTGCCTATAAAGGTCGTTCTTTTAAACAACGGCTACATGGGCATGGTTCGTCAGTGGCAGGAGCTTTTCTATAATAAGCGGTACTCCCAGAGTTCTCTTAAAAACCCCGACTTCGCCAAAGTCGCTGAGTCACTCGGTGCGACAGGCATTGTCTGCGATAAAAAGGAAGATGTCCCAGGTGCGATAGAGAAGATGCTGAAAACCGACGGCCCCTGTGTCGTTGATTTCCGCATCTGTCGCGAAGAGAACGTTTGGCCGATGGTACCGGCCGGCAAGAACATTCACGAAATGAATGGGCTTGATATCCTGGAAAGTATGGCTTAATCGAAGAAAGAGGTTAAAAAATGAAACATATTATAAATTCATTAGTTGAAAACAAACCCGGCGTTCTGGCACACGTTGCACAGATGTTTGCCGCAAGGGGCTTTAATATAGATTCACTGGTAGTAGGCAGAACCGAAGACCCTGCCTTGAGCCGGATGACCATCGTAGTCATCGGTGACGACAAGGTTGTTGAGCAGGTCAGAAAACAGCTGGCCAAGATCGTAGAGGTCGTTAAGGTTCAGGACTTCATGGGTACACCGGTGGTTGCAAGGGACCTTATGCTGGTCAGTATCGCAGCTCCGCCTGATAAAAGGCATGAGATAATGACCCTCATCGAAATGTTCGAAGCAAAGGTAGTTGAGATCGGATTGAAACATGTAATGGCAGAGGTCAGCGGAACCGAGGAAAAGATCGAATCCTTCATCAAGGTCTGCCGTCCTTACGGCATAAAGAGCCTTGCAAGAACAGGCACCATAGCGATGCCCAGCCAGGCAAAGGCAGAATAGGATATAACTAAAGAATTTTTTCAGGGCCGGCTGAATTCGAAAATGAAATTCAAGTTCGGCCCTGTTTTTTATAGTCTTAATGCTTGCTACTAGAGCTATTTATACTATAATGGCGTAATTCGTATTTTTGATGCAAAATCAGGTAAGAAAATAAGAATTCATTGATTAACAGGAGAAAGAAATATGGCACTTACAATTCATTATGAAAATGATGCACCTCTCGATGCCTTGAAAGGTAAAAAAGTTGCAGTCATCGGCTATGGAAGCCAGGGACACGCCCACGCTCAGAACTTAAGGGACAGCGGAATAGAAGTCTCTGTAGCAGAATTGGAAGGCACCGACAATTACAACCTCGCAAAAGAACACGGCTTTGATCCTTCTGATGTTAAGACAGCTATCGAAGGGGCTGCTTTGATAATTGTTACTCTTCCAGACGAAGTACAGCCGAAAGTTTACGAAGCGGAGATTCAGCCTAACCTGCAGGAAGGCCAGACTCTCGGTTTTTGTCACGGATTCAACATCCATTTTAAATACATTGTACCTCCTGCAGATACCAATATTGTAATGATCGCCCCCAAGGGCCCGGGTCATCTGGTCAGAAGCGAATACGTTAAGGGAGGCGGAGTTCCCTGCCTTGTAGCTGTTGAGCAGGATGCCACCGGCGATGCAAAAGATGTTGCGCTTGCATGGGGCAACGGCATCGGCGGAGCAAGGGCTGGCATCATCGAGACCACCTACCAGGAGGAAACCGAAACAGACCTGTTCGGAGAACAGGCGGTACTTTGCGGAGGACTTTCCGCACTAATCAAAGCGGGCTTTGAGACGCTGGTCGAAGCAGGATATCAGCCTGAGATCGCGTATTTCGAATGCATGCACGAAGTTAAGCTCATCGTTGACCTGATGTACCAGGGCGGTCTGAACTATATGAGATACAGTGTTTCCAATACCGCTGAATACGGCGACCTGACAAGAGGCCCCAGGATCGTAAATAAGAAGACAAGAAAAGAAATGCAAAAGATCCTTAAAGAGATCAAGAGTGGCAAATTCGCCGAAGAATGGGTCAATGAAGTCAAAGAAGGTATGCCGAACTTCAAGGCCCTTTACGAAAAAGACAAGGACTGCCAGCTTGAACAGGTTGGTAAAAAACTTAGAAAAATGATGAAGTGGATCGACGCCAAGGAGGTCTAAAATTATTTCCATGAACTCAAAAAAAATGAATGTTTTCAAAGCCGTTTTCGTGATCGGTCTGCTGCTTGCGGTTCAGGGCTGCGGGATTTTCGGATTTTTAAAGCCTGAAAAAAAACCCTATAACAGAGACATTGCACGGGTTTACCTTAATACTAAACTAAACAAAACTCCCGCCTTGGATGTTTACTACATGGATGAATATCCGGAAAACCAGCTTTTAAGCCAGAGCAAAAAAGCGATCGCTATTACCGGCAAGAGCAAGGATGCACATAAAAGATGGTTCAATCTGGTCGCTTTCGACCAGGATAAGCGAACGGCAACAAGAAAGTATCTCATGATCGTTGACGAAAAGCACAAAGTCATCTTGGCAGACCCGCGGCACGGAATGAGCTTTTACACTGAAATGGTCATGGACGATGAAACACTTAATAAGAATTATCCAACTGACGATATAAGGAAGATCAGGATCCTTGAAAAGGTGAAGCAGCATTTTGAAGATGACATTGAAAATATTACCACTGACAACAAGAATTTCAGAGCCCTCACCATGATGTTTAACCAGGCATTCAGAGATGCGATGCACACCCTCGATAAGTCGCCTTCCAATGCTCAAAGACTCGATCAGCCGGATGGTCTTATCTTTAACCATATAAGTATGGACAAGGGAAGGATCGGGCTTGATATTAACAGCAACATCGTTTCCGTAAA
This sequence comes from uncultured Pirellulales bacterium, assembly GCA_964508925.1. Taxonomy (GTDB): domain Bacteria; phylum Planctomycetota; class Phycisphaerae; order Sedimentisphaerales; family Anaerobacaceae; genus CAZDVM01. Next base: position 155,221 of record CAZDVM010000002.1, on the reverse strand, counting down.
GATGAAATTGGGCACCTACAGAAAATACTTCGAAAAAGGGCCGGAAGATGAAAAGGGGTGGGAGTGGGAACTCTTCTAGGTAAACCGCAAAATTAAAAACCTAACAGGCCGTTGGTAGCATTGATACCCTCTGTGTACCAGCGGCTTTTTTATTTATCTGCCTTCAAGCCAGTTACTTGTAAAGATATCAATGTCTTTTAAATCAATGATGTCATCATCATGAAGGTCTAAAAGTTCATCAAAATTATCATCTCGTATTGAAGAATTCCAGGCATTGGAAAAAGTTTCATAATCGATTAAATTTACTCCATAGGAACCCTCAATATCCCCAGGTATGTCTCGCTGCCACCATAACATGGGATATCCTGTGGCCTGATAAGGCATGTGCCATATTTTGGGAAAATTCCATCCTGCGTTTGTGAACGTACTTTTGTTTTGCATTAAAGTTGTAGGCAAACCTATTTTTCCATCTGTATCTGTCTCTCCTGATTCGGGATCAGATACGCCTGTTGTTTCCGTGTCCCAGAAACAATTTAAAACTGGGCCATTACCATTTGTAATGACTTTTGAAGAAGAATAAGTGAAATAGTCGCCTGCATAATAACAATTGACAAGGTTACAATTGTAATATTGACTGCCAATCAATCCTGCAACTTGACTACCGCCGATATGTGTTATGCTTGCAAATGAATAACTGTTTTCAATAGTGTTATCTTTTGAATAACCTGCCAGCCCACCTTGTCTGTAGCAATTGCTGCCGGTTTGGACTGTACCTGATGTATAGCATTCGTAAATCATTCCTTGTGTCTGACCGCAAATTCCTCCGATATTTCTTGAATAATCACCTACGCTGACGGTGCCCTCTACTCCACATTGGGATATTATTCCGCCATAAGTAAAACCGCAAATTCCTCCGGTGAAATAACAATACATATCTCCTGATATTGTACCAGTCACTGAACACTCTGTGATGTCACCAATAAAATTATACCCACAAATCCCGCCAAGATATACACTTTGTTTTAAATTATCGATATTAATATTTTGCAGATTCAGGTTTTTTATTTCGCCTCCTATGTTCAATTTTGAAAAAAGACCTGCGAAATTGCAGGCAGAGGGAAGTGTAAAATTACTGATCGTATTATTTTGGCCATCGAATTGGCCGTAAAAAATACCCGGCACAATTGAAGAACCTGTAAAAGTAATGCTCGTAAGATCGATATCATTTTTCAACTGATAATAAGCTCCTTTATCATAATGATACATCACACCCAATTCTTGAGCTGTGCTTATAATATAAGGGTCATTTTCAGTTCCGTTGCCGCTTAATGCTACATGAGTATAACCATTGAAACTGCTTAACATAGGATAGCTTCCTGAGGGCATATCCCATATTTCACAGGTACCGTTTGAATTTTCTTCGGTAAGATCCCAGCTGGCATTAATAAAATTTGAAGGGTCTTTCATTTCTGCTGTGGTAAGGCCTGTCCCGCCAAAGCTAGTTGTTATGCCCGCAGTATCCTTATCCCAGAAGCAATTTAAGATAACCCCTTCATTATTTCTGCCGCAAAAACCACCGGAATAAGACATTGTTGAAAAAACTTGCCCCTTGCTGTAGCAATTTGTGATTGTATTTTCATTATAGCCGCAAAATCCTCCACAACCGTACCCTGTCGCTGTTACTGAACTTGTTGAATTAGAATTTATTATACTGCCCAAATTCCCACCACATAAACCGCCAATGGTTGAGTTTCCTGAAACATATACATCTGAAAAACAATTAGCAATCAAACCTCTTTCTTCATTACGCCCGCATATACCACCCATTTGATCTGAGGAGTCAGTTCCGGTTATTGTACCCTCTACCTTGCAGTTGATTATCATTCCGTAATTTATACCACATATTCCTCCTGTGTTATCAGAATAATCCTCCGAAGTTATGGAAATATTATTTAAGGTAAGATTTTTTACAATTCCCTCATAATCGATCATGCCGAATAAGCCTACATAAGAACGGTGTTCGGAGGAAGTTATATCTATAGTCATATTATCAATGACATGCCCATTACCGTCAAAACAGGCTTCCATGGATATACCCTCAAATCCTCCGCCGGTATCATAATCAGGGCCTCTAGCGGCCCCAGTAAATACAGTATCTGAAAGGTCTATATCGCACATTAATTTTATGTAAGTCGCCTGAGACCCGTAATATGTTCCGTCAAGAGCAAAAAAATCATGTACATCTTCAATTAAATAGGGGTCTGTGCTTGTTCCGCTTCCAGGAATGTTTCCACTTGCAGCTAAAAGAATATTAACTGATACCAACAGGCAAAAAAAGACTTTAAAAGGTCTCATATTTGTCCTCCGCCAAAATTATTATGATAGTTTAATAGTATTTAAACTTATCAAAGTAGTAAAAGAATATCTACCTATTATAAATTTTACATAAATCATTGTATTTTTTCAATAAATTTTATAACATTTATTTTTCTAGTATTTACTATTAAAATATCAGTTTTAATAATTGGAGGATAGTTAAAATGATCAAAAAGCTGGTTTTATTTTCACTTCTTATTTTCCTGCTGTTTATAATTAATGGTTGTACAGTTATGGCGCATGATATGGTGATAAGTGATTATCCCGAATTGGCAGAAACAATTGATAATCAGAAACCTTTAAAAGCGGGCTATGGAAGAATGGTTGTTTATTATCCACGCCTCGATCTGGAGGGATTTGCAATAGGTGGACCCGGAGGTTTTAACTATGTACCGCTTGTAATAGAGGGTGAAAAATGTGATGTAAAATTTTTAATAATTGATGAGACAGGGGTCTCATTTGACATTCCAGCCGGCCAATATTTAGTACATGATGAAGATGTGTCTAAAGATATAAAAGTTGAAATAATCTCTGGTGAGACACACTATATAAAGATCCGATCCAATCCGGGGATGTTTAATAAAAAACCCCCAGTTGAAGTTTCACAGTCTGAAGCTATGAAGCAGATAAAATCCGGTAAAATTAAGACCCAGGTTATAGAACCTGAAATTATGCCTGTTTATAAAAAAGGGTATAAATTAATTCCACAAAACAAACCTCCTGATCCGAAGCAGGAAAAGATATTTGTTTTCCGGGATTCAGGTTGGATAGGCGCAGTTGTTCCCATCCGCATAGGTTTAAATGGTGAACCTCACATTGATTTGAAAAATAAAAGATATGTATGTATTGAAGTTAGGCCCGGTATTTATGGAGTAACAACTGCGTTTAAACGCGGTCTTGGAGGAAAAAAAGATGTTTATCGCGTTGGAAGAAAAGTTAAAGTAAAAAATGGGCAAAATGTTTATATGGTTATAAAGCACATTGAAGACATTCAAAAAGTTTACTTAATTAATAAAAAAGATGCTCAAAAATATCAAAAAATATGTAAGCAAACACAAAATGTTACTTTTAAACCCGTTTTTTAAAATTACTCCTACTAGTTTTAAAAAAGGAAGCCGCCGGTTTGTGCCGGCGGCATTTTTTCCTTGAGCGGATCTGTAAGCCGAGTTCTGTTCCTGCATCAGCAGGTGACGGCCATTTAACTTGACCGGCCGTTGCCGACCGGCTCTCCCGAAAGGGAAGCGACCTACCCGCCGAAGATGCCCGGGCAGGGCGTTCGGCTGCTTGGTCTTGCAGGAGGCGGGGTTTGCCGTACCGAAACCGTCACCGGCTCCGCGGTGCGCTCTTACCGCACCTTTTCACCCTTACCGGCTTATGCCGGCGGTATATTTTCTGCGGCACTTTCCCGGGCTTTCACCAGGTGGCTGTTAACCACCGCCTTGCCCTTTCCTGCTCGGACTTTCCTCTGACCGAAGATCGGCCAGCGGCCGTCCGACCCGCTCATAAGACATTATATAATAATAATTTAACCGGAAAAAGTTTGTTTTTACCTGGTTTATTTGAATTTTTTCACCATTTTCTTCTTCATTTTGACGGCAGATTCCTGTCTTTTATGTCCTCCTGCGAGTCTTTCTCCCAAGTATTGACCTACCTCTTTTGCCTTTCTGAAATTCTGGGGGTCCTTTTCAACGTCTGGTATCATGTCCCTTGTGATCTTTACTTCCGGTCCGTACTTAAGAACCGGCACCCCCATTTTGCACTTCTCTCCAAAGCCGCAGGTAAAGCAGGTTGCCGTTCCCTGTGCCTCTAAATCCGCTATGGTCTCGATCAGGTTGTAAGCCATGAATTTCTGTATCTGCTGTACGCAGGAGCAGCCTTCCACTCCGCCGACACCGACGGCCACCGCAGGTTTGCCCCACAGTATTTCGCAGTTCCTGTGCCTGAACTGAAAGAACCTTTCCAGAAGTGCATGCAGGTTCGCATTTATACCCGAATAATAATTCGGCGATCCGATCACGTAGGCATCTGCGTTGGCGATCTTGTCCCGTATTGGCCTCATATCATCATTAAGTACGCAAACATTGTCTTTAACACATCCCATGCAAGAAACGCAGCCTTGGATGTTCTTGCCTCTTAACGAAATTAGGTCGTATTTTATTCCCGTTGCCTCCAGCAAAGTTTTTACCATTCTGTAAGTACCCGATATGTCATTTTTCCTCGGGCTTCCCGAAATACCTAAGATTCTCATGTTGCCTCCAGAAATTTAGATTAAATTTTAATATTATACAAAGAAGCCGAAATACAGTTCAATGTCAGGCATAAATTAATCTTATCTTAATATTTTGAGAAGCGGACCTCAAGGAACGCTGACCTTTGTTTCCTTTTCTGGTTCTTCGCCTTTCGGTGCATCATTTAAACCGGCAATATAGCTTTCCTTCGATGCGTTCATTAAAGCTGCCGCCATAACGCCAACTCCTAGACCCACCATACATTCCATTGTCCAGATTTTCAGAAGATTCAGGATAACTGCCAGCACAATAAAGACGATCAGTCCGATTGCCACATGCTTAAATCCGATCTTCATCCATTTTTTTAACTGCATGAATACCTCCCGTAAATTTTTTAATTTCCATTATTTTTTGATCTCAATATGTCTTTTAAAATTTTCGTCATCGGTCTGCGGGTAGTCCTGCCTGTAATGAACACCGCGGGATTCTTTTCTTTCTTCAGCGGCAAAAGCCATCAGGAGACTGGTTATCAGCATGTTCTGGCACTCCCACCCGTCGGGACTGTCGAAATTTTTATCAAGCACATATCTATGCCAGAATGATATTATTTCCTGGGCTTCTTTCAGCGGCTTTTCCCTCCTGGTTATCCCGACATTTCTCCACATCAGAGCCCTTAGCGAATTATAGACATCGACGGTATCAAGCCGGGTCCTGTCAGATGCCGGCACGGTGTATTTTATCTTAGGGAATTTTGCAGTGGTTATTTCCTCTGTGCTTTCACTTGCAGCCAGCCCCGCCGTCTTGCCGAAAACAAGTCCTTCCAGAAGCGAGTTGCTGGCAAGGCGGTTTGCTCCGTGAAGGTTCGTACAGGCAGCCTCCCCGCAGGCAAAAAGATTTTCGATATTGGTTTTGGCATTGATATCGGTCTTTATCCCGCCGATCATGTAATGAGCGCTCGGTCTTACAGGAATAAGTTCCCTGGTCGGGTCAATATCGAAACTGTCCAGCATTTCGTTTATGGTTGGAAATCGCTTTGTAAAGAAATCCTTTTCGAAGTGGCGGACATCGAGATATACGTGCGTGGAATTGGTCTTGAGCATCTGGGAGAGAATGGCACGTGATACGATGTCACGCGGAGCCAGCTCTGCCTGTTCGTGGTAATCCTCCATGAATTGATGGCCGGAACTGTCTACCAGCTTTCCACCTTCACCCCTGACTGCTTCTGAGACCAGGGCACGCGAGGCACCTGCAATGTAAAGGGTGGTGGGGTGAAACTGCATCATTTCAAGGTCTTCCAGGGCTGCACCTGCCCGGTAAGCCATGGCCAGGCCGTCGGCTGTGGCAACCTTCGGATTGGTCGTTTCACGGTATAGCCTTCCAGCTCCTCCGGTTGCCAGGATGGTGTTGGTTGCCCAGAATATCATGCTGCCGCGTTCATTCCTGCCGATAATACCCTTGCATATTTGATCGTCGTCTGTTATAAGGTCGATGGTGTAGAAATTTTCGATTATCCTGATGTTCGGATTCTGCCTTGCCTTGGTTATCAGGGTGTCGGCGATCTCCTGGCCTGTCTTGTCACCATGGGCATGAAATATCCGGTTATGTGAATGCCCTCCTTCAAGGCTCGATATAAGTTCTCCGTCTTTCTTATCAAAATCCGCTCCCCATTCAAGAAGCTCCTTGATCAACTCAGGACCCTGCTTTACCACGTATTCAACTACCTTTTCATCGCTCAGCCCGCAGCCTGTTTGAAGTGTATCTTCGATGTGGGACTTGAAGCTGTCACCTTCTTTCAGAACCGAAGCGATACCACCTTGTGCAAGCCAGGTGTTGCTGTCATCAAGTGTCGATTTGCAGACCAGTATAACGCCACAGTTTTTGGCAGCTTCCAGGGCGGCTCTCAAACCTGCAATACCTCCCCCGACAACCAGGCAGTCGGTAAAGACCTGACTGGTAGCCCGCGAGTCCACATCGACAAGATATCTTCTAAGATCAAATTTAGGCGTCATTTATATGTATATCCTCAAAATAATTATTTTAGCATAATTTTACGGTAATTCCAGCCATTTCGATATCAATAGTTGCATTGTCCTCCCTTAACAGGTAGATTATCGACTTTTGCGTAATAGTTACGGAGATGTTTATGCTTGGCCTTAGCGGTATGGAAATAGCAGTGGTAGCCCTGTGTGCCTTTGCGACCGGTCTCACCAAGACAGGTCTGCCGGGACTTTCGATCCTGGTGGTGCCGACCATGGCCATGGTACTGCCTGCAAAGCAGTCGGTGGGTGCCCTTTTAGGGATACTTATTCTTGCTGATCTCTTTGCTGCCGGATTTCACAGGAAAAATGCGGTATGGAGCCATATATTTAAACTCCTTCCCGCTGCACTCGCCGGGATACTGCTGGGTTATTTCCTCATAGATTACATTTCAAACGATGCCTTAAAGCCGATAATAGGTACCATAGTGCTGATAATGCTGGGCATTGCTTTCTGGCGGAATACAAGGGACGATGTAAAAGTGCCGGAAAGCGTGTGGTTCGGCCTTTTGATGGGGTTTGCGGCAGGCGTTACCACCATGTTGGCAAACGCCGCAGGCCCGGTAATGATCCTGTACCTTATCGCAATGAAACTGCCCAAGCATGAATTCGTCGGTACAAGGGCATGGTTTTTCTTCGTGGTCAACTGGATAAAAGTACCCTTCAGCTTCGGTGCCGGAATGATGACCTTAGAAACCGTTAAATTCGATCTTGTCATGCTTCCTGCCATTGCAGTCGGAGCGGTAACAGGTATCTACCTTTTAAAGAAGATACCGCAGAAAACCTTTAAAATCGCGGTACAGCTTCTTGCCGCAGGAGCAGCGGTAAAACTGATCTTCTAAGAACTGTTTCCCGATTTTTCAGGCATTACTCTTTCAAAATCGATTTCATCAAGGTAGAACTCATCTATATGGCGGTTTTCTTTTATAAATTTCTGAAGATCTTTCGGATTGTCGGTCAAGATCAACTTTTCTGCCTTTTGGCCGTATTTGTTCTTATTGATTATTTCGTGTTTAACCAGTTCAGGCTTTTCCTTTAGAAGTTTTCCTATGGCCTCCGGATTTAAAAATTCCAGCTTAAAGGTGTTTTCATCTAAACTGACTTTTCCCGCTGTATGTACCGGCAGAATATGAATTTTGTAAAATTCGATTTCCTGTATATTGGGGTCATCTCCTGGGTAAAAATCAAGGTATAGATCATCTTCGACCTTAAAAGCCACCACCTTAAAATCGCTGGTTTTTTCCTTTTTGTGGATTGTCAGTTCATAGTAATTGGCGTCCTTTGCCATTTGAAAGTTCCATAAATTATTGTCCTGCTGCCATTCTCCGACCAGCTTTTCTTCGAATACTATGCTGTTTTCGGTGTAAAAAGGATGCAGAGATGGTATACATCCGCCCAAAAGTAATGGTATTACTGCAAAAACGATTTTTTTCAATAACATGTTCTTCTCCTCATTACGATATATTTTTCTAAAATATCGGGAAAATAGCCACCGGAAATTTAATTTTTTTAAGAATTCCGAATTAATAGAAAATATTTGAAAAATTACGGCAAAAAGGTGATTGTATTCATATGGCAGATCAAAACTGCGAAAAATTAGAAAAGGCAAAGTAGCAGATGATACTGCTGAACTTCTTCTGTGAAACTAAAAAAATGTTCGGGTCCCACCCATTTTGAAAATTAAAAGGAAACAACCGTTTGCAACCCCTTTTTATTAAATGATGTCAAATTTATTAACAGAAAAGCTGAAAATGGAAAAGAACTGCTTAAAATATATATAAAAGATTCAAAATACAATGACATGTCTACCAAGAGCACCAAGACTTACAAGACTTACAGGACTTACAAGACTTGCATTAGACCTTACAAAGACTTTACAGATGATATTACAAGAATTACAGGAATAAAAAGAATTACAAAGAGCGTTTTTTAAAAAAAATTACATCCTTACCCGCGCAATGCCTTGCCTTTGCCCGCCCTGAAGGCAGGCTGCGGCATTGCTTGTTATTTTTTATTTAATCCTTTCTCATTTTTTATGACTCACTGATATTATTTCTTTGATTAGCTAACCAATTATTGTATTCATGATTTATAAACTTTACAATATTTTTCTTTAACCATTCAGAGTTGGAAATTCCCTCCATTATAGCAAGTACTTTCAGTTTTTTAGCTATTTCCCTATTAAGTGCTAGAGTGAAATTTTCTTCTAATTTTTTTACATTCTTTACTAAATATGATGTATTATTTTTGTCAAATTTATTTTCTTTAATTACAGTTTCTAATTCAATGTGATAATCTGATGGAATAAATTTTTTCAGAATTTCTAACAGTGGTTTTGGATCGCCCAACACCCATTTTTCCAGAAGATTTCGAAACTGGTTAATATTTGGTAAATTCAATCTTCTAAAACACATATCGTGAACAGTATTTCTTGTTATTTGATAATTTTGTGCGACCTCATTTGTTGCTTCAATATGAGCTTTGTCAACGTTATAATTTCTTTCATATTTATTTTTGAATCTAATTAAAAGTTGAAACATTTGTTCAACACTATTGGAACGTAACATTTTTGAACCTCCTTAAATAATTTATATTCCAGCAAGATACAATATTTGTCATTCAATTAAATTTTTAATATGTCAGTTTTGTTGTTTTTTTAACCAAGTGGCATATTTTTTATTTACTACTTGCAAAACATTATTCTTGAGCCATTCGGAATTTGAAATTCCTTCCATGAGAGCAAGAACTTTCAACTTTTTAGTTATTTCTGAATCAAGGGATAGAGAAAAAGTTTTATCTGCTTTTTTAATTTCCTTCCCGAAATAAGGATATTTTTTGAAAGTACTTTTGCTATCCTTTAGTATGTTTTCTAATTCAGTGTGGTAATCTGATGGTGTGAATTTTTTTAAGAGTTTTAATAATGGTCTTGGTTCGCCTAATACCCATTTTTCCAAAAAATTCCTAAAACGATTAATATTGGGTAAATTTAATCTCCTAAAACACATATCGTGTACAGCATTTCTTGTTATTTGATAATTTCGTCCGTACTTGTTTTTGAATCTGTTCAAAAGTTGGAGCATTTGTTCAACACTATTAGGTCGTAACATTTTTAATCCTCCTATAAAAAACTAAAATACGTAAACAGCTAAAAATACGCACGTAATTATAGTAAAATGTGATATTGCGTCAAGGTTTTTTATATAATTTTAAAATTTTTAGTTGGATGATTAAAAAAGCCGCGTTTTAGTCGCGGCTTTGGGTATTCTTTCCTTTGGAGTAGAACTTCACTCTACAATTTTTCACCTTTTAAAAAAAGGGGTTAAGAGGGTTTTGGCTTATATGTCTTAATCCTTATCTTTATCTTCGAGGTATTGGTTAATGGCGGCGGCGGCGATTCGGCCCTGGCCCATGGCTTCGATGACTGTTGCAGCGCCTGTTACGATGTCGCCTCCTGCGTAAACGCCGTCCATCGAGGTCCTGCATTTTTCATCGACTTCGATATTGCCCCATTTGTTGAATTCGAGTTCGGGGGTGGTCTGCTGGATCAGCGGGTTAGATGCATTTCCGATAGCTATGACCACGGTGTCAACTTCGATGGTGAATTCCGAGCCTTCTATGGGGATGGGTCTTCTTCTGCCGGAGTCGTCGGGTTCGCCGAGTTCGTATTTGAGGCACTCCAGGGCCTTTACCCTGCTGTCCTCGTCGCCGATGATGCGTTTGGGGTTTCTTAAGTTCATAAATTCGATGCCTTCTTCTTTTGCGTGGTGGACCTCTTCGACCCTTGCGGGCATTTCCTTTTCGCTTCGTCTGTAAACGAGATAAACCTTATCTGCGCCCAGTCGGAGGGCGGTTCTGGCGGCGTCCATGGCGACGTTTCCGCCGCCTACTACGGCGACCTTCTTAGAGTCTGCGATAGGGGTATCTGCGCCTTTGCCGAACTTGTATGCTTTCATGAGGTTCGAGCGGGTGAGGTATTCGTTCGCACTGTAAACGCCGACGAGTGATTCGCCTTCGATACCCATGAATCTCGGCAGTCCTGCACCAACGCCAACGTATACAGCGTCGAAACCGTCTTCTTCCATAAGCTGTTTGATGGTACGGGTTCTTCCGACGATGAAGTTGAATTCGAATTTCACGCCCATATCCTTTAATGTCTCGATCTCTTCGCGGACGATCTTTTTGGGGAGTCTGAATTCCGGGATGCCGTAGATCATTACTCCGCCTGGTTTGTGGAACGCCTCGAAGATAGTGACGTCGTGGCCTGCTCTTCTGCAGTCTGAAGCTGCGACAATACCGCCGGGCCCTGAGCCGATGACGGCTACCTTCTTTCCGGTATCAGATGCCACTTCGGGTGTTTCCTCCTGGCTTTCGGCGCGGTCGGCAACGAACCTTTCCAGCCTTCCGATGGATACTGCTTTCGTGGGGTCTTTGTATCTTTTGCCGATGGTGCAGGCTTCCTGACACTGTACTTCCTGCGGGCAGACCCTTCCGCATACGGCGGGAAGGAGTGAATTTTCCCTGATGATATCCAGTGCCTTCTTGTAGTTGCCCTCTGCGATCTCAGATACGAAGTCCTTTATTCTTATGGCAACGGGACAGCCCTTGACGCAAGGTGCGTTTTTGCACTGAATGCATCGCATGGCCTCGAGCCTTGCTTCTTCCTCGGTGTATCCCTGTGCGACCTCGTTCATGTTGTTTCTTCTTTCTTCGGCGTCCTGTTCGGGCATATCCTGCGGGAGAATATCGAACCTGTCCTTTGCCTTCAGTTCGCCTTTTTCCTTTTTTTTCAGGAGTTCTTTCAGTTTCTTTTTTCTTTCTTTATCGTCCACGTTAAACCTCTAAAGTGCTGAAAAGTCCTTTTTATTTATCCAGTCCGATCCTGCAATTGTGTTGTTTGTATTTTTCGTAGGCCTGTTTTTCCTGCTTTTTATATGCGGCCTGTCGTTTCATCATCAGGTCGAAATTGACCAGGTGCCCGTCGAATTCCGGACCATCAACGCATACGAACTTGGGCTGGCCTCCGACTTCCACCCTGCATCCCCCGCACATTCCCGTGCCGTCGATCATTATCGTGTTAAGTGACACTTGGGTTGGAACGTCTAATTTTTTCGTTACTTCGCAGCAGAATTTCATCATTATAGCAGGGCCTATCACGAAGGCATGGTCGATATCCTCTTTTTCGCATACTTCCTTCAACGGTTCTGTCACCAGTGCCTTTCTGCCGTATGAGCCGTCGTCGGTGGTTACGATGAGTTCATCGCTTATTTCCTTAAATTCATCTTCCAGTATCAGAAGGTTCCTGTTTCTTGCCCCGATGATGCTGATTATCCTGTTGCCTGCTTTTTTCAGTGCCTTTGTGATGGGAAGAAGCGGAGCGTTTCCGATACCTCCGCCGACGCATACTACCGTACCGAAGTTCTTGATCTCGGTTGGAGTCCCCAGCGGGCCGGCGACGTTTGCAATACTGTCGCCTTCTTTGAGTTCCGCCAGCTGAGCGGTGGTTTTGCCTACCCTCTGCCAGATTATGGTTAGGGTTCCCTTGTCCTCATCTGCATCTGCGATGGTTAGAGGGATCCTTTCGCCTTCTTCGTTATCGATGCTCAGGATTATGAATTGGCCGGGTTTTCTTGCTCTTACCACATTTTCGGCCTCGATCTCCGCTAAAAAGACGTCTTCTGACAGCTGTTTTTTGTTCACTATTTTATGTGCCATTTTTACGATCACTTGCCCTAAAAAAATTATCATTAACTTGCTATATGCACACAAATGCCGTATAAAAACATATTTACGGCAGGTTTTCCAGTTTAAAATTCATTAATTGTGAAATTTTGAACGTTTAAGTATATCCGTTTGCCGGGAGAAGTGTTCAAAAAAATAACCCCCGGCTATGCGGGGGTTACTGAAATTTGAATAAGAAATAAAGTTTAGATAAGTTCGTCAAGTGCTTCCTTCATGTCTTTTTTGGAAGTCAGGCCTACCCATTTTTTCTCGATCTGGCCGTTTTTGAAAATAATAATTGTGGGGATAGCACTGATGCCGAACTCCATTGCGCTGTCTCTTGCTTCGTCCGTGTTGAGCTTGCATAACTTCGCCTTGTCAGAGTAATCCTCTGCCAGTTCTTCAATTATGGGAGTTATCATCTTACACGGGCCGCACCATGGTGCCCAGAAATCTACAAGAACGGGCTGATCTGACTGGTGAACCACTTCATCAAAATTTTCATCCGTCAATTCGATAACATTTTCCGCCATCGCTAATCCTTTCAATTTTCAAGAAAATCTAACTAAAGGACTATATTAGGTTATGGGACGAAAATGTCAATCAATAATTGGCGTTATTTCGACAGGAATTTATTTTATTTTTTCCAGGTTCGATCTTTTGGATTCCGATTTCTTTTTCGGAGGTAACTCCGCGATGGGGATTGGAGGTTTTCCGCTTTGTTCGGAAGGCTGATCGGTTTTTTCAGTATCGTTTTCGGGTTCTGCAAAATCGGTTTCGGAAGCTTTTTCAGGTGCCTTTTCTTCAGCCGGCTGATATCCCGTTTCGGGTTCATCTTTTACGGAAACTTCTTTACCTTCCGCGATCTCTTTCCGCTGCTGTTCTTTTAAGAGTTGTTCTTCTTCGGTTGCGATTATTGCGTTCTGTACCGCTTTTTCTGCGGGTTCATCGGTGAGGGCCTTTACGTAGATGTTTTCTGATTCTTGGGGCTGATTGAGCCAGATGAGCTTGTTCCTGACCAGTTCCAGCATAGCAAGGAACATGCCGACCATTACCATTTTCTTTTTTTTGCCCTCGAATATCCTTTCGAATGTCATGGGGCCTTCTGCCTGGAGTTTCTCTAATACGCGGATCTGGTACTGGTCGATGGGGGTGTCGTCTTTTATGTGACTGTAGTCGCGGTAAAAGCCGTGGCCCGTTGCCTGCATGATAGCATCGAATGATTCAAGCAGCGTCCATATGCTGACATCTTCGAGGTCAAGTTCGGGTTTCTTTTCCGGCTCAACGTGTTTCAGGATCGTGTCGGGACGAGTGTATTTTTTCTTTTGGTGGTCATTTACTTCGTGCAGATAATTTGCTGCATCCTTGAATTTTTTGTACTCCAGGAGCTGTTTTATCAGTTCCGACCGGGGGTCGATAGCTTCATCTTCATCCATTTCATCGGGGTCAGCCTTGGGCAGAAGCATTGCCGATTTTATCTGCATCAAGCTGGCTGCCATGACCAGGAATTCTCCTGCAACCTCGATATCAAGGCTTTTGAGCATTTCTATGTATTTCAGGTATTGGTCGGTTATTTTGGTGATGGGGATGTCGTAGATGTCCACTTCCTCTTTTTTGACCAGGTACAGCAAGAGATCCAGTGGTCCTGCAAAAACTTCAAGATTTACACGGTAAGTGCTCAATCGATATCCCTATCTGAATTCTCATCAAGAATTTCAATCGCTTTTTCCTTATCTTTTTCCAAGACTAGCAGTTCCACCTTTGCCAGTCCCGGCACAGGGTATACATTAGCAAAATTTTCGCCGGAAATCACACATTTTATTCCCGCATTTTCAAGAATCTGCTTTGCAATGTCTGCATCAAAGGAATTATCGAATTTTGCGGCTGTTACCAGTTTTTCTTTCATCTTAATTATCGATTCCTACAGCTTTTCTCGCTTTTTTGAGAGTTTCGGCTGCAACTTCTCTTGCCCTTTTTGCACCGGTTTTCAGGACCTGTTTAACATAATCGATGTTATTTTCCAGGTCTTCTCTTTTTTTTCTGTAAGGCTGGAAGTATTCGTTCATCAGCTCGGCGAGACGTTTTTTTGCATCGCCGTATCCCATTCCTCCTGCGTGGTATTTTTCCTCCCATTCTTTCAGTTCATTTTCTGAGGCGAAAAGTTTTAAAAGGGCAAAGACGTTGCATTTATCCGGGTCCTTGGGTTCTTCTACCGGAGTAGAATCGGTAACGATCCGCATTACCTTTTTCTTCATCTTTTTTTCTTCTTCGAAGATGCCGATAGTGTTTTCGTAGCTTTTGCTCATTTTTCTGCCGTCAATACCTGGCACGACCGCGACCGAATCGAGGATATAATCTTTTGGAAGAGTAAGGATCTCGCCGTATTTTTTATTGAAATAGCCGGCCACGTCCCTGGTTACTTCGATATGCTGTTTCTGATCGGCCCCGACCGGTACGAGTTCGCTGTTGAAGATAAGTATATCTGCTGCCTGAAGCACGGGATATGCGAAAAGGCCGTGATTGGGAGAAAGTCCCTGTGCGATTTTATCTTTATAGCTGGTGCACCTTTGTAATAGACCCATTGGAGTAATGCAGGATAACAGCCATGTCAGTTCGGTGACTTCAGGAAGATCGGACTGTTTCCAGAAGACGGTTTTTTCAGGATCAAGTCCCAAAGCAAGGTAATCCATGGCGACATCAAGGGTTCTCTTTGTCAGATCCTGGGGTTCGGGGTTACTTGTAAGGGCGTGATAGTCGGCTATAAAATAAAATCCCTCGTGTTTTTCCTGCAGCTGAAGGTGCTGTTTCATTGCCCCGAAGTAGTTTCCTATATGCAGTCTTCCTGACGGCTGAATTCCTGATAGTACTCTCAAAGTTTTTCTCCTGTAATTTTATAAACAAAATATCAGCGATAAGGTATATAAAATAAATTAAAAAGTCAAGGTGCATGCTTTCCGATTGATACCAAATTATTTATCTTTATTGAAAAATGTGTTTAAATAATTCGTTTTATTGTTTATAATGCCATTCTAATCGTGATTGTAAACACAATAAAATTTAGTTTTGTAACATCAATTTGCCAATGGGATCTATTGAGGAGGAAACCAGTTGAGTACTAAAAAAATACCAAAAGTAGAATTCAACAAGTGGATAGCGGAACTGATCAATTATCAGAAGACTTTCGGTATCCAGCGTAAAAAGGATAAGGATGACAGGTACGAATTCGATATTCTGAAGGACCCAAAAGACCTTAAGCTCGATTACGATGTAGCCATCCAGGCACCGAAGAAGTATTTTCAGCCTCCCTGTGAAACGCTTTTAAAATTCGACAAAAAACAGCATTATCATTCCGTGCTGAATGATGAAACATTTACCGTTATCGGCATTCATCCTTATGACATGATAGCCATTAATCAGATGGATGAGCTTTTTAAGCAGGATCATTATGACGTTCATTATTTCGCCAGGAGAAAGGCAGCAACAGTAATAGCATCAGATGTTATCACACCTTCTGAAAATGTCTTTGCCGCTTCGATGAATACAGCAGTTGTTGATGAGGGCTTCGATATTCTGCTCACGGATATAGGAAATTCATATGTGCTTGAGATCAAAACCGATAAAGGACGAAAGGCCGCAAACCTTGCACCTGATATAGAGGATGCAACCGAAAAGGATATCCAGATGAGAAAAAAGGTCTGGGAAAACAACAAGAAAAAGCTTAACAAGCATCAGCTTAAATACAAACCTTCTTACCTGCCGAGATTACTGGAGCGGGCCTATGAGCATCCGGTCTGGAAGGAAAAGGCGGAAACCTGTTTCAGCTGCGGATCGTGTACCCAGGTTTGTCCCACTTGCTACTGTTTCGATGTTCAGGATGATTTTGACTGGGACCTCGAAAGCGGGGAGCGTGAAAGAAAATGGGACAGCTGTCAGTTGAAAGGATTTACGGAAGTTGCGGGCGGACATGAATTCAGGGATAAGAGATACATGCGTTACCGCCACAGATTCTACAGGAAGGCTAAATATGTCCCCAGCAAGATAGGCGGACAGATGGCATGTGTGGGCTGCGGAAGATGTATCGAGGCCTGCCTGCCTGATATTGCAAATCCTGTAAAGGTTTATAACAGGCTTATCGATGATTTGGGAATTGGATAATAAGGAATAAAGATTATGTGCGGCAAACAAAGTACAAAAGATATTTACCTGCCTTATCCAGCTACGGTGAAAAAGGCACGGATGATGAACGCCACAGAGCTTTATATGGATATAGAGATGGACGATGAACCTTTGATCTATCAGCCGGGACAGTTCGTAGAGTTGTCCATACCCGGTTTCGGTGAATCTCCGATTTCGATATCTTCTTCACCTACTAAAGAGGACGGCATCGAGCTGGTGATAAGAAGAGCAGGTAATGTGACAAAGCAGATACATCACATGGATGCAAACAGCAAAGTGGGAATAAGAGGTCCTTACGGCACGGGCTTGTACCCGGCAGAGGAAGCAAAGGGCAAGGATGTTGTATTTATCTGCGGCGGTATAGGTCTTGTACCTCAGCGTTCTTTCATAAAGTACATCCTGGATAACAGAGATGATTACGGTGAGCTTACGGTTTTATTCGGCACCAAGTGTTACAGCCAGAGATTTTTCCATTCCGAGCTTGAGAAATGGAGAAAAAGCCATGATATCAGGCTTCTTGAAACGGTCGATGAAGCGGATGACTGCTGGAACGGTAACGTTGGTGTGGTGACAACATTAATACCGAAGATCGAGCACGAACTTGAATCCTCGTATATATTTGTATGCGGCCCGCCGGTAATGTATAAATTCGTTCTCATGTCACTGGAAGAGGATAACGTGCCGCATGAGAACATTTTCCTTAACCTGGAAAGAAGGATGAAATGCGGAGTTGGGAAATGCGGTCACTGCCAGATAAACGACAAGTATGTATGTCAGGACGGGCCGGTTTTCAGATATTCAGAACTGCAAGATGTCCCGGAGGCAATTTGATATGGAAGATAAACCGAGAATAGCTATTTTTGATTTTTCCTGCTGTGAAGGCTGCCAGCTTCAGATCGTAAACCTCGAAGAAGAACTGCTTGAGCTTTTGCAGGATGCAGAAGTGGTTGAATGGCGGGAAGCCATGAGTGAAAAAAGTCATGAATACGACATTGCCATAGTCGAAGGTTCCATTACAAGGGAAGAAGATATACCCCGGCTGGAGCTTATCAGGAGCAGGGCGAAGATACTTGTTGCTATAGGAGCCTGTGCCACTATAGGCGGTGTCAATAAACTGAAGAATAATTTCAACCTTGATGAAGTCAAGGATTATGTCTATCAGGGTGATGCGAATAAACCTCACTTAAATACTGCCATGACAAAGGCGGTCGATGAAGTGGTCAAGGTGGATTATTACGTTCACGGCTGCCCGATGGACAGGAAGGAATTTACTTATGTAGTCCGAAGCCTTCTGGTTGGTAAAAAGCCTGAGATACCTCAGTATCCGGTTTGCGTGGAATGCAAGGCAAAAGGTAATGCCTGTTTATGGCAGTATGACCAGGTATGTCTGGGGCCAATAACCAGGGCAGGATGCAAGGCAAGATGCCCTTCGGCGGGTTTCAGGTGTTTCGGCTGCAGGGGATATGTAGATGAGGCGAACATCGAAGCTGCCAAGGATGTGATCCAGAGATTCGGGCTTGATATCCATGAATTAAAGCAGAAAATGGTCCTTTTCGGGAGTAAACAGGAGCCTACTTTATGAGTGAAATAAACGTAAATGTAAAACATATAACTCGTGTCGAAGGGCACGGAAATATTATACTTAACGCCTCTGACGGCAATATCGAAAGGCTGGAGTGGAATGTTGATGAAGCTCCGAGATTTTTCGAGGCCATGGTAAGGGGCAAAAACTTTGAAGATATACAGATCATCGTCAGCAGGATATGCGGAATTTGTTCTATTACTCATTCTCTTGCAGCGACAAAGGCGATAGAGAACGCGATGGGGATACCGGTTTCAAAGCAGGCAGATGATGTAAGGCACTTGATGCATTATTCCGAGCAGCTTCAGAGTCACATACTGCATATCGGTTATCTGGCGGCACCTGACTTTTTCAGTCAGCCTTCGGTTGTTCCACTGGCAGCTCAGGCAGAAGATGCCGTCAAGACAATAATAAAGATCCACAGAACAGCTAATAACTGGTCAGACCTGATCGCAGGCAGACAGACCCATCCGGTGACTATAATTCCCGGCGGTTTGACAAAATTCCCATCTGAAGAACAGTTAAAAGACCTGCAGGATAATTTGAAGGAAACCATGGATGATCTGGGCACAGTTGCAGAGGTAATACTCGGTGTTGCTGAGAATGTCCCGGATTTTGAAAGAGAAACTGAATACGTGTGTCTGGAAAATAACGACCCTCCTGAGTACACTTTTTATCACGGGGATATTACTTCAACCGATCATGACGGCACGGTGCCGGTGGATGACTGGGAGCTTGTTGCCAATGAATATGTGGTAGATCAGTCAACTGCAAAATGGGCAAAGTGGCATCGCGACGCTTATGCAGTGGGGGCACTTGCCAGGTTTAACAATAATTATGAACTGCTGACAGATACTGCAAAGGCTGTTGCCGAAAAGGTAGGCCTTAAAAAGGACTGTTGCAATCCATTTATGAATACCATCGCTCAGCTGGTGGAATGTGTCCATGTAACTGAAACCAGCATACAGATAATAGACAGACTGCTTTCAGACGGTATACGGAAGGAAAATGTCAAGGTAAAGCCACGTGCCGGCAAGGCATCCGGTGCAGTGGAAGCGCCCAGGGGAATTTTGTTCCATCAGTATGAATTCGACGACGATGGAGTTTGTCTGGGGGCTAATATGTGTATCCCGACGAACCAGAACCATGCGAATATTCAGAAGGACTTCGAGAAACTGGTTCCGTCAATTCTTGATGAGGGACAAGATGCCGTAAGGCAGAAACTGGAAATGCTGGTAAGGGCATATGACCCCTGTATTTCATGTTCTACTCATATGCTGGATGTTGAATTTGTGTAATGGCCGAAGAAACTGTCAAGCCAATTCTTATTATCGGTATAGGCAACGTCCTTATGCAGGACGAGGGAATAGGCTGTAAGCTTATAGAGGAGTTGGAAAAGCATGCAGGTGAATATCCGGATGTCGAATTTCTCGATGCAGGGCTGGCGGGTCTTTCCGTAGTTCATTACCTTGAAAAAAGAAAGAAAGCGGTCTTTATAGACTGTGCAGATATGAAAACATCTCCCGGAACAATTAAGAAATTTTCGCCGGGAGATGTATCTTCCATAAAGACACTGCCCAAACAACCTCACGAGGCCGATCTTGTCAAGATTCTTAAAATATGCAAGTTTCTTGAGAAATCACCTGAAGAGATCGTTATATTCGGCATTCAGCCTCAGAGTGTTGAACCGGGCAATGAGTTGACTTCCGCATTGAAAGACAAAATTCAGGATTATGTCTCCATGATCCTGAAGGAAATCAGCTGATTATTTTCTGCCGAGTGTCTTCAGATATTTCTTTGTTTTTGTAAGCCCTATTCTTGAAGCTTTTTTCTTTACAGCGTCAAGAGGTCTGTTGAGTTCTTTAGCAACTTTCTTTGTCGGATTGTTGCGGAAGATCTTTTTCAACTTTTTGACTTCATCTTTTGACCAAGTTCCCTTGACCATTTTACTTTTTTTTCTTTTCGCCATGATATTCTCCTTTCAAAAAGGCAAAGAACAAAATTCTGTCACAACCCTGACACTATTTTATGTCCCCAATTCAATATTTCAAGTCTTATTGGGAGGTTGTGGTTATAAATATTATTCTATGACATCGTCCTTACCGGGTCGGGGACTTTAATATAATATCGAATAACCTTTTCTTTACATGAGGAATTTTTTGGCTATACTTATGTTCTTATGGAAAAAACAGAGAAAAAATCCGTTGGAATAGTCGAGACAAAGACTGTCAGAGTGGTTGACAGGGACAATCCTCTGGAACTGTCGAGCGGCAAGATTCTGAATCACGTTGACGTGGCATACGAAACTTACGGCGAGCTGAACGAAGCACAGGATAATGTTATCCTGATATGTCATGCGCTTTCGGGAAATGCTCATGCTGCCGGAAGACACTCCTATGATGACAGGAAGCCCGGATGGTGGGATTCCATGATAGGGCCGGGCAAGGGAATTGATACCGATAAGTATTTTGTGATCTGCTCGAATTTTCTGGGCGGCTGCAGCGGCACCACCGGACCTTCATCGGTAAATCCCGAAACAGGTGAAAGGTTCAACCTCGATTTTCCCATCATAACCATAGCCGATATGGTGAAAGTGCAGAAATTACTGCTTGATAACCTGGGTATAAAGAAATTGCTTGCGGTGATAGGCGGTTCCATGGGAGGTATGCAGGCACTTCAATGGGCAATAGATTACCCGGATTATGTAAAAGCGGTCATCCCTATTGCGACAACATCCCGCTTGAACGCTCAGTCGATCGCCTTTGATGCAGTGGGAAGAAACGCCATACTTGCCGACCCGAAATTCAACGGCGGAAAATACGAGATCGAAGAAGGTCCAAACCGCGGCCTTGCTATTGCAAGAATGATAGGACATATTACCTATCTTTCCGAAAGAGGCATGAGGGAAAAGTTCGGCAGACAGCTGAGAAAATCAGAGGACTACAATTATGATTTTAATTCCGAATTTGCCGTAGAGACATATCTTGACTACCAGGGTCAGAGATTTGTGGAAAGGTTCGATGCCAACAGTTATCTTTATATAACTAAGGCAATGGACTATTTCGATCTTGAAAGAAACTACGGGTCACTAGCAAATGCCTTTAAGGGAGTACAAAGCAGATTCCTTGTGGTGTCCTTTACCAGTGACTGGCTGTTTACTCCGGAACAATCTAAAGAGATCGTAAATGCCCTGGTCACAGACGGAAAAGATGTAAGTTACTGTAATTTAAAATCAGGGTACGGCCATGACTCTTTCCTGCTGGAGACAGATACTTTAGGTGCCTTTATTTCCGGGTTTCTGGATGCCACTTACAATCCCGCTTACGCGTTAAAGTCTAACGGAAATCAAAATAGAAGAAGACTGACCCATGAAGAGAGGGTGTTGAGAGCACGTGTCGATTATGATCTTATCGAATCAATGACAGAACCTGATTCTACCGTACTTGATATCGGCTGCGGTGATGGCGAACTTCTGGAAAACCTCATCCATGACAAGAACATTAAGGCAGAAGGAATAGAGCTTGACCAGGATCTGGTTTTGACTTCCGTTCAAAAGGGTATCCCGATAATTCAGCACGATGTCGAACAGGGTCTGGATAATTATTCGGATAAAAAATTCGATTATGTGATACTGTCCCAGACGGTCCAGACAGTTAAAAATCCCGAAAAGGTTTTCAGGGAACTTTTAAGGGTGGGAAAAAAAGTTATCGTCAGTTTTCCGAATTTTGCATACTGGAAAAGCAGGTTACAGCTTTTCTTTAAGGGACATGCTCCCGTGACAAAACAGCTTCCTTTTACCTGGTATAATTCACCGAACATTCACTTTTTGTCTATCAAGGACTTTGACCGTTTCTGCAGGAAACTGGATGTGAAGGTGCAAAAGAAGATACCGTTAAAACAGAATAAAAGAAGTCCCATCAGTTTTGCACCGAATATTTTTGCTGAACAGGTGATTTTTGTCACCAGTAAGGATTAAAGGAAGATTTGGCCATGGATAAGATAGAAAGAATAGGAATTTCGGTAGAAAAAAAGCTTCTTAAAGATTTCGATAAAGTGATCAAAAAGAAAACTTATCCCAGCAGGTCAGAGGCTTTTCGCGACATGATAAGGGAGACAGTAAACGAAGAGAAGCTTTCTGATCCTGACTCTTTTGCCATCGCCAGTTTAAACATCGTTTACGATCATCATACAACCGAACTTGCCAAAAAGATTACTTCCCTGCAGCACACTCATGTTCCGGAAGTGGTTTGTTCAACTCATATACATATAACTTCGACCGACTGCATGGAGAGTATAATTTTAAAAGGCAAAGTTAAAGACATCCAGAAGCTTTCCGAGAGGATAATCAGCCAAAAGGGTGTTAAAGTTGGAAAGGTAAATTTTATAAGTCTTCAAAATAAGGGCTGATTGTCAGTTCAGCGGTTTGGTTCTGTGTCGTGAGTTTCTCTTTTTTTATGTTTTTTCCTTCTATCGTCTCTGCGATGATGTGGTCTTCTTCTTTCCGGAGATCTGAATTTTTCCTTTAATCTTCTTATTCCCTGCCGCCACTTTTTCTTTTGTTCTTCATTTAAAACAGTTTCGATCTCATTTTTCATCGCGGTCAGCTCTTTTTCGATTTCAGGCCTGGCCTTCATTTTTATTTCGTGAAGGCTTTTCATATGTTCTTTTAGGATAGGTTCGATCTGTTTGACCTGCTGAGGTGTCAAATTAAGAGTTCTTTCCATTCTTTTAAGCATTCCCCTTCTGGGAAAGACCGGTGTCTGCATTCTTTTACGGGTCCTGTTTTCATAAATTATCATGGTAGAAGCTGTACCGATAATTATACCGGTTAATAATATCAGCAGGCCGAGGGAAACACTTTTCCAGAAGCTATTTTTCTGCATCACTAGTTCAATATTTTTTTTGTTTTCATCATTCATTTAAAATACCCAGGCAATTTCTTCCACAATTTCCGCTAAAGGTTCCTGATTCAATTTAATAATAACGGCAGCAATTATCAGAAGACAGGCAGCAGCAGCTGATGACAGTGCGGCAACAAGCATCAGAGACTTTGGCGAATGTTCTACCACTTCGTATTCTCTGTTTTTGATGGTGGACATTACCTTTTCCGTAACGTCCACCTCAGGGGCAGTATCGTATTTGATCTTTTTCAATATGTTTTCCAAGTTATTTTTCATTTTTTCAACTCCACGCCGGCTTTTGCCAGCAAATCCTTGAATTTCTTTTTTGCCCTGAAAGCCTGAACTTTTACCATTGATCTTGACCAGCCAGTTCTTTTTGCGGTTTCTTTTATATCGCAGTCCTCTAAATACCTTAAAGTCAGTACCAGCCTGTCTTTTACCGGTAGTTTGTGCAATATTTTATAAATCATTTCATTGTCTAATTCATTTGAATTTTCAGAGTCTGCTGTTTTGTCCCAGTCTTGGAGGCTAAAAGTTTCTTTCTTTTTTAATTTTTCCAGTTCCTTCCAGTAACTGTATCCGACTCTTGTCGCAATTGTCGAAAGCCAGCTGAAAAATGTTCCTTTTCCTTTGAAATTTTTCAGGCTGAAATAGGCCTCGACGAACACATCTTGAACCAGCTCTTCGTGAGTGTTTCGGTCTCTGGAAAATCTCCACATCAATCTGCCGATCCTGTTTTGATATCTGTTTACCAGATTTTTATAGGCATCGTCGTTACCTTCGAGTGATCTTTTGATATCCCGAAGGTCTTCTATTTTTACCGGGGACTTATCTGAATTTTTTAAAGAACCTTCATTTGAGCCTGAAGAAAGCTTTGCCAGAAAAATTATATGATCATTGCCATTTAAAGTCAGTTCCATGCTTAAAATTTAAATTAAGTCGTAAATCAAATCAAGACAAATAAGAAAACGGAGCCCTGTCATTAATTGCTGACAGAGCTCTTGGTTTAAGGTTGTTAATCCCTGTTTCTTCGCTGTTTTCTGTGCATTCTAGCTTTGGCAGATACCGCTTCTTCTATCTCATCTCTGTCCAGTTTACCGTCTTGATTTTCGTCAATACCGTCAAACCTGCGGATCAGGAATTCCGGTGTGCGAGTGCCTTCTGCTTCGAGTTCTTCCAGCGTTAATGCCCCGTCACCGTCGATATCATTGTTTCCAAAGAGCTTGTCCAGCATGTTGTCAATTCTTTGCTGTCTTCGTTCTTTTCTGTCTTCAGCTTCATCTCTTCTTTCTTCCCTGAATTCTTCCATTCTCTCCTTGAATTCATCCTGCATTTCCTCGAGTTCTTCGATTTGATCTTCGGTTAAGACGCTTTTTATTTCCTTGAGCTGCTGTACTTTTATAACGGCCTGATCTCCCATTGCCACGCCGACTTTTGCAGCGATTTCCCTAATTTCAGATTCCTCAGCTTCGTCCTGAACTTTTTCACCGAGTTCCTTCATGGCTTTGATCACCTCTTGTCTGGCATCCCTGATCTTATCCTGATAGGATTCCCTGATATCTCTGACTTCCTCTTTTTGCTCTTCTGTGAGGTCGAGCCTCCTGATCATCATGCCGAACATTCTGTCGCCCGGGTCCTGCATTCTCATCCTTCCTGCTTCAGGACCTCTTCTGCGATGGCCGCCTCTTCTTCCTCGTCCGGGCTCGGCAATACTCAGAGAACTCAGAATAAACACAAGGATCAATCCAGCCAACATTGTTTTGAACATTAACTTCTTCATTTTTTTACCCTTTCATAATTAGTTTAAAATTTCTTTTTACATGATCATTATGTTAGTATGGTAATATGATGAAAAGGTTACATAAAAATATGTTATTAATCTATTTTTAGCAGAGGCTTAATAATATCTTAAAACAAATGAGCTTTCTGGTAATATAGACAAGCAGGAATGGAAAATTTGAATTTAAATTAGAAGAATGGTTGTGATGAAATATATTTTTAAGAAACAAATTGCTGCGGTTTTAGTTGTTTTTCTGCTGATTTTCGCCTTCGGCTTAGAAAATAAAGCAAACGCCGGTACAAAAGATTCACCGAAGAATATCATTATCATGATATCAGACGGTTGCGGATATTTTCATGTCGATGCCGCCAGTTTTTATGAATACGGGGACAAAGGTGCTCAGGTCTATGAAGGTTTTCCTGTAAGGCTTGCGATGTCAACTTATTCTGCAGGAGACGGATACAACCCCGACAAGGCATGGGAAAGTTTTTCGTATTTTAAAAAAGATGCTACTGATTCTGCTGCAGCTGCTACCGCAATGTCAACCGGGATAAAGACATATAACGGTGCAATAGGCGTCGATACCGAAAAGAAGCCGGTGAAGCATATCCTCGAAAGGTGCGAGGAACTGGGAAAGGCAACCGGGGTGGTCACCAGCGTACAGATCAGCCATGCGACGCCGGCGGGTTTTGTAGCACATAATACAAACAGAAATGATTATGAAGATATCGCAAAAGAAATGGTTCTAGAAAGTGCATGTGAAGTGATAATGGGTTGCGGGCATCCGCTTTATAATGAAAACGGAAAACCTGTAGAAATTTTCAACGATTATAAGTATGTGGGCGGCAAGGATATATGGGAAGGACTCAAAGCTGGTAAAGTTAGTGGAGATTGCGACGGGGACGGCATTGATGATTCCTGGACATTTATAGAAGACCGTAACGATTTTATTGAGCTTTCTCATGGTGAAACAAATAAAAGGGTGATCGGTGTTGCCAAAGTTCATAAGACCCTACAGAAAGAAAGATCCGGAGACGAAGATATGCCTTATTCCGCTGAACTTATTGACAGCGTTCCGACTCTTGAGGAAATGACCGATGCGGCTTTGAATGTTCTCGATGACGATGAGGACGGATTGTTTCTGATGGTGGAAGGGGGTGCGGTTGACTGGGCAAGTCACGATAATCAGTCCGGCAGGATGATCGAAGAGCAGATAGCTTTTAACAATGCTGTCGAGGCAGTGGTTGAATGGGTGGGAAAGAAAAGCAGCTGGGATGAGACGCTTTTAATTGTCACCGCAGATCATGAATGTGGATACTTGACGGGCCCGGATTCAGGCTGGACCTGGGAAGGGCCTGTATGGAATGAGATAAAAAATAAAGGACAGGGCAAAGTTCCGGGTATGGAGTGGAACAGCGGAGGACATACTAATTCGCTTGTTCCTTTTTACGCCAAAGGCACAGGAGCGTATGAGTTCAGAAAAGATATAAGAAAAGACAAAGTTCGAGGTGCTTATATAGACAACACAAATATAGCAGAAGTGTGCTTTGAGCTTTTAAAATAATTCTACAGGCAATCACATTCCGGGCTTCGGCCTGTCCGAGGGTGATGAAAACCCGGAAAATTCGGGCCGGGATTGATATTCCCGGCCTTTGCCTTTCGCTTTTATACTGCAGGTGCCGGCTGTATTCTTTCCATTTGGACTTTTACAGGTACTTCATGGGTGAAGATATCGAAAACTGGTGATCTTTTCTGTGCAAGCTCGCAGAGTTCCTTCAGTTTTTCATCGCTGACTTCGGCTTTTATGCGGCATTTGACATTTACATTCTGATATCCATTTCGAACTTCCTGTGAGAGCCCCAGAAAACCGTAAAGATCCAATTCTCCTTCCAGCTCCAATTCTAGTTCATCTATATTTACTCCCATCGCCGCGGCATGGCAGATCAAGGTGGTATTCAGACATGAAGCCAGTGCGTAAAGGGCAGCTTCTGTGGCATTGGGGCCGTGGTCTTCACCAAGCAGTACCTCCGGTTCGTCGGCATGCATAACGAATTCCTGTTTGTGTTTTGATTCCTGCCGTGTGCCGTAAAAATCGCTGATCTTTGTTTCACAGTGAGTGCCGTTTACCCATTTATTATGTGCCCGGAGTTTGAATTTTGCAAGCTCCGGGTTATCCTTGATCGCTTTCAAAGTATCATCGAATCTTTCCTTATTGATCCCGTTAACGAATTTATGTTCAGTCATTTTTAAGTCCTTCCCGAAAAAAGTTTGTCATTACAATGTTTAATACTTTATATTCCCTGTTTGGTTTTCAAAATCAATATTATACTTGACAAAAAGGTTGAAACATCTTCTTATAACTCCCGTTTTTCAGTCTTCAGGAAATATTGAATTTTTTTGATTAAATTTTTACAGGGGAGTTTTTTTGACAGAATTTATCCCTTTGACAAATATTCAAAGGCTTATCGGCAAAAGGATGCTTGCCTCCAAAAGGGCCAAGCCTTGCTTTTATCTGCATTTA
This sequence comes from uncultured Pirellulales bacterium, assembly GCA_964508925.1. Classification (GTDB taxonomy): domain Bacteria; phylum Planctomycetota; class Phycisphaerae; order Sedimentisphaerales; family Anaerobacaceae; genus CAZDVM01. Next base: position 127,903 of record CAZDVM010000002.1, on the reverse strand, counting down.
AAGGCAGATGTCACTAAGATGATGAAAAGCCGGTCTAAACTGAGAAAGAGGTTTTTTTTTAAGGTGACGTCGAACTCTTTTATCCTTTATGCCGCATCCAAAGCAGCAGAGCAGTATCCTTTTGTACTGGGAAAACTGCAGGGAGAAAACATTCAAATCCCCGATGCTGTAAATATGGGATTTGCCGTAAACGCACCGCAGGGACTTGTGGTTCCGGTTATCAAGAAAGCGAATGAAATTGATGTAATTGAACTGGCAAAGAAGGAAAAAGAGCTTACCGAAAAGGCCAGGAGCAACAAACTTGAGCTTGCTGATCTTGACGATATGAATATTTCAGTGAGCAATCTAGGACCTTATAATATAAATTCCTTTTACGGCATAATTCCGCCTACAGATAGCGTTATCCTGACCGTCGGCAACATATCCCGGGAACCGGTTTTTGAAGGTGAAAATCAGAAGGGCAATGCCAAGATGGTAAGCCTTAATCTGGCCGCTGACCACCGGGTAGTGAACGGTGTTTATGCAGCGAAGTTTTTAAACAGAATAAAAACCTTACTGGAAGATCCCGAAAGTCTCCTCCCTGAAGATTAATATACCATTTCGTTAATTCCTACTTGCATACTTGATTTTCTGCAATATAATTTCAGACAGCACGTTTTAATCGGGGTAGTTTAAAATTCAAATGGTTAAGTGAGGATCGAGTATGAATTTTTTAAAGCAAATTTTTATCACCAGCTGTTTTTTAATTATTTCATCTAATCTCTTGGCAGCGGAACCGGTATTTCTGGATCGTCCTCTGGAGAGCTTATATCCGAGGTCAGAAAAGCCGGCTGAGGTTCTGGATGTTTATGATGCCTTTCACGTGGACGGTAAGACCAAAGTACTTCTTACCACTGCCCAGGGGATCATAAATAAAGATAAACCTGGGCTTTACCTGATTCTAAAAAAACCTGGCGCAACGGCAGCTCAGTATGAAAAGACGGATGTCAAGCATGACCTTAAATGGCTGAACTGGCTGCAGGATAAAGGGTATCTTGACAGCAGGATCAATTGGCTTTATTCGGTAGAGCAGCTGCTTGAAAAATATGAGATCAAAGATGTTATTCAGGTCGATCCGGATTTTCCCGCGAGTTTAAATATCGCAACTATGATGGCGTCAATAAAAGGCATTCCAGCTGCATATCCGGAACAGGTAAAGAAATACGAGCTGAATGTAGTTGAAGATCTAAAGAGCAGATGGGATACAAATATTGAGGCTTACAAATGGGCTTATGAGAATTTCTGGGACAAGATGGATCATACCGCTATTTCATACCTTGCACCCAAACCTGAAATTTCGCAGATCAGGGATTACCTGGTGTCAAAAAAGATATTCACTTTCTGGATAACCGGCGAAGAAGACAGCCGGAATAAATATTCATCTACAAAGAAGGAAAAAAGATATTTCACAAAACTGCTCAATAAGATGCCGGTTAATATTCCGGTGTTGGGTTTTCCCTGGGCAGGCTGGGGATACGGTATCGGCGAAGGCCAGGGACTGCCCTTTATTTCCAGAACCGGCAAGTTTTTGATCCCCATGGAATGGAAGGCGAATCTTTCCGTCTGGACGGGGATAGACAGCAAGATCAAAAACTTTAAACAGAAACCGACACGGGTTATTAAACTTGAAGACAAAGTTTATATTACCTTTCTTCTTTCAGATGGTGATAATCTGAATACGTGGTACGATTATTTCCCGATGTACTGGGAGCACGAACAGAGAAGTCAGCTTCCTGTAGGCTGGGCGATGGGGCCGAGTTTGATAGATATGCAGGCGCCGGTTGTGGATTATTATTACAATTCTTTAAGTGAAATGGATTCTTTCGGTGCGGCACCTACGGGTGTGGGTTATATCTGGCCGAGAGATTTTGCAACTAATTTTGGAGATAAGAAAGAAAAAGTATGGGATGAATTTCTTGAACTTACAGATAAGTACATGAGCAAACTTGCCATGGAATGGGTATGGGTCTTCCAGATGGGAGGTAAGGGTTCTGAAAATTTCTATGATTATGCAGAAAAGATCGAAGACCTGGAAGTGATTTACGCGGATTATCGCAAAGACAGTGCCTATGAAGAGGCCAACTATTTTGTTGATGATGTCGCGGTATTTCATGCCATAAACGGCAGAGGAGCTGATAAAACTTTGCAGTATATACTTGAAGATGTCCCGGATGAACTGCCCGGGTTTATGATGGTATGCCTTTCCAACTGGCGTTTTACTTTCGAACATGTAAAGGAACTTGTTGATTCACTGCCCGAAAATTTCGTAGTTGTCAGGCCAGACGAACTGGCTGAACTGTATAAGCAGTACAAGGATAAATAATAAATTATACATACCCGCTAAGGCCTCGGTGATATTTTATATTGCAGAGGCCTTTTTTAGTTTGTAAAATGGGGTTACGAGGTGTTTGAATGGATTCTGATAGTAGTTTTTTGAAAAAAATAGTTTTTCTGCTGTTCATGGTCGAGCCGAAATTTCTCATACCGGGAACGGCTCCGGTTCTTGCAGGTACAGCGCTTGGTTTTGCCCTGACAGGTGAATTAAAATTACTGCCTGCCTTACTTGCCCTCATTGCCATTATGCTGATAAATGCCGGTTCGAACATGATCAATGATTACTACGACCATAAATCGGGTAACGACTGGTACAATTACAACCCGAATCAGTTCGGAGGGGGGTCAAGATACATCCAGGAAGGCAAGATCAAACCCAAGACCATGAAAAGGGTAGGATTTACTGCACTTGGTCTTGGAGCAGCGGCAGGGTTGATCATAGTCTGGATTACACAGAGCTGGTTTATACTGGCTTTAGGAATAATAGGCGTGGCAGGGGGGTATTTCTGGACGGCACCGCCTTTGAGGATTTGCTACCGCGTGCCGGGAGAGGCCCATATTTTTATTATTTTCGGATTGCTGCCGACCTATGGAGCTTATTATATTCAGACCGGAAATTTGGATTGGTGTCCACTGATACCTGCAAGCATAATCGGTATATTGATCGCGATGGTTGCGCTTATCAATGCCTTTCCGGATTACCGGGCAGATAAAAACGCAAACAAGAAGACCACGGTAGTCGTTTTCGGCGTTAAGACTGCCGCCGACATCTACAGGTTCGGTATATTAAGCGCCTTTGCGATCGCATTTTTATCCATGAATTTTCTGGAATTCATGCTTTACCCGGCGATACTTATGCTGCCTTTGCTGCCGATTGGCCTTCTTTCAGTAAAATATGCAACCAAAAAAAATCTGACCATTCCGGGTTTTGACAAGCCCAATAAGCTCACGATAATTCTTTATGTGCTTTCAGGTATTATGCTTTCTGCGGGTTTTGTGCTCTATGAATATCTGGGTTTGAAGTCATTTTATTAATAAAAAAAGCCCTCCTGAAGAAGAAGGGCGATTAGTAAGATTCGGTTTATTTTTCAACTTATCATTTTTATGATTTCCTGCAGGTCATTAGGTGCTTCTTTGGGAGGATTGCTGAATTTTCCCTTATTATCTTTATGGTAATTTACGGTCAGGTCCGGGTCTTTCAGTGCGTGGCCTGTAAGTACGCAGGCGATCCTGGAATCCTTTTCAATGATACCGTCTTCGAGCAGATGTATAAGCCCGGCGATAGTAGCGGCAGATGCAGGTTCGCATCCAAGGCCATGCTTTCCTATAAGGGCTTTTGCGTCACTGATCTCCTCATCCGGCACTGCAATAACTACACCGTCCATTATATCAAGTGACCGGAGGCATTTCTTCAGATTCACCGGCCTTGAAATTTCGATCGCTGAAGCGATGGTATGAGGTGAAAATTGTCTAGCGGTCAGGTCGGCATAAAATTCATCCACAACATTTTGATCGACGTAGCCATCGTTCCATGTGAGTTTTTTGCTGTTATAAAGATCGGTTAAGGTGTCGGCACCGGTTGCATTTATTATTGCGAGTCTGGGCATACGGTCGATCAGGCCGAGGTCTTTAAGTTCTTTAAAGGCCTTTCCGAAGGCACTTGAATTTCCGAGGTTGCCTCCCGGTACAACTATCCAGTCCGGCACTTCCCAGTTCATTTGCTCGAGTATGCGGTACATTATTGTTTTCTGGCCTTCCAGTCTGAAAGGGTTGAGAGAATTCAGGAGGTAAAGCCCCATTTCAGTACACACATCCTGAACCTGTTTCATACAGTCGTCGAAGTCCCCCTGAATCTGAATGGTCTGTGCGCCGTAGTCCATGGCCTGGGAAAGCTTTCCGAAAGCTATCCTTCCCGATCCTATGAAAACGGTGCATTTCATTCCAGTGTGATGGGCGTAGAGAGCTACTGCAGCAGAGGTGTTACCGGTCGAAGCACATGCGCATGTTTTTGCGCCCACCATCTTTGCATGGCTGAAGGCGGCGGTCATGCCGTTATCCTTAAAAGACCCTGAAGGATTGAGCCCTTCGTATTGAAGGTAAAGTCCGTCAGGCCTTATGCCCAGATGTTGTGCAATGGCGCAGTTTTGCTGGAGTATGGTCTGGCCTTCGCCTATGGTGACTTTGTGTCCATCTGGACAGAAGTTCAGCAGTTCCCTGAATCTCCATACCCCTGAAAAATCAAGTCGTTTGTTCCTTGTTGCCCAGCGGTCTGCAAAGTCTGAAAGTTTTTTTGGAACTTCTATCTTGTCCCAGTGATATTTGATATCCAGCAGCTCGCCGCATTTGGGACATTTGAATAATTTCTGCATGCAGTCGAATTCCGCATTGCATTTCGGATTAATACATTTTTGATAAGCAGGTATTTCCATTAACAACTCCTTTTGAGACTAAATTTTGATGAGATTATATTAAAAATCGTAAAAAATTGAAATGGTTTTAAGAATTTGGGGCAATTTTGCCGTTATTTTTTTCGATGATAGCAGGAATTTCCGATAATTTTTCAATAACATAGGCCGATCGGGGAGGTTTTTTATTTTTGTTGGTGTATGCTTTCTTCATTACTGCCTGCATATTACTGTTTAATGCTCCTTCGATATCGGCATCTATTCTGTCTCCGATGAAAAGAATGTTTTCAGGCGGAATATTTATTTTTTCCGCTGCCGACTTGAATATCGAAGCGGCGGGTTTTCTTTTTTCAAATTGATAGGAGTAAAGTCTGGTATCGAAGAAATCCAGCAGGTTTTCCTGTTTTAAATGCCACTCCAGGCAGTGACCGTTCACGAATGTGTTTGAAAGAATGCCGAGTTTAATACCCATGTCCTTTAATTTCTGCAGGGTCTGTTTTATGTCAGGCTCGGTTTGAGCCGCTTTGCTTAAAGGTTCATACCAGAGCCAGACGAATTTTTTATATTGCTCTTCTGAGTCAAGATGGATACCTTTTTTATCGGCGATGTTTTTCAGAACGGACATTGCATCGAAATCATTTTTTGTGATGCTGGAAATAAAAAGGCGAAGCCTCAATTCGATGAGACTTCGCCAGCAATATATTTTAAAACTTCCGACGGGTTTTCCAAGGCTTTTCAGATAGTCATAAGAAAGCCTGGCCCCTTTTTTGAAATAAAAACTTTTTTTGACTTTTCCGAACGTAAATAACGTTTCTCCGAAGTCAAAGATGACTGCTTTTATTTCTTTATCAGACAATTGATCTACTCCCTTTTAGGAGGTACATCATCTCCGAAAGCTTCTTCAATCCATTCATACATTTCTTCATCAGATATAGCCGAGACTCTGTTAGCCGCGTAATCTTTATCGATCCTGTCTTTTACTTTCAGTACTCTCGGGTCATGTTTAGGGATTTCGATCTGGTATCTTGTTTCGATCCAGTGTTTGATACCGGCAGCTCCGGTCTTATCTGTAATAGCAACACCGATAGGCCTGTTAAGCAGTTTGTTGGTATCGAAGGGATTATAAATCTCTTCATTTTTAAGCAACCCGTCTGCATGAATACCTGCTCTTGTAACATTAAAGTCCTTACCGATAAGCGGATAGTTGTCAGATATATTCAGACCCAGTTCCTTCTTTCCGTATTCTGCCAGTTCGGTGATGGCCTCGTAGTTGATATCCGGGTGCATACCTTTCAGCTGGGCATGTTCTACGACCACACCTTCAAGAGGCGGGTTACCAGTTCTTTCGCCCAGGCCGAACATTGCACAGTTTGCAGCACAGCAACCGTAAAGCCATGCGGTAGCTGCATTGACCTCAACCTTATGGAAGTCATTATGGCCGTGCCATTCCAGCCATTCGGCAGGTACGCCGACCTGTCTTAATCCGTGTATCAATTTAGGAATACTTCTCGGAAGGGCAGTGCCGTTCCAGGGGATACCGAAGCCAAGCGTATCACAAAGACGGATCTTAACCGGTGAATCATATTCCTCAGAGATTTTCATGAGCTCTTCTGCGAAAGGCAGTACAAAACCTTCGAAGTCCGCTCTTGTAATATCCTCAAAGTGACATCTCGGGATTACGCCGTTATCTATGGCTTCTTTAACGATATCCAGATAAGCGTTTAATGCCTGCTGTCGTGTTTTCCTGAGTTTAAGGAAAATGTGGTAGTCACTTGCAGAGGTCAGGATACCGGTTTCCTTTAAGCCCATATCTGTTACGAATTTAAAATCAGTAGGTACGGCCCTGATCCAGCCCGTTATCTCAGGATATTTATATCCTCTTTCCTTACACATTTCGACAGCTTTTCTGTCTTTATCAGAATAAAGAAAGAATTCGCACTGTTTGATCAGTCCGGTATTGTTGTCTATCTTGTGGAAAAGATCATAAATTCTAAGGATCTGTTCGGCTGTGTAAGGCGGTCTTGCCTGCTGTCCGTCCCTGAATGTTGTATCAGTGATCCAGACATTTTCAGGAACCTCCATAGGCACCATTTTGCCGTCAAGAACGGTTTTGGGAAATTCCGAATAGGGGAATGTTTCCCTGAACAGATTAGGTTTTTGGACATCCTGCAGTTCATATTTTTTTTCTTCCATAATCGTACTCCTCTCAGAAGAAAAGTTGCTGGAAAATTCTGATTTAATCCCGTTTTAGTATGTAACCAACAACACAAAGTTAACAAAAATTCTAGCCGAGGTGGGACTCGAACCCACACGCCCAAAATCGGGCAAGGGATTTTAAATCCCTAGCGTCTGCCAGTTCCGCCACTCGGCCGAGCCGAGATACTGTAAAAAATTTTCGAAAAGATTTCAACTTAAATTTTGGTTACATACAGTAATATCTTTATCATGATATGTTCATGAGATTTGCTTAAAGGGTCGTTAATTTAAAATTTTGACACTTTTAAGGAAATGTCTGAAGTAGGTTTTTTTATATATTTTTTTTATTTCAGAATGATTTTTCTTCAGTTCCATCGCTTTTTTGAGATTTTCTAATGCTTTTTGAGTTTTATTATGTTCTGCATAAACGAGAGCAGAATCCCGTAAGGCTTTTACATTGAGGGGATCGATTTCCAGGGTATGCTCGAAGAATTCAATAGATTCTTCCAGATTACCCTTAACGGCGTTCAAAAAACCAAGATAATAAAATGCATCTGCCTTATCAGGTTCCATATCTATCACGTTTAAAAGGCAATTTCTTGCCAGTTCATATTCTTCAAGCTTTATAAATAATGATGCCATGGAAAGAAGGGTGTTTGCGGATTCCGGTTTTAAAAACAGTTCCTGGTGAAGCAGTCTCTTAGCTTTTGAGAGGTCATCTTCTGCAAGAGCGAATTTTGCCAGCCTGTATTTGGGGCCTTTTAATGTCATGTCCAGATTGGTGGCTTTTTCAAAGTATCTGCGTGCTTTTTCGATATTTCCCTGGTCATAAAGAACTTCGCCTAGATAAAAGCAGGCCTTGGCGGATTTTGGGTTCAGCTCTATTATACGGTTGAATTTCTCCTTTGCAGATTCAATTTCACCTTGCTCCAGCTGGAAAAGACCGAATTCAAGGATTACATTCGTATCACCAGGATTTGCACGTATTTCCTTTAAAAAAAACTCTCTTGCGTTATCTATGTCATTATCTGCCCAGTATGCCTGTGCAATGCGGAAAAATATCTGGGGATGAGTGGGTTCTAATTCCGCTGTTTTTTTCCAGCAGCTTATGGCTTTTTTATATTCACTGCGGACGAAAAGACTATTTCCTATGTTGTAAAAGCATAAAGGGCATTCCGGGTTTATCTGCTGAGCCATATAAAACATCTCTTCTGCCTTTTCATGCTTGTCCATTTCCGCATAGGTGATTATGCAGTTGCAGTAAGCGGGTTCATAATCAGGGAACATCTGCATTACCTGCTGAAAGGTATCCACAGCCAGATCATAATGTCCGGTTCTTGTATGGTCCACTGCGATGGAAGTCAATGTTTCCGGATCATTTGAATCTGCATTCAAACATAGGTTGTATTCTGCTATTGCCTCTTCGAATCTGCCCAAAGAGTCCAGTATAAGTCCTCTGTTAAAATGCCAGTTCGTTCTGGAGGGATTAATTCCAATTGCCTTATCCAGACAGGCCAGGGCCTGTAAAAGATCACCGTTTTCGTAATATTCGTAAGCCCTTCTGGCTTTTTTTTCGGCATTATCATATGGATTTATAGGTAAACTCTCTTCAAAGGTCATATACGGATTTCCTTTTAAATACTCTGATTTTTTTCTGTAATGTGGATATCGGCCAGAAATGATGTTAAATTAGGTAAAATATTCTAGGTTTCCATTCAGATTCTGTCAGAAAAATTACTGGCATTAATATTCTTTAACCTTTATAATTTTAAACGCTTAGATTCGAATCAGGGATTATTAATTTATTTTTGATTTAAAATTGGGTTTTTACTTCATATAGTGGATAAGGTCTTATAATATTAAATGTAAAACCTGAAAAGTTGTGTATTGATTCAGCTGAATTGGAGAAAAGTATATGATAAAAGAGATCAAAGGGCAGATTACCGCAGGCAAGGGTAAATATGCGATAGTGATCAGCAGATTCAACGAATTTATTACCGGAAAATTGCTTGGCGGGGCAATAGACTGCCTGCAAAGACACGGCGCGGATGATGATCAGATAGAGGTAGTCTGGGTTCCTGGTGCCTGTGAATTGACGCTTATTGCAAAAAGACTGGCAAACAGCGGTCAGTATTCTGCAATACTTTGCCTGGGCGCTGTTATAAGAGGGCAGACAAGCCATTATGATTACGTCTGTCAACAGGTTGTAAGAGGAATTGCCCAGATAAATTACGATACCGGTGTTCCTGCAGTATTCGGCGTTTTGACCTGTGAGACAATCGAGCAGGCCGTCGAAAGAGCGGGAACGAAAATGGGTAATGCCGGTGCAGATGCAGCTATGACTGCAATGGAAATGGCAAGCGTTTTAAGGGAAATGTAACAGGGAATTTTGGCATTGCAGAAAACAGAACGGAGCAGAAAGTTGGATAAACGTTCAAGAGCCAGAGAACTGGCAATACAGGCTCTTTACCAGCTGGATATACAGGGCGATGAAATTCTTGGACTGCTGGAGAGATTCTTCAGGGAAAATGAAGGCGATCTCGTGGTTCAGAAAATGGCAAAAGACTGGACAAAAGGTGCCTGGGAGAATCTGGCAGTTTGTGACAGGCTTATAGAAAGCTCCACTTTAAAATGGGGGCTTTCGAGGTTAAGCTATGTCGATAAAAGCATTTTAAGACTTGCAGTTTATCAATTGAAGTTCTGTAAGGATATTCCGCCCAGAGTTGTCATAAACGAGGCTATAGAGCTTTCAAAGAAATTCAGTACAGAACAGTCGCCGAAATTCGTAAACGGGGTTTTGGATGCTGTTTTAAGGAAAATAAAGGCAGAGCAGGAGAAGTAAGTTTTGAGGTGGACGGATTGAAAAAGATCGCAGTATTAAATCAAAAAGGAGGCGTCGGCAAGACGACTTCTGTGGCAAATATTGCAGCGGCTCTGGCAAGGATGGGAAAAAAGGTAGTAGTGCTGGATTTCGATCCGCAGGCACATCTTACGATACATCTCGGCCTGAACCCGGAGGAAACAGAGATCGGTTCTTACAGGGTATTAACGCGGGATGCAGATTTTAAAAGTCAGGTAAAAGAGGTAAGGGAGAATCTCTGGCTGATGCCTGCAAATATCGACCTAGTAGGTGCAGAGAGTGAACTGGTAAGTGTCGTGGGAAGGGAGATAATTTTAAAAGAGGCGGTTGAAGGTCTCGATCAAGGTTTTGATTATATGATCATAGATTGTGCCCCTTCGCTCGGTCTTCTTACCTTGAATGCACTTGCAGCAGTTGAAGATATTATGATACCGCTTCAGCCTCATTTTCTTGCATTACAGGGATTCGGAAAGTTGCTGCAGACGGTTAATCTGGTAAGCAGCAGGATCAATCCGAAATTAAGTGTTAAATGGGTTCTGCTCTGCATGTATGACAGCAGGACATCACTTTCTTCAGAGGTAAAAAGTGATATACAGGCATTTTTAGATAAGGCCAGGGGGACCGAAAGACCCTGGTCTGATGCAAAGATCATCCCGGTACATATAAGGAGAAACATAAAACTGGCAGAAGCTCCAAGTTACGGCAAGACTATTTATGAATACGAAGAGCAATGCAACGGAGCTGAGGATTATTATAATGTCGCAAAGTATCTAAACGGCACATTGAAGCCTGAGGACCTTGCAAAGAAGCCCAAATATTATTTTGGAGAAGATGACGGTCAGGAAACAGATGCACAGAATAATGAAGAAATACCGGAAGGTGTGCCTCAGCATTTAAATCAAGGGCCGGAGGAACCCCAGAAGGATGAAAACAATCAACCTAATCAGTCCATACAGGAAATCAGGAAAGGACTTGATTCGAAAAACGATATCCGCATAAAAAGTTTCGAGGAAGCCGCTGCAGAAAGACAGGCCGACGGGGATATGATTAATTAATCCCGTCTTTTTATTTTAGTTCGACAGATCTATAATTTAATTTTTTAGTCAATTTCCAGAATTGCATAATCGGCGTAAGGTTTATTCTGCTTTATTGAAGCTTTGTTACCCTCGTCTTTATTGCAGGGACAACAGCCGGTGACTGCAAAGACTAACGATAAAATAAAAATTACCGCAATAACTTTTAAATATCTTTTTCTTTTTGACATAATGGTCCTCTTATCAATAAACATGTTTGAGTCATTTTACCAAAAATGGTATGCCAGATTCACCTGAAAAATTATTTTTAACTTAAAAGATTAGAAGAGGGAGTTTTTTTGTGTTTATTCTTGACGATTAGCCTTAAATAGGGTTTATTTTACTGTTATCGGAAAGTCTTGATCTTGAAAATATAATCACCTTTAAAGAGTGATAAAAGGATTGAAAGGAGGCCACGATGGCACGTTTGAGTTTATCAGTTATGCTGGTTGCGAGTATATTATTTTGCGTAGGCTGTAACGGAGTTGATGCAGGCAAAGGCCAGCAGATCCCTGTCGAAGTTAAAAAGCAGGAAGTTATTGAGCCGAGCTATTCCCTCGAAAATACAAGAGAAACTGATTTAGTTGAGCAGGTAGCTGTAAACAGAAAGGCATACCGCAATAGCCTTGAGATGCTCAAGAACTACTATAAAAAAACCGGTAATAACCTGAAGCTTGACTGGGTAAAAAAAGAGATATCGGCATTTGAGACCATGACTCAGTACGATTACATCGTGGAGGCAGGTATTGCAGGGCCGGAACTTCAGCCCAAAAACAGCATAGCAGCTGCCGATGAACTTTATTTCGATGCCATCGAACTGGAAGACAGGGCGGGTACCCTGGTACTTGTCAAAAATGAGGAACTGTTAAGACAAGCTCTGAATAAATATAATCAGCTGATCAGGCAATATCCTACAAGTGACAAAATAGATGATGCAGCTTACAGGGCAGCAGGGATTTATGATTATTTCAAGGATTATTCGATCGCGGTAGTTTATTATAAGAGGAGTTTTCAGTGGAATCCGGAGATGCCAAGACCTGCAAGATTTAAAGCAGCTTATATTCTGGACAGGAAACTTCGCAGGAAAGATGAGGCATTGTCACTTTATAAGGAAGCACTTGATAAAGATACTCTCAACGAAAGTCAGGAAGAATTTATAGAAATGAGGATACCGGAACTGGAAGGTGAAGAAAAAGAAATAGAGTAGTATAAATTTTGAGGATGAGTATGCGACGGATCCGGCTTGTGTCGGGTCCGTTTTTTTATAATGAATGAATTTAAAGATAAAATTTTAAAATTCATTAATGACCGCAGGATTTTCCGTGAAAGTGAGAAATTAATACTTGCGGTATCGGGCGGAGCGGATTCTGTGGCACTTCTAAAGGTGATGCTGGAGCTTAAAAAGGCCGGCATGATAAACAATGAACTTTCAGTATGTCACGTTAATCACTGTTTAAGGGGAAAGGATTCTGACGGTGATGAGCAATTCGTAAAAGACCTTTGCCAAAAGCAAGGCCTGAGATGTATTTCATATAAAATTGATGTCACTTTAGAGGCGGAAAAAAGAAATGAATCCATTGAGACAGCTGCCCGACAGGTTAGAATGGAATTTTATGAAAATGTTTGCAAGAAGACGGATTGCGGAAAAATAGTTACCGCACATCACAAAGGGGATAATGCAGAGACAGTCGTTCACAGGATGTCACGCGGCACGGGATTCAGAGGACTTTGTGGGATCTGGCCGGTAAAAGATTTCGGGAAATTCAAAGCTGCAAGGCCTTTGCTAGTGGTAAATAAGGCAGAAATAATCGATTACTTGAAAAGTAAAAGTATGGGTTGGCGGGTTGATAAAACAAATAAGGACATATCGTTCAGGCGGAATTTCATAAGACACGAACTTATGCCGGCATTACAGAAAAATAGCAGGGAAGATGTCAAAAATAGTATATTTGACCTGTCAGTAAAAACACAAAGACTTTTTAAAAAAATAAGTGATATGGTTCGATGCTTCTGGGTTGAAGCCGTCAGGCAGATTGACGGGAAGGTTCTAATTGATCTTGCGGAATTTGAAAAGGTTAATAAGCTTATCAAGGTGGAGATAATAAGGAAGGCGTTAAGGCAGGTCGGCTGCGGGGAAAGATTTATCAAACAGGAGCATTATGATTCGATCTGTGAACTTGCCCAAAGCAAAAAGGGAGGAACAGGGATTGATTTGCCGGGTGATTTCATAGTCCACAGGGATTACAGCGGGCTGGTATTCGAAAAAACGGATTACAGGACGGATCCGGAGAAAAGTAGTAAGATAGACATCGGAAGGGAAATCAGGCTGGCCGATAAAGTGATAATATCCAGAATTTTCAATGTCGAAGATGTTGACATTAAAAAATTCCTGAAAGAAAAGGATGAATTTGTGGAATGGTTTGACTATGATAAGGTCGAAAATGAGATCATAACCAGGCCCAGGATGGACGGTGACAAATTTATGCCGATAGGACTGGGAGATTTTAAGAAGGTCGGTAAATTTCTTACAGATGCCAAGGTTCCGAAAAGCATCAGAAGGGAGTTAATGATCCTAGAAGAAGGGGGTAATATAATTTGGATCTGGCCTTTGCGGCTGGATGAAAGATATAAAGTTACTGATAGAACAGAAAAAATATTGGAAATCGAGATAAGGAAAAAGGAATTATGAAGAAAACTTGTGTTATTTTAATTTTGGCAGTTTGTTTTTTAATTAGCGTGTCAGGCTGCAAGGAAGATGTTTTAAGGGCTGACAGTGAAAGTTCAAAAGGAAATTTTGAAGTATTCGTAAGTCCCGAAGGAAGTGACGACGGGAAGGGGGCAGAGGCCAGTCCATTCAAGACGATCAAAAAGGCTCAGCAGAAAGCCAGGGAGTTGTTAAACAATGGAAATGATATGGTTACGGTCGAGATCAAGCCGGGGAAATATGTGATGGAGGAACCGCTTCAGTTCGATACGAGGGACAGCAATTCGATTTACATGGGGACAGATAAGGATAATAAGCCGATCATAACAGGTCAGAGGAAGATCGGGAACTGGAAAAAGGCCAAACTTGACGGAAAAGATATATGGGTGACGCATATTGAGGATATCAAGACCGGCGAATGGTATTTCAGGCAGCTTTTTGCAGACGGAAAGAGGCTTCACAGGTCACGGTATCCGAATGCAGATGAAGATTTTCTTACATTGAAAGAGATCAAGGACCCTGATCCGTGGAAGGTCAGGCAGACTTTCGTTTTAAAAGAAAAGATCCCGTTTGAGAATCTTGCCCAGCAGGATGTAGAAACAGTTTTTCTTCATCACTGGAGCATAAGCAGGAACTGGCTGAGGACCTCTAAGCCGACTGAACTGGAAACGCATTTTCCGGTCGGGGTTTACGGTGCACCGCTTTGCATGCCGAACGTTAATTTATCGAGGATATTCCTTGAGCATGGAAAGGGATTTATAGACAAGCCCGGCGAATGGTATCTGGATCGTGACGAGGGAAATCTTTACCTGTTACTGGGTGACGGACAGGACCCGGGAAAAATGGATATTACCGCTCCGACCCTTAAGAACCTGATGGTCGTAAAATCGAAATCGGATGAGCCTGTGTCGAACATACGTTTTGAGAATCTTCAATTCGAAAAGACAACCTGGAAACTGCCTTTGGCAGGTTATCACGGTTTACAGGCGGGTACTCATACCCAGACTTATACCGTGGATAAATCATATATGCTTTCATGTGCGGTTTATTTCGAGAATGTCAGGAATAGTTCATTTAAAAATTGCGTGATCGCCCATACCGGTACGAACGCTTTGGGGATCGGCAAGAGGTGCAGGGACTTCGATATTATTGCTAATGATGTATACGATATCGGGGCCAACGGGATAATTGTCGGATATAAGCCGATGACTGATAAGATGCCGAGAAAGCAGTATGAAACCGACTGGGAAGACCCGGAAATGGCTCCGGTGAATATCAAGGTTTCCCATAATGATATTTATGAATGTGGAGAGATACATTTCGGTGCTGTGGGCTATTTCGAGTATTTCTCAACATCGTGTGAATTCAGCCATAATGCTCTTCATGATCTTCCGTATACTGCTGTTACTATCGGTCTTACCTGGAACGATCTGCCTACGACCCAGCGTGACAGCACGGTGGAATATAACCATATTTATAACGTAATGCAGTTAATGTACGACGGCGGCGGGATTTACACTTTGGGTTATCAGCCGGGTACAGTTGTAAGAAATAACCTTATCGAAAATGTATCCAACGGCCACGGCCTTTACACGGATGAAGGTTCGTGTAGGATACTGTTTGAAAATAATGTCATTATCAATGCGGGGGTTTACGGATATCAGCACCATTACGGCTATAACAATATTATCCGAAATAATATTTTTTACAGTCCGGATTCAGCTGCTGTTTTCAATGCGGTGGAAATGGCAAAGCCGGGGTTCTTTTTCGAAAGAAATATTATTGTAATAGATGAGGTGGGCACAAAACAAAAAATGAAATGGTACAGTCCGCCGGAAGGTCTCGCACCTGTCATAAAAGAAAGACCGGGACTGAAGCGTAAGGCAAAATTCGATAATAACCTTTATCATTACAAAGGCGATCTGAAGCTTGATTTTGCCGGTATGGATTTTGAAAAATGGAAACAGCAGGTAGATGTTAATGCTGTTATGGGTGATCCCAGGTTCAGAAACCCTGAAGACAGGGACTTTTCTTTAGGCCCTGGTTCTGCTGCTCATAAAATAGACTTTAAACCGATCGATCTAAGCAAAGTTGGCCCAAAAAAATGAAATGAAACATAAAAAAATAGAAAGGCCGGCTTTTATACAATAATTACTTGACAACAGCTATGTTTATAAATAAAGTATCGGCGCATTTTAGGGAAAATGTACGTAAATTAACAATAGAAACTTAGAAACAAGGAGAAACACATGGCGACAAAGGTAGCAATTAATGGATTTGGAAGAATAGGAAGAGCAGTAGCAAGGATTCTGCTTGAGAGAAAAGGCGAACTTGATCTTGTAGCTATTAATGATCTGGCACCGGCTAAGAATCTGGCGATGCTGTTCAAATATGACACAGTAATGGGTACCTGGCCGGGAACTGTTGAGGCTAAAGATAATGCGCTTGTCATTGACGGCAAGGAAATCAAGGTTCTTTCAGAAAAAGATCCTTCAAAGCTTCCCTGGAGCGAAATGAACGTTGAGATAGCTGTAGAATCTACAGGTATCTTCCGCAAAAAAGATACTGAAAAAGGTGGTTACGGCGATCACCTTAAGGCAGGGGCTAAAAAGGTAGTTCTTACAGTACCTGCAAAAGACGACATCGACGCTACTGTCGTTCTGGGCGTAAATAACGATACTCTCACAGCAGATGCTGATTGCGTTTCGAATGCAAGCTGCACAACTAACTGCCTTGCTCCTGTGGCAAAGGTCCTTAATGATAAGTTCGGCCTGGTTAAAGGTATAATGACCACTATTCACGCTTACACAAATGACCAGAATGTCTCTGATCAGATCCATCCAAAGGATATGAGAAGAGCAAGAGCTGCAGCATGCAATATAATTCCGACCACAACCGGTGCCGCTGTTGCCGTTGGAAAGGTTATTCCTGAATTGAACGGTAAACTCAACGGTATGGCAATGCGGGTGCCTGTACCGGATGGAAGTTGTGTTGACCTTGTAGCTGAGCTTGGTAAGGAAGTTACGGCTGATGAAGTCAATGCTGCTATGAAAGAAGCTGCAGAAGGTGAACTCAAAGGTATTTTGGCTTATACAGAAGATCCTGTTGTAAGTTCCGACATAGTTGGAAGACCAGAATCAAGCATTTTCGATGCACAGAGTACTATGGCGATGGGTAATTCTGTCAAGATTATCAGCTGGTATGACAACGAATGGGGTTACTCAAGCAGAACAGTTGATATCATGGAAAAACTCGCAGGGATGATATAATTTTAGTTTACTTAAGGGCCTGTTCTTTAAAGGGGGCAGGCCTTTTTTTAATTGACAATCGATTGGGAAGGCAGGTTTTAAAATGGCTAAGAAAACAGTTGCAGATATGAATTTCAAGGGCATGAAGGTCCTTATGAGATGTGACTTTAATGTACCCCTTGATGATGACGGAAATATTACAAGTGATGACAGAATCGTAAAGGCTTTGCCGTCAATAAAGAAGATATTGGATGACGGCGGTTCACTTATACTGATGAGCCATCTTGGAAGGCCAAAGGGTAAAAGAGATGAGAGCCTGAGCCTGAAGCCGGTTGCCGAAAGACTTTCAGAACTTCTGGAACAGGATGTCGTTTTTGTAAACGACTGCATTGGTGAGGAAGTTAAAGCAAAAGCGGTAGAACTTAAAGAAGGTCAGTGTATGCTGCTTGAAAATCTGAGGTTCCATTCTGAAGAAACGATCAAGGACAAGGCCGCTAAAGAGGATACTCAGCTAAGAGAGGCGAAAGATAATTTCGCAAAAGAGCTGGCTTCCTTGGCAGATGCCTATGTTTGTGATGCCTTCGGAACGGCTCACCGTGACAATGCATCCATGTACACTGTACCGGTTGTAATGGGCGATAAGCCTAAGGTTATCGGCTATCTGATCGAAAAGGAAATAAAATTCCTCGGTGATACGGTATCAAATCCCGAAAAACCATTTGTAGCTATTTTAGGCGGTGCGAAAGTATCTGATAAAATAGGAGTGATTGAAAATCTTCTTAATAAAGTCGATACCATTCTTATCGGCGGTGCGATGGCCTATACATTCTTTAAGGCCCAAAGTATACAGGTCGGCGAAAGTCTGTGTGAAGATGATTTCGTCGGAAAAGCAACCGAACTCATGAACCAGGCAAAAGATATGGGTTGCGAACTGGTGCTTCCGGTTGATACCGTAATTGCAAAAGAATTCAAGGAAAATGCCGAGAATAAGGTAGTAGAAGGTAACATTGACAAAGGCTGGCAGGGTCTGGATATAGGACCGAAAACAAGGGACCTGTTTGCAGAAAAACTAGCAGGAGCAAAAACAATCGTCTGGAACGGCCCGATGGGAGTTTTTGAAATGAAGCCTTTCGATGAAGGAACCAATGCAGTTGCTCAAGCTGTTGCAGATGCCACCTCCAAAGGTGCCAGCAGCATAATAGGGGGCGGCGACAGTGCAAGCGCCATAAAGATGCTGGGGCTGGAAGATAAGGTCAGTCATATATCTACAGGCGGTGGAGCTTCGCTTGAATTCCTGGAAGGAAAGAAATTCAAAGTATTCGATGCAATAGACGATAAATAATGAATATGATTTTAAGCGGGCCTTTTCGTCAGGTTTTGCCGTTGAGGTGAAAAATGAAATTACCAAAAGCAGGAACGATCGAAATAGTACCATCGATATTGAGTGCTGATTTTGCCAGATTGGCGGAAGAAATAGCCTTGATCGAAACTGCCGGTGTTAATATGGTCCATCTTGATGTGATGGACGGCCACTTCGTGCCTAACCTGACGATCGGGCCGGTTGTTATAAAAAAACTGAGAAAATACAGCAAACTCGCTTTCGATTCACATCTGATGATAACCGACCCGGCCAAGTATGCCCCGAGTTTCATAGATGCGGGAGTTAATCATATTACCTTTCACATCGAAGTTGAAAAAGAACCCGAGAAACTGATAGATTACCTGCATGATAATGATGTTTCAGCAGGGATATGTCTTAATCCTGAAACTCCCGTTGGTGCGATAAAGGACGTGGCTCCTTTATGCGATATGGTTCTGGTTATGACAGTGCATCCGGGTTTCGGCGGGCAGTCTTTCATAGAAGAGGCTGCTGCGAAGATACCTGAAGTAAGGAAAATTGTGGGTGATGATATCAGGATAGAGGTGGATGGAGGTATCTCTCCGGATACAGTAGGAAGGGTAGTAAAATACGGTGCGGATACTCTTGTGGCAGGAAATGCAATTTTCGGCCAGGAGGACAGGGTGGCTGCAATAGAGGCGATGCGTAAGGCAGCGCAATAATTTTATTAGTAATATCATTCTATTTCTGTTAAAATCCCTCGTTAAAAGATTTGAGGAATTTTTATGGCTAAAAAAGGTAAATCAAAGTGGAACGGTTATTCGCTTAAGCCCAAAAAGGATATGCCCGAAGGGCTCTGGATGAAATGCCCGAAGTGTGAGCATATGCTTTACACCGAATCAGTTGATGAAAATAAGCGAGTCTGTACGAATTGTAACCATCATTTTCGTCTATCCGCTCAAAAAAGGATAGAGTACCTGGTGGATGAGGGAACTTTTCAGGAGATCGATTCTGAAATGAGTTCTGCCGATCCGCTTGATTTTGAATTCCGTGGTACTACTTACAAGGAAAGAGCACTTAAGGACGAAAAAAAGAGTGGCTCCAAAGAGGCCATAAAAATAGGCAAAGCATTCGTCAGGGGAAGGGCGATAGTCCTTGCCGTTATGGATCCCACCTATTTAATGGGTTCGATGGGAGCGGTGGTTGGAGAGAAATTCTGTAAGGCGGCAGATATTGCCCTTGAAGAAAAATTGCCCCTGGTCGTTGTCACCTGTTCGGGCGGTGCGAGAATGCATGAGGGGGTAGTTTCACTGGGACAAATGGCCAAAACCTCTGCTGCACTTGCAAAACTGGACGAAGAGGGCGGTTTGTTCATTTCACTTTTGACTGATCCGACTACGGGCGGCGTAACCGCAAGTTTTGCTATGCTTGGAGATTTCATTATTTCAGAACCCGGTGCCTTGATCGGATTTGCAGGCCCCAGGACAATAGCCCAGACTATAAAGGTTGAACTCCCTGAGGGTTTTCAGCGGGCGGAATTTCTGCTTGAGCACGGTTTCGTTGATATGATTGTTGACAGAAAAGATCTCAGAAGCGAGATAGCCAGGATCATAGACTACTGCCATAAATAAAATTTTGCCGTTTGCTTTTTGAAATTGGCAAAAATCATCTTTTTTTAGAATACAAATACCCTTATAATCCTTCTTTGTGTGTTTGGAGACCGAGATGGGATATTTTAGAGAAAATATTGAAAAACTTGAAGGCTATACTCCGGGGTTTCAGCCCAAAGGTGAGGATATATTAAAACTTAACACCAATGAAAATCCCTATTCTCCTTCACCCCTGGCTATGAAGGCGATAGGTAATATAAAGGCTGAGAATCTCAGGAAATATCCCCAACCGCAAGGAGATGACTTTTGCAAAGCTGCAGCAGAATTTCACTGTGTAAAACCTGAAAATATAATCTGCACGAACGGAGGTGATGACCTGTTGACGATCGCTTTTAGGTCTTTTTGCGATGAGAATAGAAAAGCGGCTTTTCCCGTTCCTACATATTCACTGTACTCTGTCCTTGCGGATATCCAAAATTGTCCGAAAGAAGAGATACCGTATGATAAGGAATTTAATCTGCCTGCCAAACTGGCAAATAGTGGGGCGGCTTTGACGATAGTTTGTAATCCGAACGCCCCTTCAGGTACTTTTGTACCTGTAGAAGAGGTAGCTTCTCTAGCAGATGAACTTGAAGGTGTGCTTTTGATAGATGAGGCATATGTTGATTTTGCAGAGGACAACTGTTTAAGGCTGATAGAAGAATTCAATAATCTAATTATACTTCGTTCCATGAGCAAAGGCTACTCTCTTGCAGGCTTGAGATTCGGCTACGGCATTGCAAGCAAAAATCTCATACAGGGAATGATGAAGGTAAAAGATTCTTATAACGTAGATGCTTTGGCGACAGTGGCAGCAACGGCAGCGATCAAGGATCAGGAGTATTTCAAAGGTAATGTCGAGAAAATTAAGGCCGAAAGGGATAAATTAGCCGATGCATTAAAAGAGAAAGGCTTTAAAGTCGGCAAAAGTTTTACCAATTTTTTACTTGCTCGGAAAGATAATGCAAAGGAAATTTATAGAAAACTGGCTGATAAAAATATATTCGTCAGGTACTTCGATCACGAGGGATTAAGGGATAAAATAAGAATAACTGTGGGAACAGAAGAGCAGAATAAAAGGCTGATTGAAACCCTTGAGCAAATAATGTAGAAGGTATTTAGAATGGAAAAACGGACCGCAAAAATAAAAAGAAAGACTAAGGAAACGCACATAGAGCTGGAAGTTAATCTTGACGGGGTCGGAAGTTACGACATCGACACTGGTGTCGGATTTCTTGATCACATGCTTTCGCATCTTTCCAAACACGGTAAGATCAATATGAAATTAAAAGCAAAAGGGGACCTGGAAGTTGATCCCCATCATACTGTTGAGGATGTCGGGATTTGTATCGGGCAGGCCCTGAATGAAGCATTGGATAAAAAAACAGGCATTAACAGGTACGGCAATAGTTCTGTTCCCATGGAGGATTCACTTGCCAATGTCGCTCTGGATCTTTCAGGCAGGGCGAGTTTCGTTTACAATGTCGAATACAGGACTGAGAAGATCGGTGACTTCGATGTTGAGTGTATAGAGGAGTTTTTGAGAAGTTTTGCAAATGCGGGTAAATTCAATTTGCATATTAACGTGCCTTACGGAACGAACAGTCACCACATCGCAGAAGCGATATTCAAGGCAGTAGGCCAGGCGCTTTGTTCGGCAGTTAAAATCACCGGAAAAGAAATTCCAAGTACAAAGGGTGTGCTGTGATAGAAGAACATGACCATCAATACCGGACTGGCATCGGCACCGATATTCACAGGATCGGCGAAGGAAGAAAGCTGATGCTTGGCGGTGTATACATACCCGATGCCGACGGCCTTGAAGGTCACAGTGACGGAGATGTGGTCATACATGCGGTTGTGGATGCACTTTTCGGTGCTGCAGGGATGGGTGACATAGGGACGGCTTTTCCGGATACTGATCCTCAGTGGAAGGACAACGACAGCAAGGAATTTCTTTTGATTACAAGGGACAGGCTCGTTGCCCAGGACTGGGAAATAGTGAATATCGATGTAACAATACATACTGAAGGTCCCAGGCTGGAACCCTACAAAGGGCAAATGAAAAGGTGTATATCGGGACTGTTGAGTGTGGACTTCGGAAATGTTAATATAAAGGCAAAAACTAACGAAGGGCTTGGCCCGGTAGGTGAAGAAGAAGCTATGGCAGCTACGGCTATCGCATTAATAAAGAAAAAATACAGAAGAACTTTGTAGAGGACTCTGCTAATGTCACTACATCTATATAATACGCTAACCAGAAATAAAGATGAATTCAAGCCTTTGAAGAAAGGGCAGGTCAGTATGTATGTCTGCGGGCCGACGGTTTACGGGCATGCTCACCTGGGACATGCAAAAAGCTATGTCAGTTTCGATATACTTGTGCGGTATCTGCGATATCTTGGGTACAGTGTTAAGTATATTCAGAATATTACCGATGTGGGACATTTAACCGATGATGCCGATGAAGGTGAGGATAAACTTGAAGTTGCCGCCTCTAAGGAAAAAAAGCACCCCATGGAGATTGCGGAATTTTACACTCGAAGTTATTTCGAGGACATGGATGCAATGAACTGTTTAAGGCCTGATATAAGCCCAAGGGCATCGGGTCACATAATCGAGCAGATCGAGCTTGTCAAGATATTGATAGAAAAGGGATATGCTTACGAGGCTAACGGTTCAGTTTATTTTGATGTTTCTAAGTTTGAGGATTACGGTAAACTGTCTCGCCGAAACGTCGAGGAGATGAAGGCAGGTGCCCGGGTGGAAGTTTCAAAAGATAAGAAATCCCCGGTAGATTTTGCCCTCTGGAAGAAGGCAGAGCCTAATCATATCATGCAGTGGCCGAGTCCCTGGGGTATGGGATATCCCGGCTGGCACCTTGAATGCTCGGTTATGAGTATGAAATATCTGGGTAAAACTATTGATATTCATTGCGGCGGACTTGAAAATCAGTTCCCGCACCATGATTGTGAAATCGCTCAATCTGAAGCCGCAAACGATGCCCAGTTCGTTCGATACTGGATACATAACAATATGGTGACAGTCAACGGCACCAAGATGGGAAAAAGCCTTAATAATTTTATTAATCTCAAGCAGGTCTTCAACGGGACTCACGAGAGGCTTTCAAGAAGTTACGATCCCCTTGCAGTCAGACAGCTGGTATTAAACAGTCATTACAGGAGTCCGCTCGATTTTTCAGATTCATCGCTTTATGCAGCTCAGAGCGGATTCGAAAAAATAACAGAGACGGTAAAAGCCTTGAGAAAAGCCGTTGAAAACGCTCCAGAAGGTGAAATTGACAAAAATACCGAAAGTGATCTCGAGGGCTTCAGGGAAAAGTTCGAACAGGCAATGAATGATGATCTTAATACGGCAGTTGCACTGTCGATTATTTTCGAGATGGTCAGGTTTGCCAACAAGCTGATAGAAGAGGGTAATGCAAGTAAAGAGTCACTGACTGCTGTAGATCATCTGTTCGGAGAACTTGGAGGCGATGTATTGGGGATCGTGCTGGATGAATATCCAAAGGAGTCAGATCAGGATGAAAAAATAATAGATGCCCTGGTCAATGAATTTATTGAGCAAAGGAGCAAGGCCAGGCAGGAAAAGGATTTTGAAACCGCCGATGCTATCCGTGATAAATTAAATGAGATCGGCATTTTGCTCGAGGATAAGCCGGGCGGCGAAACTATCTGGAAAAAGAAATGAGGATATTAGGAATTGACCCGGGCCTGCAGGTTTGCGGCTATGCAGTACTGGAGACTGAAGGGTCAAATGATAATTTGATCGAAGCGGGTGTTTTCAAGACAAAGAGAAAGCTATCCCTGCCCCAGAGGCTGAACCAGATAGCAGAAGATATACAGTCGGTATTAGACCGTGCAAAACCCGCAACAGTAGCAGTGGAAGAGTTGTATTCGCATTACCGTTTTCCCAAGACATCTATCCTGATGGGTCATGCCCGTGGAGTGATATTGCAGAAATGTGCAGAAGTTGATATAAGTGTCAAAAGTTTCAGTGCTACGAATATAAAAAAGTCACTAACAGGAAACGGAAGGGCGAAAAAGGAACAGATGCAGAGAGCTATACAGGTGCTGCTGGGATTAAATGAATTGCCGGAACCTAATGATGTGGCGGATGCGATAGCTGCGGCCCTATGCTGTGATGAATATTTGAAATCTCTTGAGTTTATGGCAGGTGAAAAGTTATGATAGCTCTGATCGAAGGAAAATTGCTTAAAATTGAAGACGAAAAGGCCTTGATAAAGCTTGGCGACATTGGTTACGAGGTTATGCTCGCAGGCTATACGATCGGGGCTCTGGCAGATGAAATAGGTAATAATGTTACTTTGTGTACAATGCAGTATTATGAAGGTACGCCGGGTGGTGGCAATCTGTTCCCTAAACTGGTGGGATTTTTGACCACAGCAGAGAGGGAATTTTTCCAGGAGTTCACCAGTGTTAAGGGCATAGGTATTCGAAAGGGTTTGAAATGTTTAAGCATGCCGGTTGCAAATATAGCGGCTGCAATTGAGCAGGGAGATGAAAAAACCTTAAAGATGCTACCGGGGATTGGCAAAAGAATGGCTCAGCAGATAATCGCGTCACTTCAGGGGAGGGTTGAAGGATTTACCGAAGGGGTTGTATTTGCCCAGAAAGATGAAAAGCAGGAATTTTCTGATTTTCAGAAAGAGGCACTGGAGATACTTATTGCATGGGGAGAAAAGAGAAACGAGGCAATGGAATTTATTCAGCTTACTTGCGAAAAGCATCCGGAAGTTACTACCGCAGAGGAGCTTGTGCCTTTGGTATACAAAACAAAACAGGGAATTGAAATTTGATTGAGAGTTGATTATGGCTATAGATCGTGTTATAAGCGGATCTGCTTTTGATGAAAAAGAAGAGAAGTTTAATTTTGCTCTGAGGCCCAGATTCCTCGATGAATGTGTGGGACAGGAAAGCATCAAGGAAAAGATATGGATTGCGATAGAGGCAGCTAAAAAGAGAAACGAACCATTGGAGCACATCTTACTTTATGGCCCACCGGGACTCGGTAAAACGACACTTGCCCATGTCATTGCAAACGAAATGGGGGCAAAGATAAGAACTACTTCTGGGCCGGCCCTTGTCAAGCAAGGTGACGTGATGGGACTTCTCAGCAATATTCAGACCGGTGACGTTCTTTTCGTAGATGAGATTCACAGGTTAAATACTGCGGTAGAGGAATTTTTATATCCCGCCATTGAAGATTTCAAGGTGGATTACACGGTTGACAGCGGAATGCACGCCAAAACCATAAACTTTCCCCTTAAAAGATTTACCCTAATCGGAGCCACTACCCGTGCAGGGCTTTTAAGTGCACCATTGAGAAGCCGATTTGGAATGCTTTACCACATGGAATTTTATAAAAAAGAGGAACTGACAGGCATTCTGGAAAGGTCTTCGGAACTTCTTGATCTTGAATGCGAGGACGGGACACTTAAACTGATTGCAAGCAGGTCACGAGGAACCCCCCGTGTTGCCAATCGTCTTCTGAAAAGAGTAAGGGACTATGCACAGGTCAAAGGTTCGGGAGTTTTGAATGAAGAGATAGTGAACAATGCTTTGAAGATGGAGCAGATAGACGAGATGGGACTGGATCGGCTGGACAAGTCTTTTCTTAAGTCACTTGCAAATGTATATGAAGGCGGCCCAGCAGGTATCGATGCAATAGCTGCCACTTTAGGAGAGGAACGGGATACTCTCGAAGACGTGGTAGAACCTTATCTTCTGCAGATCGGATTTTTAAAGCGTACTAAACGGGGAAGGGAACTGACCCAAAAGGCATATAAACATCTTGGAATGAAATAAGGCGATCAATTTAGAAGTTATTTTATTTTAGCGATGTGTTTTGCCATTTTTGGCATCCGGTTCATTACATGACTGAAGTAATCGATCAGTATTTTTTCTATTTCCTGTAAAGTATCAATTTCTATCTGGCCTGGTTTATTTATTTTTATTAGTGCCTCTGCAGCTTTATTTGATATTTTGACCTTATCTGGGAAACTGTTTTCACAATCCCTGCAGACAAGGCCATTAGCTGCGTTACTGAAATAAATGTTTCTCATTCCTTCCGAAAATGCATTATTGCAGTTAGCGCATTTTTTAAGATCAGGAAGTAAACCTATATTCTTTAAAAGTGACAGTTGAAAGAAAATGAGCAAGCTGAGTATTCCGGTTTTTTCTTTTGTCTGTTGGATTTTGTTCAGAAAATTAACGAAAGATTTAAAAAGTTCCGAATGAGGATCATGTTTTTCAGTTAACGAATATAAGAGTTCTGCAGCAAAAAGTGAACAGTTCATAGTATTTAAATTTCCGCTGATCTTTGAAAAAACAGGTTCTTGTTCGAATTCGGTCAAGGTTGCCAGATTTGCATTTTCAGAATATGAATAAACGACCGTTCCGAAGGAAAAAAATTCGACCGGTCCGTCGAATTTGGATTTCTGTCTTCTTGAACCTTTTGCTATAGCATCGATCTTTCCGTGGTTTTCTGTAAAAAAGGTAACTATCTGAGAGGTGTTGGAATAATCGATAGCTCTTATGCAAACCGCCTTATCTTTTGTCTGCATCTTCCTGATTTACCATTTTTTTAATTCTGAGGGTTCTTATCTTACGTTTTTCTGCATTGGTTATAGTGAATTTTAAATTTTCGTATTCAAAAGTCTCGGAAGTTTTCGGTATATATCCCAGGTACGAAAATACAAATCCGCCGATAGTTTCATAATCTTCTTCTTCAGGCAGATTTAGATCGAATTTATCATTGAGATCATCTATGTCGGTTCTTGCATCGACATCGAAAGTATAATCGTCAATGACCTTAATGAATTTCGGAGGCATGCTTTCGTATTCATCTGCTATTTCACCGACCAGTTCTTCCAGAATATCTTCTATTGTCACTATACCTGCAGTTCCCCCGTACTCATCGAGCACAACTGCAATATGAAGTTTCTGATTTTGAAACTCATGAAGCAGAGTCCTCAGGGATTTAGTTTCGGGGACAAAATATGCCTCTCTGAGTTTTTCTTTGATCTTGAAATTGTTGTTTTCCTTACCTACTTCTGTCAACAGATCTTTGGCATATATAAACCCGATGATATTATCGATATTTTCTTCATATACTGGAAGCCTTGAATGACCAGCATCAATAATTATCTTAAGGATTTCACTGAGTTCTGAATTTGCATCGATAGCCACAACTTCTGTTCTGGGTGTCATGATCTCATCTGCCGTAGTTTCGCTTAATTCGAGCACCCCTTCGATCATTTCCTTTTCTTCTTCATCGACCACCCCTTCGATCTTGTGCTGTTCAAGGCCGGTCAAAAATTCCTCGTGTTTTTCTTCCTGTTCCTCTTCCGGAGTAAAGTCCGCAACACCGGCAAGTCTTTTTACCAGCATGTCATAAGCCTTATAAATATAAAGCAGCGGTTTTGCAGTTAAAGCTGTAAAAAACAGTAAAGGATAAGTTTTGCTCAGGAATTTTTCACCCGTATATTTCGCCCAGGCATGCGGTATCGCAAGTACAAAAACCGAAAAGATTATAATGCTTATAAACAGGGCGATTATATAATCTGCCAATACGAGTTTGCCTTCTTTAAAAGAAGCCAGGAAACCGACCAGCACCAGCAAAATCCCAATATTAAAAATAAACCGGAACAACGAACAGGCAAGGATAAGCCTTTCCTTGTTGTCCGATATCTTGTCAGCCCTGTCTTCCTTTCCTTTCTTTTTGAGGGCTTCGGTAAGATGGACGTTCGAAAAAGTCCTCAGTGCTATCGTATTGACTGAATAAAACAGCGAAAAGATAGTTACCAAAACAATGCAAACTATCCAAAGCCATAGACTCACTTATTTTTCCTTTCAAATAATCATCGTTCTGAGCCGGTATTATAAACTACGCCGAAACCGAGCTCTTGTAGTATCTTATCTTCCTCTTTATGCATTTTAATTGCTTTTGACTCCTCCAGATCGTCGAAGCCAAGATTATGCAGTAACCCGTGTACGATGTAAAGCGCTAATTCTGCTTCATGGGAAATATTTCTTTTTTTTGCCTCCCTTTTTGCAATTTCACCGTTAACTATCAACTCAAAGACCCTGGGACCATTTTCGTCATCTGAAAGATCAAAACTGATTACGTCAGTGATATCATCCTTTTGAAAAAATCTTTTGTTTAGTTCCAGAACTGTATCATCATCGGCTATTGTTAGTGAAACAAAACTTTCTTTTATATTAAATGTTTCCAGTACGAATGTGATAAGGTCTTTTATTTTTTTATCGGTTAACTCTATTTTAAGGAGATGTTCTATTTGTATGTTGTATTGCCGGTCGCTTTCTTCTGGTTCCATTTTAAAACCTATTGATCTTTTTCTCTCATTGCTTTTTCATTACTTTCGTTAATAATTTTTTGCTCATCTGAGCTTTCATTTGCAGGCTGTTGGTCTGATTTTTCATTTTGCTGTTCTTCAGATTGTTGCTGGTTTTGTTTAGTTTTCTTTTCATCCTGCACTGGTTCGTCAGGCTTAGTAGGATAAGCGATCCTGCCGTGGTAATGCGCAGCTAATGATTTTGCGATGCTGGATTCTATCTCGCTCAGTTCTCTCAAGGTGAGGTCGCATTCATCGAACTGGCCGTCTTGCAGGCGCTTCATAGCCATATTGTGAACTACAGTTTCTATCTTTGTTGCGGTTATATCCTTCAGAGATCTTACTGCCCCCTCGGAAGCATCGACAAGCATAACGATGGCAGCTTCTTTAGTTTTGGGCATCGGGCCTGCATACCTGAATTCACTTTCAGATGGAGGAGTCTGCTTGTCATTTTTCTTTTTCTTAGCTTCATTGTAAAAATATTCGATAAGTGTAGTGCCGTGGTGTGTTTCGATGAACTGTCTTAATACTGCGGGCAACCCGTATTCTTTTGCCATTTCTACGCCGTCTTTAACATGTCCGACGATAACCAGCTGGCTCATAGTCGGCGAAAGTTCTTTATGCCTGCTTTTAGAGCCCATTTCGTTTTCCACGAAATAAGAAGGTTTATTTATCTTGCCTATATCGTGGTAATAAGCCCCGACTCTGCAAAGAAGCCCGTTTCGCCCGATAGCTTCGGCAGCTGCTTCTGCAATCTGGCCGACAAGCAGGCTGTGGCTGTAGGTGCCGGGAGCTTCCATTGCCAGCCTTTTAAGCAGGGGTTGGTTGGCATCGCTGTAGTCCAGAAGCGTCATACTGGTTGCAACCTTAAAAGTCTTTTCTATAAGCGGAAGAAGGGCCTGAATTATCATTCCCACAAATATGGTAACAAGTGAGTGGCCTATTGAGATCATTGCGATTTCAGAAAAAGTTTTACCGTCTGACAGAAATTCCATACAGCAGGACATTATAAATATGAACAGGGCAGCCATTGCGCTTACCTGCAGAAGCTTTACCCTGGTTCTTATCTCTTTCAGTGAAAAACAGCAGGTGAAAACACCGGTTGACAGGAGTAAAAATAACTTCAGGTTATCATATTCACCGGCTGAGAAACAGGCAAGAATTGCATACATCGCACTCATACCCAGGGCAAATCTTTGGTCGTATGCAATGCTGAGTACCATTGCAGCGGTTATTGTTGTGGCGGTTACCCACCAGAGTTGTTCTGGCCAGAGATAAAGCCCTATTTTCGTTGTCGCAAGCAACAGTGCAAGAATACCTATAAGAGTAAATGCACGGGTATAATTTCGCAGTATGCGTTTTTGATAATTAATAATATAAACCGCTCCGCCCACGGTGATAAAGATAATCGATATTGCAAGCGGGATCAGGAGTTGGTAATTCTTATCTTTGATGTAGTCAAAAGAAATTATAAAAGTAGTTATCACAAATGTTAGTGCCCACATCAATATCGAAAGAATGGTTTCAGCGTTGATGAGTTTTGAAAGCTGAGCTTTTCTTTCAGAGGTTATCTCTTTTTTAAACTGAGATCTCCTCTGGCTTGTTTTCTTTTTTTTCTTATTAAAAACCATTTTTATTCTCCAATGTTAGCCGAACTTGTCGGTATCAATGTCTTTTGCCTTTTCCTTATATGCCCTGACAATGTTCTGTACCAGCTTATGTCTTACTATATCTTTCTGATTGAGTTCAACACTTCCGATACCTTTTACATCTTTTAATATTTCGATCGCTTCCAAAAGCCCGCTTCTCTGCCCTGAAGGCAGGTCAGTTTGTGTAACATCTCCGGTTATTATCATTTTAGAGCCGTGCCCGAGCCTGGTAAGCATCATAAGCATCTGGATCGGCGATGTATTCTGAGCTTCATCACATATAACCACCGATTCATTGAGAGTTCTTCCCCTCATAAATGCAAGCGGTGCAATTTCGATTATATCCAGCTCCATGAACTTTCTCATCTGTGAAAAGCCCATCATTTCCCCCAGAGCATCGAACAAAGGCCTTAGATAAGGATTTACCTTGGCCTGAAGATCTCCGGGTAGAAAACCCAGCTTTTCACCGGCTTCAACAGCAGGTCTTGCTAATATAATTCTTCTAACCTGCTTTTTCTTAAGCATAGAAACTGCTAGAGCTACCGCCAAATAAGTTTTTCCGGTTCCAGCAGGGCCTATACAGAAAGTCAGGTCATTTTTCAGCATCGTTTCAATGTATTTTAACTGACCTTTTGTAGCCGGCTCAATAACTTTTTTCTGGGTATAGACCTCCAACCTCTCACTGGGAGCTTTAGCTGGTTCATGATCGATCTTTTCAATGTACATTCTTACATCATTTTTTTCTAACTGGCCGTGCTGGACTATATGCCTTTGCATTTTTTCAACGATGTTAGCAGCCTTGGTTACATCTTCCTTTTCGCCCGATATTACCAGCTGATAATCCCTTGCAACCAGTTGTACATTGAAAGAATCCTGAAGCATCCTTAAATGGCTGTCAGCCGGCCCGCAAAGTTCTACCGGTTTATGTGCCGGATCAAGTTGTATTGTCAATTCCATAAAGTTTTAAGTTGTAAATAAAAAAAATAAATAAGCTAACAGTGCAGTTGCGATCGGAGAATCTATCAGGTCTAAAAAACCGCCGAAACCGGGTATGCTTTTGGCTGAGTCTTTGATTTTCGCATCTCGTTTCAGCATAGATTCTGCCAGGTCTCCCAACTGCCCGGAAACAGCTAAAATCACCCCGAAGGCAACAGCCAAGGGCCACCATATTATATTAAAGGTTATTGCAAATATAACAGATATCAGCGTCGCTGCCAATATTCCACCTACTAACCCTTCCCAAGTTTTGTTTGGACTGATTACCGGAGATAATTTATTTTTACCCCATATTTTTCCGAAAGTATAGGCACCTATGTCAGTGAATTTAACCGTAAAAACAAACATCAGCAGGTGTATAATGCCGAAATCTATCCTTATTCCTAATACAAAGCTGCTTAAAATTCCGAGATATAAAACGGAAAGTAAATTTCCTCCACAATTTTTAAATACGCCTTCATAACCGAATCGTTTACCCTGCCATAAAAATAATATTAGCACCGAGAAGGCTGTAATAAAGAGAACATAGTACAGATGAAAATCGATATTGTTCTCAAAAAACTGCCTCCAGTACCAGCTTGTTGCAAGTAATGCCGTTAATATGGAAGTTAAAAGAGGAATTGTTTTAATATTAAAATTTTTCAGAAATTTTGAAAATTCGATCTGTGCAAAAACAGCAATAAAGACTATCAAAACAGCCAGAATGGTGCCCTGAACGGGTTTATCCGGGATATCTGCAGATATGGTACCGTCAAGCCATGCTCCCAGGATCATTAATCCAATAAACAAAATGATCATTAAAATGCCGAAAATCAGCCTGTATCTGAGCATAGAATTTCCTTATAGGGTCAGGATTTATTTTCGATAGCACCGAATCTGCGGTTTCTGTTGGCATAAGCCATGATTGCTTTTTCCAGTTCTTTTTTATTAAAATCCGGCCAGCATATATCACTTATGAAAAACTCGGCATAGGATATCTGCCAAAGCAGAAAATTACTTATCCGCATTTCGTTTGCGGTTCTTATCAAAAGATCCGGGTCATTCAGTTGAGGTGCGTAAAGATTACTTGAAACGGTTTGTTCGGAAATATTTTCCGGCTTTAATTCTCCGTTCCGGCATTTTTGGGCAATCTTTTTTGCAGCGTCGGCTATCTCTGCTCTTCCGCTGTAATTTAATGCCAGTGAAAGTATCATGCCGTCATTATTTTTCGTAAATTCGATGGTTTCATCCAAAGCATCCAGGACAAATTCAGGCAGTCTTTCTCTTCTGCCGATGTGCACGAGTTTTACACGGTTTTTTTCCAAAAGAGGCCTTATTCCCACCAGGTAATGCTTGTAAAGGTGCATAAGTGCGTTAATTTCCTCAGCAGGACGTTTCCAGTTTTCCATGCTGAATGAATACAGGGTCAAAACTTCGATGCCGATATCAACGCAATCCAGTGCGATACGTTCGACAACTTTGCCTCCCTTTTTATGACCTTCTACCCTCGGCAGTCCCTGGTTCTGTGCCCATCTTCCATTCCCGTCCATGATTATGGCTATGTGTCGGGGCATCTGTTCGGGACTTATACCGAGTCTTTCGCTGGTTTTTTTAAGATATTTTTCTGTAAATTCGGTCAAATCTATAACCTTTTAAATTATCTGAATATGGTCTGACTTCTTTTGGGCCCGACCCCTATTATGCTTACCGGTGTTTTTGTGAGTTTTTCGATCAGGGCAATATATTTTTTCGCGTTCTCCGGCAATTCTTCATAGGATGTAACTTCAGTAAGATCTTCCTTCCAGCCGGGAACCGATTCGTAAATACATTCTGCTTTATAAAGTTTTGCAGTATTCGAAGGAAAGAATGTGGTTTTTCTACCGTCGATCTTGTAAGTTTTACAGACTTTCAATTCATCCATTCCCGCTAAAGTGTCAAGATGCATCAGGGCTATTTCATTTATAGAGCCGATACTTGCTGTGTATTTTACTGCAACCGCATCGAACCAGCCACACCTTCTGGGCCTTCCTGTTGTGGTGCCGTATTCGTTGCCTTTATCTCTGATCAATTGTCCGATCTCGTTATCCTGCTCTGAGGGGAATGGTCCTTCGCCGACCCTGGTTGTGTATGCTTTAACTACTCCGATGAACTTATCGACCATCTTGGCGGGGACACCGCTTCCTGCCGACATACCCAATGAACTTGCATTTGAGCTTGTTACATAGGGAAATGTCCCGTGATCGAGATCGAGAAGGGCCCCCTGTGCTCCCTCGAACAATACCTTTTTTCCCTCCGAAATAGATTTGTGGAGAAATTCCGTGCTGTCGTAAAGGTAAGGGGTCAATAGTTCAGCATATCTTTTGCATTTTTCAAAAAGTTCTTCTGCATCGACAGGATCAGCTTCATAAAGACCTGCAAAGAGTTTATTTTTATATTCGATTATTTTCTGCAACTTTCCTTTTAGATAATCCAGGTTCGCAAAATCACCCATGCGTACCGCATAGCTTCTGCCGATCTTATCTGCATAACAAGGGCCGATACCTCTTATGGTAGTGCCGATCTTATTTTTACCCAGGGAATTCTCCCGAAGCTGATCCTCAATTTTGTGATAATCAAGTACAACGTGGGCGTTTTCACTGATAAACAAACGGCCTTTTAGTGAAATACCGTTATCCTTTAATGTCTGAATCTCTTCGAGGATTGTGGCAGGATCAACAACCACGCCGTTCGATATTACGCAGGCACAATCCGGACGGATTGAGCCGCTCGGCAGAAGATGCAGTGCGAAACGGTCATTACCGATTATTACGGTGTGTCCTGCGTTAGCTCCGCCGCTGTAACGAACCACGATATCACTTTTTTCGGCAAGGATGTCCACGACTTTTCCCTTGCCTTCATCACCCCATTGCAATCCTGTTACGCAAGAATTCATAATTCTTCAACTTTCAAGAAAATTAACCAAAATTAAACCGCAAAAGGTTTCCCTAAACCTTTTTGCGGCTGACTTACTGATTTTAGTTAGATTGATTATAATTTCAACTTATTTTTGAAATCAAAATTTCTAAAATTTTGTCAAGATTATCATATGTTTTATAACTTATCTTTCTATCTATTTCCTGCCCGTCTTTTTTATAGGTTATTATGAAAAATCCTTTCTTGTCATAGTTTGATTTATCTATCTTTTCGATCGAATCATAAGGAATTTTTTCATTTCCATCTATTACCAGCTCATTTTCTTCGGCTAGCAGATATTTTTTGCGGGAATTGTAAAGGAAAACTCCCAGAACCGCCGCCACCGGAAGAAATACGAAAGGAGCGTACCTGTTGAATTTCATGGTATCATCCATCTTGCCGTCTTTTGTGTGTTTTTCATAGAACTCTGTTCGATGGGACCATTCGTATTTACTCAAATAGCCGTCATATGCCAGGGCGATCGAAAACAGAACAAGTAAAACAATTCCAAGTTTGAAAGTATTTCTTCTGTATGAACTATAAGGAGCTTTTGCTGCCATTAATTTTCTCCTAAAAATTTTTCTTCAATTTTAATCAATGAAAGATAATAAAATCTTTTATAATAATCAACAACTAATTGTGCTATATCTATGCAATATTATATATCAGGTAGGCAAACACAGCGGTTGAAAGTAATACGCAGTATATTGCGAAGTATTTCAGTTGACTTTTTCTTGATAATAAAAGCAGAAGCTTAATAGCAAGTATGCCCACTATAGCAGCTGATACTGTTCCTCCTAAAAGGGCGGCAGCGGAAATATTTCCTTCCGTAAGTAAGGAATAATCTTTCAGCAGCGTTATCAATGCAGCTCCAATGATCGCGGGAATGGCAAGTAGAAAGCTGAATTCAACTGCCCATTTTCGGTGCAATCCTATGAGAATGGCCGTGCAGATAGTCGCCCCGCTTCTGGAAATCCCGGGAAATATTGCTGCAGCCTGGGCGATTCCGATTATCCCGGCGGCTAACAATCCGAATTCTCTAAGTCCGATCCTGGTTTTTTTTCGGGTATCTGCCAGAACCAAAAGTAATGCGGTTATCAGCCAGCAAACGGCAACAGTAACCAGATTTCCTCTTGCAGATTCGAAGGTTTCTTTGAAGGTAAATCCGACTAAAGCTGTTATAAGAGTAGTAAATATTCCAAGTACCGCAAATCTGATGCTCGGGCTTTTCTCGTAGATCAACAAGGGGGAGCTTCCGTATTTGCCTTTGAATATAGATTTGTATAGATTTTTAAAAAATTCAATTATCTGGTCATAAAAAGCTATCAGGATTGCGATTACGGTTCCTACATGAGTGGCGAGATCGAAGATCAGCATTTCCGGCCTTTCTGGTTCGAAGGCGAAAAGATGTTCGAATAAAACAAGGTGACCTGAAGATGACACCGGAAGAAATTCTGTCAAACCCTGTATTATTCCGAGTACTGAGCCTGAAAACAGATTCAGGTCGGCATTTCTTGAAAAGAGAACAGCCGTTTGTTTTGGTATGTCAAATATATAAATAAGTGAAACTAGTAATCCGGCAAATATTCCTGCCACTATATCATCTGCCAGTATCCCCCAGCCTTTGGAGAATTTTTCAGCTTTCTTTACCAGCCAGGGCTTTGAAATATCGAATATCCTGAAAAAAACAAATCCCAAAACAGCTGATAATATGGGGTTAACGGTAAAAAAGGAAATAAAAATAAAGGTAGCTGACTGTCCTGCGAATTCATCGGCAACGATCTCTCCGGGATCTTTTTTGCCAATCTTTTCCTCAATTTCCGGTCCGAATTTTACGCAGATATAGCTTCCAAATATTGCAAGTGCCAGCATCATCAGAGAGATAAGGACAAGGGAGATGTTTGCAATTTTCAGAAGGTAAAAAATTACAGCAGGTGCCAGAGAACCGACCGTACCGGGAGCAAAGGGGGCGAAACCGAGCCCAAAACAGGATGTCAACAGTCTTTTATTCATTTGGGAAATTTACAACAAAAACATCAAAAAGTAAAGATAAAAGTTAATCTTCTATATTTTTCAGCATACGGATGCAATATTGATCGGTCATTCCCGCTATATAATCACAGATGGTTCTTTGTCTTCCTCTTTTTTTTGCAATATTATAAAAATATTTCGGCATCAATTCCGGTTTTTCGCAAATTTTATAGAATAATTTTTCCAGCCAAACCTTTGTTTTTTCAGAGGTTTCAATTACTTGTTTGTGCATATAAAGATTTCCAAAAAGAAATTCTTCCAGCTGTTTTAGCTTTTTATCGTAATCGGGCGAAAGGCCGACCAGTGTTTTCTTGTATGAAAAGATTTCTTTTTGCATTTTTATCTGCGACTTTTCTATATTTTTTGAACTTGAGTTTATACAGTCGGTGGCGAGAATGTCTATTATTGCTTTTGCTGTTCTTATCGACCGGGTAAATTTATCTTCGATATTTTCGGCATTGATCCTGTCCTGTGCTTCTTTGTAAATATCGATGTTTTTCAAATCTCTCTCATCGAGGAGCTTTATTCTCATACCGTCTTCGAGGTCGTGACAATTATAGGCGATCCGGTCTGCGATATCAGCTATCTGCCCTTCGAGTGAACATTGATTTTCAGTAAATTCCTTCTGGGTGGAAATATCGTAAGGGCTGGAATGCTTTGCAAGGCCAAGCCGGGTTTCATACATCAGGTTTAACCCTTCGAAATCAGGGTAAGGATGCTCAAGCAGTTCAACTACTCTCAGGGTCTGTCTGTTATGTTCGAATCCCCCGATCTCATCAGCAAGATTATCCAGTACCTTTTCACCGGAATGCCCGAAAGGCGAATGTCCCAGGTCATGTCCAAGGCAGATCGCTTCGGTTAAGGTTTCATTTAAATCGAGATTTTTTGCAATGGTACGGCCTATTTGCGCAACTTCCAGGCTGTGAGTGAGACGGTTTCTGTAATTATCGTTCAACCCGTGTAAAAAGACCTGGGTTTTTCCTTCCAGTCTGCGAAAGGCCTCGCTGTGAATTATCCTGTCCCTGTCCCTTTCAAAATCAGATCGATAGGGGTGAGGTTTTTCAGGAAATTTTCTACCTTTGCTTTTATTATCTGTGGTTTTTAGATTGTTTGACATATTCAGTTAAGATCGGGAAGATCGTGTTCTTTGCTTTTTTCTTTCAGAAGCTGCCACAATTCAGAAAGACTCTGACTGATGACATCTGTATTGCTGCAGACAGCCATAAAACTTGTGTCACCGTTCCACCTTGGCACGACGTGAATATGCATATGTCCCGGCAGGCCCGCTCCTGCACATCTTCCGAAATTTATACCGACATTAAATCCATGAGGGTTGATGGATAGTGACAGAGCTTTTTTGATCTCCCTTATCAGTTTCATCATTTCCAGCATCTCATCATCAGAGGTCTCTTCCATTTCGGAGATATGCCTTTTCGGTGCGATCAGGACATGCCCGTTGTTGTAAGGGTAAGCATTTAAAAGGGCAATACAGTTATCCGTTCTCCAGACGACGAGGTTCTCCTTATCTTTCTCCGGATTTTCGATGTCTTTACAAATAAAACATCCCTTTTGTTTACCGGCCAGGCCTTGGACGTATTTTATCCTCCATGGTGCCCAGATATTTTCATGCGTCACTTTGCTTCACCTCCGCCTTTTTGAGGTTCGATCAGTTCCATTGTTATTTTCTGATCAATGTAAACCATGGGCTTTACTTTTGTTGTAAAAGGGATGTAGGCACGCATTTTGATTTTATATTGCTGATTCTGTTTGACCAGAAAGCCTCTGTCCATATTGAAGATTTCTTTTCCGCCGCCTTCGAAATCTTTTATGCTGTAACCTCTCAGAAACCCGAAAGTGCTGCTCATTTTAAATCCGCCTGGCCAGGGCATGGGCCAGTCCTGTTCACCCTTTGCAATAGAATAATTGTGGTTTATCACGGCAATTCTGCCTTGTTCAGTATCATTGATGTCGGCTATGGAGTACTTAACGTCTCTTCCTTTTTTCATTATCATAGGCAGCGGCATGGAAAGGTTGGAATTCCAGGTTTCTCCGACTTCGGCAGTTGCGAGGGGATCGGGTCGGCTGGATATAGAATCCCATAAAAACCATTGGGTGGCAAGGAAATCGCTAAGCATATCGGGATTTTTGACTTTGCCGCGTTTTTTACTTTTACGAAACGCATTTTTGGAAGATTCCCGTATAACACTTTTCAGTTCCGAGTAATCATATATTTTACCGGTGGCATCAACGGTCAGGACAAAACTTTTCCCTTTTAAGGAATAAGCTGCATCCCGGGGTACTTTTTTCTGAGTTCTTTTGACTTTTACATCCTGAACAGTGCCCTTGATCTTTGTAAGGCCGTAAGGATTTACCATTATCGGCTCATATTCCATCTTTAGTTCGAGCCGTTCTTTGATGTTCTGGGTTCGCTTATCTTCGCTGCCTTCTTTTTCCCATACGACTTTGATATCTCTGTCGCTTACAAATTTATATTTAAGCGGAAGTTCCTTTTGAAAATCTACGCTTAAATATTTAGCACCTCCGTTACATCCTGCAAGAAGGGATAATATTATAACTGTTGATATTATTAAAAATTTTCGCATTTCCTTCCTTTCGTTTTATTTACAATTTTTTTTCTCATTAATCGAGTTTTTTGAGCTTGAAATTTCTTTCGGCTGTCATCACTAAAAATGCAGGTTCTTTATCTTTTTTCTGCGGCACCATGGTATTCCATTTAGCCTCGAGATTTTCGTTATATTCGATTATATTTCCCGTATTCATATCTAACTTCAGTTGGCCGGTGAATTTATCTTCACTTTCGAACATTTTGGAAAAATCATGAGTTCTTTCTTTTTCGTGCAGTTCTTCGGCCATTTTAGCGGTGGGGATTGCTTCCATATTTATGATAGCTGTTTTTTGTCCATTGGATTTTTTAATTTCTTCGACTTTGTATATTTTCTCATAAGCCTTTGCCCCCATGGTTTTGAAGGAAAAGGAATCAAGACTGGTCCATTTGTTTCCCGGTTTTAAATCCTTTATCTTGTCTTTTGGAGGGTAGGCTGCAGCACCATGTCTTCTCATTATGGCTTTGTCCGTTACCAGTAAACCAGCGGCCTTGTTGGAGTATTCATTTCCCTTGACAAGTTCTCTCAATTCAGCTGCACCGTTAATTTCTGTGACCATTCCGTTAGGTTTTAATTCTACCGAATAGCTTTTTCCGATGAGTTTTGAGATAGGGCTTTTAAGGTCACTTTTTCCCTTGCTGTCAAAATCAAGTACCGTGTTTCCCCTGATATCCTGTAAGAACCTGATATCCGTTATTGTAATATCTGCAGTCCTTATATTCTCTTCGTTGGGTTCTGAAGTCTGCTGCTGGAATTCGACAACGATCTTGTTATAGTTCTTTCCGCCTTTTGCCTTGGTCTGTGCAGGTACATCACCCTTGAATTCCGCAATTTGTGTGATCTCAGAAATTGCAGCATATTTGAGGGGTTGTTTTTCCAAAGCAGAGGTTTCAGCATTTTTCTGGCATCCGACGCAGAAACCCAAGCAAAGCAGAATACCGGCAATTAAAACGGTGCGAAAATATCTGTTTATCATAATCTAGTCTCCCAAAAGAAAAATAACATTTTAGCATTTGATTATACATCGTCAAATTCTGAAAACAACTTATTTTACTTTAACTAAACCTTTAGAATCGTTATATTATTCGTTTTGGTATTATTTTGATTGACAGGAAAGGAATTGCCATGAGAAGTGATAAGATCAAAAAAGGTTTTCAAAGAGCACCTCACCGGGGTTTGCTGCACGCTTGCGGTGTAAAAGATGAAGACATGAATAAACCATTTATCGGAATTGCAAACAGCTATTGCGGAATTGTGCCGGGGCATGTGCATTTGAATAAAGTTGCAGAAAAAGTTAAGGAGGCAGTCCGCCAGGCGGGCGGTGTGCCGTTCGAATTTAATACTATCGCGATATGTGACGGTGTTGCAATGGGACATTCCGGGATGAAATTTTCACTTCCCTCAAGAGAGATAATCGCTGATTCGGTTGAGACTATGGGAAAGGCCCACTGCTTTGACGGAATGATCTGCATACCGAACTGCGACAAGATCATACCAGGTATGCTGATGGGTGCAATGAGGCTGAATATTCCCACTATCTTTGCTTCAGGAGGGCCCATGGCAGCTGGAAAAACCAGGGAAGGCAGAACCGTTGATCTTATAAGTATATTCGAAGGTGTAGCTGAATTTAATTCAGGAAAAATATCAGAGGAAGAACTGAGTGAACTTGAGCATACGGGCTGTCCGTCACAGGGAAGTTGTTCGGGAATGTTTACCGCAAATTCCATGAACTGCCTTTGCGAAGCCATAGGCATGGCTCTGCCGGGGAACGGTACGATACTGGCAATAGATCCGAAAAGAAATGAATTATATGAAAAGGCAGGAAAGCAGATATTGAAGCTGATCGAAGAAGATTTGAAACCCCTGGATATAGTTACGGAAAAATCGGTAGATAACGCCTTTGTTCTCGATATGGCAATGGGCGGTTCGACTAATACTGTTCTTCATGCCCTTGCGGTGGCCAATGAAGCAGGGATTGATTATGACCTCGAAAGGATAAACGGCATATCAGCGAAATGCCCGAATATCTGTAAGGTTTCCCCTTCAAGTAAGTGGCACGTTGAGGATGTGAACAGGGCGGGGGGTATAAGTGCAATATTGAACGAGATAAGTGAAGTGGACGGCCTTTTGGACCTGGACTGTAAAACTGTTTCATTGCAGACACTCGGTGAAAGGATCAAGGATGCCGAAATAAAGGACTCCGAAGTTATCAGAAGTATTGAAAATGCCTATACGAAAACAGGCGGACTTTCGATACTTACTGGCAACTTGGCACCAAGGGGAAGCGTAGTAAAAACGGCAGGAGTTGCAGAGTCCATGATGAAACATACCGGCCCTGCAGTTATATTCGAAAGTCAGGAAGATGCCTGTGACGGTATTCTCGGCGGCAAAGTCAAGGAAGGCGATGTTGTTGTTATCCGTTATGAAGGACCAAAGGGCGGACCCGGGATGCAGGAGATGCTCAGCCCGACAAGTTATATAATGGGAGCGGGGCTTGGTGAGTCGGTTGCACTTATAACTGACGGAAGGTTTAGCGGCGGAACCAGAGGTGCCTGCATCGGTCACGTTAGCCCGGAAGCTGCAGTGGGCGGCCCGATCGGTTTGCTAAAAGAAGGGGATATTATCCAAATAGATATTCCGAACAACAGTTTAGAAGTCAAAGTAGATGAAAAGGAAATGGATAAAAGGCGCAGCGAATGGAAGAAACGTGAACCGAAAATAAAAGAAGGTTATTTAGCGAAATACGCATCGATGGCGACAAGTGCAGACACCGGTGCTATTCTTAAATGGTAGAATATGAATTTATTTAACAATCAGCCATGGTATGTCGGCGGCCTTCATTTTCAATGTATGGGGTGCGGCAATTGCTGTTCAGGCCCGGATGAAGGGTATATCTGGGTTAAACCTGAAGAGATCGAGTTGATCGCTGATTTCCTCGATATCTCCGTTAAAGATTTTAAAAACAGGTATACCCGCAGAGTAGGTTTGCGGACGACGATCCTTGAGGATAAAAAAACAAAGGACTGTATTTTTCTGAATGAGGATAAAGGTTGCGATATTTACCCGGTCAGGCCTAATCAGTGCAGAACCTGGCCATTCTGGGATGCCAACCTGAAAAATTCCGACCGCTGGAATTATGCAGCTAATGTCTGCCCAGGTATAAATCGAGGCAAACTTTATACGGTTAATGAGATCGAAGAGATCAAAAACAGCAAATGGTGGCTTGATGTGCAAAGATCAGAAACTTCTAAATAAAGTTTCAGAAATATATCGTTTTATCGAACTTGAAACCTCGAAACCCGGATTTAATAATCAAAAGTGCAGAGCCTGCGGAAGGTGCTGTGATTTCGATAAATTTGACCATCGTCTTTATATTACTATCCCGGAATATATCTATATGAAGAAAATGGCAAGCCGGGAAAATATTAAATTCATGCAAAAAGATTTATGCCCATATCGGATAAACAATAAATGTTCAATCCATCCGTATCGTTTCGCAGGTTGCCGGATATTTAATTGCAGAGGTGATGAAAAATTGCAGGGGCAGTTGAGTGAAAAGGTGGTGAAAAAATTCAAAAAGCTTTGTAATGAATTCGATATTTCATATCAGTACAGGGATTTGGCTTTTGTTTTAAGTAAAGAAAGTCGTTGGCATGAAAAATACTGATCAGTTGGAATATCGGTCAGTCGGCAGGGGGATATCGTTTTGCGGCTCATGCAGTCTGATCTGTCTTGCAAGTCCCTGCAGGGTTCCGAATTCTTCGTAAAAACCGTAGAGCTTGGTCAGCTTTTCTTCATCCGGAACTTCCATATGTCTCTGCCAGGTTCCGTATTCTGCTCCCCAGATTATCTTGGTGCTGTCTTTGGCATACATTATGATATGAGGAGAACCGGCATTTTTTCTGCCGTCAAAATTTGTAACATCGATATTGTCAATTTCATACAATAACGGGTCATTAGGGTATAAAGCTTTGTCCATCTGGTTCAATTTAACGAGTATCTCTATCGCAGCTTTCAGGTCGTCTTTTCTCCATACTTTGCCGGGTTTCGGGCTCTTGGTGACATTATATATACCTTTGACCTCTACGATTGGAAAGCCTTTTAACGGCAGATAATCCAGTATTATAAGATCCTTGCTGACATAATATTTTTTCATCCCGTGATGGATTATCGCAACAGGTTTTATCCAGTCGGCAGTTATTACCAGGTAGTCGTTAGTGGTCTGACACTGCACATTTTTTACCCATGCTATTTCGGATGTTATGTTTTTATAGACCGATTCAGCAAGTCCCTCATCTATTACCAGGTTTTCACCGTTTTTAAAGGCTGCCTGCATTACCCTCTGCTTTAAAGTTTCGTTAACCCAGATGGGAAAATCTTTTAATTTAAGCAGAGCGGTTTTCTTGTTTACTGCACTTCTTTTTTTGACATACCTCTGAATAGTTATGAACCCGAAAGCCAGTCCGGCTAGAATTATGAAAACAACCAGTACCTTAAAGATACCCTTCAAGGTGTGGTGTCTTTTCTTTTTTCCGCCTTTTTTCTTTTCAAGGCCGAAAAATCGCTTCCAGTTAAATTTGCTTTTACTTTTTTTCTTTTTCTTCTTAGCCACTTTGGTTTCTTTTATTCAATGCGTTTTTTGCAATTTTGATACAAAGCTCCGGCATATCCATTCCTGCCTTCTTTGCGGCCATCGGCAATAACGAATGGCTCGTAAATCCCGGCAATGTATTTACTTCAAGGGGGTAAATGTCGTTATTATCGTTCATTATAAGGTCAACTCTTGAATAATCCGAACATCCGAGACTTTCAAAACATGCCAGCCCTGTTTTTTTAATTCGTTCGGCAAGGTCGTTTTCTTTAATTGTATCGAAATAAAATCCGGTGTTTTCATCCTCGTATTTGGCATGAAAATCATAAAACTTGTTATTGCTTTTTATCTCAATTATCGGCAGGGGATTTCCGAAAAGGATACCGACCGTCAGTTCCATGCCTTCGATGAATTCTTCTATCATACAGTCGCCGAATTCTGCCAGGCAGTTTTCCGCCTTTTTTATCGTTTCACCAATACCATTAACAATTTCTATCCCTACGCTGCTTCCCTGTTCTATCGGCTTTACTACAAATTTATCTGATATTTCAGTCAGTTTTGTCCGAAGGTTTTGCTTTCCAAAATCATATGTATATTCTATTGCACGGGGAATTTTTATTCCCGTTTTTTGAAAAGCCGCTTTACTTTTCATCTTATTAAAGGCAAGTTTGCTTGCATCAGGGTCGCTTCCTGTATAGCACAGGCCTTTTTCTTCAAGTATTTCCTGCAACTGGCCGTCTTCTCCGAATTTGCCGTGCAAAGCAAGAAAAAACAGATCGATGCTTTCATCATCAAGGATCGAAAGATCTTCAGGGTTAATATCAGAAGTTATCACATTTACTCCGGCTTTTTTAAGTGCATCGGCTATGCATTTTCCGCTTTGAAGGCTAATCTGTCTTTCAGAGCCGATCCCGCCCATTAGAACTGCTGTTTTAACGTCCTTGATATTCATGAACTGACCCATAACGAAGGCAGGAGGTTATTTCCATATTTTAAGCTCAAGCTCAAGCTCTATTCCGAATTCTTCTTTGACCTTCTCTTTAACTTCATCGATCAGTCTAATTACATCCTTGCTT
Source organism: uncultured Pirellulales bacterium (assembly GCA_964508925.1). Lineage (GTDB taxonomy): Bacteria > Planctomycetota > Phycisphaerae > Sedimentisphaerales > Anaerobacaceae > CAZDVM01. The sequence continues at coordinate 83,760 of CAZDVM010000002.1, read as the reverse complement.
TTGCAGTCGTTATGTGCCTCGATAAAGTTACCGTGTTTTTCACTTACCTTTGCGCCGCCGATCTGCAGACCTTTGAGACCTGCCCTGTCGATAAGAGCTCCTGCAGCTTTATCTCTTGGATTTTTGAAAATACAGCCGGAATTCCTGAAGTTCAGGGGTTGATTGTTCTTCCTGTACATCCAGACTTCCTGGACGGTTTTTAGGATCTGGTCAGGGTCGCCCTGGTACATCTTTAGTTTGGCGTTTAAAATAAAAGTCGCAGCGATGTTAGAGGACCTGTAATCGAAACTCAGTTCAGGTTTGCTTTTTTCGAAGATATTTCCCTCGACATCCATTACTGTAACAGATTCTACGGACGAGCCGATGTCCCCGAATCTCCCACCGGCGTTCATCCTTACAGCACCGCCTACAGAGCCCGGGATACCGGTGCAGACTTCAAGGCCGGTTAACTTTTTCTTGACACTCTTTCTTACAAGTTTTCCAAGGTCGGCACCTGCCCATGCAGTGACTTTTTCTTCCGAAAATTCGTTTTTTTCAAACTCTTCACCTTCTAATTTGATAACCGCTCCCTTTACCCCCTCATCACTTATCAGGAGATTGGAACCGAACCCGAGAACCTTCATGGAAATATCGTTTTCATTGCACCTTTTTACTACATCCTTAAGCTGATCGATGTTTTCAGGTGTTATAAAATAATCCGCAGACCCTCCAAGGCCGTACCAGGTCATCTTTGCTAATGGAAAATCTTCTTTAACTATTTTTTCTAAGCCACTGAATGTATTCATCTGTCACCTTCCATACATCACCGGCACCCATGCTCACCACCAGGTCACCGGCCTTGACGTTCTTTTTTAAATGCTCACAAATATTTGAAAAACCGTCTATGAATAATGCCTTCGATCCGTTCGAATTTATCTTATCCACCAATACCTGTGAATTTACGAGTTTTTTCTCTTCTTCGGTATCCCGCACAAAATATATTTCAGGCAGGATAGTAATATCTGAAAGCTTAAAGCTTTCTGCAAAATCATCAAGTAAAAACCTCGTCCTGCTGTACTGATGAGGCTGAAAAATGCACCATAACCTGTTAGGTCTGTATTTTTCTCTCATGGCATTCAAAGATGCCTTTATTTCGGTGGGGTGATGGGCATAATCATCCATCACTGTCACGTCCTCGAAAATACCTTTAAGCATCAGCCTTCTGTCGATGCCGGTGAACTTATTTAAGGATGAGAGGGCATCGGCCTTTTCTATACCCATACTCAATTGAATTGCAGTTACAGCCAGGGCATTGAAAATATTGTGCCTGCCAGGAAGATTTATCCGGGTTCTGCCAAGCAGTTTTTTGTCAAAATAAATATCAAACTCGGTAAGGCCGTTGACTATTGTAATATTAGCCGCGTAAATATCGCAATCTTTATTCATTCCGTAAGTAAGGCATTCTACATGGTTGGGCAGGTCTTTGATAACCTTTTTGATATTTTCGTCTTCCCCGTTAGCTACCAGTTTTCCGCCGGGCTGAATACCCTGTGCAAAATCAGAAAACGCCTCCACGATCTCATCAACATCATTATAGTAATCCAGATGGTCCTGTTCTATATTAAGAATGCAGGCTATCTTTGGCCTTAAATTTAGAAAACTCCTGTCATATTCGCAGGCTTCCGCAACAAACCAGTCACTTTCTGCTGTTGAGGAAGAGCAGTTCAGCTGGCTGACTTCCGCCCCGACTATGAAATTAACAGGCTTTTGTATACTTTTAAGAGACTGAACAAGCCAGCCGGCAGTAGTGCTCTTGCCGTGGGTTCCGCAAACGGCAATTCCCTCATAAATATCCATAAGTTTCCCGAGCATCTGTGCATATTTATAAACCTTGAATCCTTTCTGAAGTGCCCGCGAAAATTCCGGGTTATTTTGTTTTATCGCAGCCGAAACAACCACTGCATCAGTTTCATCGGAAAGCTGAGAGGCATCATGCCCGATATTTATTTTCAGGCCCTTTTGTTTAAGCTTAGTTACTACCGGATTTTCTACCATATCAGAACCGCTTATCTCGGCATTATTTTTGTGAGCGACCCGGGCGAGCCCGCTCATTCCGATACCGCCGATACCGATGAAATGAAGTTTCTTGCCGACAAGTTCTAATTTTTCTGTATGATTGACATATTCCAGGGTGTTCCCTTTTTTTATGTGGTCAGTTCCGGTTTGTAAATTATTTCTTTCCATGAAATTTCTTAAAATCCTTTAAAACTTTTCCCTGAATTTACATCGGCCAATTTTGTGAATTTTAACACAGTTTTAATATAAAAAAAAGAGAAAACCGCCCACTTTTCAAGTCAGGCGGCTTGAAATTATGATAAATTTCAGTTCTGCTCAAAAAGTATATTCTTTTCCCTGCTCAACGAAGTATTTCAGCGTTTCAAATTTTACCTGCGGGGGTTCAGAATGATCGGAGTGCAAAATGTAACTTCCCCCAGCCTTCACCACCGGATCGACTCTTTCTCTGAATTCCTTGTCTATCCATTCCCTGTTATTTTCGACAAGTGCTCTTGCATCGAATCCGCCGAAAAATGCGATCCTGTCACCGAATTGTTTAAACAGTTCTGGCAGGTTCATCCCTGCTTTTACTTCCATTGCCTGAAGGCAGTCCATTCCCGCCTCTATCAGCATCGGCACTAAAGGCTCGACGTAGCCGCATGAATGCACTATGACGTGACAGTCTTTGCTGTGAATGAAGTCAAACAGATTTTTATGTCCTTCGAACATGATATCTTTATACATTTGCGGAGACATAAAAGGTTTGAACTTAAAGCCCATGTCTTCATAAAGATACAAACCGTCGGGTTTTCCTTCTTTTTCAAATAACCTGTCAGAGTGCATGATCAGAAAGTCAACGTAGGTTTTTACCATATCCTTTATCCAGTCGGGATCCAGGGCCATTGCCATGAGCATATTTTCATGACCCACCACGGGGTGCATTAATTCGAAAGGCCCAGCGGCGTGCCAGCAGAAATATTTCTGCTGCTTTTTTGATATCTCTTTTTCATTTCTGTATCCTTCGAAAGGTATTCTTCTTTCGTCCACTTCAAGCAGATGGGGCTTGATCTTATTTTCCCAGTCTTGTTTTGTTTTAACTGAAAAATCCACATGTTCAGGAGTACCTTCTCCGTCTTTTGTCCATCTTAAGGTGGCTCCGTTTCCATCAAGTTTCAGGACTGTAGTGTCGGTTTCTTCGAGTAGCTCTTCTTCAAAGTCCATATCCGCTACGGTATTTATCCATCCTGCATACCGAAGGTCCTGATCGAAGACTTCGTAAATATCATCACCCTCTTTAAGATGTCCCTGTTCTTTCCAGAGTTTTATTGTGGCATCCCAGGGCCTGACAGCTATCGGTATCCTGTCAACTGGTTTCCTTTCAAGTGTATTTTTAAATCTCTGGTAACTGTTCATTTACTTCTCCAATTCATTACTGTAAACAACTTTCAAATTCCTGTCCTCCGGGTCCTTGAACTTGATTTTAATCTTAAATTTTTCACCCTTTATTTTTTCAGTCGGGAATTTTCCGGAAAAATAGCCGTTTTCGGTTAAAGTTACATGGTCTGTTAAAACCTGCCGGGATGGATATATCTCTACATCATAGATTTTTGCCCAAGGATGAGTTTTGCCGGAAATTATGATATTTTCTCCATTGTCAGAATAATTTACTGAAACTTTCGCTTCTTTGATCTTAATCCCTGCCCTTATAGCAATATGCTGCTGGAAAATGGGATTATTCGGATCAACGTCGAAATAATTCATTCCCCATGAGTTGACACCTTCCTTGTCTGTAAAGATCATAATACCGCCTTCGTCGCTCGGCTTCATGGTCATGTCATGGCCTACAACGTCGTAGGTAATATTGTTTCTAAGGTCAAGGGCGCTTGAACCTTGGTCCATGTAAATGCCGATATTCTGATATTCATGATGAGCCCGCCAGCCTGCAACAACATCGTGAATTAAATTGTTGTGAATATTGCCGCCTTTATGATATCCCAGCGTATAAATACCGCCTCCGTCGTCGAGTTCCCTGACCACATCATATATATAATTGTTTTCTATATTTACCCCTTCCTGTACATATGGAGTATTGTCCCATCGCCAGCCGGCGGATATCCCCGTATAGGAAGTTTCAGTGATCGTATTGTTAATGATCTGAGTGAATTTGGCCCTGCCGTCCCAGATACCGACGCAGCCGAACCATTCTTTGGCTATTCTTTCGAAACGGTTGTTTTCTATTGCATTATTCATAGGGGCGTCATTAGATTTGTAAAGTCCTGTAATACCTTTTTTGTTACCCACCAGGCCGTTATAAATCCCCGTACCCCCGATATCTTTGAATTCACAGTTCACTATTTTATTGTTATTGCATTTTCTTGAAATGGCTATTCCCGTACCGCCGGTATTTATAATTTTACAATTTTCAAAAGAGCAGTTTTCTGCAGATTCAAAATGTATCGCGGGTTGAACGTAATAAAGTTTTTTCAGGTCGCTGGTTTTATAAAATCCTGCCTGGGAAGGTGCATAGCCTTTTTCAGGAAGGTTAAATTTAGAATGTTTAAAAATAATATGTTTAAAGCTTAAATTCCTGACCGGTTTTTCTTCTTTTCCCGTTATGCTCATTAAAAGATCAAGCTTTGGGGCATAGATTTTATGCTCATTGGGATTTACGTTTGCAGGCATTTGAATCAGAAGTTCTCCAGTATCCTTGTCAAGATACCATTCAAACGGCATGTCGATATAATCTTCATTATGTTCCAGATATGCCGGCTTTGTCTTCCAGGGTCTGCTGTAGATGGAGCCGGGATTTCCTACGGTATATTGTGCAGTGACGTAATTTCCGTAGGTAGACTTGATCTTTGACCTTGAAACCGTCCAGAAATTATAATAAACCAGTTCAGTGTTATTTTTTTTGAATTCGTCTCCTTTTATTTTTCGGTCGAATCTAACAGTTTTGTAATCATCTGTGAAATCTTCGGTAACTAATTTTTTTTCATCCGGATCAGGCCAGCGTGACCTAATGCACCGTTTGCCGTCAAACCACAACTGCCTGAACCACCAGTTACCTTCTTTTACTTTATCTATTGTAGTTTTCCAGAGATTGCCTGCCACATGCTCAAAGCCGGTGATCTTTTGTCCGCCGCTGATAACTGCCGCTTCACCGGCATATGACCTGTAAACTGTATAGCTGTCCTCATCGGTAAATGTTAAAGTTTCCTCTAAAAAATATGTCCCCTCCCTTAAATTGACAATGACGGGACATGCGATTTTCTTTTCCTTACGTTCTCTGATTAATTCTCGGGCTTTTTGAATGCTTGCAACTGGTTTTTCGATGGTGCCGTTATTATTGTCGTTGCCGGCAGGAGAAACGTAAACATTTAACTCTTCTGCAGAGCAAAGATTGAAAATTGCCGTTATTAAAATTAAAAACAAAAATCCTTTTTTCATTAAAAAAATCCTTTCCTTTTTCTTTGAAATTACCATTGGGCTTCATCGAAGGGGCCAAGAGCTCTTTTTTTCTGCTTAGATTCACGGTATTTGAGAATTGCCTCTGCAATGGGAGCATCTGCCTTTGTGGTGATCTTCAAGTTAGAAGTATCCGTTTCTACTATCCAAACTTTTTCACCCAGTGCCTCCACTAGCTGAGAATCGTCACTGATTTGATTCTTATCTAAATTCTTTAGATTTTCAAACCCCTTTTCAAGCAGTTCTTTTTTGAAAACCTGTGGTGTTTGTGCTCCATAAAGATCTCTTCGGTCGATGGTGTCAATTATCTGGCCTTCTTTAACTTTTTTGACTGTGTCCGTCACCGGGCAGGCAAGCATGGCAGCTCCCGTTTCCCTTGCCTTTTTTATTACCGCTTCTGCCCATTCTTCGGTAAGGCAGCATCGGGCAGCATCATGAACGGCAACGAGTTTGATATCTTCATCCACTTTTTCAAGGGCATTCTGGACCGTTTCGAATCTCTCTTTTCCTCCAAGGCATATCTCTGCACCGAAAAATGTCAGATTATCTGCCCACTTGAGCTTGAACATTTCCACATCTTCCGGTGAAACCGCTAAGATTATCTGTTTGACATCTTTTAATTCTGCAAAAACCTCCACACTCCTTAAAAATGCAGCCCTCCCCTTTATTTCGACAAAGGGCTTTTTCTTTTTCCCGCCGAATCTGGTGCTCGCGCCTGCCGCACAAATAATTGCTGCTGTATCTTCCATAATTATCTCCTGTTAGTATTCGATTCCCATTCTGGCATTTACACCTCTTTTATAGGGATGTTTGATTTCCCGCATTTCCGTAACCAGGTCACATATTTTGATCAGTTCATCGGTAGCGTCTCTGCCTGTGAAAACTATCTCGAGCTTTTCATTTTTTTCTTCGATTATCTTTTTTATATCCGCGATCTCTGTCAGTTTTTTTGCCTGGCAGAATGCTATTTCATCGAGAATGATCATATCATATTTAACTGAACCGGCAACTTCCCGTATTTCCTTTAAAACCTTCTTAATTTCCGTCTTTGTTTGCTCTCTTTTCTGTTTATCCTCTAATGAATTAACTAAATCCCAGCATACATCCAAAGGCCTGATTTCTATATCCAGGGTTGTCTTGGCAAGGGCCATGCGTTCGCCTGTTTCCATCTCAGGCGGTTTTAAAAATTGATAGATCAGGACCTTGTTGTCTCTTCCAGCTGCGCGCAGGGCAAGCCCGAAAGCGGCGGTGGTCTTTCCCTTGCCTTTACCTGTATAAAGTTGTATAAGCCCTTTTTCTAACATGGGGGTTATGGTAAACAAAGGCAGGTTTTATGGAAATAAAAAAATCGCAAAATCGAACTTAAACGATCCTGCGATATTTAAAGAAACTCGGCCAGGCTGTTAAATATCAGTTAAATAGCAACCGATCTGAGTCTATCCTGGGTCTCATCCTCGGTTTCAGCCTGCTGGCCCGGCTTGAAAGGAAGCGGATCATTAAACTGCAAGGCCACTCTTTTAAGATAATTATTTACCTCGTCCACTCTGCAGACTCTTGCCTTTCTTGTGAAACTCGACATATCGAAGGAGTCATCTGCCCCGAACTTAGGTACGCTGAATCTGGCGGTTATTTCCTGTCCTGCAAATGGAATTTTTTCATGGCTGTAACATGTAAAAGCAGCTCCGCCGCTTGATACATCTACCATTTGTCCCTGGGAGAGCATTTCGGAAAAATCTTCTGCATACCATACCGGCCAGTTGTAACGCAACCTTTTTTCTCTTCTTCTTTCAACTTCGATACCCATGATAGGTCTCCATAAATCCATTTATCATTAATTAACCTGATAAGACTGGATTCGGCCTATTTAGTCCTGGGGTTAATCAGCAGATAATTCGGAAAAGTGTCAAATACAGGACTGTTTTATTAAAATCTGAATTTAGACTGAAAAAAGAGGAGTTTTTAAAATAAAAAATTTTTAGCGAATTATTTGCGGTTTGATTTTTTGTTCCGATAATTAAGTACTAAATAATTTGATAAAGTTTCGTTTGTCAATTAAACTCAAAAAGCGTCGCTTATATTATTTGACAGATTTAATGAAAAAGGTAATAAAATGATCGACATATTAAGGCAGAGAAGAAGTATCAGGAAATATCAGGATAGGGCAGTTGAAGAGGAAAAGATAGAAATTCTAAAAGAAGCTGCTTTAAGGAGTCCTTCTTCAAGAAATTTCGATCCATGGGAATTTATTTTTGTTGAAGACAGAGAAATTATCAAAAAGCTGGTAGGATGTAAAAAGCACGGGTCAGCATTCATGGCTGGTGCACCTTTGGCTGTAGTGGTCTTAGGCGATGAGAATAAATCCGATGTGTGGGTCGAAGACTGCTCTATAGCATCTATTCTTCTTCAATTGACGGCTCAGTCTCTCGGCCTGGGTTCATGCTGGGTACAGGTCAGAAACAGAAAATCACCAGAAAACCTCACAAGCGAACAATACATCCAAAAACTTCTTAACATCCCCGAAAATATGAAAGTCGAATCGGTTATTGCAGTAGGTTATTCAGCCGAAAATCGTGAAGGCAAACCAGCATCAGAACTGAAATATGAAAAAATAAAAGAAAACAGATTTTTCAAAAATTAAATTATTACTGTAAGCAGAACGTTGACTCGAAAATAGAATTTATGCATTGGAAGGATTGTCAATATTTAATAAAAAGTATATAGAGAATATAAAATACTCGCATTGAAGACCAATAAATATAACAAAAATCTTTATACTTTACAATTATTATAAGAATCGTAAAGAGTATTAAAAAACTAACATCTTTATTTGCGTAATACTTTGCCTTTGTTTTTTCAATAAACAGCCTGAGACATTATAGAAACTACAATTGACTTTTAGTAAAAACGATAAAAAATGTAACAAACAAAAGTAGTCGACATAAACTTGTTTATTTTTTGAATTTTTTAATAAATATTTGAACATTACCGATATATATCTAGTAAGTTACTTAAGAACAAGGTAGCAGGATTTTAATTAATGATGAAATTAAATAAATCTGCATAAATAAACTTAATATTATAAAAACATTAACTTTTAAAAACTCTTATATTGGATAAGAGTGATTTGATAATAGTTATGAAAGGAGTTATGCATGAGCAAGGTGAAATTGATTTTAGGGTTAATGTTAATGACCATTATGGTCTTTTCGCTATCGGTTTTTGCCGAAAGGAAAACTATTGAGATTGGACAGATTCAAGCACAAAAAATATTTCAGGAAGGTGGTTATCAAAAAAACTTTGATAAGGAATATCAAAAAGAACTTGATAATTTTAAGGATCAACTTGATGAGGCAGAAAATGAAAAAGACAAGCAACTTATAGAACAGCAGGCTATGCAAAAAGCCCAAGAAAAGGTTGTAGGAAAATTTTACGATGATGTGGCAAATGCATCTGATGGAGTGCTTCATAAAAAAAAGCTAAAAGTAATTATTGATGGAGAGTTGCTTACGAATGACAATGTTGTTGCAAGAGATGTTACTTCGGATGTGTTAGATAACGTTTTAGAAACAAAAGATTCAAATGAGGGTATACGATACGAAAAGTCACTTCCAGATAAAGAAGAAACTATTAGATTCGGGAAAGTTGATTCCCAGCAGGTATTTCAACAGGCCGATTATCAAAACGAATTCGATCAAGAATATCAGAAGGAGTTGAACAAAGTTAAAGATCAGCTTGATAACTCCAATGATAAATCTATCCGGCAGGCCGCACAACAGCGGGCTATGAAAAAGGCTCAAGATAAAGTAATAAATGGTTTTCGAAATGATTTGAAAGAAGCATCTGAAAATGTTGTCCAAAAAGATAAAAAAACGAAAGCAATCTTTCAGGGTCAAATGGTTGCTGGCAGTGCAGTTAAAATAAATGATGCAACTCCGCAGGTGTTAGAAATTATTAACAGAAAAAAACAAAGCAAAGCTGCACAAGATGAAAGAAAGCCTAAAAAGAATTCTGCTCAAAGTTCAAATAGGCAAAAACAGCAATCTGAGGAGTCTTTTGGGGATTTTGAACAGCAGAAAAAAAGCGTGCTTTCTGAGGCAAGGAGTCAGATTGATGAACTCAAAAAAGCTTTTGGTCATTTGGAGCAGCTGTCTATTCAATATGAAATTCAAGATGAATATGATAAATATCACAGGAAATATGAAGCAAATATGAAAAAAGTAAAAACAAAACTGACCCAACTTAAAAAATCAAATGAGCAGAATTGGGACATTGCCCTGAATGAGTTTTCAGAACCTTTACAGAAAATTTATGAGATTTATAGTCAGGCAGCTGACTATGTAAGAAGTGAAATAAACCCTTAACTCAATAAAAGGCATTAAAATATCTTGAAAGAAGAACGCAAGATATCTTGCGTTCTTCTTATTTCTCATCATTGTTGTTTATATTGACCAGAAAATATAGATATTTAAATAATAATCTAAAGGCTTCGTACCAGCTCGCAGAACATTTTGCCTCTTTGCTGGAAGTTTTCGAACATGTCATAAGATGCGCAGGCAGGTGATAAAACGACTACATCGCCCGGTGTTGCCATTTCATAGCTTCTTTTTGTCGCTTCTTCGAGGCTGTTGCAGAGTGATATCTTAATATTGGTATCGTTTCTTATGATCTCATTATAAATTTTGTTTGTCGTTTCACCGATCAATGCGACGCCTTTTGCCTTTTCAGCAATTAATTTTCCTAGTTTTTCAAAGGTCAGTTGTTTGTCATAGCCGCCTGCAATAAGGATCACATGCTGATCGAATGCATTTAGTGCGGCAAGAGTGCTGTCGGGGGTAGTGGATATTGAATCGTTATAGAATTTTACCCCGTTTTTTTCTCCGATAAGCTGAAGGCGGTGAGGCAGTGGCTGAAAGTTTTTGACAGCTTCAGATATCGTTTCATCAGAAACCCCGAACTCTTTTGCAATTGTGGTTGCTGCCGCCAGATTGGAAAGATTCGCCCTGCCGGGCAATTTGAAATTATTAGCGATCTTTCCGGATACCGTCTCAGGAGAATATAAAAGGCACTTCCTTCCTTCTTTTTTGTGATATTTTTCATACCATTCGACACTGACCTCGTCTTCTGCATTAAAAATTGAAATTGCAGGTTCGTTCGGGTTATCCGGCTGATATTTAAAGAGGACTTCCTTTGCCCTGCAGTACTCTTCGAAAGTGCCGTGCCTGTCAAGGTGGTTGGGGGTTAAATTCGTTAATACTGCTGTAAAAGGGCCTTTTTTGATATCTTCCATAAGCTCAGACTGAAAGCTCGATATTTCAAGCACAACAAGGTCTTCCTTCTGAATATCGAACAGGCATTGCAGCAGGGGTTTGTTGCCTATATTTCCGCTTAGAAATACCTGGTCATACGGAACATCTTCTTTAACGCTGCCTACTTCCAGTATGTGAGATGTAAGGGAAGTTGTGGTGCTTTTGCCGTTTGCTCCTGTGACTCCGATTATCTTTGCAGGGCAGAAATTAAAGAAAATATTCATCGAGGTAGTGACTTCTGCTCCGTGTTCTTTTGCAATTTTTAAAAATTCATTATCAGGGTCAACTGCCGGATTGAATATCACTGTATCGGCTTTTTGGAAGTCTGCTTCAAGGTGTTCACCCAGCCGGTATGTGATTCCATTTAAATCCTTTAGATCACCGAGTGACTTTGTGAGTTTTTCTGCCGGCAAAAGGTCGGTGACGGTTACCTTCGCTCCGCAGACATGGGCGAACCGGGTGGCGTCGACACCGCCCCCGAATCTCCCCAGTCCCATTATCAAAATATTCTTACCTGCAAGATAGTCCTGGATCATATTTTCGATTGCATGGCGTTTGAAATTTCAGTTTTGGCATCTATTACTGCCTGTTCTATGCATTTTTTCCAGTCATCGCCGAATTGCTGCTTATACCTGGGTTTTTCGTAGGCATAGATTATCGACCTTGATGAATTTATCAGTGCTCCGGTTCCGTCTGTTTTGCAGAATCTTATGCAGTCCTCTGCAGAGGCACCCTGTGAGCCCAGGCCGGGTACAAGAAACCATACCTTATCATAGTTGTTTCTAAGCTGCGTAGTGACTTCCGGGCTGGTACCGCCTACCACCATGCCGATATTACTGTAGCCGTTATCGCCAATTCTTCCTTCTTTTGTGGCAATTTCATTTACTATATCCGCCATTATTTCATAAACCATCTTACCTTCTTCGGTTTTGGCGTCCTGTATAGCTGCAGAAGAAGGGTTGCTTCCGCGAACCCACACAAAAACGCCTTTTCCCTGGTCGTCAGCCATTTTGGCAAAAGGTTCTATTCCGTCACTTCCTGCAAAACCATTTATGGTTATGGCATCGGGTGCGATAGTGTCTTCCAGTCCTATCAGCTCTGAATTTTTCAAATGGGCATCAGCGTACATTTCAGCAGTATGGCCGATGTCACCTCTTTTAACATCACCTATTATTTCCAGTCCCAGGTCATCTGCTTCGGATATCAGATTCTGATATGCCTCAATCCCTTCACCCATGTATTTTTCAAAGAAGGCAAGGTTTATCTTTACTGCAGGAACCACAGGAGCGACTATACGCAAAGTCTGGGTGCAGAAGGTAAGTATCGCATCCACGGCGGCCTCGGCATCGTTTTCATCGTTCATGTATTTATTTTCCCTGATCTGTTCCGGGAGTCTGTTATAAACGGGATCTAAACCGACCGTTAAACATGTATTTTTCTTTTTTACTGCGTCGCAGAGTCTGTCGGCAAAATGGCTTGACATATTGTTCCTTTCTTTTTCTGAGTCTTCTAAGAAATTATTTTAAATTCACTTCTCGGTTCACTATAATCACACAGAGTTTTAAAGGCAAACACAAATTGCAATTAAGGTGATGTTTTGAAAGATAAATCTAAAAAACTGAAATTGATTTTGAAGATATGGGGTGTTTTCTCTACCCTTGCCTTCATTATATTTCTTTTGCTGATATTTAATAAGCCGGATTTTATAGAACAGCCTCAGAAAAGCGAAAAGAAAGTAAGCAAATACCTGACTCATTATCTCGGAAGAAAAATTTACAACGGTGCCCAGAGGCAGGAACCCTTTACCGTTGAATTTACGGAAGAAGGTATAAACGAACTTTTATACTATACCGATTGGCCTAAAGTTAATTCCGGAACTTCCCTACACATGCCCAATGTTAAAATAAGACCGCATGGAATACTGATAGGCAGCATCGTGGAAAAAAAGAACATAAAATTCAGCCTTTCTGCAGAATTAATGGCCGGGATCGATCCAAAGGGAAAATTCGATTGCAATATCAAAAAGATAAAACTGGGAAATTTGAATATCACTTTCCTGGCCGAAGATATCTTAAAAAGGATGTATTATAAAAGGATGAAAGAGCAGAATGTTGACAGGGATGATATCCGGACTAAGCTTACATCCTCTATAATTGAAGATAAGAATTTTGATCCGGTCTTCAAAATCGAAGATAAGCACATTCGTATTGTCAGTATGGATTTCAAAGAGAATGCGGTGGTAGTTAATTTCGAACCCGAAAAAAAATATATGATAAATCTGTAAATCTTTTCCAAAAATAACTGAAAATATCAAAAATTTGCTATTTAAGGCTAAATCAAGGCCTTACAGCAAACAAAATTTAAAAAAGTTGATAGTATTAATGCTTAGTAATTGCATTGACAGACGTATAAATATACTTATAATACTAATTCTATATAAATATTTTTGTTGTTTACAGGAAATGAGGTTTTGTGGAAATGTATTTAAAAAGGTTTAAGAGCCGTGCTGTTTAGGCTGCTTAAAAACCTTCTTGGTTACAGGCTGAAGGCTCGAAAGGGTTTCGGCTCGGAGTTTTTGCTTCAATGTCAGTATGACAAAAGGCAGGTTGTTACAGGTAGGAGGCTGCTGATGTAGTTGGATTACATATTTGTTGCCTTTATGTGTGTATGTTGAAGTGGAAGCTCCGAATGGATTCCACTTTTTTTATTAATTTTAGTAACAGGAAAAAATTATGAATCAGGAATTGATCAGGATCGTCGAAAATATAGCGAGAGACAAAAATATCGACAAGGAGTCTATCTTTATCGACCTTGAAATGGCAATGGTTTCCGCAGCCAGAAAGCATTTCGGCGATCATGAAAGTGATATTTCCGTCCATATAGACCGGGAGACAGGCGAGGTTACCGCTTATAAAGACGGGGAGCAGGTGGATGTTAAGCAGCTCGGCAGAATACCTGCACAGACCGCAAAGCAGGTAATGATACAAAAGATCCGCGCCGATGAAAGAAGCAGCATTTATTCCGATTATGTTCACAGAAAAGGGGAGATAATCAGCGGCTCAGTAGTACGTTTCGAAGGTGGTACCGTGGTCGTCAGCCTGGATCACAGGGTTGAGGCCTATCTGCCAAAGTCCGAGCAGATACCCGGACAATCTCACAAACAGGGTGAAAGATTAAGGTCAATCATTCTGGATGTGAAGGAAGTATCCAATAAGGTGAAGATCATCCTTTCCAGAAGTCATCCTGATTTTATAAGAAGATTGTTCGAGCTGGAAGTACCCGAGATCCATGAAAATATAATCGAATTGCGTTCGCTTTCAAGAGAAGCAGGCTACAGAACCAAGGTAGCGGTGCTTTCACTTGATGAAAAAGTTGACCCCGTCGGAGCATGCGTAGGGCTTCGGGGAAGCAGAATAAAAAATATCGTAGATGAACTTGGCGGCGAAAAAATCGATATAGTACGGTGGAGTGATTCTTCGCAAGTACTCATTACCAATGCATTAATGCCCGCTAAAGTAAGTGAGGTAGCCCTTTGTTTTGAACTAGGCAGGGCAACTGTAGTTGTAGAAGAAGATCAGTTGAGTCTTGCCATTGGAAAGCACGGACAGAATGTTCGGCTGGCAGCAAGGCTGACGGGCTGGGATATCGATATCCTTACGCCGGATGAATATAATGAGGGTATTGAGGAATTGACTGAATGTGTTACAAGCATAGAAGGGGCGGATGATACCCTGGTTGATAAACTGATCGCACTTGGTGTGATCTCTGTGCTGGATCTTGAAGAGGTAGGTGAAGAGCCTCTGGTCGAGGAATTGAACGTTGATGAGGATATGGCTCAGAAACTGGTCAACGCTGCCGAAGAAAAGGCAGAAGAGATGAGTGAAGAAGAAAAGAAAAAACAGGCAGAAGATTACATAGAACAGTAATTTTAAAAGTAATTTTGGAACGGAGGTAATTTTTTTGGCTTCCACAAGAGTATATAAACTGGCAAAAGAGCTTGGCGTTAAAAGTTCCGCGATAGTGGAAAAATGTCAGGCGGAAGGACTTGATGTCAAAAATCATATGTCCACTATCTCAGCTGGATTGGCTGCTACGATTAAGGAGTGGTTCAGCGAAGGGGAAAATGTTACAACCGTTGAAACATCTTCAAAAGTGGATTTGAAATCGGTGCGCCGAAAAAAGCGAAAAAAGAAAAAGGCTAAGAAAAAAGAAGAAGCAGAAGAAAAGCAAGAAACCGAAGTAAAAGAAGAAAAATCGAAGGAAGAAAAAGAGGAAGAAGAGAAAAAACCTCACCACGAAGCTGAGCCGGAAAAACAGGCTGAACCTCAGGTTAAAAAAGAGGAGATGGAAGCCGAAAAAGAAAAAGCGGAAAAAGAGAAGGAAAAGAAGAAAGAAGAAATTAAACCAGTTGGGCCTAAGTTGGATAAGCCCCAACCTGCACAGTTGAGCGGGCCAAAAGTTGTAAGGGTTGAAAAACCAGAACCGCCAAGAAGAAAAAAGAGGAAACCAAAATCTAGAAAACCTTCGAAAAAGAAAAGAGAGGAACCTCTTACCCAGCCCTTGATGCCCGGTACTGATAAGCCGCCTAAAAAATCAAAAAGAAAGCGTAAAGATCGCACCCATGGCAGAAGACATGACGATGAATGGGGCGGAAAAAAGGCCAAGTTCGATTCAAAGAGAAGACAGCGTGATTTCGAGGAAAGAAAAGCAAGGCTCGATGCAGCAGGCGGAAAGGGACAAAGACTACGTCCAAAGAGAACTATCGAGAGCGTAAAGGAAAAAACGGAAAAGAAATCTGCGCAAAGACCGTCCAAAGCAACAATTTCCGAACCGATTCACGTAAAAGACCTTTCTGCAGCGTTGGCAGTAAAAACTTCCGAGATCATCGTCAAGCTGATGCAGCAGGGTGTCATGGCAAATGCCAATCAGACTATCAGCAACGATGTAGCTGAACTGGTGGCTATGGAATTCGGTACGGAGTTGACCGTCGAAAAGCAGCACAGCACTCAGGAAATTATTGAGAAGGAATTCAAGGAAAGAGAACACAATAACACTGAAAGAAGAACCGTGGTATGTACAATGCTGGGCCATGTTGACCATGGGAAAACCAGCCTGCTGGATAAAATTCGTGAATCTCACGTCCAGGAAACCGAAGCGGGCGGCATTACCCAGCATATAAGTGCCTACCAGATCGAAAAAGATTCTCATAAAATAACATTCCTGGATACTCCGGGACATGCGGCATTTACAGCTATGCGTGCAAGAGGGGCAAATATGACCGATGTCGTTGTTCTTGTGGTAGCTGCAGATGACGGTGTCATGCCCCAGACAGTAGAAGTTATAAATCACGCTAAAGCAGCGGATGTGGAAGTTATTGTGGCCTTAAATAAATGCGACCTTCCGGGCTGTGATTACAACAGGATTTACGCACAACTGGCAGAACACGAATTGACACCCGTTGAATGGGGCGGTGACACAGAAGTGGTAAAAACATCCGCAATCACCGGCGAAGGCATTGAAGACCTTCTGGAACATATCGATTTTGTTTCAGAACTGCTGGAGCTTAAGACGGATAATTCCATACCTGCTACCGGGTGGGTGGTCGAGGCAGAACTATCTTCGACTGAAGGTGTAGTAGCAACGCTGCTTCCTAAGGAAGGTCAGATCAAGTCGGGTGACATTGTATTAAGCGGCCCCGCTTATGGGAGAATAAAGGCAATGAGAGATTGCTTCGGCAAACCGGCAAAGAAAGCCATCAGTTCAATGCCTGTAGAGATAACGGGGCTGGATGAAGTGCCGGATGCCGGCGAAAAATTCTTTATACTCGATGACATAAATCGTGCAAAGGAAGCTGCCGAAGAATACAGGCAGATGAAACGAGAAAACACCCTCGCAAAGAAGACCCAGGTGACATTAGACAACCTCTTCTCTCAGATAGAAAAAGGTAAAGTTAAAGAATTGAACGTTATACTTCGTGCCGACGTTCAGGGTTCACTTGACGTATTGAAGGAATATCTTGTTGATCTAAGTACCGATGAAGTGAAAGTCAAGATAATCCACTCGGCTACAGGCGGTATTACCGAAGGTGACGTTGTTCTTGCAGAAGCATCGAATGCCATCGTTATCGGTTTCAATGTGGTTCCCGAGGATATGGTCGAGAAGATCGCTGAGTCCAAGGGTGTTGATATAAGAACATACACAGTTATTTACAGGATCACAGAGGACCTGGAAAAATCGATGGTGGGTTTGCTGGAACCGGAAAAAAAGGAACAAAGTCTCGGCAGAGCAGTTGTTCGCCAGACTTTCAAGGTTTCAAGGCTCGGAACTATCGCCGGGTGTTATGTAAACGACGGACTGATTAAAAAGAACGCCAAGGCAAGACTGATCAGGGACAACGTCGTTGTGCGTGACAACCTGGAAATAGAATCGCTCAAGCGTTTCAAGGATGATGTCAAAGAAGTGAAAGCAGGACTTGAGTGCGGTATTAAACTTGAAAAGTATGATGATATAAAAGTCGATGATGTCCTTGACTTCTTCGAAATTGTCGAAGTAGCAAGGTCACTCAGATAAATTGTTAATCTTTTTTAAAATTGAAAATTTAATATGGCTTCCAGAAGACAGTTAAAAGTTGCAAGCGTGGTTAAAGAGATCGTTTCAGAGACCTTTGCAAGTACTATTAGTGATCCTAGGATTAAGGGTTTTATAAGCGTAACTGAAGTTGATGTCGCTGCTAATTTAAAAAGTGCCGATGTTTTTTTCAGTATCTTCGGAGTGGATGAAAAAAAACAGGTATTGACTTTCGAAGCGATCGAAGATGCAAGAGATAAGGTACAGTCGATTCTAGCAAGTGAGATGCGAAGCAGGTATTGTCCCAAACTGACCTTTCACATGGATCAGAAGATCAAAAAGACGCTGGAAACTCTGAAAATTATTGACCAGGTTTCCTCTGATTTGGATGAAAAAGAGGAAAAGCAAGAAGGATCTGAATAAATTATTTGATGGGAAAATAAATGAAAAACAGCAAAAAGTATTCAAAAAAGGTAGAGAAGGAATATAAAGATTTAAAGAATGCATATAAAAAGGTCAAGCCGGAATTTCATGAAGACGTGGTGGAAGCGATAGTTGAAGGACTGGTTACTGAAAAGATCACTTTAAAGCAAACCGAAAAGGTTCTGAAAAAATTTGATGATTATTTTGTGGATTACAATGATCTGCGAGTTTCTCGGCCGGATGAAATTACCGAGCAATTTCCCAGGGAAGATGAGGAAATAAAAAAACAGGCGTTGAATATAACAGGAACTTTGAGGGCGGTTTTCGATAAATTCAACACCATGAACATCAACGAGGTAAAAAAAGAGGGCATAAGAAAAGGCCGGGAAATACTTGAAGAAATACCTTATATGACTCCATTTTCGGTGGATTATACTATCCTCACCAGTTTTCAAGGGCATGCCATTCCTCTTACAGAGAAGATGATCGATTATTTAAAGAAAAACGAACTCATTCATCCCGATTCGAATTATGATACTATTCAAGGTTTCCTGTGCAGACTGATAAGTTCTTCTGACGGTTATGAATTCTATAAAATCCTCCGGCTGGCAAGTGAAGACAGAAAACCGGCAGGGAAAAGGAAAACCAAAAAGAAAAAATCCAAATCCGGAGGATCAAAGAAGAAGGGCAAAAAATCAGGTAAAAAGAAATCATCGAATTCTAAAAAAGGTTCATCCAAAAAGAAGTCAAAAAAATCCAAATCATCTAAGAAAAAATAGATTTATCCAATAAAGGTAGTTTTATGTCAGAAAAAAAATTGAAATTAGGAATCCCCGCAGGCAGTTTACAGAAATCCACCATGGAACTTTTCCAGCAGGCCGGCTTTCATATCTCAAAAACGAAGAGAAGTTACTTTCCAAGCATAAATGATGACAGCGTTGAACTTATTGTACTTCGAGCACAGGAAATGAGCAGATATGTAGAGGATAAAGTAATAGATGCAGGAATAACCGGTTATGACTGGATACTGGAAAACGGTTCAGACATCGTTGAGATCAGCGAACTGGCATACAGCAAGGCTACAAGTAATCCGACACGATGGGTTCTGGCAGTGCCTTATGAATCAGATAAAAATAAACCCGAAGACCTGGAGGGCGGGATAATTGCAACCGAACTGGTCAATGCCACAAAGAAATATTTCGATGATAAAGATATAAATGTAAAAGTCGAATTCAGCTGGGGGGCAACCGAAGTAAAAGCAAGGCTGGTCGATGCAATTGTTGAACTCACTGAAACAGGTTCTTCGTTAAGGGCCAACAACTTAAAAATAATTGATACGCTTATTACCTCGACTACAAGATTTATAGCAAATAAAGAGGCGTGGGAGGATGACTTTAAGCGTGAAAAACTGGAAAATATTTCTATAATGCTCAAAGCTGCAATCGATGCCAGAAGCAAAGTGGGGCTCAAAATGAATGTGAAAAAAGAAAATCTGGATGAGGTATTGAAGATATTACCTTCGGAAAAAAGTCCCACCGTCTCCAACCTGGCAGAATCTGATTTTGTGGCTGTTGAAGTAATAATTGAGGATTCTATAGAAAAAGAAATTGTTCCCAAACTCAAGAGAGCCGGTGCTTCAGGTATCATTACTTATCCTTTAAGTAAATTAATACATTAAAATTTACGGGGGCTATTAGTTGATCTATTATGAGATCGGCATTCAGTAAATTAATTTCGCTGATGTTAGCTGTTCCGGTCGTGATTGCTGTATTATTGATAGGTGTCGGTATCTATTACGGGGGGATGACAATACACGATCTTCTGGCAGAAAATAAACAGCTTAAAGAAGCGATAACCAACCTCACCGATGAAGGAAAGATCGGATATGCAAAAGTCTTGAAACAGGAAACCGCCGATGACGGTAAACTTTGGACTACTATTAAATTTGTTGAAACTTCAAGGAACGACCCCCTGGAGAAGATACTTGAAAAAGAATACACAATTCAGGGTGATATAATTCATTTTGATGCCTTGATAGTAAAATTCGGCGACGAGATGGTGATGGAGGGTAAGAAAAAAGCCCTTTATCTCTGGCGAAGGGTTTACGGCGAAAATATGGCACCTTCTCAAGGCTATCCTATCGAAGAATCCGGGAGAAAACCTGAACGCTATAAAAACCTTTTAAAGGAACTGCCCGACCGTTTTGAAAATATGTTCTGGAAGAATATATGGAAGCTGGCAAATGATCCGAAAATGCTGGAGGATTACGGGATCAAGGCTATATACGGCAATGTCACTTATTCGAAGTTAAGGCCGGGATTGATATATGTATTCAAATTGACTGCTACGGGGCAGGTTTACCCGGAGGTCATTCCCGATATTTAATCTGCAAGGCCGGTGGCAGAATCTCCGAGCCTTCTTAAGATAGAATACTCCGGCAAGTCGTAATTTTCGAATTGTATCAAAGTTGGATTGTTGGCTTCTTTCAGCACCTGGTCACTCGATGTTATAAGCGGATCGGGTAAAATTACTTTACTTAAGCTGCCGTCGGGATTCAGACATTCGAGGGTCTCACCTGCATAAATTTTGTTTCTTATGTGCAGGACTTTCTTACCTTTGTATGTGGTTACATCTCCAACAAAACGGGAATTGGATTTTACATCACTTTTTTCAAAATCGTAATCTGCCGGGCCGAACTCACCTTTCAAAAATCCTGCAGAGTAACCGCGATTTGAAACTCTTTTTAAGATATCGAAAGCTTGTTCTTTGGTAAATTTACTGCCGTCGATCACCTGTCTGTAAAATGAAACGATCGAGGCAATGTAATGAATTGATTTCATTCTGCCTTCTATCTTGAAGGAATTTACGCCTGCATTCATTAATTGAGGCACGAACTCAAAACCTGCTATATCCTTCGAGTTGAAGAGATACAACCCTCTTTCATCCTCATAAACAGGCATATATTCTCCGGGTCTCATCTCTTCGACGAGGTGATATTTCCATCGGCAGGGATGCTTGCATTCCCCGCGGTTTGCCCGATATCCTGTGGTGTAATCACTTATTGCACATCTGCCGGAATAAGAAAAACATACTGCTCCGTGAATGAATACCTCCGTCTCCATCTCTCCTTTCAGATCATTTTGTATTCGTTCTATCTGCTCAGCAGATAATTCACGGGCCAGATTTGTTCTTTTTGCCCCCAGTTTCTTGTATGCCAGACAGGATTGTGAACTTATGGTATTTGCCTGGGTGCTGATATGAATATTAGCTTTTATGTTTAATTTATTCAGTTCTTCAAGAACCCCAAGATCGGCAACGATAAATGCGTCAACGCCGATTTCGTCAAGGGTCTTTGCGGTTTCTCTAACTTCATCGTATTCTTCGGTGAAAGGATAGATATTTAAAGTTACATATCCCTTTTTGTCCCGGTCGTGCAGAAATTTAATGCCTTCGGCAGCTTCTTGGAATGTGAAATTGCCCGCAAAACTTCTCAATGAGCCGAATTTTGAGCCGAAATAAACTGCATCTGCACCGTAAACTGCAGCCCATTTAAGTTTTTCAAGATTTCCTGCAGGAGCCAGTAGTTCAGTTTTCATAAGCAAACTTTTTTCTAACTTTGTTTAATTCAATTCAAAATGAAATTAGATTATTGTCGATAATAAATTTCAGGGTCTAAACATATTACAAAATAAAACGGAATGTTCAAAGTTTTTTAAAGGATGAACATTATTGACTATTTCATGTTTATTTTGTAAAATTTGTTTACTTATTTTGACCTATACCTAATTAAGTATTGGGGATATATTTATGAAAAGAAAATTTCAGCTGTTAGTATTGGTTTTTATTTTATGCGGTATTACTTTTGCTTTAGAGGAAAGTCCCTCTCTTGATGCCCTTGATCTCCTTGAGCTTGACCCCAATTTACCTGCTTCTTCAAATGAACCGAATATTCCCGCTTTAAAAGAAAAGGCCTTTAACGGCGATACAAAGGCGATGTTGGCTTTAGGCTTGATTTACAAGAACGGTGATGAAGCAAAACAGGATTATGACAAGGCTTATGAGTTCTTTGAAAAAGCAGCATTTGCAGGTGATGTAGGCGGGATGTATAACCTGGGGCAGATGTATGAATTCGGTTATGGAATATATAAAGACGAAAAAGAGGCTCTGAAGTGGTATAAAAAGGCTTCCGGCAATGGTAACGGGTTTGCAAAAGTAGCTATAGGAAATCTTTATTTCGAAGGAAAAGGGGTTAACCAGGACAGGAAAACTGCAAGAGAATGGTATTTAGAAGCAGCCGAAGACGGAAACAGACATGCCATGTATCTGCTTGGGGTTATATGTCATAATGGATTTTGCGGACAGAAAGATCCAAACCGGGCTCTGGATTGGTATGAAAAATCAGCAGATGCAGGTTATTCAAAAGCTATGGTTCGTTTGGCAGATTGCTACAGCGAAGGTAAAATTATCGAAAGAGATTTGCAAAAATCGCTGAAATGGTCCAGATCAGCTGCAGAAGCCGGTAATCATGAGGGAATGTATATGATGGGCCTTGCTTATGAAAAAGGAAAAGGAGTCATACCCGATAAAAAGAAAGCACTCTATTGGTACGAAAGAGCAATTAAATTCGGCAGTGAGGATGCCTGGAAAAATCTGAAAAAACTGAAAATATGAAAGATTTAACCAAAAATTGGGTTGAAACATAACGAAAAAATTTTATACTATTGATTCTCTAATGCGGGTGTAGCTCAGCGGTAGAGCGTCACGTTGCCAACGTGAATGTCGTGAGTTCGAATCTCATCACCCGCTTTTTACATAATATCGGTAAGATATCGGCTAGGAATAGTCAGGCGTTGGTTGCCGATATGTTTAAAACCTTTTTCGGGTTTGGATATATCAGCGATGCTAAAGGCTTATTCCTTTAGCTTTTTTTATTAATAATTAAGTATATAAAATTTAGTTTTTACAGTTTACAGGTAGGAGCAGTCAAATGGCTGAAGAAGAAAAAAGCACCAAAGTTGAGAACAAAGTGAATATCGAAGATGCAGGTCCATGCAAAAAGAAGTTTTCTGTAGAAATACCCGAAGAAAAGGTAAAGGAAACTTTCGATGAACAGTACAAGACATTAGCCAAGGATGCACAGGTTCCGGGTTTTAGAAGGGGTAGGGCTCCCAGGAGACTTCTGGAAAAAAGGTACGGCAAGGATGTAACCAATCAGGTAAAACTCTCTCTGGTCGCTGAAGCAAGCCAGTCGGCCTTGGAGGATAATGATATCGATGCACTCCGCGATCCGGATATAAATCATGAAGAGATCGAGGTACCTGAATCAGGCCCATTGAAATTTGAATTCGAAGTCGAGGTTAAACCTGATTTCGAGCTCCCTGAACTGAAAGGTATCAAGGTTGAAAAGCCTAAAACGGAGATCACTGATGAGCAGGTAGAAAAAGAACTGGAACAGCTCAGGAAATGGTCAGGACTCTGGACACCTAAAAAAGAGGATGAAAAAGTCGAAGAGGAAGACCAGGTCATTGCTGATGCTGTACTTAAGGTCGAAGATAAGGAAGAAGATGAAAAACTTGATAATACCGAGATATTCGTAAGGAAACAAGGTTATGTTGGTCCTGTTCCGGTCGAAGATCTTGATGAATTGCTTATTGGAGCAAAGGTTGGAGATAAGAAAGAAACCACTGTCGAGGTCCCGGAAACATATTTCAGAGAAGACTATCGAGGAAAGAAAGTAGATGCAACGATCGAAATAAAGGATATTAAGTACTTAAAGCCGGCAGAGATTGACGAAGAATTTCTGAAAAGATTCAATGTCGATACTGAAGATGAGTTGGAGGAAAAGGTCAGAGACAATCTGGAACAGAAAGTAGAACAGCAGCAGAGAATGAACATGACAGAGCAAATATACAAGTATCTGCTGGACAATACCGATTTTGAATTACCCACAAGTATAGTGGCTGAACAGTCAAATGTATTGCTTCAGAGACAATTTGGCAATTTAATGAACCAGGGTCTTTCCAAAGAGGAAATGCAGGAAAAATTTGAGGAACTTAAGGCAGGTACCGAAGAGCAGGCAACCGATCAGTTAAAAACCTTGTTCATTATGGAAAAGATTGCAGATAAATTTGATATAGAAGTTTCCGATGAAGAAGTTAACGGCAGGATAGCACAGGTTGCAATGCAGCAGGGACAAAGACCTCAGCAGCTACGCGAGCAGATGCAGAAGAACGGCTCACTCGGACAGTTCGCTTTGCAGGTAAGAGAAGATAAATGCATCAGCGAATTGCTCGAAAAGGCAGAGATCGTAGAAGTAGAACCGGAAAAGGAAAGCAAAAAGGCAAAAAAGGGGACAAAGACAAAAAAGAAGACAACAAAGAAGGACGAAAAGAAAGACGAAAAGAAAGCTGCTAAAAAAGAAAAGAAAGAAACCAAAAAATTAAAAAAATCCGGCAAAAAAAGTAAAAAAACTGAGAAAAAAGAAGATTAATAAAAGCTGAAGCGTTTGATTTTCATAAATTAATTTTAAAATCTAGAAGGATATAAAAATGCATATGAATTACTCAGAACAGGGAAAAAAACATCCCATGGAAATTTATAATCAATACGGTAAATATCAGCGATTCAGACAGATGAGCCTTGATGATCTGCTTCTGGAAAACCGTATTGTATTTCTTATGGGTGAGATAAATTATCAGACAGCGTCTTCGGTTATAATGAAATTGCTTCACCTTGATAATCTCAAAAGAGAAACCGAGATCAGTCTTTATATTAATTCTCCCGGCGGCACCGTAGATGACACTATGGCGATATATGATACTATGCACGCGATCAGCGGTGACGTTTCCACTTATTGCATAGGAAGATGCCAGTCAGGAGCAGCGGTAGTTCTGGCAGCGGGTACCAAAGGCAAACGTCATGCACTGCCTCATGCCAAGATAATGCTTCATCAGCCCTGGGGCGGAGTTTACGGCCAGGCAGCAGATATTGAGATACAGGCCAAGGAGATATTGAAATCTAAAAAGATGATCAATCAGATCCTTTCAAAACATACGGGCCAGCCTTTGGAAAGAATAGAGGAAGAAACTGAAAGGGACAGGTATATGACAGCCGAAGAAGCTAAAGAGTACGGCCTGATCGATGAGGTTTTATACGAAGAAGCACGTGAAGATGAAGAAAAGAAATAGCTGACAAAGAGTAAATTTTTTAAAGGAATAATCACAATGGCAGTCAATCAGAATTTAGTTCCTATAGTAATTGAACAAAGCGGAAGAACTGAAAGAGCATATGATATCTATTCGAGGCTTTTAAAGGACAGAATCGTTTTTATAGGCGGACAGGTCACTGACGAAGTGGCGAATTTAATTGTTGCCCAGATGCTTTTTCTGAGTAATGAAGACAGTAAAAGCGATATCCATTTTTATATTAATTCTCCCGGCGGGTCAATAACTGCCGGTCTGGCAATTTATGATACCATGCAGTTTGTCCGCTGTGAGGTTTCAACATATTGTATAGGCCAGGCGGCAAGTATGGGCGCAGTTCTATTGGCAGGAGGCAGCAAAGACAAGAGATTCATGCTGAATAACAGCAGAGTTCTGCTGCATCAGCCTTTGATAGGCGGTGTCGTTCAGGGACCTGCAACAGATTTGAGCATTCAGGCAGAGGAAATAATGAGGCTTAGAAGCAGGCTTTACAGCATACTCTCTGATCACACGGGACAGGATGTTAAGAAGATCGAAAAGGACTGTGACAGAGACTTATGGCTGGATGCAGGGGAATCACTGGAGTACGGACTGGCGGATAAAATTCTACAAAAAGCACCGGAAAAAAATAAATAAAATTTGAAAACTGGAGATGAAAAAAATTTTTCTGATATCCTGTTACTGCCTGTTTTTAATATACAGCGGCTGTGCACAGAAGCAGGGAATAGATCAGGAGAAAGTCATCTCAGAACTCCGGGTGGAAAATAAAAAACTTACCGAAGAAAACGCATCTTTATCTACAAGGATTAACAAATTGCAGAAGCAACTGTCGAATATTAAAGTTTCCGGTGAAAAATACTGCACAGAGAAACCTTATGAGATCATGTCCATCAATTTGGGAAAGTATACCGGCTTTTTCGATAAAGATGAAGACGGAATAAAGGAGACTCTGATAGTGTATTTTACTCCCATGGATACTAAAGGGGACTACTTAAAGGCCGAGGGGCTTGTTAAGGTAGAACTTTGGGATCTCGAAACCGAAGAAGAGAATAATCTTATAAAAAGATGGACGGTTACTGTCGAGGATTTAAAAGACAACTGGTTTTCAGGTATGTTAAAAACAAATTACAGGCTTACTTTTGATATCTCAAGTCTTATCGATGATTTCTCAAAAAATTATACGGTCAGACTGGATTTCGTCGAATGTTTACGAGGTCAATCTTTTAAAGAACAAATGGTACTTAAAAGTGAGTAGAACAACTTATCGAGATTTAATTTTAATTTCTGATAAATTATAATTCTTGCAGTTACTGATTTTAATTATAAAATACCGGTGATGGATCAATTAATTAACAATATCGTATGCTCAGACTGTGTTGAATATTTGAAGGGAATCGAGAAATCTTTCGCAGATCTTATATTCGCCGATCCCCCATTCAATATAGGTTATTTTTATGACAAATACGAAGATACCTTAGAAAAAGATGCCTATATTAAATGGACTAGAGAATGGATGTCAGAGTGTGTAAAAGTTCTTAAAAATGACGGAACTTTTTTCATTGCCATCGGGGATGAATATGCTGCTAATGTAAAGATACTTGCTGATGAACTGGGACTTTATATGAGAAACTGGCTAATATGGCACTATACATTCGGTCAGCAGATGAAAAATAAATTCTCGAGGTCTCACACGCATATTTTTTATTTTGTGAAAGATAAGGATAACTTCAAATTCAACGATGAGGCGGTCAGGGTACCATCTGACAGACAACTGATCTATAAGGATAAAAGAGCAAATCCCAGAGGGAAAATGCCAGATGATGTATGGAGTGACTTTTCGAGGGTTTGCGGAACATTCAAGGAACGCCAGGGCTGGCATCCGTGTCAAATGCCCGAAGATATTTTAAAAAGGATTATTGCGGTGAGTACTAACAAAAATGATATCGTTTTCGATCCTTTCAGCGGTTCAGGAACTACAGCGGCAGCAAGTTATATGCTTGAAAGAAATTATGCCGGAATAGATATTTCAGAAGAATATGTTGAAAGATCAAAAAAAAGACTCCAGAAACTGAAGGAACAAAAGAAAAGATCAGACGAACTGGATCTAACCGAAAGGGCAGAATTGAAAAGACTCGCAGTTGAATTCGGCAGGGACATCAGGGATATAATTAAAAACAAAAATCTCATTACCTTTTTTGCAGACCAGTTTAAATTAAGAATGAATGGTAAAAACTATAAGATAGAAACTTTGAGATCGGCTTTAAAGGAGTTGGCCGGTTGAAATCATTCAGGAACAATAAGATATTTTTTTATTCAGCCGGGTATGCATTAACCGCGGTTTTACTGACACTAATTCAGCCGGAATTCAAACTGTTTTTTCTGGCGTGGTTTGCATATGTACCTTTCATATATGTTTCAGTAAAAGATAAAGGTTCAAAAATCAAATATTTGATAGCTTTTCTGGTTTCTTTTATTTATTGGCTGGGAAATCTTTACTGGGTTCAGCCGGTTACAATGGCAGGATGGATAGCTTTTTCTCTATATACTGCCGTGCTTTGGCCTTTAATAATCTGGGTTTTAAGGCTCTGCAGGAATAAAAAAATACCCGTATTCGTTTCTTTTCCGGTTTTGATAGTGGCGGCAGAGAACCTTCAAGGTCTTTTCCTGCATGGTTTTTTCTGGAGGTTTCTTGCTCACAGTCAGTTTCAAAATCTGCATCTTATTCAAATAGCCGATATTTTTGGAGCCGGAGGAGTGTCGTTTTTAATTGCACTGGTAAACGGGGTGATCGCAGAATTGTTTTTGAAATACAGTCCGAAGAATAAATTTGATAAAACTGATTTTTTAAAACCTGCTGCAGTTGCCTTAATCCTTGGCTGTGTTTTGCTTTATGGTCGATTTAGGATCGAACAAACCGAAGAAAAAGTGACAGAAGGGCCGATCTTGGCTTCCATACAAACAAACGTCCCTCAGTCAGTTAAAGAGTCGAGCCAGGCAAGTGAGGAGATTGTTAATAAGTTGCTTGAACTTACCGAAGAAAGTTTTGCAGCAAATCCTGCAGTGGTGATATGGCCTGAAACAATGGTGCAGGGTATCTTAGACGAGAGGATTCTGCAATATCTGCCCGATTGGCACACATACAAGATCTTCGATAAAATGATCAGGGAAAAAGCAAAGAATGAAAGCTATTTACTGGTTGGAGCAACAGGTGCAACTCCTAAATTTCTGGAAAATGATAAACTCATTCCCGAGAAAAGGTACAACACCGCATTTTTGTATACACCGGAAGGTAAGAAGTCAGATAAGCAATACAATAAGATCCATCTTGTACCCTTCGGCGAGAAAATGCCTTTTAAGGGGACTTGCGAGCCTCTTTACAAATTTTTCATGTTCTTCAGTCCTTACGATTATGATTATACTCTTGATCCGGGTACTGAATATACCATCTTCGATATAAATAGTGATTCTGGTGATAAAAAAGAAATTTACAGGTTCGGTGTACTGATATGCTATGAAGATACAGTCCCGAAAATGGCAAGAAAGTTTACCTGGTCTCGAGAAAAAGGCAAAAAAATTGAGTGGCTGGTCAATATAAGCAATGATGGCTGGTTTGTTGAATTCTATAAAGATGAAGTAAAACCGTCTTATGAACTGGCCCAGCATGTTTCAGTTTGTGTTTTTAGAGCAATCGAAAACCGTATACCTGTCATAAGAAGCGTTAATACCGGTATAAGCTGTTTGATCGATTCTGATGGCAGTATAAGAGATGGCTATAAATCGGGAACTTTGCCGAAACAAGCGATGGAAAGAAAAGCAGTTTCAGGATGGTTTGCCGACAGGCTTCTTATAGATAAAAGAATAACTGTTTTCAGCCGAACAGGCAGGCTTTTTGATAAATTTTGCATCGTACTTTTTTTTATGCCGATAATAAAAGTAATAGCTGTCAAATTTACTAAAAGAAAAATAAAGGAATACGGGGCAGAAAAATGAAAAAAATATTTACGGGTATAAGCTTTTGTTTAATTTTGCTTTTAATAGCGGGGTGCAGTACCTCTGATGAGCTCAGGGTAAGAAAAGTCGGAAACTTAACTGTTACCCGGAAAGCAGAAAATATAATTAACAGAGGTCTTAGAAATCCGAACCCTGAAGTCAGGGTTTACGCAATAGAAGCATCGGTTTACGGTGATCAGGAAATGATGGATAAGGTACAGGAGCTTCTTTTCGATCCTTACGTTCCTGTAAGATTTGCAGCCGCTCTTGCAATAGCGGATTATAATTATCAGCCTGCAAGAGATGATCTGCAAAAATTAATGAAAGATAAAAATAAAAATGTCCGTATCGCTGCTGCCTATGCCTTGGATAAACTTGACGATAAACCGAATAATCAGCTTCTGATAGAAAAGGCGGTTAAAAGCGAGGATCAGAAAATTCGGGCAAATGCGGTAATGCTTTTAGGGAAATACGGTAATACGAGTGCTGTTGATGACCTGAGATGGGCTTTAGAGGCTGATGATTCCGAGGATAAAGTCAGATGGCAGGCTCTGGAAGCATTAGCAAAACTAGGAGATGAAACCATATATAAAAGAGCTTGGACATTATTGATCAGTGCATATGCAGATGACAGGGTGATGGGTATCAAGATAATGTCGGCTTTGGGTACCGAAAAGGCCGTCAATTCAATCGGAACCATGTTGAAAGATGATTTACTTCAGGTTAAAGTGGTAGCTGCAGGAGAACTTGCGAAATTTGACGAGTATGCAGGTGAAGATATTATTGAAAGTGTATTTGCACAAAATAAATTACAAAAGGTTGATGAAAAGGCAAGAAAAGTAACAAGTATTATGGTAGCAGATGCCATTGGAAATTTTTGCACCCAGCCACTGGTTGACGAACTATCCGGGTTGATGGAAAAAAACTCAAAACAAATAAAAATAGCGGCAGCAAAGTCTGTAATTAAATGTTATGGAAATAATTAGTTTTTGGGTAAAAGGCCCTTTTATCAGTGTTAATTTGAGGGTTTTGTTAAAATTGGCTTGACCTTAAAAGCTTAAATCCGTAAAATTGATGAATTATATATACGTTTGGTGTTAAAAGGTAATCATAGTCTTCATAAGGCGTTTTAAATTGAAAGGAGCGAGTTTTGAGTGCCCTTACTAAAACTTTAATTGTATTATTGACGATAGCTACAATATTTCTTTGCGGAACTGTTGTAACTTGGGTTGCAAACGCTGAAAATTACAAAGAAAAATATAGCGAAGTTCGCACTGAAAAACAGAGCATAGAAGCAAAGTGGAGTCAAAAGAAAGAAGAATATAACGAGACTATCGAAAAGATGCAAGAGCAGAAGGCTGAGCTCGACGAGCAGATTGCATCTTTAAAGACAGAGTTTGATAATGTTCAAAGAGAACTTTCTATTGTAAAAGATGAAAAAGACGCTTTGAGCCAAAAAGTTCAAAACTGGGCAAGTGTGGTTAAGGATTTTAATAAAACCAATGAATCTCAGCAGAAATTACTTTCCCAGAAAATTGAAGAACTCAGTGAAGTTCAGGCTGAATTTACAAAAGCACAAAAAGAACTCAATGAAACTTCTGATGCCCTAATGGAAAAAATGGCTGTAATTGATACTCTGCAGTCTGAGAAAAAAAGGCTTATCGAAGAAAAAGAGGATTTGAAGGATAAACTTAACAAATTCCTGCATCCCCAGGGCAAAGAAGCAGTGGCAAGAGAACCTGTAACCCAGACAAAAGATTTTGCAAAAGTTGAGGAAAAGCAAACCGAGCAGATCGGTCTTACCGGTGAGATAACCGAAATGAAACAGGATATGGCTGGTATTTCGTTGGGCGAAGCGGACGGCGTAAAGCAGGGAATGAAATTTTATGTCATACGCGGCGATGAATTTATCTGCGAGATCAATGTTATCGAAGTTGACACGAACGAATCTGTAGGTAATATAGACCTTGCGGTTAAGCAGCCAAGGGTCGGCGATACAGTAACAACAAATCTATAATAAATTTGACCATGGAGTTATTTTATGGCTCGTAATAAAAATGCAGTAGCTTACAGTAACGTTTATACCGCAATAATAGGTCTTGCTCTGGCGGCTGTATTATTTACTGCCGGTTTCGTACTTTATAATTGTTACACCGATTATGGTGTTTTCTTCAATATACCGTAGCCTTTTTAAGTATTAAGGATATTTTTTCAGGAAGGGAATCTTAGGTGCTACTGGATTCAATCTTAGGCTGGTTCAGCATAGATATGGGTATTGACCTTGGTACCTGTACAACTCTTGTTTGTGTAAGAGGAAAGGGAGTTGTTCTGAATGAACCTTCAGTAGTTGCAGTTCGCAAAGGAACAAATATAGTTTTAAACGGTGGCCAGGCGGTAGGATTGGTAGCCAGGGAAATGCTGGGTAAAACCCCCGGTTCTATAAGTGCGATAAGGCCTTTAAAAGATGGTGTGATAAGTGATTTTGAGATCACAGAAGCCATGCTGAGCTATTTTATTCATAAAGTTCACGGAAGGGGCGGGCTTGTAAGGCCCAGGGTCGTAATCGCAGTGCCCAGCGGGATAACTGCAGTTGAAAGAAGGGCGGTTATAGACAGTGCCGAAAGAGCGGGAGCAAGAAAAGTATATCTGGTTGACGAACCTATGGCTGCTGGTATAGGGGCGGGACTTCCCATAACAGATCCGACAGCTTCCATGATAGTTGATATCGGTGGTGGTACAACAGAAGTTGCAATTATGAGTCTTGCAGATATCGCAACCTGCGATTCCATAAGGGTCGGCGGCGATGATATGGATGAAGCTATCATCAACCATTTGAAAAAGACCTACAATTTACTTATTGGTGAAGCAAGAGCAGAAAAAGTAAAGATACAGATCGGATCAGCTTCGCCAATGGAAGAGGAGATGACCATGGAAATAGCGGGAAGAGATACTATTTCCGGGCTTCCTAGAAAGATCGTCATAACCAGCGAAGAGATCAGGGAAGCTTTAAAAGAACCTGTATCAGCTATTATAGAGGCAGTTACAAATACATTGGAGCATGCAGATCCTGAACTTGCGGCAGATTTGATCGATAACGGAATATATATTTGCGGCGGCGGTTCACTGCTTAGAGGACTGGATACTATTCTGGCTAATGCGACCGGCTTGCAGATACATAGAGTTGATGATGCCCTGAGTTCGGTTGCTAAAGGTACGAGTGTATATTTAGAAAATCTGGAATTATGGAAAGATACCATTGACCATAGCGAATATGGCTGGGAATGAAATTTTTCTTTGGTATTTTCTTGAGATTTGAAAGAATTAATAATAAATGGCACGGAGGCGACCTAAAGTATCAAGCAAGATGCTGATTACCTGGTTTATAATTACCGGGTTTATTTTTCTTCTGGCTCCGCAAAGCCTCACCAGTAAACTTCAATTTGCTTTTGCCGATGCGTTCAGAGTACCTTTAAGTTTTGGAAGGGCGTTTACCCTTTCTTCTCGTACCCAGGAATATCAGGATGTCATACCCCGAAGGAAATATGAACAGCTTCAGAATCATCTGGAAAATGTATACCAGGAACTCAGAGAAGAAAGAAGCAGATTTGAGAAACTTTACGGTCTTTACAATCGGCATGTCTGGGAAGGAAGAGAGTTTGTAATTGCAGGGATTATTAATTCCCGCACAGTGGGGCAGTCAACAGTCGAATTTATAATCAATAGGGGTAAAAAAGACGGCTTGTATCCGGGGCTTTATGTTATCGGAGATAACAGTGTAATAGGAGTTATCTCGAAAGTATCCGATGAAACTTCAACGGTTAAACTTATCACATGTGCTGATTTAAAAATGCCGGTTAAAATCGGGGAAATAAAAACAGTGATCGAAGGAACCGGAAAGGGAAAGGCAAAGGTGCCCTTGCTTTCCATAAAGAAAAAAATCGAAAAAAGGGAAAAAGTTTTTGCGGTTGAAAAACCGGGTTATTTAGATGCTCCTATGATTTTGGGTTACGTAAGTGAATGTAAGAGACAGGAGAAAGACCCTTCTTTATGGCATATTGAAGTTAAACCGGTTTGTGATATTGATGCTTTAGAGGATGTTGCAGTTATCATTATGAAAAATAAAAATGATATGAGTTATTAATGAATTGGTTCCGGTTTGTAATATTTATACTTTGTCTGGCGGTATTACAGGCGGGGATGATGGATCTTTTTGCGGTCAGGGATGTTAAGCCGGATCTTTTGCTGATTGGTATGGTTTTTTTTGCTATTTTTGCAGATACTAATGAAGCTATAATTGCATCTTTTGTTTTGGGATTTACATCGGATTTGATTCAAACGGCTGCACCTATGGGACCCGGTATAATTACCTTTACTATATTCGGCAGTATTCTGGCATATTTAAACAGGTATATTTCCATAAGAAAAATGCCGTACCAGGGACTGACTATTTTTTTCATTTCATTTATTGTGGGGTATTTAAGTTATTTACTTTGTCTTTTTAAAGATCAGCCGGCAGTTGAGGGAATTTTCTGGTACTTATTATGGACGTCATTTTATTCAGCAATTGTAGGACCTTTTTTGTTTTTACCATACTCATGGTGGATGCAATATAAATTAGACCGTTATAGTAAAGTAAGATAATAAGAACGACAGATATGTATAATAAGAGAATAATCATTTTTATCATTTTAAGTCTCTCCATTTTGGGGGTTTGTGTTACCCGGCTTGCAGATATGCAGTTGAGGGAAAATTCTTTCTACCAGGAAAGGATAAAAGACCTGAAATCAAGGAGGGGTAATTCTTACCAGCTTAAGACATTGAGGGGGAGTATCCTTGACCGGAACGGCAAAATACTTGCCGAAGAAGATCCGACATTCAAATTGAAAATAAGCTATCAATTAGCAAAATATATGGATGAAAGAGTAATTAAGGCAATGCTTCTGAAGGCAAAAAACAGTCCAGAGCCGACCGAAAAACTGGCAAATCTGCACGAAGAAATAAAGAATCGAAAAGACGAGCTGACTATAATAATCGATAAGTGTTTCTTGTTCGGCTACGATAAAGATACCATAGAAAAGAAGATCAACAGCATTAACGACCGGATATGGATGCTGAGGACTTTTCAGGCATGGAGAAAAAACTGCACTGAATCACCGCTGTTTAATAAAAACAAAAATAATTTAATAGGAGTCAGTGCAGCCAAAGCGATTAAGGATTTTAAAAAATATTATCCTGATAAGAATAAAAGGCTGCTTAAGGTTCTGGGTATGAAAATCTATGAAATGTACCGGGATTATGAACTTTTCACTCTGGAAACTGATGATGATATCTTTGCTGCACAGTTTGAGTTCAT
The DNA here is from genome assembly GCA_964508925.1 of uncultured Pirellulales bacterium. Taxonomy (GTDB): domain Bacteria; phylum Planctomycetota; class Phycisphaerae; order Sedimentisphaerales; family Anaerobacaceae; genus CAZDVM01. Next base: position 49,420 of record CAZDVM010000002.1, on the reverse strand, counting down.
GAATATTAATGGTGTCAGCATAGATGCAAGGTCCAGAAGAAGATATCCATATAAAAAAATTGCTTCGCAGACTATAGGGTGGGTAGGGGTCGCCCAGAAAAGAGATAAGAAATTATTTCAAGGTCAGCCTCTGGTTGAATATAAGCAGGATGAGGTATGCGGCAGAAGCGGTGTAGAATACGTTTGTGAAAAATTATTAAGAGGCAGACGCGGTCAAAAGTTATACGACATTGACAGAAACCTGATAGGGGAAACCGATCCTCAATTCGGCCTGGATGTACGTCTTACCATCGATATCGAGCTTCAGAAGAGAATAGAAGAAATGCTGATCGATCCTGATCTGAATAAGAACTACGATAAACCTTGTGCGGCGGTTGTTTTGGATGCTGTCAGTGGTGATATCTTATCCCTGGTTTCAGTTCCGCGATATGACCTGAATTATGCAAGATATGATTATGGAGAACTTTTAAATAATCCCGCAAAGCCGCTTACCAATCGGGCTATATATTCCCTATACCCGCCGGGTTCACTCGTAAAACCCCTGATACTTGTTGCGGGATTAGAAGAAAATGAAATAACTGAACATGAGGTCATTTCATGCCCTCCAAGAAGACCCCCAAAGGGCTGGCCTCGATGCTGGATCCAAAAAAGATACAGTTGGAGAGGGCATGATGATGAGTGGCTAAATACAGGCAGAAATGCGATCAAGGGAAGCTGTAACATCTATTTCTCCAGACTGGCAGACAGACTGGATTCCAGGAAATTACAAAAATGGTTTTATGATTTTGGTTACGGCCGCAGAATATCATTGGCTCCATCTGAAGTTGAAAGAAATTTCAGACAGTCTGCAGGTGCCATATCCTCGAAGAATCCACCCTACGGTTCGACTATTAAGGATTTTAATGATATCCCAACTATGATCGACAGGGATAAAAGATGGTTCGGAATAGGTCAGGGCAACTTCCGAGCGACACCGCTGCATGCCGCCAATACTATGGCTGTTCTGGCCAGGCGCGGATTTGCAAAAAAGCCGAGACTGTTTTTAGATGAGCCGCAAAATAAACTGATCGATCTGAACATTTCGGAAAAGACCCTGGACACTGTTCTTGATGGTATGAATGCAGTGGTCAATGAGCCGGGGGGGACGGCATATAAGGAATTTGCACCGGCAGATCTTTCCAGCCAGGGAGTAAATCTTTACGGAAAAACAGGTTCAACAGAATATCCTTTTCATGCCTGGTTTGCCGGATTTGCAGAAGATGGAAAGGGAAGGAAGATTGCTCTTTCAGTTATAGTCGAAGGCGGTGCTCACGGTTCCAGTGACGCTGCTCCACTCGGAAGAGATATTTTTCAATATTGCATCGAAGCGGGTTATGTTGGAGAAGTAAAAGAAGAATCTGTTTATGAGGATTAGTTGTTTTCGTTGCTTTTCTCTAAATAGTTCAAGCTTTTTTCTATGATCTTTGCAGCTACAGGCGAAGCCACTCTTCCGCCGGTATATCCTTTACCCAGTTTTTTATTCGGCTTTCTTATAGATACCAGAACAACAATTTCCGGGTCCTCTGCGGGGGCTCCTGCAACGAATGAAGCTACATAATTATCATGAGAGTATCCTTTGCCGCTTTTTAAGGCGATATTGGCTGTTCCGGTTTTACCGAAAACCTGCCATTTGTCCAGTTTGGCTCTTCTACCTGTTCCTTCATTAACAACAGCTGAAAGTGCCTCCTCTACCATCCACTTTGCTACTTCAGGTTTAAGCACATATGCTACGGAAGCGGTTTTTCGTTTTATTTTTTCAATATTTCCTTCCGGATTGACAATTGCTTTTACAATGTAGGGTTTTACTAAATGCCCGCCGTTAGCAAGAATACAATATGCTTTTATGATCTGCAAAGCTGTTACGGAAACCTCCTGGCCGAATGGAATCCTTGTAACACTGTAGCCCGTCCACTTGTCCGGTGTTCTCAACAGGCCGTCTGCTTCACCCGGTATATCTATACCGGTTTTCTCACCGAATCCAAAAAATTTCAAACCTTCATATAATTTCTTTTTGCCAAGTCTTTGGCCGATCTTCGCCATTCCTATATTGCTGGATTTGATCAGTATGTGCTTTATGTCCATTACTCCGTAAGAATGGTATCGATATTCACTGATGCTTCCGAAACCTCTGCCGTGATAATGACCATTTTCACAATCGATTTTTGTGTTTTTATTGATGGCACCTTCATTAAGACCGATAGCTGTTGCAAGCGGTTTGAAGATACTTCCGGGTTCGAATTCATCGGTTATACAGCGGTTCTTAAGAAAATCTGTTCGTGCAAGATAGTAAGTATCCGGGTTAAAGTCAGGCAGTGACACCATCGCCAGGATCGCCCCTGTCTCCGGGTCTGCCACTATTCCGTAGGCCGCTTCTGCCTGATATTCATGGTACCTTTTTAAAAGTTCTTCCCTGACGAATTGCTGAATGGTACTGTCGATGGTAAGTATTATGCCTACACCGTCTTCAACTGTTTTTTTATTTTCTTTTAACCTGACGGGCCTTCTGGAAATATCAGCGAAAAATATCCGTTCTCCCTTTTTGCCTGTGAGTTTATTGTTGTAACTGTATTCAACGCCCGCCAGTCCTCTATTATCTGTACTTGTAAACCCGACAATATGGCTGGTTAAGGCACCCGAAGGATAGTATCTTTCCCAGTGTGTTTCTATACCGATACCATAAAATTTTCTTGCGTGTTTAACTTCATCCGGTAAAGCTTTTTCTTTTAATACTACATAGCCGGGGTTATTACTTTTTTTTATTAATCCGGCAATTTTTTCCTTAGATAGCTTAACAACCGAAGCGAATTTTTTTGCAAATTCATCCGGATTTACGATTACTCTCGGTTCAGCGAAGATATTCTGAATTTTGTTGCTTGCTGCCAGAACTCTTCCTTTTGAATCCAGGATCGGCCCTCTTTGCGGTTTGATAAATATTTTCTTTTGCTGTTGTCTAAGTGAATTTGAGGTGATCTGCTCGGAATTAAAGTATTGGAGGTATAAACAGCGAACTGCCAGGACAAGAAAAACAATAATTAATATCGAAATAATAAATCCAAGTTTAAATCTGCTTTTCATATTAGTTCTCGTTCTCTTCGTCTGCTTCAGTTTGAGTTATCACAGCAGCCGGGTTTACCAGGCTTTCCAGGTATATTTGTTTCTGCCAGAGTTGCTGTTTGGTCTTATTTTCCCTGGCCTGGGCTAAGGCTAGTTTATAACAGATTTTATCGTGGGCACTTCTTAAAAGAACCGTGAAGATGAGCACTGAACTGAAAAAAAATACCATGTAAACATAACGTAATTGCGATCTCATTTTTAATCAGAAGGTATTTTAAGTTTCATTCCGGGTTTTAAACTGTCTTCATCCCTGAGTTTTTCTTCATTCAATTCGGTAATTTCTTCGAATCTGCTTCCGTTACCCAGAGTCTTTTCCGCGATCTTCCAGAGACTGTCTCCTTCTTTCACCGTGTAGTTTGTAGTATCCGAAGCCTTAACTTTTTTTCTCTTTCCGATCGAAGTTACTTTTTCGAATAAGCTGTTTGAGAAAAATCCGCCGTCTTCCTCTTTACCACCTTTTAACGGAGGAATTACCAGTTTCTGGCCGACATATAATCGGTCTCTGGATTTCATTTCCTTTTTGTTAGCGTAATATATTTTATCGATATTGGCTTTTTTATTCCCCAACTCTTCACCGTAGAACTTTTTAGCTATCTTTGCCAGGTTGTCACCTCTCTGTACAATATAAATTTTTTCTAAAGATTCGGAGTTTTGTTCTGAAACCACATTTTTAGCAGCTTCCTTGACCTTTTCTGATATTTTGGGTTTAACTTCCGGCTGATCCGGTTTATCCGTCATTGTATTTTCAACTTTGGTAACTTTATTTTTCTTTTCGGTTCCCGGCAGGTCAGCGATATATCTAATTTCATCGTCCGTCGATTCTTCCGGTTCATTAAATTTTGTTTTTTTCTCGGTCTTATAGGCAGAAGGATTAATAACTTGGGTGGTTACCCTTTTTTCATTGTCTGCCAGTCCAAGAGATTTTCTGTTACTTGCCATACCCGTAGTCAAGCGGTTAGTATTCGTTTGATTCTGAAAATTCGGAAGGCCGTTTATTATAAATGCTATTACGAATATGAATATAAGTCCTAAGAGAAGTCCTATTTTTGCATCAGACGTCATTTTAAAATCCCTTTCATCCGCCTTTTAAATTCTTATTGCAATTCTTAATTTTGCACTTCTTGACCTTGGGTTATCCTTAACCTCGGCCTCATTAGCCATTATCGGCTTTTTCGTTATTAATTTATAAGTACCATTTTTCTTATTTTTTTTTAAATTGTTTTTAACTATTCTGTCCTCTAAACTGTGAAAACTTATAGCTGCCATATAGCCTTCTTTTTTCATTAGCCTGGGAGCTGATTCGAGCAATTCTTCGATACTTCCGAGTTCGTCATTAACGGCTATTCTTAATGCCTGAAAAGTTCTGGTCGCAGGATGTATTCGCACTTTGGGACCGTTCGGCCTTTTGCGTAATGCCCTGCTTACCAGATTAGCAAGTTGTAATGTTGTCGTAATTTCCTGTTTTTCTCTGAATTCTGCTATAAATCTTGCTATTTTTCTTGATGCCCTTTCCTCACCGAATTTATAGATAAGATTCGCAAGTTCATCTTCAGGCATTTTATTAACCAGATCCGCAGCAGTTGTTTTCAGGTTTCTATCCATCCTCATATCAAGAGGCATATTTTGCTGGAAACTCAGGCCTATTTTTTTATCAGAGAGCTGTGCCGAACAAACACCGAAGTCAGCCAGAATCAAGTCGACTTTTTCAACACCTGTTTTTTTTAATCCCTCTTTAATATTCCTGAAATTGGAATTAATTAATTCGACTTTACAATCAAGATCTTCAAGATTTTTCTTAGCAGTTTCAAGTGAATTTTCATCTACGTCAAAGCCGATTATCACGCCTTTTCGGCTAAGGTTTTGACCGAACAGAAAGCTGTGACCTCCTTGCCCGATAGTCGCATCGACCATCACCGCATCCTGCGGCAGCTTTATCTGCTCGATTAAAGTTTGTGCCAGTACTGGAATATGTTCTTCATTTGGTTTTACCAATTTGCTTTCCGATACGGGGAACTTCCCGTAAATTTAACACGGCAAGAGAAACCATCCTTGGTTTCTAACACAAAGCCAGGCTCTTGTTCTTTTCCAGCATTTCTTTCATGGCCGGTGAAAAATCGATGTTCCCGAAACAACCACCGAGTTTCTTGAGTTTTTCGAGTCTTTCGGCCAGTACAGCTGAGCTTTCAACTGCCTTTTGATCAACGGCTTTTTTGCCGGTTACGCAATCCTTTACGATCTGGTAATGATTTGCTTCCCTTCCTATCATTTCCAATACTCCTTTACTTTAGTTCCTGACTTTGTTCTTTAATAACGGCTTGCCGTGCCTGTGACATCTGTTTCTGATACTGGGGCATATGATCCGTCAAATACTGTTCCCAGCTATCGTTATTCCAGATCTCTATATGGTCGCGAACGCCGACGAGCGTGATCTGATCCGTCAGACCGGCCCTTTTTCGCAACCTCTCTGAAAGCAGGATTCTTCCCTGCTTATCAAGCTCGATCTTATTTGAAAGAGCAAAGCTCATCCTTTCAAAGGCGACAGCTTCGTCCGGGGCGGATGTATCTTTTGCGCCTGAAAGCACAAGCTTTTCGAAATATTTTTCCGGATATAGTGATAATATACCGTTTGAACCGAGTACTATATAAAAATTGCTGCCATGCTCATCGACGTCTATCTGGCTTCTCAATTGTTTTGAAATGAGAACCCGACTTTTGCTGTCGATTGTATGTTGATATTCACCTGTTAATAAAAGCATGGCATTTATCCCACTAACCCATTAATATGTGGGAAATTTTACCACTTTTTACCACTAAGTCAACAAAAGAAAAGAAAAAATTGGGATTTTTTACCATTTTCTTTAAATTTTTTGTTATCGGACTGTTTTTGCTTTTTTTAATGGTTTAATTTGCCGGTACAGGATATTTTACTCGATTATAAATTTGAATTAATTTCTCTCGTTGTTCAATTAAATAATTGATTTTTTTTTAATATGATTTAAGTTAAAAAAGAATTTGATATTATTTTAGGGTAGTAAAAGCGTGAAAAAGAAATTTATTTTTATTTCTGTCCTCCTTTTTCTTGTTTTGTCGTCTTTGTTATGTGCCGATTCGCAATCTGAAAATTTAGAGGATTTAATCACCAAAGAGCAATTTGAGGAGTTTTGCCATTATTATTACAGAAATCCCAAGCCTGAAAATGCTTTGAAATTTCTGAAAGTTGTTGTTAAGGGCGATCTATTCCGAAGGTATAAATTCCGCCGGAAAGATATAGAATTTATGGCTCATTATTTAGCCAAGGCCTGCCGAAATAAGCAGGAAATTATAGATTTCTGCATTACCCGCTTCGAATTCGAAAATCATTGGAACAGGCTTTTGTTACTGAGGATACTGGAATACATAGGAGGCGAGGAGGAGAAAGAATTCTTCAGAACAAAATTAAGGCGTGCCCGCTTTATCAATGAGGCCTCTGCGATCCGTTATGGGCTTAACCGTTATTATCCTGCAGAATTTTTCTCCATTGATGATCCAATAGAAAAACATAAACACCTCGGTTACCTTGCTAATAACTTTTATTTGACAGGAAATAATAAAATTCTGGATAAAATGATTGATTTCGCTTTGAAAGATGACCCTAACATTACACCTATAATGGTGGAAACTGAATTAAATAATATGGTGAAATCGAACGAAGATTGTTTTTCCTATTGCAAAGAAACTTATGATAAATCGGAAGGGGCGAAAAAGGCTTTTCTTAAAAATATTATTTTTGAATTTGTTGGTGAAGTTTCCATCGAGCAAAGATGCAAAGAAGCTGACGATAAACCTTTAGAAGAAGCGAAAGCATGGGCAATGGGGTTCTGCGCTGTTTTACATGAAAGAAATCATTCAAGACATAATTACCTTTCGCCTAGGAAAATGCAGCCGGAATATATTAAAAAACTAAAAGAGTTGCTTGAGAAGTGGTGGGGCATAAAAAGCAGAGAAGATTTATTCGATGCCATTGAAGGTTTGAGACTTCGTGGAAAAGACCGGTATTATCAAGCTATCAGGAAGTCTTTCAATAAATGGGATGATTCTCATTTTGAAAATTTTTTAGAAAGATACAAGGAAGATGAAGAAAATCGTCAGAGAGTTAATCTTATTTGGAAAACCAGAGACCAGTTAAAAGAAAAGGGTATAGTTTCATATGACATGGCCCGGATCGTTTCTTTGTGCAGAAGTGGTTATGCAATAGGATATATAACAGAAGAGGAGGCATGGGGGCTGATTATTCCTGCCGCTTTGAAATCGCAAAAGACTTTCGATTCATGGAAAGATATGGGACAAAATTATATTTTAGGAAGAATATTTACTTTTGCCGGTGAAAATTGGAATAAACAATATTATTACACGGCTTTGCAAAGACTTGTAGACTCAAAGTCCAGTCCCTGGAACAAGTATCCCTGGGATATGGAAGTTGATCCGAATGATTTTAAAGACAATGTTCCGGAAAGGCTGCTGCATGGATTGGAAAAGTAAGATAAATATCATAATTTTGTCGCTTTGTTTTTTCTTTTGCCTGCAGGCTGATGCTAAAAACTTAAATGTACCGGGTGATTTTAATGATATCCAATCGGCAGTTGATAATGCATCAGCTGGGGATATTATCAATATCAAGGCAGGTAACTTTGCCGGGGGTATTCATATAAACAAGCCTATAAAAATCAAAGGACAAAAAGAAAAGAGCGTTATCACAGGCGGCCCCAATAAAGATACGCTTATCATTAAAGATACCAGGGATTTCACTCTTTCTGATATTTTGATCAAGGCTGATGAAACTGGTAATAAGAACTCAAACGCAATCGCTTGCCTTAATTCCACCGGTAAGATTTATAACTGCGATATTGAAAATTTCACATCAAATGGAATAAAAATTCGAAGGTCAAAAAACGTTGAAGTCTTAAACTGCGAGTTGATTAACAATAGCCATGGAATAAATGCCGGGAAAGATTCACATATCACTGTTAAAAACTCCAGCATAAATAAAAGTACCGTCGGTGTGTTTATATCAAATCAGGCCACCGGCGATATTATTAATAATTCAATAATTGAATGCAAATATGGAATACAGGTAAGCGATAAGAATACAAGTGTGGTCATAAAAGAAAATAAACTTTTGAATTCCACACATTGTGGAATACAGATTAAAAAGGATGCCTTCGGTGACGTAGAGAAAAATGTCTGCAAGGGTTCTGCGTACGAAGCAATAATAATTCAGTTTCCAGGGGCGTCTGCCGAGATTAGAAATAATATCTGCGAAGATAATAAATATGGGATAAGAGTGGCGGATGCAGAGGCAGAAATAGTCGGCAATACATGTGAAAATGGGGAAGATGGTATCATAGCTGACGGCCCGGATACCGTTGCACTGATTAAGGATAATATAAGCGAAAATAACAGTGATGACGCCATTATTGTATCCAACGGTGCGAAAGGTGAAATAATATCTAACAGATGTAAAAATAATAAAGGGGCTGGAATAGCAGCATACAGTAAAAATTCTTTTGCCGAGATCAGAAATAATCTCTGCGAAGCAAATAATTACGGCATAAAAGTTTACGATTGCAGAGTGGATATTTTCTCAAACAAATGTACCGGGAATAAAAAAGATGGATTATTGATTTCTGATGCAAATGCCTACGCAGTAATTAAAAATAATATTTTCAAAAATAACGAAGATGACGGACTGACAGTATTTAACAAGGCCGAGGCGAAACTGATCTCTAATACATGTAAGAATAATAAAGGCTCCGGCATAATGATATATAAAGAAAATGCTTCTGCCGAAATATGTAAAAATATTTGTACGCAAAACAACATAGGGATAAGGGTGATAGATGCAAATACGCAAGTGATTTCAAACAGGTGTAGTAAAAATAAAAATGATGGAATTGCCGTAGAAGATCGTAACAGCTTTGCTTTGATTAAGGATAATATCAGCGAAAAAAACCAGGGTGACGGGATTTCTGTCACCGATGGTGCTAAAGCTGAAATCAGAAATAATCTTTGCAGGGATAATAAGAAAAAAGGTGTCCTGATCTATAAGAATAAAGCCAGGGGAAAAGTATTTGGCAATAATTGTAAAGGCAATAACTACGGAATAACAATAGTTAACGGCAGTGCAGAGATAATTGAGAACACCTTAAGCGAAAATAAAGAAGACGGTATAAGTGTTTATAAGTCAGGTACCTTTGCAAAAATTGAAAAAAATACCGTCGAGAATAATAAAGATGAAGGAATCTCGGTCACTAAGAAGGCGGGGGCTGAAATAAGAAACAATATTTGCAGAAGCAACGGTGACCTTGGAATTTATTTAGGCACAGTTTCAAATATCCATGTTGAATCAAATAATTGCGTTCAGAATATGGGTAGTGGGGTTTATGTCCATGACTCTAATAATATACACGTGACAAACAATAAGATAATCGAAAGTTACGATAACGGCATTATTTTAAAGGAAAGTAATGGTAAAGCTGTTGAGAATATTTGCAAATCCAGCAGAATGTCAGGCATAAAGATTTCTGATTCAGAAGCTGTGGTCGAAAATAATATTTGCAATAAGAATAGAGAGAGCGGTATTCATTTTGAAAAAGGGGCTGAGGGCAAAGTTATACGAAATAAGTGCTCTGATAATTATTGGACTGGTATTGCGGTTCGTGACCCTGAATGTGATATCGGAATAAAGGAAAACAGCCTGAATAATAACGGGGCATGGGGAATCATATTTTATAAAGGTGCCAAGCCGAAAAAAATCGAAGCAAATTCATTTGAGGGTAATTTCAGAGAAGATATTAAAATAAGAGAAGGACTGGTTGAGGAATCGTTATTCGATTATCCCTTGACTGAGGTCGATTGAAGTATATAATAGTATTGTTCGCTAGGGGTGGTCTTTTTGACCTGAGAGCATACCCTTTGAACCTGATCAGGAAGGCTGTAAGCCTGTGACCTGCGTAGGAAAGTGATTGACAGAAAATTTATTTGTTTTTGTGAATCGCTTCCTTGTGGAGCGATTTTTTTATTTTACGGGAAGATTAAAATGAGTACACAGATAGAATCGGCAAGAAAAGGCGTCATTACTGACGAAATGAGATTCACTGCAGAGGCAGAGGGAATTAGCGTAGAACTGGTAAAAGAATCCGTAGCCAAAGGAAAGGCGGTAATCCCTGCAAACAGGCTTCATTTGCAAAATAATCTTAAACCTGTCGGCATTGGAAGAATTTTCAGTGTAAAGGTTAATGCCAATATAGGAAAAAGCAGTGTAAGCTCGACAGTAGAAGGGGAACTTGAGAAGATGAGAGCCTGTATCGACGCCGGGGCTGATGCAATAATGGACCTCAGTACAGGGGATGAAGTTGATGAAATACGTGAAAGACTCTTAAATGAATGTCCGGTGACTTTCGGTACTGTTCCTGTATACGAAGTCATACAAAACCGAAGTGTTGAAGATATAGACTATGATACTATCTTGAAAATCGCAGAAAAACAGGCTAGGCAGGGTGTGGACTTTTTTACCATACATGCAGGTTTATTGAGGAAACATCTTCCGCTGTTAAGAAACAGGGTAGCAGGTATTGTCAGCAGGGGCGGTGCCTTGATGGCCAAGTGGATGCTTTACCATGAAAAGGAAAATCCGATGTACGAAGTCTTCGATGAACTTTGTGACATTATGCGGGAATGTGATGTTTGTTTTTCCCTGGGTGACGGTTTAAGGCCGGGATGTCTTGCCGATGCAACAGATGATGCCCAGATCGCAGAACTAAAGACCCTGGGTGAATTGACGGAAAGGGCGCAGGAGAACGGGTGTCAGGTTATGGTAGAGGGTCCGGGACATGTGCCTTTTGACCAGATCAGATATAACATGGAAATGCAGGAGGCGATATGCTCAGGTGCTCCGTTTTACGTTTTAGGTCCGCTGGTTACTGACATTGCAGCGGGATATGATCATATTACTTCCGCTATAGGCGGAACAGCTGCCGCTTATTACGGTGCCAGTTTCCTGTGTTATGTCACTCCGCGTGAACATCTGGGACTTCCTACTGCAGAGGATGCAAAGGCAGGTGTCATCGCTTCCAAGATAGCTGCTCATGCAGGAGATGTAGCCAGGGGTTTTGCAGGTGCAAGGCAAAGAGATGATAGATTGAGTGCCGCAAGAGCAAACCTGGACTGGAAGAATCATATTGGTGAATCGATTGATCCTAAGACAGCAGAGTTAATGCATACTGAAGCCTGTAAGTTAGCAGGCGTTCAAGAAATGCCGAGTGCCGACTACTGTTCCATGTGCGGCAAAGAGTGGTGCAGTGTCAGAACCAATAAAGAGATCCGCGAAAAATTCAAGTGATCTGAATTTTCCTCAGGTCTTCATAGCATCAAGTTCTATAAAGGCGATCGGGAGGAAAATAAAGATAGGCAGCCATGCCCAGAATTCTGGCCTGAGTGATAAAGCCATTTCACTGGCCAGCAGTTTACTGATAAACGTCACGAGGAAGCAAGCTGTGGTAAGAACAAAGCTCAATGCAATGGCTGATTTAGTATTCTTGGGATCTCTGCATACTAATACCGGTAATGCTACCATAAGCAGTACCATGTTCATGACCGGGTCTGTTATTCTGAATTGCTTCTGACTGTAAAGTTTTTTCAGGTCTTTATTTTTAGTGCCAAGAGAGATAAGTTCATTCAACTGGGCTGTGCTGAATAAGGTATAATTTTCAGCCTGGCTTAAGACCGGTATTTCCTTCGGCTTTAAATTACTTTCATAATATTTTACGGTTTTTATTCCTTCTGAAAGGTCTTTTTTGATTAGCTTTGCATCTTCAAGAACCCATCTTTTATTTTTCCTGTCGTAAACTGCCTTATCAGCGGAAATCCTTCCTTTGACAACCCAGTAATTTTCTCTGCTTTCTCTCAGTATTATTGTGGGATTATTCATGGTGGCTGTTTCTACGATAAAATTCTGTGCGCAGATAAGGGAGCCTTTAGAATCCGTGATGAAATCGACGTCATATTTTGCCTGGCCGGGCAGATCATCATGGCTGCGAACCAGCTGGTCCTGGTATTTTGGAATTATCACTTCCTGATCCAAAACAAGAACGCCGGTTATGATTATAGAAAGGATGAAGATAGGTGCTATAACTCTTTTTAAGCTGATTCCTGAAGCCATCATCGCTACAAGTTCATTTGACCTTATCATTTTTCCCAGTGAAAAAACTGCTGCAACTACGATTATCATTCCCGAAAAGTCCCTGAAATACAAGGCACTTTGCAGGCCGTAATAATTTAAAATGTTTTGAGCGATTTCTAAAGTTGTAAGATCAGCGTGTTCAGTAAATTCATCTAGATTTACGAATAAGTCGATGATTATCCTCATGCCCATAAGTACACAAAAGGCTATAAAGTAGCCGATCAGGTAGTTCTTTGCTATATATCTGTCAAGTTTTCTCATGTCAGTTCTTTAGCAGTTTCCTATAAAGAAACATCATCAAAATAACAAGAAAAGCCAGCCCGGCCCACATCAGGGCAATTCCGGAAAGAGATTCAACTCCGCTGTTTTTAGCCACGTTCTTACCCATCATCAGACAGTTAACCAGAACTGCAGCGGGTATCAGGCTTATACCGAATGCAGAAAGCATGTGCCCACTGTTTTTTATTATACCCAGTCCCAAGGCTATCATGATCATGGGTACACAACCGAGGCCGAAAACGAGCCTGAAATGCTTTTCAGCTTCTATTTCTACCAGTGTATCACTTATCTCCCTTCTTATTCTTTTGAGTAATGACTTTAGTTTTGAACTTGGTTCGGTCTCTAAAGAGGATTTTATTTTTTTGGGAGAGATCGCATTTAAACCTCTACCGCCGATTTTTTCCTCCACATCCGGAGGCACGACAAGCCCTCTGATTTTCTGAAATCCAGCGAGACCCTCCGAACCGTCGATCCTTTGCCAGACGGAGTCATAGGCCTGTAGGGTAATAGTAGGCTGTAGTGAATTTCCCTCAAGATGCAACACGGCCCGAGGTGCCTTAAGGGTTCTTTTCGGTTTTTTATTGTAATCCGATTCGATTATTATCACATTGCCGACAAGTTCGATTTGTTTGTTTTTGCCTACATAACATTTATCTGCCTTTATATCAACGAACCTTGAACCGCTGTAAAGGTTATAAAAATTGTTTTGCGGTTTACTTATTGTTTGCCTTATATCTTCTGCAAGAAGTTCCGCCGTGTAACGCGAATAGATTTTTCTTGCTATCTTTTCTATCGGGTAAAATTCCAGAGGATCCGCTGCAATACGTTTCATTTCATCAATCTTTTTGAATTTTATATCGTCAGCCAGAAGGGCGTCGAATTCGTGAGTAATCATCAGTTTTTTTACGGAAAATCCACCTTCTTGGTGCTGATTTCCCATTTGAAAGGTATTGTAGGCGGTTATCTGTACTTCGTTAAATCTTTTATGCGGGATGAAATTGACTCTTGCGGCCTCTGCGGAAATGATCCTTGAAATTTTATTGTCTTCGATCTCTGTTATGACCACACCCGTTAAAGAATTTTTTTCGGGGGTTACGTTGTCGGCATAAAGGCGGTATTTTTCTTCGGGAGGGAGTTTATAATAGCCGTTTCTTTCGATATTTCTGAAAACGATCTGTTTTGCATCTGCCTTGATGGATTCTTCGGCTCTTTTTACAAATGCCGGCATCACATAAAAACTCAGCAAAAGGTTTGCTATCGCTACAGCTATCGCCAGTATCAATCCCGGATATATCAGGGTCATAAGACTAATACCGCTGGCTCTGCAGGCATTCAACTCATTGTCAGCGGCGAATCTTCCATAAATAAGCGAAACTGCAAAAAGGGCGGCCATGGGAAGAACAAAGGTGAGTGTTATCGGCAGAAAGTAGACTATTAAATGCAGTATCTGTTCCGGCCCGACGCCGTATTCCTGCACAGGTGCAAGAACACTGCAAAGGCTCAGGATCAATGTCAGGCCTATTGAAGTCAGAAAAAATACCTTTAACAGTTCTCTGAATATGTATCTATGTAATGTAAATAGCATTTTTATTTTTAAACAGAATTACAAAGGCTGTTATTTTCAACAATCGAGGGGTGGATTGCAACAAAAATCTGCTGTTAAAATGGGACATTTTGATTTTAAAATTGCTATACTCCGAGAAAGCAGTTAAAATACTTTGCTATGATTTTTGTTGAGACAGTTTTATGAGGAAGATTATGAAGCTAAAAATAAGTTTGCTCTTATTTGGCGCAGTTTTTATTTTCTTTAATACCCTCCGGGCCGATACGGTTGTCCTTAAGGAAGGTCAGAAATTATCAGGTGATATCCTTGCGGAAAAAGATGATCTGCTGGTTTTGGATATCGGTATCGATATTCTTACCATAAAGAAAGAAGATATCCATGAGTATGAGTACAATCACGATTATGACTTTTCAAGTCAGGATGCCAACAACTTAGAACAGCAATTCGTTAAAGATTCTGAAAAACTTTATTATACTGCCGATATGGAACTTAAGAATATTGAGGATTGTGTGGAGTTTGTTTCCGAGGCTGTAGTTAAAGTTTCTACGCCGGCAGGGATGGGATCGGGATTCTTTATTAACGAAGAAGGATATCTTATTACCAATTATCATGTCATAGAAAAAGAAACCAGAATCGAGGTAACTGTTTTTCAGAAAGCAAAGGACGGCTTTGAAAAGAAGAAATTCAAAAAAGTGAAAATAATCGCTATTAATCCTTTTGTCGATTTGGCACTGTTGAAAGTTGAGGATTTAAAGGATAACAAGATCAAATATGCCTATATGGGACATACCGAAGATATTAAAGTCGGTAATAATGTTTTTGCCATAGGAAATCCATTGGGACTTGAAAGAACCGTGACGGACGGAGTTATAAGTACAATAAACCGTGCTTTTGAGGGGTTAGTTTATCTTCAGACCAATGCTGATATTAATCCCGGTAATTCCGGCGGACCTTTGTTTAATCTTAAAGGTGAAGTGATCGGCGTGACCAATATGGGGTATATCTTCTTCGGCGGTCTTGGATTTGCCATTCCTATCGACTATGTAAAACACTTTATCGAAAACAGAGATGCATTTGCATATGACAAAGATAATCCTAATACCGGATACAAATATATTCAGCCGGATGAAAGACTGAAGAAAAAGGATCCGGATTTTTTAAAGAAATCAAAATAATTATTGTTTAATATTATGAAAGGGAGATAATGAATTTTACTAAGAAAACCATTATCACTGTTGTTCTTGTCGTATCGATCTGTTTATGCGGTTCAGGATTTGGTAAGGAAATTCCCGAAGCGGCAAGTTTAATGCCTGCGGAAACCGTTTTTATGGTAGAGATCGATAACTACGAAAATGTAGAAAGCCAATTTAAAGAAACCTCTTTTTATAAAATGGTCAACGACCCTGCTATGAAGCCTTTCGTTGAACATTTCAAAAAGAATTGGGGCGAAAAACTTGAAAAAGAAAGCACTCCTCTGACAGGGGACGTTTTAGACTGGGAAAACATGCCCCAGGGAAGAATTGCGTTTGGGCTTGTGATGACCGAAAGTTCCAGTGACCCTAATAAAGAACCATATATTTTTCTTGCACAATGCGGCGAAAATTTTGAAAAAATAAAAAATAAAATAGAAGAAGAAATCGAAGTTAAGGTCTCAGAAGGGATATATAAAGACTCAGAGGATTACAGGAATACTGAGATCGTAAAATTGAAAAATGAAAAAGGCAAGGAAATAAATTATAGTTATATCCAGGATGTAATTCTGACAAGCGGTGACATCGATCTGCTGAAATTTATTGTTGCACAGATAAGAGGAAGTAAAGGTGATGATCTTCTCAGCAATTCTGATTATGAAGATGTAATGAATGCGACCGGGCCTTATAATGACATCAGTATTTTTGTAAACATCCGGCGAATAACGAATCATTTTATAGAAGAGGATGAAACGGGAAAGGCCAAGACTCAAATAAACAGTCTGGGTTTTGACAATGTAAGTTCTTTTGGATATTCGATTGGAATTGCCAGAGAGCCGAAGACGAATTTCCTCGGCAAAGGGCTGTTAAAAGTAAACGGACCTAAAAAAGGTGTCATTAAGATGCTCTCCACCGAATCAACAGATTTTAAAGTGCCTGAATATGTCCCCGAAGATACTTATTCCATTGCTTATGCAAATTTGAATGTTAAAGAGGCATTTAATGAACTTGCCATGGTATTGAACAGCATCAATCCAATGTTCGGAGCGATGCTTTACGCACCTATAGTTCCTCCTGAACAAGATGGTACTGGCGGCTTGCAGATCAAAAGCGGGATAATCGATCATCTCGGTACTCAAATCGTGGTATCATATACCCTTGACAAACCTTTTGAGATGAAGAAAAATCCGCAGAAAAACCTGGTCGGCATTGCAGTAGCTAATCGAACAGAACTTGAAAAATCACTTGACACTCTGCACAGTGCCTACTTGGCAGGAACAGACCCGGAATCTAAAAGAGAACTTCTCGGCTACACTATTTATGAGGTAAATCCTGCCTCCCTTATGCCTTTGCTCGGCGGAGGTAAAGCTACCCCGATGGCTCAGATCGATCAGGAACCTAAACCAAATATTCCAATGCCGAAAGTCGGTTTTACTGTAACCGATACCTACTGGATAATGGGAACTGTCGATATGGTGGAAAACGCAGTCAGGAATATGCAAAAGGATGACAGTATTGAAGCTAAAAAATGGTTCAAGATTGCAAAGGATATGGCGCCTGCCGCAGGAATGGGTTCATTTAACAACGACAAACAAAGCTTCGAATCTGCTTGGTGGCTTCTCAGGAATATGAAAGAAACCCAAAATAAGGGCATGTTCTTTAATTTTGGAGATGATGATCTTTTCGACTTCAGTCTGCTTCCCGAATTTGAGAAAGTAAAAAAGTACTTCGGAGTTTCAAGTTTTTATTCAATTAGCAGGGAAGACGGTTTCTACTTCGAGGGTCAAGATAAAGTCGTTGAATAAATCTTCTAGATCCGTTTTTAGCTAAGATGTTTAAAAAAGCCCTCTTTTCGAGGGCTTTTTTTTACAAGCTTGGCCTTATAAGAAACAGAATTTTAAAATAAAATATAAACTTGAACTCTTATTTCTTATCTGTCATAATTTTTTGAGTTTTTATTAGTTGAAAGGGCAAGTTTTGAAAAAGTGCGGATCTTGGCTCATATTTTTTGTGTTTGTAAGTACAGCGATTTGTACCGGTTCTGTAAAAAAGGTTTATGAGCTGGCAGAAAAACGTCACATCTCTGAGGGTGCTCCTGCTTACAGTGATATACTTATGCGGTCATTACACATAAGGCCTGCTGATTACAACGACCCTTTATTAAAGGATTTGCATATTAAACCTTCTGATAAGAAAGACCCCTATAATACACTGGAAGCAGTCAGGAATTTTCATGTAAATTATCTGGTATGGAGCTATATCAAAGATAAGGATTTTATAGAAAAGCTGCACGGAATGGGCTGCAAATTCGGAAATGCCAATAGCTCTTTGAGCGTAAGTAACAGCAAATTAGGAAATACTCAAAAAAATCTCGACGGTGAACCGGTGACACCACCCTGGATGAGAGTATGGGATCCAAAACCGACCTCCACTTGTGTTAATCATCCTGCGACGATTGATAGTTTTGTAAGGAGATTTTCAAAGCTGATTTCTATCGGAATGGATGCTTTGCAGATAGATGACCCTCAAATGAATGTAGCGGCCAGAAACTATGGCGGTTGTTACTGTAAATATTGCGTAAAAGGCTTCAGGGAGTATCTGATCGGGAAAGATCTTTCTGATGAAAAATTAGCTGAGCTCGGAATAGAGGATATTGAAAATTTTGATATACGGAAGTATTTGAAAAAACTGAGAGTTAAGGCCGGGGACGATACTTTTTATTCAGATAAATGGAATTTGAACCTCAGGGATCATTATCTTCAGTTTCAGATGGAATCAGTTCAGGATACCATGGAAAAAGTCAAATCAAAGCTTGAGGAAAAATTCGTTAAGGAACTGATCCTTTCCTTTAATAACGGCAGCGGCTACTGGCCCTTTTTTGCCAAGACTGTATATGCCTATGGGATAGGGGAGTACAATATAAGAGATGTTGATCCTCAGAAGATATATGACAAAATCGTAGAGATATCAAAGATCGGCAAGGGACAGGTTTTTACAATGCCAAAAGGCCACGCCCTTGTTTTACCGGAACATGAACCGGTTATAAGGAAGTTCATTGCCATGGTTTATGCATGCGGCGGCCAGACTTTGATGCCATGGGATATTTATTTGAGTTCAACTCCCCAAGGGTCAAAAAGGTATTTTGGAAAGTACTATGATTATGCAGATCTCAGCGGATTTATAAGGGGGGCGGCAGAATTATTTGAGGGTTATGAACTGGTAACTGCATCAGGTTATGGGATCGGCAAATTAATGAATGACCCTCCTGTCATTGTTGAGGCTGATTCGTCACTTACCGCAGTTGTGAGGGCAAAAACCAAACAAGCAGATGCAGCGGTGGTTGTACACCTGGTAAACTGGTCGGATGATCAGAGTCCTGTTGAAGTTATATTGAATCCAAAGCGTTTTTATGGTGACAATCCAATAAAGGTTAGTTTATTGACACCTGCTGAATATGATGCTGCAGAACACAAAAAGGCTGAAAGTATGAAAGATTATTCGAACCTGGTTGAAAAGACAATTCTGGCAGAGGGCAAGATTAATAACATAAAGGTTCCCGGGCTAAGAACCTGGGGTATATTAGTTATTGAGAGATCTGCTTCTGAAAGTAAAGGTGAAGTATGGGCTCCGGTATTGGAGGATTTCGGCGGTAAATTCGTTAAATCTCAAAAAATAAAAATAGCTGATCCGGTTTCGGACTGTAGTATACATTACACCCTGGATAATTCTGAACCGAACCAAAAGTCACCGGCCTTTGAAGACCCGATCGAGATTAATGACAGTTGTCGTTTTAAAGCACTTGCCTTTAAAGGCGAAAAGAAAAGCTCTTTGGTTGAAACTACATTCATAAAAGCCAACCATTTAAAATCTAAAGATCTAAAAAATGTTAAGCCGGGACTTAAAGCGAAAGTTAAGATTGGTTTTTTTGAAGATTTTGTTGATTTCTCAAAGATTCCGCCGGACAAAGAAGGTTTTATAAAACACATAACCCGATTGACCAGAATGAAAAGCGAGGCTCAGCAGGCTGCAAATGCATCTGGTTATATAAAGGTCTCTGGAGATGGTTTTTATGACTTTTCAGTTTTTTCCAATAATAAGTCTATGGAAACGAAGATTTACATAGATGGCAAGGTTGCATGTCATAGTAAGAATAATTATCAGCTGGTAAAAAGACAGATGTCGTTGGAAAAGGGATTTCATGAGATAAAAATCGAGCATTATCAAAATGAGGAATCAAATAATTATTTTCCGGTTTATATCAAAGGTCCGGGGATGCCGTATACTATTTTGCCGGGTGATATGCTTTTTCATGAATCGAAAGATTAAAAAGTTATGAGCAAGTTTAAAAAACCTTATGAGGCCCATGAAAATTTTTATAGAAAGATGAAGGCTGGTGGTGTGACTGTTTGGGAGAAGAGGAAAAATGTTGACCCTGAGTTAAGGAAGGCTAATGAGGATGGGGTCAGAGCTTTTTTAAATAATCTCTTATCGCAATCCTGGGTGCTTGAGATAAATAAGGTAATTGAACTGGGATGTGGGACAGGCGACATATTGAGATATATTTGTAGAGGGGATATTGCGGGCCTTGGAATAGACGTTAGTCCAACTGCAATACAAATGGCGGAGGAACAGTCTGAGGAAAGTAATCTGAAATTTAAAACCGCAGATCTTTGTGATCGGGATTTCGATCTTGAAGAAACTTTCAATCTGGCTATAGATGGGCACTGTTTGCATTGTATATTAGAAGATGAAAATAGAGGGATATTTTTAAGTAAAGTTTTTGATATGCTGGACAGTGGTGGTGTGTTTGCTGTGATGAGTATGTGTTGTCCGTGGGATGAGGGAGTTTTTAGCAGAGAATTTGCGAGACAGAGTTTTCTTGAAGATTTGGTCTATATACCGTTTGATAAAGCCGATCAATTCGAGGGAGGTATTGAAAAAGATGGCGTAAAATATTTGCCAACTCGTAAAGTTCCACATTGGGAAGATTTACTTATCGAAATTGAAAACGCCGGCTTTGAAATAAAACTTCATGAACATTTAAGCCCCAAAGGAAAAGCTCCTTTCGATTCAATTTCTATCGGGGCCTTGAAGCCTTAATTTTTCTTATTTGAGTTCAACTTTTATGACGGTGTCTATCTCATTCAGGGAAGTGTCAAGAAAGTCTATGGTAAAATTATTACCGATCTTTTCAAAATATAATTTTTTACCGTCTGCCAGGTGAGTTACTTTTTCAAATTTCATGTTTTTAGCAGGGACGGAAATTTTATTGTCTTCTGGGCAGTTGAAAATGTGCAGGTATAACAATCCGGGTTTTATAGTACATTTGCCGAAGGGAAGATTCGTATAAATGCTTGCTTGTGTTCCGTAGATACTTTCTGAATATTTATCCATCCATTTGCCGATCTTTTTCAGGCGGGTGACTATTTCATCCGGAATTTCACCGTTTCCTTTAGGTCCGATGTTCAACAGGAAATTGCCGCCTTTACTGGCAACGTCAACCAGCTCGTGGATCAGAGTCTTTGCTGACTTCCAGTTTTCATTGTTTTTATCATACCCCCATGTCCCGTTCATGGTCATGCAGCTTTCCCAGTCAACTCCGGGTAGGCCGGTCGGGGGTATCTTGTCTTCAGGAGTGCCGAAATCACCAACATAGATATTCGGATTGTGAATTCCGCTACTGTGTCCCTGCCTTCCTTTATCTACGCGGTTGTTAACAATTATATCCGGCTTAAGATTAAGGCAGTATTCATATAGATCGACACCTCTTCTGTGAGTCCATGTTGGCACCCATTCCCCGTCGAACCACAAAACTCTCGCACCATATTTTTTGATCAGTTCCTTCAGCTGGTTTTTCATGTACAGGACATAATGGTCAAAATCTGCGTTCTCAACGGGCCGGTCGTCCCATTTGACCCTGGGAAGAAAATCAGGGTGCTGCCAGTCAAGAATGGAATAATAAAAACCCAGTTTAATATTCTGTTTTTCGCACTCTTCTTCGAGAGCCTTTAAAACGTCCCTGTCGTGTGGAGTTGCATCGATGATATCGTAATCAGTGTATTCTGAATCAAAAAGACAGAAACCTTCATGGTGTTTTGAGGTGATTATTATGTATTTCATCCCCGCCTGTCTGGCAAGTGACACCCAGCGTTTTGCACTGAATTTTACCGGATCGAAGTCTTGAGTTATTTTTCTATATTCTTCAAGAGGGATTTTCGCCTGATTCATGATCCACTCTGCATAGGGATTTCCTTTTTTAATATCGATAGATCGGAAATCTTTATATTCACCTGCCAGTTGAGAGTATAGCCCCCAGTGAATGAACATTCCAAAACGGGCATCACGCCACCATGCCATTCTTTTATCTCTCTGTTCTTCGGTTTCTCTAAGAGGTTTATATTGATTGACATCCATTTCATCCAGTCTGATCTGGTTATGCCTTATCCTTGCTTTAAGGTCTTTAAAGTCTTTGGGATGTGTCGTCCAGAAGATATCAGACAGGGCAAGCATACGCGGGAATATCTGGTATTCCACGTATTTGAATTCGGGGATATATTCAGTCCAGACACAACCTTCTCCGCCAATGATATTTTTGGCCTGCTCTTCAGTGAGAACATCCGGTATAGGATCAAAGGAATAAACAGTTTTCAAATCGGTTATCAGGGTATGTCCCGGGCTTTTTGGGTTATCAGACTGCCTTCTGTTTAAATAGGTATAACGGTTGGGAGTCATTACTATCTTGTGCCCTTTTTTAGCTGCGGCAATACCACCATCATAGTTACGCCAGCTCATGACAACCACATTGGGGTCAAGCTGCTCGTTCATAACTTCATCCCATCCAATAGGTGTTCTGCCGTTCTTAACAATAAAATCAGCTATCCGGTTTATGAAGTAATTTTGCAGCTCGTGCATATTTGAGAGATTTTGTTCTTTCATCAGTTTTTTGCACTTGGGGCAATTTTTCCAGCGGTCTTTCGGAACTTCATCTCCGCCGAGATGAATGTATTTACCCGGGAAAAGTTCCATGATCTCTGAAAATATATCTTCAACAACTTCATAAGTCTTCGGCTTGCCTGCACATAGAACATCTTTTGAAACCCCGGCTTCCGTCCATGGTTTATAAGGCCCGCCGGTACAGCCTAGCTCCGGATATGCAGAAAGCAAAGCAAGGCAATGTCCAGGAACGTCGAATTCAGGGATTATATTTATGTGTTTTCGTTTTGCATATTCGATAATTTCCTTAATATCTTCCTGTGTATATATACCGCCGTATTTTGAACCGTCATCTTCATTAAGCCCGATTTCCTGGTTGTAATCAAAGCCTATGCTTTCCCTGTATTGAGCAATCTCTTTTAGCTTGGGATATTTTTTGATTTCAATCCGCCAGCCCTGATCTTCGGTCAGATGCCAGTGGAAGGTGTTGAATTTATAAAGGGCAAGATAATCTATATATTTTTTAACGTCCTCTTTAGGCATAAAATGCCGAGCGACATCCAAATGCATTGCACGGTATTTAAAACGGGGTTTATCTTTTATTCTAAGACAAGGAACTGTCCATTTAATATCAGGACGGCGTTTTTTAAGTTCCATAACAGGAGGCAGTACCTGTCTTAAGGTTTGAACAGCATAAAATAAACCTGCCTTTGAAGCGGCTTTCAGAATTATTTTATCCGGTTTTGAAACCAGGATATATCCTTCATTAGGTAGATCAAGTGTTTTATTTAACCTGAAAATAATGACATTTTCAGCTGGCCTTTTTTCCACTATTTTGAGTTGGTAGGCGGTGGGTTTTCTTAAAAAGTCAGCAAGAAAGTTTACTGCCGACACGTTTTCAGTATTACTGAAAATAACAGTATTTGCATCTATTTGAAACTCTCCGTCCAGATATTCAATGAAAGATGGTTTCGGAATTATCGAAATTTGATCATTTTTAGCAATCAGAATGTTTATCGTTGGAAAAAGTATCATTAATAACAAAACTGCCTTTTTCATTTATTTCCCTTCTATTTTAAATAATTTCAAGAGAATTAAAATTATAAAAATAATGCTGAATTTTCTCAACAAGAAGTTCTTTTAGAAAAGTTATTTAACCACATTTACTTTAAAAAGCGTGGCAGAAGAATGTAGCCGTTCAGATAATATTATTCTTGTAAATTAGCCTGTTTGCTTAATAAAAGAAGAAATTTTTGAAAAATTGATTTATTTTTTAAACTTTTTAATACAAATCTTATTATTTATTAGTGAATAAGAAACTTTAAAATAGAAGTATTAAACATCAAAATTTGTAAAATTATTTTTTGGTTTGATTTTTATAACCTGAGATGTTAAAATAACGAAAATTGTTTTATTTAAATTAGTTAATTTAGGGCTGAGGACAATGAAAAATTATAAAAGAGCAATTCTGTGTGTTTTCATTTCATTTTTTTTATGTACTTTAAGTTTCGCAAATAATTGGACTAACGGCAGTTCTGCCGACCAGAGATGGGATAATCCCGATAACTGGAGCGGGGGGGTGCCAACTCTTAGCGAAGTAACTAACATTGATCTTTTCGAACCTGATGAATGCTATATTGTTGATGGGATCAGTGCTTACTCAACTAAAATGCTGATAGGTACATCTCTAAACACACCCGGAAAGCTTGTCATGACTGGCGGTAGCTTATATTTTGAAGGTCCTTTCAAAGTAGGTCTTACCTGCAGTCAGGATGGAAGCGGAAATATCAGCACATTTATCCAAACCGGAGGCGAGGTAACTAATGATGGTAGATTCCTGTGTATTGCTGAAAGAGATGGAACTAATGGTTACGTCGAACTTTCCGGCGATGCGTTTTTCGATGATGTGACCACTTTTAATCTCGGTAATCACAATGATTCCGGCAGTTCTTACGCGATCGGTGAAATGCTGATTAAAGATACCGCTGTTTTTAACTGCAGTCATGGACATATTGCAAATAATGCCTATTCTCAGGGTACCTTGACCATGGAAGGCGGTACTTTAAATGCATCCAGCTCTCTTACTATTGCAAATTCAAATCCTACTACAGGACATATTCAGCTAAATAACGGCCAGATAAATGCAGGTGATTTTTACATGGGACCTTCAGGTGGAACGGCTACAATGGATATTGAAGAAGGTACATTAAAAATTGCAGGAGATGTACAGGCTCGGGTAAACGGCTATATAAATGATAATATTTTAACCTCATATGGAGGCAGTAAGACCTTAAGTGTTTCCTATGAAGGGGGATATACATATGTAAAAACTGCAAACCATATTCCTTTCAATCCTGTGCCCCAAAACGGCGATGTAGGTGTAGCAATTGATACTGATATCTACTGGTCGAGTATAGGAGGGGAGGATTCATTTGATGTTTATTTTGGTACCAGCGAGACTGAAGTTCAGAATGCAGATAATACTTTGCCGGTTGGTACAAGTGTTTACAAAGGTAATCAGACCGGTACAAGTTATGATCCGGGATTTCTTGAATATGAACAGACTTATTACTGGAGGATAGATTCAATAGTCGGTTCTACTATTTATGCAAGCGATGTATGGCAGTTTACTGTTTTGAGACCTGAAGCAAGCTCTCCTTCACCGTATAACGGAGAAGAAATAATAGATCCCACCAATCTTGAGCTAACCTGGACAGAAGGCGATCCATACGTAACGCACGATGTTTATTTTGGTACCGATTATAATGACGTACTTAATGCAGATACCGGCAGCAGTATCTTTGTAGATAATTTTACAACAGAAAGTTACACACCGACCGTTGATTATGGAGAAACTTATTACTGGCGAGTCGATGAGACCTATAATGGTCAGACCTTCCAGGGAGAAGTTTGGAACTTTTCTATAAGTCCTTTACAGGCTAGAGATCCTCAGCCTGCTGACTGGAGTACAATTTCAAGACCTGGAAATGTTAACTTAAGCTGGACTCCCGATGATGTTGCAGATTCATTTAATGTATACTTCGGCATGGACTTCAATGAAGTAAATAATGCTGAATTTTCAGACCCTCCGGGTAATGTTACTAAATTTAATACCACAAGTACCAGTTACAACATCGGCGATCTGAATCTCAACACTGAATATTACTGGAGAGTGGATGAAGTAATTGGAACCGGGCTTGCAAGAGGTGATGTCTGGAGATTCAAGGTTAACGATTATCATATAATCGATGAATTTTCCACTTATGAATTTACTTCGGAGTTGCTGAATAACTGGACTGAAGGAGGAAATGCCAGTGCTACCTTCGATTCTGATTATATTATGAAAGTAAACTTCGATAACAGCAGCTCTCCTTACTATTCCGATGTGGTTTATGACTATTCATCACCTGCGGACTGGAATACTTTCGGTTGTAAAATACTAGAATTTGCCTTGAAAATAACTGATGATACCGTTGATCAGGGTTTCTATGTTTCAATCGAAGATAATTCGGGAACTGAAGGCACATATTTTGATACTTCGATACTCGAGAACGAGAATCAGTGGCAGTGGATAGCATTAGATTTGGATGTTTTCGAAGATCAGGGCGTTGATCTTTCCGAAGTTAAGAAAGTCAAATTCGGTACGGGTACTGGCTCAACTCCATACGGTTCCGGGGGGTATTTCTTAATTGACAATATTCATGCTTCTGTTTCAAGGTGCTTCTCTGAAATGACGGAAGGCGATATCGATGGTGATTGCTATGTAGGATTCAAGGACCTTGATATTATATCGAGAGACTGGTTGTTAAGTGATTATCATGTAACTGCCCAGCAGCCAAGTGCTTCTGATCTCGCATTGTATTATCAATTCGATGAAACAAGCGGCTCAAATGCAGATGATTCATCCGGAAATAATTATGACGGTACAGTCGGTTATACCGTGGACGGAACGTTCTATTATGTTTCTTCTGGCTGGAATTCCTCGGGTTATTCCGGAGGTTGTATTGACCTCGATGGTTCATGGGGAGTAAAAGTTCCGGAGTCAGTGTTTAGTGAAATAAATGATGATATTACGATCTCTATGTGGGTTTCGGGAACAACCACTAGCAATATAATGGCTTCCTTATCTTTCGATACAGCGAATAATCTTGATAGTAATGACTTTACGGACTGGCAGTGGGTAGAGGACCACTATATTGAAAACTCTGAGTATGACTGGAACTGGAATCATTACGCCTTTGTAAAAGATTCATCATCCGGCACAATGACATTGTATATAAACGGCATGATTGCCGGGTATAATTCAAATGCTTTCGAAGGAGCTAATTTTACTAACCCGGGAAGTACTTATCTCGGTGCATCTTCTGACGGTTCTTATGGTTTCTTTAACGGCAAGGTTGATGAATTCAAGATATTCAGCAAAGCTTTAAGTCATGAAGAAGTTCTTTACCTGGCGCAGGGTGCCGGTGCTGAAGCCGATCAGGAGATCAATGTAATGACTGAGGCAGATAAAAGCACTGACGGTTCGGTTGATATCGAAGACTTCGAAAAGATGGCAGGTAACTGGCTCCAGGAAGATCTTTGGCCGTAATTTAACTCTAAACTTTAGTTATATTAAACTGAACCAGGAGATGGGTAAATGAATTTAAACAGAAGACAATTTTTAAAAAATACATTAAAAACAGGTGCAGCAGGTTTTTTGATTTCTAATGACTTTCTTACAGTTAGATTACTTGAAAGGCATTCCAACCTGTTCCCCGAATTAAAAAAATACGGCGATAGATTCAATTTTACTTTAACTGCTGACCCCCAGCTTGGCACCACGGTTGGAATTGGAAGTGTCGGAGGAACTTCTGCCGTTAAATATACTGATATGATCGAAGAAATGAACAATATGTCACCAAGGCCTGCATTTATGATCGTTGATGGTGATCTTGTTAATGTACCGACAAGTCAGGACAGTTGGGATAATTTTGTCAATATAACTCAGCAGAGCAAGACATTGCCGATTTTGATTTATGGAAACCATGATGGAAATAATGACACGGGCGGTTATGCAAAATTTGAGGACATTCAAAATACTATAAACAGTACCAGCGAGTATATGTTCTCATTTGACTGCGGTAAGTGGCATTTCGTAACAATACCATGTGATATAAGAGGTAATATAGGAATTGATCATGAGGATGACGTAGTCAGATGGCTAGATGCGGATCTGAAACAGAATCGCGGAAAACCGGTTATGCTGTTTGAGCATGAACATCTTATGCCCCAGGGTTTATCCCAGCTGGAATGGTATTCATACAGAAAGCCCCTGCGTAATAAATTACTGGATACGATTTCAAAATACGGCAATGTGAAGTATGTCGTTTGCGGCCATGTTCACAACGGTATACAGACATCGGTTAAAACGGCATGGACATGGAAAGGTATTAACTTTATTACCTCTCCGACCTGTACAGCTTCAAGGCAGTTCGGCGAAGAATATGATGAGTATATTGACGGTCTTCCCAAGGAAAACGGAGATACAGGCGGCGGATACTACATGATATTCGAAGTTGAAGGTGAAGAAGTTGAAATAAAAGCTAAACTTACAAATACTGACCATAAATATACTTATGACAAAAAATTTAAGGAATATGATCATGTTTTCCTCTGGCGGGACAATTTAAGAGATCTGACACCGAATTCATCACTGGTTAACGGTTCCTTTGAAAATGGTATGGACGGCTGGTCAATGGAACATCGTTATGTAATGGATGAAGATCCAATGTTCTATTGGAAAGTGAGTTCAGAAAAATCATATGACGGAGGAAAAGCTCTTTATCTTCGCACACATGAAGCAGGTCAGATATGGGCAAATCCTGAATTATTGCAAGTGCACCAATGGCTGACTAGTCCGAATAATCCTGTGATAGATATGAAGTATCTTGTTGATACCGAACCAACCGGAAGCGGTGGATACATGCGGGTTTGTGCTTTCAGTGGCGAATACATGAGTCAGCTTTTCATGGTTGACTGGAGCGGAACCGCAGCTGAAAAAGCTGAGTGCCTTATAATGCCGCAAAATACTATGTATGAAGTGGACACATTTAATGGAGTACCGGGTACAAGGGGCAGTGCAACAGCTCTGATCGATCTCGGGGAATATGACAACAAAGCAATGTACTGGACTTTGCCTTATACGCCGTTTGATAACTGGAATGTAGTGCGGCTTAACCTGAGACAGGCTTATGATGATATGTTCGGCTCGGGAGCGTGGAATTCTCTGGGAATTGACAAAATATACCTTACTCTAGGCCAATGGACTCTCTATGCTGAAGGTTCCAGAGGTTCGAGTTGGTTTGACGGGGTAGTCTTGAGAGAAGAACAATCAGGGGACGTGACTTCAATCAACGGTTCTGCTCTTGCAATAGACAGCGATGTCTTCTATACAGATTTTGGAAGAAGTAAGGTTTAAGATTTAATTTTTATTGATAAATAAAAAGGCAAATTATGAATAGACGAGATTTCCTGAAAAAGAGTTTACAGGCGGGGGCGGCAGGTTTTTTATTTTCCAATGATTTTTTAAGGACAAGACTGCTTGAAAGACATTCCAATATTTTCCCTGAATTGAAAAGATTCGGGGATAGGTTTAACTTCACCCTAGTAGCTGATCCTCAATTAAATTCCAATACCACTATAGGAACAGTTGGAGGAACCTCAGCCGTGAGATATTCCGAAATGATCGAAGAAATGAATAACATGTCTCCAAGGCCCGCTTTTGCTGCATTGGATGGTGATTTAGTCGGTAATCCTGAATATCAGTCCCAGTGGGATAATTTTACTTCAAGAACACAAAATATGAATTTTTTGCCGATCCTTATTTATGGAAATCATGATGGTAATAACAATACCGGGGGATATGATAAGTTTCAGTCGGTTCAAAATATAATTAACGGTACCAATGAATTCATGTTCTCTTTTGATTGCGGAAAGTGGCATTTTGTGACTATCCCCTGCGATGTAGATTGGGATTTTGAAGAGGATGTTCTTACCTGGCTCGATGCGGATCTAAGACAGAACAGAAATAAACCTGTAATGTTATTTCAACATGAACATCTTGTACCTCAGGGACTTACCCAGCTTGAGTGGTATACTTACAGAAAACCTTTTAGAAAAAAAATCATGGATACACTAGCCCGTTACGGAAATGTCAAGTATTCCATTTGCGGTCATGTTCATAACGGAATCCAGACATCGGTAAAAACTGCGTGGACTTGGAAAGGTATTAATTTCATAACTGCACCTACATGCACTGCGTCTAGACCTTTTGGTGAGGATTATGATGAATACTCAGCAGGGCTTGATCAGGGTAATGGAGATACCGGCGGGGGATATTATATGGTCTTTGAGGTTGACGGAGAGAATATCACTTTAAAAGCAAGATTGGCTAATACACCTGAAGTTTATACATATGATAAAAAGTTCAGGGAATATAATGATGATGACTTTTTATGGAGACACTTCCTTTCTGATTATGTACCCTCTCCAAGTCTGGTGAACGGGTCTTTTGAGAACGGGCTTGACGGCTGGTTTATGCAACATAGGTATGTAATGGATGAAGATCCCATGTTTTACTGGAAGGTAAGTTCTGATAAGTCAAGCGACGGAAGTAAGGCCCTTCATTTCCGTGTTCATGAAGCGGGACAGAACTGGGCAAATGATGAATTTCTGGTGGCTCATCAGTGGCTTGCAAATCCACAATATCCGGTCTTCGATATTAACTACCTGGTTGATAACGAGCCGGTCGGAGGAGGCGGTTTTGTCAGAATAACCTGTTTTAACGGTGACACATTTAAAAATGTATTTATGGTGGATTGGGGCGGAATAGCCCAGGAAAAAGCAGGGGCAAGAAATATTTCGAGAAATTATCTTTATGAGATTGATACTTATAATGGAATGAGTGGTACCAGGGGAGCAGCAGATGGTCTTGCCGATATGGGGGATGCTCAGGAGGCTATGTTCTGGACAGTGCCTTATGAACCGTTTGATAGCTGGCATTCATTAAGACTTAATCTAAGACAGGCATGGGACGATATGTTCGGGTCAGGAGCATGGAACAGTCTAGGCATTGACAGGATATATTTCACCATCGGTAACTGGACTTTACCAGACCCCGGCTCAAGAAACGACACATGGTTTGACGGCATCGCAATGAAACCAGAAGAAACAGGTGATATAACTTCTTTAGATGGGACACCTCTTACCATAGACAACAATGTTTTCCATACTGATTTCGGACAGAATTACAGGTAAGCTAAAAAAAGTTAAATTTACGCCCGGTCGATTTTGACCGGGCTTTTTTTATGCTGAATCTTGATTTAATAAGTTGAAATTATAAATGATTAATATTAAAATTTTTATAGGAATTAATGGGAGTAATAACAAATGAAGGTTATTTTAATATCTATACTTTTCTTTCCGCTTGTCTTTATTACAGGCTGTTCTAAGTACACTTGGGAAGGATTGCCTAAGGAACATTACAAGGTTGGAGGAGGATTCTCCATAGATTATGTCGCTCCGGAGGAAGGTTATCTTTACTATGCCGACCGGAATTCGAATAAAATAATGATCTTAAAAGTGATGGCAAAAGGTCAGAATTTTCTGGCAGATTCCAGTGAAACTCTGGAACTTTTCGAAAAGGCAGAACTATACATTAATGATGTCAAACCGGTGCTTTATTTTATTCCTGCGGAGAAAAAATAGGGTATTTTATACCACGCAGCTATTTAAAAGTTTTGATAACAGCCAGCCAGTCCTTATCGGGAGTGGAAGGAGGTTGGCCAATTGATTTTTTACCGGGACCGGTAATAGATTTTATTTTGCCGGTTTTAAGAGCTCCGCCTTTTCTGGGATTAAACCATTTTATACTGAATTCACTTTCATGGTCTTGAAGGTTCAGATTGGTCTGTCCGGCTTTAGTGAGATAGACCAGATATATCTGTCCGGGTTTAGCAAAACAGTAATCATCTTTTGTGTCGGTCAGCTCATCCAGACAGGTCATTTCCCAGAATGGAATATTATTTTGTTTAAAAAATTCTAAAGCATATCTGCTCTGATTCCAAATCAACTCTCTTGAACTGTAATCCTGACAGGTTAGATCGCTGTGCGAGTGACGATAGCCGAAGTAGTATTCACAGCCTCCGCCGCCTGCCATTAAGTTACCCCACAAACTTCCTACCCTCGCATCTGCATGGTTGTTTTCCGTATCCAGATCAGGTAGAACACCCCGGTTAGCAGGATTCTGTTCATCGTGACATACTACCCAGTTAAAACCATTTCTTTTAGATTCATTTATCCAGTAAAGGGTCTTTTCATGCCCTTTTTCTATGCCTGTTTGTAGCGAAATACCGGTATATTTTGAGCCTTTTACCAAGAGATCATGAAAGGGTGTTCCGTTGTGGATTACAATATGATGATGGTATGGGTCGTTAACATAAAAATATTGTGCCATGGCAAGTCTTTGCAGGGTAGTCTGCTGAGGAGTGGGCACATTAGGATTCCATCCGCCGTTTTCTTCACCCATGTTCCAGTTTAATGCAAGATGGTGACTGAAACGTGCGATAAGCTCACGATAGTAAAGTTTTCTTTCGAGGCCTACTCCGCCGCCATCCAGAAGACCTTGGTTTTCCATTTCCTGAAGTTTAAAATGCAGGAATATTCCGAGCTTATCTGCATGCGAAAAAACAATTTCCCACTGGGCAAGCCTGGAGACATCGAACCTGGTTATATCTTCGTAGGATATATAAGGAAATACATTTTGGTCATCGCCTAATATATTCATTGGAATAAACGAAACTGCATTCATTCCCTTGGATGCAAGGTAATTTAAAGCCCCGATCATACCTTTTCCTTTACCATCCTGCCAGGTGGGATCGCCTTCTTTCCAGTCTTTGACATGAGGCTTCCAGGATTTGACGAATTTATCCTTGTGACCGTCGTTTTTAAAGTCTCCATCAAAATCTTCATAGGCCAGGAAATTTTCGGGAGAATCTGCTCCGCATTTCAAAAAATATTCTTTTGTTTCTGCGAACTGTAAATATCTCTTTCCGACATATTCTAGCCTTCCTTTTGCCCTGAAGTCAGAACCCTTTTTGTCACTTGGGCTGATCTCAAAACTTCCTCTCTTTCCATCCAGGGGTTTTACGATTTCTCCTTTTCGATATTTCTCGACGACGGTTATGTTGTTTCCTTTTTTGAATGAAACTTTATAATTCCAAACCCCGGTATGATCTGGAGCAAAATTTACCTGCCATTTATTACCGGAATCGGCTGAGCTATCAGCAGAATCACCGTCAGCAGCAAAATAGCCCGGAACCACATATTCTGTATTTGATTCAGGGTGGGTGAAAGTTACATCAAGCCTGTAATAGAGAAAAGGATTGGGTTTTGCTGTTTCCGATGTTTCAGGCCCGTTTAAAACCAAAGTGACTTTATGCCATTTTTTTAATTCACCGGTGACTTCAATCGCTGAAACAGTATTCATTGATGTTAATAAAATTATTATTAGAAAAAACTTTAATTTTAAAGTAGTATTCATGAATATCCCTTAAATTTAACCAAAAAGATATTATAAGAAAACAGGTGAATATGGCAAATGAAAAGATAATTAACCAGAATTTTCAGAAGGAAATAAAAAATGAAAGAAAATTTAACTAGAATACTTTTAACGACAACATTATTTGCTTTTTTAATAGGCTGCAATGAAACTGAAAAGGTTGCTAATAGCCAAAATGAGTGGAAAGTCCATGATCTTAACAGACCTGCTCCACAAAAAATAAATCCGGGTGAAAATTTTTCAGATGCTCCTTCAAATGCGATAGTTCTTTTTGACGGCAGTGATTTTTCTGAATGGAAATCAGCAAAAGGCGGAGTAAAAGTTCCCTGGAAATTAGAAAACGATTACATGGAAGTAAAGCCGAAGTCCGGTTCAATACTTACCAGGAAAAAATTCGGGGATTGCCAACTTCATTTAGAATGGGCAACACTTGAAAAGATAAAAAGAAACGGTCAAAAAAGCGGAAACAGCGGTGTATTTTTGATGAGCCAATATGAAGTTCAGATACTGGATAGTTACAATAACTCTACTTATCCGGATGGTCAGGCAGCGGCGATATACGGCCAAAAACCTCCTTTATTTAATGCTTGTAAAAAACCCGGCAAATGGCAATCTTATGACATCATTTTCAGAAGGCCTCGATTTGACAAACAGGGTGACCTTCTCAAGCCTGCCATAATTACTGTTTTCCATAATGGGGTACTGGTTCATGATCATTATGAATTGAAGGGAAAAACAATGCACGAAAAACCTGCAAAGTATTTTTATCATGGTGATAAAATGTCCCTGATGCTGCAGGATCATCGCAATCTGGTGCGATTTCGAAATATATGGCTCGTAGAACTTCCTGAAATGTAGAAGAAGAAACTGATTGGCTCAATAAACTAAATTATTTTCTTGTAAACTATAAGCGATTTTTCATAAAATACCAGATCAATGTACTCGAGTGCTCAACTAACCTATAAAACAAATAAAAGGATTTATAAATGAAGGATAAGCACAAAAAATGCAGCATTGTGGATATGATAACTTATTCCACCGGCGAAGCTGCTAATTCCCTAATATTGAATTCCATCTTTGCTTTTGCAATGCTTTATTATACTGAGGCCTTGGGGTTGAAATATTCATTGGCAGGGCTTGCCTTATCAGTTGCTATATTCTGGGATGCAATTACCGATCCGATCATGGGACACATCAGTGACCATACAAGGAGCAGATTTGGCAGAAGGCACCCTTATATTCTGATCGGTGGAATTATGATGGTGTTGACTTACTTCTTCCTCTGGAAAGTTCCTCCGATATTCACCGCCAACAATCTTGTGCTTTTCTGGTATCTGGTAGTTATGAATCTTATTTTGCGAACTGCATACACAGCTTTTATAATTCCCTATACTGCTCTCGGGTTTGAAATGTGTACTGAATATGAAGGAAGATCAACCCTCCAGGGCATCAGGATGGGGACGAATATGCTTGCAAATCTTCTCGGTCCTGCAATGGCATGGGCAATTTTCTTTAATAATAATGAAGTTGAGCGAGCTACCAAGGTACCCGAAAATTACATCAGTATGGGATTTTCATTTATGGTCGTGTCGATATTTTTAATCCTTCTGGTGACTTTCTGGACTGCAAAATATATAAAAGATACAAGAAATGCCAAGACAGAGGGCAAAGGAGTAAAAGGATTTTTCAAGGATCTTTGGGAGATTATTCAGGATAGTAACCCAAGGTGGGTTTTCGCATTTATTTTTATAGTTTTATTAGGTATTTCTCTTGTAAGTAATCTTCAGATGTACCTTTATGAACATTTCCTGAGATTTGGAGGAACCCAAAAATCCATTGCGCACGGCGGAACGATGGTCGGTATGGGTTTAGGTGCATTATTTTCGCCATATCTGGTTAAATACTTTGAAAAGAAGGGGGCAGTTTACCTTGGCGGGCTATGGAGCGTATTTTGCTGTTTGATCCTTGCTGTGCTTTTACTGCCAGGCTGGCTGGTACCTGGACAGAAATTAATGATAGCCGATATTCAGATACCGATTACATTTATTGTATTTGTATTCTTTCACTGTTCTTATTGGTTCGGCAATGGTATTATGATGCCGATATCGGTTTCTATGATGGCTGATGTCTCGGAACTTTACCAGTTAAAAACAGGAATAAATAAAGACGGTGCTTATTCTGCCGCTTACAGTTTTGCAACTAAGCTGGCAATGTCTACCGGCCCGCTGCTTACCGGGTTGTCACTTACTATGGCCGGATTCGCAGCCGAAAAAGAATTTCAAACGGACCAGGCCATCTGGAGATTATGCGCTGTAACCCTTATAGCAGGGCCGATTATTTCATTAACTGCCCTGTTTTTAATTAAAAAATATCCTGTTACAAAAGAATTTCTCGAAAAGAAACGATCAGAATCAGACGAAGGTGAACATCCTTAATACCGTTAAAACTTTGTTTTGAAAGGTATTGATATAAAATAATCGGTAAAAATTACAGAGAACTCGTTAAAGCCCTCTGTCTTATTATTGCTATTCTAGAGCCATTCAAGAGAACAGGGTATATCCAGCATTTTCCTGGCTTCTCTAAGCATCTGACATGCATATCCCCATTCATTATCATACCAGCTCATTACTTTAAGTAAGTCGCCGTCAACTATCTGTGTCATCGTCAAATCGACTATCGAGGCCCTGGGATCCTGTATAATATCCGAAGAAACTATGTTGTTTTCTGATACTCCCAGTACATTCTTATAATTTTCCTTGCCGGATTCTTCTTTAAAAATGTCATTGACTTCCTGTTCTGTGGTAGATTTTTCTGTTACAAAAACTATATCTGCGACAGAACCTACAGGGATCGGCCCCCTTACTGCAACCCCATTAAATTTTCCTTCATATTGAGGCAGTGCCTTGGTAGTTGCCTGAGCTGCCCCGGTTGTGGTAGGTACGAAGTTACATGCAGCAGCTCTTCCTCTTCTAAACTTTTTGGCAGGGCCGTCAACTATTCCCTGTGTAGAAGTATAGGCATGGATGGTGGTCATAGTAGCTTTTTTTATGCCGATTCTTCTTCCTATTACTTCAACTACCGGCGTAATACAGTTTGTAGTACAGCTGGCGCAGGATATAATATCTTTTTTACCTTCTTCTTTACTCACACCATGAACAACTGTTGAGACTCCTTCGCTTTTTGCAGGTGCCGAAAGAATTACATGTTTTGCCCCTGCATTAATATGTTTTTTAAGCTCTTCTTCTTTTCTGAATATTCCAGTGGATTCAATGACAACGTCGATATCCATTTCTCTCCACGGCAAATTCTCAGGATCCTTTTCGCTGAGCATTTTTATTTCTTTGCCGTCAACTTTGAGCCCTCCATTTGTTGACTCTACTTTTTTATGATACTTTCCATAAACCGTATCAAAATTCAAAAGATATGCCAGATTTTCAGGCGATACTAGGTCATTGACCGCAACCAGTTCGAATCCATCCTGACATTCCATTATTATTTTAAATACGGCCCTTCCTATTCTGCCTAAACCATTGATTGCTATTTTAGCCATAACTGAACTCCTCTTTTAAAATTGATTAAAATTACGCTCCGAATTTTTCCAGTCTTCCTGCATTTGCAAGTGCAAGAGGTATCAGGTCAGTAGCAGGAAAGGCAGGTCCCAATCCGCCTTTCATACATTCTCTTTCGCCGAATATTTTAACATTATCCTTTCTGCAATTTTCAGCCCACAGCAATACGGGAACAGGATGCCAGCTGTGGTACTTATGTGCAGCAGGGGTGGAATGGTCACCGGTTATAACAATTACATCCGGACCAAGATCTCTGAGTCTGTTTATCTGGTGGTCTACTTCTTCGATGACACTTACTTTTCTATCAAAGTCACCATCTTCGCCGGCACTGTCTGAACCTTTGACATGAATATAAAAAAAACCAAATTCATTCCAGTGATTTTTTAATATCCCTATTTCTTCTTCTATTTTTGAACTGATCTCCAGTTTCTGCATTCCAAGTAATTTTGCCAGACCAACATACATTGGATAACCTGCTATAGCACCTGCTTTTAAACCGAAACTCTGCTGGAAACTAGGCCAGCCCGGAAGACTTGCAAACCCTCTCATCAAAACCATATTCGCCGGGTGCTGATCACTTAATTTTTCTTTTGCCTGTTTGATAAATTCATTTACTAATTTTGCTGTTTTTCCAGAATCAGGATTTTTCGCTTTGGGTTCATGCGGATATTTACCTGTTTCCTGCGGATCCGTATCATTGATGTCACTAGATAGTCCTTCTCCACGTATAACGAGTAAAAAGCGGTGTTCTTTAACTGTTTCAACAAAGACCTCGGCTTCGGGCAATTTGATGGCGTTGAGTATTTTGCATAGTTCCTGATTCGTTTCGGTACTGATTCTGCCTGCTCTTCTGTCTGTCACTTTACCTTCTTTATCTACGGTACAGAAATTACCCCTTGCAGCCACATCTTGATACTGCAGATCAAAATCAATACCCAGTGCCGATAAAACCCCTCTTCCGATCTGATATTTTACGGGGTTATAGCCGAATAATGCAATATGGGAAGGCCCGCTGCCCGGGGTAATACCTGCGGCTACGGGTTGGTGTAAACCGCAAATACTGTCTTTTGCAAGTTCATCCAGATTAGGTGTATCAGCCTTTTCGAGTTCGGTCAAGTTGTCTTCACCGGGCAACCCGCCTAAACCATCTAAGATCAAAAATACAATTTTTGAGTCAGCTTCTTTAATTAAGGGTTTAATAAAGTTCAAGTCCATAATTGCATCCTACGGCCAAAGTTCTGCAATTTCTTCAGGAACAACAGCTTTGATATCTTCTATTTCACCTTCAGGCAATCTTCTTTCGAGTACTTTCAATACCGATATGACACAGTCTTCCGCAGGAAATTTTCCCATTGTTTTTCCGGATACTGCCGAAAGAAATTCCTCTTTATTTTTGTACTTGACAGGCTTATTTCCCGGCCTCCATTCGTGATAATAAACACCCTGCATAAGCATCGGCAACTGAGCAGCAAAATCAGCCGCCTCTTCAACAGAAAGCCTGTCACGTAATGTTTGAAGAACTGCCTTGGTTGCAACAAAAGCTTCCTGCAAATCTCCCAGTTTCAGTTCCTCTTGTATATCCTTCAGCCACTCTTGGGTGGTCGAAAGTGAATGATCAAAAGTTCTTATACTTGTAACAGTCATAAAAATACCTCCCTACAAATTGGTTATCTAACCATCAATTCGTTATCTACAATTATTACTCCAGATGTATTTTCTGCAATTTTCTGGACGTCTTTATAACTTGATAAAGACGAAACTGTCCCTGAAAGTGTCACGTTACTGTTATTAACAGTTATGTCAATCAAATCCTCATCTATGTTTGCATGCCTCCTCAAGGCATTCATGATGTTATCTGAAATAGTTCGGTCGTCGAATTTTTGCTTGGGAACTACTGACAGTTCATTATGAATTTCCTGAACTCCGCTCATTCCTTGTATCATTTCTTCTAAGCGATTTTTCTTCCATAAAGCGTTTATGGTACCGGTTATTGTTACGTTCCTGTTATTTACTTTGATAGTGATATTCTCTGCTTCGATATTGGATTGCCATCTGAGTAGATTTTCAATATTAGCTTTTATTTCAGAATCCGTGGGCAAAATAAGATCTTCGGGATATTGGATGGTTAAATCATTTCTGACCTTCCGGACACCTTTAATATTCCAGGCATTTTCTTCTGTTGCGTTAAATGCTGTGTAATCTTCGACAGTTCCGCTTAAATTTATCTCCCTCTCGGAAACTTCAACATGAACATCAGAACTGTCAATTCTACCACCCCAGAACAGGTGTTCGATTATATCTCTTTTAATTTCTTCGTTGGTTCTGCCGGATATCGGCATAAATTTCTCCCTGGATTAAAACCAGCTTTCCTCTATATCTCAGTTGTTTGTACAATACTAAATGAATTAACAGGTTTTATAAATAAGCATTTTGCGGAATGTGCATAAGGTAATTCCTTAAATAATTTACAATTATGCTTTCAGATGCATTGACGGTAAGTAATTTTCTCGGTATAATCATATCAATATGGGAGCATGTTTAAAATAAATGGAAGAGTAAAAATGACAATTAAAGTTTTCATTGCAGATGACCATGCCATAGTAAGAGAGGGAATCAGGACTTTTCTTCAGCAGCAGGAAGATATCGAAGTTATAGGACAAGCGGATAACGGTCTTAAAACTGTTGAAGAAGTAAAAAAACTTCAACCAGACATAGTTATTATGGATATATCAATGCCTGATCTCAACGGCACTGAAGCGACTCGCCAGATCACTAAGTCACTTCCAGACGTCAAGGTGATTGCACTTTCAATGCATTCTTCCAGAAGATATATTTCCGAGATATTTAAAGCAGGCGCTTATGGATATTTACTTAAGGAAAAGGGGTTCGATGAATTGGCAAATGCTATCAGAACTGTTATGGAAGGAGAAAAATATATATGCTCGTCACTCGTTGATACAGTCATAGATAATTATATTAAAGCTGACCATTCCGAGGACAGTAATATTTATTCAAATTTGACAACTCGGCAAAGAGAGATTCTAAAACTGATGGCAGAAGGCAATACCACTAAAAAAATAGCTCTTGATTTGCATATCAGCCCTAAAACAGTTGAAGCCCACAGACTGAATATAATGAAAAAACTGAAATTCGATAACATAGCTCAACTGACTAAATACGCCATCCAGGAAGGCCTTACATCCCCGGAACCCGATGTAAAGCATTCCTGAAATAAACCGCTTTATTAATATTTCAAAATTGTTTACGGCTGGTCATCCGGTGTCTTTGGAGGGCCTGGTTCCGGCTGTTTTTCCTGTCCCTGGGTAAAGCTTTTAGAACCCGGTGTATGGCCAAACTGCCTCAGATCTTTTGCCATTTTTTTGAGCTGCCTGTCGATAAGCCAGTGTAATGTGTTTTCTTCCTCAGGGGAACCTGCCTTCTTGCCTGTCAGAAGTTCCATCCCCTCATCAACAGTTTTTATCGGAAAAATATGAAATTTACCTTCTTCCACTGCCTTGCGAACATCGTGTCGCAATATAAGATTGTTGACATTGCTTTCGGGTATGGCAACTCCCTGTTTACCGGTAAACCCTACCGCTTTGCAGGTATCATAAAATCCTTCGATCTTTTTATTCACTCCGCCGATAGCCTGTATCTGTCCCCACTGATTTACAGAACCTGTTACCGCTATATCCTGCCTTAAGGGAACTTCCGCAAGGTTGGAAAGCAACGCGAAAAGCTCCGTTGAACTGGCACTGTCACCTTCAACGCCGCCGTAACTCTGCTCCAGGCCTATACTTGCAGATACGGCAAGGGGCTTGTTCCTGCCGTATTTATTCCTGAGATAGCCGGAAAGGATCAGAACCCCCTTGTCATGGGTGCCTCCGGAGAGTTTGGCTTCCCGCTCGATATTTATAACTCCCTCAGAACCCATTCCGACAGAGGAAGTGACTTTGTTGGGTTTGCCGAACATGTAATCTCCGAGATCGAGTATAGCGAGACCGTTGATCTGACCCATTTTGCAACCTTCGAGGTCAACTATCAATGTTCCGTCTGCTATCAGCTCACGTATTTTTTCCGCAATTCGGTTGGATCTGTATATTCTGTTTTCAAGTGCCTTTCTTATGTGTTCTTCGGTGACATATTCTTCACTGTCTTCATCTGCGAAATAATTTGCTTCTCTTAAAAGGTCTGCCACTTCTGAAAATTTTGTCAGCATCTTATCCTTTTTGGCGGCCTGTTTGGATGCGAACCTCACTACTTCTACCGCAGCCTTCGAAGTAAAGGGCTTTAAGTCTTCTTCATTCGCCAGGCCGGTAATGAACCTGGCATAATCTTTTATATGCTCATCACTTTTCTGCATTTCGGTGCCGAAATCAGCCTTGACTTTAAATATACTGGCGAATTCCTGATCATAATACCGAAGCAGATAATAAATTATGGGTCTGCCTACTACGATAACTTTTGTATTAGTCGGGATTGGTTCCGGCTTTATTCTACCTGCACTGAACGGCATCCATGGATTAAAACTTTCAACCTGGATCGAACCGCTTTTCAGGGTTCTCTTGAGATTCTTATATACGAAAGGTTCGGTAAGAGCGTCTTCAAGATCAAAAACCAGATAACCGCCGTTGGCTCTGAGCATGCTGCCGGGCTTAATCTGTGTGTAATTGGTGACCAGTCTTCCTCTTTGATCTACCGTTCTTTCTATGCTTCCGAACAGGTTCTGATAAGTCGGCGCATCTTCTATCACGATCGGCGCGGTTTCAGCTTTGCTGTTGTCAACGATCACGTTAACTTTGTATTCCAGGAATTTATTTGCCTTTTGGCCTCCGCCCATCATACCCATTAACTGCATGGCCTGTTTTTGTTTTGGTCCTTTCTGCTGAAAGTCCGAAAGGTTATCCAGAACATGCTCGGCAATCTGGTCTAAATACTTTTGTATTTTTTCATTATCTTTATAGGATTCCTTTAAGGAATCTATCATAGGCCTAACGACATTATCACCGAACTTACGTTCGATGTTGCGAATTTCAGAGCTCAACTTCTGGGAAATATCCCGCTGGGACTGCATCAGTTTCGTACCTTCTCTGCTGAGTTCTCGTCTGGCCTCCAGTATTCTTTGCCTTTCCTCTTCGGAAAGTTTATCCAGGTCTTCTTCGTTTTCTGCTGGCTTGCCGTCAATTACTGGAATGAAAAATATCCTGCCGTCAGGTGTGGATGAAACTTCGAACCCTTTTTTCTTGGCCTTTTTCTTAAGTTCATCCATTTGTTTTCTAAAATTGGATTCATATTTTTCACTGAGTTTTTCTTTTTCTTCGCTGAAATCCTGTTGTCGGAAGGCCTTAGGCAGGCTTTCCTGCAGCCTTTCGAGAAGTTTTTCCATGTCCTTTTCCAGTTTTTTCCCTTTTCCAGGCTTAAGATTAATTGCCCGCGGTTCATCCGGATTATCGAAGTTATGCACATAGACCCAGTCATCGGGGACTTTAGAGTCATCCAGTTTTTTCTGCAGACTCTTTTTGATGGTATTCATTTTCCCGGTGCCGGTCAGCCCTGCAACGTAGATATTATATCCTTCTTGCGATATCCCGAGACCAAGTTGAAGGGCACTCATTGCCTTTTTCTGGCCTATTATTTTGTCAAGGGGCTCCAGTTCCGCAGTCGTCTTAAAATTAAAAAGAGACGGGTCAATCTCAATATCTGTATCCTCTGCCTTGATCGGTTGTATTTCTTCAGCTTTTTGAAGATTTTCAACATCGGTATTCATAGATTTGGTTCCTCCCGGTTATTTTACTTTTTTAAGAATTAAAATAAGTACTCCGTTTTCCTGTTTTCTTTCAATTTTTCCAGGATCGATCTCGTGTTCGAACTCGAAAACTCTGGCAAAATGTCCCTCAGACCTTTCGCAGACGTGTATATTTACATAATGTTTGCTCCCTCTGGATATTCTGCGATTCCCTTCTATAACTATCCTGTGTTCATTATGTAATATTTTTAAATCTTCATCCAAAACGCCTGGCAGATCCATCTCAATTTTATAATGTTCTGATGTCTCCAGAACATCTACTTCCGGTTCGTATTCCTCTTTTCCCCAGGCGTCATGGATCATTTCATCAAACAACTGATTAATCTGTCGTTGATAAAATGATAACCTGCAGTTGGTTGTTCTCTTATGATAAATTTTTACGTGTTTATGATGTTCTTTTGAATTCATATAAATAAGCCTCCCTTTCCGAAGACACATTATTACAGTTTGGCAAATAGATGTTAAGGAAAAATTCCGAAAAAATAAAAGAAGCTTTTCAAAAAAGGTCACCAAAGGTTATTTCACATTAGATTTAAATACAAAAAAATGATTTCTCAGGCAATTCTAAATCCTTTATAATCTTTAAAGAGTTAATGGTTCTGGGAGAAGACAAATGAATTTCAAAATGCCGGCAAAAATCATAAAAAGGGGCGGGACAAAAGTTCAATTTGATCCTTCCCGCATTCACAGATCTGTATACCAGGCAAGTTATGCGGTTTTGAAAGATAAAAAAAATGCTGAGATAGTTGCAGAAAAGTTAACACCGATTTGCGTAGAAAAGATCGGTAAGGAATTAGAGAATGAAGTCCCGGATATAGAAACAATTCAGAACATTGTCGAAAACAGCCTTATGCACGAAGGTTACAGCCACATCGCCCGTGCTTATATCCTGCACAGAAAAGCTCATGAAGCGGTAAGGTTCGCAAAGTCCGCACTTAAAGTTAAGGATGACTTAAAACTTCCCGTAAATACCCTTGAAGTTCTGAAAAAAAGATATTTATTAAAAGATAATCAGCAGAACATCATAGAAACCCCCAGCGAGCTTTTTCGAAGGGTTGCAGCCCATGTAGCTAAAGCTGAGGATGATTTCAAATCCGATAATTCAAGAACTGAGATCGAAGAAGATTTTTATCAGATGATGAGAAACAGGGAATTTATGCCCAATTCACCGACTCTGATGAATGCTGGGACATCTTTCGGCCAGTTATCTGCCTGTTTCGTTCTTCCGGTAGAAGATTCGATGGAAGGAATTTTCACCTCACTTAAAAATATGGCAAAGATCCACCAGACGGGTGGCGGCACGGGCTTTAGTTTCTCCAAACTCAGGCCCAAAGGTGCCCTCGTGTCATCGACAAAGGGACAAGCCTCCGGCCCAATATCATTTATGAGTATTTACGATAAAGCAACAGGTGTCATTGTTCAGGGCGGCAGAAGAAGGGGCGCCAATATGGGAATATTAAGATGCGACCACCCGGACATCATAGATTTTATCGAAACTAAAAATCAAAAGGGCAGCTTCGAAAATTTCAATCTCTCCGTAGCAGCTACAGACGAGTTCATG
The DNA here is from genome assembly GCA_964508925.1 of uncultured Pirellulales bacterium. Lineage (GTDB taxonomy): Bacteria > Planctomycetota > Phycisphaerae > Sedimentisphaerales > Anaerobacaceae > CAZDVM01. Next base: position 5,548 of record CAZDVM010000002.1, on the reverse strand, counting down.
CAAGCAGTTAAAACAGGTGACACTTTTCAGTTGAAAGACCCTCATTCGAAAAAACCAATAAAAAAAGAAAATGCCCGGGACATATTCGATCTTATTGTTTCTTCTGCATGGAGAACAGGCGATCCCGGCCTGATTTTTATCGATGAAATAAATCGAAATAATCCAACTCCGTCACTTGGCCGGATCGAATCAACTAACCCTTGCGGCGAATTGCCCTTGCTGCCTTACGAAAGCTGCAATCTCGGCTCCATTAATCTGGCGAAAATGGTAAAAGATGGCAAGTGCAACTGGGAAAAATTAAAAGAAAAAGTTCATGCCGGCATTAGATTTCTTGATAATGTTGTCGAAGTTAATAAATATCCTCTAAAAAAAATAAGAGAAATGACACTGGGTAACAGAAAAATAGGACTGGGTGTAATGGGCTTTGCAGAAATGCTGATCCTGCTTGAGATTAAGTATAATTCACCGCAAGCAGTCAATTTTGCAAAAGAGCTCATGAAATTTATTCATACCGAATCAGTGAAAGCTTCTATGTCACTGGCACAAGAAAGGGGAGTATTTCCCAATTTTGAAAAATCAGTATATTTTTCCGAAAATAAGCAGATAAGAAATGCCACGGTCAACACCATCGCACCTACCGGCACCATAAGCATAATCGCAGGCTGTTCCAGCGGTATAGAACCGTTATTTGCAATAAGCTTTGTTAGAAACGTTCTTTCAGGCTCCAAGCTTTTCGAAGTAAATCCTTTCTTTAAAAAAGAAGCGGAAGAAAAAGGCCTCTACAAAAAAGATATTTTAAGTAGAATAGCAAATTCAGGGTCTCTGCAAAATATTGATGAAATATCTGAAGAAATGAAAGAAAGATACATAACAGCATTCGATGTGTCAGCGAAATATCATTTATTGATCCAGGGAGCCTTTCAGCAATTCGCCGATAACGCAGTATCCAAGACCATAAACCTCCCGAAAGATTCCTCGATAGAAGATGTGCGAAATATATATTTGGAGGCCCATAAGCTCAAATGTAAGGGGATAACCGTTTACCGCTACGGCAGCAAATCAGAACAGGTACTTTCTTTCGGGCAGAAACAGGAAGGATCTGCAGATTATGGGGACGAAATTTTATCCGCAGATTCAGAGTACTCCGGCGGCTGTGCAGTCGGCACCTGCTGTTTTTAAAAGTAATAAGTGATAAAGGGAAAAATTATGACATGCAAATGGTACATCGTTTGTCCTTTAAGAAGATTGGAAAAAGAGGGCAGGATTTCATATAAATGGTCAGAAAAATTCTGCAAAACCAATCAAAACTGGAAAAACTGCAAGAGATTCCAGATGGAAGGGAAAGGTGAATACCACCCGGACAATATGATGCCGAGCGGCAAAATAATTGATCTATAAAATTTTAACAGGCCTTTTTAGCAGTACACAGCCCATTTTATATACTCAAAAAGTTCAGAGATTGGTATCTGATTTCTATTTAAAAAAAGTATTGACATGGTCTAAAAATTAATGTACCTTATTTCAAATAGTAAAAAAATGAAAATTGCTGGTCATTCGTTTTCAAATCCTGCCAATATTTCAAAATATTTACTTAAAAAACGAGCTTTTTACGCTCTTTAAAAAAATATTTATCAGACTGTATTATGGCATCAAAAGGTGATGTCAGGTACAGTATCTTGACGGGCTGGTCGTTTCATTCCTTCGAACTGGTTTCCGGAATAAACTAAAGGAATAATAAATTGGCCTTTGAAAGGCCGTGGAGTATTAATATGAGCAATGGAAAAGTAAAATGGTTCGATGACAACAAAGGTTTTGGTTTTATTACCCCTGAAGACGGCGGTGATGACCTTTTCGTACACCATTCGGAGATTCAGTCTTCGGGCTACGCTTCTTTAGCTGATGGCCAGAACGTTGAATACGAAGTTGGTGAAGGCAGAAAAGGCCCATGCGCAGTTTCAGTTAAACCTTTGTAAATTTTATGTTGTTTATTACAAGCGAGGATATCGGAAACGGTTCCTCGCTTTTTTCTTCTTCCTTTCCAAATTTTTAAAACAGTAGTATATATTTTTGTTATTCTTTAATGCAATTGAATCAAGATTTGTTCTTTTCCCTTTTTTCTATTTAACGGAGAGAAGTGGGATTAAATTTGCCTTTTTTTGTAACCTTATGAAAAACTGTACTTAACACTTAAATCCGGTAAAGACAAGGATTTAAGCTCACTTTATTTTTTACTGTTCCAATGCGGTTTTTTACTGCCTTAGACCCCGTTTTGAGGACAGTGGATAAAATCCTGTTCACCAATTACACATATCTAATAGAAAATATGGATGGTTGGATTATTTAGAGGAATTCGTAATTACTTTTGCTAGTCTAAAAAAATCTTTTTAAGCAACCGAAATAGCACGTTCAATGAGATTTGTTATGAGTATTTCATCAAAAGATTTTCTACCTTTTCAGCCTTTTCGAGATCGTTTACCATAATTTTATAAACAATATTATCAGCTCGGCCGATCTGGTCAGTTATAATATCAAGAGTCTCATCAAACGGCTTTTTGGATTGATGGGACAGAAGCTGTATTTTTTTGCCCGCATCAGAAATTTTACGAAACACATCCGGCCATTCCTTCAAGTCAGCTGCTCCGGCACCGGGGATCCACTGAATGCCTTTAAGAGAATCTATTTCCAGCATGCTGTCCAGGTGTACAAGCTGGCCTGGCCCATCAAGATGGAAAAAGGAATTGGTTAATTTGTCACAGCAGGCTATCAGTTCGGGTTTTACGAATTTTTCAAACATATCCGGCCCGATCATATAGCAAAAATCACATTGCAGCATATAATGAGGTTGTTCCGAAAAAATTGAAGACCATGTTGAATAGCCCGGATTTTTATCGGTCAGGTTTTCAAAATCCCTGAAATAATGCCACCACACATCATGCGCTTCCCATACCAGTCTTTCCACTTCTTCTGGCGAATCATAAAGGTCAAACAGAAGTTTTTCACTCGGCCGGAATGTCTGAAGAATATCGAGATTGCCTCCCAGGTCCGTCATTGCTATCTGAACTTTTCCCTGCCATCTTTCCTGTCCTGCAGATACAATATATCTTGATTCGTTTATACCAGACATTTTCAGGGTTATATTCGAACTTGATATCCTTAATCTCGCGGTCTTTATCAGGATGGAACCAGACTGTATTTTCACCGTTCGTCAGTTTAGAGCCTAAAAAAGCAGCTATAACACCGGCTCCAAAATTAGGGAACATTTCAGGAAAAGCATCGCCAAAATATTTGAAAGAGGCCAAATGATCATTGCAATCATCTATGATCTTTTCTGCCGGCGTATCAAGGGGATAAAAAGAATGAAAAGCTGGGAAATTGGTTTTATTCTTTTGCAGTTTGGCCTGTATCAATGGTCTGTCAAGACTGCCTTCCCACCATTTATTCGAATCATCAATAATCTTCTGCCATCTTTCCTGCGAAAATTTTATATCCATAGTTCAAAACCCTGAATTATTCCTTTAAATTACTGATTCTTATTTTATTTATAACGATGTTAAAAAGCTATAAGATTGGGCTAAAAAAGCAAGCATTTTTTGTATTTATTTAATGCTCTCCTTTTCCATAAGATAAATAATTATTTGTAAATGCATTTTTAAAAAGGATTTATATGTATTTCATTGCTATTTTAAAAAATATCTTGAACATGATATTATAATGCAGTATAATTTAGTACCTTATAAATGGAGAACTGATATGACACCGACAATAAAAGAATTAGCTAAGGCATGCGACCTTACACCGCTTACTGTTTCAAGGGCGTTGAGGGGTGAAGCAATTGTAGCTGCTTCAACCCGTGAAAAAGTTCAGCGCATAGCCGACCAGATCGGATATACAACAAACATACTTGCCAGGCAGCTTCAGAGTGGAAGGACCCGAATGATCGGGGTAATGCTCAATGACTACAGCAGTGAATTTGTCGGCAGGATCGTTCAAGGCGCTCAAAAATGCCTGATGGATGATGATTATGACATCGTCACCCTGGAGTGGAGCAAGATGCAAAAGGAAGTGAAGCCCTTTGTCGAAAGGATTTGCGGCAAACAACTGGAAGGGCTTTTAATGTGCCAATGGGGCCATGAAAACGAAGTTGCATTCTTCTCTGAAATAAACCGCAGACGAATACCTGTTGTTGCTATCGACAGAGAAGCCGATCTTCCGGGCGTGCCGTTTGTAGGTACTGACGACTCCAAAGGCGCAGAACTGGCTGTGAAATACTTGATCGATGAAGGCCACAAAAAAATTGGACACATAACCGGAAATCCTTTGCACAGTTCCGCCCAGAGAAGGCTTATGGGCTTTTACGAAACCATGTCATCATTTGGCCTTGCAGTGAAAAAAGAATGGGTGGTCAAGGGGGATTACAGGTATGAAGGTGCACTTAAAGCCTGCAAGGAATTTTTTGATCGCACTGATGAGCTACCTACAGCAGTATTTGCAGGTAGTGACCTTATCGGTGCCATTTTTATCCAGGTGGCACGAGAAAAAGGCCTCAGGATACCTGAGGACATCAGCGTGATAGGATTCAGTGACGAAGCTTTCGCCAGGATCGTTTCTCCGCCTCTTACAACTATCGGCACTTCTCCGTCGGATATGGGAGCCAAAGGCGCTGAAATGCTTATGGCTATGATCGAAAATAAGGTCAATGGTAATTCAAACGCTAACGATGCCTTTGAAAACAAAAAAGAACTTTTGCCGGTTGAACTGATAAAAAGAAAGTCCGTGAAGCGGGTAACCTGAATTGAAACAGGCTATCAGCGAAGATGAAATTTTTTTTCAAGGATGATCAATTATGTTATATTTACTGAAATCATTTCAAAGAATACTGTTTGTGACTATAATTCTTTTGATCTTCTTCCCGAACTTCGGCTGTTCCCAAAAGATCAGTTATCAAGTTTACGACCCTTCAATAGAATACGGGTATGTCTACAATCCCGAAAAGGGACCTCTTTCCTATAATCACGATTCCTCTATAGAGTATTTTAATGGAAAATTTTATTCAGCATGGAACGGCAATACAAATGACTGGGAGGCAAGAAAGGGCCAAAAGAATTACTGGGCCATAAGCGAAGATGGCTTAAACTGGTCTGAGTTTCGGGAGTTTAAAAACGTCCCCGTCTTCGGTTCACCGAACTGGCAGACTGAGTGGCAGCCCAATCTGCTTAATTACAGACCCAAAAATGAATTGTGGTCGCTCTGGACCAAATCGGGTGGCTTTATTCATTCTATCTTATCTGAAGATGGTTCACATTGGAAACACAACGTGATTTTTGAAAAAGTCGAAATCAAAGGTACCGAGTATTTCCTTTTCCCGACCCAGGAACCATTGGTTTTAGACGACGGAATAGTCCTGGTGCCTACTGTATTCAGGGAAACTAAAGGACCGAATCATGAGCGGCAATATTTTTGCGGAACTGTCTTGACCCGTGACGGCGGTGAAACCCACATATTACTGGCGGATAGACCAAATTGACGCAAATGGTATTCTTACAAAAGG
>CAZDVM010000001.1:0-267264 GCA_964508925.1 uncultured Pirellulales bacterium | reverse complement strand
GAAAAGGTTGGTAACTCTCTAGTTGCATGTGGTACATAAAATGGGGTCAGAGCACATAACAGGAAAGGGACAGCAAAATTATTATCAACAATAATTTTATTGAAAAACTTATATTCATTTCATTTTCCTATTTTAATGGTTTCTTTTTAAGAAGCTATTTTAGTCAAGCCAAAGAATAAACTTCAGTATCAATGGTTTTGTAAAAAATTAAATCATTATAACTTTTGATCTTACTGAAAAGTGTAAATTTACACTTTATAAAAAAGATACATTAAAGCAAGTAAAAAGTATATATATTACTTTTTTTGTTAATTATTTTTACTCTGCCTAATACTCCGCAAAAATCTTTCTAAAATAGCCGGGATTCCGTCAATTGGTAAGCATCTGGTAATAACTGCCGGAATATATTAAAAAGCTATTAATTCAATAGTAGAATCCAGAAGAAATAAGTGATATTACTACAAAAAAATACCGGAAGTAGAAACGGATAGTAGAAAACGCATAATAAAAAGTGTAGATGACATTCTATGTCAGTCCCAAAATAGGAGAGGAGATTCGACAGGAGGCTAAAATAGTAGATGTCAGTATTTCAGAAGTGTTAAGGGCTGCTATAAGGCTTTTCTTGAAAATGTAAGTTGTTTTTCTGAAAGACAAAAGGGCCTGTTTATGATTTAAGATCGGTATTTAAATAAATCCCTCCATTAAATAAATAATATTTTTAACCCACTCCACGCCAGTAGAATTTACTTTCGAGGCATTAATTAAATAAAAAATCCAATTCTAAATTTTTTTCAGTTAAATATGGAGTTGTTAAACAAATAATTTTTAAAAAGTTCTTTATTTATCTGAGGGACAATAATTTACAATTATATATATATATATATATATATAATTTTATAGTGAAAATTTTTAGCTGGGTATTTTATCTTATATACTCAAGAAATCTTGATACTGTAAAGAGTTTATTTCGAAGTAAAGTGGTGGGTATTTTGTTTTATAATAAAGTGTTTTATGAAGTATAAAAAGAATCTACCATTAATTTTTTTTGAAATTCAGCTGAAAAATATAAATAAACTATCAAAAACTTCGGGAAAGCGCAGTTTTATAAATTGATACAATTAGTTAAAATCGATTGTGAAAGATTAGTTTTAAAATTAAAAAATTCAATGGATGCTCCTCCATTGGTTCATTAGGGGTCTTTGTTTAAGTCAAAGGCCCTTACTGGTTTGGCTTCAAAGGGATGGTTATATGTCAGTAAGTTCAGAAAAAAATTCTATTTATATTATAAGCAAAGATACCCAATCCAGTAATAAAATAAAAAAGGAGCTCGAGAAAAATCAATGCCGGGTAACATGCTTAAAGGAAATCAGTCAAAAAATGCTGAATCTAATTCTGCAGGACTGTCATATGGTCATTTTCGATGATGACCATGATTCTATTGGTTACAATGATTTTTTAAAAAAGATCAATCAGAATGCTCCCTGGATATCCACAATTGTTATGGCATCCCGATCTGAATTATCTGATGCTGTTGAAGCGGTTAAACTTGGAGCTATAGATGTGATTAAAAAGCCTTTTAAGAAAGATATTGTTCAAGATAAATTAATTCCTGCTATTGAAAAAGATAATTTTGTGTAATTTAAACCCGAATTAGGCTGTACAAGGTAGAAATCTAAGATGCAGATTATAAGACATTCAATTGTTATAAAACTCTGAAAGATACACTCATACGCTGAGAGGGAAGACTAAACAGGCTATAGATGACCTGCCAGACTTTGCCAAACCGAGTATTGAGTCACATAAACAGAAAGCTGCGGGAACAGCAGGAAAGAAGGAAGATTACTTTGCCATTTACTTTGCCAAACATTGCGCCCAGAGCGGGAATAAACCGGAATTAATCGGAATTGAAAGCCAAAAAAGACAAAAGGCCAAACTAGGCTCAAAACCCTCTAAACAGCCTCCAGAGCAGCGCATGAAAAAATGGGCCGGGCTGGATTCGAACCAGCGAAGGCTCACGCCAATGGGTTTACAGCCCATCCCCTTTAGCCACTCGGGCACCGACCCAGGATGATTTCCATCCGAGAGGCGAACATTCTAATGATATTCAAACATTCATGCAAGGATAATTTCTTTACTTTTACCCCTCTTTTTGATAATTTAAGCAACGATTGTAATTATACCATAAATCCAATATTATAGAGGGCTGAGGCCAATGAAAAAAACAGATGAACTGGCAGAAGTTTTTTCACAGATCGAAGATGCCGATACAATGAAAAGATTTTTTGAGGAAATATTCACGCCTCACGAACGCAAAGATTTCGCCCTTCGCTGGCAATCACTTAAGATGGTAAACGAAGGCATGCCACAGCGGAAGATATCGGAAGAACTCGGCATAAGCCTGTGTAAAATTACCCGGGCAGCAAAAGTCCTTAAAAAAGAAGGCTCAGTTTCGAAAAAACTGTTAGATGATCAGACATATTAATTTATTTCTTAAAAATTAATTCTATACTTCCAGAAAAAACAGGCTAATTTAATTATAAAAAGCTTGACTGGATTTAATATTTATTTTAGTATATATGAATATACTTAATAAGATTGCACTATGGATCAAGACCAGAAAATAGCAGAAATATGTAAAGTTCTCGGGGTGGATACCCGCATAAAAATTATTCGGCTGCTTAAGCAAAAACCTTTTTGTGTAGGGGCATTGTCAAGACGACTTGGGATTACACAAGGAGGAATTTCGCAACACTTGCGAGTGCTGAAATCCGTTGATCTGGTTATCCCTGAAAAGAAAGGATATTTTGTACACTATAGTTTGAACAAAAAGACCTTGCAAAAATGGAAATCGGAAATCGGCAAGTTATTCGATGTTTAGGAGAATTATGATGTGTTGCTGTAATGAAAAACAAGGATGCCAAAAACCGGAAAACCTGAGAGACAAACCCCAAAGCTGTTCAAAGGAGCTAATCGAAAAATGTCACGGTGATGTTAAAGAGCATCCGTGTATATCAACTGATCGTTTTCAAGATGGAGATTAATAATGAAACTTGGAATAATTATTACACAAACCGATCCTTAAACTGTTTTTAATACATTAAGGCTTGCTCTTTACAGCTTGCAGCAGGGAGATAATGTCCGAATTTTCTGTCAGATAAAGGGGTGTATATAGACAAGATCGAAGATTCGCAGTTCGATGTTAAAACAGAAACACAGAAAGTACTTGATGCAGGGGGAGAATTTTTGGCCTGTGGGACATGTTTGAAATTGCGAAACTGCGAAGGTTCAGAGATATGCCCGCTTTCCACGCTGAAAGACCATTATGAAGTAATCCGCGATTCAGATAAGGTTATTAATGTTTAACAAAAAAAGCTCTACCTGAAGAAAGGTTTATATTATGAGACATCCCCATTATAATCTTATTCATGAACCATGGATTACGGCTCTGTTTATAGCCGGGGCTTTAGTTATTGTAGTATTAGTAATTTGGTTTATTCATTGCAAAGCGCTTGTTTCAGATGGCTTGAAAGAAAAAGAACGCAAGGAACTGCCAGGCGAACAAAGGGAAATATTATCTTTGTTGCGTCAGCATGGCGGACCGATGATACAAACTGAATTGGTAGATATATTGCGCCTTATGACCTAGACGATATTGCTGATAGATTAAAGAAAATGGAAGTCAAAGGTTTGATCCACCGAGAATGGAAAGCCGAAAAGGGAACCTATGAAGTAACCGCTCCTTAATTATTTTTTGGGATATAATAATGAATGAAAATAATAATATCGAAGTAAAAAAGCTTTCAAAAAAGTTCGGGGAATTAATTGCCGTTGACGGCATTTCTTTTACAATTCAGTCAGGTGAACTTTTCGGATTTTTAGGTCCTAACGGTGCAGGTAAGACAACCACAGTAAGGATGCTCACAGGTGTACTGAAGCCGGATGAAGGGACTGCTCGTATTGAAAACCATGATATTCTTTCAGAGCCTTTACTTTCCCGTGCCCATATATCCGTAGTCCCCGAAGAAGCAAACGTCTATCGTGACCTGACCCTCTGGCAGAATATTATGCTGATGGCAGAACTCTACGGCGTACCCAGAAAACAAAGTGTCAAAAAAGCTGACGAACTCTTGGATTTACTTGGCCTATTTGACAGAAAACATAAAAAAGCAAGAACTCTCTCTAAAGGCTTACGACAAAGGTTAATGCTCTGTGCAGCCTTAGTGACGAAACCGGAAATTCTTTTTCTGGATGAACCGACATCAGGTTTGGATGTCCAGAGTAAGCAGATGATACATCAGATTATCCGCCGGCTGAATGTAAAAGGCCTCACTATATTCTTAACAACTCACAACATGGAGGAGGCTGAAAAAATGTGCTCCAAAATAGCCATTATAAATAAAGGCAGGATTGCCGCCATAGATGAACCCGGAAAACTGCGCTCTGCAATAAGATCAAGGCAGTTCGTCAAAGTTACTTTTGCAGGCAATCCTCCATCAAAACAGCAAATAAAAGAACTGCCCGGCATATCATCTTTGGAGATCGAACAAAACACAGTTCGTCTATACAGCGAAGTACCCGGTAAAACTGCAGCCGAAATCGCATATTTTTCAAAAAATAATAATATCGAAATAGAAAATATCTGCACAAAGAAACCGTCACTGGAGGAAGTTTTCCTGCACTTTACATCACATGCCAAAAAGGAGGCCGAATAATGTCTCTTCATGCTGAAAACACAAGAACTTTGAAATTTCAGACCCATGGAGCCCTGATTATACTCAAAAAGAATATCATGCTTTACTATCTAAAGCCTCCGGTGCTTATTTTTGGTGTACTTTTTCCCGTATTTTTCTTCCTTGCCTTTAAAATGGGAAGGCCCATCGATCCCGAAAATGTCGTACCGGCAATGGTGGCAATGGCAGTATGGTTTACCGCAAGTGCAGTCGGCCCGCTAGTTACTCCCTGGGAAAGAAGGGCAAAAACCTACGAAAGACTGATAGCGACACCCGTTTCCTTGCAGTCAATTATAGCAGGTGACATACTCAGCGGCCTGATATTCGGGACATGCCTTTCTTTAATTCCCATAATACTGGGACTGCTGCTTACAGATGCAGTTATTTTAAATTTCCTCCTTTTGGCAGCAGGCATAATTTTAGGTGCGGTTAGCTTTTCCTCTTTGGGGGTTCTTCTGGCAGCTCCTCCCGCAAGCAGCCCTTCCAATATTATGCTGTTATCCAATTTAGTAAGGTTGCCTCTTCTTTTCATCAGCGGAATATTTCTACCTATTTCCGAAATGCCTGCCTGGGCAAGGTGGATAGCTCCTGTGTCACCGCTTTCTTATGCAGGTGATCTGATCCGTGCTGCTTTCGGAAGAAGCGTATATTTTCCCCTGTGGCTAAGCCCACTTATGCTTTTAATATTCACAGGAGTTCTTATGTTCGGTGCCTATAAATTTCATAAAAAATGGCGGGCAAAGGGATTATGATCTTTAACTTAGTTGGATGAAAAAGCCGACCCGATCTTAAGGGTCGGCCTTGAACGTTTAAAGTTCACCTTAAATTACCACTTGCCGCTTTTTCTTATCTCAGCTTCGGGGTAATCTTTCAAGCATTCTTCAGTTTTTTCAAGCTCTTTATCAGGCAGACTGTAAGGCTCCAGCTGGCCGGACATATAAGCCTCATATCCTGTAAGGTCCATAAGACCGTGACCACTGTAGTTAAACAGTATAACCTTTTCCTTGCCTTCTTCTTTGGCCTTTTTGGCTTCCTGGATAGCAGTTGCTATCGCGTGACTTGTCTCCGGAGCACAGATAAAACCTTCCGTCCTTGCCCATGTCAAGGCAGCTTCATAACATTCCATCTGATCTAACGCCCTGGGTGTATGAAGACCCTCATTTATACACTGGCAAACCAAGGGTGACATGCCGTGATATCTCAATCCGCCGGCATGGATCGGCGGCGGAACGAAAGCATGTCCAAGTGTGTACATCGCCATTAAAGGAGTCATGCAAGCCGTGTCACCGAAGTCATAAGCAAAAGGAGCTCTTGTCATGGTTGGGCATGCCGTCGGCTCACAGGGTATTATATCGATATTCGCACCGTTTATCTTATCAGCGGTAAATGGAAAGGAAAGACCCGCAAAATTGCTTCCTCCGCCTGCACAGCCGATAACTACATCCGGCATCTTTTCACCTATTGACTCAAGCTGTTTTTTTGCCTCCAGGCCGATTATAGTCTGATGTGTCATTACATGATTTAAAACACTTCCAAGAGAATATCGTGTCTTTCCGCTTTTATCTGTCACTGCCTGTTCAACTGCTTCCGATATTGCTATGCCGAGACTTCCGGGCGTGTCAGGCATTTCTTCCAACACTTTTCTTCCCGCTTTTGTTTCTTCGCTGGGACTGGCAACACAATTACCTCCCCAGACCTTCATCATATATTTACGGAAGGGTTTCTGGTCGAAACTTATTCTTACCATGAATACCTTGCACTCAAGACCCACAATAGAGCATGCAAAAGCCAGGGCAGATCCCCATTGACCTGCTCCGGTCTCAGTGGTCAGCCTTTCGATGCCGAACTGCTTATTGTACCATGCCTGCGCAACAGCTGTATTGGGTTTGTGACTCCCCGGCGGACTTGTACTTTCATCCTTATAATATATTTTAGCCGGCGTATCCAGGTACCTTTCAAGGTAAACCGCCCGTCTCAGAGGTGCAGGCCTCCACCGGTAAAGAATATCCAGTATCTCTTCTGGTATATCGATCCATCTTTCAGTACTGACCTCCTGCTCGATCAGGTTCATAGGAAATACAGGCGCCAGCATTTCAGGTTTTACCGGTTCCCCATCAGGCCCCAGCGGCGGCAAAGGCTGCGTCGGCAGATCTGCTGCTATATTATACCATTGACGGGGGATATCACTTTCATTCAACAATATCTTGCGGTCCATAACAAACTCCTAAAAATTCCGTTTTCCAAAACTCTTTTTATACCCGAATCTCCTCTATCCTCACATCGGTCATATCAATGTAAAAAAATAAACTCGTTTCTAAATATAGAAACGAATTTTACCATTTCAAAAAGATAAAGTAAAGCGAAAATAACAAAACACCTTTTTTCAAAAAATTGAGTTAATAATTTAAAACTTAGGCAGAAATCTCTTGGATTTCACCCCCTGCAATTGTTAAAATCTCACCTTCGTTATTATCCATAGTAACTAAAACAGGAGCAAAAGATGTCACAAATTAATAAAAACCCTAACATGCCCAACGAAGAAGGCTATTTCGGCGATTTCGGCGGAACTTTCGTACCTGAACAGCTCGAAAGTATTCTAAAAGATATCACAGATGCATATAACAGGATCAAAGACGACCCCGATTTTAAAAACGATTTGCATCACCTGTACAAACATTACGTAGGAAGGCCCAGCCCTGTTTTCTATGCAGAAAAACTTTCCCAAAAGATCGGCGGAGCACAAATATATCTAAAAAGAGAAGACCTCAATCACACCGGAGCACACAAAATTAATCACTGCCTCGGCGAAGCACTCCTGGCAAAGAAAATGGGCAAGGAAAAGATTATTGCAGAAACAGGGGCAGGCCAGCATGGGGTAGCACTTGCAACCGCAGCGGCACTGGCAGGCCTGAAGTGCGATATCTATATGGGTGAGATCGACATAGTAAAAGAGCACCCCAACGTAATAAGAATGAAGATACTCGGAGCGAATGTCATTCCAGTAGACAGGGGAACCAAGACTTTAAAGGACGCCGTCGATGCAGCATTCGAGGCATATCTGAAAGACCCGCAGACCCAACTTTACGCAATCGGGTCTGTCGTTGGACCACATCCGTTTCCTATGATGATTCGTGACTTTCAGTCGGTCGTAGGTTTCGAGGCTAAAGAACAGTTCAAGGAACTCACAGGCGGACTACCCGATTCACTCGTCGCATGCGTAGGTGGCGGTTCGAATTCCATCGGCCTGTTCACTGCATTTCTGGATGACAACGATGTTCAAATCTTTGGCGTAGAACCGGCGGGTAAAAGCTTTAAAAACGGTGAACACGCAGCAACACTTTCCCTTGGAAAACCCGGAATGATCCACGGCTTTAAATGCTATGTACTGCAGGACGAAAACGGGCAGACCTTACCCGTTTACTCCGTCGCCTCGGGCCTGGACTACCCCGGCGTCGGTCCGCAGCACAGCTATTTAAAAGATATCGGCAGAGCGGTCTATACCACAATCAACGACAAAGAAGCAATTGACGCATTTTTCGAACTGTCGCGCGTGGAAGGCATAATCCCTGCCTTGGAAAGTGCACACGCTGTTGCCTATGCATTAAAACTGGCCAAAGAACTCGACAAAGAAAAAACCATTCTGGTAAACCTCTCCGGCAGGGGGGATAAGGACATTGATTTTGTCGTCGAAAACTACGGCCAGAACTATGGCATTTAAAAAATAAAAAACTGAATAAGGGGTCAAAATATATGAATGCAGTTAAATTTCTGGTCATAACTTTAATCTTTGCTTTGGCTGTGCATTTATTCGCAATGGATTTTCAAAACGACGATTCTATCAAAACCATGATCTCAAAAATGACACTCGATGAAAAAATATCCATGGTTTACGGTGCAAGGGGCAAAGATGAAAAAGGCCTGGATTATGCAGGATATCTTCCCGGAATACCTCGTCTCGGTATCCCGCCTCTTAAAATGCAAAACGGCCCATCCGGAGCAGGTTCGACTTTCAGCACCGACCGTCATAAAAGCCCCGCCACTGCATTTCCTGTATCCATAGCACAGGCAAGTACCTGGAACCCGGAACTTCTTTGTAAATTCGGTAAGGCTCTCGGCTCAGAAACAAGGGCAAAAGGACGCGATATCGTTCTTGCACCTTCGCTGAATATAATCAGAATTCCCGAAGGCGGAAGAAATTTCGAATATATTAGCGAAGACCCTTACCTGGCCTCAAAATGCGGCATTGCGGTTATAAAAGGTATTCAGAAAACCGGTACTATGGCCTGCGCAAAACATTACGCAGCAAATAATCAGGAAACCTGGCGACACACTATCGATGAACAGATAACAGAACGTGCCCTCCGTGAAATATACCTGCCCGCCTTCGAAGCAGCGGTTAAAGATGCAAAAGTCGCTTCCCTGATGGCAGCATATAACAAGATAAACGGCGTGCTCTGCTCACAGAATCCGTTGCTTTTAACAAAGATCGCAAAAAAGCAGTGGAACTTCTCCGGCTTTATCATGACCGACTGGGGCACGCGTCACAAAACCGTTCCGGCGGTAAAGGCAGGACTCGATCTTGAAATGTCAGGTTACGGCAAATTCGGTCAGGCACAGTTCAAATACCACTTAAAAGATGCCGTGAAAAAAGGTAAAGTTAGCGAATCCTCTCTCGACCAAATGGTTTACCGAATCTTAAAGCAGATGAAACGCTTCGGCAGGGTAGGCGATAACAAAAAAAACGCCGAAGGAAGCCTGAATACCCCTGAACATAGAGATCTAGCCTTTAAAATGGCACTTGAAGGTATCGTACTGCTGAAAAATGATAAAAATACACTACCCCTCGATCCGCAAGGTATAAGGCAACTGCATTTCTTCGGTGACGATCCTCATAAATCGAGGTTCACTGGCGGCGGAAGCTCAAGAGTTGTACCTTTTTACAGCGTTTCGCCATTTGAAGGCATAGAGAAACGTATCAGAAACGAAAAAATAGATTACTTTAAAGACCCCAACAAAGCCCCCGGAGGAGATACCGGCGTCGTGCTCATATTCCGCTCGTCATCAGAAACAAAGGACAGAGAATCGATTTCCCTTGCAGAAGAATCCTCGCTTATCAACAAGGTGACAGATAAATATAAAAAAACCATACTTATCCTCCGCACTCCCTCGGCCTATACAATGCCCTGGATAGAAAAGGTCGATGCGGTATTTCAGACATGGTATCCCGGCCAGGAAGAAGGTAATGCACTTGCAGCCCTGTTGTTTGGAGAGGTCAGCCCATCCGGGAAACTTCCCGTGACCTTCGGCAGAAGCCGGGAGGATTTCCCTGCGGCATCAAAAGAAGAATTCCCTGGCATAAACGAAAAAGTAGAATATTCTGAAGGGGTATTCGTCGGCTACAGATATTTCGAACACTACGATACTGAAATCCTGTTTCCATTCGGCTACGGCTTAACCTACACTTCTTTTGACCTCCAAACGGTTGATATAAATATCGAAAACGACTCGGCAGATGATCCGAATGTTAAAGTATCAGTTAAAGTGATAAATAAAGGTGATATGGCAGGAGCAGAAGTAATACAGCTTTATGTCGGTGACGATAACTCATCTCTTTACAGACCAAAAAAAGAGCTCAAGGCCTTCAAAAAAGTATTCTTGAAACCGGAAGAATCAAAAACAGTCACTTTAGATATGAATTTCCACTCCTTTGCATTCTGGAACCCGAAAGAAAACAAATGGGCAACAGAACCTGGCCGATTCACCCTATACATCGGCAATTCCTCAAAAAACATAGCTTTCACAAAATCCATTGTCCTCAAATAAAAAATAGATAATTCTGGTGATAGGCTTTCTATGAGTTACTGTCTTTACAAAATTTCTATGATAAGCTATTATACCGCCTTATTGCCGGTGTAGCTCAATGGCAGAGCACTGCTCTCGTAAAGCTGAGGTTGAGGGTTCGAATCCCTCCACCGGCTTTTTATTTTTTAATCAATTCCCTGCCCAGTGCCGCTGCTCCGATGATGCCTGCATCTTCCCCCAGTGTTGCAAAACAGATTTCCACGTTCTCATCCTTCAGGTTCCAGATATTCTTACAAAAGGCCTTTTTAATCCCATCCAGAAGAAAATCACCGGCAGCTATAACGCCGCCTGCAAATACTATTTTTTCAGGGTCAGTGACATGCACCATGTTCACGCATGCAGTCCCTAAAGCCTCTGCCGTGCCTTCGGTGATCTCTACTGCAAGCTCGTCGCCCGCCTTGGCATGATCATAGACATCCTTTGCAGTCAATTCCTCGGCAACTTCCAATACTTCCTGCAGAGTCGATTTTCTACCTTCACCAATCGCCTCGAATGCCCTTTTAGCTGTACTTGATGCACTTGCATAAGCTTCAAGGCAACCTTTCTGTCCGCAGTTGCAAAGTCTTCCTCCCGGGTAAATTATCATATGTCCCAATTCGCCGGCATTATCACTGATTCCTCTCACCAGCTTGCTGTCACATATAACTCCGCCCCCTACACCTGTGCCGAGGGTATAAAATATCATATTGTCTACGCCTTCACCTGCGCCTCTGGCAAATTCGCCGTAGCATGCTGTAGTAGCGTCATTTTCAAACTCGGTGGGCACTTTCAACCTGTCACTTACCATTTGCTTTATAGGAGTATTATGAAACTTCTTCAAGTTCGCTGCCTTGTATATCACGCCTTTCTTATAATCTGCGGGTCCGGGGGTACCTATACCGCATGCCTTCACATCATCAAGTGAATAACTTTTTTCTTTCAGTATCTTCTCGATTTCCGCACCGCTATTTTCTACCACCGCATCAGGCCCCATATCGGCTTCGGTGGGTATGCTCGATTTCATTACCAGGTTCAATTCGCTGTCGAATATCCCCATTTTTACATTCGTTCCGCCAAGATCTATACCGACAAATAAGTCACTCATTTTAACTCCTTAGCATTCACCGTAACCGTCAGGATTCTCACTGTGCCATTTCCAGGCGGTCTCGATTATTTTTTTAAGATCGCCGTATTCACATTCCCATCCCAGTTCTTCTCTGGCTCTGCTAGCATCAGCCGTCAGCACCGCAGGATCACCGGGCCTTCTTTCGGATTCAACCACCTTGAAATCTACACCGGATACCTTCTTTACCATATCGATAACTTCCCTTACCGAATATCCGTTCCCGTTGCCGAGATTGTAAACAAGCTCCCTTTCCTCGTCCAGCCTGTCAAGTGCCAGAATATGCGCCTTACATAAATCTGTAACATGGATGTAATCGCGAACACATGTCCCGTCTTTCGTGTCATAATCCGTGCCGTAAATATAAATGCAGTCGCGTTTCCCCAGTGCCGTCTGCATTATTAAGGGTATAAGATGAGACTCCGGACTGTGATCTTCACCGATCTTCCCGTCCATTCCTGCACCGCTTGCGTTGAAATATCTAAGGGCGGCGTAATTCAGCTTGTCTGCTTTACTCTGCCAGTGACACATTTTTTCGACAGCCAGTTTCGTTTCGCCGTAAGGATTGATCGGCTCTTTTTTTGTATTCTCTTTTACAGGTATGCTTTCCGGCTGGCCGTAAACTGCTGCTGTGCTGCTGAAAACAAATTTATCCACCCCGGCGGTCTCCATCGAAGTCAATAGATTCTCGGTCTTTGCCAGATTGTTATCGTAATATGTCAGCGGCACATCCATACTTTCAGCTACCTCTATAAAAGCGGCAAAATGCATCACCGCATCTATTTTCTTTTCGATAAGCAGTTTCTGCATAAGGTCATGATCCCCGAGATCTCCGATTACAAGTTCAGCATCTCTAACTGCCGATTTATGCCCTTTTATGAGATTATCGAGAACTATGGGTTCGTGTCCTGCTTCCTTCAATAAAGGCACCATGTTGCTTCCGATATAACCGGCACCCCCGCAAACTAATACTCTCATTTAACGCTCCTTTGCAGTTTTTCCTTAATCGTTTTCAAAAATTCATTTTCCAGCCGGACATCCCTGCCTAACTCCACCCATTCCATTTCTTCTGCTCGTTCCTCGCCAATTTCTAATTCCTGCATACTCGTACCGCTTTGGGTAAAAATTCCTGATATCTCAGATGAACCTCTGGTTTCCTTTTCCGGCAGGTTGAGCCTTTGCTGTAAAACTCTGCATTCAACACAGGTTCGATTATCTGCTGAAGAAACATCGAATCTAACCAATCTGCGGATACTGTGCAGATTGGATTCCGCCCGGTTGAAACTACCGACATTATCTTTCTGCCAGAATTCGAACCACTGACCTCCGCGTAAAGGCTCACTTATAACAACACCCATATCCTCATCATATTTTTCAGTTGAAAAGCCTCTTTCGAATATCAAATCTTCGATCGCCTCCATAACCGCTTTCTTTTCCACTCCCTGAATACATGTCTGCCCCAAAGGTTCTACCCTTTTTTGCTGAACACAGCCGTAAAATGACAGCCAAAAGAGAGAAATCAGTAGTGGTAATACTTTTTTTGCCATGATCTTTAATCCCTTAACTCACAATCACTTATAAATTTGGCCTAGATTATCGGCCCACAGAGCCGTTTTTGTCAATTCATTTTTTTTTAACTCTTACACAATTTTTTTATTTTTAAACAAAAAAATAATTTTAATAAAACCCTTCTAAGTTCAGGTCCGTAAAAAAAATAAAATTATTATCATTTTTTTAGAGGTATAAGATGGAAAGCTTAAAAACATTGAAATCCAAACCAGAATTAAAAAAACTCACCGTTTTGATAAAAGAGGTTGATGCAGGGAAGCTTCCTCTCGAGGTGAGAACCAAAAACGACGATTTCCTTAAAAATATCAAACCTTTGCAGCTGGCACTTGCCGAGCAGAGTATAATTGAGAAATATCCTGGATATGAATACAAAACCCTGCTAGAAGCACATATCGAATTGCTTGATGACCCCGCAGCGAAACTGAGAAAAAAACTGCTGCCTGACCATTATATTCGAAAAGAGCTCATGGAACACGAAATGATATCCAGCCTTCTTGTAGAAATGGATTCCCTGAAACAGAACATTTACAGCATAAACAGAATCGAACCCCATTCTTCTGTATTTCAGAGCTTAACTCACATTGCAACACATTTTTCCGCCGCTAGAAAACATTTTGAAGCTGAAGAAAAGGTGCTCTTCGATGAGCTTGAAAAGCTCGGCATATATCTATATCCTAAATTATTAAGAGAAGAACACAACAAACTCCAGATATTAACCTACAGGATGATGGATTTGCTCTATCATTGTGAAAGTATCGATTTTTCGACCTTCCGCATAAAACTGACTGAACTGATTGACGAAGCCATCCCCTTGAAAAGAAAACACATATACAAAGAAGACAATATGCTTTATCCAATTGCATACGAACTCATTGATAATTTCGAAAGCTGGCAGAGACTCTCCTATCACTGCGATCTGATCGGCTACTGCTGTTTCTAAGAACTTTCGGATATGCAAGTAACAGACAAAAAAGGCTGGCATCAAAGCCAGTCTTTTTTATTAAAATAAATAATCATACCGATAATTATAGAGATCATCACCACCCATACCGCAGCATAACCCCATTTATACTCCAGCTCCGGCATGTACTTAAAATTCATACCGTAAATTCCTACAACAAAAGTCAACGGTATGAACATGGTAGCAATAACCGTCAAAGTCTTCATGACCGCGTTCATCTTGTTACTCAGATTCGAAAGGTATATCTCCAACATCCCCGCAGACATTTCCCGAAAACTTTCTATCGACTCCATTACCTGTATCGTATGATCATAAACGTCACGGAAATATATTTTCGTTACTTTACTTATCAGCTCAGACTCCGACTGCTCCAGCCTCCCCGCAACTTCACGAACCGGCAGAACCGACTTTCTCAAAAAAGATATCCCTTTCTTTAAATTCTGTATACGTACTAGTTCCTTCTTTGTGGAATCTACCAGTAGGCTCTCTTCAAGTGCTTCTATTCTGTCACCGAATTTTTCGATCACTCCGAAATAATTATCCACTATCGCATCAAGAAGGGTATAGCAGAGATAATCGGCCCCCATCTTCCTTACCTTTCCCTTATGATTCCTGAGCCTTTGTCGCACCGGATCGAAAACATCACCCGGCCTTTCCTGAAAGGATATCAGGTAATTATCACCCAGAACAAAACTCACCTGTTCGATATCCAGCCCGTTACCCTTATCCTCGCTGTAAGTTATCATCTTCATCACGATAAAATGATACTTATCGTAATCTTCAACCTTTGGCCTTTGTCCGGTATTCAAGACATCTTCCAGTACCAGGGGATGAATATTGAATTTGTCACCTATCTTTTCTATCAATTCTACTTCATGAAGTCCGTCCACATTTATCCATGATACTGCCCGGGAGTCCACAAATTGGGATATCTCCTCCAAATCCTCGATCTTTTTTTCTTTTATATCCGCATCATCGTAGTCGAAAATGTTTATCTCCGGTTTTTCAGTCTTTTTTTCACCTACATAAACCAGACTTCCCGGCGGCATGCCCGACTTTCTTGAGAATTTCTTCGGTATCAGCTTAAGCATCCTTCCCTTCCTTAAAAAATCACCTGATCTCTCAATATAAAAAATGATAAGCTATTTCAGGAAAAATTTAAACAATTTTAACAGATAAAAATTATTCACCTGAGGTAATTGAGGTAATTTTTCAAGGCTTTATTTCTACTGCCTGATGAAATTCGATCTCTGCCGGATCCAGGGATAAAATCAGAAATCCGTCACTGTAAATATATTCAAGGGTTTTATCCTTAGGCAGCAATTTAACTGATACAGGTTCTGAATCCAGGTTCATTTTGACAATTATATTACCGTCGTAGTCTTTTTTCTGTTTCCAGTCCAGTTTACGATTTACAAAATGCAGATATGTATTACCGTTTTTGGTCCTTTCCACGAACTCAAACCAGGCAGGTGCCTTTACTTCAGTCTGCGGACTGGTCAGTACTTTTTCAAATAAGCTGTTTGCAAAAGAACGGATTTCAGCATTATTGCCCTTAGCAGTGTAAGAATGTCCGCTGCGGTCAAAATAATCTTTAAATATGTCACCTGCAATATAAACCGCCTTACCTTCGCCGAAGTTGTTTACAGTTATTCCCGGGGTGACGATACTTGAACCTGTGATTTTTTCGGCACCTTGAAGACTTGTTTTCCAGAACTTTCGGGCATTTGCTTCGTTGCCGTTTAAACTTATTTTGACATCACTCTCAGGCGTTTTGGATAATATTTTTATTCCAAAAATATTTGAAAGATCGTGAAGTATCGTTGCACCTGTGGCGATGACTTTGCCGCCGTTTCTTACAAATTCTCTTATTCTTTCTTTTGTTGTTTCTTTTAAATATGCCTGTTCTGAAAGTACCAGGAGTTTGTAATCACCAAGGTTTTCTTGTAAATGATCCTCATTAATAATATCGAATTGTATGTGGTTTTCCATCAAAGCTTCGTAGGCCCCGATTATTACTGTAGCCACCGGATTATTATTAGGCCAGAATATTCTGCTGTTAATACCTTCTAAATTTTCAACTCTCGTTCCGTCGGAGGTGATGCCGAATTTAATATCTGAATTCTGATCGGTCATATTGAAGATCACATGGGCGTAATGAGTGGTCGCACTTTGCAGAAGTGCCGCATTGCGTACAGGCTTGGAATATTGGCATAATTCCTGTCTTTTTCGGGCAAATTCGGAACCTTCTTGGGCTAATTTCAGGTAGACATCTGCAGGTCTGTAGCCTGATTTAAGATAGCGTTCAGCTTCAATGAGGTTAGTAAAACTTGTAGGAAATTCACCGATATTCCACCTTCCGCCGTGAGCGATTATAATCGATATTTCAGTAAGGACACGCTCTGTTTTTTTAGGTTCAATTCCCGCCCAGGCATCTATTCCAAGACCGGGCATCATGTCGAAAGGCAACCCGATAGAAGAATAATAACGGGAGTAAAGTCCATTCTCAAGCGGATATTTATGAACATCGTGACTCAGGTTTTCGATGAATTCCGGCGGAGCCTCCGGCTGCCCCAGAGAATAAGCAGCATTAAAGGTGACAAGGATATCCGGATCGACGCTGTGAACGGCATCCACCACTTTCTTCATCCATTTTTCATAGCCGTCAATGTGAAATCTTACCCATTTCTGCCACTTTTCGAAGTTGTCTTCGGTGAGTTCGGTCGGCGGAGCATAGCCGTATTTTTCTTTGAAAATTCTCTTACAGTTTTCACAGTAACAGAGATTGATTGTTATCATCGACTCATCGATCCATACCTGCGCAGGCATTAGTTCTCTTACCAGTTCTGTATAGTATTTAGGAATGATTATCTCATCAACGGCAGGAGAATTAAGACATAGATGCTTTCTTGTCCATCTGCCTGCGAAAGTGCCGTCCGGATTTACACGGTAGATATATTTATCATTATTTTCATAGCGGGGATACCATACGCCTGCCTGGTTGATCGTTGCCACGGGCTTGTAATTATACTTCTCCGGAAATTCCATCTCATTGCATTTTTTCATTAAGCTGGTGTCATGGGTATGAAACTGGATGGCATCAAGATTGACTTTTTCCAGCTGTTTTTGGAAAAACGGCATATCCGAAACGCTGGGGTTTATTGAAATATGGGAATGTATCCAGGAATCATTATACCAGTCACACGTTTCTCGTGACAGTAAAGGAGCAGCTAAAAATGCAATAACAATTAACGCTATAATACTTTGTTTGAATTTCATTTCTTTTCCTTTCTTTTCCTTTTCTTAATTAATCTTCATGCTCACCCTTTAGTTCCGGCATAGGTAAAAACGGTATTAATGCAATGCCGGGAATGGATAATACAACCGATAGAATAAAGATCGTTTCATAGCTGGTGGCTTCCTGAATTACTCCGCTGATCGCACATGGTATATTCCAGCCCAGACCCATCAAGGCCGTGGATATGGCAAAAGTAGAGGTCTTGTTCTTTCCTGTTGCAATAGCGTGTATAAAGTAGAAAAACCCTGAAAATCCCATTCCGTAACCCAGGCTCTCAATGCTCATAACGGCAAAGATATCATATGGTATCTCGAAGCCTTTCATAGCAAAGCTTGCTGTTGAATGAAAATTCGAAAGTACCCAGTAACCCAGGTTCGGTATTGCCATTAAAATGGCAAGCGGTATAAATGTTTTCTTAAGACCCCACTTTTTAATAATAAATCCTCCGGCAATTCCTCCGATTATCATAAACGGGATTCCAGCTGCTGTTCTTATCATAGATAGATTGGCAATGGTAAGTCCCATGCCGTTTTTGTCTATAGGATCCATGAAAAACGGGTCGGCCATTTTGGTAAGTAGCCCCTGACCGAAACGGTAGATCAATATGAAAATAATTATCGCAATTACTTTGTCCTGTTGAAGGTACTCTTTCAATACCTCCATTAAAGGGAACCCTTTTGCATGCTTTACAGGTTTATCGTGTGGAGTTCTGGGAAGGAAAAAGAAATTATAAACTGCCATTACAAGGATAACGATGGTTAAGAAAATGAACATCCAGAACCAGCCCAGGGCCGGAGTACCGATTTTTCCTGCAGAGAATAAAAACCCAACCATGCCATCTATTTCGGCAGAAGCAGCTTTAAAAGCTTCGTTGATTTTCCCCGCCATTACAATAAAAATACCTAAAGTCCCCATCATTCCTATCCTGATTCCTGCTGCCTTGACACCGACAAATTCGGCCTGGAGCTTCGGGCTTAATATTCGGATATAATATCCGTCTGTAGCTACCCGGAAAAAGGACAGAATTACGGCAATAAAGAAAAATGCTAAAAGTGTAGTTACCGTAAATGCAAGCTGAAAGTATACAGCAGCTGCAATACCTGCCATACCGATAGCAATGGTAAAAAAGAAGAAAACCGAAAGATTTCTTTTACTTCCCCACGCATCGACATAAGGAGCCCATAAAAATGCAAAGATCAGAGGCAGGTTCAAAAGAGCAAGGCCTCCTATAAATGCATTTGAATACCCGAAATCCTTGTACATTATGCCGGTACCCTGCAGAAGAATACCGCCTTCGATAAGCCCCTGAACTAGATAAATGGCGGGAACGAAAATCCATGGGTTGGCAAGTATGCCGAATTTTTTTGTACTTGAGGTTTCAGATGGTTTTATTTCAGGTGCCTTTTCTTCTACCGACTTTAAAACTTCCTTTTTTTCAGACATATATAAGCTTCCTTACAAATATTTTTTTTATCGTTGCATATGCTATCTTTTTAATCTTGGCATGTCAAACAAATACGTTTTAAAAAACAAATTTTAGATTTAAATCCGGTTAACAAAAGAAAATACTTGATAATCTTTGCGTACTCGAGTACATTAAAGCTTAAAATTTTTAGAGTCGATAAATTCAGGAGTAAGCAAAATGAACAAAATCATTTTCTCAGTTTTATGTTGTACTCTGATCGTGAACGGCGTCTTTGCCGATAATGGCAGACTTAACGTTCTTGATTACGGGGCAAAACCAGACGGTAAGACAGACTGTACCGAAGCCTTCCAGACTGCACTCAACAAAGCAGGAAAAAAAGGTCTGACCGTATTCGTACCGGCAGGTAAATACGTCATCAAAGGAACTTTGAAAATGCCGCACACAGCCAGCCTCAAGGGAACATGGCAAGGGCCGCACTTTCCACAACTCGATAAAGGTTCGACATTGCTCGCCTACTCAGGCAGAAAGGATGAGGATTCCACACCGTTCATCCAGATCGGCACCAGCTGTACTATCGACGGTTTTACGATATATTACCCTGAACAAAAACACGACAACATAGTTCCTTATCCCTGGACGATTCAGGCTTACGGCAGCAGGTTCAATATCTACAATATGACTATTGTGAATTCATATAACGGCATAGACGCCGGCACCAACGGAAATGAGGGCCATAATATGCGGGACATACAGATCTGCGCACTGAGAAGAGGAATATACATTGACAGAACTACAGATGTCGGCAGGCTTGAGAATATTCATGTCCACTCGGTCAACTGGTGGAGGATATATTACCCCCAGCCGGAACCTCCGAAATTTGCGGAAACCATTAACGATTTCACCCTGGAAAATCTCGAAGGATTTATAATCGGCAGATGCGACTGGGAATATATGAACAATTGTTTTGTCATCTGGCCGAAGATAGGTTTTCACTTTGTCGAAACTATTCCGGATAAAGAAGGG
This sequence comes from uncultured Pirellulales bacterium, assembly GCA_964508925.1. Taxonomy (GTDB): domain Bacteria; phylum Planctomycetota; class Phycisphaerae; order Sedimentisphaerales; family Anaerobacaceae; genus CAZDVM01. The sequence continues at coordinate 247,293 of CAZDVM010000001.1, read as the reverse complement.
AAGCAGTACTTAAAAGGTCAGGCGAACATAGTAATCACTCAGAGCGGATCGGATATCGGGCCTGTAGCAGTAAAGATCGATAAGGTCCAGGATCATGCAGGTATAGCTTTCGAAAATTCGCAGTTTATGAACGGAATCGAGATCGGCGAAAGAAATACCGGGCCGGTTAAATTTGCTAACTGCGGATTCTGGGGTAAGACCAGAACAGGTTCTTTCATTATAAATGAGGGTAAAGGCACTATAATGGCTGATAACTGCCACTTTTCAGCGGGAGCAACTCCTCCTGATTATAAATGGGACCCTGATGTGCCGTTCTTTCACTTTACCGATGGATCTTTCATGATGACAGACTGCCTCATAAAAGAGTACGGCAATACACCCAAAACACATGTACTGCTGGAAGAAGATGTACAGTCGGCTATCTTAAACAGCAACCGCGTACAGGGTAACCACCTGCGTGTCAAAAACGAAGCAAACGCAAATGTCGAGAAAAACGGAAATCTTTACGAAGGAAGATAATTAGCTTGGAGGATATTTTGGAATTACTTAAAACAATATCTGATCTTTCAAAAGAATTCGGAACCGATGAATATGTAAAAGGAGGCGGGGGGAATACCTCTGCAAAAAACAGGGAAACCCTGTGGGTCAAACCTTCCGGCACTACCCTTGCCGGGCTAGCCCCTGATTCTTTTGTCGCCATAGACAGGAATAAACTTTCAAAACTATACGATATCACACCTCCTGAAGACAGTTCAAAAAGAGAAGCGTTGGTTAAAGAAATAATGATGGATGCAAGGGTCGGTAAAGAACTCAGACCCTCGGTTGAAACCCCTTTGCATGATTCCTTGAATGCAAACTTTGTTGTCCATACTCATCCTGCAAAAGTAAACGGTTTGACATGCTCGAAAAATGCCAAGTCAGCCTCACAAAATCTTTTTCCCGATGCCCTCTGGGTTGATTACATCGATCCCGGCTACACACTCTGCATCGAAGTAAGGAAAAAAATAAAAGAATATAAACAACAAAACGGCGCCGAACCATCAATAATTTTAATGAAAAATCACGGTATCTTCGCTGCAGCCGACACCGCAGATCAAATCAGGGACATATACGCCCGCATCTTTGAAAAACTGGAAAGTGTTTATAAAGAAAAAAATATACCTTCTGAACTTAAAGTCGAAGATTTGAAGGATTCCAAAGAATTTAAAGAAGATAAAAAGGCCGTAGAGGATTGCCTTGGTAATATTTTTGAATTCAAGAGCGTAAGCGGTCCTTTCGATATCGCAAACGGGCCGATTTCACCTGATCATCTTGTTTATTCAAAATCCTATCCTTTCACAGAAAGACCTACAAAGGAAGCTGTTGAAAAATTCAAAGAGACCGAAGGTTATTATCCGAAGGTGGTGGCATGTGAAAGTGCAGTCTTCGGATTGGGAGAAACTCAGAAAAAAGCGGATCTGGCCCTTAAAATGGCAAAAGACGGAGCCTTTATCAAACAATTAGCTCAAGCATTTGGAGGCATAGATTATATGTCAGATAAGGCCAGAGCATTTATAGAAAACTGGGAAGTGGAATCTTATCGAAGCAAACAGATATGAGAAAGGTAAATCATGAGTGACATAAAAATCCAAAAATCATATGAACTGGCAAAGGAAAAATACGCCGAGATCGGTATCGACACCGATAAGGTACTTGAAAATCTTTCAGAAATTCCTATATCCATTCACTGCTGGCAGGGTGACGATGTGGGCGGCTTTGAACAGCCAGCCGCTGAACTTTCAGGGGGGGGGATTCAGGCCACGGGCAATTATCCCGGAAAAGCAAGAAATATTGAAGAGTTAAGAAAAGATTTCGAAAAAGCACTGAGTCTAATACCCGGCGACCATCGGATAAATCTTCATGCCATCTACCTTGACAACGGCGGTAAGTTTGTTGACAGAGACAAAATCGACATTGAACATTTCCAGAGCTGGATAGACTGGGCCAGGGAAAATAATCTCGGTATAGACTTCAATCCGACATTTTTTTCACATCCTAAGGCTGCCGACGGTTTTACCTTAAGCCACAATGACAAACAGATCAGGGATTTCTGGATAGAACACGGTAAACGATGCAGAAAGATCGCAGAACAGATGGGAAAACAGCTGGGGACACCTTCGGTGGTAAACTTCTGGATGCCCGACGGCTATAAGGATATTCCTGCTGATAAGCTGTCACCGAGAATAAGAATGAAAGAGTCACTGGATGAAATATTTTCAGAAAAACTCGATAAAAATTGCGAACTGGATGCAGTGGAATCCAAACTGTTCGGCATAGGGGCAGAAAGCTTTACCGTCGGTTCCCATGAATTCTACCTTGGATATGCGGCAAAAAATCAGATACTTCTCTGCCTTGATTCAGGTCACTATCATCCCACGGAAATGATATCCGATAAGATATCCGCTGTCTTGAATTTCATAGATGAATTACTTCTTCATGTAAGCAGACCTGTCCGATGGGACAGTGACCATGTTATCCTATTTTCAGATGAGATAAAAGCCATAGCAGACCAGATAGTAAACAATAACCTGACCGATCGTGTACATATAGGCCTTGATTTCTTCGATGCAAGCATTAACCGAATCGCCGCCTGGACCATCGGCACAAGGAACATGATAAAAGCGTTATTGCTTGCACTTTTAAAACCTCAAAGAAAACTGAAAGAATTCGAAGACAAAGGAGACTATACTTCCCGTCTTGCCATAATGGAAGACCTTAGAACAATGCCCTTTGGCGATGTGTGGAACTATTACTGCATGAAAAAAGGCGTTCCTGCAGACGGTAAATGGATGCCGATTATTAACACATATGAAAATGAAGTACTGAGTAAAAGGCAGTAATAATGAATCTGGTCGAACGATTTCAAAAACTGATGAATTTTGAGCCGGTTGACCGCATTCCATATATGGAATGGGCAGGATACTGGGACAAGACTTTAAAAAACTGGTACGATCAGGGACTGGTTACCGATATTGAAGAACATGCTTATTTAAGACAGCATCTGGGGCTTGATCTTTTTTTTCAGAAATGGTTCATGCCGAGAGGCTCAAAATGCCCCGAACCGAAAGCACATGGTGCAGGCATAATCCAGGATGAAAAAGATTACTATGAGTTAAAAGAGCATCTTTTCCCTGAACCGGCATTCGAGGAAGAAGCTTTGCGCAAGTGGCAGAAACTGCATGATAAAGGAAAAGCGGTAATATGGTTTACCTTCGAAGGTTTTTTCTGGTTCCCCCGTTCACTCTTCGGCATTGAAAACCACATGTATGCCTTCTATGACAAACCTGACCTTATGCACCGCATAAACCGGGACATTACAGAATACCATCTTTCCATTCTCGAAAGAATGCCGGACATAATGACACCGGATTTCATGACTTTTGCAGAGGACATGTCTTATAATCACGGCCCAATGCTGTCAAAAGAATTGTTCGATGAATTTCTGGCACCTTATTATGAGACCCTGATTCCGGAGATAAAAAAACAGGATGTTATTCCTTTCGTTGATTCAGACGGTGACGTAAACCCGCTCATCCCCTGGCTTAAAGAAGTCGGCATAAAGGGAATACTTCCTCTGGAGAGAGCAGCTCATATAGATATTAATGAAATAAGAAAAGATCACCCCGATTTTTTGATGATCGGAGCTTATGATAAAAGAGTTTTATATAAAGGAAAGGACGCAATAAAAGCAGAATTCGAAAGGATTTTTCCGGTGATGAAGCAAGGCGGCTTTATACCGTCAGTAGATCACCAGACGCCACCTGATGTTACTCTATATAATTATGGAATTTACGTTTCGATGCTGCAGAAATATTGCAAAAAAGCTGCCGGATAAATTATAAACTGAGGATATTGATCATGGATTCAAAAACCAGAGTACAAAGGGCACTTGCCCACGAAAAGCCGGACAGAGTTCCATTCAATTTCTGGATGGACAGGCGATTGATGAAAAAATACGAAGACAAAATCGGTCATAGACATTGGAGAGTTACACACTATGATGCCGATGTTATCGAAACTTTTTCGAACCTGCCGTTTCCGACGGGTGAGTTTACCGAACACATGGGCACGCGGTGGCTTGAGAAACCTTATCCGATGAACTGGAAAAATATCGAAGAAATTCCAATGCCGGACCCAAATGCAGAAAATGTATTCGAACTCATCGACAGAGACCTCGATGAATTTCCAGATCGGGCCGTAATAATGAATATCACTACACCCTGGGGTGTTATAGGAAACATTCGCGGCTACGAACAGGTCTACCTGGATATAATGGATCACCCGGGAGAGTTCAAAAAATTATCGAGAAAAATCTGCGATGTGATGAAAACCACTGTCGAAAAGGCCTGCAAGAAGGATATAACCGCCCTGTACATTCAGGAAGATGTCAGCTCAGCTAAAGGCCCCATGATGTCAATGGATATGATATATGAACACTGCTTGGATTATGCAAAAGAAATGGCCGACATTGCAAAAAGTCACGGCAAGCCTGTACTCTTCCATTGCTGCGGTGCTATAATGGGCTTGATGGATGCCTTTATAGGTATCGGAGTCGATGCGGTAAATCCCCTTCAGCCTCATTTAAATGACCTGCAGGAGTTTAAAGATAAATACGGTGACAAATTGACCCTCTACGGAGGACTGGACAATACCTACACTATACACCAGGGAAAACCTGAAGAAGTAGAAGAACACGTTTATGATGTATTCGAAAAAATCGGGAAAAAAGACGGAGGACTGATATTCTCTACTCACGATCTGGATATCGAGACACCGCCCGAAAATGTCGAAGCAATGGTTAATGCTATCAAAAATTGCGAGTACTGAAATGAAAGAAAAAATCAAAAAAGATGTCACTATTTATGACATCGCAGAAAAACTGGGTATTACACATCCCACTGTAAGCCGTGCACTGAACGACCATCCAAGGATAAGCTCGAAAACAAAAGAAAAAGTGCTCAAGGTAGCCGAAGAACTTGGATACCGCCCTAATTATGCTGCAAGGTCTTTCGGCACCGGAAAAACCAGAACCATCGGAATGATCGTACCGGACCTGACCAATCCTTATTTTGTGGATTATCTTAGGGCTGCTGAAAAACAGGTTGCCTCTGAAAATTATTCAATGGTGACCCTTGAATACGGACTTGCCCCTGAACAGGAGAAAAAATGTCTTGAACAGATGCTCGAAAAAAGATGCGATGCTGTAATTGCTAATATTTCACAGTTAGGTCCGCTTAAAGATATACTTAAAGAATTCTGGGAAAGAAAAATACCTATATTCTGGCCGGGACTGCCGAATAATTTCGATGACAATGGAATTACTATGGACGGCATTCATGTCGATCTGGAAAATGGTGTAAACGATGCCGTACTGCATTTAACTGAACTTGGGCACAAGAACATCGTCTTTGTTGCAGTCTGGGCACAGCAGTATGACGATTACGGAAGATTCAGCGGGCTTACAAAAGGCTTCGAGAAAGCAGGCCTGAAATTAGATTTCAACAAAAATGTATTTTCGCTGTTCACAGGTGATCAGTTAAAAGACGGATATACTGCTGCAAAAAATATCTTAAAGGAAAGACCTGAAACCACCGCCATAATCGGTACTAATGACCTTGTATGTGCAGGTATCTACAAAGCCCTTTTTGAAGAGAAAGTGAATATCCCTGAAGATATGTCACTTATCGGATGTGACAATACGTGGGTATCTAAGTATATGCCCATATCACTTACAACCATTGACCAGAAAACGGCAGAAGTAGCCAGAATCTCAGTTGACACCATCTTTCAAAGACTCCAAACCGAAAAATGGGGTTCTGCAAAACATATCAATATCGAACCGGAACTGATCATAAGGGAAAGCACTGCAGAGCCCAATTTATAACCATATACAGACTGTAAAAGGAGATAGAACATGAAAAGAACTTTAATTGCATTATTTCTGATAACTATTCTGTTTAATTTTTGTTATTCGGAAGAATACACAGGAGGAATCCTGGAAAATGAATTGAAAACTGAAGACATGGTCTGGATTTGGCTTCCTTCAGAAAAAGATGTCGCCCAAATTCCGCCCGGAACCGCTTTTTTCAGAAAAGAATTTAATCTTCCGGATAAACCGCTGCAGAATGCTCAGATTATATTCACTGCAGATGATATCTCTGAATTTTTCATAAACGGAAAATTCATCGGAAGTTCTTCAGATCCTCAAAAAATGCAGAATGTTTCAGTGAAATATGCCCTCCGGACTGGCAAAAACATAATCGCAGTAGTCGTTCATAATAAAGGTGAAAATTCCTCTCCTGCAGGTTTGACTGCTAAACTGGCTATACAATTTCAGGGAGATGAAGGCATTGAAGTCATACAAACTGACGAAACATGGAAGGTTTCTGAAAATCCACCCCATACCTGGAGAAAAAGGTCATGTGACACCACTGGCTGGGAAAATGCTCAAATAGTAGCGAAATTCGGACATAGGCCGTGGAAAAATATCTCTTCTACTGATATGCATATACCCGAATTTTTCCCTGATTTTCAGGTAAACGGAAGACAACAAAAGATGAACTCACTGAGGGAACTGTTTTTAAGACACTATAAAGCAGCCCGTCCCTGTTCTACCATGTGGGATGCCTGGCTTCCCAAATCAATTTTCTGGGTGAATTACCAGGAAGGTGAGTTAGCTACCTTAAACAGCAGATATCGCAAAATGCTTTCTGATCGCCACATCAGCCCCGAAGGTTATATCTCTGTTCATCAGCATGCCGGTTTCGGACACCCTCACGGCTGGCCTTTTCCTTTCTGGGCACAGTCAAACGGAATTGGGTGGCTGTTTGAAAATTATAATCTGGAATACGCTGCTATAGCGAACATCGGAAAAATGCAGGACATAGAAGGATGGCAAAGGAAAAATGTAAAAACCTATAATATAAATGACTCCGGCTTGAATATGAAACTGAACAAAAATGCCGTTTTAACCACGCCGGAATTCAATGTCGATTCTTTTGTGGCACCATTTGTGAGATTAAAATGGCAGGCCTCCGGCTTTGACAAGACCGACAAGCCTTATATTCAGTGGTCAAATGCCGGCGAGGACGGTTTTAAAAAACAGAACCGAATGTATTTCAACCCTGCATCTGAAAAGGGAGGTATCGTTGAAACTGTAATCCCTCTTTACAAGTTAAAAAACTACAAGGGCAATATCGATCAATTCAGAATAAACTTTAAAAATTCAAAAATCGCTGAAGTCACCATAAGAATGTTGGCAGGTGTCGTTGATACCCGTCACCCCATAAATAATTCCTCTTATATAGTCGGCTGCCATGATTACATGCGGTGGACAAAAGATCTGAATTACCTGAGAGATAACATTCAGAAAATGAGAAAAGCTCTTGCATATGCGATAAAGGAATTCCGCATCAAAGAAAAGAAAGTCGTCTTTGTGCCATGGGTGGGTCACGGTGGAAGAAGCGGCATTGAATTAAGAGAAGAAGGCAGGAGTAAAATACTTTGGGGAAGAGGAATAGGTAATAATTACTGGGACCTCATACCTTTCGGCGGAAAGGACTGTCTTGCAACAATATATTATTATGACGTGTTGAAAAGATTTGCCAAAATTGAAAGAACCATAAAAAGAAATCCCCAGTGGAACATACCTCAAAGTACTTACTCTTTCACTGCAGAGGATATCGATGAACTGGCGGAAAAGGTAAAAGAATTCGGACAGAACCTTTTCTGGAACAAAGATACAAAAAGATTTGTTTCCAATATCGATATAAACGGCGAAAAACACGATTTCGGATTTACATTCGTTAACCTCGAGGCAATATACTACTGTTTTGCAAGTGACAGACAGGCCGAATTAATAATGGAATGGATTACCGATGGAAGAACAGTAGAAGGAGACACCTCTAAGGGTGAAGATATTTATCACTGGGAATTTGCTCCTCGTGCCACAACTAAAAGAAACCTTGAATATTATCAATATGTCTGGAATCAGCCGGAAATTATCGATTGGGGACAGCAGGTCCAGGACGGAGGTGCAGTTCTAGGCTGGTCATATTTCGATCTTATGTCACGGTTAAAGGTGATCGGGCCCGATAATGCATGGAAAAGGTTCAGCGAAATTATCGACTGGTACGAAAAAGTTCAAAAAGCCGGCGGATACCGAGCGTACTACAGCCAGCCCGGCACAGGTTCTCTTCAGGGTGGAGGTACTGCAGGCGGACTCGGAATAGATGCGGAATTCCTTGAAAGTGTCCTCGTTCCTCAGGTTATGATGTACGGCTTTTTAGGCTTCCAACCGACACTTGAAGGGGCTGCGATAAAGCCTCAACTTCCGCCAAGCTGGCCCGGACTTAAGATAACTAATGTAAAATTCCACGGCCACCTGATAGATGTATATGCTTCACAGAATGATAAAATAAATATCGAAGTCAGATCAGACTCATGCACTAAGTTCATAAAGCTGAAGTTAGAAAAAGGAACTTGGAAAATAACGCATAAAAAACCAGACAGTAGCATTGAAACTAAAAAAAGCGTCATATCAGATAACGAAGATTATGCAAATATTATTTTAGGAAAAGATATCTCCATTGAATTGAAGAAGATAGAATAACGGAGTTTAAATGAGAATTAAATGGTTTGACACCGATAAAGTGACTAAAGATAAAAAACGAAGGTACTACCTGCCTGTCAAAAGAATCTTATGGACTTGCGAAAATTCAGGCAGTATCGATAATTTTAATGCTATTCTTAAAGATGATCACAAATTCTGCATTTTGAAAAATAAAACCTCTGCAGGGCCTTCGATTCTGCTAGACTTCGGCCAGGAAATTAACGGCGGTATCAGCATACACTTCGGGCCGCCCATTGAAGATTGCTGGAAATTCAAAATCCGCATTCGTTTCGGTGAATCAGTTTCCGAGGCCATGAATAACCCTGATACAGAACACGCCCTTCACGATCTTACTCTAGAGATGTCAGCTTTCGGAAAGCAGGAGATCGGCAATACCGGTTTCCGGTTTGTCAGAATAGACTTCCTTGAAAAAAACTGCAAAATAAACTTGCAACACATAAAAGCCGTCGCCCTTGAACTTCCTCTGGAATATAAAGGATCATTTGAATGTTCAGATAAACTTTTAAATGATATCTGGAAGATTTCGGCAAGGACCGTTCACCTCTGCTGCCAGGATTACATCCTAGATGGAATTAAACGGGACAGAATGCTCTGGGTCGGAGACCTCCACGCTCAGATAAAAACCGTCATGGCTGCTTTCGGAGATATTGACATTGTAGAAAAAAGTCTCGACAGAATCGCCAGGGACACCGAAGATGGTAAATGGATGAACGACATCAGTTCCTATTCCATATGGTACATTATTTCGCTCTGGGACTGGTATTTTTATACTGGTAATATTGAACTTTTAAAACGTCATCATAAAAAAATAAAATCCGTAACCGGCCAGTTGATAAATTGTATAACTCCCGAAGGCGGGGAAGATATGCCTGACTGGAGATTCATCGACTGGCCTACCGCTGATAACAAAAAAGCAATATCCCAGGGACTTCAGGCTATGATGATATGGGGTCTGAAATCTGCTGAGAAAATTTTAGAAAAACTGGGTGATTCTGAAAAAAAAAAATGTACTGAAGCTGTGAAAAAGCTCAAATATAATCCGGAAAAACCTTCAGATAATCAGCAGGTAAATGCCCTTGAAGTTTTAACCGGTGCCATCGACCCTGAAAAAGCGGAAAAAAACTGTTTTTCAAAAGACCCCTTTAAAGGAATCGGTACCTGGTTTGCATACTACATCCTTCAGGCAAGAGCAATGTCAGGAAGCATTGTCGCATGTCTTGATTTTATAAAAAAATACTGGGGGGGTATGCTCGAATTAGGAGCCACTTCCTTCTGGGAACACTTCAAGATAAACTGGCTCGAAAATGCGGCTTCGATCGACCAGGTCCCGGATCCTGGAAAGGTCGATGTGCATAAAGACAGAGGAGCCTACTGTTTCGAAGGTCTTCGCCACAGTCTCTGCCACGGATGGGCATCCGGCCCATGCCCCTGGCTATCCGGCAATATCCTTGGCATAATTCCAGCTCAAATCGGTTGCAAAAAGGTTAAGATAAAACCTTATACTGGTGGTCTAAAATGGGCAAAAGGAACTTTTCCTATACCTTCAGGGAATATAAAAATTTTTTGGGAAAATAATGATAACTGCTTTAATTTCGAACTGAATCTGCCGGATCAAGTAACCGCTGAAATAACACTTCCCGAAAAAGGGGATATTGAAATAATCGAAGGCAAAGCAGAAATCAAAGACAAAAAACTTATGAAATTAAATGCCGAATCTAAAAGTTTATCTTTGAAGGTGATCAAGAAATAAATAGTAATAATTGTCTGATAAAATCAGGTAAAGCTTAATTTAGAAAAGTAAAGAGCTTATTATATATCAGGTAAAATTTATATGAAGTAGTTTTTATCTCAATGAATCTGAATCGAAGTTTTTAAAGGCAGGATTTTTATTCTGATTTAAGGTCTCCGCGTCGCCAGAATTCGTATTTAACCGCAGTCCAGTAGCCCGCGACTGTACCGAGTGTTGCAAAAGCCAGTATCTGAACAGGCATTATGGTTAGAGAAGAAGTAGTGTAATATGCTTCAGGCCATCGCTGGATAAGGGTTCGCATCAGCTCCGGGGACAAGTCGAGAAATGAAGCAACTATAATTACAAGTGATGAACCTGTTAAAGTCCATAAGTAGCTTGTGTTAAGAAATTTTTTCATTACAAATGAGGTGATCAGAAAAGCAAAAAAACCTCCCCACATGATCTGTGCCGTGCTGGGCTGACCGATAAGAGCGCCTATCTTCGGGTCAAGAAGTTTGTAATCCTGCACGAAGATATTTAATAGAAAATGACCTAGTACAGCGCTTGCGACTACAGTTATTAAACAGTTCACCAGGTTGAGGCTGTTTTTTTTCTGCTCTTCTGTAAATAGATCAGATTCGAGGTCATAATCATTTTTCATTATTTTAATGAAGTATTTTTTAATAAGGCCTGATAAGCTTTCCCAACCTTCTTCTGATTTGTTTTTCATTACCAGGGCATAGGCAATGGCCGCTCCGAGGAATCCTGTGAAAATAATTGCCAGCCAGAAAAAAGGCTCGAATTTTAAAACGCTGTATAATGCGGTCCTTTCCTTCAGGCCGGAATTTTGCAGAATAAGGTTCATCATATCACCACTTTTAAAACTCCAGTAAGTAAGTCCTGTCGGTACCGCAAGACCTCCCAGTTCAAGAACGTATGGCATGGACAGCAGACCTGCGAGAAAGCCGGAAACCAGGGCAAGTATAAAAATCAAAATTACAGATGTCATTTGGGACTGCACCATCAACAAAGACATAGGTGCCGCAGGCTCAACAGTATTAATAAAAGCGGAACCTATATATCCGAACAGGAACAAGCCTGTTGCAGCGATCAATATAAGTCTGATTTTTATTGGCCAGGTTAATTCCATTTTATTTTCCTGAATGATTTTTTTGATAAATTTTCCAAATAATAGCACCTGCAGAATAATAATTCAAAGAAAACTTAAACAAATATAAAGCTGAGGCTGGAATTAAATCTTTTTTTCTATAAAATTTTTGAATATGATAGGAATTTCATGAAATTTTAAAAAAAGGAATAGAAAAATGAATGTACTTTTAATAGGAAGCGGCGGACGTGAACACGCAATAGCATGGAAATTGTCTCAATCAAAGAAACTGGATAAACTTTATATCACACCGGGAAATCCGGGTACTGCCAAATTAGGAAAGAATGTTGATATCGATATAACCGATAAAGAAGAATTGGTGAATTTTGCCCGGACGAATAATATAGGGCTTGTTGTAGTCGGGCCAGAGGATCCGCTGGCAGGCGGTATTGTTGATGAAATGGAAAAGATCGGGGTTAAGGCGTTTGGTCCCTGTAAAGAAGCAGCTAAACTGGAGGCAGATAAGGCCTTTGCAAAACAGCTGATGAGGTCTTGCTCGATATCTACAGCAGAAGCAAGAATATTTAATGAATACCAGGAAGCTAAATCTTTTATTGCAAGCCGGGATGAGCCTGTAGTTATCAAGGCAGCCGGACTTGCCAAGGGGAAGGGAGTTTTTATCTGTGATGACCCTGCTGACGGGATAAATGTAGCAGAGAAAATAATGGTAGAAAAAATATTCGGTGATGCAGGCAACAGTATCGTGGTGGAGGAAAAGCTTCTCGGGGAAGAAGCCTCTATACTTGCATTCGTTGACGGCAGGAATATTTACGTAATGGAATCATCTCAGGACCATAAGCCGATTGGGGAAGGCGACACAGGGCCCAATACCGGGGGCATGGGTGCATATTCTCCTGCACCGGTGATCAGTGAAGAGCTTATGACTCAGATAAACAGGGAAATATTGGTTCCGGTGGTAGATGCGATGAACAGGAACCGTTCACCTTACAAAGGTGTGCTTTATGCAGGACTGATGATAACCGCAGGCGGGCCGAGAGTTCTGGAATTTAATGTCCGTTTCGGCGACCCGGAGACCCAGCCTATTCTAATGCGTATGCAATCGGATCTTCTGGAAGTTATGCTGGCGGTATGTGATGAAAAGCTGGATGAAGTTACCATAAAATGGGACAGAAGGCCGTCTGTTTGCGTGGTGATGGCATCCGGAGGATATCCTGGTGAATACGAAAAAGGAAAAGAGATAACCGGTATCGAACAAGCGGAAGAAACTAAGGGTATAAAAGTGTTCCATGCCGGTACTTCTACCAATAACGGTAAGTTGGTCACAAGCGGCGGCAGGGTATTAGGAGTAACTGCGATAGGTCAAAACATCGAGGATGCCCAGAAGAAGGTTTATTCGGCAGTCGATAAGATCAAGTTCGATGATGCTTATTACAGAAAAGACATAGGCGATAAGGCTATAAATAGGGAAAAATAGTTTTATCGGGGCGGGTAATTTATTTTAATGGCCGACATGGCGGAAAAATTTAAAAAAAAGAAAAAGAACAGAACCCGATTCTATGTTATATTACTGATTCTGACTTTTTTTCTTTGTGGGATATATCTTGCCAAAAAGTATCTTCCCCCCATAGCTGTCTCTCAACTGGCGGAAATGACCAATACACAAATAAACGTGGGAAGCATAGATTTTGACCTTAACGGTTCAGTTCATTTGCAAGACCTTACCATCAGGCCGGATATCAATAGACCAGATTATGATGATTCAGTGATGAGGGCGGAAATACTAGATGCCAAATTCGATAACTTCAGCTTATTGTTTTTAAAGCCCAGGCTAAATTATGTGAAAATAAAAAATTTCATTTTTGACGCCAAGTATGATTTTGATAAAGAACACTGGAATCTGACTGATATCGACATAAAACTTCCCGACGGTAAATCCGAAGCAACGATACCTAAGGTCGAGTTAGAGAATGGACTGATGAGATACGTCAAAATCAAAAACGGCAGACAGACCATAGCAGCCCAGCTTCCCCTCGAAGTGAATTTCGATTTAGAAGACCTAAACAGAAGAAGTTATATTTTCGAGGTTAAAACTGCACCGGTGGAATCCGGAAGCAAGAGCTTGAAAGGTAAATGGAGCCAGGGACATTTGTCTTTTGCCGGCAGTTTGAGTTCGCAGAATATACCGGCTTATGAAATGGCCTGGGTCATGAATTCTATTTCTGCAGACCTGACTTATGATTCTGATTTGAATTACCGGTTGAAACTGCGTATTAAAGACTTGGTTAATAAATACTGTGAACTGAAAGAAGCAGATGTACCTTCGCTTTTGAGATCGATCGAACCATTAAGAGCCCTTGAGAATATTTTCAAAAGATATAATCCCGTGGGAAAAGTCGATGTAGAGCTTTCGGCTTCAGGGAACATTGAGAATCTGAAAGACAGCGAACTTGAAGGAAAAGTTTTTTTAAAAGATATGGCTGTCATCAAACATGATTTTCCCTATCAGATTGATGATATGAATGGTTTGATAGTTCTTGACTCGGACAAAGTGACTCTAAAGGGGCTTAAAGGAATGCATGGAGATTCCGAAATATTTATTGAGGGGTGGTGTAAAGGTTTTGATAAGAATTATTTATGCGATATCCATATAAAAAGCCCGAATATGGAACTGGAAGATGATCTATTCAGTGCTTTAAAAGAAAAACAACAAAGATTATGGCGACTTTATAAGCCGGAGGGTATAACTGGACTTGATTATCATTACATCAGAAAACCTAATGACAAAAAAAAGCAGGTTCTGAAACTGAAGCCCGAAAATGTTGATGCGGTTTTCGGAAAGTTTCCCTATCCGCTGAAGAACGTGAACGGTGAAATTAAATTTGAGGGGGATGATGTATACCTAAACAATGTCATTTCAAGGTACAGTGACAGAAAAATAAAAATCGACGGGAAAGTTACGAAGAGGAATGAAAATAAAAATGAATTCAAATTACAAATTACAGGTGATAATATACCCCTTGACGATACTCTTTATAAGATCCTCCCCCCCGAATACAGTTTTTTGAAAAAAATGAATATAAAGGGAAAAACAGATGCTGTATTGAATGTGTTCACCGATGCCGCTACGGCAAAGGCTGATTATTCAGCTAAAGTGACTTTTAAGGATGCAAGAATTAAAAAGCTGATGGGTAAGTATGACCTTAAGTCAATAAACGGAAAAGCAATAATCGATCAGAAGGGCATAGAACTTAAAAACATAAAATGTCAAAGTAATGGTGTAAAGCTAAATATAAAGGGCAGAATTTCAGCAAATCAAAACCGTTATGACATTCTATTAAGCAGCGATGAGACACGTCTGGACCAAACTGTAATATCATCTCTGCCGGATAAATATAAAAGGGCTGTGAGTAAGTTCAGGCCGGAAGGGAATATAGGCTTTAAATTGAGGATTAAAAAAACAGCTGAAAAAAAACAGCCCGAATTCGAGCTGGCCATGCAATGCAAAGGCACGGACATTTATCTGCCCGATCAAAAAATGTCCCTCAGAAATGCCAGGGGAAAAATAAGCTTCGCAGATAATATTCTCATTGTAAAAGATGTTGTTACTAGTTTGCCGGGTGATTTGAATTCTACTGAACAGGGCAAGGTTTCTATAAGCGGGCAGATTTTTCTGAAAGAAGAAACTATAAGTAAAGCAGTTTTCGTTTTAGATGGCAAAAAAATACAGTTTAATGAAAGGATACTAAATAAAATTTCTTCCGAGTCTTTGAGTAAACTTTTGAAAACTTTGTCTCCTGAAGGGGCTATCGATATTGATGACATGGAAGTTACTATAAGCAAAAAAGATGCCGACACTAAAGGTATATCGCTTAAAGGTAATATTGAGATTAATAACTGCTGCCTGAGAACAAGACCGAAGATTTCCGATATTAACCTGGACATCGATTTGTCAACAGCATTCGATCCCAACCAAGGGATAAAAAGTGCTGTTTTAAGAATTGCAAAAGGAATGTTTAAGTTAAACGGAAAAAGTGTTACAGATATCGAAACAGTTCTGAAATATAATCCCGAGCAGAGATCATGGAGTTCAAACGGAATAACCGGAAGATGTCATTCGGGAAGATTGACGGGAAATGTTACATTATATACCGATAAGATTGATAATTTTAAATACAGGTTAGAAAGTGCATTCCAGGGAATAGATTTGAGAGCTTTTCTTGCAGAATCGGCAAATTCAATCCCTGAAAACGGTTATTCTAAAGGCAATATGCAGGGTTCGATAAATCTTTTCGGCCAGACAGCCGACAGCAATTCTCTTAAGGGCAGATGCCGGGTCAGGATAAAAGATATGACGGTTGCCAGAACGTCACCCTTAACTAAAATACTGGATGTAGTACAGCTGAACGAACCTTCAGATTTTATATATGAGCAGATGTTCATAGAAGGTTGGTTTAAAGATGATGATCTTTACTTTGAAAAGATAGATATATCCGGGCAGAATGCCGCCTTTCATGGTACCGGCAAGATGTCAATTGATAATTTGACACTTGATCTTGTATTGGCTGCACGAGGAAAAAGAGTGGCCACTTCAGAGCCTGGAGTGTTTCAGTCACTTACAGACATTATGAGAGAATCCGTAGTGAAAGTTAAGGTGACAGGACTTATTGATGATCCGGTTATCGAAACAGAGCCTTTGCCGGTTTTAAATGACTCTCTTAAAATACTCGGACAGCAGAAATAGAAATTATGAAGGATGGAAGAATTTACAAGGGAGTGATATTCGATCTTGACGGCCTTTTGATAGACAACGAAAGGCTGTCTCTTCAATGCTGGCGGGAGGCGGTTTCTGAATGCGGATTCGAACTTTCAAAGCATGATTCTGAGAAACTGCTTGGTTTAAAGCCTTCGGATATCAGCGAACAATTCAAAGAAATGTTCGGTGAAGGTCTTGATACAGAACGGATTATTAAGCGCAGATTCGAGCTTTTCGATGAGTTTGTACATGAACATGGATTACCGGTGAAGGAAGGAGTTGAGCAGATTATCGAATTTGTTGAAGAGAAAGGAATAAAAAAGGCTATCGCCACTTCTTCCGAGCGTAATTTCGGTTTAAAAAATCTTGTAAGAACGGGGCTGGATAAACATTTTGACACTGTGGTCTTTGCAGAAGAAGTTAAAAATAATAAACCGGCACCTGATATTTATCTGAATACTGCAGAGAGGTTAAACCTAAAGCCGGATGACTGCATGGCTATTGAAGATTCCGAGAGCGGGATAAAGGCTGCCAGTTCTGCGGGTATGCTTACCTTGATGGTACCCGATATTAAGGAACCATCGCAAAAAGCAGGGAAAAAAGCTTATCGCATTTTCAATTCTTTAAAAGATGTAGTGACTTTTCTGGAAGAGCATTTGTAAACAGTTTTTCTTTTCTATAGGTGTTTTTTTATAAAAACCGTCATTTTTCTTAATCCGAGTACTCAGATAGATTCGAGTTTATCGATGAACGAATTGACACCACCTGCCACATAGCCGAAACGAGCAAGTTCCTCGCCTTCCGGTGTAAGTACCAGGATGGTGGGATATCCCTGAACTGAATATATTTCCGCCAGGTTCTGGTTTATTTCTCTTAAATTTTCCGGAATTTTGTTTTTTACGGGAAAATCGACTTTTACAAGGACATACTTATCTTTTGAGTAATCAATAAATTTATCTTTACTGAAAACTTCTTTATGAAATTTTTTGCACCAGCCGCACCAGTCACTTCCAGTGAAATTGGCAAGAATTTTTTTATTTTTCTTTTCTGCTATTATTCGGGCTTTTTCGAAATCCTTGAGCCATTTACCATTCTGATAATCTATAGGGACCGCATTTTTTATGTTTTTCAAAAGAAAATCAACTGATCCGGAATCTTCCCATTCACCCAAAGTTTTTCCCTCAGCAGAGTTTATTAAAACGAATTTTATCTTGCCGGCGACAGGCTGGAATTTATTAAAGAATTTTCTGCTTTCGGTTTTTTGAATATCAGTTTCGTTAAGATAAACCACTTTCAGAAATTTATCTGCAAGCATTTTAAAATCCGGGTTTCTAAACAAAGGTTTAAGATCAGATTCTTCGGCTGAATTATTTTTTTCAAGAATTGCCAGAATAGGAATATTTTTTGAAGAAGAAAGTTTTTTGATCTTCTGAAAATTTGTTTCCGGCTGGAAAATTTTACCTCTGTCTATAGAATCCAGAAAATCGTCGGCGATTTTGACCCATTTTTCGGCATCGCCTTTTATATAACCCCCTTTGCCCAGCATTTTTCCGTTATGGTCAATGAAGAGTAAAGTGGGGAATCCTTTTATCTGATATTTATTTTTAAGACGTTTATTCTGCTTTTCGATCTCTCGACTTTGTTTTTTACTTGCAGGGAAATCGATTTCGAGCAGCAAAACCTTATCTTCGGCCCATTTTTCAAAAGTTTCAGTATCGAAGATTTCTTTTTCCATCTTCATGCACCAACCGCACCAATCACTGCCTGTAAAATTAGCGAGTACAACCTTGCCAGTTTTTTCGGCTTTTTTGAGGACTTTATCGTAACTTTTGTGCCATTTCTGGCCGGCATAAACCAATGTAGATGAAAGAGCAAATATTAAGATCGACGTTATTAGAACAAGTGTTTTTATGCGTTTCATTTTTAGACCTGATGTTAAATTAAAAAAATATTTTCAGTTATTTTAGAAATTCAGGGCCGGTGAGTCAAACAGGAAAATGTTATTATATTTCTGCGGAGAATTTTTTATTGGGTAGAGCAACGTAAAAGGTCGAACCTTTGTTTTTTTCGGCCTTGACCCTGATATCACCATTGTGTCTTTCAATAATCCTTTTTACCATCGGCAGGCCTATACCCTCACCATCAACGTTGAGATCGTTTTGAGCCCGATAGAAGATATTGAATATTTCTTCCTGTTCCTGTTCTGAAATACCAATGCCGTTGTCCTCTATACAGTAAATGTTTTTGTCTCCGTCTTGTTTCGCATTGATTTTTATTTTACCTTTTCTCTGTGGATCGAGATATTTTACGGCGTTGTTTATCAGATTCGAAAAGACTTGGTCTATCTGAATTTTATCCCCATAACAGGACGGTAAGGGATCGACGATAAAATCTACTCCATCCAGTTCGGAATTCATTCTGCCTTCTATATCTTTGACAATTTTTTCAATATTTATTTTATCAATATTCAAAGGTAGTTTTCCGATCTTGGACAATTTCTTAAGATTGTCCAGAAGCCTTCCCATTTGTGCTTCTGCATTTTCGATAGTCTTTACGGGTTCTTTCAGGTTTTTCTGAATGTTAAAATCGAAATTCAGATTTTTTTCCTTGAAGCAATTTTCCAATTTATCTGCAGACCTGCCGAGTACTTTGCAGTATGATTTTACGCAGAATAAAAGGTTTCCCAGGTCGTGCCTTACACTGTCTATGAAATTCTGGAGTTCCTTATGTTTTGAGCGTAAGGCCTTTAAAAGATCATTTGTTTTTTCCTCTGCTTTTATTCTGTCAGTAATATCCTGGCCGGAGCAGAGCAGACCGGTGATCTTTTTATCCGGATCATGTTCAAAAATCCTTGTATATGTCAGTGAAAGCGTTTTTTCTTCGCCAGTTTTTGCAGTGATCTTACGAATTGAATTCTGGACGGGTTTTTCGAGTCCTTTAATAATATTCTGAAATTTTTTCCGATACTTTTCACGATATTTTTCCGGCACCAGTGTGTCATAAAGATTTTTGCCGATGATCTCGTTTTTTTTGTATCCAATTATCCTGCAGCCGGAACAATTGATGTAGTTGATGGTTTCGTCTTTATTAAGGATAAGAATAAGGCTTCCGGCGGTTTCCAGATATTTCTGAAGCTTTTCTTTTTCTGCTGTGATCTGGTCTTTGGCAATTTGCAGGTCCCGCATCAGAATCGCATGAGGGTCTTTAATGCCTGTTTCGATCACTGCTTTGTAGATCAGATAGAAAGCCAGGATTTTAAGATAATGGCCGATCTGATTGCTTAAGCCGTAGACATCATTGTAAAAAGTGAAGGAAAATTCTGAAAATACAGTAAGGACTATCGAAAAAGATACGAGATAAAAAACTCTTTTATCGAACTTATTTTTAAACTTGTGCAGGAAAAGCAAACTCCCCAGAAGTATAGCAATTATAATGTATTCACTAATAATTTTAAAAGATGTCAAACCTTTGCCGGTAACATAAGCATCGGGAAAAATATCAAATGTAAAGATCGATAAGAATAAAGCTAATATGACAAGACTGAAGGCGAGAAAAGCATAGTGATAATTCAGCTTTTTTCTGAAAAAGATCGGGGCGATCAGAAAAGAAAAACTTTCAAGATATCTTCCGGATATCCAAAGCTGGGTCGCAGTGTTTGACTCATTTAAATTCAAAACACCCATACCCTTATAAGTCAATGTATGAAGAAAATCAATTCCGCCGATGAATAAAAAAGATATGCCCAGGAAAAGCAGAAAATCATTCTGCATGAACTGTCTACTGTTCCATGCAAGAAGGAAAACGCCGAAAGCTATGAGAACAGAGAACATTTCTGTGGAAACGTGAAAGAATAAATAGTTTTCAGCAGCTACAAAATAAAATATCACTGCAGCGGCAAGAAAAACAACTACTCGCCAGGCTATTTTTTTTACATCTCCCATATCTGAATAAACTCCTAAACTGACAATTCACACCATTATAATAGGCATAATAAGAATATCAAATAAAAATTTATACCTATAATTAGGGCATTACTTTTTAAAAGTTTGAAAGTTTTTAAGTAAAAATTAAAAAAAGGGCTATTTTTTTAAATAACCCTTTATAAATTTTAAATTTTTGAAAGAACGGTTTTATTTTAGTTCGACAACTTCGATCTCTTTAAAATATATAACGGCGCCGCCGGTTGCGGGGTTCGGTTTGATATTGCCTTTCAGGCCCACTTTCTTGCCGATATATTTTTCAAGGTTTTTATTTCTAGCAGGACTGATCGCTTGTGCATAGCATTTTATCTTTCCGTCTTCACCTACGAGCTTAAATCTCTTGGTTTTAGGGCTGTAAACATTTGATTTTTCGAACCTGCCGATCGCCTCGTATTGGCCGAGATCTTTTACTTTTGCCAGTCTCTTTTGCTTTGCTTCCTGTATTTTTTCCTTTGTCTGATAAAGCTGAGCTTCCTGCATCCTGACAGCCTTTAACACGTCGATTACTTCTTCATGCCTTTTTATGCTCTGAAGGGCATATTCTGCATATTTGGCAGCTTTACCGGCATCTTCGGTATTGGCGATCTTTTCAAGCTCTATCTTAATGTCGCTGAAGTCCTGCTTAACTAGTGGTTTTTCTTTTTCCTTTTTGACTTTTTCCTGAAGATCGTTGTACTTTTCGAGCATCTTTTCTTCAACGGAAGATTTCACAGGAGTTACCGCTTCCTTTTCGGGTTCGTTGGGCTCTGCAACCTTTTCTTCTGCTTCTTCTGCTTCTTCAGTTTCTTTTTTCTTTTCTGCTTTTTCTTCTGTTTTTTCCTCTGAGGCTTCCTGCTGTTTTTCTTCAGTCTTTTTCTTTTCTATGATCGGCTGAACATAGTCAGTTCTTACCCAAAGGTAACAGTCTTCGAGCGGTTTTATCTTGTAGTAACCGCCTTGTTCTTCACCCAGAAGCTCGACCCTGTCGCCTGTGTTGGCCCATGTCTGTACCTCTGTTGAGTGCATTGGGATCAAATTAGGTGAGCCTGCATAAACCCTTACCCTGTCGCCGGTTACAACGCCTGTTCCGGGTTCGTTCGGGTCGATCTTTACATACTGCTTGGATATCCAGGAAAAACAATCATCCGGTGCAACCACTCTTGACCAGCTGAATTTCAAGCCAACCACAATGACTTTGTCTCCTGTGTTTAGCTTGCCGCAGGAATAATATTGAGTTCCCGGCCCTGAGCGGATGTTGACCCGGTCGCCTGTTATTTTGGCTTTGTATGGGAAATCGGGCATCGCTGTCTGTTTTTCCTGCCCTTCGTTATCCGGCAGAGGTGTGTAAACCTTATCTTCTGCCAAAGATAATGTTGTTACCGATAACAGAATTATCATCGCCAGTATTGTATTTAAGATCATGCGGAAGTGCATTTTTGCTTTCTCCATAATATCCATATCAAATTTGAATGAAAAAATCCTATTAATCAAAAATTTAGATTAGCATCGGGCGGTTAAGTTGTCAACTGTTTTATTAAGAGGTTATAATAAAGGAATAATGGTTTTTTCAGAAATTTATTGCCGACAAGGTTTTCAGAGTTTATTATTTCCTGAAAATAAAATACCGTTTTTTAAGGGAGTAAAAAATTGGAACTTATAGGACTTTTAATTTTACTGGTCGTGGGCATATTAGTATTAGGAATTGCCGGTTTCATCATTTCACTTTCAAATTTTTCCAAAATACGGGATCTTGAAGGAAAACTGACGGAAAAAGGTATTATCGAAAAAACAGAAGAAGTCTATCAGCATTTTGACCAGTCGGCAGAAGAATTTCACAAAGAGCAGGAAAGGGAAATAAAGGAACAGCCGGATGTTTATCAGCCTGAAAAAGAAAAGCCGGAACCGTCAAAACAGAAAGAACCTGCTTATTTCCAGCAGGATATCAAGCCAGAGACACCTAAGCAGGATAAAGAAAAAGGCACTTTAGAACAGAAGATAGGAACAGTCTGGATATTGGTTGCGGGTATCCTGACGGTGCTTTTCGGGGTTGGATTCTTTTTAAAATATGCCTATGAAAATTTTTCAATTAGCGAAACCGCCAGGGTAATCATTGCTGCAGTTGGCGGAGTAATCGCTATCGGCATCGGGGAGATAACACGCAGGAAAGATTACGGAATAGTTGCAAAGGCAACGGCTGCCCTGGGTTTTGCGATCCTTTACGGAAGTGTTTTTGCTGCATTCCGGATGTACGAATTGATACCACCGACTACAGCTTTTATTCTATCGATAGTGATAACCGCATGTGCAATGCTGTATGCGGTTTGGCTTGATTATGTCCTGATCGCAATAATTTCTTTGTTCGGCGGATTTCTTTCACCGGTAATTTTATCAACCGGCCAGAATCTGCCGGTGCCTTTGTTCATCTATGTCCTGATACTGGGGACGGGTGCGATTGTCTGTTCGAGTTTCAGAAAGTGGCGTGCAGTAAATTTAATTTCTTTTATCGGCACATTCATACTTTACGGCGGGTGGTTCTTCAAATTTTACGATATAGGGGCAGATGCTCCGCAGCAGATGGACATAGCTTTGACCTGGCTGACCGTTTTTTATGCATTCTACCTGGTGATTCCGATCTTTTACGAACTCAGGAAAAAGATCTCCGCCAAGGCAGAGGACGTGTCGATCATAATCTGTGATTCGTTTGTCACGTTTATTTTTCTTTCGCTTATCTTATTCAATAATTTCAGGACGGAACTTGCGGTTTGTTCAGCAGGACTTGGATTAATTAATCTCGCAATGATGCTGGTGGTCATTAAAAGGATACCCGAGGATAAGAATCTTAGAATCGCGTTTATGCTTTTAGGCCTGGCATTCATCACCGGTGCCGTACCGCTGTATTTCAAAATGTATGCGATTCCGGTGGCATGGTCTATCGAATCGGTTGTTCTGCTGATACTTTGCATTAAATACAGAAATGCTTATTTAAAAGCGGCAAGTGTCATAATTTTGCTGCTTTCTGTACTGGGTCTGTTGGCTCAACTTCCCTTGCATGAAAATAAATTCAGGCTTATGGTCAACCCTGAATTCGGCTCATGGCTTTTTGTGTTTGCGGTGAGTATTTTATGGCACGTCAATTATCGAAATAAAACCGGCGAAGGCTTTAAAGACAAGAGTTTGAGTGACATGTCATTTCTTTTGTGCCTGTTTATGTTCGCCTTGCCGATCTCGCTTGAATGGTATCATCATATCAAAATCAATCTTTCAGTAACCTATGAACAATACCTTTCTATGTTCTATAAGGGGGAAATAATCCTGATACCCTTGTTGATGCTTGCAGGCTTTATCAGGCCGATCTGTCCCGAAAGTAAGTTTATCAAGTCGTGTGGGATTTTCGGTGCCGGAGTTGGTGCAGTCGTTTGCATGGCGTTTTATTTCGAATTGCATACGCAAGCCTTCAGGATATTCGCTAATTCCGCATTTCTTTTTGAACTTATCCCTTTTGCTGTTCTTTTTATCATTGCTAAATCACTTTTATCAAGAGACAGTGAAAGCAAATCAAACAGACAGCTTGCAGCTGTTTTCGGGCTCGGGGCTGTCGTGTTTTTGTTTATTCTTCTCACTGCTGAGATTTACAGCTATTTTTACTGGAAAGATATCGAATTTGGAGTCCCCGAATGGAAATTCAAGGCCCATATGTACGTGTCATTCGCCTGGGTTATTTACGGCATCATCTTAATGACACTTGGTTTTATAAAAAAGAGCCGGGCTCTAAGATATACTGCTCTTATAGTTTTCGCCTTGCTGTGGCTGAAAGTATTTATACTTGATACCAGTAATGTCGAGAGCATTTACAGGATATCAGCTTTACTTGTGACCGGTGTTACATTTGTTGGGATATCATACTTTTACCAGTTTCTGAAAAAGAAAGGCTATTTCGAAGCATTAATATCTGAATGAATTAATTTTAAGCCGATATTTTTCAAATATCAGCTTGTTTATTTGTTCTTCAGTTTTTTTATTTCATCTTCTGCCATTTTGCGCTGTGATTCATCGGAAAGTCTTTCGAGAGCTTTTTTCAATTGTTTTTCGGCTTTTTTGGGTTTGCCGAGATACCTCGAGTAAATCAGTCCCAGCATAAGCTGAACCTGCTCTACATATTCATAGTTTTCATAATGCCTGAGGAACTGTTCGTAAGCAGCCGCAGCCTGGTTGTGTTTGTTTTCACTTGCAAGCTGGTTTGCGATATCTATCAGTGTTTTTTTAGGCAGGACCTGTTTTTCATCGATATTCATTAACTGCAGGAAGAGGTTTGCGGCTTCGGAGATATTGTGTTGACTGGTTCTTTCTGCGATTTTTGTTCTTATTTCCTCGATCTGTTTTTCTTTTTGTTTTTCAGATTCGGATTTAACCTCTTTTGTCTTGACTTTTTTTGCCTTGGGTTTTTTAACATTTTCAGCATTCACTCTTGCGGTAAAAGGATCGCGGCCTTTGTCTACGCTGTCGCGGTATCTTCTTCTGCGGTTCCACTGCTTTATCATCATCCAGAGATCATACTGGCCCGGGGACAGCAATTTTGTTGAAAGCAGAATCAATACTGCGAGTATTCCGAAGAAATAGCCAGAAAGGTGGGCATCATAGGCGACGTTTGCCACAGTCCGTTCAATCATGTTGTCCCAGACGATGAGCTTGAAACCGATAAAGTATATCGCAGGTATATCAATGGTATCTATGAAGAAAAAAAGCCAATAAAATACAGTTACCAAACTTTGCGGGAAAAGGACTAAATATGCCCCTGTAACGGCAGCTACTGCACCGGATGCTCCTAAAACCGGACTTCCTGAAAATATCATGTGCCCGATTGCTGCGAAGACTCCGCCTGCCAGATAAAAGCATACATATCCCAGATGACCGAGTTTGTCGTTTACATTGTTGCCGAAAAGGTAAAGAAAGAACATGTTACCGATAATATGCATAAAGCCGCCATGCAGAAATGCATAGCTTATGAACTGGTATAGCGCCGGCTGAGGCTGAAGCATGAAGTTTTGAAAAACCGGTCTCAAAACCTCCACCTGCCTTGTCATTGGATTACGATGAGGATGAAAACTGAGGATGAATATCAGGATGTTAAGTGCAATGATGGCATAATTTGCGTAAGGAGTTTTCCAGGGTTTTATGTTGGTTCTTATTGGTAATAAAATCATAATATAATCTTTAAATAGTTATCAATTCACGCTATTTTAAGTTAAAACGCTTTAAGAGCAAGATTTAAAAATAATATAAAAAATATGTATTATAATCTAAAATTCACTAAAATAAATGTACAAGATAGTAGTTGAAATTAAGAATGCAAGGTTAAGATGAATAAAAAGATAATTAAAAACAGGGTAAAAAAAGTTCGCAGGCTTATAAAGAATAAAGCAGATATGTTTGTCATTATAGATCCTGCCAATGTGAGATATCTCACGGGGTTCAGAGGAGAGGACAGCTGGGCAGCCGTTACCGGCAGAATGGTCTATCTTATTACCGACAGCAGATATATCGAACAGGCACAAAAGGAATGTATCGGTTGCAGGATTGTGAATAGGGAAGGAAATCTGAATGAGGAAGTTTCAAAAATATTTAAGAAATCAAAAAGCTTAAAAAAGTTAGCCATAGAGGATGTAATTTCGGTAAGAACTTTAAAAGAACTTCAGAAAAAGGCAGGTAAAAAGCCAAAGGCTCTCAAAGATGTGATCGAATCTCTGCGTGAAATAAAAGATAAAAACGAGATTACAGCGGTAAGAAAGGCCGGGCAAATAGCAGGTAAGGCATTAAGAAAGGTGCAAAAATATTTTCAGAAAGGAATTTCTGAATCAGAGCTTGCGGGTTTGCTTGATCTTGAAATAAAAAAACAGAGTTCTTTTAACAGTTTTGCAACAATAGTTGCTTTCGGTGCAAATGGATCTCGGCCGCACCATAAACCCGGCGAGAAAAAGCTGCGAAAAAATGACTGTATTCTTATCGATTTCGGAGCAGTTTACGATGGCTATTGCAGCGATATCACCCGATGTTTTCTTGTGGGGAGAGCTTTCAGGAATTTTAAGACGGTTTATAATGTTGTTCTGGAGGCTCAAAATGCTGCAATTAATAAGGTGCAAGATGGTGTGGCTGTGCAGACAGTCGAAGATGCAGCCAGAGAAATCATTAAAAATGCTGATTTTACACCCTACGGGCATGGAACGGGCCATGGTCTGGGGCTGAATGTTCATGAACAGCCGATCGTTTCTTCAAGAGTAAAAGGCAAGTTAAAAGCCGGTAATATAATCACAATAGAGCCCGGAGTTTATATCCCCGGTAAAGTTGGAGTTCGAATAGAAGACGACTTGCTGGTAACTAAAAACGGATGCGAAATTCTCACCGAAGATATCAAAAAATAGCCCCTATTTTTCATTTCTGTGATCAAAATAAACGAAAGTTGGGGAATGATCATAATTTTTCGTTTTTTGAATAATAAACCCTCAAAATTTTTGAAATTATTATTTATTTAGTAAATTTTGAAAAAGATCCCCTTTTCATGTGCCTGAATGACTTCAAATGAGCTTGTATTATTCTTAAAAGCCATTTTCCTGTCTGATTAAATTAATGTTAGAGAGTTAAAACAGCCTATTTTAACATTTTTTTAAAAAAATCGGGATTTTTTTATCAATATTCGGGGGGTCGGCGACGGCTTTATTTAATGAAGGCGCATTCTGTCATTATTTGTTAATGAAAAGCGAAGGAACCTTTTTTTAATTAATTTTTTAGGGGAATATGGAAATGAGTATTAGAAAATTTTTATTTTTGTTGATTTTGCTGACCGCTTCAGTTTTGCGAGCAGAAGTTACCTTTAAGGTTTATGACCATGCGGGCAATCAGCTGGGGAGTGATCGCGAGGTGATGGTCGATGAGGAATATATTATCTCCGTTGCCTCTGATACAAATGAGCCGTGGGGAGCAGGTTTGTTTATCGAGGGTGATGAAAGGGAAGAAGGTACCCTTTACGCAAAAGGAAATAAAGATCCTAATTCCAGGGACTGGCCTGATTCACATTTTCAGGCTGCAGGAGAAGATGCCACGGTTTTTCAGTGGTTTGATTCCGTGAGATGGGGTTATGATCTGCAGACATGTCCTTTTGACAGGGATTCGGGAACCTGGTTTGCTATAGAATATGTCGGAAATGAGGTGGCAGACTGTAACGTAGGGATTTATGAGCACAGTATAAGCTGGGTCGATCCCAATGATTACATTGTGTTCAATAATGTTCCTACAAGGAATCTGGTTAAGGATTCTGCTGTTGATTTCAAAGACTTCGAACATCTTGCATCCCGCTTGGGTGTTTCATGTCCAAATGACCCGAATTACGCTGATGGTGCGGATATAAACAGGGATGGAATTATTTCTTTAAAAGATCTGGATAAATTCAATGAATACTGGATGTGGGGAATCGCACCGCAGGATAATAACGATGTTCAGACGGATCCGAACATCGTTTACAGTATCTTGGATGCAAATGACAATAACAATATAACAATGGATGTAAATGACACCATTACTCTTTATGTAAACAAGCAAACAGAGGATGCTAATGTTTACATGTTTGAAATTGAAGTTAAGAGTTCAGATTATTTTCTAGGCAGTATAGATAATCGTTATGTTGATACCAGCGACCCCAATGATCCTAATAACGGCACTGCAAGGATATTGATGAAACCACGAAGTAAAAGCGAAGATTATATAGGGCCAGGTGAGTATGATGCCAATAATCTTGGTTTAAAGGCCCTTACTTTTGATCCTGATAATCCTGCACCTGAAGGTCATATTGCAAGCTTTCAATATTCAGCTCTTGCTGAAGGAAGTGTGATACTCAGTGTAATCAATAAACAGGCTTATGAAAATCCGACTCTCGAAACTATGGTTATAAGTCAGGTTGAGCCAAATCAGATGGAAGGAAGCGGAAGCGGCACAGAATCCATGGAAACCATGACGATGTCAACCACTGACTCAACGATGACCACTACAACCGAAAGCACTGATAGCGGAACATCTGAACCAACGTGTGTTGAACAGGATGTTTACGATGCATCAATAAACCTCTGGTATGAAGAACCTGCATATCAACTCGAATATACAGAAGAAGAATGGCAGGAATATATCGATAGCATCATGACAGTTTGTGAATAGTCAATTTTAGATAATGATAGATAATAACAAATGAAAGGTAAATAAAATGAATATTAAAAAATATATAATTTTTATGATAATTTTGGTTATTCTGAATATTTCTTTCGGAGAACAATTGAGTCAAAGTGAAATAAATGATGTGGTAGATTTTCTGACAAAGAACTCTTCCGACCTTTGGATCCCATATGGGATGATGAAAGCAGACTGCCTGATGTACAAGGCACAGACTGATGAGATCAAAAAGTATTCGCATACATTAAAAACAGACGGCGGCAGGTACTACTGGAAACTGGAACTAAAACGCTATGACCCTGGTAAGACATTTAATAAAGGCAGGACAATTTTCAATGCAGCAGATAACCGTGAAAAGGTCCAGATCTGGGATGGTGAAAAATTTTATCTTTTCAATGTAGGTCTGAATTCATCGACCGTATTCAGTGATGGAACACATGATCTTAAAGGGCTTAAAGGACCGATCAAAGCAGGTTGTATTCCTTTCGGCTTTGGATTACTCAGTAAAGATCAGTTGCTTGATTCTGAAATTAAAGGCAAAGTTATCGAGGAAAACGGAAAGTCAATTTTAGCTCTGGATATACTGAGAGATGACGGGATCAGGATAGATCTTAAGCTTATTCCCGAAAAAGGCTTTTCAGTAACTTATTATTCCCTGGAAAAGGAAAATGTTTCCCTTTCTATCGAAAACAAGAAATTTGAGAATTATTCAGGATTCTGGGTGCCTGGATTTTCCAGTAGAAAGACCTTTCGCATAAAGAACGGCGAAAAAGAGCTTTACAGCTATAAGAACTGGGATTTCAAAAAGGTCAAGGTTGAAAAGGTTTCGGAAAGTGCTTATGTGCCAGATTATACTAATGATACCCAGGTTGAATACAGGACGTCTGAATCTAAGAAATCCTTTATTTACAGGCATTACGACGGGGTCAATGTTGAGGCAATACTTGATAAGAAGCTTTCGATGCAGGATTCTGATGTTAAGTATAACTGTGCGATGGCATCAGTTGAATATGTTTTATCTCAATTTGGCATGGATTCCGACGTCTCCAAAACCGAAAAGCTTAAAAACGAAAAATTTATTTCTATAAAGAGCATACTGGAGACATTCGAGGAAAAGGGGCTCCATGCAGAGGCTGTCAAGACCGAAGTTGGAGAACTTATGAATGTCGGTGACTGTCAGATAATACTTCATTTACCTAAAGAGAAGCATTTTCTTGTACTGGAGTATGCAAGTGATAAGCATGTCTGGCTGGTGGATCTTACCAGTACAAAATTCTATAATCGTTATACAGTCGAATCCTTCCAGAAACGCTGGAAAGACGGTACAGCAATATTGGTCTCAAAAAAACCTATAACCGACAATAATAATTTGACAAAATTAACTGACAATCAGATTCTGAATACTAAGGGGGCGCTTCCGGTCTCAATGGAGGATTTTGATTGTACGGAGATCGTACAGGAATATCTGCCGGTTTTGTGTGAAGAATCATGTCTTGGTTCTATATATTTTACCTTTTATGAAAGATGGGGCTGTGCTTCAGAGCCCGGTGAAGGGGGAAACTGCGAGGGTTATAAACTGCCGAGGTATGTATATGCTACCTGTGTATGGGATGTATATTTAGAATGCGACCTTGAATCGGAATGGCACACCGTTTACATGAGAGCATGTAACTAAGTAAACCCTAGTCAACAAGCAAAATCGCCGGTAACTTATTTGCCGGCGGTTTTTTTAATTTCAGCATATCTAACAAATTAAAGAGGAAATATAAAAAGATAAGTGACCGATCGGTCAAATCGGCCACTTAAGGGAGGAGGATGAGTAAAAGGCCGTGCGTGGGTTTTACCATTACTCATGACATAGGCATAATTACCTCCTGTTCTATATATATAGCCGTCGCCGACCTCCCAAATGTTGATAAAAAAATGGCAATTTTTTTAATTTTTTTCAAAATTTTTTAATTTTGATTATTTTTGCCTACCTGAACACCTTAAAATAGGCTTTATGAAGAAATCAGGTTTTTCGTTAATTGAATTATTGATAGTGATCGGGATAATTTCTCTTTTATTAAGCATGAGTATTCCGGTTTTAAACCGTATAAAAGGTGAAGCAAATCTTATCAAGTGCAAATACAATCTTAAACAGCTTTATATCCTTTTCAGTGCATATAATCAGGATAACGGTTCTTTTCCTTACGGATTCAAAGATGCTTTTCCGCCCATTGCCGGTAATAGTAACAGCGGAAATCCCTCTTATGACTATGTGGGAAAATACTGGCTCAATTATCTGGGGTTAACCAGGGAAGAAAGCAAAAATAAAGATAATATATTCTGGTGTCCTTCCAATAAAATCAAAAAGACCGGAGTCGGAAATATACTTTGCGGAAATTACGGCGTAAACCGAGCAATATGTAAAAATCAGAAAACATTTAGAAAAGATTTCGAGAAATTTTCAGGCCCTCCCCTTTCATTATCCAATATAGAAAAACCATCAGAAACACTTCTGCTTGTAGACAGCGGCTATGCATTAATCAGCTGGCATGCAACCTCGGATGAAACAGAAAAGCTGTTTGAAAACAAAAGAAGGGAAAAAAATTTTTATCTTCCTGGCTTCGATAACAATATGAACAGGCAGTTTTACGGAGAATGTTATGATGATGCAGTTTACGGAAGGCATTCAGGAAATAAAATAAATATAGGTTTTGCTGACGGGCATGTCAGTTCATATCATCCCGATATCTTCGAGCCGAATGGGATACATTATTTCTGGAAACCCTGAGAGAGAAATTTATCTATTTCGTAACTTTTTAAATACTGATTGAACTTTTCTTTTGAAGGATATTCAAAAAATATCGTATTAATCAGTTCAAAATCAGAAGAATTTTTACTTCTGGCAAATCTTTCTATTTTTAAGGGAAGGGAAGTATTCTTGTTTATATATAAGTGTTTTTTCTGCTTTACGTCTGAAAGATTGTTACTTTGCGAATAGATAACAATTTCATATTTAATTACATTATCATTACCGGTTGAAAGTTCTGTAATTTCAGATTTTTTAGAATATATGAACGGTTTTAAGAAAGGCAAAACCACATTATCGATACCATTGTTTTCCGGGATTTCTGAAAATTCGGGATAGATTTTCGATCGCTTCACGTTTCCGGCCTTATCTTTTGTAACCTTTTTATTGGTATCCAGATTGATATACTCGAACTTTCCTTTTTCTATCCTGACCCTTATCGCAGGTTTTTCCGAAGCTAATAATTTATAACTTGGAACTGAGTGGTCATCGGAATTATATTTTTCCAGGTAAACCCTTTTTTGCTTATCCAGTGCGTTTAAAACTTCTTCCGGACCGGTTGCACTTACAGGGGAAGGGTTATACATAAACACAAAGACCGAAACAAGTATTATTACAGCTGCAGCTGCAGAGAAAGGTTTATATAATTTTTTGATCTTTGCTTTGAGGGCAGATCCGGTAATTTGACCTTTTACATGGTCAAGAGCATCAAATTCGGTAACAACACCGGAATTCTCTCTATCCATTATTTCTCTGTAAACGTCGATAACCTGTTGTATTTGAAAAAGGTCTCTTTCGTTATTATCCAGTATCTTTTCTATCCTTTCAGAAAGCTGCTGGTCGGTTATTTCGTCTTCAGTAAAAAGTTCGCCGAATTCGTAAAGTTGCTTATTGGTAAAGTTCAGTTTTTTAATCTTCCGGATATCCTCTTTGCACCGGCTGCATTTTTGAACATGATGAGTCAGGGGCGTAGGAACTTTTATTTGTATATCGTCCTGAACCAGAACAGTCAGAAAGGGTTTAACCTCTTCACAGGTAATGTTCTGATTATTAAAAGCGAAATGAAGTGAAAGAAGTTTATTTTTAATTTTATTGAGAATATTCTCCTCTGAGATATCTTCCAGATGCTTTTTTAAATTTTGTATATTCTCAGAGCAGACATCACAATTTTCAACGTGTGCAATTACATCATTCGGTATCGAGTTTTTGTCAGTGAGAAAGTCGTAATAAGAAAAGGCAGACCTCTCGCACATTGGGTTTTTTGAATTCTTCATGTTTTTTGTTTCTCTTCATAATAATCTTTAATTTTCTTTAAACCCACTGAGACATATCTCGAAACCGACCTTTTATCTATATCCATTTTGCGGGATATTTCATGAATATCCCACCCATGCCTATATTTATATTCAATAGCCTCACGTTCTTTTGTAGATAACTTTCTTTTTAAAACACCTAAAAAATACTTCAATTCTTCAAAGTTTTCAAGTTTTTTACTGGGTTCGTTCCTGAAATCATGGTTATTTACTTTTACAGAATACTGTTTAATCCTTCTTTGATAACGCTTCCTGCTTCTATATCGATCTTTTATGTAATCATTTATGATTTTATATAAAAAACTTTTAACATTTTCTACATCGTCAGGTACAGGCTTAGCTACGAAAAGGAGGAAAAACTCCTGATATATATCTTCCTGTACTTCTTCATCACTTACCTGATAATCAATAACGGCCCTTATAAAGGTGCCGTATTTATCAAATAATCTGGTAGCATAATCGACATTTCTTAATTTGGTTTTCATGCTATGTACAGCTTCGCATCTAATATATTTGAACTATTATTATAATAGTTTTTTACATTAATGCAAAGATTCTCTTTTAAAGTCTACCACTCGATGCTGACTTTATCAGAAGGTTTGCTTTCGAAATCGTTTTTATCAACAGCAGTTACTTTATAATAATATTTACCTTTTAAGGGTAATCCGTCAAAACCAAAGCCGTTATCCTTAAATTCGTTCGTTGTACCTGCCAGGTAAGTTACATAAGTTGAACCGTCTGCCTGGAAATTCTTGTCCTTACTTCTATATATCTTAAACCAGTAAGGATTTTCTTTAGAATTTATTTTTAAGGTTTTGCCGACAGTTTCGAGTTCTGGTGAAGATATTCTGTCTTTTTCGGTTTTTGCTGTCGTAACTAGAGAGCAGGTAGTTTCGGGGACATTTGCAGGAAAATAATTAATATTTTTGCCATCCGATACTTTAACGTAATATTCAATTATGCCGCTTTCAGCTTCTGTGAATATAGGAGCATCGAAAATCGCTTTTACTTTCCTGTTCATTTGCTTTTTGTTCCAGCTTTCATCTCCTATGGCCCTGTAGTAAAGCTCTGCTGATATTTGAGCATAATCCCGATTATCTAAAACCAATGCTTCGACATTAACCGACTGGCCCTGGATCGCAGATGAGGGAGCCGAAATTAATGTAATAAACGGCTTTTCATTATCTGCATCACCGGCAAGGCATTTATCACCGATCGAATGATAACTGAACCGGTCGTAATGATCTACTGTTTGAACGGTGTATCTGAAATTGCCGTTTACATTTTTATCTTTAAATTCTCTTGCGGTTCCGGGAAGCGGTTCTTCGGTTAACAGTTTTCCGTCCCTGTATATATTGAAGCCGAATGGATTTACCTGCTCATTCTGCCACCGGATGACTGCACCGTTTTCCGTGCCTCTTGCTGTAACATGTGAAGGCGGCTTTATCATCTGCTCCTGTATTATCTTTTTGACTTTCGGCAGGTAGTTTAAGTTGACCAGCCTGTTTTGAGAACTCTGAACATTACCAAGAGAAGAAATATCGTTTACCCTGTACATAAAATTCTCTGCCCAGCTGTCAAAAGGTCCCGGCAGCTGTCCCCATGTCAGGTCGGGGAAGTTCATGTCAAGTTCTATGAAGTTTTTTGCAGCTTCTATCCTGCACCTAAGCATCTTCAGCCTTGATATTCTCCCCGCATCTTTCAGTCTTGCAAGGCACTGGTCAATGACCTTTAACTGCTCTTTTGCCTTTTCAAGATCGTTGTCCTTGACAGGCAGAAAGACAAAATAAAGATCATGGAATCCCTCTGTTCTCTCGATATCAGTAGAAAATTCCTGCCAATTTCGCCACTGACCGCTTGCTTCGACATCAATTTCTCCAATAATTTTACCTTCAAGGCTGTCAATTATTATTTGTATTTCTCCTGAATAATCAGCAGCCGAAGCCATAGCGGAAATAATCTTTATTCCATTAAGGTCAACATTGCTGAATTCAACCCAGCTGTCTCTCCTGATATTTCTTAAAAAAGTTTCAGATTCTTTCAGATGCCCCCCCTTATTTGAGTAGTCAACTGCTTCAAGTTTTTTTGTTTCGCCAGTATCTTTTTTTAATAAGAATTTATCGATATTGAAAAGGTTACTTACGACGCACTTTCGCCTTGACCCGGAGAATTGCGGCGTATGTGCGCATTCGCCAAAATTAACTGCAAAAGGTTCGTTTTCATTTATGATCGCAGTTATTTCATCCGCACATTTCTCTCCGTAATTCAAGGTTGCATATTCATGATATACATCGTAAGAGGTCTTGTATTTTTCTTCGGAATGCCAAGGTGCTTTAGCAATATAGCTTATTTTCGGTTCTATAGCATCGGTTAATCTCCACGTTAAGCAGTACATCCCCTTGGTATTGTCACTTCTATTCTGGTATGCCTCAATGGTATTTGAAAGATGAGTTCCGTATGGGTAATAGTGCTGTGAACCGTTGCCGTCCTTTTCCATCCAGGGGCAGCCCCAATACTCTCTGTCCCCGAAGATCGAACCGTCCTGGAATTTATCAGAATATCCTGCAATGGGAGCGCAGATTATGTCTTCAGGAAGTTCTGCTATTGATTCCGGATCAAGTCCCCATCCTGAAACACACAGGCGGGTGTTAGGTGACTTTTCCTTAAACAGATTATACCACGTCATTATCATTTTTCGCCATTTTTTGTAGAATTCTTCTCCGCCTCTTCTGGAACCTTCTGACTGGAAGCAGAGCAGATAGTCCAGGTTCGGATAGTCACTTGTGTTCTGATCGACACGGGCTTTAATTATTTCCATATCGGATGCCTCTGCCCCAATTTTTTTATATTCCGAGGGTATCAAATCAATATCCAGGCCGAGACCTATTCTTACTCCTCTTTTATGGGCATAGTCAATAACTTTTGAAAAAAGCGATGAACCCTTAGCAAACACTTCTTCGTTACTTAAGCTTTCGTTATGCAGGGTGGCATCAGTGCCGAAATCGTAATCGCCGAATAAATCCCCCGCACCGAACCTGTATTCGGTAATATCAAATGCGGGACCAGCCCAGGAATGGCCCGTTCTTGCCGTTGGCATCCAAACCCGTGACATAAAGTCCTTGTATTCAAAGTTGTGGTACATTTCATTATGTCCCTTCATACCGTTGTAATTATGGATGTGAATGAAGTTCATTCGCATTTTTGCAGCCTGATCGATTATGAATTTCCAGTCTTCCCATGAATATACTGTTGCAGACTGTGGAAAATTTGTCCACGGCAGAAATCCCCTTATGTAAAGGGTTGGGGTTATGATGTCATCAACTTTTTTGATTTTAAAAGGCTTATATTTGCTCGAGAAAACATCCCCGCTGAAGTAAAAGCCGATATTATAATAGTCTTCCAGCAGACCGTAAACTCCGTAAAGACATCCGATGGGTTCATTGGCTGCAATGATAATCAAGTCATTGCCTTTGTATTTTATAGTTTTTAAAATATAACCCTGCCTGCCGGGCTGGGCCGGTGTTAATTCTATCAGATTCTGTTCTGTAAATTTTTTGATAAGAGAGTTACTTTGAGCAGTACCTATTACAAAACCATCGTTTTTTATTTCGTCACTACTTCGCTGAATATTCCATACTTCATCGGAAAGCAGATAAATGTATCTTTTAAGTTCCTTTGCAGCATAATTTTCCAGCTGTGATGGGTCTTTTCCAATGCCGATATTTCCATCTGCAAATATACAAGAATTTACACACAGTACCAAAACCAATGACAATGATATTTTTTTAAAATTCATAATCACCTCAAATTAATGTTACCAGTTTATTTTTACCGCATCGGAAGGTCTGCTTTCAAAGTCGTTCTTGTCAACAGCAGTGACTTTGTAATAATAATCCCCCTTCAGTTTTTCCCCTGCAAAGCCTTCGGCGTTATCCTCGAAGCTTGTAGTGCTTTTATAAACATAGGTGACAAAATCGGAAGCGTCTGCATCAAAACTTTTATCGGGACTTCTGTATATTTTGTACCAGAAAGCGTTTTCTACTTTGTTCCATTTTAAAGTATTTCCATTGGCTTTCAAGTCAGGCGACTGCAATTCCTTTTTTTGTTCTTCGAAGGTTATCATGGTAGCAACCACTTCAGGAGCTGCAGGCGGGAAATAACCTTTATTGTCACCATCTGTAACTTCAATGTAATATTCCAGGATCTCTTCATCAATGTATCTTTCAGGAAGGGTATAGCCGAAAACAGCCTTGGTTCTTCTTTCCATTTTCTCTGTTTTCCAGAACCAATCTCCGGGGTTTCTGTAGCGTATTTTAGCCGAAATACTATCGTAAGTTCTGTTATCCAGTATCCTGGCAATAATATCCCTGCTTTGACCTTTCGCGGCTGAGATGGGTTCTGAAATAACTACTACCAGAGGCGAATTGTTGTCAGCGTCACCTGCTGAACATTTTGCTGGAACTGATCTCGGGCTTTCCTTGCCGTTCTTATCTATAGCAGTAACTGTATATTCAAAATCCCCGTTACTTTTATCTACTAAATTCAGCGTTTCCGCGTTTATCATTTCATCATTGATCTTTACACTGTCCCTGTAGATGTTAAAACCTTTTGCATTTTTCTCTTCGTTCTTCCAGGTTATTAGTGCTCCCTTCTCGGTTCCTCTTGCAGTGACATATGAAGGAGCCTTAACCTTATGCTTATCTCGAAGTTCATTTTCTTTAGCAAGATATCTCAACTGAACGAACCTGTTTTGAGAACTCTGAACATTACCCAGCGAGGAAATATCGTCAACCCTGTGAGTGAAATTTCTTGCCCAGCTTCTAAAGGCACTGGGGAGTTTGTCCCAGATAACATAGGGAAATGTCTGTTCCAGTACGATATGGTCATGTGCAGCCTGAATTCTACATCTTAATTTTTCGAGTCTCGCTTTAAAGCTTTTGTTTTCTGTATTTTCGAGACAGGAATCTATAACAGCAAGCTGTCTTTCGGCCTTGGGAAGGTCGTTTATCTCCGGGCCAACAAAACTCAGGGAAATATCTTTTTTACCTTTTATCGGTTTAAGGTCGCAATAAACTGTCACCCATTTCTGCCAGCCACTGGTTTTGGGAACTTCGCAGACGCCGATTATTTCACCTGAAGGGCCGCCTTTTCTGATTTCTATGGCTCCGCCTTGTGTTGCAGAGGCTACTCTTGCCTGAAATTTCTCAACCGTTCCGGGAAGCTGAATTTGTTCATATTTTGTCCAGTGACTGTTTCCGATATAACCCAAACACTTTCCACCTTCAGCACAATCTGCAACTCTTGTACCCTGGTTTCGGTCGTAATCCACAGCATTAATATCTTTAGTTTTTCCGCCTTCAGATGTAAGGGTAAACTTACTGATATTGAAAAGCCAACCGCCGATATCCGGTCGTGTAGTTCCGCTGAAATAAGGAGTGGGCTGACATTCTCCGAAACCACTGGCAAATGGCTCGTTTTGATCGATGATATTGATGACGGTATCGGCAATTTTTTTGCCGTAGCTTCTGCGTGCGTATTCGTAGTAAACGTCCCGGGAACTGTCATATTTATTTTTTTTGTCCCAGGGTGCCTTTGCAATATAGCTCATTTTCGGATCAACAGCATCAGTCAGTCTCCAGGTCAGGCAGTAAAAGCCCTTCATGTTATCTGCCCTGTTCTGCCAGGCATCGATAGTGTTGGAAAGATGTATGTTATATGGATAATAATATTGTGAACTTCTGAAGTCCCTTTCCAGCCAGGGACAGCCCCAGAATTCCCTGTCGCCGTATTCAGCGCCGCTAACGCATTTATCGGAATATGCGGCGATAGGCGCACAGATAACATCTTCAGGAAGATTTTCAACAAACTCGGGCTTTAACCCCCAGCCGGCTACCGCGATCTTGGTATCCGGTGACTTCTCTTTCATTCCCTTATAAAATCCGTCAAAAATCCGCTGCCAGAAATCTTTTTCATCCTGAGGCGACTCGGAATGAAAACAGAAAAGAACATCGAGATCAGGATAGTCTCGTGTTATCTGCTCAACACGTGCTTCGATAAGTTCAGGATTGTCAGCTTTTACCCCGAATTTTTTGTTGTAAACCTGTGGTATCAGGTCAATATCTAGCCCAAGTCCTATCATTACACCACGTTTATGAGCATAATCGATAACTTTCTGGAACATGGATCTTCCTTTATCGAATACCTGTTGATTTGAAAGATTTTTATTATGCAAGGTTGCATCGGTGCCGAAATCGTAGTCCCCGAAAAGGTCACTTGCTCCCCAGAGGTATTTATTGACATCCCATTCCGGACCCCTCCATATATGACCGGTCCTTGCAGTAGGCATCCATACCCTTGACAGATATCCCTGGTATTCAAAGTTGTGGTACATTTCATTGTGGCCTCGTTCTTCGGTGCCGAAGTTATAGTTGTGAACGTGTATGAGATTCATTCTCATTTTAGCTGCGGTATCGATTATGTACCGCCAGTCATCCCAGGAGTAAACGGTTGCAGACTGCGGAAAGTTTGTCCACGGCAGAAAGCCTCTTATATAGACCGCTGGTTTTTTGGTTTCGTAAATATCAGGCAGAGTCAATTCCTTTTTTTCCTCAGGGAGGATGTCTCCGCTGAAATAAAATCCGATATCGTAATGGTCATCCAATAGACCGTATACACCATATAAACATCCTACCGCATCACTTCCAGCGATCACTAGAACATCTTTGCCATCAACTGTAACTTTCTTAAGTATGTAGCCCTGGCTACCCGGATTATCTTTGCTTACAGCAACCAAACCTTCATCTACTAATTCTTGCACTTTGCTATTAGTATTATTTTGCCCAATGATAAAGGTATCATCTTTCAGTTTTGCCTTATCATTCTTGATCTTGATAACATTACCGGTCAAATGATACATGTACCTTTGAAGCTCCTTGGCAGCATATTTTTCCAGGTCAGTTGCATTTTGACCAATGATTATCTGCCCGGCAAATAACGAAGAATTAGCACAAAGTACCAGCGAAACGATTAGGAAAATCCTTTTTAATGCAGTCATTTTTTATTCCTCAAAAATTAACAGTTTTCACAATAAAGTGATTTTAGGAATTATTTTAAGATATTGAAATGTAAATTATGAATTATTTTCCCTCATTAAGCGCAAAAATGAAAATTTTTGAGGTTTTTATAATTTCTTTTTATCATATGATATCAGTACAATATTTTTCATCATTTAACCTGTAAAAAGGTTTATATATACTTTTGGTTTTATTAGATGATTAACTGCCTTCAAGTTATTTTTAGACTAAACTCTACTTACTTAAGTATTGGTATATCAGTTAAAAGGACTTGAACTTAGACTATTCACGCAAAATCAAGGCATTTCTTAGGGGGTAAAAAGACATAAGAGATGTTGTAAAGTCTTGCTATATATGGGTTTAAAAAACTGGGCAGGGGCGGACTTGAACCGCCGACACACGGATTTTCAGTCCATTGCTCTACCAACTGAGCTACCTGCCCGAGGTCTTTCAAGGCAAATCAATTTACCAGAAAAAAAACATATTGCAAGTATTTTAGTTTTGTTTGAAAAAGATTTTCTCGAAAATCCGTTCATAATTTGCTAAAATCCATCAAAACCTTTTATTCGACGAGCAAAAAGTTTGGGAGACAAAAATGACTTACGCTTCAACCGGAGTTATAGGGGCTAATGCTGTAATTATAGAAAATGCCAAAAAGGCGATCGGTTCAATTATAGTATTGGATCAAAATGCCTTTATTGAACTGGTCAGAAAATCAGATAATCCACTTATAATTTACAGCCCGTCGAAATTTTTATCTCAGAATAAATATCTGATGAAATATAAAGGATTTACTTTTTTCACTAAGTCAAAATTTGAATTAAAATTTTCAAATGATATTGAATTGATAAAGGCGAATAAAATAATTCTACCGCAATTATAAATTTGACAGGGGGCGCAATGAGTATACCTAAAAGGACTTTGGGAAAAACAGGTGAGGAACTGGCAATTTTGGGCTTTGGAGGACTTCTGGTTGATAAAGTTGACCAGTACACCGCAGACAGGCTCGTAAACTACGCAATAGATTCAGGTATAAATCATTTTGATGTAGCTCCTATGTACGGCATGGCTGAATCAAGAATGGGGCCAGCAATCGAATCACACAGAGATAGGATTTTTCTGTCCTGTAAGACTCATAAAAGGGATAAAAAAAATGCAAAAGAGGATTTTGAAAATTCTTTAAAAGAATTAAGAACGGATCACATTGATCTTTATCAGCTGCATGGGCTGGTGGAAACCAAAGAGGTGGAAAAAGCACTTTCAAAAGACGGTGCCATTGAACTTGCCCTGGAAGCTAAAAAAGCTGGAAAGATAAAATATATCGGTTTCTCTGCCCACACACCTGAAGCGGCAGTGAAGGCTATGAATGAATTTGATTTTGATACCGTAATGTATCCGGTCAATTTCGGGCTTCATTTTAATAACCGGTGGGAAGTTGATGTACTCTCAGAGGCAAAAAAAAGAAATATGGGTATTATCGCTTTAAAAGCCCTTGCCTTGCAAAAATGGCCGGAAGGTTCTGAACAGAAGAAAAATTTTCCTAAGACCTGGTATCAGCCGATCACTGATGAAAAACTCCAGAAAATGGCCATGAGCTGGACGCTTTCCCAAGGCGTCTCTGTTGCACTGACTCCGGGAGATGAACATATCTTCAAAAAAATGGTTGAGTACATTCAGTATGTTAAAGATCTGTCCCCAGAGGACCTGGATATACTGGAGTCACTTGCCGAAAATATTACTCCCATATTTCCCGATTGATCAGGCAGTAGCCGGCTTTTTATGATTCAGGGAAAAGATTGCTTTCGAAAGTCCCGGATTGATTTCCTGGATTTTTTTGATCTCCCCATCTTTAAATTTATTGTCTGCCGTGCGACAAAGAAATATAAAACCGGGAACCTGGCCGAAATGATTTAAAGGGATTGCAACCGCATTGTATTTCTTCACAATTCCCAGATTTGCACAAAGCCCCGCATCTAAAAGCTGCTGCAAGTCAAAGGTTTTGTTTTCCCTGCATATTATCTGAAAAAGCTCTTTATTAAAACTCTTTTTAATGGGGAAACTTTCCTCATTATCCATACATGAATGAAATCCGTAGACCTCATAATCATCATCATTTTTAAGGAGAAATGAAATTTCTGAATTTTCCGTGAATTCACCTATCTGTTCTGCAGCAGATGCTAGAAGCTGATCCATATTTTGTGAGGAGAGCAGGTTTTCATAAAATTTTGATGAAAAACTCATGTTTTTCACGTTTTCGATCAGTTCTCTCTGGGCACTGATCATATCTTTACAGAGTATCTCTACCTGCCGGGCTAGTTTTTTTCTTTCTTTATTCGCTGCTTTAACAAGTTTCCGCAGTCTTTTATTTCTTAATTCTTTATTCATATTACTCCGCTTTTAAAAACATACCTTTAGCTGTGATTACAGAAGAAATTTCGTCAAAAATTAATCAAGGCTTAACAAAAGAATCTTGTTTTGAGAGGTGAACGG
The DNA here is from genome assembly GCA_964508925.1 of uncultured Pirellulales bacterium. Lineage (GTDB taxonomy): Bacteria > Planctomycetota > Phycisphaerae > Sedimentisphaerales > Anaerobacaceae > CAZDVM01. Next base: position 205,171 of record CAZDVM010000001.1, on the reverse strand, counting down.
TTAAATTAAGTTTATATTGATAATTTTCAAAGGGCAGTAGGCAGGTAAATATTAACCGTAGTTCCCTTATCGAACTGACTTTCAATTTCCATTTTACCGTTATTCATGGTTATCAGCCTGTGTGCCTGGGCAAGTCCCATGCCTCGTTGTCTGCCAGCCGGTTTATTACTGAAGAAAGGATATTTAGCCTTCTCAAGGGTTTCCTCGTCCATTCCGCAGCCCTGATCTTCAATTAACAGTTTGACCAGATTATTATCGGTCATTTCCGCCCGGACAGTTATAGGTCCTTTTTGGTTTTCGTAAGATTCCAGAGCATTAGTAAAAATATTGGAAATTGATGTTACAGTCTGCACGGAGTCAACTTCAACGTCTGCACAATCGGAAGGAATATTAACATCGAATCCCAATATTTCAGACTTTTTCTTTCTGGAAGTGAACTGAACTGCTTCATCTATCAACTGTCTGACGGGAACTTTTTCCTTCCTGGGTTTACGAGGTTCCGCATACCGCATCAAGTCATCGATTATACCGGATATCTCTGCCATGTTATCGCGGATCTTATCCAGGGCCTGTTTGCTCTCTTCATCATTTTCTTTTTCGGAAAGAAGCTGTGCCCGACCGGAAGCGATCAGCAGGGGATTATTCAATTCATGGGCTGCACCCGCTGCCATTTCCGCAAAGATTTTTGTAGTTTCGCTGTTAGTGCCGGTTTTCTTATTTTGACTTGTTTGTTCCTCGAGTTTATTTTCCGTGTCAGACTCTTTTATTTCTGCTGTTTCCGCCCTTTTGGTTTCAGGTATCTGCAGGAAAATTTCTGCAAGCCTCTGTTGTTCTTCGCTGGTAAATGAAAGTCCCAAAACGGCGCCGGCAATGGAAGCTGCTCCTTCGAACTGCTTTTTCAGTTCATCCAGATCGACAGGAAAATTAAGTTCGAATATGATTGCCCCGATCGCCTTGCCGTGACATAAAATAGGGGCGATCTTCGTGTTTTCATATTTAAACTCTGTTTCAATCTGGCCGAATAACCAGTCGCAAATGCCTTCGGCATCTAATATATCGAAATTATCAGTCAGCTGCTCCGGAACAGGGAACCGTTCGGCTTTTACCGGAATAATATTACTTTGGCCTGAACTGTCGATTATAACCGCATCGAGTGTCTTCTGATCAGCCGGATTTACTATATAGAGACACACCTGGCCGGTTTGATAGAATCTTTGAAGTCTCGCTGCCAGTTCTTCAGCTATGTCAAGCGGCAGGGCGTCCTGGGGGATACTGCAAAGAAAATCCTCCGCAAAATTTAAGTGACTCGAAGCCGCCGCGAATTTCTTATGCTCCGCAGTTATCATGCTATTCTTCTTTGCCAAGTTAACAGCAGTCGAATGTACATCCCTGCAGTATCTTTCTATATTGTTTAGGACATCAAGTCCTGTAATTGCCATTTTTTTCTTAACCTCGGTTTTCAGGTTTTCAGCGATTCGGGTAAGAGCTTGTTCGCTTATACCGAGATCCGAAGCTGTTTTCATGCAGTCACTTTCCTGACGGAAGTCACAGCTTGTGCCTATTTTGTATTTTCTTGCGATACAGCTTGCAACCTGTACTACCTGAGCTAATTTTGCTTCCGACAGCTGTTTTGAAAAAGTGGCGGGATTGCTTTGATGAAGCCATATGGCCATCTCGATTTGCTTCGGCAGGTGCCATTGTCTGCAAAGTTTTTTACCTATCAACGTATAATCCATACCCAGATGTTTTTTCTGTACCGGAGCTAATGAACTGTTTTTCCGGCTGGCTTCTTTAACAAGAATATCAAAGCTTTTCGGCATCGCCTCGAATATCGCAAGATTCCCTATATTATGCAATAATCCGCTAAAATAAGCCAGTTCCGGATTCATTTGCGGAGATACTTCCCCAGCCAGTTTTTCCGCACAACATGCCACTGCGATCGAATATACAGTCATGTCTTTTTGTTTGATAGGCCTTGATCCATTTTCCCACGATATATTTGACGAAAAAACCGCCTCCACTAATTCCTGAACGGATAAATGTTCAACAGCTTTTTTCATTGAAAAATCAAGAGACGAAAAACTGATTCCATTATCTGATAAAAGCGAAAGGATTTTACACGAAAGGGCGGGGTCGGACTTAATTATCTCTATTGCCTCATTAGATCGGAGATCATCCATCCTCGAAAGAAAACCGGAAATAAAGGACGGCATAGTGGAAAGGCACTTAAGTTTGCGCAATCCAAGCTCTATTTCATGTGCAGATTTTTCAGCAGATGTCAATTTCGGCATCTGTTATCCTTAACTTCACAAATTTTGAAAATCCTAGGTTATTCCTGTTCTTGCAGTTCAAGAACATTCGATATCTTGTCTGTAAGTTCCACAATATTAAAAGGCTTCTTGATGAAATCTTCCGCCCCTGACCCCAGGAGATTGTCGATCTCATTCTGTTTAACAACACCGCTGACGATAATGATCTTGGTATCTTCGAATTCCGGGTTGCTCTTGATGGTCTTGCAGACAACATCACCGTTGACGTCCGGCAGCATATAATCAAGCAATATGACATCCGGCTTAAAATTTTGCGTTGCCATTCCCGCTTCGTATCCGCTGTTTGCCGTCTCGATATCGAATCTGCCGTCTCGAGAAAGTACATCCACCATCAACTCCAGGATCTCCTCATCGTCATCGACAATAAGCACCTTCTTTTTCCCGGAATCGATATTATCCAGCGGTATGCCGTTTTCCTTCATGAACTTGATCAGGCTTTCCCTCGGTATTCTGCGAAAACGTGAACCCGGAACCCTGAAACCCTGGAGCTTGCCGGAGTCAAAGCACCTGATTATGGTCTGTTGACTAACTTGGCAGATCTCCGCCGCCTTGCCCGTTGTGTATAAATCCTTCATCTTAACTAGTCCCCTTTTTTAATCAAATCCGTTTGATTACTTTGCTTCCCAAATTACCTTTTTCGCCTAATTTAACTTCACTGCCCAAGGGTGTCAAGAAAAAACGAGCAAAATGGTATTTTTAACACTGCCAAACCTTTTTTTATCAGTCGTTATAAAGAAATGATTAACAAATGAACATTTTGATGTTTTAAATATAGTTACTGAAATTCAAAATTAAATCATTAAACAGGTGCAGTTTTACTTGATACTGAAAAAAGTTCTGGCGTTTTTAGTGGTTTGATCTGCAAGTACTTCTAAGGAAATGTTCTTGATTTCGGCAAGTTTTTTTGCCGTATGAACCATAAGGGCTGGTTCGTTGGTCTTCTGTTTTCTCATGGGAGCAGGGGACATAAACGGTGCATCGGTTTCCACCATAAGCTTATCTACCGGCGTCACCTCAGCAGCTCTTCTCGCAGATTCGGCATTCTTGAAGGTGACAACTCCCGTAAAAGAAATGTAATATCCTCTATCTATAACTTCCTTTGCCTGTTCTGCATCTCCTCCGAAACAGTGGAAAACGATTCTTTCGATCCCTTGCGCATTTTCATCCAGGATTTCCATCGTATCTTCAAACGCCTCTCTTGAATGCACGATCACCGGCATATCAAGTGACTTCGCCAGCTTCAAATGCTCAATAAAAACCCTTTTCTGATCGGCAGGGGGCGAGTAATTATAATGATAATCCAGCCCCGTCTCACCTATCGCAACCACCTTATCCTCTTTTGCAAGCTGCTCGATCGACCGCATGTCAGAATCCGTAACCGACTTTGCATCGTGCGGATGTATTCCCGTCGCAGCATAAATATCGCCATACCGGTTTGCCAGTATCACAGAGTTTATACTGTCAGTGAGATTTGTTCCTACGGTAATGCACTTCGTGACACCGGCCTTCCTGCTTTTTTCGAGAACTTCTGCGATATTTCCTTCATACTGCTCGAATGTTAAATGGCAATGTGTATCTATAAGTTCCATGCTTTACCTGAATGCATTTTCAAAATGATTTATCGCAGGGTGCCGGCTGTCATTTGCAACCACCGTCACAATATCGAATCTGAAAGGGCGGTCTTGAAGTTCATGCTGGGATATAAAGATCTTACCCGTCTTCATCAACTTTGCCCTCTTGGTGAAATTAACTGTCTCCTCGGTATGCACGAAATCCTCTTTGCTCCTCGTTCGCACCTCTACAAAAACGATCGACCGGTCGGAATCGACCATGATCAGGTCAATTTCGCCGGTCTTATATTCAAAGTTTCGGGCGAGAGTCTTAAGGCCTTTATTCTTTAAGAATTTTTCAGCCTGTTTCTCGCCCCATCTTCCGAGTTTCTGTTTATCCGTCAGCTTCCTGTTAAAAAGCTTCGATAGCATCGTTTATTTTGCAGCTTCTTCTTGAGGCTGTTCTTCGGCCTGGGGCGGTGTTTCCTGAACCGGGGCTTCTTCAGCGACTTGTGCTTTCTTCCTCTTGTTTTTCTTGCCGGCTCTCTTGGTTTTCTTTACGCCGATTTCTTTAGTGTGCTCAGAATGCCTCTGGGCAAGCCTTACCGCTCTGCCTTTTCTCTTACGCAGATAGTAAAGTTTTGCTCTTCTGGTCTTACCGCTTCGAACCGGTTTTATGCTTGCAATATTCGGCGAATGGATCGGGAATATCCTTTCAACACCTTCACTGCCGATAACCCTTCGAACGGTAAAAGTCTCGTTTATGCTCCTGCCCTTACGTGAGATCACGGTTCCGGTGAATTTCTGGATCCTTACCTTATCACCTTCCTGTATCTTGCAGTTGACTTCTATTGTGTCACCAACCTCAAAATGAGGGATCTTATCCTTAAGACTTTTGCTTTCAACATGTTCTAATAATTCAGTTTTCATATTTAACACTCCATCCCATCTGCCAGCGGGCGGTCAATGTCTCCTTAACAGTATGGTAATCAAAAAAATTTTAAACAATTTCTATTTTTTCCAGAGAGCACAGTATTATACAAATAAAAAAAATCAATACAAGCGTTTTTTTACACTTTTAACCATCTCAAAACCCGAACCCAGAAGCCGAGCTCCTGGTGCAACTCGGAAAACTTAAAACGACATCCGGCTGCTTCCGCAGCTCGGCTTCTGTAGGATTTTTAAAATTGAATATTCAGGATTGGTCTATCTCGTTTTCATCTACGTACTTTTCGTAAAGGTCAGGCCGATTGGCCTTGGTCCTTTCGATCGCCTTCTGCAATCGCCATTCTTCAATTTTCTTATGATTTCCGCTCAAAAGCACTTCCGGAACCTTCATATCACGGTAAACTTCAGGTCTGGTGTATTGCGGGTATTCAAGCAAACCATTGGAAAATGAATCATCCATTGCAGAATCCTCATCACCTAATGCTCCTTCCAGAAGCCTCACAACAGCATCGATTATTACCATTGCAGCCAGCTCGCCGCCGCTAAGAACATAATCCCCGATGGATATCTGTTCGGCATTTAAGCCCGTCCGTATCCTTTCATCGAACCCTTCATACCTGCCGGCGATCAACATCAGGCGTTTCTTTCGGCTGAATTCCCGGGCCTTTTGCTGATCGAATATCTTTCCCTGGGGAGTGAGAAGAATCACGTGCGGCTCTTCGGCGGAATGTCCCTTAACTTCCTCGTAACAATCAAAAACGGGGCCCGGCATCATTACCATGCCCGGCCCGCCACCGTATGGTTTATCATCAACTTTTCTGTAATCGCCGATCGCAAAATCACGAATATTCGTGCATTCGACCTGAACGATTTCTTTTTCCCGGGCTCTTTTAACTATCGAGTGACTCAATGGCGAGTCGAACATCTCGGGAAAAAGTGTTAGAACATCGATCCTCATGATCTATTCGGAAGATTCTTCCTTCTTTTCTTCTTCCGAGCCTTCTTCACCTTCCTCGGATGCCTCTTCAGCAGCCTTGGCTTCTTCCTCTGCCTTTTTAGCCTCTTCTTCGGCCTTCTTAGCTTCTTCTTCAGCTTTTTTCGCAGCCTCTTCGGCCTTTCTGGCCGCTTCCTTACGTTCTGCTTCGTTATATGGTACGCCTTTTTTACGGGCGATTGATCTTGCCTTTTCACGCTTTTTGGCAAGTTTTTCTGAAAATTTATTCGGAATTCCGACTTTTTCGAGCATTTTCGAGACGGTCTCAGACGGTATTGCGCCGTTGTCGAGCCATTTCTGTGCCTTTTCCTTGTCGATCACTAACTGTTTTTCTTCATCTTTTTCGATGGGGTCATAGTAACCGATGTTTTCGATGATCTTACCGTTTCTCGGCTCTCTCGAATCGATCGCGTTGATCCTGAAGAAAGGTCTGTGCCTTCTTCCGAGCCTTTTCATTCTTAACTTTACTGCCATTTTATTTCCTTTCTAACAATCTATATTGAATTCCCGTGATCTGCCCTTTGCAGTCACGAAACACGTTTACAATGTAATGCATATCCGTTTATAAAAATTGAAACCACCGCAGGATCGACCCCTGCATCTTTGGCGATCTTTTCTACTTGCTCATCACTTAAATTTTCTGCATTTTCCTTTTCTTCCGGCGTCATGATGGCAACTGTCTTTTTCATCTGCTCAAGTTCCTCCTCTGTCGGAGCAACCAGCATCGCCAGTTCACCCTCTCCTTTTGAGCCTGCAAACTGACTGCGAACCATTTTGCCGTAGTCACTTTTACAAAACCGTCCCACTTTTTCAAGATAATAATTTATGGAAATTTTCGGCTTCACTTCCTCTTGCCCCTTATTCTTTTACCTTTCTTTTTGATGATGCGTTTTCTTTTGGATCTTTTCTTGGGCTTTGCCTTTTTCATTGCCTCAGCCATGGATTTCATATCGAATCCGCCGGACATCATATCCTTAAGCCCGCCGAAACCTCCGCCGGACATCGCCTGCATCATGTCCCTTGATTTTCGGAACGTCTTTACAAGCCCCGCAACATCATTAGGCTGTCTTCCCGAACCCGCAGCGATCCTTCTTCTACGGGATGAATCTATAAGATCAGGTTCTTTCCTTTCCTCGGGTGTCATCGAATGTATTATAGCTTCTGTCTGGGCCATCTGGGAATCATCGAAATCAAGGTTCTTAAGTTGTGAACCCATTCCGGGTATTAATCCCATCAAATCCTTAAAACCGCCCATCTTCTTAATGGTCTTCATCTGCTTCAGAAAATCGTTGAAATCGAATTTTCCCTTCTCCATCTTCTTCTGAAGCTTCTCTGCCTCTTCTTCTTCGATATGCTGCTCTGCCTTTTCCACAAGACTTACAACATCGCCCATCCCCAGTATCCGGTTGGCCATCCTTTCCGGATAAAACGGTTCGAGCTGATTAAGCTTTTCACCGACACCGACGAACTTGATCGGCTTTCCGGTAACCGCTTTGACACTTAGAGCCGCACCGCCTCGGGCGTCACCGTCAAGCTTGGTAAGTATCACTCCGTCAAGCTCGAGCTTATCGTTGAATTCCTTAGCTGAATTAACCGCATCCTGGCCGGTCATTGCATCACAAACCAGATATATCTGATGAGGCTTAACCGTCTTGGCGACATCCGATATCTCAGACATCATCCTTTGATCTATATGAAGCCTGCCCGCCGTATCCAGAACTATCACATCATGGCCGTTGTTCTTCGCATATTTCACCGAGTTCTTCGCGACCCGTACCGCATCTTTCGTATCCTCGGTATATACATCTATTCCCGTCTGCTCACCGAGTATCTGAAGCTGATCTATAGCAGCCGGCCTCTGAAGATCATCAGCAACCAAGAGCGGGTTTTTATCCTGAGAAACAAGGTACTTACCCAGCTTTGCTGCCGTGGTCGTCTTACCTGAACCCTGCAAACCGGCAAGCATAATGATCGTCGGGCCCGGAGATACGAAGTAAATACTGGGATCGGAAGGCCCCATCAGCTTTGCCAGCTCGTCATTTACGATCTTGACCATCACCTGTCCCGGATGCAGGCTCTTTACCACCTCCGCACCCAAGGCAGCTTCTCTAATATCCTTGCAGAACTCTTTAGCTACTTTATAGTTAACATCCGCTTCAAGAAGGGCTTTTCGAACTTCGCGCATAGCATCTGCTACGTTCGCTTCGGTTATCTTACCCTTACCTGAAAGCGATTTAAATATATCACCGAATTTTTGCGTTAAATTATCAAACACCTTAAATACCTGATTTTCCGATCAAAATTTCACGGGAGAATTCCCCGCAAAGAATCAAGAATTTTATTAAATCTGTGCCCCCATTTCAAGAAAATTATAAATATCGATAATATAATAAGTTATAAAAAAAGCGCAACGGCTGTTAACCGTTACGCTTGAATTACTTCGATGTTTTCTTATTACTTACCAACATCGTGCATTTTGATCTGCTCTATGAATTCTTCAGGTGTTACTACCCTTACGTCATTATCAAGTAAACTGACGCAGTAATCTACATCGTCAAAGTCATAGCTCCAGGCATGTACGATAACAGCTGTATAGGCATCTTCATTATTTGCATTCGTTGACCTTCCGTTGATTGCGGAGGCAAGTGAAGATGGGCTTTCATAACCATCCCACATCGAATATTTTATACTGACAAAAGGTTTGCCATTTGACCAGCGAATATCGTCACCGTATTCATGATAAGGTCCGCCGGTTACAAAGAATCCTTCAGCGTAACTTATGTCATCCCATTTGCTCATTACACCTCCGGCATAAGCATCGGGATCATTGATAACTACAGACTTCAAATCTCCGTCTTCCATCAGTTCTTCCAGTTGATTAACATGGGCGTTCATAGCATCTGAAGAAAATTCACTTGGATGGAAATAGCCAGTTCCGGAAAATGGTGCAACGAAACAGTCATTGCTTGTTTTATCATCGTACCACCATTTCATTACATTGGGAGCAAGCTGGACCATTGAAGGCGACATTCCCCAACCGAATGCAAAATCACCTCTGTTAGAGTTGCCGTATCTTTCCGAACCCGTTGCCCAGTCTTGGCTAAGCAGTAAATTCACATTATCCATGTCACTGTGAATAAAGGTCACGTGGTGAACATTATCTTCCTGTGTATAACTGTCCGGCAGATTCTGATCAAAGGTTATTTCAGGGCTGTAATTATTCATACCTGCAAAAATTGATAAATTGGTAGCACCGTCAGCAGGCAGTTGATAAAGATCGTGTTCTGAATGATATTCAATAAAATCCCCTTCATTAGAATAGGCACCGTCTGCCCAGCCAAGTACTGGAGAATTCTTTGCAATATCATCATATAAGGGCCCGGTGATACTGGTACTGTCTTCCCAGGTCGTGACACATCTTAATGCTGCACCGAGATCTCTCAATCTCTGACACATCCATGTATCATCATGATCATTATTCTTGACAATTATCGCACTTGAATTCAACTGATCGAAATAGTTATTTATAAGCCACTGAGTATCTCTACTGCTTACGTCCAGTACCTTTGGAATTCCGAGTGACTGAACCGTAGACTCCAGGTCGTCATCGACCGCTATAGCATCGAATAGTCCTGACAAACTCACTGCTACATCCAGTGAATCATGATTAGAGGATTCATCGTATAAAATATAACCCTTGATTTTGTCTTTGAAGTGATCAACCAGCCATTCGAAAGATGTATCGTTACCTCTGTAATCTCTTACATCATAAAGTGTTACATTATAATTATTTGCAAGGTCGTTCATCCAAAGACTTGAAACTCCGTCTTTCCACATATAAATTCCGTCTCCGCCATCCTGGGCAAGAATCCCTTGAAGCGTTCCGGTAGATACCCACTCGTCATCGGTTGTTCCGAAATAGGGGGTATAATATAGAGCGGTGGGAGGCTGGACATCGAAATCAAGTGTTGATGCCTGGACGGTAGTGATATTTGAGCCGCTGTCATAATCAACTATTAGCTGCCCACCGTCTCCTGCAGTTATGTATCCGTTTGAGATATCAGAGTTGATATTTGATCTTTCATCACCTGCTAATTCCAGCTTACCGCCGGTTATCTCCATAGTTCCTACACCGCCGTTGATCCTCATTTCAAGTCTGGCAGCTTTTATTGTTCCACCGTCAAGCTGAACATGGCCGGTTCCTCCGGAAAATTTGGGAACAAACAATCTTCTATTTAGATCGAGTACACCGCCGGTCATTTTAATGTTACCTTCACCATTTTCGCCGCAATGTATGAACCTTGCTTCAACTATACCACTGGTAATAGTTAAAATACCTTCACTTCCGTTGCTGTCACCGAGGCAGATCCCATTATCTCCGGCGTCAAGCGATTTATCATTAGTAACCTTCAATTCACAGCCACTGTTATTGATACCGAGAAGTAGGGTGGAACTTTCAGCATTAACGTTATCGATAAGGCACGTTGCATCAGCCACATCTATCTCAACGGTAGTGATCGAACCCGGCCTTCCGGTATCCCAGTTGTCATGGTTTCTCCATCTGTTGTTTGTTGCATTGTTGGTAAAATCAGCCGAACAGGGGTCTGCTTCGAGTGTTGTTTCATCATCCCCTGAATCGTAGGATACGGATACTTCACCTCCGCCATTTCCGTTAAAGGCTGTTATCCACCCGTTGCTTAGATAGGTGTTCATATCACTGGTCTGATCACCTCTCAATGTTAAAACACCGTTGTCGATATCTAAAGTTCCTGTACCGCCTCTGGGTCTCATTACCATATCGTTTGCAATGATTTCACCGGCATTTAAATAGACCTCGCCTGTTCCACCATTATTGTTAGGGACAAAGAACCTCTTCCTGAAATTCAATTCGCCTCCGTTGAGATAAAGTTTTCCGGTTCCATAGTCACCAACATGCATAAATCTTCCATGTACATAGGATCCGCTTTCCACATACATAATTCCTTCTGCAGAAGAATCGTCTCCAAGTACAAAAGAACCGTTGTAGCCGGTCTCAAGTGTCCCGTTTACGGTTATGGTGCATGGATTGGCGTAGGTTCCCACTGATAACGAATTGGCATCAGCATCAATATCGCTGGATACAATGCATTCTTCATTGTTGATGTCTATATAGACAGGGTCTGAAGAAGTTGGAACTGAATCTCCGCTCCAGTTACTTGCCGTATCCCAAAGATCGTCACCCGAGTCATTATCCCATGATATGCCCCAGGCCAAAGATGCCAGCAAAAAAGTTAAAATTAATGGTAGGATTTTTGGTCGCATAATAATCTCCTTTAAAAAAGGTTAACATTCAATAGTTAACTTCTCTGGACTTTAGCGACCTTTTACTTTCCTGCTCCTCGAAGTGAAAAGATTAAGTAATCTTCAATAATTTGAATTATATCGAATATATCAATAGAGTCAATGATAATAAAAAAAAATGAGTATTTATGTGTTTAAATATGAAAGTGTTTAATTAAAGGAAAATAAATATAAAAAGGGTTGAAACAAAAATTCTTAGATAAAATTTCAAAATTAACGCTGACAAGAAATTCTTTTTATACGGTAATTTAAAGACTCCAGTCCTGGGCGCCTTTGATGAACTTGTTCTGAAAATAAACTCCCAGTGCCGTCGGCAGTAGGAACGAAATCGGCAGAAACCATTTCTGATAAAATATAAGGTCGTGAATATCCTGCTGTGTGGATGGATATTGATGCAGCAAAGCAAAGAAGCCCACTATGATAAGAAAACTCCCGCCGAAACTGGAAAAAAGCATTACCGATATCCTGAAAATGATAAATGATATCATACCACCCGCAACCAGGCCAACAAGCCCTCCTGCCCAGATATACTGTTCAGGTAGGTGACAGGCATACCATATACCCGAAGTCAAAACTCCTCCTGCCAATGCCCCGAGTATACTGACCGCCCAGCGCATAAGAGGAACCGAAACCGCCGCAAGCAGGATAAGGCTGACGATCCCTGCAAATATCTGATTCTGGCTGCCTGCGATCTTCTCCCAAGCAAACATTCCGATGACAAGCCCGAGCAGGCCGAAGGTGATAACAACCAGTACCTTAAAAACTCTCCAGCCGTAAAGCAGGCATACTATCCCGAATGCAATAAAGGTAAGGGCTTCAACTATATTTAAGGAGGTTATATTATCCCATAAAAGATCTAATGGAACTATGCTCGGTTTTTCCGTAACTGATTCTTCGACCGCAGTTGCCAATATATTTAAAATATACATATTATATTCTCCCTGAAATATAATTATCTTACAATAAGGAGATTATTTTTCAATAAATTAATCTGTTCTATCTTTTTTACTTTTTCTATTTTCGCTATCTTTCGGCTTTTCTTTAGCTTTTTTAGAACTTTTGACTCCCACTAAAAGCTGAACGATTGTACCAAAAACCACCATAACCGTAAAAATTAAACTGTAAAAACAAGGTTTTTTGAAAATTATGGTAAAAGGAGCTGTACCTTTGAAAAGGAGTAAAAACGACATTCCTGCAAAAATAAGCACAGAACCGGTGAAGGAAAGGCATATCGCCGAAGCGATAGGAAATATAAAAAAAGAGATAAAACCCGCCAGAATACCACTTGCGGCCACTAATATCCAGTAATGGATCGAAAGTTCCTTGCCCGCTTTATAAAAAATGCTGCCGATATCATCTGTCCTTTCAGCAATCGCAGCAGCCGAGTTTTGTAAATTCAGATCATTTGAATATGTTTGCCCAACATCTCCGAATACGTCCTCCTTAGCACATATTCCGGATACTATACAGAAAACGCTCAAGGCAGTTAAAAGTGCAATAAGCGTAATAAAAAAGGTCTTTTGAAGGACTAAAGCGAATACTGTCGCCGAAATAGCACAAATTATCGTTACCGTCATATTTGCATCAGATGCTATAAAACCTGCTATCGCCCCGACAACTGCCGCAAGGCATACCGAAAGCGTTCTTTTTAATCCTGCGCCGCCAAGCCAGATAAACAAGCCGATACATAAAAAAAACAAGCCCGGCACCAAAAGTATTACCGGATCGAGATTTTCTGCGGTTTTTTCAAGATTTTTTAATATGCTTATCATACCGGTAGATCAACTAAAAGTGGATTTAGAACATGTATCGGCAAAACCTGTGAAAATTCATTAGACCGATTTCAAATCGAAAATGCTTTCAAAAGGCCCGAAACTGCGATTTATTCTTTTTTACCAGAATATAATATAAAGAATTGCGGTGATTATTATTATCCCGGTTCCCATAATATACACTTTCGGATGCCTTTTCAGGTCTAAATCCGATGTCGGCATGGTTACAGGTTCTTTAAGCGGCTTAAATTTAGTAATTACGATCATAATGACAGCTAAAATTACAAAAATAAGCCCCATATGATGCAGAAAGGCCCAATTGCTGAACTTATATACTGCCCCCATAAATTCTTCCGGTGGAACCACTTCCGCCGCATCCGGGTGCTTCTTCATATAAGAGGACGATATTATCCAACCCGGCACCCTCGCCAGGGCATAAAGCGGGGGACCTGCTATTAACGCGGTTTTTGCAGCTATGGCAGGAGTCTTCTTTATCAGCATGCCTATTATAAAAGCAGCCACTATCCCCGGTGTTATAAATCCCCATATTTCCTGTATATACCAGAATACCCCCTTGAAATTCCCGACGATCGGTGCCCACAGGCACGCAACCACCACAATTACAGTGGTAACTATCCTGCCTACTTTTACCTGTTTTTTCGGCGACATTTCTTTTTTAAGAAATTTTTCATAGATATCTATGGTAAAGATCGTAGATGCAGAATTCAGTCCCGAATTAAACGTGCTCATCACCGCCCCGAACAAAGCAGCGAACATTATTCCCCTCAATTCCGGCGGCAGGATCTGGCTGATCATGTACGGGTAAGCCTTGTCAGCCACATTTCCACCTAATTTTGCTATATCATCTCCGAATAACTGCAGTGCCATTATTCCCGGTATCACGATAATAAACGGTATGATAAGTTTAAGCAGGGCGGCAAGCATGATTCCTTTCTGCCCCTCTGCTAGACTTTTTGCACCGAGCGTTCTCTGGGTTATAAACTGGTTACATCCCCAGTAAAATAAATTTGGTATCCATAACCCTCCAATGAAAACTGCGACCCACGGTATTTCCGGGTCATTATAGGGAAGCACCGTATGCAGTTTATCCGCATTTACTTGGGCAAATGAATTCCATCCTTCTATTAAATTTCCTTCACCTATAAGATTAAGTCCCAGTATCGTCACTATTGCTCCGCCTAAAAGAAGTGCTCCTCCCTGCAGAAGATCAGACCATACCACTGCCTTAAGACCACCGTAAATAGTATAACCACCCGCAAGAATTCCGATAGACCATATAATTATAATATTGGACCAGAAATTCGCCTTCTCAACGGGCATCCCGAATTTTGTCTGAAGAACAGATGTGAAATCGAATACTGCGTTAAACGCTACCGCACCACTGAAAAGTACAACCGCAAGCAGCACCACAATATAAGCCAGCATCAGATAAACTGCCATGATGCTTCTTGTGACTGTATCGAACCGGTATTCCAGGAATTCAGGCATGGTATAGATTCCTGCCTTCAGAAATTTAGGCAGCAGCCACCATGCAACTATCACCAGTGTCACCGCAGCCATCCATTCATAACTTGCGATCGCAAGGCCCACCCTTCCGTAGGCAGAACCTGCCATCCCCACGAAATGCTCTGTGGAAATGTTCGAAGCGATCAGTGAAAATCCAATCAAAGGCCAGACAAGTTTTCTGCCTGCAAGAAAATAATCCTCTGAACTCTGTTCTTTTCGGCCTGCATAAAGAGAAACGAAGATCACAACGGCCAGAAATCCGAAGAATACAAAAAGGTCCAATAATGTAATATCCATTTACATACCTTTCCTGAAAAGTCCTGTTCAAAATGAAAATATTAATCGCTTAAGGTTTTGTCAATAGAATTGTGCAGTTTAGACTCTCAAAAGTCTTAGTGTATGACAGCGCAGACTCCCGCCGCCGCTGTTGAGTTCTTCGGCATGAAAATTCAAAACTTCTACTTTCTTTTTATTCAATTTATTCAGGGTATTTCTGCTGAGTGCCGTGTCATAATGAATTATAACTCCCGGCTCTATGGGGACTAAACTGCAGGCAAGATTTCTCTGTTCCTCATCTGATACATTTATCAGTTCAATGCCTTTTTGATCCATATATTTTACGAAATCAATTTCACTGACACCCTGAGGTGTATAAAGATATGTCTTCTTAAAGGCTGCGGGATATATTAGAGCAAGATTTGCAGTTATCCGGTTAAAGATTGTATCTGGATGCATAAATCTTCTCGCCTTCGGGATTTCTACATAAATTATATTATGAAAATAGGGGAGTACATTTTGAATAAATTTATTTATCGAAATTCTTTTATGCCTTTCTGTGTCAGCTACAAGGATAGTATCAGGTGAAACTAAAAGGCATCCTTCGAATGCATCACCGTTACCGTTGAATTCATGCAGAACAGGAATACCTGCATTTACGAGAGCCTCCTTGACCACTAAATGCTCATCCCGCCTCCCTTCCATTGCCATTTTGGAAATTATTGCCCCTTTTGAACTTACAACTGCAGTGTCATGCAGGAAAGTTAGATTCGGCATTTTTTCCATAAGCACTTTTGAATCATTTACGTAATTACCCAGTTGAAGAACTTCGATTCCCAGGTCATTCAGAAATTCTTCGTATTTAATATGTTCCTCTATATACCGGGAAATATCCGGTACCCTGTCAAAAAGCCAATGTTTATAATTGCTCTCATCTATAAGCTTTAATTCCTTTCCCGGCCTGTGAAGAAAAACTTTCTTCAGCCTGCCGAATTTTTCACAACCGAAAACTATATCTTTTTCAGTCACCGTCTTTGTTTGCATCATTTATCTCTAACCTTGACTAGTGCTATCAGCTTATCATTTGCTTTATTTACATGCCATTGAACTGTATCAAAACTCCTTTCAAGAAAAATCCTGAGCCATTTTGGATCATACTTGTAAGTAAATCCCATCCTGATTTTTTCACCTTTCTTAAAAATTATTTTTTCACCGTTAAGAGAGGCTGAACAGTCATTTTTGATTTTTATCTGCTTTCTGGTTTTGAAACTTTTTTTTTCTCCCTCCGGCACCAGGTCTAATTGAAATTCGATGTCCTCCGTTGAAATCCCCAGGTTTATCAAAGGTGACAGATTGAACTGAATATTTGTACTGCACCTGTAGGCTCTTTTGATTTTCTCAAGCCGATTGTTTTCGAGAAAATCTTCCGTAAAAGTTTCACAGTCAAAAAGGAAATAATCCCCTTTTTTGAGGTTATTTTCCATGAGTTCAAAAATATAATCAGGCTCGTAATTACAAAAATTATTCCCTAAAAGACATAATACCACAGGGTGTCGCCAGTATTTATTCAAAGTTTCAAGCTGGTCTATCTCAGCTGCAAAACCCCTGCATTCATACCCGTTTTGTTGCATATTTGTCATACCTGCCTCGAGCATTTCTAAACTCACATCAACAAGGTGACAGGTTACATCTTTTTCTCTGCAGGCCTTCAGAAGGACTTTTTCCTTTTTGGCGTCACCGCAACCGATACTTACAATATTGAATTCTTCAGGCAGTTCATTGATTATTGCTTCTTTATTTTCATTCAGAAAAGTCGTCAAAGAAGAGGCTACAGTAAAATCGTTCGAAGACTCCAGCTTCAGCCAGTTCCCCGCTCCTGATATCCCTGTATAGAGAAATTTGTCCGGCAACTCTCTTTTTTTAAGATGTTCCGTTAAGCTTATTTCAAGCTGCTTTTTATTCAAAAGTCTGATTATTTCCATAAGGCTATTTAAAACACTGTTTACATTCCGATCTTAAAGCTTCCAGTCCCGGCTTGCCTTCATTCACGCCGACACTGTATGCATATCCGCGACAGCCGATACACTGATCAAGATGTTCGCAGCCTTTGCACTTTCCCTCAAGGTACTTTTCTATGTTTCGGACATATTTAAAAACTGGGTCATCATAAATTTCTCGCATGTTCTTTCTGAAAACATTGTGGGGATAGACTCCGTCTTCGAAAAATTCAGGATTCTCATCGAACTTTACTGGAGCGCAAGGCCTGACATCTCCCTTTATCGTTATATAAAAACTGTAAAAGTGCTGGAGACAGCCGCTTGCGGTAAGAGGGGTAAAGGGCAGCCAGTCGTAACCGAACTCCTGCCTGTCAATTTCAAGAAGTTTCAGCTTGTAGTCTTTTATCTCTTCCCTGGCTAATCCAGCATCGGGTAAATTTTCTTTTGCTCTGCCTGTCGGTGTCAATACCTCCATATTGGGAAATATTCTGTTGTTCCTGCAGAATCGCCATATATCCTCGATCTCGGGTAGATTAAATTTGCAGCTTACAAAAGATATTCCCAAACGCAATTTATTCCCGCTTTCACAGAAACCGCCGTCCATCAGGTTTTCCAGTCCCTGGTGTATTTTTTTGCCCGCTCCCTTTATTCCTGCAAAATATTCCTGAAGTGATTCATCCAGTGAATCCAGCTTACCCATAACAGATGCATTATTGTCATAAAGAAATTTTGCAAGGTCCCGGCTCATAGTCACTGTATTGCTGAAAATCATCGGTATCATATCCAGTGAGCTGATATAGGATACTATTCTTTTAAAATCGGGATGGATGGTCGGTTCACCGCCGCCTATAACCACAATGGATTCCGCTCCCATGTCTTTTGCCTGGCTTACGATTTCGGTTATCTGACCGTAGCTGAGTTTTTCCTGGTACTTCGCTTCACTTCCCGCATAACAGTACCGGCATTTCAGATTGCAGGTATGATTGGTCTCCAGCCTTATCGCAAGAAGTCTTTCCTCATCCCTGGCCTGCTGTGCCTTTTCCGGGGAAAATGTATAGCCCGTTAATATCGGTGGTGAGTTAAAGTTGTTTCTGGAGTCTGATTTAGATTTCATTTCTGACTTTGGTATAGTCATTTATTCCTCTTCCTGCCAAATTGGAAAGTGAATTTAGATAATAACGAAAAATTACTTTAGGCTTTAGTTAAAAATATTATGGATTAAAGTCGTCAGAAGTAAAATAGGTGAATTCATAAATATAATTATGGGAGATATGCTTAACGTAAGGTTTTACGAATAGCCGAAAGCTCTATTTCAAACAAAAGCTCATCTCTGCAAACATCCGCCTCGATTTTTATGTGCGGCAATTCGATACCGTTTTTCATGCAATACTCATCGAACAAACCAAAATCGTTTTTATATTTGAAGTAAACAAGTGAACTCTTCGTATCCTCCCAACTCATCTTTGCATCTTCCAGTATTGCATTGACTACTTTCATTGTCATATTAACCTGTGCCTCAGCATCACCTTTAAAAACCGTTTCCCCGTGCTCATCGATACTTGCAGTACCGGAAATATAAAGCCTTTTATGATCAGGAGCGGTTACTTTGATGGCTCTGCTGAAAGAACTTTTGTAATCAAGAGCGGGGCATTGGAGAGGCGAATTCGCTTTTTCGATTTTTACTGAGTCATTTTTAGGCTGAAATGCCAGAAATTGACTTGCTATTACCCTGTCATAAGTGTTACTTATCCCGATACCGGTACTTGCGGGTACTATTTTATTAAAGATATCGTGCTTTTGAAAAAAAACATTTCTTGCCTTATTCAACTCTCCATACCAGGAAAGTATTTCATCTGCAAAAAGCCAGGTACGGACAGTGTTTGAAAAATCCAGACCTTTACTTTTCAGGATTTTCTGAGATCTTTCGAAAACATATTTTACCTGTTCATATTCTTTAGGTGCAGGACCATGATCCGGTACTGCATTAAAATTAAAATAGCGGGCATTAGCATCTTCGAATTCTTTACCCACTATTTT
Organism: uncultured Pirellulales bacterium; assembly: GCA_964508925.1. Classification (GTDB taxonomy): domain Bacteria; phylum Planctomycetota; class Phycisphaerae; order Sedimentisphaerales; family Anaerobacaceae; genus CAZDVM01. The sequence continues at coordinate 186,400 of CAZDVM010000001.1, read as the reverse complement.
ATTTTCGAAAGTGATATTTTTGCAATTTTTGGAATTTACGGCATGCACCTGGATTTGTGGAAATTGAGATCTTTTCGAATTTTTTTGGAAAAGCAATAAATGAGGACATATTATGAAATCATTAGTATTAAAGTATTTTTTTATATCTTTTTGATTTTCCCAATTGCTGAATAAAAAAACAGAAACTGCTTTTGCATCCAGTTCTTTGAGGATATCGAAACACTCCCCTATGATCTTCACACCTTTTTTATGACTTTGACTTGAAGTAAGCCAGTATTCTCTGACATCGCCTCGCTTCAATTCCCGTATATGAAAATGATTATTTATATCATCCATAACTGCCTATCCATAAAACTATTATTATACTAAACGTTTTTTATTTTGCCTCTAAAAAGTAAACTAAAAGACGAAAATTACTCAAAATTTATTTCAAAACCGAAAAATATGCCCGCAATTTTTAATAAATAATTATGCCAGATCAACAAATTCACACGCCTTAACTCCTTATTGGTAAATAAGTTAAGTATTCATGTGATAAATTTGATAAAAAAAGGAATTTTAACAATATGTTTAAGCTTCCCTTCGTTTATAATATATAAAAATGCTGCATTTTTAAAGGTGAGTTTATTATGCTCAGGAATTTCAATTACCGGTTATTGTTGAGTAATAAAATAAGTACAGCCTTAGTTGTTTTGATGGTTTTTTCTATACCTTCTGTGGCAGAAAACATAGAAGTCAAGCCCTATGAAATTTCTGAAAAATTCATACCTCAAAATAAGATAGATTCATTAGTTAATGCTAAGCTCAAATCTTTAAATATTGAACCTGCAAAAATCTGCTCTGATGAAGTATTTATAAGAAGGTTATATCTTGATGTCATAGGCACTTTGCCGAATGGTCCCGATGTAAGACGATTTGTGAGAAACCGAAATAAGAATAAACGCTCTCTGCTTATCGATGAACTTCTGCAAAGAGATGAATTTGCTGATTACTGGTCTTTAAAATGGTGTGATATTTTAAGGGTTAAGGCCGAATTTCCCATCAATCTCTGGCCGAATGGTGTGCAGGCTTATCATCGGTGGATCTATCAGGCCATAAGGGACGATATGCCCTACGATGAATTCGCAAGACATCTTCTGACCTCAAGCGGCAGTAACTTCAGGGTACCGCCGGTAAATTTCTACCGCGCAATTCAAGGCCGGGAGCCGTCCGCAATCGCTAATGCTGTCGCACTTACCTTTATGGGAATAAGACTGGAAAACTGGCCTGAAAACAAACGGATGCAAATGAAAAATTTCTTCTCAAGGGTTGCCTTCAAATCGACGGCTGAATGGAAGGAAGAAATCGTATATCTCGACCCGTCAGTAAAGGAACCTTTAAAAGCTGCTTATCCCGATGGTACCGAGGTTACCGTTCCTGCTGACAAAGACCCCAGAAAATATTTCGCAGATTGGCTGGTTAAGCCCGAAAATCCATATTTTACGAAGAATATCGTAAATCGAATCTGGTCATGGTTTTTCGGCAGGGGGATAATACACGAACCTGACGACATACGCCCTGATAATCCGCCGGTCAATGAAGAATTGGTCCAATACCTCGAAAAAGAGTTCATAAAGGTTGATTACGATCTGAAGCACATTTATCGATTGATACTTAACTCTCGCACTTACCAGCAGTCCTGCATTCCCCGGACAGACCATAAAAAAGCAGAAAAATATTTTGCCTGTTATTCGGTAAGGAGATTAGATGCAGAGGTTCTGATCGATGCCCTTCATAAGATATTCGGAGGCTCGGAAAGTTATAAAAGTATGATTCCCGAGCCTTTTACCTTTGTTCCGGAGGAAAACCGTACCATTGAACTTGCAGATGGAAGCATAAAAAGCCAGTTTCTGGAAATGTTCGGCAGACCTACCCGTGACACAGGTCTGGAATCGGAGCGGAACAACGAACCTTCAGATTCGCAGCGTCTCTATCTGCTTAACTCTTCTCATATACAGGATATGATACAGAAAAGTCCGAAATTAAGATTAATGCTTCGGTTAAGTAAAAACAGAAATAACAGGCTGATAAATATAATGTATATGAATTTGATGTCTCGATCTCCCACTAATGATGAAATTGATATCGCAAAAGAGTATTTGCAGAAAGACGGTATTAACAAAAAACAGGCAGCTACCGATCTTGCATGGGCACTGATAAATACAAAAGAATTTTTGTACCGTCATTGATTAAGGTTAAAAAATGGCTGATTATAAAAATAGAAAAATGATTACCCGCAGGGAACTGATGAAAAGGGGAGTGAAAACTGCCGCAGGTTTGTCACTTTTCCCTTATACAAATCTTTCGGCTCAAAAAACTCCAGTAAACGCCAAGGCAAAATCCGTGATACAGATCTGGATGTGGGGCGGTCCCAGCCACCTTGATACTTTCGACCCAAAACCCGAGACAGGCTACGATTATTGCGGGCCATATGATAAAATCACAGAAACTAATGTCCCAGGAATTAAAATTAACGCCCGGTTACCGAAACTTGCCCAGCAGGCAGATAAATATTCCATAATTAGAAGTATGACCCACGGTATAAATGCCCATGAGACTGCATCCTATCTTGTGCAGACAGGAAGAATGCCGGGAAGCCTGGTCTTCCCATGTGCAGGCGCAGTGGTATCCCTTTTCAAGGGATATGATCATGGCTACAAAGGGATTGTCCCTCCTTACATAGTTCTGACCCAGCCCCAGGGAAGATTTTCAGAAGCGGGCTTTCTCGGGTCAAAGTATAAACCGTTTGTCACTGGCGGAGACCCCAGCAAAGATCCGTTTGCAGTGGAAGGCATTGTTGCAAAAGGCATTACTGACAAACGTCAGAAGGAGAGACGGCGATTGCTCCACAGCCTGGACACCCTCGGCAGCAAAATGCCGGAAAGTGAAAAATTTGCAAAAATGGATCGATGTGAAAAAAAGGCCTACGAAATGATGTTCGGCGATGCCAGGAAGATATTCGATCTTTCCAATGAAAAGAAAGAGATGCGCGAACGCTACGGAAGAAACACTTTCGGCCAGTCCTGCCTCGTGGCACGTCGACTGGTGGAAAATGGAGTACCTTACGTCACTATAAATTATAAAGGCTGGGACACACATAAACAGCATTTTAATATCATGCAGCAGAAACTTCCTCAACTCGATCAGGGCATGGCAACATTGCTGGAAGATCTCGCAGAAAAAGGTCTGCTTGACAGTACCATAGTCTGGTGGAGCGGGGAGTTCGGTAGGGGACCGAAAATTCAATGGGATTCTCCATGGAACGGCGGAAGATCTCATTTCGGAGAATGTTTTTCTGCTGTGCTTGCAGGCGGCGGTTTCAAAGGCGGTAAGGTCGTAGGTGCTTCGAATAAATACGGCACGGAAGTAATCCAAAGACCGGTTTACCCGACCAATTTAATAGGAAGCATTTATTCATTAATGGGTATCGATCCTGACGGGCCTTTGCCCAACCCCAGAGGACTGGATGTCAAAATTCTTCCCGAAACTGAAAAGGGCGAAGGTCTGCTCAAGGAAATAATGTAAGTCACGGAGTTTAAAAATGATCATAAATCGGCGGTTAATCTTAGTTCTTTCAATTGCATTACTTTCGATCGGTTTTGCCCAGCCGAATAAAAGGGTACCTCATATCGGCTACATCTATCCTGCCGGCGGTAAACAGGGCACAACCGTAAAAGTTATGGCAGGCGGACAATATTTAAGAAATACCGAAAAAGTCTTTATTACAGGCAAAGGAATTGAAGGGAAGGTTATAGAATTTGTTAAACCTTTAAGAAAGATAGAACCGGAAGAACGCCGCACACTGAAAAAGGAAATGATCGAGCTGACAAGAGAAAAAGTCACTGAAATGCGCCAGGAAGGAAATAAGAAAAAAAGATCTTTGAAAAAAAATAGAAAGACTGTAATCAAAAATTCTGAAAATAAAAAACAGAAAGATAAAGAAACAACTGAATTGCCCGAGCATCCCATGATCGAAGACCTTAAAGATAAAAGTCTCGAGGAGCTCGGCCATTTAAACTATTATTTCTTCACTTCAAGAAAAAAAGGCCAGCGAAACCGGCAGCTGGATGAAACCTTATTTATAGAAATTAACATAAAAAATAACGTTAAACCCGGAAATTATGAATTGCGTATCCAGTCACCACAAGGTCTCAGCAATCCTATAGTTTTTCAGGTCGGACAACTCCCTGAAATCAGGGAAATAGAACCCAATAACAAAGACGCTGAACCTAAGTTCAGAAGATTCCTTCAATCCGACGAAGAAAAAGCATTAGAAACTCCCTTTATAATGAACGGCCGGATTATGCCCGGTGACATCGACCGATTCGAATTCAAGGCAGAAAAATCTCAAAAACTCGTCATCCGTCTGCAGGCAAGAAGCCTTATGCCCTACCTGGCCGATGCCGTTCCAGGCTGGTTTCAGGCAGTTGCAGCTATATATGAGTCCAACGGCACCGAGTTGAAGTTTACGGATGATTACAGGTTTCACCCAGACCCCGTTATGTTATTTGAGGTGCCTGAAACTGGATCTTATCAACTTGAAATCAGGGATGCTGTATACAGGGGACGGGATGATTTTGTATACCGCTTAAGCGTCGGTGAACTACCCTTTATTACTGAAATATTTCCTCTGGGCGGTAAAGCCGGAGAAAAAACTCCGGTCTATATCAAGGGGTGGAATATCGAAAGAAAGCGTATTCTTATCGACACCAGGCCGGGAGACAAATACATCCGTCAGATTTCACATAATAACGGCAGATGGATCTCTAATTCCGTGGCTTATGCAGTCGATCCCATCTATGATATCTTTGAAAAAGAATCAAACGACACCATCCAGAATGCACAAAAGATTGGACTTCCCAAAATAATTAACGGCAGGATAACTAAATCGGATGATATTGACATAGTCCAGTTTAAAGGAAGAAAAAAACAGAAAATCGTCGCCGAAGTTCTTGCCCGCAGGCTCAATTCTCCGCTGGACTCTTACCTGGAAATAACGGACAGTAAGGGAAATGTTATTGCATACAATGATGATTATGTCGAGAAAGATCAGCATCTGCATAAGGATATACAGGGGTTGGTCACTCACCATGCCGATTCTTATGTAACTGCAGAACTCCCGGAAGACGGAACTTATTATATTCATTTAAAAGACGCTCAGTGTCACGGCAGTCAGGCGCATTCATATCGTTTAAGGATAAGTTATCCCGAACCCGATTTCGCCCTCAGGGTCACCCCGTCAAGCCTTATGTTCCGCAGGGGGGAGATAGTCCCCGTCAATGTACATGCCCTGCGAAAAGACGGTTTCAATGGCGCAATAAACATAAAACTCAAAGATGACACTCATGGTTTTCAGTTGGAAGGTAATACTATTCCCCCGGATTGCGGCAAGGTTCAGATGACCATCAAAGCACCTGATAAAAGTCCCGGGAAAAGTATTGTATTACAACTGGAAGGTACAGCAGATATCGGCGGAAGAAAAGTGACACACAAAGTTGTTCCTGCTGAAAACAGAATGCAGGCCTTTCTTTACCGTCACCTTGTACCTTCCCGGGTTTTAATGGCATATGTCAAAGATACTCGATGGCGGAACCCCCAGTTCAGGATTGCAGGTCCTAAGGCCGTCAGAATAAATGCCGGAAATTCTGATAAAATAAAAGTTGTATGTCCCAATAAAAGGATTCTTAAAGACATTAAACTCCAGCTTCATGACCCGCCAATGGGTTTTAAAATAATCGATGTCAATACGCTGCCCAAAGGCCTTGAATTTAAAATACATACAGACCCTGACATTCCGGAATTTAAAGGCAACCTCATAGTTGAAGCCTACAGAAAATTTACACCGAAAGCTGAAAAAGGCGAGGCACCTAAAAAGAAACGCACAGTTTACCTAGGAGCTTTCCCCGCCATTGAAGTTGAAAAATTAAACTGATTTAAGATACAACCATATTTTGAATCCATGAGATTTTGAAAATTGTATTTTTGTTTGCATTTTTTCAGCAAATATTACAGATTCATCGGGATTATCTGATCCATCTTTTTTACTTAACTCAAAAGATTTGGTAATATTTATTTTCGCCGTTAAGTACTTTTAAAGGATTTAAAAAAAATCAAATAAGGTTTAAACTAAAAAATCAGGGAGTTTTAAATGTCGAAAATGAATTCAAGAGAACGTCTTTTGACAGCTATAAATAATCAATGCCCCGACCGCTTGCCGTGCCAGGTTCACAGCTGGATGGAATATTATCTAAATAATTACCTCGACGGTATGGATCAATGGCAGGCCTATGAAAAATTTGATATGGACTTTGTCGTTTACACAGCACCGGAATATCGCTTCGATGAAACTGATTTAGCTGACTGGCAGGTAGAAAGAAAACAGATCGGCACAGATTCAACAGGCAATAAACTCTGGGAGGAAAAAGTTACCACACCTGAAGGAGAACTTCACAGAAAAGGCGCAACAAGTCCATATACCGAATATGATACCAAACATCTGATCAAAAATGAAAAAGATATGGAACTGTTCCTGAAATATTGGCCGATACCCATTGAGGTTGATATTTCCGGCTTAAAACAACAGAAAGAAAGATTGGGTGACAGAGGAATTCTAAGAGGCCTTGGTGGATACTATTGGGGGCAGATCAGTCCCTGGCAGTCTCTCTGCTTTCTGGCGGGGACACAGGAATCGATCATGTGGACATTCGACAAACCCGACTTCGTAAAGTGGGCACTGGATGAAATGCTCAAAAAGTCACTTAAAGTGATCGAATTATGTAAAAACTGGCCCATAGATATCGTAGAAGTCGGCGGCGGGGCAGCCTCAAATACCGTCATAAGTCCGGATATGTTCGAAGAGTACTGTCTGCCTTATGATAGAAAACAAAACCGGGCAATACATGAATTTATGAACTCAAAAGTTGTTTATCATCTTTGCGGCGGAATGATGAAAATGGCCGATCTGGTTATCCAGACTGGTGCCGACGGTCTCGAGACCATGACACCTGTCTCAATGGGCGGAGACTGTGACCTTAAAAAGGCATCAGAAAACTGGGGCGATAGATTATTCTTCATCGGCGGATTCGATCAGAACAAAGGCTTTGAGAACGGCTCACCGGAAGATGCAAGAGAAATCGTTAAAGAATGTTTCGAAGCTACCAGAGATCACGCCGGCTACATCATCAGCCCTTCGGATCATTTCTTCAAAGGAGATATCGAAAATCTGCACGCCTTTGTAAAGGCTGCAAAAGAATGTAAATATTGATTGGAGCGAATTATGTTTAGAGCAAAAAGTTATATTTATTTGTTACTTGCATTGCTGGTTGTAACAAGCGGATGCATAGAGGCGGAATCGAAAAGTTCTTCACAAGAAGTTGAAAATAAGATGTTTCCCGACGGCTGTCCCCCCGCTGAAGTAATCGATATTGTAAATCTTCGCGGCCAAAGCAAAGATATTATCCTTGCAATGACCACTCTGCAGGGACAGGTAAACAGTGACGGTAAAAGCAGCCTCTTTTATTTATTTGATTCCAATCCCGCAAATACTGAAGATGAGTTCTGGCTCGAAAAGATAAAGTCCAAAAACTACATAAAGGATTATGAAAAGATTACCATTGACCAATGCCTGGAAAAGTACAAAAACAATTACCAAAAAGTTTATGTCTATGATCCAAATCTAAAAGCATCCATAAACATTGCCAATATGCTGGCAAGTATAAAAAATGGTATCGTCATCGCTCCTCAGCACGTCAAAAAATTTGCTCAAAACAAGGAAGTTAAAAATCTTTCTGGAATGTGGAAAACCAATGTTCAGGCTTACGAATGGGCTTTTGAAAACCTCTGGGACAAAATGAACCACGACCTGCTTGCAAGCTATCATCCTGATTTTAACGCCCACCATATGCGTGACTACTTCATCGCCCATAATGTATTTCTATACTGGATTACCGGCAAAGATCATGCTGACGGTATCATCAGCGATCACGAGAAAGAACTGGAATTCGCAAAAAGACTCTGGGCATCTTCTCCTGTAAATATTCCGATTATTGGTTGGGTAGGTGCTCCGCCGGATGAAGGAATTACCGAGTATCGAGGTGTCGGTTTGGCAGGACAATACGGCAAACTTACTGTTGGTGCTGATTGGGGAACGAATGTTTCACTCTTAAGCGGTATCAGTGTTCCGATGAAAGAACTCGCTGAAAAATATAAAAAGGTAAGAGCCAAAGACAAGGCTCCAGATATCCAGGATGATAAAGTCTACCTCAGTTTCGTAGTTGCAGAAAGCGGCGATGCTCCCATCTACTGGGAACACAGGCAGAAAGAATACTGGGACGACAAATACTTCGGCGAAGTTCCCATTGGCTGGACTTTCGGCCCTTCAGTCATCGAACTTTTGCCACCGGTCGCTGAATGGCATCTTGAAAAGATAACCCCGAAAGATGAACTGGTGATTGCACTTTCCGGTGCAGCCTATGTCCATCCGTATCGCGGTTTATTCTCAAAAGTTAACGAACCTGAAAAAGCATGGAAAGATTACCTTGACCTTACAGAATATTACATGAATTTATTCGATATCGAGCAGATGTGTCTTTACACAGATGCCTGGATCGACCCATTCGACAGAGAACAAAAAGACCCGATTACCAGGAAAATTGTTAATAATATCGAAAATCTGAACACCCTGATCATGGGCATGGGAAGAGACGAAGGCATTGATGAGACCAACATGCACTATTTCATTGATGACGTTCACGTGGGTCATATCGTGACACGGTGGGATACTCAGAATATAGGTCCGAGCGAAGAAAACAACAGATGGCTGGCAGATGAGATAAAAAAACATACCCCGAAAAAAAGGCCGGCTTTCATTTTTGTTCACCCATTGAGTTGGTCATACGGGCCCAACGAAATGAAAAAGGTACTGGACCTTCTCGGAAATGAATACAAGGCCGTCACCCCTGGAGTCCTTAGCGAAATGTATCGTAAAAATATCGGCAGAAAGTAAATAGGAGTTTTTAACTGTTTGATTTTTTCAGCCCAAAGATTATATTCGATTCTTATGAAATTTACTTATCATAGATTTTTTTAAGAAAGGATTTCTATAATGAAAAGATCATTCATTCTAATTTGTATTTTGGTATTTTCTGTTTCGATATTTGCAGGTAATATGGAAAAGAAGTATTCCCCGAAGGTGGATTTTACTTTCCGTAAGGTGTCTCCAAACGCTGTAAAGCCGCAAGGTTATTGGAAAAATTACATGCAGACTATCGCCGACGGATGGATAAAGCGGATGTGCATGGCAGATGATCCTACATTTGCGACGATCCTTTATGATAAGAAATGGGAAGAGCTTAAGGTAGATGCCGGGGCATTGGGAGTTTATGCTGCAGGAGGAATAGTTAAGCTAGGGCGGATGTGTCCTGATACCTGGCTTGGTAAGTATTACAGGGAAGAATGGCTGCCTAAGGTTCTGGATGCTCAGCTGGATAATGGGTATCTTGGTCCTGGTTTTGCTGAGGGGTGTTATAACATGAATTATGATACGATGAAATATGTTAAAACTCCCATCCCTAAGTATGAACTGCTTAATATCGACCTGGTATTTGATCTGTTATTGTATGAGTATGAATACAGCGGTGATGAAGAGGTTTATGATGCTATAATAAATTTGAAGGATTTTGTACTGGAGAATTATATAAAGCCTGGGCATATGCCTAAAGAACTTGCGACCCCGCACTGGGTAGCAATATTCAGGCATTTGTTCGAAGTTTACGAGTATAGCGGTGACGAGAAGATAATAGAATATTTAAGTAAATATTATGATTCGAAAAAGAATAATTTTAAGGGATGGATGACTAAAAAGAGAATGCATCATCATTTGCCTGATTTAAGTTATACTATTCAGGCACCACTTATGATGTATCATTTTACAGGTGATAAGGATCTGTTGAAATTATCTGAGGGTGGTTTTGAAAATATTGAGAATTTCGCATTGCAGACGACGGGCGTTCCCACAGGTGTTGAAATAACCTTGGAAAAAGGATGCAGAAAGTATACCGAGCATTGCGGAGTCGTTGAATGGATCAATGCCTGCATGCGATATCTGAGAAGCACTGGCAAGGTTAAGTACGCCGATATTGCCGAAAAGGGTTTTTATAATGCCTATTTCGGCAGCAAAAGCCCGGATGGATTGACTCTGGCCTATTATCATACCATGAATCAACTGTTTGCTACTGACTGGACGGGGCAGTATTTAAGGGACTATGAGCCTTCTGCTACTTTCAATGGTGATTATAATATGCTTCACGGGCCAGGTTGTTGTAACGCAATTACCAACAGGTGTTTTCCGCAGTTTGCCCGGGGAGCGATTTGTGAATCAGACGACGGCTATGCGATTACCTTTTATGGGCCATTCGATTTTAAGGATAATAATCTGAAATTGTCACTTGATACGGAATATCCTTTCGAAGATGAGGTAACAGTTAATATTGAAAAGATAAAACCGGGAACAACTGTTAGCTTCCGTATCCCCGGATGGTGCAGCAGTGCCGATGTTATGGTGAACGGCGAAGAATACGAAGGTGAAATTAAAGTCGGCCGGTACTTGAAACTTGACGGATGCGAAAACGGCGACGTGGTGAAATTGAGCTTTGATATTCCTTACGAGCTTGACTGGGATAAGACCCCCGCATACGGCCCGGGAGCTGCTATCGTAAGAGGGCCTCTGGTATTTGCCTTGCCTGTAAGTGCCGACTGGAAATATACAGGAAAAGGACAGCCGGGGCCTGGCAATACGCGAGAGTCTTATAATGTCGTACCGGACGGTAAAACCGTATGGAACCTGGCGTTATGTATTGACAAAGCAAATCCGGGTGAATCCGTTGAACTGGTGGAACTTGCTGACGGCCCGGGCGATACCTGGGATAAGGCACCGATCGGTTTGAAGGTCAAGGCGAAGGTTGTCACGGACTGGAGAAAGAATTATATAGACGGTAATTATAACACTCCCGGACTGCCTGAAAAAAAGACATTGAGCGAAAATATAATGGATGTTACTTTAGTGCCTTTCGGATTTACACAGCTGAGAATGACAGCACTTCCTGTCGAAAATTATGTAGAAAAGAAAGAAATAAAGCACGGGATGCACAAGGCGGATATTTAATTTTGAATTTATTTTATTGAGGTTTTGATGAGTTTTCAGCCGGATTACAGGAATATTTTAAATGCAGCAAACAACAAACGCCCCGAAAGACTGCCGCTGTATGAGCACATAATAAGCCCGAATATCATGGAAAAGATCATGGATAAAAAATTCGCAGATCTTTTCGAAGGCGACGATGACGATCTTTTGCAGTGGACGAAGCATTTCTGCAGATTTTATAAAGAGATGACATATGATACGGTTTCTTATGAGGCAGCGATCGTACTTGCTTTGCCTGATGGTGGAAAGGCGATAATGGGTCAGGAAAAGGGGCCTATTCAATCCAGAGAAGATTTCAATAATTATCCCTGGGATGAGATCCCCGACATGTACTGGAAAAGGGCTGACAGGCTATTCTCTGCCCTGAGAAAAAGCATACCCGAAGGCATGAAAGCTATAGGTGGTGTCGGTAATGGAGTGTTCGAGATTAGTGAGGATTTGGTAGGGCTTGAGCATCTTGCTTATATGCAGTTTGACGATCCTGAATTGTTTGCGGATGTGTACAGGAAAATAGGCGATACTATGGCGATTATCTGGAAAAATTTCCTGGAAAAATACGGCGATATATACTGCGTCTGCAGGTTCGGCGACGACCTAGGCTACAAAAGCGGAACCCTCACCTCTCCTGACGTGATCCGCACACACATCATGCCTCAGTACAAAAAGATAGTGAAGCTGGTGCATAATGCGGGAAAGCCCTTTCTCTGGCACAGTTGCGGCTGCATTTTCGATGTCATGGACGATGCTATTGAAGATGTCGGTATCGATGCCAAACATTCAAATGAAGATATCATCGCCCCATATGACAAATGGATAGATCTTTACGGCGAAAGGATAGGCCTGTTCGGCGGCATCGACGTTGATATACTTTGCCAGAATACTCCCGATGAAGTCTTCGATATAGTAATGGAAAAAGCCCGCAGGTTCAGAAAAAACGCAAACGGCTATGCCCTCGGCTCAGGAAATTCCATCCCCGATTACGTCCCTGCAGAAGGATACCTGGCTATGGTAAAAGCCGCTAAAAGGATAAGAAAAGAAGAAACCGCTTGAATATCATTTCGAGGGCAAAATAAAAAGGGCGTCGATAATTATCGACGCCCTCATTTATTACGGGGTATTTAATTTAAATCTTTATAAAAGTCTTATTTCCTTTTTCTTCTGAAGAATACAAGACCCATTCCAAGTATTGCAACTGTTGCAGGTTCCGGAGCTACGATAAGTGTTTCATTAGTATCGTCCACGATGAATGTGGCCAGTTCTGACTGATTATTCTGAGAGATCTGACCATAATAGGTACTCTGAATTCTGTCTTTGAATTCACCCCAGGTTTCGACAAGTGCACCTGTATCGTCATACTGTTCTGTGTATCTGAGATGCACATATCCGTCAGTAACGTCAAGAGTACCGGAAGATGTCATTGTAAGATCTCTGGCAAGTATAACACCGCCGTCGATCTGAGAATGACCGTCTTCAATAGCTAATGCAGCTGTAGTGATTTGACCGCCGGTCATGAGTAAATCACCTGAACCGCCGTTACCCAAATCACCTAGCTGAAGTGGAAGGGCACCAGACATATTGATTTCTGCATCATTGTTCACTTCAAGGTAACCGGAATTCTTATTACCTACAAGAATAGTTCCTCCGGTATTATACACGGAGCTATCATTTAAAATAAGGTTACCTGCATCTTCATCCGCTACAGTAGTTCTTTTGCTCATGTCAATACTTGAAGTACCATTAAAAGTAACAGTTCCGCCTCCACCGGTACCACCGTTACCGATAGTAAACCAGGAAGTACCTGTGTAATTAATGTAGGAATCATTCAATGTGAAAGTATCGACTGATCCATTGTTACCCAAAATGATCTTATCTAGAATATTGATCTGAGCACTGTTGGCAACCAGTTCTCCACCGACAAATTTCAATAATTGGGTGGAAGCGACCTCACCTGAATTTAAAACTAATTTATCAGTGCCACTTGTAAGGATAAATGCCTTACAGTAATCTGACTGATAAATTCCTTCAGGACTTCCGCTGTCCCAGTTACCGTCTGTAAACCAGCTTTGATCACCCGCAGTATTTCTGAAATTTGTTCGGGTTGCTGCTGAAGCGGTAACACTAAAAATTAATAGAATTGAGAGTAGAAAAATTAGCTTCTTCATATTGCTCTCCTCCTGTAAATTGAGTTTTCTCGTCCCGGCATTTCCAGTTTTGCACTGAAAATACCTTTATTTCTTGTCTCCGTTATCCCCCGTATGGATAACGAAAACATCCAACGATGGTAATTATATAACTTTACCTATCTTAATGCAAATAAAAATCCTCGAATTGCCAGATATTGTACTCAGAGAGTCTCTGAAAGTAAAAATTTAACACATTTTTTTCACAATAAAATGAAATAAGCAGGCAAATCCGGATTAATTTGCAGTTCTTAAAGCTTTTTTTGTAAGTTAAACACTGAATAATATTATCATATATTTGCGGTTAATACCCTAACGGGTAAGGATATGCAGACTTATTTGCTGAATCTAAATAAAAAAAAGCGCCGATCCCAAAGACCGGCGCCTCTTAATACTACGGGGTATTAAACTTTAATTAAAGCCTTATTTTCTTCTTCTGAAGAATACAAGACCCATTCCAAGTATTGCAACTGTTGCAGGTTCCGGAGCTATTACAAGTGTCTCTGTTGTATCGTCTACAAAGAATGTAGCCAGTTCTGTCCCATTATTCTGAGAGATCTGACCAAAATAAGTACTCTGAATTCTGTCTTTGAATTCAGCCCAGGTTTCGACAAGTGCACCTGTATCGTCATATTGTTCTGTATATCTGAGATGAACATATCCGTCAGTAACATCGAGTGTGCCGCTTCCTGTCATGGTAAGATCTCTTCCATAGGCTACACCACCATCGACTTGCATGTGACCGTTATTAACTGCTATACCTGGGGTATTGATCTGGCCGCCGTTCAACTGTACCTGACCTGAACCGCCGTTTGGTCCGCCTATCTCAAGGTAAAGACCGCCGGTCATGTTCAAATGGGCACTGCTGTTGAGTTCAAGATAACCTGAAGCAGCAGAAGCATTACCCAGGATAACTGTTCCGCCGGTTTCCCAGTAAGCACTGTCATTCATATAGAAATAAGCTGCATCATCTGCACCGATATCGCTTCTTTTTGACATTATGATACTTGAAGTACCGTTCATTGTTACAGTACCGCTTCCGCCGGTTCCGCCTGTTCCGATTTTCATCCAGGATGTACCGGTGTAATTAACGTATGTATCGTTTAATGTTAATACATCCGTTGAACCGTTATTACCCAAAACGATTTGGTCAAGAATATTGATCTGGGCACTGTTGGCTGTCATTTCACCACCGACAAATCTTAAAAGATGAGTATTAGCAACTTCACCTGAATTTAAGATTACCTGGTCAGTACCGCTTGACAGGATAAATGCCTTGCAGAAGTCTGATTGATAAATTCCTTCAGGACTTCCGCTGTCCCAGTTACCGTCTGTAAACCAGCTGTTATCACCCGCAGTATTTCTGAAATTTGTTCGGGTTGCAGCTGAAGCGGTAACACTAAAAATTAATAGAATTGAGAGTAGAAAAATTAGCTTCTTCATAATTGCTCTCCTCCTGTAAATTGAGTTTTCTCGTCCCGGCGCCATCGACATTATACATATGACGCCTTTTTTGTAATTCCCTTATATACCCCGTTTTATATAAGAAAATTCATATCAGTTTTATTATACTCAATTCATAATTTAAAAACCATAGAAATTTTTTCAAATTTTTCAAAAACACCATTTTTAGCGATAAAAACAGCGATTTTTCTTTTAAAAAATTCAAAAAAATAAGGCGAAATATTGAAAAGAAATGCTGGATTTGGATGAATTATGAAACAACCATTAAAAAAGGACGCCGATCTGAAAATCGACGCCCTTATAAACTACGGGGTATTAAATCTTAATCAAAGCCTTATTTTCTTTTTCTTCTGAAGAATACAAGACCCATTCCAAGCAACGCAACCGTTGCCGGTTCCGGTGCTATGATCAGCTTGGTGTTCGCATCATCTATTATATAGGTAGCTTCAGCTGCACCGTTATTCTGTGAAATCGAACCATAATAAGTATTCTGAATTCTGTCTTTGAATTCACTCCAGGTTTCTCCTGTAGAACCGTCGTAATCAAGAGAAATGTAACCGTCTGTAACATCAACATTTCCATTATTAATTACAAGATTTCCGGCAAAAACATTACCGCCGTTGACTTGTACATCACCTGAACCCAGTGAACCGACTACTAGACCGCCTGTTCCCATATTCAACTGACCGTTCTGGTTTAATTCGAGATAACCATAAGCAGTATTAGCTCCGCTTCCTTCACCAAGAACGAGATCAACGTTGGATAAAGTTGCTACTGCATCGTCATTGATGTAGATATTACCTGTTCCGGTCTGACCTGCATTGATCTGGTATACACTCTTCATTTGAGCTGTATCATTTAAAGTGATGGTTCCGACATCTGTTGTATTGTTAACACCCATTAAAATTGCAGAGTCAGCATCCTGGTAATCAAATAAACCGCTGCCGGATACTGTAATACCACTGTTGCCGTTAAAACCTATCTGAGCGCCGGTTTGTAATTCGGTGGTCAGATAAACGACTTCAAGTGTACCGGTAAGACGAATAGAACCTGTTACTGTCCTGATTTGACCGATTGTTGCAGTTTCGCCGGAATCGATGTCTGCATAATCTGCCTGAATAAATGCCTTGTGGCTTGTGTCTGGCACCACGCCATCACCCCAGTTACCTGTATTGAACCAGTCATTATCACCTATATTGTTGGTGTAATTGTTTCGGTTCAAGGCAAAAGCGCTTGTAGAAATGAACATAAAGATCACTAAAATGCACAATAAGTTTTTCATATTGCTCTCCTCCAAATAGAGTTTTCTCATCCCGACGCCATCACCTTTATATATATGGCGCCTTTTTTTATAATTCCCTTATATACCCCGTTTCATATAAGGAAACTAATTCTGATTATACACCTTACCCATTTTAAAACAATATATTTTTTTGAAATTTCCTCAAAAACCTCATTTAAACGCTGAAAAATAACGATTTTGGGGAAAAATAATTTATAAAAAACCAGCAAACTCTTTTATTTTTTCGATTGAGTTTGAATGATTTAAAAATAAACCAATAAAAAAGGACGCCGATCTGAAAATCGACGCCCTTATAAACTACGGGGTTAAATGTAAATTAAGCCTTATTTTCTTTTTCTTCTAAAGAATACAAGACCCATTCCAAACAACGCAACCGTTGCCGGCTCAGGAGCTATTACCATTTTTGTATTAGCATCATCAACGAAGTAAGTTGCGGCTTCGTCACCGTCATTCTGGGTAATTCCATAACCCATTATACGGCTTTTGAAGTCTTCCCAGGTTTCACCGGATGCACCGTCGTAATTCACTGAAATGTAGCCGCCGGTAATATCGATCGAACCGTAAGCACCTACATACAGATCAGGAGCAAAAATTACACCGTCATTAACTTTGACATCACCGTAGGAAGCCATTCCTACAAAAAGACTTCCGTCAAGTGTATCATCGGATCCGCCTTCACCTTCAAGTCTCAATTCTCCACCGTTCATCTCAAGGTATCCGTCTGAGCCGAGGTTGTTACCGATTCTGAAAGATCCTGCATTGGTCCATAGTGCATCATCAGCCATGTAAACTGAGCCTATGCCGTCCCAGCCTAGCTTGGTGATGTATTCTGAATCCACTCTTGCAGTACCTGAAAGATCTACAGTTCCGTTACCAGCTGTGGTTTTATCTCCGATCTTGAATCCTGCATCGGAATCAAAATAGAGCGTTCCGCCGGTCATGGCGAACGTATTTGTGGCATCGAATCCTACAGAAATGAAATTATCTGCAGTCATTGTTCCGCCTGAGATCAATACATCCGCTCCGTTTGTGTTCATTTTCATGAATCTGATAGCGGCATCGCCGTAACTGACTTCTGAATCTGCCTTCATAAGAATGTTGTCACCGATATCAGGAATACCGTTATCCCAGTTGGCAGGATCCATCCAGTCTGTTCCCGGCCCTACAAAGGAAGTTTGTATAGCCGCAAAAGACGGTGAACACAAGATTAGAATTGACAATAAAATAATTAACTTCTTCATGAGTTTTCTCCTCCAAACATAATTAATAATCTGGACTCAAGTATTCTCAGTTTTGCACTGAAAATACTAACTGTTTTATAACCTGATATCCCCCGTTAGAATATCAAGTTATCTATCTTGCTCATAATTATATTAGTTTACCTATTTTAAATCAACCTTCAATTAGTTAGCGTCTAAAAATGGTTATTTATTTCACGAATTTGGTTATATTTAAGAATTTAAAGGCAATTTTGGCTTAAAAAACAAAAAAAGGACGCCGATCTAAAAATCGACGCCCTTATAAACTACGGGGTTAAATGTAAATTAAGTCTTATTTTCTTTTTCTTCTGAAGAATACAAGACCCATTCCAAGCAACGCAACCGTTGCAGGTTCCGGGACGATCGTGAGAATTTCATTGGTATCGTTTACTATCATTGTTGGAGTTCCTGAACCATTGGCTGTGATGTGTGTTCCCAGATAGCCTGAAATTCTGGATTTAAAATTTTCCCATCCTTCGGTGATAGGATTTCCCTCTACGTCATAAAGCAGTTCATCCTGGAAATCAAGCACTAAGGATGCATTGTCAGAGATATCTATAGGTCTGGCAATGTAGTCTATATTCGGTAATACCAATTGACCGCTGTCGGAAAGATATACCTCTCCATCGAACTGAGCTGCTGCCGGTCCTGTTACATTAACAAGTCCTGAACCTGTAACACTGAGCGAAGATATGTCTGAACCGTCAGCTTGAAGATTAAATACGCTGTTTATAGCACCGGCGTCATCATCGTAAACACCAACTATGTTGAGCGTACCGGCAACGGTAATATCAGCATCGAAGTTTTTGTCTGTATTTGCTTTAGTTGCTAAGGCTGCTGCAGTGAAGGTTTCTCCAGCCAATATTGAAGCGTCACCTTTAATTACAGCTCTGTCTTGGTCAGTGGCTATAGAACCATCTAGCCAGTTACCCACAGTACCCCATAAACCGTCACCAGTGACATTCTTGTAGGTGTCCCCTGGAATTACACCGAATGCACAGGTAGAAAATATACCTGCAAATAATAAAAATAAAATTAGCTTCTTCATGAGTTTCTCCTCCGAGACAAAACATCTGGACTTCGGTAATTTCGGCAGTGTGCCGAAAACCTTGTAGGAAATTACTAAATATCCCCCCGTTTGGATATAAAAGCAATTTCCACTTTAACTATATTCTAACTTAATTGAACGCTTATGAGCAAATTTATATTGCATTTATTTGCATTTTATTTTTGAAAACCCTTATTTTAGTCTTAGAAAACGATTTCTCTTTCTTTTTAAATTTCAGAAAATGATAAAATTTTTGTGTTTTAAAAAAAATAAATAAACGGATTTTTGAGCGATTTATAAAAAAGTACGACAACCAAAGTTGATTGAAGCCTTGGATTTTCTTCAAGCTGTTCCGGTTACTTTTCAGCTTTGAAAAACTGTATTTCGTGAATTGTCGGCCCGACTGTCGCTTCATCAATAGTCAATTTAAAGTATCTGGCTTTTACCGGCTTAAACTCAAATTCCCTTTCCTCACCGATCCTTTCACCTTCGAATAAAACCTGCCAATTTCCTTCCTTCTTATATTCCATCTTGAATTTCCTCACCCGGTTCCAGAAGTGCTCATTGATCATTATCCTGCCGACTTTCTTTACTTCACCCAGGTCGACCTTGATCCATGCACTCTTAACCTCTCCTTCAGTCGCCCATCTCGTCCCGTGATCAATATCTATTGCCTTATCTGCAGCATGAACGGCAGCACCGCCGAAGACAGTAGAAGACGCCTCAGCACTTTCCGGCACGATAATACCATCCGGCAGTATCCTGATAGGCTCTATTCCCATCACATTTTTATCCGTCGTTAGTTCAATTATTGTATCGATATCTTTGCGGTCCTCCTCGGGCACACTGATCCTCACTGTCTCATTTACACGGTTTATAGCAACCGACAAACTGCCTCCTGTCAGGTTCTCATAATTTTCTATTTCTGAATCGAACAAAGGCAGCTCTATAAATCCTGATTCCGGCCACTGGAATACATGAATATATATCTTCTTATCTTTTCTGGTAGAAGCGAATTTTTTGGTAGGGGTGTAAGGCCCGCCCCGGGTTCCGTATATCGTCTCGCCGTACTTATCCAGCCACTCACCCATTTCAAGCAGCCTGTCTGCATGCATCGGATCGATCTGTCCGGTCGGCAAAGGCCCGACGTTCAGCAAAAGATTTCCGTCACCCGCTGCAGTTTGCACCAGTGTCCGCACGCATTTCTTCAATGACTTCGGTGGATCGTTTACCTTCCACGCCCACTGATTCGCTATCGTAATACATGACTCCCAGGGCCTTTCCAGGTTAAAACCGCCTATCTGCTGCTCCGGCGTATCGAAATCACCCGGCAAACCAATTCGATTATTGATCAATATCTTCGGCTGCAATTCCCTGATCTTCTTGAACAATTCTTTTGCCCGCGCAGTCTCGGCATTTATCCCAAGCCCGTCGAACCACATTATATCGATCTTTCCGTAATTCGAACAAAGCTCAACCACCTGATTATGCATGTAATCAATATACTTATCCATATCATCAGTCATATAATCAGGATGATGCCAATCCGGTGGGCTGTAATACAATCCGACTTTAAGCCCGTTATTCCTGCAAGCTTCAATATATTCGGCAACAATATCCCGCTTAAAAGGCGACGACATAATATCGTAATCCGTATAATTTGAATCGAACATACAGAACCCGTCATGATGCTTAGTCGTCAAAACCATATACTTCATCCCGGATTTCTTAGCGATCTTCGCCCACCTGTCTGCATCATACATCCCCGGATAAAAGCTCTTATAAAGATTGTCGTAAACTATCTGTGGTATCGGCCCTTCATTTATATACTTCATCCCCGGCCTTTTACCCCCGCGAGACCAGCCTATCTCAGTACCTACTAAAGATACCGGCCCCCAGTGTATGAACATCCCGAACCGGTCCTCCTGCCATTCCTTCAAAGGCTCTTCCTTCGCGTTCAAATACCACTCATCACCTTCAGCACCAAAACAAAGACTGCAAATCACAAACACGAAAACAAGAATCGATTTCAAAATATACTTACCCATAGCCACTCCTTTGAGATAACTGCAATTAACTGACGCCACTTTTCCCAAAAATCCTACTACAAAACTAAAAAACATAAAACAACTAAATATACACAATACACGCAAAAAATGACGAATATTTTAATAAACAATTGAAGATTATCAGTATTCGGGGTATCTTAAAAAAATGCAGATAAATTGTTTATAGGTAAAATATGGATTTAAAAAAGAAAATATTGGTTAGTGAAATAACAGGATGGTTTGTTAGTTTTAGTATGACAGCATTATTTTTAATTACATTATTCACTTCTGCTCCTACTTTTTGGCCTTGTTTAATACCTGTTATTTTTTCAGTATTGATTTCGATATCCTTAAGATTGAAAAAAATAGAGACATGCAAAAGTATTTTTAAACTTTGGAAATACTTTTTTATTCTGATATTTGCTCTTATTATTTTTGTGCTATTTTTCGATTCAATTTTAATCCTAAACCATAATGGGTTAATTGCATTATTGAGAACTTGGTTTTATATTATCATTACAATTACGGTTTGGGGTGGTATAACATATCTCTATCGAATGGGTTTGAAATCTTTGGAAAAGGTTAAAAAATAAAATTTTAAGATAATAAAAAAAGCACCGACGATTAAACCGCCGGTGCTTGATTAACGGAGCAGGAGGGATTCGAACCCCCGGACGCTCGCGCGTCAATGGTTTTCAAGACCATCGCAATCAGCCGCTCTGCCACTGCTCCACTTATTAACTTTCCGATAAGGCAGATATTCTACACATCTATCCGACTTTTGCAAGCATTTATACACCCATAATTCTACGAAAAGTTCACCTTTTTAAAAAATTTTGAAATTATGGTTGACATCGCATAGTATGTAATGCATAATATGTAAAACAAAACTAACAGAAAGGAGATAAAATGAAATTCGAATCGCAGCTCTTAAAAGGCATCGCCCCCACAGTAGTCCTCGAGATCCTCTCAAACGGCCAGATGTACGGCTACCAGCTCTCAAAAGAGATCGAAAAACGCAGCGGCGACATCCTCTCCCTCGGCAAAGGCACCCTCTACCCGCTGCTCTACAACCTCGAATCCAAAAAACTCATAAAAGGCTCATGGCAAAAGGGCGATACCGGCAGAAAACGCCGCTACTACTCCATAACCTCAAAAGGAAAGGCATCCCTCTCATCCCAGAAAAACCAACTCGAAGAATTGCAGAAGGGTCTTGATCTCGTATTCGGCTTTGGCCAAAATGCAAAACCTGCATAAACAAAAAAACAAAGAGTAAGGAGAATGAAAAATGTCTGATCAGAAAGACATATTAAAAGATTTGCCCCAAAACGCCCGCGACTTCATCAACCTCGTCATCAAAAAAATGCGGTACCGCAAAAAGATCAAAATGGAGGTAAAACAGGAACTCGCCGACCACTTCGAAGATGCCTTAAAAGATTATCCCACTGATGAAGAAAGATACGATGCCGCCCGGAAAATGATAGAAGACTTCGGCGATCCCGCCATACTCGGCAAACTTCTCAAAAGAGCAAAAAAACGCTGCCGACCTCTCTGGCGAACCATTGTCGCCCGCACCTTCCAGACCATCGGCATAATTATAATAGCATTCATACTCTACTCCATCTGGTTCATAACCGGCGAAGCAAATATTAGAATAGATTACCTTTCCCGTTTAAATAATATCAGCAAACCGGACATAAAAGCAGAAGACAACGCCTGGACATATTATAAAAAAGCAATAGACCTTTACGTTCCGGATCCAAATGAATATAAATTTTATGTTTGGGATCAAAACATACCCAAGACAATAAAATGGATAGATATTACTTTGAACGGATTTAATCAACTCGATAAAAATAAACAGCAGTACATAAAAGATTATTTAAACAAAAACCAACCAGCTTTCGATCAATATATAAAAGCCTCGCAAAAACTATACTTTTATAAAAAATATTCTACCGAAATGGACGGTATTGAAAAAAAGGAATCGAAAGATGAATTTGAGAATTGCTTATTTTCGGTTTTATTACCTAATCTTTCCGATATCAGAAGTCTTACAAGAGCTCTTAAGTTAAATATCCAACTAGTAGGCTGTGATAATTTCAACCAGTCGATCGAAGAAATAATAGCAATACTAAATACCGGAAAGCATCATCAGTATAAAAAACTTATAATCGAGCAGTTAGTTGGAATTTCCATATTAAAAGAAGGGTTAAATGAATTACAAACAAAAATACAGAATTGCCAAATATCTTCCGATGAACTGACCAAAATTCAAGAAGAGTTATCAAATTTATACCAACAGGACTTTCCGGGTATTTTCTTAGAGGGTGAAAGAATGTCCATGATGGATATCATACAGCGGATTTTCACAGATTCCGGAATCGGCGGCGGCCATATGGTGCCTGAAAGAGTTGCTGATATGCATATAACTTTTGCCTTTTACGGACACAACGGAGTGCAGTATAAGCTTTTAAAACCAAAAGCATTCGCCTTGAGCATGATTCATGCCCGCAGAGATGCTACGGTAAAAATGTATAATAAATTGTATGATAATGTAGAAATGCGAGCAAAATTTACCCCTTACGAAAAACACATCAATAATATCCCTGATGAAGCTGAGTTATTATTTGAAGAAGACATAGAATGCTTGAAATATTATTTGATAAGTAAATTTTTTCCCGCTCTCAACAGGGTAATAGATAGGAATTACAAGGCTATGTGTGAATATCAATCTACCATTACAGCCGTCGCAATAAAATGCTTCGAACTGGATAAAGGCAAACTTCCTGATAGCTTGGACGAATTACTAAAAACAGGTTATATTGACAATATCCCCAACGATCCTTTCGGCCCCGGCGATATCTCATATATAAAAACAGACATCGGCTTTACTCTCTACTCCTTCGGCCCCGATTTCGATGACGACAAAGGCAAAATATTCGACGAAGGTGGCAGAAAAAACAGACCAAGAGACATCGAAGACGATGGCGACCTCATCCTCTATCCGCCGATCGAATAGCTAAAAAATATAGACAAACAAAAAAGGCAGATAGCTAAAAACTACCTGCCTTTCCATTTTCTTCCGTCATTAATTTTTATCTTCTTCGGTTGCGGTTCCTCATGCTGTTAGCACGCTGAGCTTTTCTCATGCGGCGGCGCTCTTTCTCAGAAGGTTTCTCATAATAGGTATTCCTCTTCATATCACGGATCAAACCTTCCTTTTCACACAACTTCTTAAATCTTCTCATCATCTGTTGTACAGATTCGCCTGCACGAGCTTTAACTTTCAGCATATATCGATCACCTCACAAATTTGAAATTAAATTTAAAATACACTATTTCCATTCTAAACAGAACTGAAAATTATAAGGATTTGAGCTTTTATTGCAAGTCAAAAAAATTTTTAAGCCGCTTTTTAAACGCAAATTACCCTGAAATTGTTCATTTTTTCGAAAAATCCCAAAAAATTTCAAAAAATTTTAAATTTCGCACACAAATACCCTATCCTAACTAATATAATAATAGAAAGAAGCGTTATTTAGTCAGGAGGCAAGACTTAACTTTGGAAAAAATTAGAGAAACTCTCAGAGTTCAAAGAGAAAAAGCGGTATTAGTAAGTGCAATTGAACCCGACACCGAGGATAATATGGATGAATTACAGGCTCTTGCAGAAAGTGCAGGGGCCGTTATTGTAGACAGGGTAAAACAGCAGATAACAAAACCCAACCCTGCACTATACATAGGAAAAGGAAAAGCCCAGCTTGTGCGCCAGCGGGTAAAGAAAAGCAAGGCAAACGTCGTCATATTCGACAACGATCTGCTTCCAAACCAGATACGGGAACTGGAAAAGATCGTTGAAGTAAAGGTTCTTGACAGAAGCGAACTGATCCTCGACATATTCGCAACCAATGCCCGTACCAAACAGGCAAAACTTCAGGTCTCCCTCGCACAGCTGGAATACACCTATCCGAGGCTGACTCGTATGTGGACTCACCTTGATACCGTTACCGGTGCAAGCGGTGCAGGCGGAGCTGGTGCCGTTGGTGGTATCGGTACAAGAGGTACCGGCGAAAAGCAGCTTGAGATCGACCGGCGATTAGTAAATAAAAGGATCACCGACCTTAAAAGAGAACTCAAAAACATCGACAAAAGAAAGATCCGTGAGATCGAATCAAGGAAAGACATCTTCAAAGTCGGCCTCGTCGGCTATACAAATACCGGGAAAAGCACACTTTTAAATAAGCTCACCGGCTCAAACGTTGACACCGAGGACAGGCTGTTTGCCACTCTGGATACAAGGACAAAAAGGTGGAGCATAGAAAACGGCATCGAAGTCCTGATAAGTGACACTGTCGGATTCATTAAAAAACTGCCTCACCATCTCGTCGAATCCTTTAAAGCAACTCTCGAGGAAGCCGTTTACGCCGATGTATTACTACACGTAATAGATGTATCTAACGAAAACGCTCACTCAGAGATTAAGGCAGTACAGCAGGTACTCGATGAGATCGGCTGTAAGGATAAACCTGTAATACCTGTATTCAACAAAGTCGATGTCGTCACTGACATGGATCAGCTTGAAATGCTCAAAACGGTCTATTCCGATTCCGTTAGTATCTCGGCAAAGACTGGCCTTGGACTCGAAG
Organism: uncultured Pirellulales bacterium; assembly: GCA_964508925.1. Classification (GTDB taxonomy): domain Bacteria; phylum Planctomycetota; class Phycisphaerae; order Sedimentisphaerales; family Anaerobacaceae; genus CAZDVM01. Next base: position 161,210 of record CAZDVM010000001.1, on the reverse strand, counting down.
AACTTTCAGAAGCTGTTATAAAACACTACCGAGGCAAGGAAATGATTCTTCGTATAAGGGCTTCTCAGGCGAACGGAAAACTGCAAAGCTACCTCCGTGCAAAAGGCGAGATCGTAAGGGAAAAATATAATAATAACACCGCTATCCTTGATGTAAAGATCGGCAAAAACCAGCTTCCCGGCCTCAAAAGACTTGGTGCTAAGGAGTACGAAGTTTTAAAGGCATAAACTGCTGAATACATGGTTGAAATTTAAGATTTTCAATATATAATCTGGTGCCATGTATAACAATATTTCCATTATCGGCGACGGGGCAATGGCTACCGTCATGGCAGGGCTTTTGTGCGAAAAGGGGCTGAACGTTAAAATGTGGGGCCATGACTCGCAGCAGCTTAAAGAAATTCAAGAGACAAGTGAAAACTTAAAGTTCCTTCCGGGCTACCCCATGCCTGAAAAATTGAACTATCAGTCCGACGACGAAAAGATCATGCAGAATGCAGACCTGATCCTATCTGCAGTACCGTGTCAGTATACCCGATCCGTATGGGAAAGATTAAAACCTTATTATCCTGAAGATGTATCGATAGTAACCGTCACCAAGGGTATTGAGAATAAAACCCTCATGAGGCCGGCCCAGATATTGCGTGACATACTCGGAAAAGATACTAAAATAGTAGCTCTTTCAGGGCCTACCATCGCAGATGAACTCGCAAGAAGACTCCCTGCTGTCGCCTGTTCTGCCTGCGAAGATGCCGAACTTGCAAAAGAAGTCCAGTACACCTTCAACACCAAATGGTTCCGGGTTTACACCAATAAAGACATTACCGGCGTAGAACTGGCTGGAGCAACAAAAAACGTTATCGCAATCGCAGCAGGCATTATCGACGGAATGAAGGTTGGGGACAACACCAAGGCCGCTCTTTTGAGCAGGGGACTTGCTGAAATTACAAGGCTCGGCATCGCTTGCGGTGCTGATGAACATACCTTTTCCGGCATCACAGGTATGGGCGATCTCGTAACTACCTGTATCTCACCCAAAGGTCGAAACCGTTCATTCGGCGAAAGGATAGGAAAAGGCATGTCACTTGAAGATGCAAAAAACGCCACTCAGTCTGTTGTGGAGGGTATCGCTACATGCCAGTCCGTTTACCAGCTTGCAAAATCAAAAAACGTTGAAATGCCCATCACAGAAGCCGTTTACCAGGTACTCTTCGAAGACAAGCCGCTCAACAGGGCCATGGCCGATCTGATGACACGCCAGTTGAAGGCCGAATTTCAATTCTAGGAAGATATATCCGATTTTACACTCATACAGGTTTTTAAGGTCCTATAATTGTATCTTCTTCATCTTTTGCAGTGAATTTAAAAAATATTTCTATTTTAATTTTATTTTAAAATTTCGAATTGAAAACTTTGATATTCAAAAGTTAACGGATTGCAGTTAAAAAAAAATTCCCGCTTGTTAAATCCTTCGCATATCTTCAGAGCTATTATCGGACCCAGTAAATTCTCTTTTATAATTTCTTTTTTTTCCGGGGTTATATAAAAACAGGGATTTGGATAGTTGCTTAAGTGTTTTTTATATTTTATTTGGCAGATAATTTTTACCCTGCACATTTGTTTATTAGTTTTTAATGCAGGGTTTTCGTTGAACGATGAAATGAGTAAAAGGTCTTAAATAAAAGAATGGAAGCTGAATTATGTTAAGCATGTTATTAAATAACAACAAACCGCCAATTGGTATCGATATGGGCAGCGACATTATAAAGGTTGCTCAGCTCAAGAAAAACGGCGGTACCGTAAACCTTATAGCCGGTGGAAGTAAGGAAAGGCCGGATGATATTATTCCTGGAACCGCTAAGTGGCAGCACTGGGCTATTGATGCATTAAAAAAGATACTAAAAGACAGTCCCTTCAAAGGAAAAAATGCGGTCATCGCATTACCGGCTAACGAAGTCTTTCTGGATAATGTAAAAAAGCCCAAAAGTTCTCAGAATATCGAAGGCTACATCACAAACAAAATAAAGAAAAAACTCCCGTTTTCAGCTGAGGATGCTATTATAAAGTACGTCCCGGTCGATAACGGCAACTTGCTGGTTATAGCGACCGAAAAAGAAAAGATCAACCGGCACCTGGCAATATATGAAAAAGCAAATCTGAATGTGAATTCAATTGACATCTGGCCGGCAGCTATGACATACAGCTATGCGAGTTTCTTCGGGAGAAGAAAATCCGACAAGGATTCCACTGTATTGCTGCTGGATATAGAAAGCAGCTACAGCAATATTGTTATATGCAGACACAAAAATCTTATCTCTGCAAGATCTGTTTCTATCGGTGCAAAGGAAATGGAAAACGAAGAGTCTGCTTCAAAACTTGTTCTGGAACTGAACAATTCCAAAAAACAGTTTGAAGCTTCTCATTTCAAAACAAAAATCGAACGCATGATATTTCTCTCAGGACAGATTATCCCTAGGGAAGTATGCGTTAACATAGCAAAACAGATGGAACTTCCAGCTCAGATCGGCGACTGTCTTTCTGCAGTAGAAGTGGAAAATGCTTATGAAGTTGGTATTGACAGAAGAGATTGCCAGTTCAGCTGGGCAACCTCTTTCGGATTGAGTTTAGCGAATAGTTAACAGGGAAATATATTATGGCAAATTTAAATTTCGTACCGGATGATTACGTACAATCGAATGAATCGCAAAGGACCAATATCTTATACCTGGTGCTTTTCCTGATTGTAATGATAGGTCTTGGGGGGGCTTTTGCTACCATAAAAACAAGACAGCAGACACTTGCTGAAAAGGAAAAGAAATTGAACAAAAAAATGGATAAGGTCAAAAAAGCGATCAGACAGTTTGAACAACTCCAGAACAAGAAAAAAACAATGGCAAAGACCGCTCTTATGACTGCTGAACTGATCGAACCGGTACCCAGAAGCGTACTTCTTGCATCCTTGACTAACAACCTTCCTACGGGGGCGTCGTTGCTTAAAGTCGATCTTATCCAGGATGAATACACAGTTAAAGTACCTGTTAAAAAAAGTAATTTCGAAAACAAAAAAGAGGGTAAGGATAAAAAGAAAACAGTTACGAAAAAGAAATCTAGGCTCAAAATAAATCTTCAGGGCATCGCCCCGAGTGACATTCAGGTTGCTTCTTTCCTTGAAAGTCTTACCGCTTCCAATCTTTATCAAAAGGTGGCACTGGTGGAATCCAGGGAACATAAGATCGATGAAGCAGCTTTCAGAGAATTCAAACTAACTGCAGAGCTTAAAGAAGGTCTGCAGCTTACAAATAATGATATTAATGAGATCAGATCAAGATGTAAGGACCTTGGTCAGGTTTACTGATTAAAAATAAGGATTTAATTATGAATAGCAATTTAAGAAAACTTATTTTCTTTGTATTGATCTTGACAGTTGCCTATGTAGGTTACCAGTTTATGATAAGACCGGCCAACCAGGCACTTGCTGCTCAAAAGGAAAGAGTACAGAAAAATCTCAAAAAACTCGATAAGTTCGAAAAAAATACCGCCTCTGTTGATGACCTTGGTAAACAACTGAAAAAACTTCAGGAAGCGGTGGATTACTTCGAAGACAAACTCCCGCCTAAAGATGAGATACATAAGGTTCTTGAGCAGGTTACTGTCATAGCACAGAAAAGGGGACTCAAGACAAAGACCATAAGAACTTTAAAAAGAACGGAAAACAATGGATATATAGAGCAGCCTTTAAAAATGAAGCTCGTGGGAAGTTTCAGATCATTCTATTCATTTATGCTTGATCTGGAGAAATTGCCGCGAATAACGAAGATAAGAGAATTGAGAATAGAAAAAGAAAAGAAAGGTGACGGCGAAGTCTCTGCTGATTTCATCGTCAGTATCTTTTTTCAGGAAGTATAAATTAATTGGAGTAAAAAAATGTTATCATTTATGAAAGAACAGAGCTCACAAGTCCCTGCAGAACAGGAAAATCAAAATAAAGAAAATCAGAATAAAGATGACAGCCAGGAATATCTTTCGGTTTCCAGGAAAAAACAAAGTGTCAAAAAGGGAACGATAATTCTGGTCGGTATGTTCGTTGTCGGCTTTATTTGCCTTTTCCTTATGATAAAGCAGACCTCACCTAAATCAGCAAAAGCTTCCGAAAAGGCAGAGGATGCTCAGCTCGAAATCGCTCTGGCGAAACTTACTGGTCAGGCTGCAAAAACAGATGAGGACATGAACCACCTGGTTGACAAGTTCTACGATGCAGCCAATGTAAAACAGATACAGGCCAATGAACTCAAAAAGAATCCGTTTCAGCTGGAAATGTTCAATGCTGATGTTGAAGCAGCTATATCCGATGAAAGCGATGAGGAAAAAAACATACCTAAGCAAATTATGAAACAGCAGACAGAAAAGCTGAAGCTCTTCAGTATTATGCAGTCTCCCGAAGGTTCGTGCTGTATGATAAATGACCAGCTGCTTTATAAAGGTGATAAAATAAACGGCTTTAAAGTACTCGAAATTAATAAGAAATCTGTCAAATTGAGTTCAGGTGACAGGGAAAAATTTCTTTCTTTAAAAAATAATTAAAGGAAATTAAATATGGTACCAATTAAAGAAATATTGGAAAAATCTATCGAAAAAGAGGCCTCTGACCTCCACATTAATGTTGGTATGCCTCCGATAATAAGAAAAAACACTGAATTGCTCAGTCTAAATTTCCCTGCTGTTTCCGATAATGATGCAAAAAATATGGTGATCTCTATGGTAGGGCACGAAAGATTTAAAATACTCGAGGAGAAGCGTGACCTTGATTTTTCGACAAAAGTCGATGACGGCTCCAGATTCCGTGTCAATGCTCATTACCAGAACGATACGATCGCTCTTTCTTTCAGGGCGATACCGAACCAGATACCGAAAATAGAAGATTTGAACCTTCCCCCTATAGTTAAAGACCTAACCGATTTGCCCAGGGGCTTGGTACTGGTGACGGGACACACCGGATCCGGTAAAAGTACATCTCTTGCTGCTATGATCGGATCGATAAATAAAAAATACAGGAAAAGGATCATCACCCTCGAAGATCCAGTGGAATATGCTTTGCAAAACGGAAGGTGTATGATCGAACAGCGTGAGATAGGCTTCGATTGCCCGCAGTTTGCCTCAGGTCTAAGACACGTCCTCCGTCAGGATCCGGATATAATAATGGTAGGTGAAATGCGTGACCTCGAAACCACCAGTTCAACCATAACAGCCGCAGAAACCGGTCACCTTGTCTTCAGTACTCTCCATACGATCAACGCTCCACAGACTATCGAGCGTATTATTGATATATATCCTTCAGGTCAGCAAAGTCAGATAAGAACTATGCTGGCAAATACTTTGCAGGCAGTGATATCTCAGACACTCTTCAGAAGAGTCGATAAACCGGGTATGGTACCGTGCGCAGAAATTCTTCTTTGCACGTCAGCCGTCCGAAATTGCATTAGGGAAAACAGGATATACGAAATCCCGAACATTATCGAAACTTCTCGAAGACTTGGAATGCAAAGTATGGATCACAGCATTGCAGAAAATTATAAAAAGGGATTCCTGGACAGAGAGGAAGCGATAATACGTTCGAACAACCCTGGCAAGATGGAAAAAATTCTGCCTCCTAAAAGTGAACTCGAAGTTTTTGAACATGAAGAATCTGCAGTAACTTCTTAAATAAAAGGATAATTATGCTAGACGCTACTTTATTAAATAAAAAGAAAAAAGCTCAGAATAACGCAAATTCAAAAAGTATGAAAACTAATACCGCAGGGCAGGGCAGCGGGAAGAAAATGACTAACTGGGAAAAAATGCAGAACTTCAGGATTGATTTAGGCCCCAGCAGAAAAGACATTATGAATTTCACAAACCAGCTTTCGGTTATGGTAAAAGCCGGCATCAGTCTGCAGGATGCCCTTGAATCAATCAGTCAGAAGCAGGATAATGAAAAGTTCAAAAATATCCTGATGGACCTTAAACAGAAGATCGAAGAGGGCAAAAGCTTCTCCCAGGCCCTGTCATGTTACCCGGATGTTTTCAGCAATATTTATATTAATATGGTGGCTGCAGCGGAAATTTCCGGCTCACTTTCAGAAATGCTCCAGAAGCTTTCAGAATACCTGGCACAGGAAGCGGAAACCCGCTCGCAGATCAGAGGTGCCATGATATATCCCGGCATTATCGCAACAATGGCCATCGGTGCTACCATATTCCTTTTGTGTTACGTACTTCCGAAATTCACCGCCATATTCGCAGGAAAGGAACATCTCCTTCCCACACCGACCAAGATTCTAATGGGAACAAGTGCCTTTCTGAGACTCTACTGGTATGTTCACGTTCCCGTAGCTGCAGCGGCACTCGGCGGTTTTATATACTTTATACATACTAAAATGGGACGCATCTGGTGGGACAAAAGCAAATTGGTAATACCCATAATCAAAAAATTATGTAAATCCCTCTACATCACCCGAAGCCTGCACACCATGGGTGTACTGACCAAAGCGGGCGTCCCGATACTCGATACTATTTCCATAACCGCCCAGGTTTCAGGAAATACCATCTATAAAAACATGTGGCTGGACGTTCACGATGAAGTAAAACAGGGGAAAAAGATCGCCTCGACCCTCTCTGAACAGGAACTTATGCCAAGTGACGTAACGCAGATGATCCGATCTGGAGAAGATTCTGGTACTTTAAGCGACGTCTTAAGAGACGTCGCCGAATTTTACGACAAGGAACTCAGGGACGTTATAAAAGCAGTTACTTCGATGATAGAACCTATTATGATTGTTGTAATGGGATTTCTGGTCGGCTTTATTGCCATGAGTATAATGCTTCCGATATTTAAGATGTCAAGCGTAGTGACAGAAAGCGGTGCCGGTTAAAATGAAGAAGGGTTTCACGCTAATCGAAATCATGTTCGCTGTGATAGTAATAGGCATAGCCTTTGTATCCCTGATGGCTGCTAACATTGCCTATACCCAGAACAACTCTGCCGGCGCAAAAATGTCAACTTCGGAAACTCTGCTCCAGCAGGCCCGAGAATTTACGGTAAAACTGGATTACGACCAGCTGCTTGCCCTTGACCTTGTCCAGTATAATCCGCCAAGAGACGTCACGGGAAATAGTCTGAATGATTTTGATGAATACACCCAGAAATTTATCGTTCAAAATGTAAGCTCAAGTGACTTCACTAATGTTGTATCCGATGGTGCAAGCGATTTTATTAAAGTGACGGTGGAAATTTACAAAGATTCTAATTTGATAAATTCCTCCTCCTGGATTAGAGCAAAATTGGAAGATTAATTATGTTCTGCAAAAATAAAAAAACCGGCTTTACTCTCGTAGAGATTCTCATCGCTCTTATCATTGCCGCATTCATAATGGCTACTGTGGCTATCGCATTTAATGCATCTTCGGTAAATTATGAGGAAAACAAAAAAGACATTTCGAACTTGAACAACATGAGGCAAGCCTTAAACAGGATGACAAAACAGATCCGTACCGCCCAGGCAGTCGACCCCAATGCACCTTTACATCAGTGCACCATACTTACTGCCGACGGCGATAATATAACCTACAGCCACAACACCGATACCGACCAGCTCTTTTTAATAACTAATGATGTAACCACAGACTCAGATTACTTACTTTGTAATAACGTCAAAATTCTTACATTCACCAAGGAAACCGATATAGAAGACGGCATAACTTATGTCAAGAGCATAAAAATAAGAATGATCACCCAGACAGATGACGGAAGAAAATACAAACTTTCCGCATCATCGGTTCCCCGCAGAAACCTCTAGAAATTATAGCCGGTCTAATAAGAAAACCATTTTTTACCTTTTCTGCCAAAACCTCTTGATTTTTCTGCATTTATTTTTATAGTAGTCAATTGCCGTTTTACAAAAGGGCGATTAGCTCAGCTGGCTAGAGCACTAGCTCGACAAGCTAGGGGTCACTGGTTCAAGTCCAGTATCGCCCAGTCTTTATATAACTTTTAAAACGTTATAGTCTAAAAGTATTAATAAGTTATATTTACAAAGATTTTTTCAACCCAAATTCCATAAGAAATCTAATGCATACAGGTATAACAAGATAGTCAATAAAATGTTATTTAAATATCTGTCAATAATTTTAATATTTTTCAAGTTTCTGAAGGATGTCTTTGTATAAATGTGCAGCTGCGGTAACACTTGAAAAGCGGATGGATTCATTTCTGGTGTGAGCTTTTGTTAGTTTTCCCGGCCCCAGTATTATAGGGTTGCATCCTGCCTGTTTAAGAAAATTGGAATCGGAGTGACTTTTAAATGATGCTGTTTCAAAAGTCATGCCGTTCTGCTCATAAATATTCTTCAGCATTTTCGAAATGGGGTTGTTTTTATAAAGAGAGTATCCTTTTGAAAGTGTGGGAAATTCGATATTGTAGTTTGTTGCATCACTTTTATTCAGACTGGCCCTGCATTTTGACCTTAGTTCATTGGCAAGCTTTTCAGGGTCGATATCCGGCGGCATATGAAAATCGATCCACGCTTCACAACTCCCCGGCACGGCAAAACCAGCCTCCGAACTGTGAAGGTCGCGGATATTCATGATGATCTCGGGTTTTTCTTTTTCCACGAATTCAGCCACCTGTTTTAACATTTTCAGCATGCTGAATATTGCGTTATATTCTCTGCCTGCCATAGAGGCATGTCTTCGTGTGCCGAATGCTCTCACCAGCATTTCAAGATACCCGAAGTGAGTAAAACAGGGATAAAGATCAGTGGGTTCTGCTACGATCGCCCAGGGGAAGCGGCGGGATCTTATCAGCTCCTTTATTCCATCTCCGTTTTCTTCTTCTCCAATAACAAGAAACAGACCTGCCTTTTCCGGCTTGATACCTGCCTCCGCAGCCGCAATAAAACCTTCGATCATTGCAGCACACCCGCCTTTCATGTCTGCTGTACCGAGTCCTCTCACAGTGTCATTGTTAATGACAAATTCATACTGTTCGATGTCGTACGCAGGTACAGTGTCAATATGACCTATGAATGCAACTTCTAGTTTTTTATCATTAAACAGTACTTCTATGTTGTGTCTGCCTTCGCTTACCTCGCTCAAGTTTACGGGAAGCTTATATTTGCACAGATATTGGTTCAGAAATTCAGTGATCTGTTTTTCCTTGCCGGAAGGGCTGTAGATGTTTACCATTTCTTTGAAAAGTTCTTTCAGCCTTTCGGAATTTATCTTTGCTTCAGCGATAATTTTAATCCTCCGACTCCAGGTTCAGTGTCATATAAACATGATCCACGGGATTCATAAATCCTTTCTTGCGGAAAAAATTAATAGCCTTTTTATTATCAGCCTGGGTATCCACCATTAGAATCCTGACACCCGTCTGTTTTGTCAATTCTTTGAACCTGTCAAAAAGTTTGCTTGCAATTCCCTGCCTGCTGAATTCAGGTTCAACTCCCAGCCAGATGAGATGCCCGTAGTTCCAGGGTGTACCTGTCTTTTCTATTATTGAACCCATTGCAAAACCTACTACACGATCATTGATCGTAGCCACCAGCATGAATTCGGGATTGGCATTATAAAAATAGGTCACTTCGAATTCATCCCAGGTACGGTAAAGATTGGAAAAATCCTGGGCGGTAAAGACTTTTTCTCCCAAATGAAATATCTGCGGAAGATCATCGATCTTCGCCTGCCTGATTACTGCTTCAGGTATTTCGTTTCTATCCGATATAATAGTCATTTCTTCCTCCTTCGAAGATTATTATAAGATAGCAAAAGGGAATTGACTATTACAATTATTATTTGAAATGAACTTAATTTCCATATTACTTGATATTTGAATTTAAACTGTTATAAATGAAAGTAAATATGATCGGGTTAAAGGGAGGTCAATATGCAATATGAAATAGCTCCGAGCTCAGCGATCGAAAAAATTGTTGAACAATATCCTCAAACAAAATCTTTATTTGAAGAGTTAAATATCGATTACCGTTCTTCAGAAGAGAAGAAATTAAATGAAGCCTGCAGAGAGAAAAACATTTCCGTCGGCGATGTGATCGAAAGACTTAATGTACAGATTGAAAGAGGAAAGTAGATGTCGATCTGGCTTAGAAGAGCATATGAAAAACCGACAAGAAATGACGGTTTCAGGGTTCTGGTAGACAGGCTCTGGCCCCGTGGGGTAAGCAAAGAATATGCAGAAATTGATCTCTGGTTAAAGGATATTGCACCATCCAAAGACCTCAGGAAGTGGTTCGGCCATGACCCTGAAAAATGGGAAGATTTCAAAAAGAAATATTTCAAAGAACTCAAAGATAAAAAACAGTATGTAGATAAACTGGTACAAAAAGCTAAAGACAAAAGAATTACCCTTGTCTATGGGGCCAAAGATGAAGAACACAATAATGCAATCGCTTTGAAAGAATATCTTAAAGAAAAAATTAACGAATGAAATATCTTTCCGTTAAATGAAAAAAGGCCGGGCTTTGAACCCGGCCTTCAGATATACTCTTATGAATTATTCGTGTCCTGCATTTGTTTTAATATCTGTTTCGGTTTTTGCAATGGGTATTCTGCAAACGCTTCAAGTGCATGATATTCAGGTAAACCAAGCAGATTATAAGTGTCAGCGAGATTGATGTTCCTTTCCTCTGCTCTCTGCCAGAACTCCCTCGAGTCGTAGGGTCCGGGGAACATAGCACGGTCTTTCTGGCTTTCATGCTTGAAAATAGCAAATCTCTTATGGTGAAGTTCGTCCGGAGCAAGAGGTACCGCCATATCGAGTTCATCTGCTCTCCATTCCTGCCAGGCACCGCGATAAAGAAGTATCTGAGGCAATTTATTACCCTCATCTTCGTATTTATTCAAAGCCTTGATCAACGCTTCAAAACAAAGCCGATGGGTTCCGTGAGGATCGGAAATGTCACCGGCACAGTAAAGCATTTCCGGCTTTGTCTGCTCAAGAAGATCATAAACTATATTGATATCTTTATCGGTTATATTCAGTTTCTGCACCTTGCCGGTGTCATAGAAAGGAAGGTTCAGAAAATGTATGTTGTCTTCTTTTACGTTGCAGTATTTTGCCGCAGTGATCGCCTCGGTTTTACGTATAAGAGCTTTTATGTTCTGAATTTCCTTTGAATCGATCTGGCCAGGGTCTTTTTTAACAAGGAACTCCTCGATATGCTTTTCAATCATATCAAGTTCCTTAGGCTTTAATCCGAACGTTTCATTAAATCCCTTAACGAATTCTGAATGCCTCAAAACGTCATGATCGAATACGCTCAGATATCCGCTTACCATGTAAGCGACATGCACTTCATGATCCTGTCGGGTAAGCCTTTCAATGGTACCGCCCATACAGATGACATCATCATCTGGATGTGGGCTGAATATTAAAACGCGTTTGTGGTTTTCTTTTCCTCCCGGCCAGCCGGTGATGGTCTTCATCTGTTTACGGAACTGTTTTATGTTCAGTTGGTAGGAAGTTCCCCCGCATTCACGGATAAGCTCATCGAGTCCGTTTTCTGCGTAATCTTCATCGGTAAGCTTGAGGATGGGTTTTTTAGTTTTTTTAGACAGCCAAACCACCGCCTGGCTTTTTAACTGTTCATCCCAGATACATGAACCGACGAGCCAGGGGGTCTTGATCCTGGTAAGTTCAGCAGCTGCAGCTTCATCGAGAAAGAAGGTGGAATTCTCATGTTCCTGCAAAAAGCTTGCCGCGATCCTGTTAGTTATATTTCCCTCTACTGCCTTTTTTATTATCGGTGCCTTGTTTTCCCCGAAGGCAAGAAGACATATCTCTTTTGCATCCAGGATGGAGCCCACACCCATTGATATAGCAGTCTGAGGAACATTCTCTTCACCGAAAAAGTCACTTGCTGCATCTTTTCTGGTTATCTTATCTAGATGAACTTTTCTGGTTTTGGTGGTTTTATCAGAACCGGGTTCATTGAAACCGATGTGTCCGCTTCTTCCTATTCCCAGTATTTGAAAATCGATACATCCTGCCTGCTGTATTTTTTTTTCGTAATCTCTGCAGAAGTCATCGATCTCGTTTTCTTTCAAGTCACCTCTTGGAATGTTAATGTTCTCGGGTTTAATATTTATATGGTTAAAAAGGTTTTCCCGCATCCAGAGGTTATATGATTGCAAAGAGTTCGGATCGATGGGCCAGTATTCATCCAGGTTAAATGTGGTTACGTTGGAAAAGTCCAGGTCTTCTTCTTTGTGAAGCCTTATCAGTTCACGGTAGACATTTACAGGCGTATGACCTGTTGCCAGACCGAGAACTGTTTTCTGTCCCTTTAAATTTTTTTCTTTGATTATTTCAGCTATCCTGCTTGCGACATCGAAACAGGCATTTTTGTTGTCCATGTAAATTTTAACAGGCAACTTTTCGTGATTCATATAGCCTCCATTGCAATTAGAATTATTCGAATATCATTTTCCCGATGCATTTCTTCAGCATCCACCCGCTGATAATAGAAATTATAAAGTAGATTATTGCAATCATCCATTCATGGAAAAGCAATTTTCCTACTCCGATTAGTATTGAGTAAAGAAATACCACGCAGGTTATCCAGCCGATAAAGTTTTGCAGAAATTCTCCCTTATGTTGTTTTATACCGGTGGCTTCTCTGATTTTTTTCCAGCCCGGACCCGTGATTCTCATTTTTTTATAGAAATTGACAGTGTGCTGATCCGGCTTTTTAGAGGTTAAAAAAGTCACGACCAGCCAGACCACAGTAACCGCTATCGATATTATGGTAATTCGAGCTGCATACATATCTTTGCCGGCGGTGACGGGCCAGAAATGCAGAATATTCACCATGATCAAAGTAGTCGCCATGGCCGCGATCTCCGAATAGGCATTCACTCTCCACCAGTACCATCTTATGATTAGCACGGAACCGATGCCGCTTAAGCTTACGAATAAATATTTATAAGCTCCCAGGATACTCGATAATTTTGTAGTGACGATCAAAGCAGTAGCTGTCAAAAGCAGCATGCAGATCCTTGACACCTTTACATAATGTTTCGGCGAAGCATCCTTTTTTATATAAGGCTTGTATAGATCATTAACAAGGTAAGAGGTTCCCCAGTTAAGCTGAGTATCGAGCGTGCTCATAAAAGCTGCGAACATCGATGCAACCATTACCCCTTTTAAACCCACCGGCAAAAAGCGGTCGATCATACTAGGGAAAGCCATTTCCGGGTCAGAAAGATTAGGGAAGTAAAACAATGACAGCATTCCCACAATAATCCATGGCCAGGGCCTGATAACATAGTGACAGATGTTGTACCACAGAAACGCAAAAAATGCGTGTGATTCGGATTTTGTCGCCAGCATTCTCTGAACCAGGTAGCCGTTGCCCGGTGCCTGTGACCACCAGATAATTAATATATAAACTAAAAACGTAAAAGTGGCGATGTTCATTTTAGATAGATCAGGGAAAAATGAAGTTAGCTCTTCGTATCTCGGAGCAGTGGCCAGTTTCTGAATGACACCTCCGTTTTTTGATGCGTCTATATATACTATAACCGCCAGTCCGATTGAACCGATCATCGCCATCGCAAACTGAACAAAGTCCAGGTAAGCCACCCCGTAAAGACCCGAAAGTGTGGTATATATTACTACTGCAGTTCCAAGAAGCACCATTAAAGCTGCGGTTGGAGTGATATCTCCGAAAATAGGCATTGTAAATAGCGGGTCATCGGAAAAATTCAGCAGCACCTTTAAGATCTTTGCCATGGCAAGTGTCACAGAAGCCATTATAGTACAGTTAATAAAGACGCCGAAGAAAAATACATTGAATATTCGCAAGATGTCCCTTGCCTTGTTCTTTTTGTATCTTACCGCAATGAATTCGATATCCGTAGTGATATTGCTTCTTCTCCACAGACGGGCAAAGAAAAAGACAGTAGCCACCTGTCCGATGGCAGCTGACCACCAGAACCAGTTTGAAAATATCCCCTCGGTTCTCGACATACCCGCAATGAATAAAGGAGTGTCCGCAGAAAAGGTGGTTGCTACAATGGAAGTGCCCGCTATGAACCAGGGCAAAGTACGTCCTGCAACGAAAAAATCATCTGCACTCCGTGACGCTCTTTTGCTGAAGTAAACCCCGATGCACAATGCACAGACAACATAAAAACCGATGATACACCAGTCAAGTATCGCCATAATTACTTCCTGTTATAAATTGTGTTAAAGTTCCAGTTCAATAACTTTATTTTCCTTCCTTGACTTTTCTGCTGCAAATGCCATAAGGTGCGAATTTATATTTTCAGCAGGATCAGAAATGATCGATTTCGGATTATTTTCCGATACCGCTTTAACGAAATTCTGCATTAGATTATGATCCCCGCCGCCGTGCCCGCTTAAAATGGAGCCGTCCGGTGTCCCTGTTTCGATGGTTTCTTTTTTATCGGTTCTGAAATCATAAACTTGTATTTTCTCCCCGTCACCGTAAATTTCACCTTCTGAACCGAAAATGGTAGTTCTTCTGTTGGTCATCTCAGTAAATGCAGTGACAGTAAAGGTAGCCGTAGCCTCATCCTCAAATAACATGTTCACCGTCTGGTGGTCGACTACGTCGTTGTCACAGGAATATACACATCTGCCGTAAGGCCCTTCCTTCAAGGCCTTAATAACTCCCTGTTCCGTTGTATCATCTGTTATAACATCAACAGGCCATTGGGTATGTCCCTGCCTGACTTTATCCAGGTATATCTTTTCTGCTGAATATGGACAGCTCTTTGTAAGTGGACAATCCAGGCACCGGTCCGCTGCATTTTCGGGTTTGTTATTTTCATTAAAATATTTCAGGTTTCCGAAGGACTGTATCTTACTGCACTTCTTGTCCATTATATATTCGATCCAGTCGAGGTCGTGACACGATTTTGCAAGAAGCATGAAGGAAGATTCCTTTTCGTTTCTCCAGTTACCCCGGACATAGGAATGAGCAAAGTGCCAGTAGCCGATTGGTTCAAGATGCTGCAGACTTATGATCTGGCCTATTCTTCCGGAATTTATTATCTGTTTCAGCTTTTGTGTGTAGTCGGCATATCTGAGTACGTGACATATTGCAAAGATTACGCCTGAATTTTTTGCAGTCTCTGCAATTTCGATACACTCTTTTTCTATTGGAGAAATGGGTTTTTCCAATAAAATATGATATCCTTTTTTACAGAATTCAACTGCCGGCTCATAATGAACAGAATCGGGAGTGGAGATCACCACTGCATCGGCGAATTTTTCTCTTTCGATAAGCTGCTTCCAGTCTTCGAATACATTTTCCTTCGGGATACTGAACTGTTCTGCCATCAGCTTTCTCTGAAAATCCCTTGGTTCTGCCACACCGACAACCTTTACCTGCTCTGGATATTCTTTTGCATAGTTTGCAAAAGTAAATCCCCTGTTTCCTGCACCTGCGATTATTAATTTTACCTGTTTCATAACTTCCTGAATAAATTTTATTTACAAAGTAAGATAATATATACTTTCGACAGAACAAGCCAACACCAAATTGCGTTATATAATAACCATTTTGCGCTGGAAATTTCTGAGTTAATTTATTACAATCCATTTATGCCGAAAACGCCTAATATTTTAGTTTTGATAGATACTACAAAAAATGCGGGTAGAGGACTTTTACGGGGCCTTGCTAATTACTCGAAGCTTTATGACAACTGGAATTTTATAAAAAGCCGGCCCTGGTATTTGCGTAATATCCACAATGATAAGGAAATTTCCGTCAGCGAGATTGACGGGGTAATAGCTTACCAGGATAAGGATCTGGAAGAATTCAAGAAGCATGGAATACCATGCATAGTTTCTTTAATAACTCAAAAAGAACTGCTGGATTTACCTCACATTTTAAGCGATGATGCAACGGCGGGAAAACTTGCAGCCGAACATTTTAAGGACAGGGGGTTCAGGAATTTCGGATATTATGGTATAGCAGGTATTTTCTGGGCGGAAGAAAGGTTTAACGGATTTAAAAAAGAAATAAATGAAGGCTGTGAGCTAAGTGTTTTTAGAAGATCAAAAGAAACAAAACGATCTTCCGAAGTACTCGAGGAAAATAAAGTTATAAAATGGCTTGAAAAACTGGAAAAACCCGCAGCCTTATTTGCATGCAATGATGATCTTGGAGAGGAAATTCTTGAATTCTGCAGAAAAGCGGCAATAAAAGTCCCGGAGGAAATTGCAGTCATAGGAGTTGATAATGACGAATTTATCTGCGATCTGACGAATCCTCCCTTATCGAGTGTGATCCTGAATTTTGAGAAGACGGGCTTTCAGGCAGGGGCCTTAATGACAAGATTATTAAAGGGAGAAAAGATGAAAGGCCAGACCATCATTACAGAAGCAGCGGAAGTAAAGGCCCGGGCATCAAGTGACATAATTGCCGTAGATGATAGCGAGGTAGCCAAAGCTATTCGTTTTATTAGAAATAACAAAAATAGCCTGATTCAGGTCGACGATGTGGTCGATGCTGTTTCGGTGTCAAGAAGAACCCTGGAGCAGAAATTTCGCGAAGTGCTGACTTCTTCTGTCAGCAAGACCATCCGAAAAAACAGGGCAGAACATATAGCAAAGCTTCTCATAGAAACAGATCAGCCCATTTCCCGGATCGCCTACGATATAGGATACAGTAATGTCACCCATATAGCCAGGTTTTTTAAAAACGAGAAAGGATTAAACCCCCAGGAATTCCGAAACAAATACAAGACTGTGACCTTTTTATAATATAATTTTTGAGAATTTAATATTAGATGATGTGTTGATTTGAGAAAGTCCTTTAGAATGAAAGGTAAAATTGTGCAAACTCGTAGAGAATTTTTAGTCAAAACTGCCGGCGGGATAGTCGGTTTAACCCATCTGGCATTTCAAGAAAATCTTTTTGCAGCATCTGAGAGATCACCTGAGAAAAAACCGAATATTATCACCATTACCACACATGATACCGGAACTCATTTAGGATGTTATGGAGTTCCAAGTGTCCATACTCCTGATATAGATAAACTCGCAGAAGATGGAGTCATGTTCACAAAAATGTTTTCACCAAGTCCGATGTGTTCACCAAGCAGGGGATCACTATTGACCGGCAGGTGGCCTGAAAAGAACGGCCTGATAGGTCTTGCAGGTAATGGCTGGGAATATGAGTTAAATGATATCAAGCAGCATCTTTCTTATGTTTTACAGGATAACGGCTACTACACGGTCTTTTGCGGGGCACAGCATGAAACTAAGAGCCCTGAGAATTTGGGATTTGATAAAATATATAGTTTTTATAAACCTGTTCCCAAGCCGATCCCGGAAGACTGGCCTCGCAGGTTACTGCCGACTAAAAAGGCCTGGGAAGTTGCAGAAGATGCAGCGGATTTTCTTAAATCCGATAAAGCAAAACAAAAACCTTTTTATATACAGATGGGATTTCACGAGACGCATACTCCCTATATTTGGCAGGATAAAAAGCCCTATGATGATAAAGGTACCTGGATTCCGCCGTATACTTTATATCCTAAAGATGATAAAGAATTGAAAGAACACATTGCGGGATTTCAGGCATCATTATTGGATGTAAATAAATGCGTGAAAATAATAAGACAAACACTGGTCGAGACCGGCCTTGAAGAAAACACCCTTCTTCTTTTCAACACCGAGCACGGCCCGGAGTTCCCACGTGCAAAATGGACACTTCTGGACCCGGGAACAAACGTGGCCTTTATAATGCGGTGGCCCGCTGCAGGGTTAAAAGGAGGGAAAAAGGTCGATCAAATGCTCAGCAATGTTGATTTTCTTTCAACTGTCACTGATATGACGGACATAAACGTGCCGCACGAAATGGATGGTAAAAGTTTTGCCGAATTATTAAAACACCCTAATAAAAACCACAAACCTGTCAGAGATCATTTGTTCATCAGCTATGTTTACGGGCAGAATTATGGAATTAGAACAGAAAAATATAAGTTCATAAGGGATTTTTTGGGTACTGCTTTCAATTTTGAAAAATTTCATGAAGGTCTTGATAGGCCTTTGGTCGAGATGTACGACCTTGAAAATGATCCTTATGAACAGGAAAATATAGCAGGGAAGCCGGAGTTCGCAGAGATAGAGAGCAAATTAAATGATATGCTATGGAACCATCTGGAAGAATGCAGACTTCCTATTCTTAAAGGTGACATAGAACATCCTTTTGTAAAGGAATTTAGGGCGGATTATAGTGTGAATAAGGGTAATTGGAATGAGGATTTAAGCAAGCTTGTTTCCAAATCTAAGGATGAAAATTATAAATATACTATTGAGACGTCTGGCTGGAGGTTCATGTTCCATTTCAGAGGTATTTTCAGGCCCAGTGGTATTCAGCTTCATGATCTTAAGAATGACCCAGAGTGTAAAAAGAATCTTGCTATGGATGATAAATATAAAGAGCAGCTTGAAAAGATGAAGTCATTAATGTTTACGTGGCTTGAAAAAGAAAATGACCCTATACTAAAAGGGTCGATAGTTGATCAGCCGCCGTTGATCGAAAGTCTCAAAGAATACAAAAAATACAAGAACAGTTAATCAAAAAAAATTTTCTTAAAAAGGATCTTGCTTCATCTGAATGAACTTTAATATGTGCGATTCAGAAATTTTTGTCTGTCCTTTTCAGTTAGGGCACCGACCTTTCTTACTTCCGACCCTTTAATTCCCATAGCCGAATCACCTACCTGCTTTCCCATTTTATCTGCAAGTTTCTTTAAATTCCTGACAACTTCGGGATGTTTATCAGCAACATTATCCGACTCTGAAGGATCTTTTTCCAGGTTATAAAGTGCAGGTTTTTTCAATGACTTAACTTCATAATCCCCGTGAAAACCGTCTTTGCCCGGTCTTTTGGTTTTAAAGTATTTATGTGGAAAATGCAGTTTCCATTTACCTGATCTGACTGCCTGCAGTTCTCTGTTACGGTAGAAATATATCGCTTCATAAGGATTTTCAGAATCTTGTTTGTCCAACATTAAGCTGGAAATATCTTTCCCGTCAATTTTATGTTCCGGCAGTTCTGCATTTGCCAGTTTTGCAAAGGTAGGGAGGATATCGATGGTGCAGACAGGTTCATCACAAAGTTTTCCTTCAGGAATACCAGCCGGCCATTTCATTATACAAGGCACTCTCTGCCCGCCCTCGAAAGTAGTGTTTTTTTCACCTCTTAGCGGATCGGCAGAGCCTGCGTGCTCCCCGAATACCATCCAGGGGCCATTATCTGAAGTGAAAACAACAAGAGTATTTTCTTCAAGGCCGAGTTCTTTTAGTTTTTTATTTATCTGGCCTACAGACCAGTCGATCTCCATGATAACATCCCCGTAAATTCCCTTTTTTGATTTGCCTTTGAATTTATCTGATACGCCAAGAGGAACGTGAGGCAGGGAATGCGGCAGGTAAACGAAAAATGGTTCATCCTTGTTTTTTTCTATGAAATTTATAGCCTTTTCGGTATAGAAGGTCGTTAGTTTGGCCGGGTCTGGATCTCTCTCGATCACTTTTTCATCATGCATCAGGGGAAGATCGGGATATTTCTCAATAATATGAGCCCATTGCGGATAGATCTTCACTGATTGCGGTTTCATATCGTGACTGTATGGAATGCCCCAGTATTCATCGAACCCCTGGCTTGTAGGAAGGAAAGGTTTTCTATGCCCTAGATGCCATTTGCCGAAACAGCCGGATTTGTATCCTTGTTTTTTGAGTACTTCGGGGATGGTTTTCTCTTTCGGATTCAGTCCGACATTATCCGGAGGATTTATGTTCTGAAACATTTCTATCCTCTGCGGATAACAGCCAGTCATCAAGGCAGCCCGTGAAGGACAGCAGACAGGTGAAGCTACATAGAAATCAGTGAACTGCATCCCCTGATTTGCCATCCTGTCAAGATTAGGGGTTTTAAAGCCTTCAGCGCCAAAACATCCCACATCCGCATATCCCTGGTCATCTGTGAAAATCAAAACAAAGTTGGGTTTTCTTTTTGCTTTTGATATTGGCTCTGGAGATGTACATCCTGCAAGTGACGCTGCAATTAATCCTGCACCTGCTTTTTTAATAAACCTTCTTCTATTCATATTCAAACCCTTTTAAAGCTCAATTTTGTTCCAGCGGCTGATTTTCAGGAACCTTGTATTTCTTGCGGAGTTTAACCAGTTCTTTCTTAAGTTCGTCGATCTGCTTTTTGTATTGCGGATTATGGTATTGGCTTTGCATTTCATGCGGATCATTTTTCAGGTCATAAAATTCCCATTCGTCGATATCATAAAAATGTATAAGTTTGAATCGTTTTGTTGTAACACCCTCATGACGCTTTACGCTGTGTACGCCGGGGTATTCGTAATAGTGGTAATATAAACTTTTTCTCCAGTTTTTTGGAGTTTTACCCGCAAGGACAGGCATCAAACTCCTTCCCTGCATATCTTCAGGTTGTTCTAACCCTGCTGCATCCAGGAATGTTTGAGCGAAGTCCAGATTTTGAACCAAATCCCGATTTACAGAACCGGGTTTGATGACACCCGGCCATTTTGCCAGCAAAGGTGTACGGAATGATTCCTCATACATGAATCTTTTGTCGAACCAGCCGTGTTCACCGAGATAAAAACCCTGATCGGAAGAATAGATTACCAGTGTATTTTCAGAAAGACCGGTTTCGTCAAGATAATCAAGCACTTTGCCGACATTATCATCAACAGAGCGAATACAGGCTAAATAATCCTTCATGTACCTTTGATATTTCCATTTTACCAATTCCTTGCCCTTTAGGTTGGCTTCTTCGAATTCTTTCTTGATCGGATCATAAACCGCGTCCCAGGCCTTTCTTTGCTTTTCATTCAGCCTTCCGTAAGTTGACTTCCACATCCATTTCGGTGAATTCTTCTTCCTTTCTTCGTTCCACATCTTCAGGTCAAGTCCCAGCCTCATTGTCTTTTCTATGGACATATCCTGTTCTTTTGTAGCAGTTCCTCTGCCCTGATAATCATCGAACAAATTATGGGGTTCGGGTATTTGTACTTCTTCAAATTGTTTTATGTGTTCAGGTTTTGGTTCCCAGGAACGATGCGGTGCCTTATGCTGAAGCATAAGCATAAAAGGCTTGGATTTATCCCTTCCGTTTTCCAGCCAGTTTAATGCTTTATCGGTAATTATATCAGTGACATAACCCTCTTCAGTGACCCTTCCGTCTGGAGTTCTGAAAACCGGATTGTAATAAAACCCCTGACCCGGCAGCACGTTCCAGTAATCGAAACCCATCGGTTCACTTTTAAGATGCCACTTCCCGATCATTGCGGTTTGATAGTCAGAGTTTTTCTGCATTAGTTTCGGGAAAGTCTGCTGCGTATTATCAAAATCTTTTATGTTATCGGTTACTCCATTCAGATGGCTGTGCTTACCCGTCTGGATCACCGCCCTGGAAGGGGCGCAAATTGAATTTGTAACATAACATTTTTTAAACAGCATTCCTTCTTCTGCGATTTTGTCAATGTTCGGTGTAGGTGCTACTTCAGCCAGCCTCTTGTTATAGGCACTGATGGCTTGATAGGCATGGTCATCGCTAAATATGAACAAAATATTGGGTTTGGATTTCAACGAAACTCTTCTGTTTCCTAAACAGCCGGCAATGGATAGTGATAACAATCCTGCCGAAGCCTTTTTTATGAAATCTCTTCTGTTCATTTTTTAATCCTTTAATAATCCAATTTTCTCGAAAGGAATCTGTTTATACCCCGGGAAATCCAATACAGGTGACGTTTCCTTTAACCTGTAGTTATGGTTTTCCGGGTCAACGAACTGAGGGTCAGCTATAAGACTGTGTTTTTCGATCCTCATTTTTTTATGCTTAGCCAGCATATCTTTTTGCCAGCTCGGGTTAGAGGGACAAAAGTAAACGTTGTAATCCGCATCGCACTGATTCAAATGAGTGGGTTCCCTGTAGGTTTCACCGTACTCATAGGCATCTATTTGAGGATCATCGTTGTAAATAATATTATATTTCACTTCTGAATCTGTTACTGGCCCGGCACGCATTGCAATATATGCGTATCTTCTGTGGAACTTTTCTTTTCTCGTACCGCAATTTACGAAAATATTATTGTTATATTTGTTGTTCGGGTGTTTCATTATCAAGGCAGGGATTGCACAGTCATATACCAGGTTCTGCTCAAAAGTCTGTTCGTAACTTTTGTCATCGAATCTTAAAACACTGGTGGCCCATAAATGCGTCATGTCATGGGCGATATTTTGTTTTGCGATATTCCCCGTGCCGCATCCGCTGATATAAATGGCGTTTCCGTCACCCAGCTTGTCACAGACTTTGTACATTTTATTTCTTTTGACCATGTTTTTTCTGGCATGTAAATATTTCTCGACCTTTTTCCAATCCTCATAAGGTGCTGTTTTTGGTTTTTTTACTTCGATCTCTTCCCATCTGACAGTCCTGGAGCATTCACCTATACCTTTCTTATCAAAGGCTATTCTTCCGGTGACAATGATGGCACTGTAGGACGTATTATGAATCAGATTATTTGCGATAACATTATGGCCGCTCTGCCATGCCCACACAGCGGGACTGTGCCAGTAAACTTTTCCGATACCATGAATGTGGTTGTTTACTATCTTGTTGTTCTTATTGACATCTTTTGTACCGGGGCCGTACCCTTGAAGCAGTATTGCAACACCGCCTAGGTCACTGAAATTACACCCGGTGACTTCATTGTTTTGGGCATACAGATCAAATCTGACACCTGCCGCAGCAGAATTGGTGAAGGTGCAGTTTATCACTTTGCAGTTTTCGGCTCCACGGAATCTAAGCATCGCAGAAGGTTCATCGAACATCTCCCAGTTGTGCTGTAAGCCCCAGCCGACATAATCTTTTTTCCATGTGTACCTGTCAGCTTTCGCAAAAGTCAATCCCTCTAAAACGATATTTTTGACAGGCTTATCTTTATGCTTGTCGTAATTTATTTCACCTTCTACTTTGACAAGTTCTGTTAGCGATGACGCATAGATAGTCTCGGAAGGTTTATTCCCCTCAGGCCATAAGTATAACTTGTTGTTTACACTGTCAAGGACCCATTCACCCGGTTCATCCAGGTACTGAAATGAATTTTCTATCCATAGATTCGGACTTTCTAAGTCCATGAAATTCTTGCCCGGCAGGTAAGTAGCCGGAATGGTTGTTATGGCAAGATTCTTTTCTTCATCGACTGATTTAACCGGAAGAATATTCATCGACCAGGCCAGGCTCGGTATTACAATAACCTCTACATCCTGATTCCTGAAAGTGTCTTTTATTGCACCTTCAGGAAAATGAATTTTATCCCTATTCTCGAAATTTTCTTTTCCCCATGCATCAGGACCGTTTTTGGCTCTGTTAGTTGTGAACATACCTTCACTTCTTGCTCGGGGTAACCATTTGTTCCCGTCATAAAGAGCATAGAATTTACCCAGACTTTCAGGGATATCTGCAACCCAGATTTTTCCCTTGGCCTTTTCTGACAAATGCTCAGGTACTGAATTGATTTTTTCCCAGTTGTCTATATTTACCCCTGTTGTTATAACCGGTTTTTCGTCGGGATAATTTTTGAAGATTATCTTCTGCCCCTTTTTGCCTGAATCTTCGAGATTAAAGACAACAGGTTCTTTTAAATGATAAGTACCCCTTCTGATCATGACTTTGATATCTTTATTGGTCTTCTTTTTTAATTCTCTTACAGCTTTTTGTGCCCTTTGAATGGTTCTGAAAGGGCCGTCTGTTTCATCAATATCAACTAAAGCCTGGGTACCTGAGAAACTGTCCGAACCATCTGGTGAAACATAAAAGTTGGCGAATTCATCGGTAGTGGTTTCAATACAGCTGGAAATTAAAAACAAAATGAGAATTGCAACAAGAGATTTAATAACTAGTCTCATAAATCGCTCCTTTGAGAATTTGATAAAATCATTTAAGTCTATTGATATGTTCCTTTACCCATTGAATCATTCCCCTAAAGTCTAAGGTAATGGGGATATCCTTTTCAAGATAAAATTTCAGCCATTTTGCGCAAGCTCTGAATTAAGCCTTTTCACGAGTATTATTAGAGTTATCAGGGAAACAATTAATAAAATTACTCCAAGCCCCGGAGCACCGAAGAATAATTTACCGAGCCCGAAGATCAGGGAAAAACCCGAGATCATTCCTGTTATCCAGGATATGGCTATTCTCAGCAGACTCTCCGGCTGCCTGTATTCAAAATCCAGTTTTTTAATAACCGGTTTCCAGAGGAGGGATATCGGCTTGGTTTTGATCACGAATTCTTTTAGTTTTTCTTCATCCGTTGGTCTTGTCATCAAGCTTACAATAATAGCGGTCGACACGGTTACTATCATCATGAAAAGCATCCTGGCACCAAGAAGATCGGGATCAGAATTAAATTCCACCCCTTCTTCTAAGTTGAATATCCATGCCGCAGGTGCATTAAAAATGGGGGTGAATAAAAGCAGCAGCGCAACAACCCAGCCTGCAATTAGTGAAACAAGCTCTCCGATGGCATTTAGTCTCCACCAAAGAAACCGGAACATCAGCATGAACCACGTTCCCACCCCCGCAACATAAAATACCTGCAAGAGATCCTGTATATTCTCTGCAAGAAATGAGATCGTCCCTCCCATTATCGCAATAAGAAAAGTTGCGATCCTGGCGGTAACAACATAGTGAGAATCCGAAGCATTCTTAACGATGAATCTTTTATAAATATCGTTAACAAGATAGGATGAACTCCAGTTGAACATGGTACTGATGGTAGAAATAAAGGCAGCCAGCATTGCGGCTATAAGCATTCCCCTCAAACCCACGGGAAGCAGGGCGATTATCATACGCGGATAGGCATTGTCATGTGAAAGAAGCCCTTCCCCCAGTGCGGGATATTTTATTATTGAACAGGTACCTACGATGATCCATGGCCAGCAGATTATCCCCACATAGATCAAGGCAAAAAGAAGTAATGCGTAAGTAGCATGTTTTGTATTTTTACATGCAAGAAGCCTTTGGGCATTGTATCCTCCCTGGCTTGCGTTGGAAAACCATAGTATGCCGAAATATCCTACCGCATTCCATAGTGACATCTGCAAGGGCCCCGGCCCTACATCCGGTGCTATGTTCAACCTGTGACCGCTCCAGTCCTGCATTGCAGAAAGTTTTTCCACCATGGCATTTAGTCCGCCGACATCTTTAACTGCAAAATAAGCCAATATTATGGTTCCGATCAATGCAACTATAAACTGTAAAAAATCAGTGTAAACTACACCGTATAAACCGGAAAGAGCGCAAAGGATCATTGCAATAATAATAACGCCCACAGTAATATAAACCTGTTGTCCCGGCCCGAGCCCCATAGCTTCCTGTGCAATTGTCACCATTGCCTTGGTCACCCAGCCAACGATCAAAGGGCACATCAAAAGGGCGGTAAGAATTCCCATCGCAAATCTCAGGGCCGATGCACTTTTGCCTGAATATCGGAATTCGATAAACTCAACATCAGTTACTACCGAACTTCTTCGCCACAAACGCGCAAAAAGTACGGTTGCTATCATCAGACCTATCATCGGGCTCCAGTACTGCCATACATAATACAAACCGTATCTTCTGATAAGGCTGGTTATCCATATGGGGGTATCGGAAGCGAAACTGGTTGCGATCATGGAAACTCCTGCCACGTACCACGGCAAAGACCTGCCGGATACAAAAAATGATGCGATGTCCTTGCCTGCCTTTTTGGTAAAAAGTGCTCCCACACCCAGCGTGATCAATAGAAAAGAAACGATCACACCCCAGTCCAGAAAATGAAGATTTGTATCCATACAAATTCCTTTTAAATTTTTTCATGATTAATTTGACTTAGTAATATATATTAATTGCTGATTTTTGCAAAATTATTACAGGGAATATATATGAAAAGAAAAAAAACGAAAACTGTTATACTATTTCAGCTTCTGATTTTGTGCACTTTAATTAGTTCTTCTTTTGCCGAGAAAATTCAGGTAACAGAATGTGCTCCCTCTTTAAGGGATTATACATTTTTATGGTGGAAAAATGGTTTTTTAAGACAGGAAAAGGGCAAAAGAACTATCTGCTTGCAAACCGGCTATTTTGGCCTGGCCATAAATGTTGATAAGTTAGAACTTTTGAGCTTAGGTAAGATCGAAGATGCAGAATCTTATGAAGAGGCTGTAAAAATGCCGGCTTCTGAAATAATCTCTCTCTCACGGGCAGATATCCAACTTGAAATTATTGCTGACGGTGTCAAATATAACTGCAGGGGACAGCGCGGAAATATGGATGAACAGAAAAGAGCCGATATCCCATACCGTATGATATATAACGGCAGGTTCATGCAGAAGTTTGACATCCTTGATCTGGTCTTCAAAAATAAAAAGGGAAATAAACTGGATGAAAAGTGCAGGCTTGAGATAAATGCAACTCCAAGATCACTGTCTTTTACTCTTGATGTAGAAAAATATGTGGATGATATTAAAGTTAGGATCGATCAGGATATACTTCCTTTTAAAAAGGAATTTTTTGAGGGATGGACGGGAAAAGGAAAAACTTCTTATATAGTTACTTTATCTTTTGATCAGATACCAGATAAAGATGAGATTACAGCCAAAGCAATTAATTTGAAAAACGGCAATAAGCTTAAAACCGAATATAACGGCAGGGTGGGATATCTGCTGGTTCATGTCCCGGAGGAATTTTTCGGCTATAAAAAAGACCAGTTCGGAAAAGTCAAAGTTAATATCGAAAATAAATTTAAAAAGGAAATTTCTCTGCCGGTAATTTTTACAGCAGAATCCGTAGGCACCGGCGGGGTACCCATGATAACGGATAATGAAAATAACCCCACAGGTATTCCTTTTCAGATATCCAAGAACTGGCACGATATCGAAGAAAATAAGGCACTTTATTGGGGTAAATGGTTCAGAGGTATAACCATTCTCGATATCCCTGCCGGCAAAACAACGGATTTTTATTTCCATTATATCTCCGCCAAATGGGCAGGTCTGCCTGCAGTATCACTTTCTCAGCTATGCCTTGTCGGGTGGGGGGTGAATCAGCAGTGGAATCAAGTGGCAATAGGTAACTGGGGTGAGTCGATCTGTTATGACCCGGAAACAGCTCTTCGAAGGTCTATCATCGATGATTTCAGGCCCTTAATGGTGACATCTTACCGAAAAGGGCAGGAAAAGTGGAATTGGACAGACAATTTCGGCGGCGGGGATATAATAGTATACATCGATGATAATAATGAGCTTCAGCCGTTGGTTAATATGAAGACGGTTTATAAAAAGATCGGCCCTAACCTTATACACGGAATTTTCAGAGGATATACCAAGGATAAAAAGATCAAAGCCGAATTCGAATTTTTAACCCCGCGAAGCGATGATATTAACAGGGCTTATCATAAACTGCATTTAGAAGTTCTTGAACCGGTTAAATTCAAAAGGTTTGCTGTATATCAGCTCGGAGCAGACAGGTATAACGCTCCAATAACGGAAAAAGTCGCTTACGGCAATATAGACGGATTGAAGGATAAATGGAAACCGGTAAAGGGCGGCGGAAAATATTATAAACAGGATGTCGAACTTGCCGGCAAGGCACCCTGGATTGCTCTCTATGAGACCAGCGGGATCGAATATGGACATTATGGCGTTTTAGCAGATCGGGGAATGGTTGTTCGTAAATGGGATGCCAAGATTAAGGGTAAAAAACTCGAAAAACCCTTTGCTTCCTTTTACGGCACGGACTGGGGACATGACAATTCCAATGCCGAAATAACTTTTTCCTCAGAGGTAAAAGAGTTAAAGCCTGGAGATTTTGTAGATGCAGCATTCGAGATTTTTTTAATTCCTCAGAATACAGAAGATTATTACGGCCCCAATGAGAAATTCCGAAAACATCTAAAA
Organism: uncultured Pirellulales bacterium; assembly: GCA_964508925.1. Classification (GTDB taxonomy): domain Bacteria; phylum Planctomycetota; class Phycisphaerae; order Sedimentisphaerales; family Anaerobacaceae; genus CAZDVM01. Next base: position 133,205 of record CAZDVM010000001.1, on the reverse strand, counting down.
AAGGCGGAAGGCACCTATAAGCCGATATACAGGCAGGCAAAAGAAAATCACATCGAAGTAACAGTGCAGGATGGAAAATTAACCAATACATATCCATTGGAAATAAATATCGGCAAAGATCAAAAAACTAAGTTCACTTTAACCGGCGGACTTGCTTATGTCCCTGTAACATTTATCGGAGTTAAAGATTACCGGGATTTTGCACTTTATAAAATTACAGATGGCAGTAAGGTCAGGATCAGACAGAACCAAAAGAAAACCGTTTTTTGGCAGGTAAATAAAAATATAAAAAAAGACAGCTACTCTATAACATACAATATAAATGTTGATGAAAACCATGCTCCCACTCACTACATTTTTCAGGCAGTTGAGCAGTAAAATATTACTTTGCGCAAAATGGAGGATGAATTGTGCAAAAAGGTGTTAAATTAAATGAATAATTTAGTAAAATGCCAAAAATAAAATAGTGAATCAGGAAAATTTTTAAAAGGAGTTTTACTCATGCCAAAGATCAGTTCTGCAAAAAATTCAGTCATTTTTATCTTACTTTTATTGATCTTGTTCTTAGCCGGCTGCTGTAGTTTAGAAAAATCCTGCACCGATGACATAAGTGGATGCGTTGATATGAGAGAAGGCCTGGAACCGAAAAGAGTAACCATGGCGATGTGGGATTACTCGTGGTTTTACGGTCATTATGAAGGTGGGCCTTACGAGGACTGGAGTGAAAGTCTGGACGATCTGAAAGAAAGAGGATTTAATACTGTCAGGATCGATTGTTTTCCTCACTTGGTTTCGAGTATAAAAGATCCGAATGCAGACTGGCAGGTTCCTGCAAATCCGAATGCAAGCTGGGGCTACTCGGAAAAAGATGTCACTCATAAACTGGTGGGTGAAGTGATCGAGTTTGTGAGGCTTTGCAAGGAAAAGGATGTGTATGTAATTCTTTCGACATGGGGAGCGGGAAAGGATAAGATAAAGACAAAAGAAGACCTGTGGCAATCTTGGGATTTTACATTGAATTTACTGAAAGAGCGGGACCTGACGGATCATGTTCTTTATGTGGATTTTGACCAGGAGTTTCCGTATTTCAGCCCGTTTCAGAAGAAATTAAATGAGCTTGGAAAAGTTAAAAAGGACACATCGGGTGACCTTTCATCAGCGATGGAAGCGGCTGGTAAGACTCCTTCGGGTGGTAACAAGTACAGGTGGAACCAGGCCCAGATGCATTTTGTAAAGGATCTGTTTGAAAGCACATTCAGGTATTTTCATGAGAAATACCCGGAGCTGAGGTTTACTTTTTCTCTGACCGGCTTTCAGAAAGAGGTGAGGGCGTTAGAGATCAAGGGTATGGATGTACTGGAAGTTCATATCTGGTCGCACGGTCCTAAGTTCGATGACAGGAGCCAGTTCGGTAAGGTGAATAAGAGCAGGGCGGAGGCGGACAGGAGTTTTTACATGGAAGGTATCGAAGGTGCGATGAAGTCGGTGAGGCCGATGATATTGAAGGAGATAGAGAATAAGATCAAGTTTGCCAAGGAATGGTCAGAGGAGATAGCGGCACCATTGACAACGAGCGAGGCGTGGGGGCCTTGGTGGTATGGTGACGATGATGAGCTTGACTGGCAATGGCTTAAAGATCTTTGCGAAGATTCCATGAAGATAGCGGGTGAATATGAATTCTGGGGAGTGACGCCGTGGAATTATGCACATCCGACATTTAATAACTGGGAGGATGTGAAGTGGTACAGGAAGGTCAATAACAACTTTTTGAAGAGCAGGTAAAAAGCCTTAATATTTAAATTTTAGTTCAGAAGGGAATATCATGAAAAATTATATCTTAGTTTTATTAAGTTGTCTTATAATTGTTTCCTCTGCATTAGCAGGTTATGAGGGAATGTATGTGAGGTCACTTCCTGCAGAGGGAAGTGTCGATATGGAGACGTCTGTAGATCTTGAAAAGGTTCTTGAGCTTTCAGGAAATAACATGATCGGCATGCTGGATCCTACCCGGGGTTATATACCGTATTGGATCCTTGGGATGGGTGAGGATTATAACAATGGATTTCTGAAGTATTTTATGCCTTCGCATAATATCGGCAGATGGTGGGATTGCATGCTCAAGCTGGAGTCAGTAACGGATTTTGTTATACCTGCGGATGTAGAGGCAGGTCTGATGAAAACCACTTTTCGATTCTTTGATAATCCTGATCACCGCATGTACCCGCCTTTTGAGGACAGTCGGCTTAAAGAGGCTGAGCGGAAGTGTACACTGCACGATTTGCGGGAAAATGTTTTGGCATTGGTAGCTTTGATCGAGTTCAGAAATAATGAGTGGGCGGTTAAGAAGGGTAAGGCTCTTATTGACAGGCTTCAGGTTTTTCTGAATGAAGACGGGACGTGGAACTGGGATGAGATGAAAATAGGTGAAAAGCAAGGGATCGAGATAGACAGGAGTACTTCTGACGCAACAGCTACTCACGGGCGATTGCTTGAGGCTCTGATCCTTTTTTACAAAGCTACAGGTGATCCGGATGCGTTGAAGCTTTCAGAAAGGATCGCCAGGTATCATATGAAAAACAGTGTCAATTTCGACGGTTCATTCAATCAAGCTTCGGGCGCATGGCATGCCCATTCATACCTGGGGACTTTGAGAGGGCTTTTGTTGTATGGAGAATTGACCGGTCATAAAGAGTATATAGATGTAGTTGTGAAATCTTATAAGAAAGCCATACCAGAAAAGATAACCGATTACGAATCATATTTCTGTTCGCATAATATTGGCAGTACGACTTCAGGGGCTGAGACAACTTCGCCGGGTGACATAGCTCAACTCGCAATGTGGCTGGCTAAGCGTCACGGGTATACTGAGCTTCTGGATGATACAGAGCAAATAGTACGGGCCAGGCTGGTTCCGAGTCAAATCGTGGAATGCCCAGAAGTGACAGCCAGGGGGGATGTGGAAGGTAATGCAGGTGAGAATCTGGGTAATCGAATCATAGGTACGATCGGCGCAGGATTTGCCAAGCCCTACAGTAATTTCTATTCTACCACTGATATTACGGCAGCGGGTATTCATACATTAATTGATATTTACAATAATATTACAGAACGAACTGAACAGGATGTGAAAGTTTATTTGCATTTCGATATTGAAAATGACTATGTCAGTATTAAGTCCAGACGGACAGAAAATGCTAATTTAGAAATAGATGTAAAAGTAAATAACAATTTATGGGTGCGGATGCCGAAGTGGGTGCCGGAGGATTCAGTGCAAGTGACGCAAGGGGACAAGCCTTTGTTTTATGTAGAAATTGGTGATTTTTTAGTGATCTCCAGAAAGCATATGCCAGGTAAAGTCAGGATTAGATATGATCTGCCGATCAGTCTGAAAGAAGAAAAGATCAATGATGATACTTATAAACTGCTTTGGCGGGGGGATGAAGTGATCGGGATTTGGCCAAGTGCGGATTTTTTTGGTTTATATCCGACACTTCCAAAGGAATACCGTGGTAAAGAGGATGTTGACGTCGATGATAAAAGTGATAAAAAATTAGAAGTTAAAGAATGGTAAAGTTTATGGATAAAAAAATAATCATTAGTTTTTGTTTGTTATTAATAGCTGCATGCAGTCTTAAAGCCGAAGATAAACTGAACACTTGTAAACTTGGTACCACCGATCTTAAAGGCATTTACAGGACTGATAAAAAAATCGTATTCGATGAAAAGCCAATCAGGGAATACGAGTTCATGGCAACCGGTACTGGTGTCACTGGTATTGCGGTCAGGGTACCAAGTCAGGTGGTTATGCAAATTAATCATGCCGATTCATTTGACGAATATTCACAGCTCAGAATGCTCGGCAGGATTAAGCTTGAGATGGATGGTTATCCGTTTCATGAGCCGAAAAATTTTAAAATGGTGCATGACCTTGAAAAATCTCTTATCACGATCAGAGCTGATGAGGTCAATGTAAAGATACGGGCCAATATCGAAACGGACACTATCAGGATCGACGTTTTCGATAACAGGAAAACTCCGACTAATCTGCGATTGCTGATTGAACAAGATTGTTTTTTTTATGTCGAACAGGAAAAAGCGAATTGTGCGGTATGGTATCATGAGAATTCATCAACAATGGATAAATTGCCAGATTACCCTGTCGTATCCGGCAGGACATTCGGAATGGCAGTTACAGTTAATGATCCGAATAGTGCCACGTGGTACAATAACAGAATGTTTGCAAAACCTGCAAAGCATCATAAGATAATAATTCATGGTTTATCTGAAAAGTCAAAAAAGCTGTTCGATAAGGAGATGGCAAAAAGAATAAGTGAATTATCTCAAATTTCCGGTGATGAGTTTATTGAATCGCATGATAATTGGTGGAGTGACTTTTGGGGGCGTTCTTATTTTAAGCCGACGGATCCTGAGGGAAAGTTTGTGAAATTTCAGGCGGCTTTCGATCTGTCACGATATTATATTGCGTGTACATCGAGTGATGAAAGGGACTGGCCAGTACATTTTCAAAATGATCTTTTCAGGTATACTAACAGATATAATCACTGGTCAGAATTCTTTATCATAATGGGGGCAGAGCAATACCAGGCACTTTACCCTGCTATGAGGACGGGTGACTTGTCGGCATTGCGGAGTCACTTTCAATTTTTGAATAAGCATTTGTCGACCTTTACACCTGATGATAATCAGGAAATTGCATTCATTCCTTATGCGTTTCACGGCACGATACCGGGGAAAACGAAGGATTCATCACATGTTGATCTTAATGGGGGCAATTTTTCACTTTTGATGCTAATGGCTGACTATGCGATGATCAGTCGGGATAAGGAATTTATTTTGGACACTTTCAAGCCGTTTGCTGAAAGGATCCTGAATCTTGTTACTACAGTTTACACTGAAAAGGATGAAAACGGCGATCTTGTTCTGTTTCCGTCTACTGGCGGTGAAACCTGGTATGGACTGGTTAATTCAAGCGAGCTTGTTTCTAGTTTAAGGGCCTTTTTGCCGAGGGCGATAATAATAGCTGAAAAAGAAGGCTGGAGGGAATTAAAAGAGAACTGGCAAAAACTTCTGGATATGGTACCACCGGTGCCTCGTGGGACATTGGTTTATGACTTCGATAAAGACACAGGTCCGCCGAGGATTGAAAAATCTGATCTTTTTGCACCCGGCAGTGACATGAGTAAGGTTCCGTCGCGAAGTGTCCCCTGGTATGATTTTGAGCCTTATCATTTTAACAGGCAGCAGACCAACCTTTATGTGATCTGGCCTTTCAAGCAGGTGACAAGAGATGAAGAAGATATCAAAAATGCGATAGAAACTTATAAAACAGGACATCATCCACATCTACAAACCGGCTGGGCTGCTGATGTTGCACAAGCTGCAGCGCTTGGTATGCTAAAAGAAGTGATGGAATGGTTTCCTGAACATTTTGACTGGACATACAATTTTCCTAACGGGCTTGCTACAGAGGAGGCACCGCTATATCCCGGCACTAAATTGGGGCGAGCACCGAGTATGCAGGGGATGGGGACCGGAGTTATCCCGGTTTTTGAAATGCTGATGCAGGATTATCCGGATGAACTTATTCTGCTGCCGTGCTGGCCTGAGGAAGCTCCGGTTAAGTTTGCATTGTTCAGTCCATTTGCCGGCAGAGTTGAAGTTGATTATAAGCCTTGTGAAAGAATAAAAGTTAGTACGGAGCGATATATAAATTTGAAAGTTTCTGAGAATTTAAAAGGAAAAATTAAGTTAGTTACTGATTAGACCAATGGATGCTAATATACATTAAAGATTTAAATTTTGAGATGAAAAAATGAAGACTGTAAAATTAAGTTTGTTTTTTGTCTTATTGAATATAAATATTGTTTCAGCAGTAAAGCCCCCGGGGACAAGTGAAAAAGCATGGCAGCATGCCCATAAGCTTGCAGAGAAAGTGAAAAATCTACCTGAAAACCCCGTAAAAAGAACGGAGCATCCCAGAGCACAGTGGTTTCCTGATGCAGGTTTCGGCTTATTCATACATTGGGGAATTCACAGTGTTGCAGGGGTTCAGCCGTCTTGGGCGATGCTCTATGATAAAGAGGGTGAAGTAGGTTTCTGGAAGCATACGCCCGAAAGTTATTATAAACTGGCTAAAAAGTTCGACCCAAATAATTACGATCCCGATAAATGGTGCAAGGCGGCTAAAGAAGCGGGTATGACTTATGCGGTATTGACGACGAAGCATCATGACGGATATACGCTTTGGCCGAGCAAGTACGGGAATATGGGAGTTCAGGAATATCTGGGAGGTCGTGATCTGGTCAGACCTTTTGTTGAGGCTTGCAGAAAATATGGATTGAAAGTTGGGTTGTATTTTTCTCCGCGTGATTGGTGGTATCCGGGATATCAATCGCTTGAGTATCGGGATGATCATATCCAGCTTCGGCCTCATTTGAGTGCGGAAAATGTAGATGCGAACGGTTTGCCGGGCAGGCCTGTGGATCCGGTGGAGAACAAGGATGCATTTGAGGATTTTTATGCCTTTACGGTAGCACAGCTTGAAGAGATATTGACGCGTTATGGTGAGGTGGATGTATTGTGGTTCGATCTTATGAGATGGTATGGTATACAAGATGTTCATGTTGAGCAGACATATAAGTGGATCCGTGAGGTTCAGCCGGGAATTGTGATCAATGACAGGTGGGACTGGAAGGTCGGTGACTTTGTAACACCTGAGATGCATCTGAAAAAGAAGCCTAATAGCCAATGGTGGGAGTTCTGTTGTCCGTGGCAGCGACACTGGGGATATGCGGGAGAAGGACATTTTAAGCCGAACAGCTGGGTATTAAAAAAGCTTGCCCAGGCCAGGAGTTGGGGCGGTAATATGCTTTTGAACTGCGGGCCCTCTGAAGAAGGTGAAATGCCTGATATGTTTTATGAGAGGTGTGAAGAGTTAGGGAAGTGGATGGATGAGAATAAAGAATCGTTGACAGGAGCAGGGGCTGCACCTGAGGGGGTCAAATCCAAGGCATGGATAACAACCGGGGAAGGTGTATGGTATGTTCATGTTTTTGAGGATACGAAGCTGCCGATAGTGATCAAGTCGGTTAATAATGAGCCGGTAAAAGTAGAATATTTATCAGGTGACAGCGATAAGATCAGATGGAAAAAGAAAGGTTCGAGGCTGGTAATTCGTATGCCGGAGGTTGCAAAGACAGAATTGGACAGGGTAGTTAAAATCGTGTGGTAATGTTTAAGGACAGAATATGTTAAATGAACTTCAGAGGATCTCATCCAATTGTGTAGATATAAAAACTGACGGGGGGCTGTTCAGGGTAGAGGCGTATGACAGGGATATAGTGCGTGTCAGGTATACGCTCGAGGAGCAGTTTTCGGTTAAGAAAAGCTTGATGGTGACGGAGGCTGCCAAGGATGTTCAGTTGAATTCAGAAGAAACCGAAGATGCAATTTTATTGACCACGGATGAAGTGTCACTTGAAGTCGGTAAAGATGGTTTCGGTTTTGATTGGAAGGACAGCAGGGAGAATATTTTGTTAAGAGAACCTGCAGGGGGTAAGGAATTAAAAAGGAAAAAGGTTTACAGGGCGGTCAAAAAGACGAGCACCGAAAGTGAGAGTGTGGAGACAGGCGACGGGGTGAAGTCTTATGCGACAGATCTTGATCATGAATATGTTCGGGATGGGTACGGGACGAAGCTTTGTTTTGAATTTTCTGAGGGAGAGGCGATCTACGGGCTGGGCCAGCATGAGGAAGGGTATTTTAATTATCGCGGGAAGTACCAGGATCTTTACCAGCAGAATAAGAAGGTTGCGATGCCGGTGATGGTGTCGTCCCGGGGGTGGGGGATACTTGTTGACAGTTACAGTTTTTGTGAGTTCGAGGATGATGAGAAGGGTGCTAGGTTCGAGACGGATGTTGATGATGAGCTGGACTATTATTTTATTTACGGTCCAGAATTCGATGAGATCATGAGGGGGATACGTTATTTGACGGGGAAAGCGGAGATGCTGCCGAGGTGGGCTTATGGGTATATGCAGTCCAAGGAGCGGTATGAGAGTCAGAAGGAGTTGATCAAGATTGTTGAGGAGTATCGAAGGCGGAAGATCCCGCTGGATGTGATTATCCAGGACTGGAAGACGTGGCCTGAGGGGATGTGGGGTGAAAAGCAGTTCGACGGGGGGCGGTATCCTGATCCTGAGGGGCTTGTTGGTAAACTGCATGAGATGGATACAAAGATAATGGTGTCGATCTGGCCCAATATGAAAGGCGGTCCTAATACAGAAGAGATGGGGGATAAGGGCTTTCTATTAAATGACGGGATGGTGTATAATGCATTCGATCCTGAAGCGAGGGATGTTTACTGGAAGCAGGCTTATGAGGGTTATTACAGGTACGGTATAGACGGGTGGTGGTGTGATTGTACGGAGCCATTTTCGGCGGATCATAAGGGAAAGTTTACCGATGTGAAGCCTGAGAGGGAAGTTCAGACGAAGATCAACGTGGAAGAGGCTAAGAGGAACCTGGATCCAGGTTATATAAATGCTTACTCGCTGGTTCACTCAAAGGGGATATATGAAAATCAGAAGAAGGTGTCGCCTGAGAAGAGGATGGTAAATCTTACGCGTTCGGGTTATCCGGGCCAGCACCGTTACGGCACGATAACTTGGTCCGGGGACATTTGTGCGAGATGGGATGTTCTGAGGAGCCAGATAGCGGAGGGGCTCAGTTTCTGTATGTGCGGTTCGCCTTACTGGACCCTTGATATAGGGGCGTTCTTTACGAGGAATGATTCGGAATGGTGGTTCAGGAACGGGGATTATGAAAAGGGCTGTGAGGATCTGGGTTACCGGGAGTTGTATGTGAGGTGGTTTCAGTATGGTGCATTTCTTCCGATATTCAGATCTCACGGCACGGATACGCCGAGGGAGGTCTGGCGGTTCGGAGAGGAAGGTGAAATGTTTTATGATGCGTTGGTTAAGTTCGATGAATTGAGATACCGGCTGATGCCATATATTTACAGTGTTGCGGGCCAGGTTTATCATGAAGATTATACAATGATGCGGTCGCTTGTTTTTGATTTTGCAGGTGATAAGAAGGTGTTAAATATTAAAGATCAATATATGTTCGGCCCGGCATTGATGGTTTGCCCGGTGACAGAAGCGATGTATTACGGACCCGGTTCTGAGAAGTTAGAGGGAGTGTCGAAGTCGCGTGAGGTATATTTGCCGGAGGGCTTCGGATGGTATGACTTCTGGACGGGGGAATATTTCGAAGGGGGCCAGACGATCACGGCGGATGCAACTTTGGATAAGATGCCGATTTATGTTCGTGCGGGTTCTATTTTGCCGATGGGCCCAGTGGTTCAGTATGCGGATGAAAAGCCGGATTCGGATTGGGAAGTGAGAGTTTATGGGGGAACTGACGGGAGTTTTTCAATATATGAGGATGAAGGGGAAGGGTTCGGATATAAAGAGGGTGAGTTTGCGTGGACTGATATGAAATGGTTCGATGAAGAGGGCCGATTGGAAATAAATGACAGGGAAGGGGATTCAGGGAATGAACGCAGTTTTGATATTTTCCTAGTCACCGGTAATGTAATGGAATTAAATAGAAGTGAAAAGCCCGATGCTATAATAGATTACAAAGGTAGAAAAATTTGTAGGATATTAAAATAAAATAAGGACAAAAGAAATGAAAAGTAAAGCTTTGTTTGTTTGGATAATTGTTTTAGCAGGATTTTTTGTTTGTCAGTGTCAGGCAGAGTTGGTAGCGCATTTGCCGTTCGATGGTGATGCAAAAGATGTTTCGGGAAATGGCAATCACGGGACGGCTACAGCTGGGATCACGTATGTGCAGGGTCGTTTCGGAAAGGCAATCTATACCGGGGCCAAGAATGATTATGTAGAACTTGCCAATGAGGAAAATTTCGATTTTACCGGGCCTATGACTATTTGTGCCTGGATCAAAATTCCTGAGGGGAGTTTGTCGGGAAGTTATTGGACAGCAGTAGTGATCAAAGATGCATGGCGGATGAATGTATTGGCTAGTCACTTCGGGTTGAGCGGATCGCATGCTTTCGAAAATAGCGGATTGAGTCCTTATTATATAAATGCAGATGATTCAGACAATTATCCGGGCATTAATGACGGGAAATGGCACCATATTGTAGTGGTTTATGACGGCAGAAACATGATGCTTTATACAGATAGTGTTTTAAACAAAATGACAAAACATGAAGGTACGCCGGGAGTTGGTGATGCTCCGGTGCGGATCGGTGGAGGCTCGAATTTTGATGCGCTGCTTCCTTTAAATGGATATATTGATGAAGTTCGGCTTTATGATGAGGCACTATCTGCTGAAGAAATTAATATTGCCATGAATGACCTTGAGGACTTCAGGGTTAGTGATCCAGAGCCAAGAGAATGGGTTGAGGATGTTTCACTACCTGCTGAATTGAGTTGGGCGAAACCTTTGGAAATTGAGAGAGCTGAATACAAAGTTTATGTCGGTACTGATCCAGAATTGAAAAATGTCAAGGGAGTTGATGTTGGAGGCAAAGTGAGGTTTAGTCCTGAGCTTGATCTTAACAGGACTTATTATTGGAGAGTGGATACTGTAGATTCAAATGGCAAAACATATAAAGGGGATGTATGGAATTTTAGAACTTCGGCAGCAAAGGCATCTTTGCCGAGTCCTGCTGATGATGCTAATGATATTGGCCAGAAAACGGTTTTGAGTTGGAAGCCTGAAAAGCATGGCGGGCCTTATGAGCATTTGGTTTATATTGGAAAGTCCCCTGAGACCATGGTTCAGGTTGCGGCTTTGCCTTCGGATAAAAATAGTTATGAGGTTTGCCTTGAACCGGGAAAAGCATATTACTGGCAAGTGAAAGAGGATGATGGTGACGAGGTTTTCGATGGGGATATCTGGATGTTTAAAACCTCTGAGCCTAAAAAGGTATGCAGCGGACAGGAAAAGACTATTTATAGTTGTTCGTTGGGAGTAGGTGACAAGCGATTTCCCAGTCTGCCGGGAGGTATTGTAGGGCGGTATGATGCTGAGGGCAGGGTGATTTTTGAAGAGAAGCCGATAAAGACGTGGGACTTTATGGCGACCGGAACGGGAACTACAGGGTTTACGGTTACAGTGGACAGGGGAGTGAGGATTCAGATCAATCATGCTGATGCTTATGACGGGCAGGCGTTTCAGCGGCCTTTGGGGATTTTGCGGATTGACGGCTGGGACGATCTGGCTCATCCAAAGGGTTATAAAACAAAGGAGGATCCATTTGCGGATGCTGAAAATATCAGGATGGTTCATGATCTTAAGAGGTCGTGTATACGAGTGACAGCAGAAACAAAAACCGGACCTGTGCATATGGATATCAGGTCAAATATTGAGATGGATGTGACTTGTATTGATATTATTGATGAAAGGGCAGGGGCCAAGAGCAGGCCTTTTGATTTTAATCTTCGTAATGATCAGTCTACCGGTCAAGAGGTTACTGAAGATGGAGTGCATTTGAACTGGCATGTAAACAAGGAGAGTGTATATGCTAAGGCTAATGAATTTTCCGGTTTCAGTATGCCTGAAGATGATAACGTTCTTTTGGGCAGATGTTTCGGTACGGCTATATGTTTTGATGCGGATTATGGTGACTCTCAGCCTGGAAAATTAGCTTATAGGTTGCTGGTGGCGGCTGATTCTAATAAAGGGGGATTGGAGGCCTGGAAAAGCAGTGTTCTTTCTAAAATAAAAGCGGTGAAGTCGAAGCCTGGTAACGGATTTGTGGAAAATCATGAGCGATGGTGGTCTGATTTCTGGAAGAGGTCTTATTTCGAACCTGAACCTAAAGAAGGGGATACCAGGTTTATCAAGCAGAAAGCCTCTTTTGACCTTTACAGGTATTATATAGCTTGCTGCAGCAGTGATCGCAGGGAGTTTCCTGTACGTTTTATGAATGATGTATTCAGGTATAATGATGCGCAATATTTCTGGTCGGTGATGGATATAACGGCTTTGGAGACTTATCAGTCGATATATGGTGCCATGAGAACAGGTGACATGTCTGCATTGCGAAGTCGGTTGAGCTATTATATCAGGACCATGCCTTTGTTTAAGAAGCACAGTGAAGCGAGATTTGGACATGAAGGGATGGTTGCTCCGTATGAAACGAATGTGTGGGGCAGCTGGGGTTATTGGAACGGCAGCCCGGTTGCATATTATACAGAGAAGAATAGTCCATATCTTCGTTATAGTTGGTCGGGGAATTTGTGGATGATCCTTGCGATGTGTGATTATGTGGATATCAGCGGTGATGTTGAATTCGCTAATGATGGATTGCGGGAGTTTGCATCTGAAGTTATTGCATTTTTTAAGAATCATTTTTCTGAAAGAGATGAAAATGGAGATATTGTTTTTTACCCTGCATCGGCAGGTGAGACGTGGTGCGGAGTTAAGAACCCTGCAGAGCTGAGTTGTGCATTTAGAACAATTTTACCACGTTTGATAAAGATAGCCGAAGAGCAAGGATGGGATCGAAAGAAGATCGCTGAATGGGAAAAGTTCTATTCATCAATTCCAGAAATTCCTTTGGGCAGACTGGTAAAAAATAAAGATAATCATAAGTGGGAGATCAAGGATGGTGAGCTTTTGGTTCCGGCAGAAGATTTCAGTAAACTTGAGACGCCGGGGTCGATCAATCATCAACATACGGAATTATTTGCGATATGGCCGACTAAGCTGTTTTTAAGAGATAAGAAAAATTATGAGACAGCATTGAATTCTTATAGAGAAAGAATGTGGAAGCACGGTTCTGACGGCTGGAATTTAGATGTGGTCTTTGCGGCTAATCTTGGGTTAACCGAGGAAGTTGATGAATGGTATGACAGGCATTTCGATGTTACGAATGTATTTCCTTGCGGGCTTGCACAGGAGACGTCTTATTACCAGGACGATTATTTCGGGATCAGTTATTCGCCAAGTATGCAGGGGATGGGGACGTGTGTGATCCCTGTGCTGGACAGACTTATGCAGGATTATGAGGATGAGTTGATTTTATTGCCTGCATGGCCAAAAGAGGTGCCGGTCAAGTTTGCATTGTATAGTCCTTTTGCGGGAAGTTTTGAGGTGGATTATGAGCCGGGTGAGAAAATAGAGGTAAAAACGGAAAGAGAAATTAAGGTGACGGTTCCGGAGGAAATGAGTAAGACTGTTGAGCTGGTTGTGAATAAATAAAATATGGAAAATTAAAAAAAAAGGAATAGTTTATGGTACAGAAAGTTTTAGCAGTTGCAGTTTTGTCCCTGATCGTTTTAGGTCTGGCGTCGTGCGAGGAAGAAGTGGGCAAGGATAAGGTTTCTTTTGCGGTTTTGAGCAAGGGATCTGATGAGGTGCTTGATTTCGGTGCGGATGAGTTGGCGACTTTTTTGGTAAAGACCGGTAAATTTGCGGTTACTACTGATGTGAATAATGTGGACAAGAAGTTTTTGCTGGTGGGTGATGAGGATATGAAGCCTTATACTTTCGGGGTGAAGGCAAAGGGTGACAGTGTGGTTTTGAAGGGTGCGGATTCTACGTGCGTACTTCATGCGGTTTATACATTGCTTGAGGAGCTGGGGTATGTTTTAGAGGTGACGGGTCCGACGATGCCTGAAGAATTGGAGATGGAAAAGCTGGAGGATATGAGTATTTATATCGATCCAGCGGTTAAGGACAGGGGTATCCGGGAGATAATTAATTTTCCGATGGATATTTCAAGTTATCCATTAGAAGAGGCAAAAGAGTTTGTGCGGAACCTTGCGAGGATGAGATTTAATTTTATTAATTATCATAGTTATCCCGGTCAGTGGTATGAGGCGGAGACGAGCAAGGGAAAGACGCTTGCGGGTGGACTTTTTTATGATCAGAGGCACGACATACCGGATGATCCTTTATTGAAGGCAAACATCAGAAATGACAAGGTATATTTTATTCCTTCGATCGAGCCTTTTTATGAAGATGTTGAGAAGCGAAGTGATATGGCGGTCAAGTGGATGAGCGAGTTGATGGATGAAACGAAGAGGGCGGGACTTAAGATATCTTTTTCTTTCGAGCCTCGGGACAGGACTACGGAAATCGAAGATACGATCAAGACAGCAGAGCAGATATATGAGCAGTATCCCCAGATAGATATACTGGAAGTAATCACGCAGGAGATCGGGTTCTGGGGGCCGGTAGCTGAAAAGGATGAAATAAGAGAGATAGTGACAGAGCATTACGGTGAAAAGACTCTGGAATGGCCGAAGGTTCAGAAGACTGTCGAATTCGAAGATAAGAGGCACCTTGCGAAGTTTTACGGTGAACTTGGCCATAATATAAAGGCGGTTAATACTTTGAAGGAAAAATGGTCAGATGGTGACTATCCTGAGCCAGTGATCGGGCTTTACTGTTCGGTGCCGTTGTATCTTGATGCAGGAATGGATCTGTTGAGGAAATTCAGCAGGGAAGATGTCAGGTGGGCATTGCTGCCGGCACACGGTAATATGAAGACATATAAGCATTTGAGTGAGGTTGAATTGACGAAAGAGGATTGGGAGAGGATGCTGCTTTCGAGCTGGTTTGAGATGGACGGGATAATGTATCTGCAGCAGAACAGTTTGCATTATATGGAAAAGCAGATTGAGGATGCTTTGGAGACTTTGGATGGCACTGCGATACCTTGTATTCAGTATATTCACTGGCGGAATGCGGAGTGTCGCACGATGTTCAGGTATGGTGCTGTTTCTGCAGTTGACTGGCCTTTGAAGGTTGATGATTTTTATGTGCGCTATGCAGAGAAGTACGGTATTGGGGATGTTGAGAATTATGTGAAGGCGATGAATGTGCTGGATGTTGCGGACCAGGAGGCGATCAAGGTTGGGCCTAGTTTGGGGTTCTGTTTTGTGGGATGCTGGCCGGGCGGTTTGAGCTTATACGGTCTGTATGATCAGCGGGAAATCAGTGATGTACGCAAGCAGTATGAAAAGTCACTTGGATTATTGCAGGAGTGTGCGGATAGTGTGACGAGCCGTGAGGGTTTGTATTATATTGCATTTCTGGATAACAGGATCAGGGCGACTATCGTTTATTTGAAGGGTCTTGAGAGAGGGACTGATCTTCAGGACGTAGTCGGTGATAAGAAGCCTGAGGAATTAACTGATGAAGAAAGAAAGCAGGTGGTCAAGATAGTGCGGGAGTCATTAGCTTATATGCGGCAATGGATGAAGATACATTTTGAGATGATCGCTGACCGAGGCACGGAGGGTAATGTGATCAGTTTCTATCATACTCCGATAGCAGAGCTTAAGGAGATACTTGTAAATTTCGGCAGAGTTGAAGACGTTGATCTGATCAAGCCTGATATGAACGGAGTGGATGTACCGCCGCCGCCAGTGATCGGGACATCTAATTAACAGAGAAGTAAAAAGGAGGCTTTTTTATGAACCTTCTTTTTTTAATGCTTACATTTGACTTATATTATTTTCCCGGCCAGGGGTAATCGTTCTTTCCGGCTTCGGGGTCAGTATTTACTTCGGGGAGGGTCTTTTTCCAGTCGAGAACTTTTTTGGATAATTTTTTTACCAGTTCGGGGTGATCTTTTGCGATGTTGTCGACTTCCATAGGGTCTTTGATGATATTGTAAAGTTCAACCCTTGAGCGGTCGGGATTAATGAGGAGTTTGTGGTCGCCTTCTCTAATTGCAAGTTGCGGTGACTTATGCAATGGATGGCCGAATATCTTGAATCCCCATTCCCACATGAGCGGCTTTGATCTTCTTATCTCTTTACCTTTTATCGCAGCTGACATATCCTCACCGTCGATTGAATTATTTTTCGGTATTTCGATGCCGGCAATGCTGCAGATAGTCGGCAGAAAATCAACTGCACCGATTACAGATTCATTATTCACTTTACCTGCCGGCGTGTCCTCAGGCCACTTTACAATAAATGGAACCCTGATACCCCCTTCATAAATACTGCGTTTTCTTCCGCGAAATGGGTGAGCGTGACCTATCCCGCTGTGAGAGGCATTTCCAATGTAAAAATCTTCAGGGCCGTTATCACTTGAAAAAATTACTATGGTGTTTTTCTCGACCCCTTCTTTTTTGAGTTTATCCAAAAAATTTCCGATCTGTTTATCCATTTCAGTCAGGGTGCCGCCGTAAATTTCCCATGGAGTTTTATAATCCAGTTCTTTATTATCATACAAATGGGCCGGATTGGACCACCAGTATTCGGAATAGACATCCATTTGTTCTTCTGAAGGGTTGAGGGTTGCGTGAGTGTCTGAGAGCCATGCCTGGGCGTAGAAAGGTTCGTTTTTGTGTTTTTTTACGAAATCGAAAGTTGCATCCATGACTTTTTTGGTTGCAGTTGGTCTTGCCTCGGGGCTCCATATATCCATTTGATTCGGATCGTTGCTGTTTACGCTGATAGTTTCATCGAAGCCGTATTCTGATGGAGCGGGTGCTCCGGTGCCATGGCCCAGGTGCCACTTTCCGAAGTGGCCGGTAGTGTAGCCGTTTTTCTGCAAGAGTGTGGGCAGGTTAAGGGCTTCGGGATCAAGAAAATTCGGCATGTTTCTTTTTTTGTTCTGTTTGTGTTTTGCCAGGTGGCCATGTATGCCTAATTTTGCAGGGAACTGACCGGTAATAAAGGCTGTTCGTGACGGCGAACAAACCGAACCGGATGAATAAAACTGAGTAAAGAGAGTCCCTTCCTCTGCCATCTTGTCTAAGTTCGGTGTCTTAAATTTTCTATTACCGTAACAACCCAGGTCACCCCATCCGGTATCATCAGAGAATATGAATATTATATTTGGTTTCTCTTTTGTCTCTGCAAATAATTTTGAACAAAAACCGGAAGCGAGTCCCCCAACTGTGACCATTTTCAGACTCTTTTTAAGAAAATTTCTCCTATTCATTTTTATCTCCGGATTAAATTTCATTTATGGATTCTATCATGGCCATGTAATTCTCCGCGGGGACATACTCCGGAACACTGTTTCCTGTGCCTAAAGCATATGCCCCTTTATCTTTCGATCTTTCAAGCATTTTTTTACATCTTTCTTTGATTTCTTCAGGTCTAGACCTGCAAACAAAATCCAGATCGATTCCACCTAGTATCGCGATCCTGTCCGACCATCTGTCATAAGCCTCCTCGACCGGAATGATCGTATCTTCATATGAATGCTTACCGTCATATTTCATGTCCTCGATAATATCATCGAAAACATTTTCCACCTGACCGCAGGAATGAAGTATTGCCGGCTTTTCTGATTCATGGATGGTCTGAACGATCTTTTTGTGCCATGGAAAGACATATTTTCTCATATCCTCAGGAGAAAGCATGGTCTGGGTTTTAAAACCCCAGTCATCATTTGATATAAGCGCACCTACTGAATCGCATGTCGCTGCCTTTCGATAATATACGTCAAGACAATCCCCCACTTTGGCGAATATATCTTCAGTTAGTTTCGGATCATCCAGCATGAGCATGCACAGCTTCTCGAATCCTACAAGACTTATCACGTTTTCCAGCACCCCACCCGGGCCAAACACGATAACCTTCATCCCCTCCGAAAGAAAATCTTTAACTTCCTTTAATCTTGAAAAATCACAGTTTTCGTAATCAGGCCAGTCGAAATCTTCAAAACTTTTCCTGTCATAAATAAAATTACCTGCATTGATGGAAATAGATTCCTTTTTTTCAGGAGCTTCAGGTGCAAACATTCTGCTGCAGGCATGACAGGTTACATAATCATATCCTGCATTTTTATAGGCACTTACAATTAAAGGCGAGATCGAACCGAATTCCCAGTCGGGATATTCTTTTGCAATTTCAGAATCAGCTAGTTCCTTTATTAAAGGTTCATTTAGGAAAAATTCGAAGAGCGTAGGCCTGTCGGGTTTCTGCTTATCCAGAACTTTTAGAATATTGTTGAAATCAGGTTCTCTCATTATTGTTTCCTTTACTTTTTAAAGTAACAGGGTATAAATCTTGCCTTTTTAGAGCAAGTCAAAACTGCGATATTATTTTACCACTTTGCGCAAAATGGTTTAAAGACAGCGCAAGGTGGTATTGCAGGAAAATTCCTTTTATAGTTATAATTGCAGTAATTTGGAATTTTTATTGAGGTACCAAATGGCAAAAGTTGCAAAAAGATATCTTGAAGTTGACCCGTGGATCATCCAGGAAAAAGGTTTCCACCCTGAAAGAAGCCTTGTTTCGGAATCCTTATTTTCACTGGCAAATGAATTTATGGGAGTAAGGGGATATTTTGAAGAAGGTTACAGCGGCCGTACCATGGTCGGCAGTTATTTTAACAGCATCTTTGAGCGTTTCTTTATCGACCATCCCTTCAGGCACAGGGGAATGGCAAAAGAAGAACAGAAAATGCTCAATTCAGTCGACTGGCTCTACACAAGGCTTAAATTAGAAGGTAAGCAACTGGATCTGGCTGAATGCAAATTCAAAGATTTCAGACGATCTCTGGATATGCGAGAGGGCGTTTTAAAAAGAAGTCTCATCTGGCAGATCGATGATGAAAAAAAATTAAAATTGAACTTCCAACGATTTGTCAGCATGGCAGATCCTAACATCGGGTGTCAGAAAATCACTTTTGAACCGATAAATTTCGACGGTGAGATCGAAGTAACCGCCGGTTTGGATTTCAATCTTCATCACCACAACACCAGCGGTTTTATCTCAGAACCCTTCGAAAGTGTTTGGCAGAGCCGAAAGCAGGGAATCGAAGAAAACATGCTTTCAATTATGGCACAGGTCCCGAACACAGGGCACAGGATTTTTTCAAGCATTCAACTCCGTTACGATCAGGATATCAAGCCCGAAATAATCAAAAAAGAAAAATTTCTGGCAAATAAATTTAGACTGAAACTGCAGCAGGGAAACAAAACTGAATTAGAACGTATAGCAGTCAACGTTACAGAAAAAGACCCCCAAATACAGGATAAGGAATTCTGGGGATCGGCATTAAATAAAGCAAAGCAATTTACTCAAACAGATTACAAAGCTCAATATGAAAACCACGTAAACTACTGGAAAGAGACTTGGGACAAGCTTGACATTGAAATAAAAGATGATCCATTAAACCAGCAGGGTATACGTTTCTGCATTTTCCACATGCACCAGAGCTATCACGGCTATGACCCTTCACTAAATATTGCCGCCAAAGGTCTTTCCGGTGACGGGTACGATGGTAAGGCCTGGTGGGATTCAGAAACTTACTGTCTTCCATTTTATCTTTTCAACAATCCGAAAGCAGCCAGAAACTTACTGGATTACAGGTACAAGACACTCCCCGAAGCATGCCGGCGGAGCAAAGAAGTTGACGGCTGTGAAGGCGCCAGATACCCCATGTCAACCATAGACGGCAAAGAAACTACCTTTGTCTGGCAGCACGGAGACCTGGAGATTCACGTGTCAGCAGCTATAACTTACGGCCTATGGCACTATGTCAATATTACCGGTGACGATCAATTTCTTTATGACAAAGGTGCAGAGATTCTTATACAGGTCTGCAGGTATTATGCAAGCAGGGGAGATTTCAGCCAGAAAAACCGCGATTACGGCTTCTGGAACGTCATGGGTGCAGATGAATTCCATATGCAGGTTAATAACAACGCTTACACCAACGTAATGGCCAAAAAAACTTTTCAATATACCCTCGATGTCTTAAAGCAAATGGAAAATCGGAAACCAGACCTGTATGAAAATCTGATAAAAAAAGTTAATTTAAAATCTCGGGAAAAAGAGGACTGGAAATATAAAGCAGAAAGGATGAGAACTAATTTCGATGAAAAAACAAAACTTTACGAGCAGCATGACGGCTTTTTCGATTATCCTCACCTTGATCTTGATAAACTGACCGAAGATGATATACCCATCTATGACAACTGGCCTTACCTGAAGATATTCAGATATGATATGTTGAAACAGCCTGATGTACTTCTGCTGCTGTTCTTTTTCAGTCATGAATATTCTAAGGAATGTAAATCAGTTAATTATGATTACTATGAAGAAAGATGTATACATGAGTCTTCATTGTCACCTGCTATACATTCTATAATGGCAGCTGAACTGGATAAGCATGATGAGGCTTATGAATTTTTCAAATATGCTACAAGACTCGATCTGGATGACTATAACAGAAATACCGCAATAGGACTGCATGTTACTTCAATGGCGGCTGCATGGATGAACATCGTTTACGGCTTTGGCGGCATGAGAAGCGATGCCGATCTATTGAGTTTCGAACCGTCCATACCCGCAAATTGGAACTCCTTCAGGTTCAGGATCATTTACAGAGATTCCGTAATGCAGGTTTCCATCGATAAACAAAAAGCCGAATTCAAAGTGATTGATGGTGATGACCTGGATATAACGTTTTTTGCCGAAAAAAAGAAAGTCAATAAAGACGGAATCGAAGTAAAAATGCCGGATGCAAAAGTACCCGAATAAAGGATTTAAGGATGAAAATAAAGGGTGTGATTTTTGACTTGGATGGTGTGATTGTCTCCACGGACGAATATCATTACCTGGCCTGGAAAAAACTTGCCGATGAAGAAGCCATCTATTTTGATCGAAAGATAAATGAAAGATTAAGAGGTGTCAGCAGAATAGAAAGTTTAAATATCATGCTTGAAAAGGCAGAACAAAAATATTCCAAAAAACAGAAACTGGAATTGACTGAAAGAAAAAATAGTTATTACAGAGAGATGCTCAAAAAACTGACCTCGGCCGATATCCTTCCCGGAACAGTGAAATTACTTGAGGATTTGAAAAATAAAGGTGTGAAAATTGCCATAGGCTCATCCAGCAGAAACAGCCAGACAATTCTTGAATACATCGGTCTAAAAAATTTTTTTGATGCTTCTGCCGACGGTAACGACATTGAAAACAGCAAGCCCCATCCTGAAGTTTTCCTTACCGCAGCCCAAAGACTGGGATTAAAACCGCCGCAATGCCTGGTGGTTGAAGATGCAGAAGCAGGTGTAGAAGCTGCCATAAATGCCGGGATGAAAGTCCTTGCTGTAGGTTCTGCAAAAGATGACGGCAGGGCTCACATAGCAAGTGACTCTTTGGAAGGTATTTCTGCTGAAAAGATTTTGAACTTATAAGTTCTTGCTGTGTTTCTTCCTGTATTCCATGGGACTCAACCCCATGTTCTGCCTGAAAAATCTGGCCATGTGAGCCACATTATTGAACTCCATCTCAAAGGCAATCTTAGTGATGGTTTTATCGGTGTCGATCAGTTTTTTCGCGATCATTATGGTTCTGTGCCGGCGTATTTCCTGGTTAATCGTGCGATTAAGTGACTTTTTAAATCTCATCTCCAGCGCCCTGCGGGAAATCGCCAGCTCCTCTACAACGTCACTTACTTGGATAGGTTTTTTGGGACTGTCTTTGATATATTTCAAAGCCCTCACCACCTCTTCATCTTCTATCGCAAGAATATCAGTTGACTGTCTGGTGACAGCGAATGTAGGTTCGACGGTTATTATTTCCTTAGAGGGTTTTTTGCCTTTTATCATTTCATCCAGAATGGCAGCCGACTCAAACCCCGCTTTTTCAAAATCAAGGCCGATACTCGAAAGCGGCGGATGTGCAAGATCACAGATCAGCGAATCATTATCCACCCCAATTACTGAAACCTCCTCAGGAACATTTGTATCTTCCTTTCTGCAGATTTCAAGTATCTGCTCTCCTCGGTCATCATTGCATGTCAGAATACCCGCCGGTTTTTCCAGTCCTTTGATCCATCGGGAAATATCTGACCTTTCTTTTTCCCAGGACATATTTTTCGAATCCGGCTCATAAACAGAAGCGGAATATCCCTCTTTTTTTAAACTGTTTAGAAACCCTTCTTTTCGCTGTTCAGACCAGAAAAGATCAGGATAGCCTGCAAATCCAAACCGCTTAAAACCTCTTTCTAGGAAATGCTCCGCAGCCATTCTCCCGACTTTATGGTCATCACTAAGCATCCTCACGATTCCAGGAACGTTTTTATTTGTCACTAAAGAGGCTATGGTTGGCAGGCCGAGCTTTTTTATCTCATCTAGCCTAGTCTCTTCCAGCAGAATTATTCCGTCTGCGTTCAGATTCTTCAGATTTTTAATGAATTTATTTCTCGATCTTTCAGAGGTTAGATAAAAAGGTGGCTGTTTATGAAATATCCAGGGCCCGTAGGCGTGGGAATATTTTGCTATGCCTCGAACCAGCCCGCTCCCGGATTTGCGAGAGGTATTTATCAGCAATATTATTTCACTTGTTTTTTTGGTCATTTAAAGTTCAATGATATCACCTAAAGCGGAATTTTCCAACCCTTTAAATGTTTCATCGAATTTTATGCTGATAGTTTTCGAAAGATCCATATCATCCGTCGATTGAACTGCATAAGGATAGATCTCGATCTCATCTCCTGCTTTTACGAATATAGGCATCCTCGATAGGGAGTATTTCCTTCTTTTCAGCCAGACAGGTCCTTCGAATCTCTCTGCTGTCCATATATCGATCCAGTTCCCTTCAGGCAGATAAATATTCCTGATACCCTCTGAATTCATTACCGGCCCAACAAGAAAAGAATCACCGAAATAATATTGATCATCGATATGCCAGCATACCGCGTCTTCATAGTGATGGAAGATCATTGCCCTTAAAAGCGGATAACCGGAAGCAGTGACTTTTTGAGCCTGTTTTAATATATAAGGAATAAGGCAGTATCTTAATTTAAACCAATTTCTCGCAATGTCTTCGATTTCAGGATATTCGTAAGGCTCTCTGGGACTGGTGCCGTGATACCTCAGGTGACTGGAAAATACGCCGAACTGTGTCCACCTCACATAAAGTTCATCACAGGGCCAACTGTTCATAAAATCGGGCAAACCGTGAAATCCCGGCACATCATGCGACCAGTATCCGAATCCCGAAAGCCCTATATGCAGTCCCCCTTTAAGACAACAGACCATCCCGTCAAACGTTGAAGAAGTGTCTCCTGCCCAGTGAACCGGATAACGCTGACATCCTGCCCAGCCGGCCCTTGCCCAGATAACGGGCTTACCGTATATTTCTTTTGTAGCCTCGAATACAGCTTTTTGATAAAGAAGGGAATATAAATTATGCAGTTTTTCAGCGGACATGTTTTGATAATTGATCGAAGTATCTATTATCTCGCCGAAATCCGCCTTTATAGCCGCAACTCCCTTTTTAAGTAAATTCTTTAAAAGCCCCTTATACCATTCAACTGCATCTGGATTTGTAAAATCAATGATCTTGCTGAAATCCAGAAGCTCAAAATCCGATCCGGATACTTTGCTGTTATGATTTTTTTTTATGTATCCCTTTTCTAAGGCATGATCATAATGTTTTGTCTCCTCCAGAATCATGGGATTCTGCCATAAAGTCACTCTAAACCCTTTTTGCTTCATCTCTTCAAGATACTTTTCAGGCTCGGGAAATCTTTCTGGACTGAATTCCCATTCACATTTCCAGTCGGTTTTAAACCATCCCGTGTCAATATGTATTACGTCACAGGGAATTTCTTTTTCTCTCAATTTATCGGCTTTTTCTAAGGTTTCCTCGGCATTGAAATAGGTCATCCTGCTCATCCAGGTTCCGTAGGACCATAAGGGAACCTCCGGAGGAAAACCTGTCAAACACCTGTAATGATATAATATCCTTTCTGGCGTTTCATCTGCGATAAAAAAAATATCCAGCGTATCATCTTCGACAATTCCCTGTACTGACCTTTTCGAGATATCCTTAAACGACAATCGCAAATGAGAAGAGGTATTCAAAAATATCCCGTAATTCCTGCTGGAAATATAAAAGGGGACATTTTTATAAGCTCTGTTGCTGTTATTGCCCAGTGCATCTGTGTTTTCCAGATTAAAAGTTTTATCACTAAGATTCAAAGAGGAAAACCGTTCACCCGTCCCGGCATATTTTTCATTAACTTCTGATTTAAGCGAGAAAACAGTTTTCTGAATGTCGTTATCCTTTGCTGTAAAACCCATGCCTACCGATTCTATCTGATCGGGAGTAAAGGTGTCATTGGATGTTATTGGGATTTTGTTTTGACCGTCCGGAACCAGTGTCATCTTCAGATTTTTTTCTGGAGGACCTATAAAATCACTCCATTTTTTTATAGTAGGTTCTCTGAGATCGATAAAGGTTTTCGATCTCCCTTTTTCATCCCTGATGTTCCACTTGTTTTTTTCCTTGTCGAAATTCAGAGAAGTTTGTTTTAGATCAGGGTGAAATTTCAGCATGACATTATCATGATCATCAGGCAGCTTTTGATCTTTAGTTAGCGTTAATCTTATAATATTCTTACCGTAACTTCTTAAGAATATTTTTCTTATCTTTGAACTTCTCTCTGAATTTTTATCTTTATTTGTTTTGACACTTTTAAACTTTACTTTCAGAACAACGTGGCCGTTTTCAACTTCGATATCCTCAGCTTCCGCAGCTTGAAAAAGAGCCTCTTCGAAAGAAGCAGCATTGTCCCAGTCAAGCATGTCACTTAAAAAATCATTTCCGGATTTCATAATTAAACTTTTTAAAAAAGAACGTTATATTTGTCTAAAATTTCGATGATCTCGTCTTTATTTGAAATGTCAGTATCGATGATAAAAGCGAATCCCCGAAGAGATTCTAATTGCTCGTTTATTTTTTCGATACACTTATAACCGTCATTTGCCTGAATATCGAAAATATGATTGCGTTTACCTGCCGACTGAATTTTCCTGTAAACTTCTGGCCAATAAGTTACGTCTTTTTCACCTGCTCCCGGCACCCATTCGATGCATTTATAATTATCAATTTCCATAATGGAATCTAGGAAGTTAAGCTGATTTTTGCCGTCCAGATGATAAATTCCGTTAGGAAGTTTTTCTGCCACTGCTTCCAGGTCAGGCTTTACAAACTCCTCGAAAAGATCAGGGCTCAGCATGAACGCAAAATCGCACTGATAAATATAGTGGGGCCTGTCTGAATAAATGCACGCCCAGGAAGCTCTGCCGTCCTTTTCGGAATTCAATATTTCCTCGAAAAGGTCGTAATATTTGAACCAGGTATCCCGGATTTCTGCAGCTGCCCGGTGCACTTCATCGGACTTGTCGTACATATCGAACATAAGATTTTCAGCCCCTCTGAACGCACTTAAAATATCGAAAGTCCCCCCGATATCCGGATGAAGAACCATCACGTTATCCTGCCACCTGTCCTTGGCCGCTTTTAGAATATCACAAACCCTTTGAAGCCATTTGTTATTTCTATCGAATTCGAAATGCAAATCTTCTATCTTCTTTTCTACAGGCGGTTTAAACCAGACAGTGTCACCGCTGTAATTTAATTCCGCCCCCAGAAAAGCATTATTAATACCCGCACCGAAATTAGGCCATATCAGCGGAAAAGCATCACCGGCAAACTCGGTACAGCATAAATTATAATCCCACCTGTCCACGATCAATTCGGGCTTTACTGAAAAATCGAAAAGCTCCGGCTGATCATAATTAAAGAAATTTGAAAAATCATAATCAGGCAATACTGGCTTGTCTCTGTCGGGTTCGTTTCCTTTCAGCCTTGCATGAATAATAGGGCGTTTAAGCTCTCCGGACCACCATCTCTTAGAAGTATCCTTGACCTTCTGCCATCTTTCTTTTGTAAAATCTATACTCATGGACAATTACTGAAATTCCTCAAAACTTTATTTTTATAAACAGGCTCTAAGCCCGAAAGTGCTGCTCTTTCCCACGGAAAACCAATATCCGACGGCGTGACATTAAAGAAATTGTTATTGAAAGTATGCCATTGTTTTTTTGATTGATTGAATCGTATCGCAGAGCCTGATGTACTAAAAATGATATTATTTTCAACTAGAAATCCCTTACTGCCTTCATCGAAAAATATTCCGTTGTTTTCCGCATGACCGTAAGAAAGCGGCGATCTCTCTATGTCATGGATGAGATTCCCTCTTAATATCGTGTCGGGCTGATAACCGAGTGTATAAATACCGCCCCCGTCGGTGATTCTTCGCATTGCCTTGAAGATATGATTGTTTGCCACCAGGCAGTTTTTCTGGGTAGACGGTTTGGTACTCCATCTGAATCCTACTGAAATACCGGTATAGGCCTGGTTAGTGACAAGATTATTAGTTATTTCAGTTGAATCCGTAAACGCATCGAATATTCCAACAGCCCCGAACATTATTGCCCCTGTATTATGCACATAGCAGTTGGATATCTTATTTTCTAAAGGAGCGTCATTCGGATCCAACCAATCGTTTTCGAACCACTTCCTGGGAGGCCTGCCTTCTTTCTTTCTCCAGCCGGTCATTATTCCGTTTCCGCCTATATCAGTAAATTCACAGGCGACAATTCTGTTTCTGTCACAACCTGCAGAAAGTCCCAGCCCGCTGGCTCCAAAATGCTTGAATCTGCACAGATCGAATCTGCAGTTTTCCGCATGCTCCAGTTTTACCGTTACGGGAACTGCATAAGTCGGGTCTTTCTTATAGTCCGAGCCGTAATGTGCTGCCTGCAAACCTGAATATCCGATATCAGGCAGCTTCCAGGAGGCATATTCAAAATCGATTCCCCGGAAATGAACGTTTCTGATTTTATTCTCCTTCTGTCCCTTTATAACCAGCAGTTGATCGAGATAAGGAGCCTTAAATTCCATATCATTCGGGTTTTCTTCTTTACCTGCATAATAGTATAATTTCCCGCTGTCTTTTTCCAGGTACCATTCACCCGGAATATCCATTAGCTCTTTACCATGTTCTATGTGTGCCGGCATTTTCTCGGCAGGATTACAGAACCAGGGCGTGCCGTACCAGCCGAGAGTATATGGAAGAGAGGCACTTTTATTGTCTGACTTCTCGATCACTCCGCGAGCAATAGACCAGTGCTGAATTACCATGATCTCTGCATTCTGTCCCTTCAAATTATCAAAGGGCATCTTCTCTTCGAATTCGTAATAAGTCTGGTTTTTATTAACTTTTTTGAGGGTCAAATATCCCTTGTTGGGGTATTTAGCTCGCGTCAATCTTTTGCCGTCTGCAAACAACTGCCTGAACCACCATTTTCCTTCCTTGACTTCCGCTATATCTGCAGACCAGATATTCTCGTTTTCCTTTTTCCATCCGCTTATCTTTTTTCCTCCGGAGATAACCGCCTTTTCACCAGGCCAGTCATAGGCAGGATAACTTGCAAGGGTCAGAGAATTACCGTTTAATATCTCATTTTCAATAACTAAAGTCTCTCCAAGGCTATACTCTCCTTCTTTTAGAATAATGATCACATCATTATTTTCACTCTTTTCTTTTATTATCTCTTTAGCTTTTTCCAGTGTTGCGATCGGCTTGTCATCAGTACCCGGATTTTCATCGTCACCCTTAGGGGAAACAATGATTTCCATTGGTTTTTCTCCCGGATGAACTGCAAGCGTTGCCCATTCCCTGGGCCAGAATTCGATATCCTGTCCCCCCGCAAGCCAGTTTTCGTGATTTAAATTAAAAGGTACACCTTTTCCTTTTTTCTTTTCATCCACATCCTGAACAGCAAGGTTAAATCCCATTTTTGTTATCCCTGCCTCAGGTGACCAGTACACCCCTGGTTTTATCTCAAGGCAAGGCTCTGCCTTGATCATCCACTCTACCGTAAATCCGGAGCCGTCGGGTTTCTTCCTAACCGCTGCCTTCATGTCCCCGTTCTTTATCCATCTCTGGTAAGTTTTCCACGCATTCAGATCTGACCTGGGCTCGCCTTCCATCAGGCCGCCTTTTTCGAATTTATGAAGACGGGACTTGGTAAAATTGCATACCATCTGCCAGCAAGTACTGTCACCGTCACTTTGAACTCCATGCTCGAAGGAAAATTCATGATCTGCGTTGATCATTATCTCCACTCCGTCACCGAACCATGGAAAACCTTCCGGTGTTAATTTATGGGCTTGCGGAAATTCATCAGGTGTCCATCTTTCTGTTTCTATTCCGTAAAGTACATCATCGGAAACATCGAATGCAAAAAACAGATTCTCTCCATCGTGCTTTACCCACCATTTAAGGTCAAGGTCTTTGTCGCTTTTGACCGGATTAAAGCGGGCCAGCCATGTTTCAAAATGGTCAAAATGAACTGCATCTTTCCATTCTTCAGTTTTGATGTCACCGTCGATAGTCGGTGTCTTTCCCTTATAGCAATGGATTTCGCGAGGCCATATACCGGCAAGTGACGTAACAGACAACAGCAGAGTCAATAAAATGCAACTATACTTCATATTGTCTCCTTTATTTAATGCGTTCCTGCATACTGGAAAATTATGTAAACTGCAACCATGATAACCGCTAAAATAATCCACAAACTCCATACTTTCTTATTGGAGGTCATATCCATGTTTTTGTATGTGTCTTTTAAGGTCGGAAGCGGTTTATTTTTGCATACTTTCTGCGTTAACAATGAAAGAACTACGAAGAAAAGACTCAGCGCCACAAAAAGATAGAACGCAAGCAGCATAAAGTGAGGCCAGAAACCTTCACTAGGATAATTAGCCAGGTAACATCCCCCTATACCGAGACTGGTTATTGTGCCGAAAAGAAGTGTGTAGAAAGCACCGGTTGACGTCGCCTTTTTCCATAACACCCCGATAAGAAATACTGCAGCCATGGAAGGCGCCAAAAAGGATATCAATGATTGAAGCAGACTGAAAAGATCCATTCCTTCGACCTGATCCAGCGCAAGTGCCAATCCTACCGAAACTGCTGCCCCGATTACTGTCACCACTCTTCCGATATATTTGGTTTCCTTTGGAGTTGCATCAGGGCGGAAATTCCTCTTGTAAATATCAAGTGTGAAAACTGTACTCAGTGAATTCAAACCCGAATCCACTGTACTTATCAGCGCAGCTATCAGTACGGCTATTATCAGTCCCACCATCCCCGCAGGCAGGTAATTAGTTACCATTGTCATATATGCCTGATCCTGATCGGGAAGATCAGGATGAAGGATCTTGCAGAGTATACCTGGAAGGAAAAATATCATCGGAGTGAATATCTTCAAAAATCCTGCAAAAACTGCTCCAAGCTGTCCCTGAGTTACATTCTTTCCTCCAAGTGCCCTCTGTACAATGGTCTGATCAGTGCACCAGAACCATATACCCAGCACCGGATATCCTAATATGATCGCAGGCCACGGATAGGTCTCATCTCCTGCAGGCCTGAATAAGGTCCAGTAGTCTTTGGGCACGGATTCAACCAGATTTTCAAATCCTCCCACTTTCACAAATCCTATTATAGTCAGTGCAGCTGAAGCGATTATCATCAGTACGGACTGAAATGAGTCGGTTATAACCACAGCCGTCAGCCCTCCTGCAACGGTAAAACTGGTGGCGATAACAATAAGAAAGATTATCGCAAGCCATAAAGGCCAGCCGAGTATTTGCGTTATTAATAATCCCCCCGCATATAAAGTCGCTGCTAGCCATAATATGAGTGTTGAAAAGACCGTGTAGTAAGATAAAAATACTCTGGACCTTTCATCGTAACGCTTACTCATAAATTCTGGCATGGTCGAAACTTTAGTATTAAGGTAATGAGGAATAAATATCATAGCTAGAAGCATCAGAAATATCCATGCAAGCCATTCGAAGTTACCCGCTACCATCCCCGTTGAATAAGCGATACCGCAAGAAGCGATCATAAAAGAAGGCTGAACATTGGTACCGAAAATGGACAGCCCTATGTTGGGCCAGCTGAGATTAC
This sequence comes from uncultured Pirellulales bacterium, assembly GCA_964508925.1. Taxonomy (GTDB): domain Bacteria; phylum Planctomycetota; class Phycisphaerae; order Sedimentisphaerales; family Anaerobacaceae; genus CAZDVM01. The sequence goes on along the minus strand of CAZDVM010000001.1, from coordinate 103,385 downwards.
GTCCTGCTAAAAACAGGTCTTCGGTATGTCCTTTTTTAAAACTTACCCAGAAACCGAGTACAAGAAGTGTAACAATGTAAGCACCTATAACGAGATAATCTGCAATATGGAGACTTTCTATTTCCAAAATTATCCTCCTTAATAATATAAGATTATAAAGAATTAAAAATATTATCCTTATTTCCACTGAAAAGCAAAGTAAATTTGCGAAGTTAGTGAACCATTTTGCGCAAAATCATTAAATATAAATGAGCGTTGATTGTAAACAAATTTACAAATTTTAAATTTCCGGTGCTATCTATGATCAAAAAAAATGAGCTTAATACGAAAAAACAGTCAGACCTTGCAACTAATGAACAAAAAAAGCGGCAAAAATCGCCTGAAGCAAACAAAAAAATAACTAAAACCCTCATAGACCATGTAGGAAGTATTGCAGATGCCTGCGATGCAAGCGCGGTATTTGTTTACAAAGATGCAATAGAAAATAATCGGCTTTCAGGGGTAGAAACCCTTAAAAAAAGGATTTTTTATGTTGTAAAGGGAAGCGAACAGGAAAACACCTTCGAACACGAAAATCATCAGTATTTAAAAGTACCCGATGTCCCTCTTACCAGGTTGGGACAGGTTAAGATCGCTATCTTTAACGCTCTTTCCAGGGGGTTTATTAAAAAGGGCGATAAGATAGTTTTTCTTGCCGGTATTTCCTCAAGCGGCTCGATCGATACTATCCTCGTAACCGAAGTTGGTAAGGAATTCGAAATTGTCGCTACTTCGGAAGTAAAAACCACTCCCGAAGATACTTCTCCGGAAGTTATTGAAAAGGTAATAGAAATAGCTACAGATCTCGGCAGAGAAGGCAGGGAAGGCAAACTAATCGGCACTATTTTCGTCCTTGGCGATACCGAAAATGTTCTCCCCTTAACAAAACAGTTGATATTGAACCCCTTCAGAGGCTACGAAAAACACGAAAGAAATATCCTCGACCCCGATTTAAAAGAGACCGTAAAAGAACTTGCGACCATAGACGGTGCGTTTATTATTCGCGGAGACGGTTTAATCGAATCATGTGGAACATATCTTAAAACCCTAAGCCAGGGCGATTATGAACTTCCGAGAGGGTTGGGAGCAAGGCATCATGCCGCTGCCGGAATAACATCCGTTACAAATTCGATTGCGGTAACGGTAAGTCAGTCCACAGGCACCGTTTCGATATTCAGGAACGGCAGGATAATCACCGAGATCGAAAAGCCCAGGTCTTTGCAGACTAAAGCCTGATATCCATTATCTGCAAAAATATTGGTAAATCTTCTTTTCTTACCCTATAATCGGAAAATTCTTTTTAAAAAGGATTGTTCCGATGAAAATTCTGAAAAGATATATACCTGATTTTCTGGAAGCTGCTTTAATAGTGATCATGTTTTTAGCCTTTTCCGATCTTTTGATCGGCGGGGTGAGAACCGTTTGGGACATATCCTTTTCCTTTTTACTGATGATCGTAGCAGGCCTGATTGCCTTTTTTAAAAAAAGAATTGCAAAAAAAGAAGACTCAGCCAGGTTATGGAGCATTTTCACCGCTTTGATGATTGGATTCTGGCTTTTTAATTTATTCCGATTCCTGCAAATGGTCGGCTGGCCTTTGGATTCGGGCAAAAACCTTACCGGCTATGCTAGACTTTTGTATTTTCATTTCATCTTATTCATAACCGTATTAACTCCTGTTTTTATAGTTAAAAATCAGCTCAAGCCACCATTAAAAGTAAATTTCGGACGGTTAGGTAAGCCTTTTAAAAGTTTGAGCAATTTTTCGACATGGGCGATACTTACAGGTGTTTTTATCTGGGCTATCTGGTACGTATTCAGGGATATCCGGATTAAGCAGCATTTCTTGATATTTCTTTTACTGGCTCTGGTAAAAGCCTTTTTTACCGGTTTTATGGAAGAATTCTGCTACAGAGGAGTGATCCAGAAAGCATCAATATCGAGATTCGGTGTTCTGGGAGGCATCATTTTACAGGCCTTGCTTTACGCATCGTTTCATATTAATCTATATCCGGTTTTTTTCAATAAGCTCTTTTTTTTATTGATTGTTTTCGGCTTAGGTTGTTTATTCGGTTATATCAGTTATATCAAAAATGGCATTGGCTGGGTCGTTCTTGCACATACAGCCATTGACTTGGTGGTAGAATGGAGCAATATTTAATACATTTAATAAGTAATTACTGGTTCTGGGGAGCCCTTGGTTTTTTAGCCGGAGGTGCTATTTGGGTCAGAAATCTCGTTAAAAATCGCATTTCATTTCCTTTAGCGATCATTGCCTGTACCGCTGGTTTATATGGCGGATTGATCGGAACCAGGATATTGTATGTTTTAATTTTCATGCCTCAATTGTTCCTGGAGAACTTCGGCGTTGCGGTCGCCTTTTGGCAGCAGACAGGTACTTGGCTCGGAGCTCCCATTGGCGGGGCGATCGGGTTTTTTATTATTTTTAAAATTGCAGGTAAACCTTTCTGGGAAAATCTCGGGGCATGCGGTTCGGGACTGGCGCTGGCACATGCGATTGCAAGGGTTGGATGCTTATTTGCCGGCTGTTGTTTCGGGGCTCCTACTGATATACCTTGGGCTATTTACCATTCCGATCTGCAGATGTTTGTACACCCGACTCCTGTTTACAGCATAATTGGGGAATTGGTGGCCTTTTTAATTCTGCAATATCTATGGGAGAAAAAACTTTTCCGAAAATATAATTATGTTCTTTATATTACATTCCTGTCTTTTCATCGTTTTATTTCCGAGTTCTTCCGCGGTGCTGATTACGGCCCTGCATGGATTCAGGGATTGCGGGTGTTTCAGGTGGTTTGTGTTGCAAGCTTCTTTTTGTCCATCACTGTTATTTTATTAATAAGGTATAGAAAAAAAGCCTTACCTTTCACTGCATTATTATGGCTGATTTTAGCTATGACGGCTAACCAACTTCAACCCCTATCGGCCCAGCAGCAGTTTGAAAAGAAAACCGAAAAGCCGACTTATCTGGTTTTGACGAGGAAAGCTTTTTCCGCAGGCATAAATGATTTTAAAAAAATAAAAGAAAAGCAGGGCTTTGATGTCATTATTAAAAAATGGGAGATAGTTCCCAAAACTGAAAGTATACGTAAATTCATATTAAACGCTGATGCTAAAAGAAATTTAAAATATATTCTCATCGTAGGGGATTGTGATGATAATATTCTAAGCAGTAAATTCTGGCACATGCCTTCTTATATTTTTGAACATACTGAAATTCCGGGAAAATTTATTTCTGATTCACCTTTTGCAGATACTGATGGAGACAACCTTTGCGATATTCCTATCGGCAGGCTTCCGATAAAGGACGTAGGCCAATTAAAAGACTATACCTTAAAAATCGTAAAGTACAATAATCATAATTATTCCCGCAAAAACGATGATCTGTTGGTTTGGGTAACTGTACCGGAATATTCGGATTTTTTTGACAAATGGATGACCGATTTAAAAAATGCGCCTCAGGATTTTTTAAACGAAATTAATTTCCTCAATAATCCTGAAAATTTCAGAAAAAAGTTTTGCAAAGAAATAAAAGAAGGTGTAGCACTTTCGTTAATAATTTCACATGGCTCATTCAGAAGCATTAATGTCCGTTCTCGGGATGGCATTTTTTTCTGCAATGAGGATATCCACATCTGCAATCCTGTCCAGGTTACAGGCCCGTTGCTGCTTTTAAGCTGCGATACCGGTAAATTCAATACCGAAAGAAAAATGGGAAGATCCTTATCGGAAGAATTTCTGCTTACAAGAGGTGGCCCGGTCTCTGTTATGGCGGCATCGGGGAAGATCAGCCCCATGATGAATTTAATTATGGCTTTGAAAATCAAATCGACTCTCAAGCCTGAAAACAAAGATATTGGAAAATTTTTAATAAATGTCCGTAAGAAAATTCTGACAGAAAATAAGCGAAACTATGCTGAAATTATGAAAAATAGTGAATTGACCGAAGATTTCATTGAATTCCTGCCCGAATCGGCAAAGGAAAAAATATACACAAAGGGACTGGTAAAAAAAGAATTTTTGATGTATAACATACTGGGTGATCCATCAATTGGATTTGAGTTTAAAACGGGTAGTGAAAACAAGATTAATGGGAGTTGATTTCAAAACGGGAGACTATGGAAAATAAAAATCTTAACGAAAAAAACACAGGTTTAAATACAGATAATTACTTTTGTCTCGGCATAGATATCGGTTCCATCGCCTGTAAAGTGGTTGTTCTCGATCAAGACCAGAATATAAAAGAAAAAATTTATGAAAGAACCGCCGGCAGACCTGCAGAGACTTTATATGAAATTTTACAGAAAGTTTCATATAAAGTCGGCGATCATATAAAAGAAATTTACGCAACGGGCAACTCCGCCCGAAGCATTAGCAGGGAATTGGATATTCCATTTGTAAATGAACTCATTGCCCATGCCGCAGCGGTAAGCAAACTTTACCCACAGGTAAATTCCGTGATCGAAATGGGCGGTCAGGACAGTAAAATTATCTTTCTTGAAAACGATAAAAAAAGCGAGATGGATTTTAAAAATGTCGCTGATTTTGCAATGAACGGCAGCTGTGCTGCAGGAACCGGCAGTTTTCTTGATCAGCAGGCACAGAGACTCGAAGTCTCCATCGAAGATGAATTCGGCAAACTTGCCCTGCAAAGCCAGTCACCTCCCAGAGTTGCAGGCAGATGCAGCGTATTCGCAAAAAGTGACATGATCCACCTTCAGCAGCAGGCAACACCCGTGAAAGATATCATTGCAGGCCTATGTCTGGGAATGGCCAGGAATATCAAAAGCAGCTTATGTCAGGGTAAAAAACTCGTAACTCCGGTTGCTTTCTGCGGCGGTGTTGCAGGCAACCAGGGACTGGTATGGGCAATAAGAAAAGCATTCGATTATGATGAAAATGAGTTAATTATTCCATCCGAACATAAGTTCACCGGCGCTATCGGTTCATGCATCGTAAATTCAGATAAAAAGAAAGAAACTCAAAAATTTACTGATCTGGAAAAATATCTGGAAAAATTGAAGACTTTTAAAAATCGCCATGTAGAAATTACTGACAGGCTAGACCCCCTTGAAAAACCCTCAGTCCCCCAACCCGCAAGCAAAGTACACACTGATATAGTACAGAAAGCCCGTGACAATAATGGAACAATAGATGCTTACTTGGGTGTCGATGTCGGTTCGATCAGCACAAACCTCGTTATAATGGACAAACAGAAAAGTGTACTTTCCAAGGTTTACCTGATGACCGCTTCCAAACCTATCGAAGCTGTTAAAAAAGGCTTAAAAATATTGCAGGAAGAAGCCGGTGACATCGTAAATATAAAAGGAGCCTCAACTACCGGCTCCGGAAGATATCTCACCGGTGACGTTATCGGTGCCGATTTGATAATAAACGAGATCACCGCTCAGGCTACCGGAGCAAGCCTTGTCGATGATACCGTTGACACTATTTTCGAGATCGGCGGACAGGACAGTAAATACATAAGCCTGGAGAACGGCGTGGTTGTCGATTTCGAAATGAACCATGCCTGTGCCGCCGGTACAGGAAGCTTCCTGGAAGAACAGGCTGAAAGACTCGACCTGAATATAAAAGAGGAATTTGCACAAGAGGCATTCAAGTCAGAAGCACCCATACATTTGGGTGAAAGATGCACTGTTTTCATCGAATCAGACCTCATCGACTATCAGCAGAAGGACGCAGACGAAAAAGACCTGGTGGCCGGACTGGCATATTCGATCGTTCATAATTACCTGAATCGTGTGATAGGGCCCAGAAAGATCGGTAAAAATATTTTCTTTCAGGGTGGCACCGCTTTCAACAGGGCAGTTGTATCTGCATTTGAAAATGTCACTAAAAAAAAGATTACCGTACCCGATCACCATGAAGTGACAGGAGCCTTGGGAGCCGCTGAACTCGTCAGAAGAAAAAAAATGGTAAATAAAACAGATAGCACCTTCAAAGGTTTCGATCTTTCCGATTTGAATTATTCAATAAGAACCTTCGAATGCAAACACTGCAGCAATCATTGTGAAATAAAAGAAGTTACCCTCCAGGGAAAGGAAAAGCTTTATTACGGCTCTCGATGTGACAGATACAATCTGAAGAAAAACAAAGACAGCCACAAAGAAAAAGATCTCTTTAAACTCAGAAACAAATACATGCTGGAATATGCAGAACTCACTTTCAAAAGCAAGGGTACCAAAAATAAAAAGATTGGACTGCCCCTCTGCCTTTACAATTATCAGATGCTGCCTTTGTGGAGTGTATTCTTTAAGAGGCTTGGATTCGATGTGGAATTTTCCGGCTTTACGAATAAATCCGTGATAGAAAACGGTACTCAGGCGGTACTCTCACAAACATGCTTCCCTGTTAAAGTAGCTCACGGCCATATTTTAAAACTCTGGGAAAAAGATGTGGACTTGATATGGTTCCCCAGCATCGTCTCCATGACCAGGGAGTACCCCGAAAATTCAAACAACCATCTATGCCCATATGTACAGACGGTTTGCTATCAGGTAAGAGCAGCACTTTCCTCGATGGGCTATGACATGAAGCAGATTAAAGAAAGACTGATAGATATCCCGGTTCACATGGAATATGGTGAAAAGGATATTTACAAATCTCTGAAGGTTTTGACAGATAAGCTGGAAGTTTCTAAAGCGGAAATTCGTTCCGCTTTAAAAGCCGCCCTCAAAGCCCAGCAGAATTTTGAAGAAAAATGTAAGCAGAAAGGAAAAGAGATACTGGAAAAACTGCCGGAAGATAAAAAAGTTGCAGTGGTGGTTTCCAGACCCTACAACGGCTGCGATCCCGGGATAAATCTTGATCTTTCCAAAAAACTTCTGAATACCGGCATGCTGTCTTTCCCCATGGACCTTCTCCCACTGGAAGAGGCAGAGGTGACCGAACGTCAATTACAGTCCAGGATGTACTGGAAATACGGTCAGAAAATACTCCGGGCAGCACATTTGATCAGAAACGATAAAAGGCTTTTCGGCGTTTACATCAGCAATTTCAGTTGCGGCCCGGACAGCTTTATAGTGTCTTACTTCCGCGAATTAATGAAAAGCAAAAACAAACAGGATGCGGTTGTACAAAAACCGACTCTTGTACTCGAAATAGATGAACACAGCGCAGATGCAGGTGTGGTGACAAGGATCGAGGCATTTTATGAAAGCCTAAAATCCGTAAAGAAAGTACACGATGATAAGACCTCTCTTTCAAGAAATAAAGAAGACAGCCCGTGGGAGAAAAACTTGCAAATAGATTCAGACAAAAAACTGTTCATACCGTGGATGGGAGACAGAAGCTATGCGGTGGCGGCTGCATGTAGAAATGCAGGCCACCAGACGGAAGTATTACCCCTTGCAAATAAAGAATCACTCCAGCTTGGGAGAAAATACACTACCGGAAAGGAATGTTTACCATGTATTATAACTACGGGTGACATGCTCGCAAAATTGAATGAAGAAGATACCGATCCTTCTAAGATGGCATTCTTCATGCCGGGAACCGGAGGCCCCTGCAGGTTCGGTCAGTATGGTTGTCTCCAGAAATTGATTCTCAAGGAAATAGGTGTTGAAGATAAAACCCCCATTTTCGTCCCTAACCAGGATCGAAGTCTATACAGAGATTTTCAGACACTTAAAAAAGATCCTTCTAAAATGGCGTTTTTAGGAACTATCGCGGTTGATAATTTATATAAAATGGTTTTGAAGGTCAGGCCTTATGAAAAAAATCCCGGCCAGACTGATCGCATATATCGGCATTATCTTTCTCAAATAATCGATCACGTGGAAAAAGGCTCTGGTGCCAAAAAATTTAATCAAATACTCAAATCAGCCGCTGATACTCTGGATAATATACCCGTTAGCCAAAAAAATAAGCCCAGGATCAGAATAGTTGGTGAAGTTTATGTCCGAAATCATGTTTTTGCCAATCAGAATATTGTCGATAAACTGGAAAACCTGGGTGCTGAAGTCCAGCTGACAGGATTGTTATCATGGATGTACTATACTAACTACACCCGGAAAGTGAATTCAAAAAGGGAAAAAGATTACAAGGCCTTATTCCAGAATTTTATAAGAAATATCGCCCAGAAGCATTTCGAAAAAGACATACTTTCAGGCGTCAACCATGATTTCAAAGGCCTCAGTGAAGATAATGTCAATGAGTTGATGGAAATAGCTGAACCTTACGTTCACAGGTCTTTTCACGGCGAAACGATCCTCAGCGTCGGCGAAATATTGCATGGATATGAGCACGGTATTAGCGGTGCGGTAAATGTCGGCCCCTTCAGCTGCATGCCCACAAATATAGTGTCGTCACTTACAAACAGAATAAGCGAAGATTGCGGCGGCTTGCCGATTTTGAACATAACTTATGACGGTCAGAATGACCCTGCATTGACAACGAGACTTGAAGCATTTATGTATCAGGTAAGAGCCTTTAATAAAACCAAAAATACTGCAGGCATGCTTAATCCATAATACATTTTCCTATAACAAAAATCGGCTTTCCCTGATTTACAGGCAGACTGTTCTGTTAAAAATTAAAAGATAGTAAAGAATTCTTGGAAAGGGAAAAAAATGAAAGTTATCAAAGTAAGTAATCTGATCATCTGGGGACTTTTATTCCTAATTGCTTCACTGATACTTACAAGCTGTAACGGTACCGGTGAAAGCTGGATGGCTCATAAAAAGGATATCGTACAGACTGCTGCAGGGGCAGGAGATTTTAATACACTTTTAACTGCACTTGAAAAGGCAAACCTGAAGAATACTCTGCAGCAGGAAGGACCCTACACCGTTTTTGCTCCAACCGATCAAGCCTTCGCAAAACTCCCCGGCGATACATTAAATGACCTCTTAAAGCCTGAAAACAATGCAAAACTTAAGAATATTCTTTTGTATCATGTTGTTTCAGGAAAACTGAAGGCCTCTGAAGTTATCAGAATGCACTCAATCACGGCACTTAACAATGCTGATTTGAACGTAAATAAGATTAACGGCGATGTGATGATCAATGAATCCAAAGTAATTAAAGCCAACATAAAATGTTCAAATGGTATCATCCATGTCATAGATACTGTTTTGGTACCAAGATAATTTAGGTTTCTTAGGATTGCTGGCAGGGTGTTAAAGATAAATTTAGCTTGAAATTACTCTTAGGTTTATGTTTCCACTTTACCCGAATAGGAGGATTTTACATTTATAAGCAGCCAATATCTGAAAAACCTTCTATTTTTAAATCCACACTTCCCTGCTTCCTTACTGGACATTTTATTTCTTTTCATTTAAGATTATGCCGGTAATTTTAAACTGGGAGTCTTTTATGAAAATCTTTAATATATCGACCCTTATATTTGCCTGTATATACCCTTCACTGCTTTGGCTGGTGGCGGGAAAACTGGAACTTTATCCCCAGGTGACATATCCTTTAGGCAAGCTGATAATGATCGTCCTGCCCTTTATAATTTGGATAATACAGAAATTTAATTCAAAGGACATAAAAAGAGTTGCAGGCTTAAAAAAACCGGGCTACATGATAGGCATTATCACTGGCATCTTTTTTGGAATTGTGATTTTACTCGCCTATTATTTCTTTCTTCAACACAATCTCCCCAACGAAAAAATAATTCGAAAAATGCAGTCTCTCGGGTACCTGAGATTTTACTGGGCAGCAGGTCTTTTCGTTGCAATTTTCAACAGTTTGATAGAGGAATTTTATTTCAGATCATTTCTTTTAAGCCAGTGTGCGAACTTCAAAATGCCCGTATCGAAACTGCTTTTGATAAATGGAGTAACTTTTTCTCTACATCATTTCATCGCAATGATAAATATTATTCCTTTGAATTTGGTTATCGGTTTGTGCGCAGCCATAGGCCTGGCTGGTGCAGTTTGGGCATGGCTGAGGGTGAAAGGTATTTCCATAATCGATATTTACATAAGTCATTTGATAGCTGACCTTGCAATAGTATTCGTAATCTGGGATATCGTTAAATGAATCAAAAACCTCAAATAACCGTCAAAAATGAAATGAGATCTGCCAAAAGGAAATTCTCTGCAATGGCGGTGACCTATTTTCTCGGCGTTTTCAATGACAATTTTTTCAGACAGACCCTGCTTTTGATGGCCGTCTCTTTGGGAAAATCGAATTACCAGAGTTATATAATGGTAGTTTTTTCACTGCCCTTTATTTTATGTGCTGCTTACGCAGGCTGGTTTTCCGACAGATTCCCCAAAAATATCGTGATGATCACCTCCAAGGTATTGGAGTTTTTCGCAATTTCATCCGCAGGCCTGGCGATTATATTCAAAAGCTGGATATTTTTATTCTTAATGCTTTTTATGATGGCCTTTCAGTCATCTCTCTTCAGCCCTGCACTGGCAGGAACATTACCGGAGCTCTTCCCCAGAAAATATCTGGTCAAAGCTAATGCCATAATAAAGATCGTCGGTAATTCCGCTATCCTTGTTGGTATTGCTATGGCAGGCCTTGCCTATGACAGAAAGGAAAACTTGCCCCTTATCCCTCTCCGGCTGAATACATTGATATTTATATGTACCTCTTTAGTTGTTTCCTTCTCAGGCATTCTGGCAAGCATTTTCGTACCATCCTTTCCTGCAGCAAACCCCAGGGCCAAATTCCCAAAATATGGGGCAATCGAAACACTGAAATTAATGGTAAAAATAAAAAATGATAAATTACTTGGAATAATAATTCTTTCCAACGCCTTCTTGTGGTTCATGGGTTCAATAGTACTTCTGCTGGTAAATCAGTTATGCATAAAACAGCTCGGCTTTAAAGCTTACACTACAAGCGTGATATTTGCCTGCATAATTATAGGCATGGCCCTAGGAGCATATCTCAGTTCCAGGCTGGTAAACAAGATAAAGTGGCAGAATGTCTTAATGTCCTCAGGACTGGCAATGGGACTTATTCTGCTGGCAATAGGTTTTGTGTACTTCATCCCCGAAAAGCTGAAATTCCTGTTCCTGGCTGTAATGTTCTTTTCTCTCGGTATCGGTTCAGGAGCATTTACGATCCCTCTGAAAGTATTCATCCAGATCCTGCCCAAACCCGAAAAAAGAGGTACGATTATAGCAGGTTCAAATTTCGCCGTATTTATAGGCGTTTTGCTGTCAGGACCTTTTCTTCTTATTTTCAATAAATTAAATTTCCCTGCGAACCGGATTTTTTATGTAATAAGCGGCCTGGTTTTCCTGATCGCTGCGTATTTATATTTAAAATTACCTGAGGATGATGAATATGCTGAATAAAATTCTTATTCTAATAGCAAAGTTCTTATTAAGTCTGAGATATGACATAAAGATAAAAGGCCTCGATGAAACTGCAGAAAAAGCAAAGTCTAAAACTGTCTTTCTTCCAAATCATCCTGCCCTCATAGACCCCGTTATAGTATTTGCATGTTTATACCCGAAGTTCAAAGTAAGGGCATTCGGCGACAGGGACCAGCTGGAAAGGCCCTTTATTAACTGGGCCACCCGAAGATTCAAGGTCAGAAGAATACCCACCATCGCCAAAAGAGGACCATCCGCAGAAGCTGAGATAGAAAAAAAACTTACCGAAAGCATTGAAGGTTTAAAACAGGGCGAAAACCTTTTGATCTGGCCCGCTGGAAGACTTTCAAAAAGTCGCTATGAAAGAATAGTCGGCACCAGTTCTGTCAATAGAATAGTAAAGGAATGTCCCGACGTCCGGGTCATCCTGGTAAGAACAACAGGTCTTTGGGGAAGTAAGTTCGGATGGGGCTGGGGCAAGGAGCCCGAAGTAGGGCCGATTTTAAAAAAAGGAATTTTTCAGATATTGGCAAGCGGCATTTTCTTTATGCCCAAAAGAAAAGTTGAAATAGAATTAGTAGCACCCGACGACTTCCCGAAAAATGCCGACAAAAATACCATAAACAAGTACCTCGAAGATTTCTATAACGAAAAAACCCAGCCCAATACCTATATCCCTTACTCCATCTGGGAAAAGGGAGAATCAAGGAAAATGCCTGAACCAAAAGTCCGCAGAAAAAGATTGGAGGATGTAAAAGTCCCGGATGCTACCCGTGAGATAATCATGGAATATCTGCAGGAAAAAACCGGAATTGAGGACATCGATGAAAAGGCAAGCCTCCCCCGCGATCTTGGCATGGACAGTATCGCAAGGGCAGAAATGGTCGTTTGGCTGGAAGAAGAATTCGGCTGCCCGCAGGTGGAAGTCGATTCCATTCAAACCGTTGAGGATGTTATGTATGCAGCATGCGGAGCGTTCGTTTATGAAGTTCAGCCTGCCGAATTAAAAGACATCCCCTCTATCTGGTTCAGGGAAAAAAGCGAAAAAAGGATCAAGGTACCCACGGGTGATACAATAACTCAGATATTCCTGAACCAGGCAAAAAAAAGTCCAAATGGTGTGGTGGTTGCGGATCAGATTTCCGGCGTTAAAACAAATAGGGACATTATCCTGGCATGCCTGGTCCTTCAGAAAAAGATAAAAAAAATATCGGGTGATCGCATCGGTATAATGATGCCCGCATCTGTTACCGCCAATCTATTGTATATTTCCACACTTTTTTCTGAAAAAACTCCCGTCATGGTCAACTGGACAGTGGGACATAAACATATGAAAGATTCCCTGGAAACCATCGGCGTAAAACATATACTCACATCCAGAACTCTGATTGAAAGATTCAAATCCCAGAAAATCGACCTCTCTGTCATAGAATCAAAATTCGTGTTTATCGAAGATATTGCTGCCCAAACTTCGAAATTAACCAAAATTAATGCTTGGCTGTCAAGTAGACTGAATTGGAATAAACTGAAAAAAGCGAAGGTAAGAAAAAACGCTGTAATCCTTTTCACCAGCGGCTCAGAAACAAAGCCCAAAGCAGTACCCCTGACCCATAAAAATATGATTTCTGACCTCAAAGGAGTACTCGAATTTGTCACTATCAAAAAAAATGATAATCTCATAGGTTTTCTTCCTTCTTTTCATTCTTTCGGACTTACAGTAACAATTCTGGCACCTTTGCTGGCAGGATTAAGGACTGCATATCATTCTAATCCGATGGAATCACAGGTTATCGCTGAAATGATAAAAGAATATAAAATCTCCATGCTGGTCGGCACACCATCCTTCCTGAAAGGTATTTTGAGATTGGCAGATAGAAACCATCTGACAACCTTGAGGCTTTCCGTTACCGGTGCCGATAAGTGTTCGGAATCCCTCTACCAGAGACTCCAAAGACTTTGTCCTGGCTCTTTGATCCTGGAAGGATACGGCGTCACTGAATGCTCACCGATTATCTCAATCAACGATGAAAATGACCCCCGCCCCATGACCATCGGAAAAGTTCTACCCATCATGGATTATAAGATACTTTCCACTGAAGATCATAAACCCGTAGAAAAAGGCAAAAAAGGCCTGCTGGTCGTCAAGGGTCCTAATGTTTTCGAAGGTTATCTGAACTACTCTTCCGAATCGGCCTTCATAGAATATGAAAATGAAAAATGGTATAACACAGGCGACCTCGTTACCGAAAATGAAAAGGGCGTTATAACTTTCGCCGGGAGATTGAAGAGGTTCGTAAAGATCGGCGGGGAAATGGTGTCACTGCCGGCAATAGAATCCGTTCTGGAAAAATACTTCGCCACAGAATCTGACGAAGGACCCGTACTCGCCATCGAAGCAAACGAAGAAAAAGACCGACCGGTACTTATCTTATTCACCACAAAAAAGATCGATCGCCAGACCGCAAATTCATATATTAGAAAAGAGGGCCTCTCAGGCCTGCATAATATTCAAAAAGTGGTACAGATCAAAGAAATGCCCGTCTTAAGTACTGGAAAAGTAAATTACAGGGAATTAAAAAAACTGCTTAAAGAAAATAAAATAGAATAATTTGAAACTCAGAAATTTATTCCTTCGGGGTGGGGGATATTTACCAAGTTTAAATCAGGTAAATCCTTGATACAAAGCCGATTAATAATTCCTTATATTTAAAATGAAATGTTAATATTATAAGGAGTTTTTTTAATGAAGGCAGCTTATATCGATGCACACGGCCCGATATCACAGATAAAAGTAGGCGATTTGCCGGAGCCGAAACCGAAAGACAATGAAGTGATTCTTGAGGTAAGATCAGCCGCATTAAATCATCTGGATTTATGGGTTTGCAAGGGCAGACCTCAAATACAGCTCGAATTTCCCCACATCTTGGGCTCAGATGCCGCAGGTGTGATCATCGCTAAAGGTGAATCAGCCCATGGCTTTGACATCGGGGATGAAGTACTTTTAAATCCCGGCTTAAGCTGCGGTTGCTGTGAATTTTGCTTAAAGGGACAGCACAGCCAGTGCATAAACTACGGTATAATCGGACTGTCAAAACAGGGCACTTTTGCTCAGAAAATTGCCGTTCCCTTCTATTGCCTTAGACATAAACCGCGTTTTTTAACTTTCGAAGAAGCCGCCGCTTTACCCTTAACCTTCCTGACTGCATGGCGGATGATTTATACAAGGGGACAATTAGCTCCCGGCAAATCGGTACTCATTCACGGCATCGGGGGCGGTGTCGCCTTGGCTGCCTTAAAACTTGCAAAACTGACCTCTGCACAAATTCTCGTGACCTCTTCTTCTGATGAAAAACTGCAAAAAGCTCGCGATTTAGGTGCAGACCACTGTATCAATTATACAAAAACCGATGACCTTTCAAAACCAGTCCTAGATATTACAAAACAAAGAGGCATTGATCTGATAATCGATTCGGTCGGAGCTGCAACCTGGAACAGTAATCTGAATATAGTTCGAAAGGGCGGCACTATTGTTTCATGTGGAGTGACAACCGGAGCCGAGGCCCAAACAAATATTCAGGTTCTATACTGGAAACAGGTGAACATAAAAGGTTCCACTATGGGCTCCTGCGAAGATTTCCGCCGCATGCTGAACGCCGTCGAGCAAAATAATCTTAAACCGGTTATCGACTCGATCTGCTCTCTCGATGACATAAACGAAGCGATGGGAAAAATGCAAAATCATGAGCAGTTTGGAAAGATAGTGGTAAATATCGAAGAGAAATGATGAGTGAGATTAAAATAATATCTAAAGACGATAAACCTTTCAAAAGCAGAGAAGATGCAGGCAGACAGTTAGCCGAACAGCTCATGGAATTCAAAGAAAAGAATCCCTTGATACTGGGTATACCAAGAGGTGGGGTGGTGACGGCAAAATACATTGCCCAGCATCTCGAGGCCGAAATGGATATAGTACTTACCCATAAAATAGGTGCACCCAGAAATCCGGAACTGGCCATCGGGGCGGTAATGGAGAACGGCAACTATTTTGTAAACGAGAAAATGGCCTCATATGCAATGGCCGATGAAAATTACATAAAAAAAGAAAAAAATGCAGAACAAGAAAGGCTGAAAAAGAATGTTGATACTTTCCGAAAAGTAAAAACGAGAATTCCTCTTGAAAACAGAATCGTTATAATTACAGACGACGGCCTCGCCACAGGAGCAACAATGAGAGCAGCACTCCAGGCGGCAAAGCAGGAATTACCGGAACTCCTCATTGCCGCCGTACCCGTTGCACCCCAGGATGCCCTGGAATCCGTCTCTCAGATAGCGGATAAAACAATATGCCTCAAAGTTCCGTCTTATTTCGGTGCCCTGAGCATGTTTTACAGTTCTTTTTCACAGATTGAAGATGACGAAGTGAGCGAGATTTTAAAGAACACCTGAAATGGTGGAAAAAGAGATCGAAGAAAGTTATTTTATTATGGATAAAATTATGGTCGAAAATGCAGAAGAAATTCTAATACCCATTAAACCCGGGACTTCTATAAAAGGTAATTTAAAGATAAATCCCGACTCAAAACACGTTATACTCTTTGCCCATGGCTCAGGCAGCGGCAGGTTCAGCCCCAGAAATAATTACGTAGCCGACCTCCTGGATAAGGAAAATTTCTCAACTTTGCTTATTGACCTGCTCACTGAAGACGAACAGAAAAAAGATCAGGTGACAATGGAATTCCGATTCGATATCCCACATCTTACAAGAAGAATAATATCGACAGTGAAATGGCTTCATAACGATGAGCGGACTCAACACCTTAAAACCGGTTTTTACGGAGCAAGTACCGGGGCATCAGCTGCCTTCTGGGCGGCAGCAGAAATAAAGGATGCAGTCTTCTCAATCGTGTCAAGGGGAGGAAGGGTAGACTTGGCAAAACATGTAGCACATGACATTAGAGCACCGGTTTTATTGATCGTAGGTTCCCGTGACCCGGATATTTTAAGATTAAACGAAGAATTTCTTGATATGCTGGAAGTCAAAAAATACTTACATGTGGTAAGCGGTGCAACTCATCTTTTCGAAGAAGAAGGTGCTTTGGAGGAAGTGGCGCAAAAAACTGTACAGTGGTTTAAGGATACGGCTTAAAAGGTGATCGAATGCATATTGATAATTACAAATTCGGCGAAATAGTAATTGACGGCCAAACCTATTCCAACGATGTGATATTGTTTTCCAGTAAAGTCCAGGATAACTGGTGGCGAAAACAGGGTCACAGTCTCGCCCCGGAAGACCTGGAAACCGTCTTCGATTATCAGCCTGATGTCCTTGTTGTTGGAAGGGGACATTCATCTATGATGAAAGTCCCGGAAAGTACAAAAGATGTCATAAAAAACAAAAACATACAACTCATCACTGAAAAAACTGCCAAAGCCTGTGAAATATTTAATGAAAAAATTTCGCAAAACAAAAATGTTGTCGGGGCATTTCACCTGACTTGTTAAAAATCAAAATGGGAGGGTACTGCAATGCAGATCAGCGAATTAGGCAGAACAAAGCTTGAGGTGACTAAACTCAGTTACGGGGCTATGGAACTGCGGGGAAAAAGGGTATGGTATGGAATGGAAAGGATCTTACTGACAAACAGGCAAACACAATACTAAATGAAGTACTGGATTCAGGCATCAATTTTATTGATACTTCCCAGGATTACGGCATCAGCGAAGAACTCATCGGCAAGCATATTTCAAATCGCAGAAATCAGTATTATCTGGCAACAAAGTGCGGCTGTACCATCGTAAGCAGGGGAACCTATGATGACACCCCGCATTTCTGGAATCGTGAAACTCTGAGAAAAAATCTCGAATCCAGCTTAAAAAAACTCAAAACAGATCACATTGATATCTGGCAGCTTCATAATCCCGCAGTACAGGAAGTCCTGAAAGACGAACTTATCGATTTCATGCAGCAGATGAAATATCAGGGCAAGATAAAGCACATCGGCATTTCCACAAATCTGCCTTATATCCTCGAATTCATGAAATGGGACTGTTTTGACATTTTTCAGATCCCTTATTCTGCCCTGCAGAGAGAGCATGAAAAGATAATCGAAGAACTTGCCGAAAGAAATATCGGCACCATAATCAGGGGGGGGGGGATTGCGCAGGGAGAAACCGAAAGATCATATCGAAACAGGCCTGAAAGGTGGAAAAACTGGCAGAAAGCGAAACTCGATGACCTGAAGCAAAAACGCGAAAGCAAAACCTCTTTTCTTTTAAGATTCGTACTTACCGACCCCCACATTCATACAATACCGGTCGGAACCTCTGATCCGAAGCATTTTAAAGAAAACCTGAAAACCGCCCAAAAAGGCCCCTTGTCCCCCGATGTTTATGAAGAAACCAAGAAAAGATTAACTGAGATAGGAATAAAACCTTATCCTCCGCATAGTAAAGTTTGAAATTATAATTTATGCTCGACTATATAGGAAGCGGGTTTACGGATCTTTTTGATTCCCGCAGGCAAAGTTGCCAGCTGTGATTTAACCCTGTCCTGAACGATATTTATATCTTCAGCCGATTCGAAAGACTGTAAAAGGTCTTCATCTTTTTTCTCAAACGGTATCACTGTATCCTTTGAAAAATATCCATCACTTACTTTTCTTAACACACTTTTTCTACCCGCCTTGATCTCTTTCTTAGGTGATTTTTTAAATACATCCCGCTCATTGTACCGGACAAGTTTATAAACGATATCAACAGCGGGAGAATACTTTGACACGATAAAACTTGTCCCCACTCCGAAACCGTCAATAGGTGCTCCTTCATCCAGCAAATTTTTTATCCGAAATTCATCCATACTCCCGCTGGCAAATATCTGCATAAAATCAAGGCCCTGAGAATCCAGGTATTCTCTGGCAAATTTCGAAAGTCCTAAAATTTCACCGCTGTCAAGCCTGATGCCCTTTAACTTTATTCCTTTTTTCAGAAATTCCTTTGCTACTTTTGCTGCCTTTTTCGTTCCCTCTTTACTGTCATAAGTATCCACCAGTATAATGGTGTTTTCCTTGTATATATCCGCAAAATCTCTGAAGGCCTGTTCCTCACTTTCACCCGACTGAATAAAGGAATGCGCCATAGTGCCGGTTTCTTTCCAGCCCAATACCTTTGCCCCGAAAATATTGCTTGTCGATTTAAGTCCCGATATCATTGCCCCGCGGGCGGCTTTTAAAGCCGAGATCGGCCCCTGCCCTCTCCTTAAACCGAAATCTACAACGGCACTTCCTTTGGCTGCTAGAAATAACCTCGCCCCTAAACTGGCGGATATTATCGAAAATCCCAGAATGTTCAGAATATAACTTTCCAGTATCTGAGCATGAATAATCGGCCCCCTTACCTCTAATATCGGCTCTTCAGGGAAAAACACCGTCCCCTCCTTCATCGCCCTTATTTTGATATTCAGTTTCATATCCTTCAGATAATCCAAAAATTCATCACTGAATTTCCCTAGACTTTTTAAGTAGTCAATATCCTCCTCATCGAACTTCAATGCGTTCAGATAATCTTTGACCTCTTTAAGACCCGCCATCACAAAAAAACCCCAGTCATCAGGCAGCTTCCTTATCTTGATCTCAAAACTACCCACATCAGTTCTCTGTTTCTCGAAGTACACCTGCGCCATCGTCAGTTCATACATATCTACCAGAAGTGCCGGCGAATTTTTAAGCAGCCACATTATAATAATTCCTTTTCTAATTCTTCCATTGTTACTATATCCACCCCTTTTCCTTCGAGTTCCTTAAGTATTTCTTCATCAGGCCTTTCACCTGCTCCCTTAACCGCATCTTTGATCAACTTTATTTTCGTTTTACCCCAGGAAAGCAGATTGTCTATTGTGTCAACTACGCATATATCCAGAGCCACCCCAAATACCGCAATTTCAGCAGGTTTCACGATTTCCAGAACTTCGATAGTATTAGGATTGTCAAAGGTATCTAAAGTATTTTTCCTGATAACGATATGAAATTGGCCCCTTTCCGTTATTTGCGACAATTCATTTTCAGACAGGGGAGTTAAGGGCAGGTAATCTATCTTAATGTCACCCAGGTATCCGATCCTTTCCGCTCCTTTCTGTCCCACCATACAGTGCGGCGGAAAAGTTTGTTCATAATCAGGTTCCTCGGAAATTTCCTCATTGTCATAGGTATGCCAGTCCATGGAAGCAATTATCGAATAACCGTTTTCCAAAGCGAACTTTCTTATCCTGCTTATATTGTCTATTATCTCTTGTGCTTCCGGAAAATATAACTTACCATCAGGCTTCAAAAAATCATACTGAGTATCCACATCCCAGAATATCATATCATTATTCATATCATACCTCCCTGAAACATCATTGATCTATCGATTCAAAACCCCAGCTGACTGCATTTATATCATTTCTGATATATTTTAATTTCACTCTGAAATCATCTGCAAGCCAGATCATCTCCTTTTTATCTTTTCCTGTAGCTTCCGGAACTTCGTAAAACTTCTCATTATAAAACATTTTAATTGAGTTAAAAAGATTAAATGATTCTGCTTCACGTAGATCCTTTAACCAGAAATAATAATTTTTAAGTTCACCGCTTTCAAAAATAAAATTTATGTATGCGGTTTTATTAACGATCTTAACGGGTATATTTAATTGGCTTCTTCCTTCACGAAGATCCCCCTCACCTTTCACATCCGCTGCCTGCGGAAAAACCATCTTAACCTGTTCAAATGTCGCTCCTAAAGGCAGCTTAGTGATAAACAGCAGATACTTCTTTTCCTTGCCGGTAAGAAAATCTTCACACCCGCACTTATCTTCCATTCCTCCGCATATAGCACACCCCTTCGGCTTGTATCTTGAAAAAGCAAAATAACCGATTACTAAAACAACAGCGATTACAAGTATCTGCAAATATATCATTCAGGTACCTCTTTTTATCCCTTAACGCATACTATCGGATCCAGCTTAGCCACCAGTTTCGACAGTCCTGCATGATCAGCGGCTTCTACAACATCAGTGACGTTCTTATATGCCCCCGGAGCTTCCTCTGCAACTCCCCGCATCGAAGGGCTCTTAACCACGATACCTTTTGAAGATAATGAACTCACCACTTCTCTGCCCCGGTACTTTTTAGTTGCTTGTCTCCGGCTCATGGCCCTTCCTGCTCCGTGACATGATGAACTCAACGCCTTTCTCTCACTTTCTTTAGTACCTGCAAGAATATAAGAACATGTCCCCATGGTCCCCCCTATCAAAACCGGCTGACCTACTTTCTTATATTCATCCGGAAGGTCCTTATACCCCGGCCCGAAAGCACGGGTAGCCCCCTTGCGGTGAACAAATAACTTCCTCATCTTACCGCCGGCTTCATGCTCCTCTTCCTTACAGGTATTGTGCGAAACGTCATATAATATCTTTAAATATGCCTCCGGAAAAAGTTTACCGAATGCCTCCGCCAGTAAATGCATTAACACCTGCCGGTTCGCAAGGGCACAATTGATACCGCAATACATCGCCTTCAAATATTTCTGTCCCACCTTCGAATCTATCGGGGCACAGGCAAGTTCCCTTTCCGGAAGATCGATACCGTAATTCCTGGCCTCGCTGGTCATCAGCTTCAAATAATCCGTCCCGATCTGATGTCCCAGACCCCGTGACCCGCAGTGAATGCTTATTACTGCCTTACCCTTATTTAAACCGAAAGCCTCTGCTGTTTTTTCGTCATATATTTCCTTAACTTCCTGAACCTCCAGGTAATGATTACCCGAACCTAAAGTTCCTACCTGCTTAAGCTGTCTGGTCTTTGCATGTTCTGAAACGCACCCCGGATCGGCATTTGCCATCTTGCCGTTTTCCTCAAGATATCTCAGGTCGTTCTTACTGCCGTATCCTTTTTCAACTGCCCATTCAGCACCGCCTTGCAGCATGTTATCCATCTCTTGCCGGCTGAGCTTCAGCTTGCCTGTACTGCCGACTCCGGATGGAATTCTCCTTGAAAGCAGGTCACTTAAATCCATACTGCGTTCCTTAACACGCTCTGCATCGAGATCGGATACTATGCACCTGACTCCGCAGGATATATCGAATCCAACCCCGCCGGCAGATATGACACCGCCTTTTTCCCTGTCGAAAGCTCCCACGCCCCCGATAGGAAATCCGTATCCCCAGTGAGCGTCAGGCATTACGTAAACCGAACCGACTATCCCCGGAAGGGCGGCTACATTGCTGGCCTGCTCAAGCACTTTCTCATCCATGTCACTTATCAATTTTCTGTCTGCAAATATCCTCGCCGGAACCCTCATCTTGCCGTGAGGCTCTATCATAAATTCATATTCCGAAATTTGTTTTAAATTATTGATATTCATAGTTCCCCCTTTCTCAAACATCGACCACACATTGTGCGATCCATTGACCTTTATCGTTCTTTTTCACTTTTAACTCTGTATAAGATGCCGCCTTAACCTCGACCGCAGAATCATGTCTTTTTAAGTCCACTCTTTCCCCCCACGCTTCTCCACTCAGTTTATTGCCTTCGATTTTTACTTTGAATTTACTGAAAAGCATATCCTTGACCGCCATCTCGAAAACGATTTTATTCAGCCAGTCAACGAACATTATCTCAATATCCTCATCCTCACTTTCGATTTTCACCCTTTTTTCAGGCCTAATCTTTTCAAGTTCACATATAACCGCCGTCATTGCACATGCTCCCTGCTCGAATGCTTCCTCAAGGCTGTTTCCGATACCCCGGATGCCTACATCAGCTACATGTGAAAAATGCTCCCATTTTGCCATCGTATCTGCCTTCTTATATCAAAACCTGCAAAGAATGTTTCATCGAATAAACCCTCCCGCTGTCAATATTTACATATACTATCTTAAGAAAAATATTTGATATCGAAAGGTTAAATCTTTGATTTTAATAATAAGCAAAGCATATAATGGTTGAAATGAATAATATAAAGGCTATAATGACACCGTTAAATTAAGCGGAGGGATTTATGAATATCTATCTGGTTCAGCACGCAAAAGCGGTATCCAGGGAACACGACCCCGAAAGACCGTTATCTATCGAGGGCAAAGAGGAGATTGACAAAGTCGCAATGTTTCTGGAATCTATGAACATCAGCGTCGGCTATCTGTGGCATTCTAAAAAACTAAGGGCAGCCGAAACTGCAGGCGAACTTACAGAAGCAATAAACATCACCGAACAGAAAGCCTGGCTGGATGGCCTTTCACCAAACGACGATGTCAAAAAATTCAAAGAAGAAAAAATTGATACCTCGTCTAAGGACATCATGATCGTAGGTCACATGCCCTTTCTGTCAAAGCTGGCTTCGCTGCTGCTGATCGATTCAAGCGACAGGGAAATTATAAATTTTAAAAATGCAGGCATCGTCTGTCTCAGCAATACTAATGAAAACTGGCAGGTTGAATGGATTATAATTCCGAAACTGCTTGATTAGGAATTCAGTTTCTCCTTCAGAAATTTTCGTAAAGACATTGCATTTTTGACCGCATACCCCTTAAGATCGTTATTAAAATAAGCAAACACTCTTTTAACACCGCGAGAATTCTCCTTAACCCACTCTGCCCATTTCTCTATCATCTTATCCGGATAATTCCCTTGGTACTTTCCCGACGCTCCGTGAAATCTCAGGTACATTAGCTCAGAAGTCACTCGGCGGGGACTTTCGTTGCCCGTCATGTCATGTATGCAGAAACCGCAATTGTATTTTTCAAGCAGATCGAAAATACTCTTCTCATACCAGCTGTCGTGCCTGAACTCGAATACCGAATTTTCCTTGCGCGGGATTGCTTCTAAAAAATTTTCCAATTTTTCTTCATTAATATGAAGGTTCGGCGGCAGCTGATAAAGTACTAGACCCAGCTTATCCTCGAAACTATTTATCACATCGAAAAACTTATCTATCGAATCCTCCGGGTCATTTAACTTTTTGACATGCGTAATATATCTGCTTGCCTTTGCTGTAAACAAAAAATTATCCCCAACTGTATCACGCCAGTTTTTCACCGTTTTGTTCTTGGGAAGATGATAAAAAGTATTATTGATCTCTACCGTGTCGAACTCTTTGCAAAAATATTCCAGCCACTTGGTTTTGGCAATATCCTCCGGATAAAACCTCCCTCTCCAGTCATCATAACTCCATCCCGAAGTGCCGACTCTTATCTCGATTTTCTTCTTACTCATTAGTCCTCCCTTATTCCTGTAAATAATTTGTTTATCAAAGAAGCTGCGATTAAATATAATACAATCGCCGCTAAGGTTATTCTGGAAAATCCCGCTGAAATTGCAAGCAGACTTCCTAAAACCGCTCCTGTCACCGAAGCGAACCCGTTGATCCCCCATGCCCAGGGCACTAAGTCACTTTCCTTGGAATTCACCGCTCTCAATCCCGTTGGAAAAGGAACTCCCATGAAAAACGCCAGCGGACAGATAAAGATTACACCCATCACAAATCGCACATTCGTCGAAAATTCCAGCAGATAATTCAAAAAGAATTCGAATACCGCCAGCTCTGCCAGGCCGATCCCGGCGATTAGTATTACCGAAATTATAACGAGTTTTTTCTCATTAACTGCCGGAAGATTCACAGGCTGTTCCCTTTGTTTGATAAATTTATCTGCCGATATCGCTCCCACTCCCGAAAAGAATAAAAAACTAAGCAAGCTTATCGATGCCCCCAGTACCGGATGTCCCGATAAAAGTGTCATCTTCTGTATGTATCCCATCTCAAGAAACATAAACCCGTACCCCAGCATCAGAAAATACAGGAAAACATAAACATCATAGCTTTTTAACTTCTTAAGATTCGTCTTAAAAAACAAAGGCAGAATTATAAAAATTATGCTCACGATTGCCGACTGAACCAGCAGAAGAACCTGGATAAGATATCCCCATTCAGAAAACCTCAGCCACCTGTCCGGCAGTGTCTTCATCAGGTAGGGGAGTGACTCCCACTTGAAAAAATTAGAAAAATAAGGCCGATCATCCGTTGCTGCCCTGACATCATAAATATAATCATCGATAAATGCCTCATCCCCTTCGAGGATTTTAACAACCCCCTCGTGATAAATAGGCTCATCAAGCACATTGAACCTGTTCAAAAGTTCATCTGGATAACCATCGAGATACACTACATCGAAATATTTCTCCTCGCAGAATTTTCTGATATCTTCTTTTCGATTATCATCGAAGTTATCTAAAGAACAAAGAATACTGCCGGTCGACCAGTTTCGAATAACAGCCAGCTTCTTCTCGACTTCTTCTATGCCCATTTCTTCACAGGATGCCTTAATGATATTAACCAGCTTTAAAAGGTCCCTTGCAGGTTGCTTCAAATTCCTCGATATGCAAACCACTCCCTCCTTTTTAAGTTTTTTGAATATTTCCTTGAAACTCTCCACCGTATAAAGATGATTTTCGTTTAAAGCATAAGTTCCCGAAGCAGCCGAACTGAAACTGTCCAGAAATGATAAATTGATGATATCGAATTTCTCATCTGTAACTCTTATGAAATTTCTCGCCTCTGCGATCCTGACTCTTACCTCGTCTCTTTCATATATATTCGAAGAAAAGTCACTGAATCTCCCTTTCATCGATTCTACAATGTCATTGTTAAGTTCCACCGCATAGATGGGATCGGAATTATGATACAGCCCCTGGCAGATATCACTGCCTCCTCCCGCCCCAAGAACACATATTTTGGGCTCTTCGAATAAATGATATGCAACTGCGGAAGTGGTGAAATCATAGCACTTAAGGTCATTCATGTCCTCGAAATGATTAACCGCCGATACTGCATCCGCATCGGTTATCATAAGGATCTGTTTTGGAAGCTGACCTGTAAATCCTATGCCGAGACCCGGAAAATGCCTTGCAGTGGGAGCGGTAAGAAAATCGACCCTGCCCATCGGACTGTAATTTGTCTCCAGGATCTTCGCCTCCGGCACCGCCTTATAATAACTCAATGCCTTGTGCTGAGAAGTTTTCATCTCTAAAGGCCACACCCCGCCTTCGCTGAATACGAAAAGCAGTAGAAACCCACATAAAAAACCGAGTATTACCCGCTTTTTCCCGAAATAAAAACCAAGCATTATCGCAGTAGCCAGTACAATCAGCACGATCAGCATTATGATTTCTACCGGTGACATAAAATTCATCAGTATTACCGCCCCGAGAACTCCCGCTCCCGAACCGGTCATATTCGCAAAGTAAAGTTTATGCGCGTATTTGCTCAAACCCGAAAAACAAAGGGCAACAAACGAACCCGCTGCAAGAAAAGGCAGAAACAAAAGAAGATAATATCCCAGAAGATAAAAAATCTGCCTTCGGTCCCATATAAGTTGAAGCTCATCGAAATTAACCGCTTGGCAAAGATTAAAACTGACCGGAACCAGAATCCCAAATCCCAGACAGCACCGAAAAAGCCATTTAAGAAAATTCATTTTAAGCTTTTCAGAAAATAATGTCACCAGTATCCCGCCCGTGCCGAAACCAAGAAGAGCAGTACTGATCACAAGATAGCCGAAATGATGCCAGTGAGCTATCGAAAGGGCCCGCAAAAGAACCAGTTCCATTGCAAGCGCACACCCGGATACCAGAAATAAAGCGTAATAAACCGCAGGCATTATTTCTTTTTACCCTCCTGAACCCTTCCGGTCATGGGAACGAAACGAACTGGCATAAGCGTCCTTGTCTTAACCTTGTCCTTGTCCTTCTCCACAAGTACCAGCCTCTGATTTCCGTAAGGACTTCCCACCGGGATTACCATTTTCCCGTTCTCCTTCAACTGTTTCATAAGCGGCGGAGGTACAAATGCCGCGGCACTGGTGACTATTATGTTATCGAAAGGTTCTTCCTCTGGCCACCCGTAATAACCGTCACCTGCCTTAGTAAAAACATTATTATACCCGAGCTTTTTTAGCCTCCTTTCGGCAGAATTGGCTAGCTCTTCGATGATCTCGATCGTATAAACTTCCTTGCAGATCTCGGCACATACCGCAGCCTGGTAACCCGAACCTGTCCCTATCTCAAGAACTTTATCATCTTTTTCAAGTTCAAGTTTTTCGGTCATATATGCAACAATATAGGGCTGACTTATCGTCTGCCCGTAACCGATCGGCAGGGGACTGTCGTAATACGCACGATACCTGTAATTTTTACCCACGAACGCATGCCGGGGAACCGTCTGCATTGCTTTCAGCACATTAGGATCGTTTACTCCTCTCTCCTTGATCTGTTCTTTTACCATTTCTTTCCTGTCCTCAACCCGCTCTTTAAAGGTGGGATTATTATGATCCGGCCGGGGGATATCATTTACATCCTCACTTTCCGAAAAGCACTGCCCGACCCAAAAAGAAAGGATTAAAAGAATTGCAATTAATATTTTTGCTCCAGAATTTTTCATTGCTGCCTCCCTCAAAATTCATTCTCAAATTTCAATTTTTCATTATAACCAAATTATCCGGATTAAATCAAAGTTTTTTAGAGTCGTTTAAAAAAAAGCGATTGTTTAAAATGCCAAAAATATATTTTGGTCAGTGCCGGATTTAATTTAGTTCCAATCCCTTATATAAATCATTGAAGATTCCCTTATTTATAATTTCAGTAATTATGATATTTCTAGGAAAAATAAATTTTGTTTTCGGGAGGTTATATAATGGCAGTTGCAAAAGTTATCGAAATAAGTTCATCCTCGACAGAAAGTTTCGAAGATGCAGTACAGAAAGGTATAGACCAGGCAGCTAAAACCGTAGATGACATTAACGGGGCATGGATAAAAGAACAGAAAGTCGTCGTAGAAAATAACAGGATCGCTGAATACCGCGTCGATATGAAAGTCACTTTCATAATCCATAAGCATTAAAAGTAAGGTTGAAAAATGCTGCTTAAAGATAAAGTTGCAGTTATTACCGGCGCAGGTTCCGGTATGGGTAAAGCCGCTGCCTTAAACCTTGCAAATCAAGGTACTTGCTTGGTATTGGGAAACAGGAACACACAAAAAGGTCGGGAAACTGCAGATGAAGTAAACAAACAGGGCGGAAACGCTATTTTTCAGAAAACAGACGTCACTGTTGAGCAAAATGTCAAGGACCTCATAGAAATTGCTGTCGAAGAATACGGCAGATTGGACATCGCATTCAATAACGCCGGTATTCTTGGCCCCATCATGCCGTTGCATAAAATAACCCTGGATGATTTTAAAAAGAATATGGAAGTTAACTCAACTGGAGTATTCCTTTGTATGAAATACCAGATCGAAAAAATGCTCCAGACCGGCTCTGGTGTCATAATAAACAATGCCTCCATATATGGGATCAAAGGACAGGCCAACTGGTCTGCATATTGTGCATCGAAACATTCGGTAACTGCTCTTACAAAATCCGCTGCCGTCGAATATGCGAATAAAAATATTCGAATAAATGCGGTCGCTCCCGGCCCGGTAAATACACCAATGCTCCAAAAAGCTACAAAAAATAACCCTCAGGCAGCAGCCGGATATGTACCTTTGAAAAGGATTGCAGAACCTCAGGAAATTGCTGATGCCGTACTTTGGCTTTCTTCCGATAGCTCATCATACATAACAGGCCATATTCTGACTATCGATGGAGGAATTACTCTGCTGTAAATTAATAACTGGTTTTTAGTGCGATGAATTGATTATTAATAAAAACTTGTTACTTCGTGACGTATAAATTTCGTGCCTCTGCCAGAAGCTCAAGCATATTATCTGCCTGGCTTTGAACTTCATTATCGAAATTTGTCACCCGGGAATTCCATTTATGATATTCTTTATTGATAAGTTTTCTTCTCTCATCTTCCGTCATTTCATCATTTATCCCGAGAATAAATTCCATATCCTTAACTTCATGCATATCGATCGGAAGATGTTTTTCCACCATCTCATGAAATTTCTCGGCATCCACCTTCAGCCAGCAGCTCAAATTCTTTAATATCTCTATCTCTTCTTTAAAAGCTGTGCCGTTGGCTTTGGCAACCTTGAGACAAAGTTCCAGAATCTCATATCTCAGAGTGGTTGGCGATATTTCGACAAGATCATCGCAGATTCTCTTTATATCCATTGTGTTGCCGTTCTGGAAAAAGTTGACTATTTTATCCATTGCTTTTTCCATGCGAAGCCGGTCATTCTTTGATTTATTCTCTATGTTCTTCCGGGCCCATTCTTTTATCGTATCGATCTGACACTTAAACAGTTTATTGTCAGCTGCACTTACTGCAAATCCTAACGTCACCGCAAGACTTTTAGCCTTCTGTATCTTATCCTGAAGATCGATATATCCCGGATTTTCGTTCATAAAAGTAAACAGGCTTTTACTCTTTGCTATCACCTTACCACTGTCTTTCGACCGGATGGCAAGATCAAGTTCAAGCTCACGTTCTCCCCGGCGAGCTGGTCGGATAAACTGGGGATTTATTTTGGTTATTTCAAGCCAGTCTTCGATAAACATTTCACTCGATATTAATTTCCCCAGATTGGATTCGAATAGAAATTCTGGTGAACCTTTGCCTTGGAAAACCCCCGAACTGCTTTGCACAATTTTCTTCCTTTTAATTCCGTCCGTAACATCAAAAAGCCTTATTTCCGCTGCAACGAATGCCTTCTCCTCTTTTGATCTTATCTTCCCCTTTATTTCGATGCTTATCTTATCATCTTCCCCGTTTTCTTCAAAATACCTGACCCTGCACTTCAAAGGATTCGTCTCCTGCTCTTTGATTACGGAATCCTTATCCGATTTAAACAGATCAAGGAACATGGAAAGATCGATATATTCCATATATACCGCAAGGCACAAGCAGGCCGCTATTAACAGTATTGTGAAAATGAATATAAGCATTTATTCTGTTACTTAACCTGTAAAGTTTCAAATTCCTTAGCCTTTTCCTCGATTTTACTATCCGTCACCTTACCGTCGTCATCTATGCTGAATTCGACCTCCAGTTTCTTACCCGTGTCCATATCCTCAAATACACAGCTCATTCTTTGATTCACATCATAACTGTATGTCACCTTGATCGGGCAATGTGCAGGGCGGTTAGGCGGAAGCTCGAATCTTCCCACTGCTATTTCGTTCACGAATTTAGGGTCAGAATCCTCTCCCTGGGTAATTATACTTTTGAGCTCACCTTGGTTCTCTGCCATGGTATAGAACATCTGCGAAGTTTCACAAGGAAGAGGGGTGTTTTTCTTTATCATTATTTTATTCTGGATAAGCTTCTTGCCTGTATTCTCATCTACCCCTACACACAATGTTCCAAAACTGTGATTGCATACATCGGTCAGCATGATATCTTTAAGCCCTGCCGTAATTCCGCTGGGTACCAAAGAAGGTTCCTCCCGAAGTTTTATGAGTCCCGCATGCAATGCCGCCCCCAATGCCACGCATTCGTCAACATTAACTGTTGATTTCGGAGCAAAACCGAACATCTCCTCAAGCTTTTTTTGCACTATGGGAATTCTGCTGCTTCCTCCAACCATAAGAATATCAGAAACGTCACTTGCCTGCAGCTCGGCTTCCTCAAGAGCTACTTCCAGCAGCATATCTATCCTCGAAAGAAGCGGTGAGATAGCATCTTCGAACTGCTCCCTGGTTATTTCCGCTCTCATGTTACCTTTAGGTCCGTAGATCATTTTCCTCGCAACAGGCCTGCGTGATAGCGTCTTCTTTATATCCTCTGCCTCATCTTCATATCTGGCCCTTTCTTCTTCGGAATTGATCAGTTCCGCATCGAATTCGTCCCTGTACTGTTCCTCCAGCATCTCAACGATCTTTTTATCGAAATCTACACCGCCGAGATGATGGTCTCCCTGCGAACAGATTATATCCATCTTTAAGTTGTCCACATCCAAAAGTGTAACATCAAAGGTTCCGCCCCCAAGGTCATAAACCATGACTTTATCCTTGATTGTTGAAGTTGTTGCATAATAAAGGGCAGCTGCTACGGGCTCATTAACGATGCCCATTACATTCAAACCCGCTATCTTGCCGGCATCCATCGTCGCTTTTCGCCGGGCTTCATCGAAATGTGCCGGTACCGATATTACCGCATCTTTGACCTCATCGACTTCTGACTCGCAGTCGTGTTTGAGTTTTTTCAATATCAGCGCCGAAAGTTCGACAGGGCTCCATTCTTTTTCGTTTATCTGTTTTAAGTAGTCACTTTCCCCCATATGCCGCTTGATCCATCGCACAGACCTCTCTGTATTCAGGTGACGGGAATTTATTGCCTCTATGCCTACCCGAACAAGATCAGAGTTCTCTTCGTCAAAAAATATCGCAGAAGGCGTGATCCTGTCACCATCCGAATTCGGTATTATTTCCGGCTTGCCTATCCTGTTTAAAACAGACAGTGCCGAAAACGTCGTACCTAAATCTATTCCTACTATATTACCCATAACATACCCCTTGCTTATTTACTCATAAAGCTGCACCTGAGCGGTGCGCACAACTTTATAATTTTCATCATCTAAAACATATCTGTAACCGTTCCTTACCACCTTTGCGATCTTCCCTTTTAGTGCTTCATCATCGCACGGTATTTTGGTTTTTATCGCTTCCAGCTTTTTCTCCTGGCCGCGATAATCACTTTTAACTACCGGCTCGAACTGCTCGACACCGCTTGATTCCAGTGCAAAAATAAGCTCATCTTTTATTTCCTTCATAGCGGTCGTGTCTTTTTCTTTCTCTTCCATTCTCTCGATTCTTTTCTCAAGATTGTCAATGCAGCGAATTATCTTAATGCAGAATGTTCGAATTATACTCCAGTCATATCCGTCTTGAAGCTTTTCCACTCTGTCCTGCTGACATGAAGCATATTCCCGGATCGCAGAAACCTGTTCAGTTAATTCCTGCAGGGCATCATTTATCGGCTCTGTCTCATCTTTCTTGGATTTTGTTAGAAGTTTGAGCGGATTCAATGAACCGTGCTTTTTATCTTCAACCCTTTCGCTCATTAAAAGGTTTTCATTTTTTTCATGACCCTGACCTATTTCTTCTTTAGCCTCTTCTATCTCCTCTACAAGCTCATTAAAAGGTTTATCTATAATGTCTTCATCCTCTTTATGTGAGTCATCCTCGTCTCTTTTCATTTGAAGATCATTTTGATCTTTAACGAAATCAGGATCTTCGGCAGCTTCTTCTTCTGGAGTATCCACCCATCCGGATTTGGACAAAAGTTTGGATTTTTTATAAAGCCAGAGATTCTCCTTGCCGAATTTCCTTTCTTTCCGGGTTTTCCAGACTTCTATGATTTTGGCAAAACCCAATTTACCGCCTTTACCGGCAAGTTTACTGCCCTGGATCAATACATAACTGATTAATAACCCGAACCCTATACTTATAAGAAGTACAGAAAAATTGAAGATCATCTCCCTGTTTTCTTTACTCGCTTCAAGTTTATTGATCTGTTTTTCGAGTCTCCTGCTGGATTGAAGGTCTTCCGGAAGTTCCTGGGTCCTGTCATTTTGCATTAATTCATCAATGTTCCCTGTGCTTATCTCCAGAAGTTCATTATGCCTTGCCGTCAATTCATCCAGCCGGGTTTCTCTGTTATAATACCAACCCAGAAGGCTGATTCCGAATATTGCAAGCAGCAATCCGATTATATTTATACTTTTCCACATAACTGTCCCTTTTTACTTTACTGGTCAAACTCCTGAAGCTTCCGTTACTCGCAGCACTTCGTCGATGGAAGTTAAACCCTTTTCAACTTTCTTCATTCCATCCTGAAACAGTGTATTTTGTCCACTCTCGTAGAATACCTTCCTCATATGGGTAACCGATGGGTCTTTGTTGATCATATCCCTGAAATTGTCATCAACTAAAAGCAGTTCGTAAATACCGACCCTGCCTATATATCCTGAATCCCTGCATTTTTCACAACCCTTGCCTTTATAAAGCTTGGTGGTATCCATTTTCGCTCTTTCGAGGTATTTCTTCTGCTTATCGGGTACTTCATATTCTTCTTTACAGTGAGGGCATATTTTCCTTACCAGCCTTTGAGCAAGAACGGCATTAAGAGAAGCTGCTATCAAATACTCATCAACCCCGATATTCACCAGCCTTGAAATACTGCTGGGGGCATCATTCGTATGAAGTGTCGAAAGTACCAGGTGACCCGTAAGTGCCGCCTGTACCGCTATCTTGGCAGTTTCATTGTCACGGATCTCACCCAGCATTATTATATCGGGGTCCTGACGCAGAAGACTCTTAAGAGCCGCTGCAAACGTCATCCCGATCCTCGGCACCGCTTGAACCTGATTGCAGAAACCAAGCTCATACTCTACAGGATCCTCTACCGTGGATATGTTCATTGTTTCACCGTCCATCTGACTCAACGCCGTATAAAGTGTAGTTGATTTACCAGAGCCTGTCGGACCCGTCACAAGAAAAATTCCATGGGGCAGCTTTATCTGTTCTTCGAAATCATTTTTAACCTCTTCCTCCATACCCAGTTCATCCAGTCCACGCAAAATAGATTGACTGTCCAGTACACGTATTACCACTTTCTCGCCGTGACTGGTCGGCAAAGTGGACACACGTAGGTCTATTCCTCTTCCTCCTACCTTCACTGATATCTTACCGTCCTGGGGAAGCCGCCTTTCTGAAATATCCAGGTTGGACATGATCTTGATTCGCGAAACTATCGCGGGATGCATCTTTACAGGTGCTTCTGTATTTCTGAATAAAACACCGTCTATCCTGTAACGCACGATCGTCTCTTTGGGTTTAGGTTCTATATGAATATCACTTGCACCCTCGTTAATGGCATTACTGATTAAGTAATTTACGAATTTAATAACCGGAGACTGACCCGCCATCTCCTCCAGGTCTTCCATAACCTCGTCTTCATCCTGAACAACCTCCACATCATCCATGTCATTGATCAGGTCATCGACACAGTATTCCAGCTGTTCTGACTGCTCAAAATGATCACAAACTGCCTCGATATCATCGGCAGGGCACACGTAAGTTTCCACATCCATCCCTGTTTTACGCTTTACATGTTCGATTGCAAATACGTTTGCTGGCTCACTTGTGCCAACTAAAAGCTTCTCATCCTCAAATTTTAGCGGAATAATTGAATTTTCCTTAATGAAATCGACTTCCAGCTTGGAAAAAGCTTCCTCGTCGATCTCATCAGGCTGCAGTCGAATAAATTCAAACCCGCACAAGTGCCCCTTGGCCATCAGTATATCTTCCTGAGAGGCTATATTAAGGTCCGAAAGAATGTATTCAACTTCCCTGTCGGGCTGAAGTTTTTGCTCTTTTCTTACCTGCTCAAGTTGATCAGGACTGATCTTTCCCTTCTCTAAAAGAGCATCAGCACAATCAGGAACATTGCTTTTAACATCTTCCTGTTCCTTAACGGATTCAAGCGATTCCTCAGGAATATAAAGGTCAGACAACCCCTTTATCTCTTCCTCGGATTCATAATCCTGGAATTCATCCTGTTCCGTTACATCAGATTTTTGCCCCCAGAAATTTTTCATCATAATAAATAAAACGGCCTAAATTGCCCTTGACTTAATTCCCTTTAGCTTTCTTATTTAAATTTGCGGTAAAGTATTATCCCGCTATCTCAATAAATACGCTTAAAAAATATAAAAAACAGTTTCGACTAAGCAAAATGGAATACTTCATAATATTAGTTAAATTTGCTGAAGTCCTATAATCTCTAAATATGCAAAATTTCCAGCCCTGTAAAATCCTTGAAATGTAAAAAAATATTAACCGGAAATGTTTTGTTGTGCCCGTTTAATGCAAAATCGTGAAAAAAATCCCTAATTTGTGAAATTACTCTTGAAAAAACTACCCTTATTTATTATTAATAATAGCTTTAATCGTGAAATAAATCGTGATTGACCGCCGGCTTTCACAAATTTTTGGTAATTCTTTTAACTAAGGAGCTCCCAATGGCAAAAATTTTAATTGTTGATGATGACCCGGACATGCTCGATGCGAGCAAAAATGTCCTAAAAATGAAAGGGCATGAAGTTAGCACTGCAACAAGTAAAGAGAAGGGACAAAAGGCCGTAGAATCTTTCCAGCCTGAATTATTGATACTGGATGTTATGATGGAACAGGCAGATGACGGATTTTCCATGGCCCAGAACCTGCGAAAAAATGGCTTTGAAGCACCCATCCTAATGGTTTCAGGGATCGGGAAAGTTACCGGACTGGACTATGATAAGGACGATTCAATGGTTCCGGTCGATGCTTTTCTCGAAAAACCGATTCTTCCCGAAACCCTCATTTCAAAAGTGAATGAGTTACTTAAATAGACAGGAGAGAAAATTATTATGTTGATGACAGAACAGGAAAAACTGAAAAAAAATATCAAAAAATGGGTAGAGCAGTTCGGCAGCAACCGAAGCTCACTAATACCCGTTCTACAGGAAATACAAAAAGAAACTCAGCACATCTCCGAATTCGCCATGCAGATCGTAGCTGATGAACTGGACATTCACCCCGTCGAAGTTTACGGCGTTGTCTCGTTCTACAGCTTTCTGGATCAGAAAGTCAAAGGCAAATTCATCATCAGACTTTGCCAGACCGTCTCTTGCGATATGTTGGGAAAAGACCAGGTCGCAAAACAGCTCGAAAATGATCTTGGAATTAAATTCGGTGAAACTACAGATGACGGAAT
Organism: uncultured Pirellulales bacterium; assembly: GCA_964508925.1. Taxonomy (GTDB): domain Bacteria; phylum Planctomycetota; class Phycisphaerae; order Sedimentisphaerales; family Anaerobacaceae; genus CAZDVM01. The sequence continues at coordinate 68,296 of CAZDVM010000001.1, read as the reverse complement.
GTTCACTCTGGAATGGGCAAATTGCCTCGGAATGTGCGATGTCGGACCTGCAATGCTCGTTAATGACCAGGTATTTACAAAAGTCACACCAGGCAAGGTCCATGATATTATAGAAGGATGCCGAAAAGCACTAAACGCTTATTCGGTACAGAGAAAGGAGGAGCACATAGTATGAACACTCCAAAAAACAAAATAACTTTTGATTCGATTAAACCCGATGAAGGCCTTAAAAAAGCTGTAAATTCAGACAGGGTCAGCATTATAAATGAACTTTCCGAATCTGCTCTAAAAGGAAGAGGTGGGGCCGGATTTCCTACAAGCGTTAAATGGAACCTCGCTGCCGCTGCAAAATCTGATAAAAAATATGTTGTTTGCAACGCTGACGAAGGTGAACCAGGTACTTTCAAAGACAGATTCATACTCAGCAATTATCCCGACCTTGTTATTGAAGGAATGACCATCGGCGGATACGTCCTCGGTGCAAAAGAAGGTATCATTTACTTAAGAGCGGAATATACATATTTAAAACCGAAACTTGAAGAAGTTCTTAATAAAAGAAGAGAAAACAACCTCCTCGGCGATAACATCCTCGGCAAAGAAGGCTTTGATTTCGATATCAGAATCCAGATGGGAGCAGGTGCGTATGTTTGCGGCGAAGAAACTGCTCTGATCGAATCTCTCGAAGGACAGAGAGGCGAACCGAGAAACCGACCGCCTTTTCCCGTCGATACCGGTTTCATGGGACATCCCACTATCGTAAACAATGTGGAAACCTTCGGCTGGGTCGCAAGTATCATGGTAAAAGGCGGAAGCTGGTTCAGGGAACTCGGCACAGACAAATCCACCGGACTGAAATTATTCAGCGTCTCAGGTGATTGCAAAGAACCCGGCGTTTACGAATTCCCCATGGGAATTACCGTTTCTAAATTGTTGCAGGCTGTCGGTGCTGAAGACGCAAAGGCCGTCCAGATCGGCGGAGCAAGCGGAAATTGTATTCCCGCAAGCGAATTCAAAAGAACCATAGCCTACGAAGACGTGGCTACAGGCGGTTCTGTGATCGTATTCGGCCAGAACAGGGATATGCTGCATGTCGCAAAGAACTTCCTAGAATTTTTCGTCGAAGAATCATGTGGACAGTGCACACCCTGCAGGGAAGGAAATGCAAAACTGCTCGAAGGTGTCGAAATGCTGGAAAAAGGGGCATGCTCGATGAGCTATCTGAAAGATCTTTGCGCTCTCGGCGAAACCATGCAGATCACCTCGAAATGCGGACTGGGACAGTCAAGCCCCAATGCATTCTTATCTATTGTGAAGAATTTTAAGAACGAGATAATGGGCAGAACTGAACATAGTGCTGCCTGAGTGAAATAAGGAGTTGGTTATGACCAAAAAAGATAATAGACATGATGACTGTAAAAGGGCACCTGTCAGCCAGAAAATACATGAAATTGATACACCCGAAGAATCTGATGCCCTGGGTGCGAAAATTAAAGTCACTATTGATGGAAACGAAATAAAAGTTCCTTTCGGCACAACCATTCTTGATGCCGCCAAAAAACTCGGCATCGAAATACCTACTTTGTGTCACCACGACGACTTGTGCGTTGCAGGTGTCTGCAGAGTTTGTGTCGTTGAGATCGAAGGGCAGAGAAATCTTCAGGCATCATGTGCCTACCCGATTACTCAGCCCATCGAAGTAAAAACTCATTCTCCAAAAGTAAGAAAAGCAAGGCGTCACATCCTTGACCTCTTGCTCTCAAAACATTACGGGGAATGCTACACTTGCTTCAGGAACAACAACTGCGAACTGCAGGAACTGGCGAAAAAGTACGGCCTCGATAAATTCACCTTCGGACATCCCGAAAAACCACTTTACGATGTCGATGAAACTAGCTACAGCGTCGTCCGTGACATGAACAAGTGTATCCTCTGCAGAAGGTGCGTGAGAACTTGCATTGATATGCAGGAAGTCGGTGTCCTGGAAGCTGTAAACAGAAGCGATCAGACCGAAATAGCTACCTTTGCAGACAAACCTCTGGCAAACGTGGTATGTATTAATTGCGGCCAGTGCATTAACCGCTGTCCAACAGGTGCTTTAAGAGCAAATGATCCAAGAGATGAGATTTGGGATGCAATAGACGACCCCGACAAGCACGTTGTTATCCAGACTGCACCCGCTCCAAGAGCAGGAATCGGCGAGTGCTTCGACCTCGAACCCGGAACTCCGATGACTTTCGAAATGAACACAGCCTTAAGAAGGTGCGGCTTCGATAAAGTATTTGACACTAACTTTACTGCTGACCTCACTATCATCGAAGAAGGTACAGAGCTTCTTCTGAGACTTTACAAAGCCTTGGTGGAAAAAGATTCTTCTGCCGTACTCCCTCAGTTTACAAGTTGCTCACCTGGATGGGTCAAGTACATTGAGCATTTTTATCCCGAAATGCTGCCTCATGTTTCTTCTGCAAAGAGCCCACAGCAGATGTTCGGCGCTCTTATAAAGACCTTCTATGCTAAGCAAAATAATATCGACCCAGAAGATATCGTAAGTGTCGCATTGATGCCCTGCTCTGCAAAGAAGTTCGAATGCAACAGACCCGAAATGACAGATAGCGGCTACAAGGACGTTGACTACGGCCTGACTACAAGGGAACTCGCTCAGATGATCTCTGAAACAGGCATCAATCTCCCCGAAATGCCAAAATCTGATTTCGATGACCCCTTCGGTTCTGCAACCGGGTCAGGTGTCATCTTCGGTGCTACAGGCGGAGTTATGGAAGCAGCTATAAGAACGGTAGTCGAAATCGTTTGCGGCGTAAAAGTTGAGAACCTCTTCGACCATGCAAACGTAATACCCGTTCGTGGATTCGAAGGTGTAAGGTATGCTGAATTACCAATTGAAAACGTCGGTCCGGTTCCGGATATGTTCAAGGAACTTGTGCCGAATTGGGACTGGCTTAAAGGCGCTACTCTTAAAGTTGGCGTATGTCACGGCACAGCGAACGCCAAGAAAGTACTCGAAGATATCAAAAAGGGCGGTAAATTCAGTGAATGCCATTTCATCGAATTTATGGCGTGTCCCGGTGGATGTCTTGGTGGCGGAGGTCAGCCTATTCCCACCACACCGGAGATCAGAGAAGCGAGGGCAAATGCGATATATTCAGAAGACCAGGCCTACGACGTCAGAAAATCGCATGAAAACCCCGCGGTTCTAAATGTATATGAAAATTTCCTGAAAGATGGCCCATGCAGCCATTTAAGCCATAAATTACTGCATACTGACTATACACCGAGAGGCAAATTTATTGCTTAATGGCAATTTGATGATTTTTTGATATAATAAGCTGGGCCGTTTACCGGCCCGGCTTTTTTAATGTTTTACGACCGAAAGGTAAGGTATGGCAGTTGATAATATCAACATAGATGAAAACAGAATTGAAAATATTCTTGAAAACAGCGTCGATAAAGATCCCAAACATGTACGCGAGGTTCTCGCAAAAGCAAGAGAACTCAACGGACTCGATCTCGAGGATGTCGCTGTTTTAAGCGGAATTAGTGACCCGGAACTTTTATCCGAACTGTTCGATGCGGCAAAATACGTCAAAGACACTATCTACGGCAGACGTCTGGTAATCTTTGCTCCTCTATACGTCTCGAATCTCTGCTCCAACGAGTGCCTGTATTGTGCATTCCGGGCAAAAAACAAAGAGGTAAAAAGAAGGGCACTTACACAGGACGAAATCGCACAGGAAGTTGAAATTCTCGAAAAACAGGGCCACAAGAGGATTCTACTCGTCGCAGGTGAAGCTTATCCGAAAGAAGGCTTTTCCTATATCCTGAAATCTATCGACACCATTTACAATACCAACATAGGCAACGGCGAGATTCGCAGGGTGAACGTAAACGTCGCACCCTTAACTGTTGATGAATTCAAACAGCTTAAAAAAGCCGAAATCGGGACTTACCAGATTTTCCAGGAAACATACCACCGTGAAACTTACAAGAAAGTTCACATTGCAGGTAAAAAAACTGACTACGACTGGAGAATCACCGCCATAGACAGGTCGATGGAAGCAGGTATCGACGATGTTGGCATAGGAGTATTATTTGGCCTGACCGACTGGAGATTCGAGATACTCGCAATGATGCAGCACATAAAACACCTGGAAGATACATTTGGCGTCGGTCCCCATACCATCAGCGTACCAAGACTTGAACCCGCTTCAGGTTCGAATTTAGCTACACATCCCCCCCAGCCCGTAGACGACATAGATTTCAGAAAGATTGTGGCAATCTTAAGGCTAACTGTCCCATATACCGGCATCATTATGTCAACACGCGAAACACCGAACTTAAGAAGGGAAACTTTCGCTCTCGGAGTATCACAGATTTCTGCAGGCAGCAGAACAAATCCCGGAGGCTATGCAGAAGGCGAAAGGGAAAAGGACATGGCACAGTTCTCCCTCGGTGATCACAGACCGCTTGATGAGGTAATAAAAGATGTAGCAGAACTAGGCTATATACCCTCTTTCTGCACAGGCTGCTACAGGCTCGGAAGAACCGGCGAAGACTTCATGGACCTGGCAAAACCCGGAAAGATAAAAGCACATTGCGACCCCAATGCTATTTCCACTTTCCAGGAATATCTCGAGGATTACGCCTCACAGGAAACCAAAAAGGTTGGCGAGGAGCTCATCATAAAAACCATCAGCGAAATGGATGATGTCCCCAGGCAGAGATCTGAAAATCTGTTGCAGCAGGTAAAACAGGGTAAGCGTGACGTTTATTGTTAAAATAATTGGGAGGTAACAAAATGAATGAACACATTATTTTAGGCGTACACATAACAGACAGGGTAGAAAATGTTGACCCCGTCCAGCACACCCTGACAGAATACGGGTGTAATATCAAAACAAGGGTCGGTATCCACGAAGCGGAACAATTCTGCTCACCTAACGGCCTGATACTCCTGGAATTATTCGGCGACAAAGATAAATGCCTTGAACTTGAACAGAAACTCAAGGATATCGAGGGCGTCGATGTCAAAAAGATGGTATTTGAATACGACTGAGCGAATATGAAAGAACAATTCAGAACGGAAAAAGATTATCTGGGCGAAAAAATTTTGCCCGCAAATTCCCTTTACGGCATAAACACCCAAAGGGCAATAGAAAACTTCCCTTTATCCGCGGATTCCGTCCATCCTTCGCTGATTACTGCCTACGGCTATGTAAAACTTGCAGCAGCGGAAACCATTAAATCGCTCGGATATTATAAAAATAACCCGAAAATTATAGATGCCGTCATTCGCGCCTCTACCGAAATGTCACAAGGCAATTTTAATGATCATATAAAAGTTGATACCTTGCAAGGCGGCGCAGGAACCAGTACCAACATGAACGTAAATGAGGTAATAGCTAATCGCGCTTTGCAGATACTGGGCGAACCCCCCGGTTCCTATGATATTATTTCACCGCTGGATGATGTAAACCGGTTCCAGTCTACCAACGACACTTACCCCACCGCTCTTAAAATGGCTGCAATAAAATTAATACAGAAACTCGAACTGAATCTGGTTGACCTGCAGGAGCAATTCCAGAAAAAAGAAAAAGAATTCGCCCACATCGTAAAAATTGGCAGAACTCAGTTCCAGGATGCTGTCCTGACGACACTGGGCAGGGAAATGAGCGCCTACGCAGATGCACTCAACCGTGACCGCTGGAGGATCTACAAGTGTCAGGAAAGACTGCGTGTCATTAATCTCGGAGGAACTGCCATCGGCACCGGTCTCAACGCTCCCAAAAGATACATCTTCCGTGTTACTGAAAAACTGCGTGACCTGACCGGCATCAGTTTCGCAAGAGCAGAAAATCTCGTTGACTGTACTCAGAATGCTGACGTTTACACCGAAGTTTCAGGAATAATAAAAGCCTGTGCCGTCACTTTATTGAAAATATCTACAGACCTAAGAATTTTGTCTTCAGGACCCGAAGGGGGCTTCAACGAAATTATACTCCCCCGAAAACAGGTCGGCTCATCCATTATGCCCGGAAAGATAAATCCCGTTATCCCAGAAGCAGTCAGCCAGGCGGCAATGCTCTACATGGGGCACGACCAGACCATTGCAAATGCATGCAGCATGGGAAATCTGGAGCTGAACCCTTTCCTGCCCATAGTCGCCCACTGTCTTTTAAAAGGAATAGAAATTCTTTCTAATGCTTGTAAAATTTTAAACACCCATTGCATAAAAGATTTGAAGGCCAACCAGGAAAAATGCAGCCGGAATTTAGAAAACTCAACTGCTGTAGTAACCGCTCTAGTTTCTAATTTAGGCTATGAAAGATGCTCCGAGATCGCCAAAATGGCCGAAAAACAGAATAAATCCGTCCGGCAGATCGTCCTTGAACAGAAATTGATGAATGAAGAAAAATTCGATGAACTTTTATCTCCTGAGGCTGTATGCCGACTCGGGTATTAATTTAAAGGATTAAAAATGACACAATCTACTCCGAAAAGTTTTAGATTGCACATAGGTCTCTTCGGTAGAAGAAATGTCGGAAAAAGCAGCCTGCTTAACGCAATAACAAGACAGGAAGTTTCCATAGTTTCCGATCATGCCGGCACCACCACCGACCCCGTCGAAAAACCCATGGAACTTTTGCCCCTCGGCCCGGTGATCTTCATCGACACTGCGGGTATCGACGACATGGGCGCACTCGGTGAAATGAGGATCAAAAAAACCGAAAAAACCTTTGAACGTTCAGACCTCGGCGTAATAATTACCGACGGAAAATGGGATTCCTTCGAACAGAAAATACTCCAGGAACTGCAGGAATTCAAGATACCCGTAATTGTGGTTTTCAACAAGGTCGATATCACAGAACCTCCCCGGAAAATAAAACGAAAACTCGAAGATCAAAATATAAAGATAGTCGAAACCGTTGCCTCTGAAAATAAGGGTATCTTGGAATTCAGGCAGGCCCTGCTTGACAACGCGCCACCGGACTTCATAGACAACCCCGCAATTGTAGGGGATATTGTAGGCCCCGGCCAGTTGGCCGTACTTGTCGTACCGATTGACAAGGAAGCCCCAAAAGGCAGATTGATACTCCCCCAGGTTCAGACCATCAGGGACCTGCTGGACAGTGACTCCTATTGCATGGTGGTAAAAGAACGCGAACTCAGAGACGCTTTCGATAGATTAAAAAGTCCTCCGAAGATCGTCGTAACTGATTCCCAGGCTTTCTTAAAAGTAGCCGCTGACACCCCCAAAAATATCATGATGACCAGCTTCTCTGTCCTCTTTTCCAGGTTTAAAGGCGATCTTGTTACTCAGACCGAAGGAACTCTTGCCATAGAAAAACTTCAGCCCAATGACAAAGTCCTCATCGCAGAAGCTTGCTCTCACCATCCCATCGCAGAGGACATCGGAAGGGTCAAAATTCCTCGCTGGCTTACACAGTATGTCGGCGGAAAACTGGATTTCGATATCGTACAGGGCCGTGACTTTCCCGAAGATATCTCACCGTATAAATTGATCATCCATTGCGGCGCGTGCATGTGGAACCGCAGACAGATGCTCACCAGACTTCTGATGTGTAAAAAACAGAACGTCCCCATCACCAACTACGGCCTGGCAATAGCTTACAGCCTCGGCATCTTCGAAAGGGCACTTCAGCCTTTCCCCGATGCCCTCGAAGCTTACATGAAATTAAGGAATGAAATAATAGATGTTAAATAAAGAAATAACAATTGAAGAAATTGAATACTGGCTCAGAGAATCCGACACTGAAAAACTCAAAAAGCTATGGAAAAAAGCCGATCAGGTCAGAAAAGAACATGTCGGAGATGAAGTTCACTTAAGAGGCCTTATAGAAATATCAAATTTTTGCGTACGTAAATGCAAATATTGCGGCTTCAATGCCGAAAACGAAAATATCGAAAGATATCGCATGCAGAAAAAAGACATCCTCGAAAGCGTCCAAAAAGCCCGAAAATTAGGCTACGGAACAGTCGTTATGCAGGCAGGCGAAGATTACGGCATAAAAACCGATTGGCTGGCTGATATCATAAAACACATTAAAAAAAACACTCCTCTGGCCGTGACATTAAGCATGGGAGAAAGACCCTTCAAAGACCTGAAGGTATGGCGAGATGCAGGAGCCGACCGGTACCTCTTAAGATTCGAAACTTCGGACAGAAAATTGTATGATTTACTTCATCCGCCACTAAATGGCCAAAAATATGACCGCTTTGAAATACTGAACCAGCTCAAACAACTCGGCTACGAAGCCGGAAGTGGTGTAATGATTGGCATCCCGGGACAGACTTATAACATCCTCGCCCGTGACATCGACCTGTTCAGAAAGTACGACATGGACATGATCGGCGTCGGTCCCTACATCGAAAATCCCAACACCCCTCTGGGAGCCGGAAAAGTAAAACCCGAAACCGAGCCCGAAAAACAGGTCCCCAACTCTGAACTTATGTCCTACAAGGTCATTGCTTTAACCCGCCTTGTATGCCCCGAGTCCAACATCCCGACAACCACTGCACTGGCTACCATTAACAAAACTACCGGCAGGGAACTGGGATTAAGCAGGGGTGCAAATGTCGTTATGCCAAATGTCACTCAGCCTGAATTCCGCGTAAAATATCAGATTTATCCGGGTAAAGCATGTTTAAACGAAACCGCCGACGCATGCAGCGTCTGTCTGGCGGGAAGAATTGCCTCTATAGGCAGAACTATCGGCAAAGGCCGGGGAGATAGAAAGCATGGTCAAAAATTTTAATTTCGTCTTTAACGCAAACGAAAAATTTAAAAACCTCAAACCTCTCATCCTGGAAAGACTAATGAGGTATTACCTCTGCCTCACAACCGACAAAAAACTCAACCGTTCCGAATGGATATCAAGTTCAACCATCGCAAAATATTTCAACATCGACGACACTCAGGTAAGAAAGGACCTTGCAAAACTATCCATAAAAGGAACTCCCAGGAAAGGTTTTAAAACAAAAACCGTTATTGACACCATCCGGCACGCACTTGGCCTCGACGAAATAAACAACGCCGTCATCGTCGGTGCAGGAAGACTCGGCGGTGCCATCGCAGAATACAAAGGATTTAAAAACTTCGGTCTTTACATCGTGGCATTTTTCGATACCGACAAAAAAAAGATAGGAAAAAAGATCGCAGGCTCTCCCGTATATCATCCCGAAAAGATTCACAAGATCGTCGCTGAAAACAAAGTACAGCTCGGCATGCTCGTTTGTCCCGAACAGGCTGCCCAGGGATCAGCTGACCTTCTCATCGAAGCCGGCATAAAAGCAATCTGGAATTTCTCACCGACAAACATTTCCGTCCCCGAAGGCGTCTTCGTACGAAACGAACATATTTCCGTAGGCCTGGCAGAACTCTGCTATTACATAAAAAGTTCTGAATAATCATATTTGAGACGAAAACATCCACCCCGCAAAGGTCAGATCGAACCTATTCCCGCAAAGTGTAAAAAATTTGCTAAATTTTGCTTTGAAAATGCGAACAAAGCCCGGAAATTCTTATTAAGTACTTAATAAGCTATTTCAGCAGGCTCTTAGGAATAAAATGGAGTTGCATTTTGCGAAAATGCCTGTAAAATCATAAAATATCAAAAAATAACCGATTTGTGCTTGATAGATAACCGTAGAGTGATATAATTAATTTAAATTTTTCTGGACTGCCTTGGGATGCCTTTGGTTCACGCCAAAGGCTCCTGAGGTTTTTTTATGCCTTTATTTTTCTTATTTAAAATTTCCCCTCTGTTACAAACGTTTCTAGAACATAATAAAACTTCAAATACACGAACAAAATACTTTTCCTTGGACTGCCTTGGGTACTTTCATAAAAAGTATTCCAATTTTTTGAAAGGTTCTTTTATATTTTTTCAGACGGATATTGATTCCATTTTATTGCCTTTTTTTATAAATTCTTTAATTTTTTCTTGAAAACGTTGTAAAAGTTTATGAAAATCCGAAAATAGGTTCTTTGAGGATACATGGAAGACAAGTTAAAGCGAATTCTTTTAAAAGCGGGGATTCCTATCGAGCCAGTTTCAAAACCCTTCCCGACGTCGACGAATTTAAAGTTCAAATTTAACTACTCTGAAAATATTATAAAAGCCCTGAAAAACATAAGATTCAGATTAAAAAAAAGGATTGAAAAAATGTTAAAAAAGCAGACTCTTTTTCTAATTATTCTGCTTGCTTTTACATCTACTCTGTTTGCTGTCGATCTTGAAAAACATAACAAAAAAGTAACTCTGAAAAATGATTTAGTAAGCTTAACCTTTGACTTGAATTCCGGTACTTATTCTGCAAAGGGAAAGGATTCAAGGCTATGCCTCAAAGACGCTTTCGTACAGATTAATAACTTTACCACGAAAAAAGACTTCTACCAGCACAGTTTCTCAACTGAAACCGTAATTGACCGGATCGGCAGGGCAATGACACTTAAAATAAAAAGCCAGGCTCTCAATAAACCCTCTCTGATTTCTAAATTCACTATTTACGAAAAGAAAGCATTCATCGCAATGAGCGCCGGCCTGCAGAACCAGACTGCTGATATCATACATGTAAAACATATAAGACCCCTCGCAGGAGGATTGGCATTTCCAAATTTCAATATCGAAAACCATAAAATGCTTGACGGTAGGGGAGGATGGAACAGTACTTATGTCACCAGAAAAGATAAACTCGATTCTGCAAATAATCTTCTCATAACATTCGGCAAACCGAATAACACTTATTCACTCGTTATGGGAGGACTGACATACCACGATTACGAAAAATATGTCGAAGCAAAAAAAACAGACTCAGGCTTTATCATTCAGCTTTTCGCAAAAGATCCAATAGGAAAAAGACTTGACCCCGGCAAAAAATATATTCCAGAAGACAGATTCTATCTCGATTTTAATACAGATAATCCCTTTGATGCACTTGAAAATTACGCCGATACAGTAAAACTCGCACAGGACATCAAGCTTGAAACCTATGCTTTCCCTACCGTATGCCTCTGGTACGCAAGGCCGGTAGCTGAAAACACTAGCATCGGAGCGGTCGAGGAAATGCAGCATATTGCAGACTCGGGCTTTCTGAAATATGCACCGGCAGCAGTAAGACTTGTTCCTGATTGTTACAATGAAAACAATCAGCAGGGTTGGTGGAATAACGAGCACTGGCAGAATAAATGTCCCTGCCTCCCTGTATTTGGCAAGCAGGGCTTTGGCAGATATTTACCCCCCTACGAAACTTCCGAAAAATGGGCACAGGCTGTTATTAAACTCGGCGGCATACCCTTAACCTATTTTCAGCCCGGCATCCGATCAAGAGATTATGCGCACAAATTCCCCGAACATATGCTTTACGACCATCCCGCAGCCCCCAGATTGACGGGAAAAGGGGAACCATTTTATTATAATGAAAATATCGACCCGAACCTCAGCCTCGTTGCATGGAAAGCGGGCAAAATGGTAAAACTTAGCTACGACTACACCGATCTCGCCTTCAAGGATCATCTTCGGGACGTTTACGAAGATCTTAAAAACGCCGGCATAAAAGGCATCATGTACGATTACCCAAACCAGGCATGGGCGGATAAAGGTGGTATGGAAAACGAATATTCCACCACCGCAGCAGCCTACAGAAATGTATATGAATTGGCAAACCAGGGACTCGGCAATGATTCATATCTCCACGAAAGAAACCTCCACCGGGGTTCTGATATCACATTAGGGCTCGTATCATCTATGAGATCATGGGGTGACACTAACAGAATAAGCCCGGAAATGGTCTCCAGAACAGCTCTCCGCTGGTACAAAAACAGGAAACTGATTAACTGGGACATGGACAGCAAACATCTTCATAACGTCAAACCTGAAAACAAAGACGGCAGAAGAACCATGCTAACAATGGCTTATGTCGTCAGCGGAAGACTGCTCCTCGGAAATAGTTTCTCAATAATGGATCAACAGGAAATTTATGATTTATCAAGATTATATCCTTTTCATGGCACCGACATTTCAGCAAGACCAGTTGACGCTTTCATCGGTAAGTTCCCCCACATCTTCGATTTTCCAATAAGTCCCGATTGGCACCAGGTAGCATTGTACAATTATGGAATAGCGGATAAACCTTTAGATAAAGAAACAGAAAATCCCACTCAAAAACGTCATATTGTTAGGGATTATCGATACGAAGAAAATACTTTCGAGCTTCCGCTTTCAGGCGACACCGCCTTCGGCTCCATAGGTCTTGAACCTCAAAATCAGTACTATCTCTATGATTTCTGGAACGATGATTTCGTCGGCAAGTTCAAAGGTTCCCAAAAAGTTAAACAGACTCTACGTCCCGGAGAAACCAGAATGCTTTCGGTCCATAAGGTAAAACACCATCCTCAGTTTATCTCGACCGACCGCCATCTCATGCAGGGATATGTGGATATAATAAAAACCGAATGGTACCCCGAAATTAAAACCTATACAGGCACCTCAAAAGTAATTGCAAATGATCCCTACAAGATTACCATTGCTCTGAATGGATTCCAGCCTGCCAAAGCAACCGCAGAAAATGCCGAAATAGAAATGAAAATAGACAAAGAAAATGATATCGCATACTTTACTTTGAAAACAAAGTCAAATAAAAATATTGACTGGGCAATCACCTTTAAATAAAGCTTTACCCAGGCAAGCTGCTCCGCCCTCAAATCCCTGTCTTCCGTCTCTCCGGATCGCTGAATATTCACCTACTGTCTTTATCAGATTTTCCCCGATTTAATATTACCAGTTAATACTTTATACTTGGTTTGTTTATAAAATCTTTGTTAAAAGAGGCAATTTCATGGGTGATAATGACGAATATTCTGTAAAACAAAAAAAGGTAGTCAAAGATCACATCTGCGAAGAAAACCCTAATCCCGTCCTGAGGATTTCAAGCGATGGAAAGGTCCTTTATGCGAACAAAGCAAGCGAATACATACTCAGGCAATGGCAGCTTAAGGAACAAAAAGTCCCGAAAAACATTTTACATTTTGTAAGAAACGTAATTGAAACCGAAACCTCTAGAAACGTAGAAATTGAATGCGGAAATCAGTCTTACATTCTTGAATACGTCCCCGCAGAAAACAGTCAGTACGTTAATGTCTACGGCTTTGACATCACAGAAAGAAAATTAGTCGAGACTAATCTCAGGCTAACCCAGTTTACCATTGATAACGCCGGAGAATCCATTTACTGGGTTACAAAAGATGCAAGGTACGTCTATGTCAACCAGACTGCTTGCAGAACTTTGGGATATTCTTACCATCAAATGCTGACCATGACAATTGCGGATATTGATGTGAATTTCCCAGGACATAATTGGCCTTATTACTGGAATAAATTCAAAGAAGAAAAATACGTAACCATAAAAACGGAACACAAACACAAAGACGGCCATCTCATACCCGTTGAAATATGTGTTAATTACTTCGAATTGGAAAATAATGAATACCTGTGCTGTTTCGCAAGAAATATTTCGGAAAGAAAACAATATGAGCGAAAGTTAAACGAGGTAAAACAGCGTTTCAAAACTCTTACCGAACATTCTTCCGATTGGATCTGGGAAGTCGATAAAAACGGCGTTTATACTTACTCCAGTCCAAAAGTAAAAGACCTGATGGGATACGAACCGGAGGAAGTAATAGGAAAAACCCCTTTTGATTTTATGCCGCAGGATGAAAAAGAGAGAATTAAAAAAAGATTTGGTGATATATGTGAAAAAAAACAACCATTCAGAAGTCTGGAGAACAGCAACATTTCAAAAGACGGTAAAAAAGTTATTCTCGAAACTTCCGGAGTTCCTTTTTTTGATGAAAATGGAAATCTGCTAGGTTACAGGGGAGTGGATAGGGACATAACTGAAAGAAAACAAGCCGAAAAACAAAGAAAACAGCTCCTGCTGATGCTCGAATCCAGAAACCGAGAATTAAAAAGTTTCAGCTCAGTTATTAGACATGATATAGGAAATCCTCTCATGTCTATCGAAGCCTTTTCACGTGAACTGTCAAGAACACTAAAAAGCATGAAATACGAAATTGATCAAGGAACTATGGACAGTAGCTTAAGACTTTCCCTCTTAACTCAAATTGATGAAAAAATAAAACCCGGTATTAATTACATCGATAAAAGCATCAAGGAAATAAACAACCTCCTTGAAGGTTTCAGACATATTTCAAAACTCGGCCATCTCAAATTGAATGTTCAAAAAATAGATATGAACGAACTTGTTTCTGAGATAATCGGCAGCTTTAAATTTCAGATTCAGGATGCAGAAGCAAAAGTCATTCAGGAATATCTACCAGAATGCAAAGGCGACCCCGCCCAGATAAAACAGGCGTTCATAAATCTTATTTCCAATGCTCTGAAGTACACCTCAGACAAAAGAAAACCGGAAATTATAATCACGGGCAGAAAACAGGACGAAGATACCTGTATTTATTCTGTCAAAGATAATGGCCCGGGTATTGAAAAGCAAAACCTCGAAAAAGTCTTCGACATGTTCTTCCGTCACCAGCCTTTCGGGCCCGTCGTCGGAGAAGGTCTGGGCCTTTCTATCGTAAAAAGGATCGCCCAGGCAAACAAGGGCAGAGTCTGGGCTGAATCGGAATTCGGAAAAGGTGCAACTTTTTTCCTTGAAATCCCAGCTCCGAAGCCCTAAAATAAATTTATATTAAATCGAAAGAGGTGACCATGAAAATTATTAATGGAGTCATGGCTTATATTTTAATAACAGCTCTTTTCGGTTTATCCCTGCTGAGAGCTGATGCCACTCCCGTAGATTATTCACCTTACTCCCGCCTGCTTGAGAATTTTGTCGATAGTGACAATATGGTCGATTACCGTAGCCTCAAACAGGAACCTGCGGATTTAAACAAATTCCTTCAAAACCTGAAAAATTTACCCGGATCAAAATATGAGTCACTAGGCCATGATCAGAAGATCGCATTCTGGATTAATGCCTATAATGCCTGCGTCCTGAAAGTCATCATAGATAACTACCCCATCCAGACTTCAAGATCCGTAATTTATCCAGATAACAGCATCCGTCAGATACCGGGAGTCTGGAATGAAATAACCTTCGACATAATGAATGAACCCCACACTTTAAATAAAATACAAAATCAGATATTGAGAAGAAGCTTCTACCAGCCTTATATCCACATGGCCCTTGTCTCCGCTGAAAAAGGATGCCCGCCCCTTAGAAAAGAGCCTTATAAAGGTGATGAACTTTTCTTTCAGTTTAGCGACCAGATTTCGATCTTTCTGTCGGACTCCGGGAAATTCAAGTACAAAAAAGGAAAAAATCTTATTCTCATCTCACCGATTTTCAAATGGTATGGAGAAGACTTCGAAAGTCCGCAGGCAGAAGAAGCTTTTCCCGATTATCCCCCGAAAGATGCCGGGATCTTATATTTCCTCAAACAGAACCTCCCGCAGGATCACCCCTTCTTTGAAGAAAAGGACATAAAATATAAGATTGAATTCCTTGATTATGACTGGTCACTTAACGAATCCTGAAAATTCCCCGCTGATTAACTAACTGCAATATTGTTAAGAAAAAGTTTGAAAAATAAAAAATAAATCTTACCGGCAGTGTCATTTGTATTTTTTCCAGGGCATTAGTATGCATTCTTCCTGGTTGAAAATATTAAGATCCGCATCACCGTTTATTACAAAAGTTGTGATATCGTTATCCCTCAGAAGTTCCTTAGCCTTCTCCACGGTTTTCCCCGTCCTGCTCACATCATCCACTAAAAGTATATCCTTACCTTTCGCCTCGAATTCTATTTCCTCCGTCACCCGAACCTCATCGAAAACGGGCTTATTATTCTCATCCCTGTAATTGAGATTGATTATTTTCATCGGAATATTCAATTTCTGCTGTATAAAACCCCCAGGTATGATACCTCCCTGACCTATCGCAACGATCAAATCATAATCCCCGAATTCGACTTCACCAAGTTTTTCGAAAAATTCTTCCCAGCCGATCTCTTGCATAATTCATCCTCAAAAAACATCAAATAAACCGAAATTTTATAAAAATTTCGCCAAACTTACAAATCTTAAAAATTTGGCCTTATACGAAACATATTTCCGAAAATCATCATTAATATTACTTTAAGGATTCTGGAAAAGATAATATCATTATCCTGCAGAATACCGGATTTTTTAAAAAAGTCAAAACTCTAAGATCATGATAAGAATTACACAGGTAAAATTGGATTTCAGACACACAGAAGACCAGCTTTTAAAGCTCTTGGCAAAAATTCTGCAAATAAACCCTGAAAATGTTATATTTTACCGCATCGCTCGCCGCTCCATCGACGCCCGCAAAACCTCAAAAATATTTTTCATCTATACCGTCGATGTCCAATTGAAAAATGAAGATTCTATCCTCGAAAAATTCATAGACAACCCCCGATTTTCTAAAACCCCGGATACCGATTACCGGCATGTAACAAAACCTTTTAAAAAATCGCCCAAAAAACCGGTCATTATCGGCACAGGACCCGCAGGCCTTTTCGCCGGACTCATCCTTGCACAGTTAAAATTAAAACCCATCCTGATTGAAAGAGGAAAACCCGTTGAAAAAAGACTTAAAGATGTTTACCGATTCTGGAAAACAGGAAAACTGAACCCCGAATCCAATGTCCAGTTCGGCGAAGGCGGTGCCGGCACCTTCTCAGACGGCAAACTCACCACAAGAATAAAAGATAAAAATAACCGATTGAATAAGGTTCTCGAAGAATTCGTAAAAGCGGGAGCCCCGGAAGAGATCCTCTGCCTCAAAAAACCCCACATCGGCACTGACAACCTCGTCAAAGTCGTACGAAATATCAGAAAAACAATACAGAACCTTGGCGGCAGAATCCACTTCGAATCTAAATTTACTGATATGAAAATTAAAAATAATAACCTCGAAGCGATAAAGCTCCACGGCGGCACCGAGATAAAAACCGATCAACTCATCCTTGCAATAGGTCACTCTGCCCGCGATACCTTCGAAATGCTGCACCAAAAAGGGATCAATCTTCAGCCTAAACCTTTCTCTATCGGCGTCCGCATTGAACATCTGCAGGAAATGATCGATAAAGTCCAGTTCGGCAAATTCGCCGGCGACCCAAGGCTAGGCAAAGCCGATTACAAACTCGTCCATCACTGCAAAAACAACCGCTCCGTATACACCTTCTGCATGTGTCCCGGCGGAGAGGTTATCGCCTCATCCTCTGAAACCGGATCCGTCGTAACCAACGGCATGAGCAGATTTTCAAGAAACAAACCCAACGCAAACAGCGCACTCCTGGTAAACGTTACCCCTGATGATTTCCCCTCGGATCACCCGCTGGCAGGCATTGAATTTCAGCGGATATGGGAGAAAAAAGCATATACTCTCGCAGGAAGCAATTACTTCGCACCCGCCCAGAAAGTCGGGGACTTCTTAAAAAACAGACAGACCGGATCTTTTGAAAAAATTAATCCTACCTACACACCGAAAGTAACTCCGACCGATCTTTCATCCTGCCTTCCCGAATACGTCAATTTCGCCCTCAAAGAGGCCATTCCCGCTCTCGACAAAAAGCTCAAAGGCTTCGCAGACCCCGAAGCAGTTCTCACCGCCCTCGAATCCAGGAGCTCATCACCTGTCCGCATTCTCCGCGACAAAGAAACCCGCCAGAGCATCTCGATAAAAGGCGTTTATCCAGCAGGCGAAGGAGCAGGCTATGCCGGCGGAATTGTTTCCGCAGCTGTCGACGGAATAAAGGCCGCTGAACAGGTTGCGCTGGAAATTTCAAAAAATATGTGAACTTTTCGCCCGAAATCATTATACTCTTTAACTCTGAGTTAAATCCCTGTATTAAATATGCTTAAAAGATTTTTGAAATATTACGGCCCGCACAAAGGCCTTTTCATACTCGACATGACCGTCGCCATGATAGCTTCATTCATGGCAATACTTATCCCTGCGCTCACAAGAAACCTCTTAAACACACATATCCCCTCAGAAAACATCCCCGCAATAGCAAAAGCCCTGATTCTGCTTCTGGCGATTGTAATCATCCGTACCGTAATGGCATACATCCGCATAAAATGGGGACACATCCTCGGCGTACGCATGGAATACGACATGAGAGCAGACTTCTTCCACCACATCCAGAAGCTCTCATTCAACTACTTCGATAACGTCAAGACGGGCCATTTAATGTCACGAATTTCAAACGACCTCAACTACATCGCAGAAATAGCCCATCACGCACCTGAAGACTTCATTATCTCGACATTCCTAATCATCGGCGCATTCATCGTGATGTTCTCGATAAATGCTTCCCTCGCTCTTGTCGCCCTCATCCCCATACCGATAATGCTAGTCTGGGGAATTTTCTGCGGCGGAAAAATGCGAAAGGGATTCAGACGCGTCAGAAAAAAGATCGCCGACATCAACTCCTCCGTCGAAAACTCCGTACAGGGCATCCGAGAAGTAAAATCCTTCGCCAATGAAACCGAAGAGATCGAAAAATTCGAAAAGGTAAACCACAATTTCCGCCTCGCAAAAGAGAACATGTACGGCATAATGTCGGTCTTCTTTTCGGGCATGAGTTTCCTCACCGAAGGCTACTTCCTTATAGTCATCTCAGGCGGCGTCTGGCTAATTCACAAAGAAATTATAACCGTACCCGACCTGCTCGCATTCGTCCTCTATATACACTTTATCTTAAATCCCATCCACCGCCTCATCAACTTCGCCGAACAGTTCCAGCAGGGCGCAGCATCATTTGAAAGATTCATCGAGATCATGGACATCGAACCCGATATCGTCGATTCCAAAGACGCTTACGACTTCTCGCCTGTAAAAGGCAACATAAAATTCCAGGACGTGTCATTCAAATACAACTCTTCAGACGAGTGGGTGCTCCGTGATGTTGACATAGATATACCGGCCCACAAAACTCTCGCCATTGTCGGAGAATCCGGTGCCGGAAAATCAACCATCGCATCACTCATCCCCCATTTCTACGAACCCCAGGCAGGGCAGATACTGATTGACGGCCACAACATCATGAACTTAAAACAAAAATTCCTTCGCGAAAACATCGGCATCGTAAATCAGAATGTCTTCCTCTTCGACTCCACCATCCGTGAGAACATCCTATACGGCAACCCGGGAGCAGGTGAAAAAGAACTGCACGAAGCCGCAAAAAAAGCCAATATCTATGAATTTATATTATCACTGCCCGAAGGCTTCGACACCTTCGTCGGCGAAAGAGGGGTTAAACTCTCCGGCGGACAGAAACAGCGGATCTCCATCGCCCGCGTATTCCTGAAAAATCCTCCCATCTTCATTTTCGATGAAGCCACAAGCTCCCTCGACGTCGAATCCGAGGCACTCGTCCAGAAATCTCTTGATCTCCTAAGCCGTGACAGAACCACAATAATTATCGCCCATCGACTCTCCACCATCAAAAACGCAGACTACATCTACGTAGTCCGCAACGGCCGCATCGTCGAACACGGCCCGCACGAAAAACTCCTCGACAACCGCGCATATTACCACCAGCTGTACACCATGAACCTCTTCTAATTATTATTGAACCTGCCGCTTGAAAATAAACATAAGCTCTTTTTTCCCGGTATATTCCCATCCCTCGGCACCTAATTCGATAAGGCTTTTTTCAAGCAGCATATTGTTCTTATCGATCTTCTCAAAATCTGAATCATAGGAAAAACTTTCATAAAAGATATCCCGCAGATCATCCATATTTTCCACATTCATCAGTTCGGCCATATGCACTACCTTATACTCCCATTTCTTTCCCCTGTATTTTTCAGACTCTCCTGTTTCCCCTGACAGCATATTGAAAAGCAGCAGAATTCCCAGAACACCGATTACGATCGAATTTCTTCTCATAATTATACCTCCCGTAAAAAAACAAAAAAAATATCATCTGGTCCTTCTATACTAATTTATACTTGATTATTGCTCCCGCAAGGATAAAATAGCCCCTGATTCGGGAAATTATTATGAGAAAACTTATTGATTTTATAATACCGGCCGTTGTCCTTTTTACCGGCGTTTTCATAGTTGACCATTTAATCGCAACCAAAGATGACCAGCCCAAGACCGAAACGACCAGCATTAAAGTCGATATCCCCGATTTTCCACCGCCGAACTTCCCCTCAGGTACTTACGATATCCTGAAATACGATGCAGACCCCAGCGGTAAAAGAAAATCCACCCTTGCCTTTGCTTCAGCAATAAAAAAAGCATCCCAAAACGGAGGCGGCACGGTATACGTCCCCGAAGGAAACTATCTCACAGGCCCGATTCACTTAAAAAGCAATATAAAACTCAACCTCGACAAAAATGCGGTAATAAAATTCTCTACCTATCCGCCTGACTACCTTCCTCCGGTTTTCACTCGCTTTGAAGGTATGGAACTCTATAACTTCTCGCCTTTGATTTATGCAAAAGACTGCAACAATGTCGCGATCACAGGCTCAGGAAAAATCATCGGCAATGGCCAGGCATGGTGGCACCACAAAAAAAACCAGGAAAAAACCGCCCGGGTCCTCCAGCAAATGATATTAGAAGGCACACCGCCTGAAAAACGAATTATCGCAGACAATTACTCCGAATACCTCCGCCCCTCGTTCATCCAGACTGTAAATTGCAAAAACGTCCTCATCTCCGACCTCACAATAAAAGACGGCCCCATGTGGACAGTACACCCGGTCTATTCCGAAAACGTCACTATCCGGAACCTCAAAATAGAAACCCATGGCCCCAACACCGACGGGATCGACATCGACTCATGCAGTAACGTCATCATCCGTAACTGCGTCTTCGACACTGACGACGACTGCATCGCTCTGAAATCAGGCCTTAATAAAGACGGCTGGAGAGTAAACAGACCCACCCGAAACGTTTTCATAAACGGCATCTACACAAAAAAAGGTCACGGCGGCATAGTCATAGGAAGCGAAATGTCAGGCGGCATTGAAAACGTCCTCGCACAAAACTGCACATTCAACGGCACCGACCGAGGCCTCAGAATTAAATCTATGAAAGGAAGGGGCGGGTACATCAAAAACATCTACTTTAGAAACATCACCATGAATGACATCCAAAAACAGGCCATCCGCATAAACATGAACTATGGCTCAAGCACTCTACAGCCCAAAACGGAAAAACCACCGCTCTGCAAAAATATCTATTACGAAAACATCACCTGTAAAAACGCAGAAACAGCCGCCGAATTCATCGGCCTCTCCCACCAGCTCACACAGAACATCTACCTGAAAGACATCGACATAACCGCAAAAAAAGGTCTCACCGCAGAAAACATCAAAAACATTGAATTAAAAAACACAAACATCTCCGCTCCAAAACCAATCTACACCTTCCATAACTGCAAAAACGTTTCAAAATAATATTATTTTAATTTTATTTTTTGACTAAAATTAAACCCAAACTATCATCTCCACCGAGACAAAGCCGAGCAAAGCTCCAGCCATACCTTACGTCATTTCGAGTGAGGCGAAGCCGAATCGAGAAATCTTACCCGGCTAAAATTAGCGTCTCCTTAAATCCTTTTACCATTGGAGGGAACTTCCAATCCGACTCCAGTCATTCAAATCGCAACGTGAGCCTCTGTCATTTCGACTGGAGCGAGCGGGAGCGAACGGAATGGAGAAATCTTTATCGCTAACACCTCATGTCATTTCGAGCGGAGTGTTAGCGGAGCCGAGAAATCTTTTAACTTGCAAACCGTTATACAACAGAAAACCTTCCACAATCCCCCGGCCTTTCCAAACCGAAGCCAGTCGTTTCGAATGAGCTTGAGGAATCTGCAAATTCAGCATCGCGCTAGCGATTCATTCAATTATAAGAAGCCAAGCTGCGGAAGCAGCCGGATAGTATTATATAACCCTATGTTACCAAAACCAGCAATCTTCCTTATCCAAATCTTTTTCTGGACAAAATTCTCTTTATCTGTATATTTAAAAATAAAAATATTTTGGAACTGAAATTCATTATGGGAGAAAACCATGAATTCATTTAAACCCGACCGTAAATCGAACAAGCCCGGCTATGCTTTCTTACTTATTCTCATACCCCTCGCAGTTATCGTATGCATCTACGCATATCAGTCATTTTCCATAAAACTCCTTCCAGAAAACCCTCAGGACCCCGAATACCGACCCTGGAAGGATGAAAAACTGATCGTAGACAAAAACCGCCCCTTAAAAAACCCGCCCAAAGATAACCAGGTCAAACTGAACGAAAACCTGAGATACTCCATAAAAGTCACCGAAGGAAAAAAGGAAAGAGGCGAAATTACTCTCTTCCTCTCAAAAGAAGGAAAGATCACCGGCTCATGGTCTGCAGAATTCCGGCACACAGAAGACATCCACAACCAGGTCATAGCCTGCACATTCTCAGGCAACGTCGATTCATCCAAAATCTACAAACCGATGAACGAACCAGAAAACCCTGAAAAACTCTTCATGATCACAGAAGGAAACTTCAACATTCTCGAAACCCACGACGACTCGGGCCGCGTAAAAAACGCATCCGGCGATATATACCTAACAGGTTGGATTAAACCCGACCTCTACGCACAGGGAAAACTATACCTCACCGCAGACAAAAAACACTCCCGTATATACAAATGGAAAAGCACCGCTGTCGAAGAAATCGAAAATTTCCCAACGGAAAATTCAAACAATATCCTTAATCTAATTAAGTAAAAGAGAAAATTATGACATTTTTTTTATAACTTGGCTTTTATTTTCTTTGGTTTTGGTCTTTATATCTTCAATATTTGGATATAAATTTGAAAATTATGTAAGAAATAATTATCCTGAAAGAAAATCAGATTTTGATATACACGATGGGTGGCACCTTTCTAACAGTTTTTTAGAAAGGTGATTAAAAAACCAACGGGCAGATGGTTTCGCAAAATGATATGGATATTAAATACACATGGGACGGCAAGCTAAAAGCAGCAGATACCGACGGCGACGGCACTGACGACATAGAGATAACCTACGACCCTGCAGGCAATCGTATCTATAAGCGTTCCGGCACCGATGAGCATAAATATATCGTTGACACAATAACAGAGCTGCCGGTAATATTGCTCGATATCGATATGAATACGCAGACGATAGATAATAGTTGCACGTATACCCCGGCCGGCATGGTGCTTGCCTGTGAACGGGCCCAAAACCCCCGTCATTTCGACTGGAGTGAGCGGCAGCGAACGGAACGGAGAAATCTTTATCGCTAACACCTCATGTCATTTCGAGCGGAGTGTTAGCGGAGCCGAGAAATCTTTTAACTTGCAAACCGTTATACAACAGAAAACCTTCCACAATCCCCCGGCCTTTCCAAATCAACGCCAGTCATTCCAAACGGAGCGTTAGCTTTTGTCATTTCGACCGGAGACCGGCTTTGCGGTCGAAGCGGAGAGATCTCTTCGTTTTGAACATTTGTAAATTCTGTAATTAAATATTATTTCGCATTTAGAGCTTAGAATTTATCATTTTTTCCGTACCTCGCTTTGAGAAAGTAAAAGACTAAAAAAATTTTAGATTATAAATTATTATGCTAAATCAAACCCTTGCCATTTCCCGCTTGAATTCGTAAAATCATATACGATCTTATTTATTCTGGAAAATATTCATGAAAAGACGTGAATTTTTACATAAAGTTGCAGGCATAACAATGTCAGCATTTATTGCAGATACTACATTCAACTCCGAGGCATTCTCAAAAACCGAAAACAAAAAACCGAACATTATAATCTGCACCTGCGACCAGCTCCGCTCATTCGCCGTCGGTTGTTATGGAAACAAACAGACCAAAACCCCCAACATCGACAAACTCGCAGAAAACGGCATCATGTTCCAGACCGCAGTCACTAACAATCCTGCCTGTTCACCTGCAAGATCGACACTCATCAGCGGCCAGTACAGCAGAACTTCCACCGGCTCGGTCTTCAACTGCGGCGAACCCACCGAAAAAAGAAATGCCTTCACGAAAAAGACTCTCCCTGAAATATTGAAAAACCACGGCTATAAAACCGCCCTCATAGGCAAATGGCACATCAAAACAAAACCCGAAAACCTCGGTTTCGACACCGCACTCTACCCAAACGTCCAGCACTCATACATGGGCCAGACCTTCCACAACGAAAAAGACGAATCATTCGAAGTCTCCGAATTTTCCGTCCAGTATGAGATCGAACATGTTAGAAAATTCCTCCGGGAAAAGCGCCAAAACCAGAAACCCTTCTTTTTATATTACAACATCTCTCCGCCGCACCACCCCATAGGCCCGAGACACATGCCGAAAAAATGCACCCGAATGTTCGACCCCGAAAAAATAAAACTCAGACCAAACACAAACATCGACACCGATAAACCCTTCGACCGCGGCGGCTGGTTCGAAGCGATTAACACTAAAGGCGAAACCCCTGAAACCTGGAATCAATACTACCGTTTCTGGTTCAATACTTACTATAACTCTGACTTCTTCAACAGCTGGTATCACGGCAAACCCTCAAAAAACTCCGAACCCGTACCCCAGGATTTCGACCTCAAAGACCTGACCGCCCTGTATTACGGAGCAACCGCATGCGTCGATGACATGGTAGGACAGTTAATGAATTCACTGGAACAGAACGGCCTCGATGAAAACACAATAGTCGTCTTCGTCTCAGACCACGGCGACAATCTCGGAAGTCACGGCCAGTTCAACAAGAACATACTCCTGGAAGAATCCATCCGCGTACCCATGATCTTCTACTGCCCCGAAAAACTAAAACCACGAAATAGCAAAAAACAAATAGCCCAGATAATTGACATCCCCAAAACCCTCCTGACATTAAGTGGCATAAACGCTCCCGACTACATGCAGGGAAACGACCTGAAACCCATATTAACCGGCCAAACCGACCGACTCGAAGAAAATCACGTCTTTATCGAAACCGACGCCCTCCAGATCGGCATTAGAACTTCCCGCTACCTCTACGGCATGCAGATTGACTTCGAAACAAAAAAGATAACAAACGATGCACTCTACTTCTTCGATCTGAAACAGGACCCTTACCAGCAAAACAACCTCGCCGGAACAGAAAAGAAAAAAAACACCGCCGAAAAACTCCGCAGAAAACTCATAACTTGGCACAAAAACACACCATGGATGGAATAAATACCCGTTCTGCTGTACACGTCATTTCGACTGAAGTGAGCGGCAGCGAACGGAACGAAGAAATCTTTATCGCTAACACCTCGTGTCATTTCGAGCGCAGCGAAGCGGAGCCGAGAAATCTTTTAACTTGCAAACCGTTATACAACAGAAAACCTGTCATAACCTCCCGACGGGTGGCACCCTTCTGTCTGTCTTTACAGAAGGGTGAATTTAACGTTCCTCCGGGTGTGACCCGTCAGCAGGATACATCACTGTTATATGCAGGTGAATACTTCGACCCTGCCCCGCAAATGTACAACAACCGTGCCCGCTGGTACAATCCATACAACGGCAGATTCAACCGCACCGACGATTACGCCGGCAACACCCAGGACCCCCAGTCCCTGCACAAATACCTCTACGTGCACAATAATCCGGTTAACGGGATTGATCCAAGTGGAATGTTCTTTGGCGGCATAACCAGTGTGATTAGTAGCATATCTATAAGTACATGGACGCGTACTAAGGATATCTCTGTTTCATTATACGCAAAATATAAAATGATGAATAAAGCTAGGATGCTAGCAGTATTTGCAAATGGATCAATAAATGCAGCAATAAATGTTTATTCTGGCCCAGAGAGTGTTTCAAGGAAGATGCGAGCTGCTATTGGTTTTACAGCTGGTGCGGTAGAAAGCTGGCTTATTACATATGAAATTATGAGTCCATGGATTGCTAATAGCATAGGAGCAGCAATTCAAAGCACCGCGAACGAGGCAGCTTCATCCGATGAATTCTTCACAAGAAAAACTCTAAGAAACATTGCGAGTACCGTAGTCATAAATGGTCTTGCCTCTGCTGCCTTGCAAGGATATGATGGGGGAGCCAAGGAAGAAATCGAAAAATTCCTGATAGTTCTTGATCTGAATTTATGGACTGGATTGTGGCAACGAGCTTTGGATACTTTCTAGTGTAAGTGTAGCTGGGTGCCCAGAAAAAACTCTGGTTTATTCTGGGCACATGCTTCACATTCCAAAATCTTTCTATGGTTTAAGGATTTTAAGGTCTTTGGATAACTCGGTTTTCTGTAAAAACACCATGCCTTGTAGCACCACAAAAGCCGTTTTTCTTTGAGATAAAGCGGCTTTTCAATGGCTTCATTTGAAATATGAGGTAAAAAAATGATTGTCCTCTGTTTGAACTATACATATAATACGAATATGGTAGACTGCAAAGCGAATAAAAGGCGACTATAATGAAAGGCTTGTAGACGATGAAGGAAATTCCATTTCTTAGAAAACCCATATTCAAATCACTGCTGGCTATGACAATAGCGATATTAACTGCTATAGGTGCGACTTGGATGCTTATGCCACTGGTACAAAATCAAATAAATAAAGTGGTTAGTGCCGAAAACACCTTTCTCTTGTTACTTAATATTGGGGAACTTATTCTCCCGGTAGTATTTTTGATTGGTTTTGCCATTTTATGTGTATATTATATTAATAATTTCAGAAGTCATTTTCAGTTGCTTAATGGGCAAATTGTTTTTCTAGATGATAATATAGAAATACATGGACGCACTAAAAAGGCTCTTATTCCAGGAATGAGTATTGTGCGTCTTATTAAGATAGAATACCCTCGTATGAAGGTGGCCATTCTAGGATTAAGAGAAAATCCAAGAACGCTTCTATTGGCTTGGAAAGGTGAAGGTCGTATAATGCGTTTCCCTGTTCGAGAAAATTTGATCGGAGAAAAAGCTTTCGAGGAAATAGTATCTGTTTTAGGAAAGAGAGATAGCTATATAGATGATCAAAATTCTGTTCGC
Organism: uncultured Pirellulales bacterium; assembly: GCA_964508925.1. Classification (GTDB taxonomy): domain Bacteria; phylum Planctomycetota; class Phycisphaerae; order Sedimentisphaerales; family Anaerobacaceae; genus CAZDVM01. The sequence goes on along the minus strand of CAZDVM010000001.1, from coordinate 41,202 downwards.
CCAATATTAAAGGAACTGAAGCTTAATAATATAACCATGCCTCGGCTCCTGGGGAAATGGTACGATCTCCAAGATGGCGTGGTGGAAAATTAGTAAAATGTCGCAAAATTTAATATGTAACTGAGTGAACTTTCAAGGCACCTTTTCGGTGCCTTTATTTGTGGATTGAAATTTAGCCCTTGATGGTTTAAATTACGTGGCATGGATGAACCCAAAACAATCAGGAAGATAATCGAACTACTCCCCTCAATTGCCATCAATATCGATATTCCACCCAACGACTTTCAGGAGCGAATGGCTGAGCTTGCTAAGGAATCAGGAAATTATGAGTTGCAAAGCTTCTCTGATCCGAGGTGTATGGATATTATTAATTTCATCCCAAGGGAAAATCTTGGACACGATGATCTGCACGGGCAATTAATTTATGAGCACAAGAAAGAAGACCAAATCAGGGTAGAGATTCGAGCCAAAACTTGGAACCCGGAAAATCCGACAAGGGAAATTTATTTAGAAGCCGCACATCATATCTTTGATGGCCTTATCAAAGATTATAATTCCAGGTATAAGAAACGATATCGTATGAGGGTCGTTAAAGAAAAGCCTCCCAGTCTTCCACCGAAGGCCACTAAAGCTTTAGAGAATTTCGCCTCCCTGGCCAATAAAACCATCCTGCATAAGTTGGACTGGGAAAGGCTGTACCGGTTTGTCAGGGTATGTCACGCAACAAGGGCCAATCCTCCCAAAGAGCTGATATGGGGCATGCTTAGCAAAAAGGGGTTTGATGATAAGAAAGCAGAATATATTGCTGATGTCGCATCCCATTTGTTGGATTTTATGAAATGCAAGTGACCGCCAATTGTCGTCTAAGAAAACTGGCTAATCGCATGTTGCCTAACCATGTATCAAGCGGCCTTAGAACCTTTATACAATAACAGACCAACTCCGGCTATCAAGATAAATACACCGACAGACTGCCAGCTGATAGAGTGGCCGTGAAATACCCGATTTGCAAATGACTCACAGTTATTGAAAAGTACGTGATACTTGCCATTGCCTCCTTTATTGAGTTCATCAATGGCTCTTTTAGAAATCTTTTTTAAAAATAACAAACAACCAAAACCTTTGCTAATTGGTGTATTTAAACCAAAGGTAAAAAAAACATTGTTAGTCTTTTTTGCTTTGCCTTTGGTAATTTGTTTGATTTTTTTACTTATAAGAAAACAATTTCCGCAGTTTCCTCTTCTAGAATATGGATATTTATTAGTTGGTCTTTTAATATGTATATTCTTACTGTTTTTACTTTTTTCTGAGCCCCTAAGAAAATCATGTTTTAAAGATGATTGCAATTTAGAAACAATTAAAAAAGAAATATTTAAATTGTTGTTCTTTTCGGTTTTAACTGTGGTTTTTTTCACATTTTTAATTTATCATGAGATATTAGGCAATGACGCTCTTTGAAAAATTAAATAAAACGGCCACGGCTCAACAAGGCAGTTGTTAAATGCCGATCAGACCGTTAAGGATAGTTATTCTTATGACGGCTATGGCGTATTGCTTCAGGATGAGAACAACTTCAGCCCGACAGGTGATGACGTTCCTCCGGGTATCACCCGTCAGCAGGATACATCACTGTTATATGCAGGTGAATACTTCGACCCTGCCCCGCAGATGTACAACAACCGTGCCCGCTGGTATAATCCATACAACGGCAGATTCAACCGTATGGACGATTACGCAGGCAATTCCCAGGACCCCCAGTCCCTGCACAAATACCTCTACTGCCATGCCAATCCCGTCAACGCCATCGACAGTAATACAATTGACACTTGTTAAGCAGGATCATAATCTTAAGCAGTTATATCGCCCTGAAATTTGCTTAAATCTATTTTTGCGCAAGATCGCGCAAGGGGTTAGTTTTTTCCGGGATAAAAATCTTTAAAAACTGCCGAAAAATTAAGAATTTTGCCGATTTCGGCCAAAATTACCGAATTATGTACGATTTTGAGCAACAGATTACAACCGATTTGAAAAAACTTGCGCAGAATTGCGCAATACCGCACAAGAAAAATACAATCCAAGCCCAAAAGATTGTATGAAAAATGCAATATTTTGTACAATTCTAGCCAGTAAAACAGCCCTGGAAAACAGAATATAAATACCCGGAATAAAGTAAAATCATCTTTAAAATTTTAAACTTTTCCAAATAACTTAATATCAATTTTTAAAAATGTCGAAATGATATTTAGGCTTTAAAAAACAGGAAAGGATCAAATTTTGTCCGTCAAGCAGTCAAAAAAGATCGGTGAAAAACTCTCTGAACTGCCCATGGGGCAACTGGTAAGGGATTTTCTTGCCTATTTAAGGATCGAGGCAGGCCTGGCAGAAAATACTACGCTGGCATATGGAAGGGACATGGTGTTCTTTCTTAAGTATTGTAATAACAATAACTTAAAGAAAATTGAAAATATAGATCCGCTCTTGATCCAGGATTATCAGCGAAGGCTTTCGGAAAGTGAATCTTCAGAAGCCACCATAAAACGCTCACTGGTCGCCATCAGGATGTTCCTCAGATACTGCAAGCTCATGAATCTTCTGGAGGATGATTTTACTTCGATTCTGGAGCCGCCGAAATTATGGCAGAAACTGCCTAAAATAGCCGATAAGAGCAAAATTATCAAACTTCTGGATTCTCCGGATCCTTCCGAGAAATTTTATCTGCGTGACAAATCCATTCTGGAAGTACTGTATGCTACGGGCATGCGGGCAAGTGAAATTGCGGATTTAAAATGCCGTGACATAAATCTGAAGATCGGCTATCTGAGGTGTTTCGGCAAAGGCAGCAAGGAGCGAATAATACCGGTAGGCAAAAAAGCGGTCAGTGTCGTATCGGAGTATTTAGAAAAACTGAGACCTGAACTGGCAAAGGAAAAATCAGGTGACTCGTTTTTATTATCCAGAACCGGTAAACCCTTGTCGAGAATAGAGATATGGCGGATTGTGAAAAAACATGCCGTAAGAGCAGGGCTGAAAGATCTTTCGGCTCATACGCTTCGTCACTGCTTTGCAACTCATATGCTTGGGGGCGGGGCGGATTTGAGGTCACTTCAGGAGATGCTTGGCCACGTCGATATTTCCACGACTCAAATTTATACCCATGTCGATAATGACCGGCTGAGAAATATCCATAAAAAATTCCACCCCAGACAATAGCTACAAATCTTTATCATTTGCGTAAAATACTGCATACAAATGATTTATAAAATATAAGAGTGCTAATTTAAGAACTGCATTTCCAGAAAGTTCAATTTCAAAATCGTTTTGATTTGTCTGGTCGGTATTAATTTTATATTATAAGTTTCTATTGATTCAATTTTAAAGGTTTTTTTATGGATAGAAGAGAATTTCTGAAAATGGCAGCAGTTGCGGGTGGCACTGCAGTTACAAGTGAAAAAATACTGGCTGAGATTTTCAAAGATCATTCAGATCCCGAAAATTTCAGAGAAAGCAAAAAAAGAATTATCGCATACAGTGACTTTACTGACGGAAAGAACCCTTTCGAATCGAAGGGATTTACGGTAGTAAGGTATACAACGAAAAAAGGGTATTGCCTCAAAGGTGAGATCACGGAGAAAGTAAAGCAGCCGTTTATTCGCATTCCTTTTAAAAGCAGTAAGGGAAAGAGGATAAACCTGAAGTTCAGGGTCAGAAGGCACAAAAAGCGTGTCACCTGTGCCGCCTGGATAGAAAGCGGGGAAAAAAGAGAGAAGATCGGGGACAGTTTTCGTATTCCGAGAGGAGGCTGGGATGAGCTAAGATTCTCCTATTCGGCGAGAGAGGATATAAAGGGCAGTGTGATAATAACCGGGCCCTGGTGGACGAGCAAGGACAGAAAAATTTATGTAGATGACATTTATGTAAATGAAAGTGACGATGAATGCAGTTGGGAAGATACCAGACAGGAACAGCCGAGCTGCTGCAGTGACCAAAACGGCAATACCTGGGTGATATGCATAGAGAGGGGGAAAAAAGGTAGTAAGCTTAAGGTATATGCAGATGCAGGGAAAGGGATAAAAGAGTTTGAACTGGATCGTTCTGATATAAAGAGTTTTGCATTTCCTGAAGTGACAAAACATAAAGGCGGTGTTATAGTGACATATTCTTATGAGCAGGGTGATGAATGGAAGGTCGGCTATTCGATACTTAATATAAATTCAAAAAACAGATTCGCAACAGGCGGGATACTTAAAGAGGGCAGGGTCAATATTTCCTGCAAAGCAGTTTCGGGAGTTGAGGGGGTCTGTTTTGTATGGGAGTCAAATAAAAACGGAAAAAGGAGAATATATTCTGCTTTTTTAAAGGACGGAGAAATTTCCAAATCCGAAAAATTATCTCCGGAAGGCTGCAACAGCTACAATCCGGATGTGGTCTGTTCAGGTGATGGCATGTTCTTTGCCGCCTGGGATTCTTTCAGGGACAAAAGTTGCGATATTTACGGTGCGGAATTTAAAGATGGCAAATGGGGGAAGGAAAAGAAGATCACTGGTGATGCCCGGATGGAAAGGTACCCCGACCTTGCTTGTAAAGACGGTGAGGTGTGGATGGCCTGGCAGGCGCAGAGCTACACTTCCATGAAACTGAATAACATACAGGAACAGAGGATAGCGGCAGCGCAGATAAGCGGGGGTTCACCGGAGATGCCTGTCGGGTTATTCGATAAAGTGTCAAACAGCCGATACAGATTGATCAAGCCGCGAATCGAATTCGATGAAAAAGGTAGATTGCTGTTATCGGCGAAGAAATCTCTGGGTCTGCAGAGCGGATGGGTACCTGTGGTGTGGATATATGACGGAGAAGACTGGAGCAGGCCGTTCAGGGTGACTCGCCAGTGGGGTAAATTCGGCGGTGTTGATTTTGCAGTAAACGGGGAAAGTGTCAGTCTGGCGTGTCAGTATGATGACCGGCCTCAGTTCTGGGAGCAGCAGGGTGACGTGCCTGCATGGAAGAGCAGAGTGAAGAGTTTTTCATTAAGCAGTGACATAAAGAGTAAAGTCGGGGCTCTCAGGACTGAGCCTTTGAAGATGCCGGGAACTGATTTTGATCTATCAGAGAAGATAGAGCTTTACGCGGCGGAACTGCCGAGGCAGAGTATCAAAGCGGGATCCAAAGAGCTTAATCTTTACTGGGGCAATCTGCATGATCATACTGATATTTCGGTATGTATCCGGCAGAAAAATCCGCAGGGCAAAGAGCTTATTGCTAATGTGCGTGACATCGAGAAGCTGGATTTCTGTGCAATGACCGATCACGGTTATAATTACGATGAATATATATGGCCTTATAATACAGAGCAGACCAGGTATCTTCATGACGAAGGAAATTTCGTCACTTTTCTCGGCGAAGAGTGGACCTCGAGTAAAAATCCGCCTGCAGAAGATGCAAAGGTAAAGATGAACCGATACGGGCATCATAATATAATTTACTTGAATACGAGGTTTGAAAAGTATTTCGATGCCTGGGACGGTAATATAACACCTGCTGATGTATGGAATGAACTTGCCGAAAGGGGCGAGAAATTTATGCTGATCCCTCATCAGCTTGCGGACTGGCAGCATAAGGGCAGGGGTAATCCGCCGAAGGACTGGAGTTTTTCCCATGAGAAATATCAGCCCGTGGCGGAAATATGGCAGACCAGGGGTTCTTATGAGTATCTCGGATGTCCCCGGCAGGCCGCTCACGGTGCTCCTTTTGAGGGCAACTATCTTCAGGATGCCTGGGAAAAGGGGATAATCACAGGTGTTATTGCAAGTCCTGATCATGGAGGCGGTGACGGTAAAGTGGGAGTCTGGGCGGAGGATCTGAGCAGGGAGAGTATCTTCAGAGCTATTCAGAACAGGCACTGTTTCGGAACCAGCGGGGAAAAGATGGGGCTTTATTTTGGCTGGGGTGAAGATGTTCTTATGGGTGATAAGGTGAATAAAGATCCTGGAGAAGAAAAGTTTGCAATAAAGGCAGTCAGTTTAAAAAGAATAAAAGAAGCAGTGATCTTTAGAAATAATGAGATAGTCTACAGACAGCAGCCTGACAAAAAAGATGTTAAGATCGAATATCTGGATACAAAGTCGCTGAACGGGAAAAGCTGGTATTATGCGCGTATTATAAACGAGGAAGAAGAGATCGCCTGGTCGAGCCCGATCTGGTTTTTATAAGACGGTGATTTATAACTCGGCGTTTATTTGGAAGGAATTTCAGGCTTTGTTTTAAGCGCATCAAAACCTGTTGAAGGTTTGATTCAGTACTAAAGTTATCACGGCCCGGTAGAAAAAATAGATCAATCTTTTTCAGAATTCAGATGTTCCTGTAATACCGGTGATTCGATGGGAATTTCGTAAGATTTCATAAATTTTATTAGCTCTTTTACGGGTATTCTTCTGTCCTTGCTTCCCGGTCTTCTGTAGCCTTTAATATGGCCGTTATCGAACCACTTTGTAACGGTTTTCGGAGCAACGTTACATATCTTTGCGACCTGGCCGGTTGTAAAAACTTTATTACCTTTTGCCATCTTTAAAGCTCCCTGATAAATAGAAAAATCCTATTAACAATTGGCATTTTATTTGTTTTATGATAAATGTCAAAACTTTTATAGATTTTATCTGCCTGAATTAAAATAATACATTTATATAAGACAGTTTTTATTAATATATTTTTAACATTATCCAGATTACGGGGTATTTACATTTGAATGATAAAGCAGGTGTGATATCCGGGATATACAGGTTATCCTAAGATATGATCAAACTTTCAGATGTTCCAGTTTAGTTTTCTGGAGTATTTAAAGTAAAATCTGCCCAGAGTTCCTGCTGCGAAAAGGATCAGATAAAGCAGAAAAATTTTGAGGATGAAAGAAAGCGGGCTGAATTGGCCGGTGTAGAAAGGGTGGTGAGGGTCAATTTTTATATATAAAAATGCGCCGGTAAAGAAGAGTATTACTATTGTGCAATATGGAAACAGGGTGCGGAATATTGATCTTATTGACAAAATGGGATCGAGACCCCGGAAAGAATCGAAAATTATATTTGTAAGCAAGATCATGGGGTACAGGAAGCCGGCGAATAGAATTAGCAAATCGAAGATCGGCCCGGTTGTTTCGTTGAGGATGTAGTATATCGATGCAGGACAGAAGCAGACGGCGGTGGTTCCGAGAACGAGAAACAGTTGTCGTATGCAGTCTCATTTATCGTCGTTGTCCTGAAACCAGAAATCAGGTGCGCGGAAATTACCCTGGGCGCATTCGCGGGTACAGCCGGCGAAGTAATATGCGGTATATGCAATGGGCAGGGTATAGACTACCGGAATAAATTCATATCCCAGGTCGAAAATAGAAGCTGCAAGGGGGCAAAACAGATATATCAGAAGCCACAGGCAAATTATGTGAATTATGCCGGCCAGGTTCAGGGGGTAAAGCCAGATGTCCAGGAACCAGGGAAGTTTTGTTTCGGGTTTTTCTTCTGACCGGTGGATTTTTCTCCGGTAATGTATGTAGACATTATCGCCGGGGTCTTTAAGGTTATCAGCGGGTATTTGTTCAAGGGGGATATCCGTTATTTTATTTTTAACTTTTTCCTGCAGGAGTTTCGGGATATAAAGGGGAGTTCTGCATGCCGGGCAGTCCGCTTTTTTGCCTGCGTTTATTTTTCTTGTTTTTATTTTTCTGCCGCAGTTTTTGCAATTAAATTCGATCATTATCGTTTATCCTTTTTGGATTTCGCTTTTAGTAATTATAACTAAGTGGATTGTCATTTCCAGAAAAAAACAAGTTCTTTAAAATTTATTTGAGGGTGTGTGGGGATTCTGGTATTATGTAAAAAATATTTAATTAATTTTTTTAGAAATGGGAGGTTATTCATGAATATAGAAGATATTGCAGTTCCGCTGGATGTTAATAAGAATATGCAGGCGGAGTATCGTAAAAATTATCATGACATCACCAGGGGCAGCGGGAATCTGATGCTGTTTGCCGGTGATCAGAAGATCGAGCATTTGAATAGCGATTTTTACGGGGAGGATATTCATCCGGACGACAATCATCCGATTCATTTTTTCAATGTTGCAAGTGAGGCTAACATCGGGGTTTTTGCTACACAGCTAGGGCTTTTGGCGAGGTTCGGAGCGGACTGTAAGGATGTGCCGTTTCTGGTGAAGCTGAATTCAAAGAGTAACCTGGTTAAGACCGAGCAGATGGATCCTTTCAGTAATCAGCTTATCGATGTTGACCAGGTAGTTGAGTTCAAGGAGAACAGTGGTCTCAATATTCTGGGGGTCGGTTATACGGTTTACCTTGGAAGTGAGTACGAGGCCCAGATGCTGAGGCAGGCGGCGCAGATAGTTTACGAGGCGCATTATCACGGCCTTGTCACGGTATTGTGGATGTATCCGCGGGGCAAGGCGGTACCGAACGAAAAGGATGCACACCTGATCGCAGGAGCGTGCGGTGTGGGTGCGTGTCTTAACAGTGATTTTGTGAAGATCAATCCGCCTAAGGCAGAAAGTGACGAGGAGTCCGCGGAGTTATTAAAGGAAGCGGTGAAGGCGGCAGGCAGGACGAAGGTTATCTGTTCGGGCGGTTCGAGTATCGATCCGAAGAGATTTCTTACCAGGCTGTATGAGCAGATCCATACCAGCGGGACGGCAGGTAATGCCACCGGCAGGAATATTCATCAGAAGGGGCTGGATGAGGCAGTGCGGATGTGCAATGCTATTTCGTCGATAACGCTTGACGGTGCAGATGTCGAGACGGCGTATAAAATCTTTACTGGAGAGAAGTAAGTAATAACAATTGATGTGCAGAAGCGGTCGTGAATCGGCCGCTTTTTTTATGCGCGGGGAAATAAATGGTGAGTCAGAAATTATTTTATAAATTTTTGATTTTTTATATACTCGGATTCGGGTTTTGGTTGTCTATAAAACAGAAAGCTGGTCTTTAAAGGGAATTGGCGGGCATGCTCAAGGACAAGAAGTTGAAAAGAAGGTTGAGTGAAGGTGACAGTGATGCTCTTTGTGAGGTGTATGATATGTATGCCGATGAGCTTTTTACGCTGGCGTGTGTTCTTTTAAATGACCGTTTAAAGGCAGAAGATATACTTCAGGATGTTTTTGTGAGGTTTGCCCGTTCGGTCAAGCGGCTGAGGATCCGGGGTAAAATAAAGAATTATCTTTGTACATGTATTGCTAACAGGTGCAGAGATGAGTTCCGGAAGAAGAAGCTGGTGACGGTAGATATATCTGATATGGATATAGAGGCAGTTAAGGGATTTAATCCGGCTGAGAATGCGGCAAAAAGCGAGCAGGTGATGATGTTGCTGAAGAATCTGGCGAAATTGCCCGATAAGCAGCGTGAGGTTATAGTTCTGAGGATAAAAGGCGGAATGAGTCTGCGTAAGATCGCCAAAAGTCGGGGTATATCTGTGAATACAGTAATGGGCAGATATCGATATGGAATGAATAAGCTGCGGTCTATGTTTAACGGAGAACTAGAAAGATGAGGCCGACAGATAAATTAAAAGAGAAGATAAGAAAAGTGGAATTCAAGACAGACGGGCGATTGAGGGAAAAGGTGCTCGGCGAGGCTTTGAAAGAGTTTGAAAGTGGTAAAGTTGCTTTTAAAGAGAGGCAGGTAAGGAGAATAAGAGTGGGAAAAATGGTAAAGTTTGCAGCGGCTGCGGTGGTGGTCGCTGCTTTATTTGTTGTAATCGAGCAGTTCGGAGGTTTTTCTGAGGCTTCGATGACCTGGGCGGATACAGTGGAAAGGATTTATAAAGCGACATCAGTGACATTTACCAGGACTTTATACATCGAAGATAATGAACCTTTTTCAACCTTTGAGATGGTTAACAGTGAAGGAATAAAGAGATCTCGTTTATTCGGGATAGATACGATCTGGGATTTCGGCAGCGGGAAAAAGCTTCGGTTGGAACCTGAAAATAAGGAGGCGACACTTACTTACAGGATAGGTCGGAAAAGAGCGGCTAAGCCTTATAATCAGATGGAATGGTTCATTTCCATAAAAGATAAAGCGGAAGAATATCTCGGGGTAGAAGATGTTAACGGTGTGCCTGCTGAGAAGTTTATCTGGAGAAACGGAGAATATAATTATACGACAGTGTGGATCGATCCTTCAACCAATCTTCCGGTTAAAGTAAGGCGAGTTTCCATTCCCAATCCCGATGATTCTATAGAACAGCCTTCAATAAGTTTAGGGATTTCTGATTTCGGCGGCATTGATAACGGCGTTAGAAGCATATCGATGGGCGGCGGTAAGGGTATCCAGAAAAAGACGGTTGTTGTGCTGACAGATTTCAAATGGAACAAGAAACTTGATCCGGAGCTTTTCAGCCTGGAACCTCCTGCAGATTACAGCCTAAAAGAGAAACAGTTTGATGTATCTTTCGTAAGTGAAAATGATCTGGTGGAGGCGTTTTCCTTCTGGACGGAGATGTCTGGCGGTGAATTTCCCGAAAGGATGAATGATCTAATCGATCCGAATAAGATAGATCCTATGCTTATCGAAAAGTACGACGGTGGCGGTGATCCTGAGCAGGAGCTTGAAGCGGCAATGCAAAAAGCAAATATAATTTTGAAGGGTGTGTTTTTCGCTTTTAATAAAAAGACGGAACAAGAATGGTATTACAGAGGCGGAGGGGTTTATCTCGGAGATTCAGATTTAATCGTGTGCGGGTGGAAAAAGGAAGACAATGACAAGTACAGGGTCATATACGGTGATCTGAGCTTAGGGCAAGTTCCCTTTGAAGAGTTGCCGCGATAATATCGGCAGCTTTCAATCAGAAGGCCGGGTAAATTGCCCGGTCTTTTTTTTATTTTTATGATTTTGCAGAGGGATTGTATTTCAAAGGGGGTGGCTGATGTGTAGTTTAATGCAGGATAGTATTTCTTTACAGGGAATTTAAAATAAGATATATTTCTTACCCGGCATTTAAATCATAAGTTAAATTCGAAATATTAAAGGTAATGAAATGAGCAAGGAAGAACAGGTACTGGTAATAGAGCGGAAGGTTATTGAACAAGTCGGCATGTTCAACGGGATAAAGTTCGATGTAGAGCAATATCTTGATGAGATGTTTGCCCGTGGTGTGCCGAAGTTTATGAACAGGTCGGAGGCGGAGGAGAATCCGGATTACAAGCAGCTTATTCCGTATGTTATAATGAGTCACAGGGGCAAATACCTGAGTTATGTTCGAGGTAAACGTGCCGGTGAGACGCGTCTGGTAGGGTGCAGGTCGATCGGCATCGGGGGGCATATAAATCCACCTGATGATATGCCTTTGTTTTATAAAAATTTCTATCCGGCCTATATTAATGCGGTTGACCGTGAGGTTGCAGAGGAGGTAAATGTCGAGACGGCTCACTCGAATCATATAGTTGCTCTTTTGAACGATGATTCCAATGAGGTGGGAAGTGTGCATCTGGGTGTTGTTCATTTCTGGAACCTGAATGAGCCGAAGGTCAGCAAGCGGGAGCAGATGATAACGCAGATGTCTTTTATGAGCCCGGATGAACTGCAGAAAGAAAAAGAAACTCTGGAGACGTGGTCGGGGATATGTGTTGATCATATCGAACAGATAGGCGACGGTGAGCAGGCCAAAATCGAAGTGTGAACATATATCTAAATATCCGGTATTTAAGACAGTTCAAATGGTTATTTTCGGATTGAAGCAAATTACCTTGTTTGATGTTGCAGGTTATTATTTTCACAAATCCGGTGATGCAAGAGGAAATATTGAGACAGGAGTAAAAGATGAGTGACGTTGCTATAGATATAGTTTTGCTGCCTGAACTGGAGGACCAGCATAAGGCAGTTGAGGCGAATCGTATGCTGGAGAGTGCGGAGAACGAGCAGATACCTTTGAGTCTTTCTAACTGTATTCCTCATATTACTGTGCTTATGGGTTGTGTGAGCCGGGAAAATCTCAAGCAGATCGACCGGAAGCTCAATGAGCTTTCACGTGAATTTTCGGGTTTGTCAGTAAGCTCCAAAGGTCATTACATGGTTAAAAACAGCTGGGGGAAGGTGACGACATTGTGGAATATCGATAAGGACAGTGACATGCTTTCGCTTCATCATAAGGTTTTGAGTCAGATAGGGGGGCTGGTGCATTATGATGTTGAAAGGGAGATGTTCCATGAGCCGCAGGAGGTGACTGGGTCGACCATGGAATATGTCAAGAAATTCATTATCGATCACGGGGGGATCAATTACGATCCGCATATTACGATAGGTTACGGTGAATTGAAGGATTTTGACCTGCCGCAGGAGATAAGAATATCTGAGATAGCGGCGTGTCAGCTGGGAAATCACTGTACGTGCCGGAAAGTTCTTGCCAGTGCTAAGGTTTAACGGCCCGGAATTTTTTTACGAAGCCGATTGGGTGGTAGCTTTTTTTAGCCTTTCTTAAGCCTGATATGCCCAAGTCCTGTTCCATGTTAATAAATTCGTATTTATCGGGTAGGATGGAGGCGAATGACTGGTTGATAAACTGATAGATACCCTTGAATTTTTTTGTTTCTAGAGCTTTTTCGAAATGGATGGCGAAGCTTTTTCCGTTTGCCAGTTCTTCTCCGAGGCTGTAGCCGACGGGTTTTTCGTTAACGTAGTAGATACATCCGCAAAGTGCCAGATAATCCATGTTTCGGAGAGCTTCTTTAGCGGGTTTGTAATCGGCTTCGGAGCTCATTTTTTTGTGCCATTTTTCAAGTACTTCAAGAGCGTCGTTTTCGAATTCAGGAAGGAGAGGCTGTGCGGAGTATTCGTTGTTTTCGATAAATATATTTACCCTGTTTCTTTTTTTGTGGAATTTTCTTCCTGAGAGTTCGGCCATCTGTTTTCTAGAGTAAAGATAATCGAAGTTATGGCGGTCTTCGTTAATATCGTATCCTTTATTTTCTAAGATCCGGGCCTGTTTTTCGGCAATGTTTTTGAGAGTATTGAATTTTTCAAAGAGTTCTTCAAGCAATGGGTCCTGGGGCAGGTTAAAGGGCAGCATGAAAAAGGGGCGTTTTTTTTCCATACCGGTGATGAGAATATTATTTTCAGGCAGGCGGGATATTTTATAATCGTGGGTTTTCCTGAAGAGATAAAGGTTTGCGAATGTGAACTCGGAGATCCCTTCGGGGAGGGCTTTTAATCTTTTGTCAAGAATATCCCTGTGCTGCAGTTTTATGTCGGAGGTTTTCGGGTATTCAGGAATCATTTACTGCTCCATTTTTAAGACGGCAGCTGCTTTTAATTCCGCCTTTTTCATTTTTATCAGCACCTCGTTTGCATTTTCTAATCCGAATTCTTCAACAGTTGGTTTAATAGGTATTTCTGCAGCCAGAGGCAGGAAATCACGGGCGTCTTTTTTGGTGACATTGGCAACGCTTATAATTTCTTTTTCCATCCATAGATGTTTTTCGTAATCAAGTTCGGGGACTTTGGTTTGTTTCCTGATAGCGTTTATTACCAGTTTTCCACCGGAGTCGAGGTTGCTCAATGCGGTTTTTACGGTTTCTCCGACGGGAGTGAAGTCCATTGCACGGTTCAATTTTTCAGGCGGATTTTCGCTGGGTTTTCCGGTCCAGTCTGCGCCGAGTTTTTCTGCGAGTTTTCGGTGGTGTCTACCTCGTGAGAATACGTAAACTTTTGTTTCGGGGAATTTGTGTTTTATAACCTGTATCACAATATGTGCAGAAGCACCGAAGCCGAAAAGGCCTATGGTGCTGTCCGGGTCTATATCTGCAAGGCGGAAAGTTCTATAGCCGATGACACCTGCGCAAAGAAGGGGAGCTGCCTGAGAATCTGTGAAGTTTTCGGGTATGGGGTAAGCAAAGTCTTCCGGCACGGTCATATATTGTGCGTATCCTCCATCTGCGTCTTTTCCGGTGAATTTTGCATTTTTGCAGAGATTTTCCAGGCCTTTATTGCAAAAATGACAATTATCGCAGCTTTCAAAAAGCCAGGTGACTCCGACTCTGTCACCGTCTTTAAATTTTGAGCAGTTTTTACCGGATGCAGCTACTTTCCCTACGACCTGATGTCCAAGTATCCGGGGGAGGTTTTCGATATGTATCCTACCTTCGATCTCGTCGAGGTCTGTGTGACATAGGCTGCAGGCAAGGACCTTTAGAAGCACCTCATTTCCTTTAGGCTGGGGGGTGTCAACTTCGGTCAGTTTTAAAGGTTTGTTTTCGATCTCAGTTTGTTTTTCAAGGATAACTGCCTTCATTTTCTGTTCTGCCTTTTTAGTTCGTTTTCAAAGACTTTGTAATCGGAATCAGAGTAAAGTACGAAAACCACTTTTTCCAGGTTTGTCTCGGATTTTAGGAATTCGATAGCAGTTTCCAGCATGATCGGAGCGGCTTCTTTTATGGGGAAGCCGAAGATACCGGTGCTTATTGCCGGCAGGGCGATGGATGAGAGGTTGTTTTCATCGGCGACTTTTAAGGAATTCAGTGTGGCGTCACGGAGTTTTTGATGTTCTTCGCCTTCTCCCATTCTGGGGCCGACGGCATGTATTACATTTTTGGCTTTTAGTTTTCCTGCGGTGGTAATGACAGCTCCGCCGACTTTGGTACCTCCGATCCTGGAGCATTCCTGTTGAATTTCGGGGCCTCCTTTTCTTTTGATTGCACCTGCCACGCCTCCTCCCATTATCAGTTGAGCGTTTGCAGCGTTTACGATGGCATCGGTTTCCATTTCTGTGATGTCACCCTGAAGCAGTTGAAGTGTTTTGTCATTTACATTTATTTCCATGGTATTTTGCCCTCCGTTAATAAAACTCTCTATAATAACAGGTTAACATTAATGTATGTGTTTACAAGGAAAAATCTTCTAGTCAAAATCCCCTATAGCCGGTATCAAGAAAAATAATATCAATAATAGTAGATTCACCTATAGACAGATTTGTTTCATTTTTTAGATTATATCAAAAGTATTAGTTTCAGGAGGTTCGAATAATGAAATTTAAAGCACTTTTAATTTTGCTGGCTTTAGTGTTAGTTTTCGGTGGCTGTAAGAAAAAAGAGAAAGAAGAGCCCAATATGCCGGCTGAAACCGAGGGCCTGATGCAACAGGCAGAAGAGAAGATGGGAGAAGCCAAGGAGTTTGCAGCAGAGCAGAAGGAGAAATTTATGAGTGATATGGAAAAGAATTTGAATGATCTTCAGAGTAAGATGGATTCTTTAAAGGAGCAGGCAGAGGCCAAAGGTGAACAGGCTAAGGCCGAATTCGATAAGAAAAAGGCTGAATTTGATAAAAATGTAGCTGATTTCAAGGAACAATGGGCCAAGACCGAAAAAGCGGGTGCTGATGCCTGGAAAGAAGTTAAAGAAGGATTGCAGAAGGCCTATGACGATTTAAAGCAAAGTTACGAAGATGCAAAGGCCGAGCTGGAAAAATCAGAGGGTTAAATTTAAACACGTCTTATAAAAAAGGGGTTATTACAGTTGATGGAGGGAGGCCCCTTTTTTCTTTTAATAATCATGCCGGGAATTTTTGTAAGTAATTAAATTTCATACCTTTAAAGCTTAAGTTTCATCGTGTTTAAACGAGAAGATAAGGGGTGCTTTCTGTGCCCATGGTGTATATATAATTTAAATAATTTTCGGAATTATAAGTGTCTGATCTAATAAAAGAAAAGTCGGATCTGCTTGAGCTTGCATTGCAAAAGGCAGAAGATGAGGAAAAGAACAGGCAGGCAGCAGAACAAAAATTACGCCGGTTATCGCATAAGCTGGCGAGGGAGGAATCCCTGTCGCAAGTGAAGGCTCTGAAATTTGCCCGCGAAATAGAAGAAGCTACCAAAGTAGATTTTGATAAAAGATTTAAAAAGGAAAAGAAAAGAAATAAGAAGCTCAAAAAGAGGGTCAAGGCTTTAAAACGCATTTCTAAACAGCGGAAGTCAAAACATCGGGAGGATCTGGAGAATAAACTTGCCGAAAAAGAAAGACAGGCGGCTGAGAGGATCAAGTCCATAGAAAAAAGACACCAGCAGGAGCTAAGAAGATTAAAAGCGAGGATAGAAGAGACTAAAGAAAATAAAGAGAGAGCTTTGGCTGAGCTTGAGAGAGAATTCGGCAGGAAGGAAGCCGATTATCTCGATTATTTAAAGGAACTTCAGTCTAAAGTTGACGAGAGGGAGGAGTATTCAGCAGAGAGGGCAGAGGATGTTCGGAAAACCTGTGAAAAAGAGATGGAGAAATTGCGAATTGAGCATAAAAGGGAAGTTAAAGCCCTTAAAGATGAGATAAAGGAAGCCGAAAGACAGGGTGAGATCAGGCTTAAAGAGCAGAGAGAAAAAAACAAATTTGAGCTTAAGGAGGTGGAGAGGAAGAATAAAGAGCAGTTGAGGAAGCTGGAGCTTGAATATGAGGACCGGCTGCATGAAGCTCAGCTGGATAAGGAAAGGAAACTTGCCGATCAGGAATCTAAGGTTTCAGCCAGGATCGAGAAAATTAAGAATGATCATGAAGATAAGATCGAGAAACTTAAGCAGGAGTATGACAAGAAGATAAATGGTCTAAATGAGCAGCAGGTTGAGAAAGAAAAAGAGCTGGCTGAGCAGAAATCCAGGACATCTGCGAGAATCGATAAGATCAAAAGGGGTTATGAGGAGAAGATCGAAAAGCTGAAGGGTGAGTACGATAAGAGGATCGATGAACTTCATCAACAGCATGAGAGGGACGAAAAGCAGTTAAGGGATGAAATTTTACGGATAAATAAGGAATCCGAGGAAGCGGTTTCGAATGCGAAATTAGAGGCAGCAGATTCGATATTTCATGCCCGGTCGGAGGCGGCAGAGGCGATAAGAAAGCAAAAGGAAAAGGCAAGGGAGGAGCTTGCGGAGAAACTGGCGGAGGTTCGGGGAAGTTCGGCTGAAAATGTAGCCAAAGTACAGATGGAATCGGCTGATAAGATAAGGGAATGCGAAAAAGAGATAGAGAGGCTGCAGCAGGCACTTAAGGATAAGGATGAATTTTACAACAAGGAACTGACGGATTTTGAAAAGAGGGCAGATCAGCAGCTGAAGGATATCCGGACAGAGTCACAGGAAATTCTAGATAGGCAGAAGGAAGATTCCAGAAACGAATTAGAAAAATTAAAGCAGGGTTATAAACAGCGATTAGAAGATAAAGATGAAAAGGTAAATAGGCTGCAGTTACAGGTCGCAGAAAAAGACAAAATCATTGAAGAAAAAGAGGGCGATTACTGTGAAAAAATCAGAAGACTTGAAAAAGAGTTGGAGGAAAAACAATTATCAGCAGATGAGAAGTTGAGGGAAATTTCGGAAAAATCAGAGCGGCAAAAGAATGATAATGATAAACAGATCGAGGGAATAAAAGCAGAGTATGAAACCAGGATCGAGGATTTGAAAAGAGAATATGAGCAGGAGGTGGAGGAGTTAAAAGAAGAATTAAAACAGAGTGCGGTTCTTTATGAAAACAGGTTGAAGGAAAAAGATAAGGAAATTGAGAATCGGGTAAATGAACTGCTGAAAGAAAAGCGGGAGGTAGAGGAAAAAAGTGAGGGTGAGATATCGAAACATTGCGAGGATAAGAGCAGGCTCGAAGACCAGGTCAGGGAAATAAAAGAGAGATACGAGAAGAAGGCAGCAGAGTATGAGAGTCTGCAGAATGATCTTAAAGAACTTAAAGAGAAGCTGGATAATCAGAAGATGCAGTTTGCAGATAGGGAAAAGTCTTTAGAAGAGAAAATAGAAGCTCTTGAAGAGTATTCCAATAAACGTGTTGAGGAGGTCAGGAAAGAAAAGAATCAGGAACTGGCCGGGCAGCAGCGAAAGTTAAAAAGGGATTTGAATGCTGTCCAGATAACTCATGAAAAAGAGATAAGGGAATATGCAGATAAATGTGAGAAGCTGGAGGCTGAGCTGGCTGAAAGTAAAAGAGAATTAGATGATATCAAGACAGAATACGGTGACAGGATCGAACAGCTTGAGAAGGTGTTAAATGAACAGAGGGCAGAAAAAGAGAAGTTAGTCAGTGACTATGAAAACCAGGTCGTAGAATTAAGACAGCAATACGAAGAGAAGATAGAAGGTATAAATAACAGAGGGATAAACGAGAGGGAAAAGGCTCAAGCGGAATTCGAAGTGGTTATTAAAGAATACCAGTCTAAGGTAAAAAATTTGCAGGATGAGTTGGACAAAAAGGATGATGATTACCTGGAGTCTATCCGGGAAATTGAGAATGATGCTCAAAGAAGGGAAGCCGAAAGTAGGGAGGAATTTGAAAAGATAATTTCGGATTATCAGTTAAAGATCAGGGAATTGCAGGATGAGTTAAATGAGAACGAAAATTATTATGAAAACCTGATCGAAAGACTTGAAAAAGAAAAGGCAGAAGCGGTTAAAGAATCTGGGATTCGAAATTCGGAAAAGATAGATGCATTAAATGCAGATCATGAAAAAAGAATACAGGAGCTGAAAGAAGAGTTCGAAGAGAGGAAAAAGGAGTTCGGGCAATGGGCAGATGAGCTTGAAAAGGAAAAAACCCGAGAACTGGAAAGGGTTCGCGAAGAGAATGAAAAGAGGGAGGGCGACCTTAAAGATAAGGTTAATAAACTTGAAGAGGAATTGAAGAGAGTTGCCGAGGCGAAAAATGGATTTGAAATGGAATTGACCAGAGCCAAAGCAGAAAATGAGAATCGACTGTCACAGGCTTTAGGTACTTATACGAATCAGATAGAAGAATTGAGGCGAGAAAAAAAGGAGACGGAAGAAAGGCTTAACGAATGCCTCGAAGAAAACAGTTTACTTGTATCGAGTATGGATCAGCTGAGGGAAAATCACGATGAATATGCAAGTAAGCTGAAAGAAGACTATGAATTGAGGCTGAGACAATTTGAAAAAGATAAAGAGGAAGAATCAGAGAAAATCAGGGCAGAATATGAGGCAGGCATCGAGAATTTAAGAAATGAGCTGAAAGAGCAAAAAAATCATTATATTTCAAAGATTGAGTCGCTCAGGCGGGAAAATGAGAAAGTACAGGCTGACCTTGAAAAAGAGAAAACCGATATCAAGGATGATTACGAAAGTAAGTTGGAAGAATTAAGAGAGGAATTGAAGCAGAATATTTCTGCTTATGAAAATAAAATAGCGAGCCTGGAAAGTAATCATAAGGAAGAGCAGGAAAGGTCAGAGACTGTAAAGGGCGAGCTTGAGAAAAAGCTGCAGATTCTAAAGAGTGAAAATTCCAAAAGATTCGAAGAATTGAAGCTTCAGCACTCCAAACAGATCGAACAGATAACCGGTGCTTATGATGAGAAGATAGTGGAATTTCAACGTGAACTCGAAAAGCGGGAGGCTGAATCATTAGAAAAGCTGGAAGCAGAAGCCGATAAGAGAAAAAAGGAGGTTGAAAGTGTTCGGGAATCTTATCAGGAAGTTATCAATGAACTTAAGGGAGAGAAGCATCAGCTCAATGAGAAACTCGAGGAAGTGACGAAACAGTACAGTGAGCTTAAGAGAGAGATAGAGTCACTTGAAAATGATCATGAAAAGAGGATTACTGAATTAATACGACAAAAAGATAAGGAAATTGCGAATTTAAGGCAAGGCAGTGAAGAAGAAATAAAAAAGGTAAAAGAAGAATATCAAAAAGAGATAAGCGAACTGTCAAATAAAAACCAGATCGAAATTGACAGTATAAATAATGAATGGGAGAAAAAGGCCGCTGAAATTAAAAGCAGATATGAGGCCAGGTTAAGTGAATTGAACGGGAAACTGGATGAGTCACGGAAGGCATTGGAAGAACAGGTGACGAAGTTAGAAAAACAGCTTGAAGAGGAGCAGGAAAATAAAAAGAGACTGAATGCAAGGCTGGAGGAGATAAAGCAGAGATTTGCGAATTGGCAGGAGGAGACAGAAGCGGAACTTAATGATAAGATAAGAGATAATGAGCAAAGAATCGAAGAATTGACACGGGAAAAGGAAGCTTTGATCGCTGATTACGAGAATTGCTTAGCTGAGTTAAAGGCAGAAGGGGGTGAAAGAGAAAAGAGGCTGAGAAAAGAAAAGGAAGCTCTGCAGAAGGAGGCCGAGGAAAAGATCCGTGAGTTAGAGGAGAAGAAAGAAAATACAGCAAAAGAATTAAGAGAAAGTCACAGCAGGGAAGTGGAGGAACTGCACGGGATTTTCGATGAGAAGCTGCAGGAGGTTGAAAAGGAAAAAGAAACAGAAATATCGGAAATCGAATGCAGGCATGAAAAAATCATGGCAAGCATTTGTGAGGATCATGAGAATAGAATTAAAGAATTAAACGGATTTTACAGTGAAAAGACAGAGACGCTTGAAAAAGAAATTCAGAGACTGGAGCGGGTTTATGAAGATAAGATAGCCGAGGTTCAGCAAGAAAGCCGGGGTCGAAAAAGGGATTTGGAAAAGCAGCTCGAAGAGGCTAGGAAAGATAAAAAAGCGGAAGCGGAAAAGATAGAACAGGAGCTACAGGAAAAATTAAGGAAATCGAATGAAAACTGGGAACTGAAGGTTAAATTAATAAACCGGGAAAATAAAAAGATATGTGAAGATATTAATGCCAAGCTCAAAGAAGCGGAAGCCTGCCGGGATGAGTTACAAAGTGAGGTTAAAGAGAAAAAAGAGGAGATAAGCAGGCGGGAAAAAAGGGAAGCGGAGCTTGAAAGAAGGCAGGAAGCCAGGATCGAGAATTTTAAGAAAGAGACCAAAAAGTGTATAAAGAAGCTGGACGAGAGATACGAATCTCAGCTTGAAGATTTGGAAAGAGAATTCGGTCGGAAGGCGGAGATGTATGAAACGCTTATTTCGAATCTCAATGAACAGATATTAGAACTTAAGCATGAAGGGAGATCGGAAAGTGTTGATGTAAAGGAACTTTATGATCCTGAGGGGGAGGAGCTTGAGATATTCAATTCAGTAAATCCCTATTCTGAGATATTGTCTTTAACTGCTGGACAGATAATGCAGAAAAAGGTTAGCCGGGTCAGCCCGGAAAGGTCCGTCAAAGAGGTAAGAGAATTAATGAGTGAAGAGGGTTTGGATTTTGCAGTTGTAGGAAGTGACGAGGAGTTTTCCGGTATCGTTTCCTATGCCGATATTGCAGGTCCTGTGAACCCTGTACTTATTAATTCATTGACGCATTTTGGAGAAGGTGAGGATCCGACCATGGAACTTGCCGTTAAGTGGGTGATGAATCCGGCTAATGTGAAATTGAGGAAAAATACGGTCGTTTCTGAGATAATGAAGAATTTCAGGATATACGGGACGAGGTATCAGCCGGTGGTTGATGAAGGCGGAAGGCTGGAGGGGGTAGTGTCATCAGTGAATTTGTACAAGATCAAGGCGATGCTTAAAATTGCAAACAGAACCGGCCAGAAAAAAGAAACAGTAACTATTTAATTAAAATCAGGTTAAGCATTAGAATTCATTTCATATAAAGCCCTATTTTTCGGTGACATTATTTTGATATAATTTTTAATCATGGGGCGGATACTTTATTCAATAAGTTTGATAGTTATAATCAGCTTTCTGCTGGGGTTTTTCGGCGGATGCGGGGAGGAAGTCAGTCTGGATTATGTCAAAGAGGGCAGCAGATATACTACGCAGGGAATTAAATCGAAACTGGGCAGGGGTATCGATAAAAGTGAGAAGATCGAGGAGATAGAAGGTTCGGGAAAAAGCAGGGAGTACCTGCAGGAAATTTTAAGCGAGGCTCACAAAGAATTAAAGCCGCTGTCCGATGCGTCAATATTAATAGGCAATAATTTATCCAAAGCTGAAAATCTAAAGTCAGACCAAAAAGCGATAAAACTTTATAAGCAGACAATAGATGAAGCGATAGTGTCACTTGATTTTTTACCTTTACTGGAGGCGCCTTTGCCGAAAGGTTTTCCTTATCCTTCTCCGCCGGGATATATCCGGATCAAGAGATATCCTGAATTGAAATTAGCGGAAGTGAGCAGTAAGAATTTAAAGTCAAGGGATGAAATGTTTCAGGAGTTATTCAGGCATATCAAAAAGAAGGATATTCCGATGACTACTCCGGTTAAAATGGAGCTCGAACAAGAGGGGGGTATGATGGAGATGGAAAGAATGGCGTTTTATTATCCGGAGGGAATAGAGATATCTGGTAATGACAACGACAACGTGACGGTAAAAATGGCTCCGCCGGTAACGGTGGTGAGTGTAGGCAGGAAAGGTGCCTATAAGAGGGAGAATTTTGAGACGGGTTTAGAGATATTGAATGGGTGGCTCGATGAAAATATCGGTCAATATGATAAGACAGGTAAGCCGCGTGTTCTGGCCTATAACAGTCCATTCGTTTTGTGGTTCAAAAAATACAGTGAAGTTCAGATACCGGTAAGCGAAAAGAAGGATAAGAAAAAAGAAAAATAATCGGAATTATGCTGCAGTTTTATTCAGTATCATCTTTTGAGTCATCATCATAGGGGCGTTCGCAAATTCGTTCGTATAGGTCCATGAATTTTTGTTTATGCCGAACTTCTTCTTCGGCCAGTTCCAGGAGCATCTGCCGCAATTCTTCGTCTTCTGCGTATGGAACCATTTCAACGAAAAGCTGAAAGGCATCAGCTTCTTTTTTAATTGCCAGTTCAAGGATCTGTTCTTTAGTGACATTAATTTTATTTTCTAAATTTGTGAGGTCATCATCATCTTGCAGGTTTATGTTGCTTTGTTCTGTATCTACGGTATAGCCTTTTTTCATGGATTCAAATTCAATGTTACTGGAATGCTGTTTTTCTTCATTTGCCATGTAAAGTAAAAGATCTTTAACTTCCGGGTCATCAGTAAAGCTTGCAAGGGAGAGGTAAAGTCTCTGAGACTGGATTTCTTTTGCCAGTGTTATTTCCAATATGTCTTCTTCGGTATATGTTTTTTTCACCTTTGATTCTTTCAAATAACCGGCATTTCTAATTATATTATGTATATTTTAAGGTTGTGTTGTCATATGTTTAGGAAAAAATGTTAATATTTCATTAATTTTGTAAAATCACTAATTTGCTGTGGAATTATTGTTCGATTTTGTGTAATTGTGTTCGGTTTTGAATTTAAGCGAAAAAACTGCCTTTATTTCTGTTTTTAATCAGTTATACTTTATGGCCTGAAAATGAGGTTCAAGCGAAAGGGTTTTACAGTGAATAAGGGAAAAAATTATATAGCGGTCGATCTCGGAGCAGAAAGCGGCAGAGTGATATTAGGAAGACTTGAGAGTGATAATGTTAAGCTGAATGAGATATACCGATTTGAAAACGGGCCCAGGGAAGTAGAAGGTTCGCTGAGGTGGGATTTTAAGAGGCTTTTTTCTGAGATAAAAACAGGTATTAAGAAAGCAGTCGAAAAGGCCGGCGGTGATGTTCAGTCGATAGCGGTTGACAGCTGGGGAGTTGATTTCGGTCTGTTGGATGAGAACGGTGAGCTTATAGAGGATCCCTATCATTACAGGGACAGCAGGACGGATGATATGATGGACAAGGCGTTCAATCTGATGCCGAAACGGGAGCTGTATGAAAATTCGGGGATTCAGTTCATGCAGCTGAATACGATATATCAGCTTCTTTCGATGAGGCTTTCAGGGAGTGAGGCCTTGAAGAATGCAAAAAGGCTTATATTTATGGCTGACCTGGTCGCTTATCATTTGAGCGGGGAAGATTACAATGAATATACGCTTTCCAGTACCTCGCAGCTTTTAAACATGAAAACCGGAAGATGGTCTGATGAGATATTTGATAAGCTCAAACTTCCAAAAGAAATTTTCAGTGATACTATCGAGGCAGGTACAGTAGCAGGTATTTTGAAACCTGAGTTGCAGCAAGAGTTCGGCTGCGGGGAGATCAAGGTAGTTGCGGCGGCTTCACATGATACTGCAAGTGCGGTTGCAGCGGTTCCTGCAGAGAGTGAGAACTGGGCTTATCTTTCCAGCGGTACGTGGAGTCTGATGGGAGTTGAGCTTAAAGAGCCGGTGATAAATGATGAAAGTTTCGAATATGAGTTCACAAATGAAGGCGGAGTCTGCGGGACTATAAGGTTTCTGAAAAATATCATCGGTTTGTGGATTCTGCAGGAATGCAGGAGACAATGGCAGGCAGAGGGGGTTGATCTTTCTTATGATGAGATAACCGAAATGGCTGATAAGGCGGAGCCTTTTAAGGCGGTCATTAATCCCGATCACGGAGAGTTTTTGTCGCCCGGGGATATGCCGGAGAAAATAAACCGTTATCTTGAATCTACAGGACAGGAAAAGAACATCGATAAAGGTCAGATGGCGAGAGTGATACTTGAAAGCCTTGCCCTGAAATATAATGTCACGATAAAAAGCATAGAGGATATTATCGGTAAGAAGCTAGATGTGCTGCACATGGTAGGCGGGGGGATCAAGAATGAGCTGCTTTGTCAGTTTACTGCGGATGCGATCGGTAAAAGGGTGGCCACAGGTCCGGTGGAAGCGACGGCAGTGGGTAATATAATGATGCAGGCAATGGCGAGCGGGCAGGTTAAATCTTTAAGTGAGCTTCGAAAGATCGTATCCAGTTCGGTTGAGCCGGTGGAATACAAGCCTGAAAATCCCGAGCAGTGGGCAAAGCAGATCGAGAAGTTT
This sequence comes from uncultured Pirellulales bacterium, assembly GCA_964508925.1. Taxonomy (GTDB): domain Bacteria; phylum Planctomycetota; class Phycisphaerae; order Sedimentisphaerales; family Anaerobacaceae; genus CAZDVM01. The sequence continues at coordinate 16,548 of CAZDVM010000001.1, read as the reverse complement.
AAAGAGCTTGCAAAATAAGTTGTAATTTAATCGGAGTTGTAAAATTGACTAAAGAACTTGAAAATAAACTTGATAGTTTCGATAAGAAGGAAAGGGCAGATGCGTTCGAGCAGCTTGCTCATCTGGTGGATTCAGAATCGATGGAACTGCCGGAAGATAAGGACAGGGTGAATCTGCATTTTCATACATTTTATTCTTTTAATTATATGGGTTATTCCCCTGCACAGATAGCCTGGCTTTCCAAGAAGAACGGCTTGAAAATGGCGGGGATAGTCGATTTCGATGTTCTTGACGGTGTTGAGGAATTTTTCAATGCCTGCAGGAGGATCAGGCAAAAGGGGATATCCGGTATTGAGACGAGGGTTTTTGTGCCTGAGTTTTCCGATAAGGTCATCAATTCTCCGGGAGAGCCGGGGATCGCATATCATATGGGGGCAGCGATGCCTACCGGTAACCTGGATGTGGGGGTACAGAAGTTTCTGGCGAAGTTAAAGCAGATGGCCCAGAACAGAAACAAAGGGCTGATAGAAAGGGTTAATAAATATCTTGAGCCGGTGAAGCTTGATTATGATGAGGATGTTTTGCCCTTGACACCTTCGGGTAATGCGACAGAGAGACATATTTCGCTTGCCTATGCCAAGAAAGGCGGTGAGGTTTTTGAAAATGAAGATGATCTTAAATCCTTCTGGTCGGAAAAGATAGATATTTCTCCCGATGAGATCACTGAGCCGACCTGTAAGAAACTGGTCAACACGATCAGGGCGAAGACCATGAAGCGGGGCGGTGTCGGTTATGTTCAGCCTGAACGAGGTGATTTTCCGGATATGGCAGATTTCAATGAATTCGTTTTAAATGCGGGAGGTATTCCGACTTTGACGTGGCTGAACGGCTTAAGTGATGGCGAACAGGAGATAGAAAAGCTTCTGGAAATCGAGATGTCACAGGGAGTGGAGGCGATAAATATTATTCCTGACAGGAACTTTACTGCAGGAGTTAAGGACGAAAAGCTCGAGAAGCTGCAGGAGATAATGCAGATAGCAGAGGATAACGATCTGCCGGTTTCGGTTGGTACGGAGATGAACAGTCCTGGGCTTAAGTTCGTTGATGATTTTGAGTCCGAGGAATTGTCGCCATTTGTGCCTGCATTTATGAAAGGTGCTTATATTCTTTACGGCCACACGTTGATGGAGAGGTTTGCGAAAGCGGGATATACCAGCGAGTGGTCAAAGGATAGTTTCGAAAGCAGGGAAGAGAAGAATGAATTTTTCGAAAGTCTGGGCAGGAAATTCGATCTTTCAAAGTTTGACATATTGGCGAGTTTAAGTGAAGATATGAGTCCTGATGAGATCTTAGGAAAATTAACTTAATTGAGGAAATAATTTAGAAAATGGATATTCCAAAAAAAGAAAGAGCCGTACAGCTTACGGGTCAGAAAAAAGTTAAATTTAATCCGAGTAAAAAAGTTTATCAGCCGAAGGCAGATCAGCTTCTTTGCAAGGTGGAGGCGGTTGGTTTGTGTTTTTCGGATCTGAAGTTATTGAAGCAGTTTTCAGATCATGCCAGAAAAGCTCCGGTGGTTTCGGGGATCAATCCGGAAGCTTTGTCTGAGATACCGAGTTATGTTCCCAATGACGAGGCCACTGTGCCGGGACATGAGGCTGTTGTGAGAATTGTTGCGATAGGTGACGGAGTTGAGGATTTCCAGGTCGGGCAGAGGTTTCTGGTTCAGGCGGATTACCGCTGGCTCAAGACGGAGAATTCCAACGGTGCTTTCGGTTATAATTTCGAGGGGGCATTACAGGAATATGTTCTGATGGACAAGCGAGTGATAACATCTCCTGAAGGTGATTCGATGCTGCTTCCGGTAAGTGACGATCTTTCTGCTTCTTCGGTTGCTCTTGTAGAGCCATGGGCATGTGTTGAGGATGCTTATGTTTCTAAGGAAAGGTGCAAACTTATGGAAGGCGGTAAGCTTCTGGTTGCGGCCGATGAAATGATAGAGGAGAACGTGCTGGGTCATCTTTTCAATAAGTATGATGAGCCGGAGGACGTGACTTTGGTTTATAAGGAGGGGGCTCCGAAGGAGCTGGTCGATGCCAAGAGGGCTGAAACGGTAAAGGAACTGCCGGATGGGATGTTCGATGATGTGATATATTTCGGTTCTAATGCTGAGACGGCGGAGATCCTTTTTGATAAGGTGGCCAATAAGGGGCTTTATAATATCGTTCTTTGCGGCAATAAGTTTGACAGGAATTTGAAGGCCCAAGTGGGAAGGGTTCATTACGGAGGTATCCGTGTGATAGGTACTGCCGGTTCCGATCCCACTGAGTCAATGGAGTATATTCCCGGAACTGATGAGCTTAGAGAAAATGACAAGATAAGCATAGTCGGTGCGGGCGGGCCGATGGGTTTGATGCATGTTGTAAGGAGCATTTGCAGCGGTATCGAAGGTGTGAGTGTTTACGCATCTGACCTGGATGATTCCAGGCTGGAGATGCTGCGGAAGGTAGCAGTTCCATTTGCGGAAAAAAACGGTGTGGAATTTCAGACTTATAATCCTCAGAAGACTCAGGTCACGGGCAAGTTCGATTATATTTCATTAATGGCACCGGTGCCTGCACTGGTGACACAGTCGGTGGTAGATTCTGCGGAAAGAGGAATTGTGAATATTTTTGCAGGTATTCCGGCATCAGTGACTGCACAGGTGGATATGAACGAATATATTAGAAAGCAGGTTTACTTTATAGGGACGAGCGGTTCGGTGCTGGATGATATGAAGATAGTATTGTCGAAGGTGCAGAGCGGGCAGCTGGATACGGATGTATCGGTCGCGGCGATCTGCGGGCTGGAAGATGCTCCGAAGGGTATCAAGGCGGTCGAGGAAAGATCGATCGCAGGTAAGATACTGGTTTACCCGGACTGCACGGGTTTGAAGCTGACGGAGCTTACCGAGCTTAAAGATAAACTGCCGGGAGTGGCGGAGAAACTGCAGAACGGCGTTTGGAACAAGGAAGCGGAAAAAGCACTTTTGGAAACCTATAAATAAGGAAGATTCAGGATTTAATGATGGAACAGGCGTTATCGGATTTAGTTAAAATTTCAACAACGGTAGGTAAAGACTCGTCTCTGGTACTGGGGACATTCGGGAATACATCGGTGAAAACCAAGGACGGAAAATATATGTATATTAAGGCCAGCGGCACGGCATTGAAGGATATGACAGAGGACGAAGGCTGGCGGAGGATGAGTGTCGAAAGGACGCTTAACGTAGCGGAAGATGAATCGCTCAAGGAGCTAATGCCCGAGAGTCTGGATGCGAAGGTGACGAGCGGTATGCTGTATGCGTGCCAGGATGACAGGGATGCAGATATTAAGCCTTCGGTGGAGGGGTGCTTTCATGCGATGCTTGACAGGTATGTTATTCATCTTCATCCGGTTTCGGTACTTGCGTATGCTTGCGCGAGAAGCGGCAGGAAGATCATCGAGGATGTTTTCAAGGGCAGTGACGATAAGCCGATGTGGGTTCCTTACGCAAGGATAGGTTATGAGCTTGCAAAGAAGATGAAGGGTGCGATGAGGAGTTATGAGAAGAAGTTCGAGAAGTTGCCAAGAGTGATTTTCTTGCAGAATCACGGGCTAGTGGTTTCGGCATCTTCCAAAAAAGAGGCGATGGCGGCAGTTTATGACACGGTTAAGACTTGTGAGGATAATCTGCCTAAGATAAAGAAGGCTTCGATATCCGCACCGCAGCCTGAATTGATCAAGGCAACTGGTTTTGAGATCAGGAAGGGGCTAAAGGATGTATGCGATAATTATGCTTCCGTGAAGTTTTACCTGGATGATGAGATCGAGACGTTTTTGAAGCAGGATTCAGTAAGCAGGATGTGTAATAAAACAGGGCTTACACCAGACGAGCAGCACGTAACAGGCGGTTCTCCGATCTGGCTGACTAAGGCCGATGCCAAGAGCGTGACCAGGAAAATACAGAAATACATGGACAAGAACGGGTTATGTCCGAAGGTTTTCCTTGCAAAGGAAGTGGGGCTTTTTGTTGCGGGGCCTGAAAAGGATCTTGATTTTCTCGCTGATGTTACGAGGTCCTATATGCAGGTGAGGTTGTATGCCCAGGAATTCGGAGGTATTAAGTCACTGAGTTCGAAGCAGGCGAAATATCTTTACGGTGAGCCCGTTAAAAAGGAAAAAGTTCTTCAGGACAGAATATCAGTTGTTACCGGTGCAGGTTCCGGTATAGGAAAGAGTATCGCAATCGGAATGGCACGGGCGGGGGCAGCGGTGGCTCTTGCAGATATTGACACCAAGGCGGCAGAGCAGACAGACAGAGAGATAAAGGAAGAACTGCCGGAGGCCCAGACGCTGGTTGTTACCTGTAACGTTACGGATGAAAAGAATGTTGAGGAAGGTTTTAACAGGATAATCGAGAATTGGGGCGGGGTTGATATACTGGTGAATGCTGCAGGTATAGCACCGCCTTATCCACTTGTGGATATGCCGGTGAAAGATTGGCGGATGGCAATGGAAGTGAACCTGACGGGGTACTTTTTGATGGCAAAAGAAGCGTCACGGTTGATGATCAAGCAGGGCATGGGCGGATCGATAATAAATATCAGCTCGAAGTCCGGGCTCCAGGCCAGTAAGAACAATACCGCGTATAACGCATCTAAGGCAGGAGAGCTGCATATTGCCCGCGGCTGGGCCCTGGAGATGGGCAGACAGGGGATACGGTTTAACTGCGTGGCACCGGGTAATGTTTTCGAGGGTTCGAAGATCTGGAATGAGGAATATATTAAGGTTTGTGCTAAGAAGTACGGTATTAAGCCGGAAGAGGTTATTCCTTTTTATGTGAGCAGATCGGCTTTGAATAAGGAGATAAAGGGTCAGGACATCGCAGACGGTGTTGTTTTTCTATGCTCTGACAAGGCCCGAAGGATCACCGGCCAGACGCTGGTTATAGATGCAGGACAGGTAATGGTAAGATAATTACTTAAAAATCCTAAATACGAATATGGAAATTCGAAACAAATTTTAATTTTCTAAATTTTTAAATATAAAACTTTAGAGCTCAGTCGAAACGGCTGGGCTTTTTTTGTACGTTTAATCTTCATCCGGGTAGATGAGTTGGATGTTTTTGTTTTTGCAGGCGGAGTGCCATTGTTGTGAGGGAGCGGTGTCGGTGACGATATAGTCGATGGTGTCGATGTCAGCGATCTTGTATAGTGCGGGGTTGTCGAATTTGCTTTTGTCTCCGACGAAGATTATCTGGCTGGAACGTTTTAGTACCAGTTTTGTGAATCCTACGGTAACGACGTCTGCACCGCTGATGCCTGCTTCTATTGCGATGTCGTCAGCGCCGGTGAAGGCTTTGTATCCTGAGTATTGAGAGATGGCGATCTCTGCTCCGGGGCCGACCATGTCCATTCTTTCGGGCCTGTAGATGCCGCCGATGACTATGATCTTGTGTTTTGTCATTTCGTGGAGTCTTTTCATGAGGTATAGAGAGTTTACGATGACGGTGAGGTCTTTTTTGTCAGCGAGGTAGGGTATTATTTCATAGCACGTTGAGCCGGCTTCTAGATAGATGTTGTCTCCGTTGTTTATTAGTTTTGCTGCGAGTCTGCCGATCTTCTTTTTTGCCTTCAGGTTTCTTGTCTGTCTGTATCTTACGGATTCTTTTACTTCCGGTGATGCCATAACTGCTCCGCCGTAAGTTTTTTTTATGAGGCCGTTCTTTTGCAGGTATGTGAGGTCTCTTCTTATAGTGACTTCGGTAACGTCGAGTTCCTCGGAGAGATCATTTACCATTATTTTGCCTTTTTCTCTGATCCGGTCGAGAATTACATTCTGTCTTTCTTCGGCAGCTACGCCCATTTCATTCCTTTCATATTCAGGTGTATAGAGTCCAGTTTGGGTAAATTAACTTTTTAATTTTTGATTTTGATTGATTTTACAATATTAATGTTTAAATGCAAGGGGGGAATGTTCGTTTTGTTTCGATATTGATTATTTAAGTATAAAGTCAGGTACAAATCCTTCGATTTGGATTGTTTTGTGTATGGTTTTTTGTTATGTTACAATTCTTGAAATAGTAATGATAATTAAATAATTCTAACGAAATTGAAAGGGAATTAGCCGTGGATTTTTGTATTGAAGATACGCGAAAAAAGAAATTACCCAGTTTGAAGGAACTGATCGACGATGAGCTGATCACTCTCGAGATGGCCAAGGACTGGTTGAGAACGATCTATGAGATACGCTTTTTCGAAGAGAAGGTGTTCGATCTTCTCGGGCAGAATATCATTAAGGGTGCATCTCATTTATATGCAGGTGAGGAAGCTGTTGCGGTAGGAGCGATCGCAGCGATCGAAAGGGGTGACGTGATAGGTTCGACTCACAGAGGTCACGGACACTGCGGAGCTATCGGCAATAAATATGCGGACAGTGTAGAACAGCGTCAGGAGCACTGGAACAGGATGATGGCGGAGCTGATGGGTAAAGAGACCGGCTACTGTAAAGGCAGGGGCGGTTCGATGCATATTGCCGATGTGGAGAAGTGCAACAATCTCGGTTCGACCGGTATCGTGGGCGGTAATCAGCCTCCGGCGGTAGGTGCGGCACTTGCAGAGAAGTACAGGAAGACCGGCAAGGTAGTGGTATCTTTCTTCGGTGACGGTTCGACGAATACGGGCAGTTTTCATGAATCGATGAATCTGGCGTCGGCGTTGAAAGTGCCGATGATCGCACTTGTAGAAAATAATCTTTACGGTATGAGCGTGCCGTTTTCAGGGAGCCCGGTAGAGGGGACGGTTTCTGCAAGTAATATTGTAAATGTAACTGATCGTGCCCATGCCTATAATATACCCGCAATGATAGTTGACGGGCAGGATGTAATGGCGGTTTACCAGGCGGTTAAGTCTGCTGCCACCATGGCGAGAAAAGACAGCCAGGTTGTCATGGTCGAGGCGAAGACCTACAGATGGTTCGGTCATTCCAGGAGTGACCCGAGAGCATACAGAACCAAGGAAGAAGAAAAGCAGTGGAAGGAAAGGGATCCGATTATCGTAATGAGAAAAAGGCTGCTGGAAGACGGTCTTGCTACGGAAAAAGATCTTGATGCCATCAAGGACAAGGCCAATGAGACGATCGAGGAAGCTACTCAGTTCGGTCTTGACAGTAAATTCCCGGATCCTTCGGAACTGGAGAAGGACGTTTACGTCGAGGAATCCTATCCGCAGGAAATAGTCGATAAGGATAATGAAACAAGCAGCAAGGTTCTGGAAGCGACGGAAAAATTCAACGAGGCACTTACGACATCGAAGAAGAGAACCACCAGGGAAAAGACAGATCAGGCCAAGGGGATCGTCAAGGATGAATACGGCATGGACGTTATGACGATAGGCGAATCGCTCGTTGCTGCCCAGGATGAAGAGATGAAGCGTGACGACAGCGTGTTTATTATGGGTGAAGATGTTGGTCTTTACGGCGGTGCCTATAAGGCGACGAAGGGGCTTCTTGAGAAATACGGTACTGAAAGAGTGATAGACACGGCAATTTCAGAGGCGGCAATCACCGGTTCAGCAGTTGGGGCGGCCTTGAGAGGATTGAGGCCTATAGCCGAGATCATGTATGTTGACTTTATTACTATCGCGATGGATCAGTTGGTTCATGTGGGAGCTTACAACAGGTACATGTTCGGCGGAAAGGCGAAGGTTCCGATGGTGCTGAGAACAGAAGGCGGTGTCGGAAGATGTATCGCAGCTCATCACAGTGAGTCGCTTGAAGCTTGGCTGATGCACGTGCCGGGGCTTTATGTAGTAATGCCTTCTACTCCTTATGATGCGAAGGGATTGTTGAAATCTGCGATAAGAAGTGACAACCCGGTTGTATTCATTGAGCATAAGGCGACATATAAGCAGCAGGGTGCAGTGCCTACGGAAGAATATACTATCCCGCTGGGCAAGGCGGATATCAAAAAGAGCGGTTCTGATGTTACGATCGTTTCCTACAGCAGGATGGCGATGTGGGCATTAGAAGCGGCCAAGATACTTAAGCAGGAGCACGGCATCGATGCAGAGGTTATCGACCTGAGGACATTAAAGCCGATGGATATAGACACTGTTGCAGAGTCCGTTAAAAAGACGGGCAGACTGCTGACGGTAAGTGAAGGTTTCGGAGTTTGCGGATCTGGCAGGGAAGTGACAGGTGAATTGATGGGTTATACTTTCGATGACGGCACGAAGGGATTCGATTACCTGGATGCAGAGCCGGTTAATATGGCAGCTGCGGATGCACCTCCGCCGATGAGTGAGCCTTTGGAGCTTGCAAGTATTCCGAGCGTGGAAAGAATTGTTGAAACTGCAAAGAAAATGGTATAACAGTCAATTGAGGCTGATAAAATAAAAGGAAATATCATGGCTACAGAAGTAAAATTACCACAGTTAGGACAGACGATGGAAGAAGGTACCATTGTCAGTTCGAATGTCAAAGTCGGTGACGAGATAAAGAAGGGCGATGTGCTTTTCGAGATCGAGACGGATAAGGCAACGCTTGAGATGGAAAGTCCCGCGGAAGGATTCGTTAAAGGAATAGTTGCCAATGAGGGCGATACTCTGCTGGTAGGCGATCTTATGCTGGTCGTCGGTAACAAAGATGAAGAAGTGGATATGTCCGAATATTCCAAGGAAAGCGGCGCAGGTGAAGAACAGCAAGAGCCAGAGGCGGAAGAATCTGAGGGATCGGCCAAGGCCGGGGCCCCTGAATTTTCAGGTCAGGTGGTTAAGCTTCCTCAGCTCGGGCAGACCATGGAAGAAGGCACCATTGTCAGTATAAATATCAAGGAAAATGACGAAGTCAATAAAGGCGATGTTATTTTCGAAGTTGAGACAGACAAGGCGACCCTTGAGATGGAAAGTCCCGCAGAGGGATTCGTCAAAGGTATAGTAGCAGAAGAAGGTGACACGTTGCTGGTAGGTGATCCTCTGCTGGTTTTGGGTGAAAAGGACGAAGTGCTTCCAGAAGGTTTCATAGAGACACTGAAAAAAGGCGAACAGCCGGGGGCAGAAGAAGAAACGGAAACCGTGGAAGTTAAAGAAGAGCCTGTAAAGCAGCCCGAAGTTAAAAAACAGCCTAAACAGCCGAAGAAAGCGTCTGGCAGGATCATAGCTTCGCCCAGAGCCAAAAAGGCGGCTAAAGATCTAGGGGTAGACCTTTCAGCAGTTGCCGGTACCGGACCAAACGGAAGGATCGTCGAGGCGGATGTCAAGAAGGCGTCAGAAGGCGGAGCGGCAGCTAAGCCGGCGGCGGGCAAGAAGGTCAAGCTCGGTGATGTGGTAGAGCGGACGAGACTTCAGAAGATAACCGGCGAAAAGATGCTTGAATCCAAGAGGAACATACCGTGCTTTTATCTGAACGTTGAGGCAGATGTTACTGATCTTGTAGAGTTCAGGTCAGAGCTGAATAAGGCAGGTGACGTCAAGGTATCTTATAATGACTTTATAATGAAGGCACTTGCAAACGGTCTGGAAGAATTCCCGCTGATGGCAGGTCAGCTTGACGGTGACAATATTAAAGTTGCAGACAGCATAGGAGTAGGACTCGCTATCGGGGTAGGTGACGATCTTGTTGCCCCGATCGTTAAGGGACTTGAGAACAAGGACATCAAGCAGGTAGCAAAGGCAAGCAGGGAAATAATCGAGAAGGCCAAGGCTAATAAATTAAGTCCGGATGATCTTTCAGGCGGAAGCAGCACGGTGAGCAATCTGGGTGCGTTCGGGATAGATTCTTTCATTCCGGTGGTAGTTCCCGGTCAGTGCAGTATTCTGGGTGTGGGTAAGATCACAGATACCTGTGTGCCGAGCAATGGCGGGATCGCCATAAGGAAGATTATGAAAATGACACTTGCAGTTGATCATAAGATAGCAAACGGTGCTTATGCTTCTCAGTTTCTGGATCATGTCAAAAAGCAGCTGCAGGATCCCAAGAATTTTGAATAAATAAATTTGAAAATGGTCAATTTAATATAAATAATTACAATTTAAGATACTGTCCTTTGCAGGCAGTATCTTTTTTTATTCAAAGGGTAAGTTTAAGGAGAAGCTTATGACGGAAGGTTTGAATATTGCGGGAGTCGATCTTGCAATAATTATTTTGTACCTGCTTGCTATTGTAGGAATCGGCTGCTGGGCGGGTTTCAGGCAGAGAAGGGATATCCAGGGAGAAGGGTATTTTTTAGCAGGAAAGAGTCTTACCTGGCCTATGATCGGGCTTGCACTTTTTTCAACTAACATTTCCACGGTTCACCTTGTAAGTCTTGCCCAGGAGGGATATCAGAACGGTCTTGCGTACGGGAATTTCGAATGGATGGCAGCGTTTCTTTTGATAGTTCTTGCGTTGTTTTTTGCGCCATTTTATCTTCGTGCCAGGGTTGCGACGCTGCCTGATTTTCTTGAGAAAAGGTACAGTCGGTTTTGCAGGGACTGGCTTGCATTCATATCAATAATTTCGGCGATCGTGATCCATATAGGATTTTCTTTGTATGCAGGTGCCGTTGTATTGAGAGGGATGTTCGGTTTTGACATTATGACCAGCATAATAACGATAGCCATACTTACGGGTTTATATACTATAATCGGAGGATTGCTTGCGGTTGTTTTGACGGAATCAATCCAGACGGTGGTTCTGCTGATCGGTGCGGTAGGTATCACGGTGATCGGTTTGTATAAGGTGGGGGGCTGGGAAGGTTTGACTTCGAATGTTGAGCCGGTGAAGATGACCATTTTGAGAAGTGCGGATGATCCTTCCAATCTGCCGTGGTATTCGGTGTTTTTAGGTTATCCTGTGATTGGGTTGTGGTACTGGTGTGCGGATCAGACGATAGTTCAGAGGGTGCTGGGTGCCAAGGATGAGAACCATGCCAGGGTTGGGCCTATATTTGCGGGTTTTATTAAGATACTGCCGGTATTTATTTTCGTACTGCCGGGATTGATCTGTCTAGGTCTGATTAACAAGGGTGTTTTGCCTGATAACCTTGAAAAATCCGCGGATACCTATGCTTATATGATAACGCATTTACTGCCGGTTGGTTTAAAAGGGATAGTTGCAGCGTCGCTGCTTGCAGCTTTGATGAGTACGGTTTCGGGGGCTTTGAATTCCTGTGCGACGTTGTTCAGTTATGATATAGTAAGGAGATGGAGGCCTCAGACTTCCGATAAGTCACTTGTGATAATAGGAAGGATAGTCACTTTTGTTGCGATGGTCGCTGCGATCCTGTGGTCGCCGTTTCTGAAGCATTATCCGAGTATATTCCAGGGGATCAGTACGATAATAAGTTATATTGCTCCACCTATTACGGCGGTTTTCGTTTTCGGTATTTTCTGGAAAAGGGCAAGTTCCCGGGCGGCTATAACGACGCTGGTTTTGGGGGCAATTATGGGATTCGGTGTTTTTCTTCTGGACTGGTTTAAGGAAAGCCAGTGGCTTATAGACAGTAATATTAAATGGGATGTACCGTTTATGATGGCGAGTTTCTACCTTTTTCTGATATGTTCGGGTTTGATGATCATCATTTCAGTATTCTGGCCTCATAAGCACAGTGATGAGAGCCTGAAACTTGTGTGGAAAAATCCGCTGGAGGCGGTTAAAGGTGATTCCTGGAAAGGGCTCGGAAATTACAGAGTATTGGCAATTATATTATTTGTTGTTATGATCTGTTTATACTGGATATTTAGATAAATTCGAGGAGAATAAAATGAGAATGAATAAATTTATAATGGCGGTATCAATATTAACAATGCTTTTGTTAGTTTTGATTAGCGGATGCTGTAATTCCTGCAATAAAAAACCTCAATGTTATCACAAGCAGGATGTTGAGCGTCACGCAAGTGTGATCGGGATAGAAAAAGAGGATATACCGGAATACAGGCGACTTCACGCCAATACCTGGCCCAAAGTTCTGGAGCAGATCAGGGAATCTAATATCAGAAATTATTCGATATATTTAGCAGAGGTAAAACCTGATGAATATTACCTTTTCAGTTATTTCGAGTATTTGGGAGATGATTTTGAGGCTGACATGGCCGAGATGGCGGAAGATGCAGTGACCAAGAAATGGTGGGAAGAGACAGATCCGCTGCAGAAGCCCCTGGTGACGAGGGAAAAGGGTGAATGGTGGAAAGAAATTCCTGAAGTTTTTCATACAGAATAAAAGGAAGTGAAGATGAGTATGACCAGCAGAGAATTGGTAATAAATGCGATCGAACATAAAGAGCCGGAAAGAGTTCCCGTAGATTTAGGTTCAACGCCCAGTTCGGGCATATCGGCGATAGCTTACAAGAATCTGACGAAAGATATAGGCAGTCCCGAGATTCCGAAGATTTATGATGTAGTGCAGCAGCTTGCCCAACCTTCCTATGAGTTTATAGAAAGGTTCGGCGTCGATGCGGTCGATATTGGAAGAACATTTAATGACAAAGAGGAAGACTGGTATGAGGTTGAACTGGCTGACGGGGGAAAGGGCAACTACCCTGCCTGGTTTAAGCCTCAGCAGAGTGAAGACGGCAGTTTTTCTGAATATGCGGATGGTGTGCAGATAGCAAAAATGCCCAACAAGGGGACATTTTTTGATCAGACATATTTTCCTTATCTTGAAGGTTATCCGGACGATTTTTCCGACCTTCCTGAAGAGATGGGCAAGGTTCTCTGGGCGGCAATGGTTCACAGTCCATGGGATCATGCAGGGGAGGAAGGTTTCTGGGATGATTTAAGAGAGAGAACTTTGAGGCTGCGGGAAAATTCCGATAAGGCGCTGGTTGTAGTCTGCGGGTGCAATCTTTTCGAATGGGGTTGTTTTCTTCGCAGGATGGATAATTTCATGATGGATGTTTTTTCCGATCAGGGAAATGTAGAAAGGCTGCTGGATGCCTTGATGGAACAGCACTTGCCGATGTTGAGCAAGGTATGCGAGACAGTCGGTGATATTGCAGATGTGTTGAGGTTCGGCGACGATCTGGGGATGGATTCGGGGCCTTTTATGTCGCCTGAGATATACAGGAAGCTTTTTAAGCCCAGGCACAAGCAGCTCTGCGATTATGTTAAGAAGAACAGTCAGATGAAGACTTTTCTGCATAGCTGTGGTTCGATTTATAAATTGATCCCGGATCTGATCGAAGCGGGGTATGATGTATTGAATCCGGTGCAGACGAATGCGGTCGATATGGAGCCGGTTAAATTAAAGGAGGAATTCGGCAGTGAGGTAACCTTCTGGGGCGGTGGATGCGATACGCGTTATGTTCTGAATAATGCCAGGCCGGGTGAAGTAAAAGATCATGTTAAAGAAAGATTAGAGATATTTCATAAAGGCGGCGGTTTCGTGTTCAATACGGTTCATAACATATTGCCGGAAGTTCCGCCTGAAAATATTCTTGCGATGTTCGAAGCGATCGAGGAATTTAACGATTAGCATATTAGTTAACTTTCGTACTTTTTAGGTGACAAATTTTAATGAGAATGGCAAATAATAATGGCCATGATATTGACTTATATGCGGCATTAGGAAGCTTAACAACAAAAAAACATAATAGTGCCTCGGCAGCAAAACAAAACCTTTTTTATAAACTTATCGAATCTCTTGAATTATCAAGCATAGGAAATTTAGAGTATGTTCTCAGGCGAATTGATGTATCTTCATATACACCTTCAAAAGAGCAAAATAATTTTATAGTTGGTAAGTGGAAAACTATTGACCAAGCAACAGCAGGAGACAAATTAAAAAGTTTGGTCAGAAAAGTTTTAAAAATGTAGAGCTATTTTTTCAGCATTGGTTAAGTGAATTTCATTCTTGTGAGTGTGCAAATTTTGTTTGATAATTTTCAGGGTAAGAATTATGGTGTTTTTGAAAGATTTGAATAAAAGATTGTTTTGACGGTTCCATTTGATTATGGAGGCAGGATTGGAATATTTTTTTGAGGCAGCGGCTGTTTTGGCCCTTACGGTATTGCCGGGGCTTTATTTTGTTTTCAAGAAAGAGGGGGATTATTTTCAAAGGATGGCCGGTGATCTTGATCATTACCTGCCGTTAGTTAATTTTCGAGATATCGCAACTATCGCATTTCTTATATACATTTTCGCTAACGTAAAAGACGGCTTTGAAAAGGCAGGGTTTATCGGTGAGCCGCTTTACGGCATGAAACTCGGGGTTTTTATTATTGCAGTGGTGCTGGCCGTAAATTACTTGATATACCGGGCGGTAATGAGGGAAGGGGGGATTTCAAATGGCAGAGATCGGCTGGTTTGGTCAGTTTAGGGGAAAGGCTGATTGATTTGGAAATTATAAATATTTTGCTGATAAAACTTTTCAAAAATTCTTGATAAAAGGGCGTTTTTAATTTATATTTATTGGTCATGAGGGCAAGTCGTTTTTACCCCTTCGAGGATGAGCACAGGCAAAAGGCCTGTATAAAAGGCAAAAAGTGAAGTAAAGAACTTGGTCAGTATGTTATGAAACCTTATAAAAGATTACATTAATACAAGTAATAAATATCAGATTTATAATGTTAGAGAAAATATTTAAAATAATAGCATGTAGTTGCCGGTTTCTTTTGTTAGGTGTATCTTCATTTATAGCGTTTTCTAATGAAAATAGCTTTCAGAATCCACCTGATGATCCAACATTATATTTTAAAATTGGCCATTGGATATACGAAGGGGAACATAGATTCTGGCTAGCAGTTCCATTAATTATAATTTGGATTCTATCCGAAATTATTTCTTTTATTTGTTTTAAATTGAATAAGAAAAAAAGAATAAAATCTTTATTAAAAGTAGCAATGGATAGATGTTTTAGCGGTGATTTTACGAATTTTCGTATCACACTTTATTTGAAAAGAAATTGTTTTTTAGCTTTTTGGACTTTTTTAAGGCGGAGTATTTTTAAAATTTGTTCTAGACATATAACTAAGTATCACTGGTCTCAAATACCTTTTAATCCTTTAAATTTTTGTTTAGCTTTCTATGCACGACATGGAAAACCTTATCAAAAAGGAACTTCTACAACATTTAAGGTTTTACAGGAAAATAACAACGACAAAAAAGTAAACGGTGTTGTAGAAAAGTGTTTTTATACTGAAAATTCTATTGCAGTAGAGAACTTACCTGATTTATCTTATGAAAATATCAAAATATACAAAAATATAGAAAATATTGAGAACAATTTATTAAAAGAAAACATTGAAATATATATGAAAAAAAGTTTTTTTAATAGTTTTGATAAATTAAAATGTTTGCATCGATATCCTAAACAACTTCATGCATTTCCTATTGCATCAGAAAGAAAAAATCATAAAATATGCGGTGTTCTAGTAATTGATAGTATATCTGAGGAACCAATTGCTACACATATAGACGAATTAATTTTAGTAAATAAAATTCTGTCTTGGGAGATTTAAAATGAAAAACGGTTTAATGTGTTATTCAATATCTACAGATAAAGACCTGAAGAAAAGACCTAATACAGTGAAATGTTACCGTAGGAGAGTTTTATACCCCGATTACCCGTTGTCGGTAATAATTAGTGAAAAAGATCACATAAAAGATCTAGAGCTTAGATATGGTTTCAATAATCGAAGATTTAAATCTTTTGAAGGAAATGGATGGTCAATAGATTGTGATGTAAAAAATGGATTTGTTTACGAAATTAAATTTAAAGAACGAGCTCATCTTAATAAAATCAAGGATCAAATCGAACCGAAAGTAAAAACTTCAAGAGGAAAAAATAACTTTATGTTTGCGTTTTCAATAATTACAAAGATTATTAATTTACCATAAGTTTGACAAAAGTAAAAAGTTAAATTTTTGATTACCAATTATTTTAGTTAGTTAATAGTATCTTTAAATTTTTTAAATATATTAATATACTATTTTTTACAATATCTATTTCATGAGTATTAAAACTAATTTGCTTATTTTTTTCAAATTCTTCTTTGACTGAACGTGGCGTGGCATTTTGAACTTGGTTAATCACTTTTCTGTTTACAATCCCACCATCATGTACAATAGAATGCCTGCAAGCTTGAGCTAGTATAATATTATTAACATTCTCATCTTGTTTAATGTTGATACCATGGTATTCATTAAATGATCTTTTGATGCTTTTCATGTCTTGCCAACTCATTTTATTTTTTTCTGCTAGAAAGTCTGGAATCATTTGTTCAAAATTTTCTGCAAGCATTTTTTCTATTGAAAGTTTTAACTCTTCTTTGAGAATCTTTTTATTTTTTTGGTTTTTTTAATGAATCTAAAACTGAAAGATAAAAAATTTCTTTTACTGCTGAAGCAAAATAAGAAACAAAAAGTACAATACAAGAGTTGTAAATTGCTTTATAAAAATGTTTAGTTGAGTTATGATTCTTTATATTCTTGAATTCTTTTAAAATATCATCAACTGATAAATTGGGATGATTGTAGCCATGTTTTTCATGGTGATTTATAATACTCCCCAGATTTCGGACCGGTGTATAAGGTGGTAAGTTGTGGTATAAT